>NZ_JBBUTJ010000004.1:0-289786 GCF_039592655.1 Carbonatibacter coralli | reverse complement strand
GCAATTTGTTGATGATCTGCTCTGGTGTGTAACGACGTTGCTTTCCCATTTGATTTCTCCTTATTCGCGGGTGGAATAAGTCAAAATCCGAACTCAAACAATGGAACACTTCAATGGGGGCAGGTCAGGTTCCCTTACCCTGTCCTCAAATGCGCACGCTGTAACCTCTTCCATCCGGAATTTTATCCAGACCAAGCAAATCGACAGGATGGAAAAACACGAAGATTATCACTTCGGCGATGACCCGAACGACAAGGTGGAACTGCTAAAATGGGAAGATGGTAAACCGCGGAGACTGGTCAGGATCGAAACAGATGGTAACTGGGAAGAGCGCAACGAGTTTCTAACGGTTTTTCCCGGACTGAAAGAAGGCGACCTTGTAGAACTTCATCTGCTGGAACAGGGCATCGAACAGATGAACAGACTTCCTTCAAACTCTGCAAAGATTCAACTCCTCCCCGGGGCGGAACCCGATGAAGTTATTGTACGCATCGCGAACAAACGCGGGAAACCCTTTCGCTTCAGCACAGGCATAATCAACTACGGACGAGATGTGTCCGGCGAAACAAAACTGACCAATCACTTCGAATTTGACAATCTGTTGGGAGTGAACGACTCATGGAAATTTGACTACGACACAGCCATCAAAGCGCCCAAGGGAAAAAGCGACAAATACTACTCGGGCTTTTTCTCCATTCCCTACGCTCACTGGACATTCACTCTCTTCGGTGAAAGCTATCTTTACCAGACTCCTCACGGCAAAGCCGGCGAAATTGAGCACAGGGGCGATGTCAAAGTCTATTCCGTCGAACTGGAACGCGTGGTTCAACACGACAAAAACAGCAAAACAGTTGCCGGAATGGAACTCACCAACAAAGAACACAACGGTTATTTCGATGATGTCAAACAGGACTTCAGCACAGAACTGGCCATTTTAACCTCCTCGCTTCATCACAACCGGGAGCTGCTTGGCGGAAAGGTCAGTGGGCAACTGGCTTACAGCCGTGGACTGGAGCTCTTTGGTGCCGACAAGGACCCGGCTGAAGTAACCAGCACCACCCCTCGCCCGCAGTTTGACAAGCTCAAACTCAAACTGAGCTACCATCTGCCCTTTGAGTTCGAGGACCAGAAACTGGGCTGGACCAGCGCATTCACAGGTCAGTGGAGTCCCGACACCCTGCCTGCACTTGAACGCCTTGTGATCGGCGGGAATTCAACAGTACGCGGTTTCAAGGACAGTTATCTCTTTGGAGACAACGGAGGTTACTTGCGCAACGAACTCAGTTGGTCTCTGCCGAAAACAGACGTCGAAAGCCTCGACGGACTGATCGGAGGGACTCAGCTTTTTCTGACCCACGATGCCGGCATGCTCCTCAAAGACAAAGACAGTCCCAATGAACGGGGCACCGTTCAGAGCCTTTCGGCAGGTCTGCGCTTGAACGGAGGACTGATCAGAGGACAACTGGTTTTTGCCAAACCCTTGTCAGCGCCATCCTTCATCGACAAGCAAAGTCACGAAATCTACGCAAGAATAACGCTCAATTTCTAACCTGAAGCCCCTGATCTCTCAAAGGAAAGGAACAAGGGATCAGGGGTGCCATACCTCCCTAACATCCCCTCGACACAACTGTCGATTAATTGTCTGAAACCAAATTCCCCCGGTTATGAAATCAAAGAGAAGTTTTCCCGCCATACTCTGGGCCTATGAAAACAGTCTCTGTAACAAGACCTGTCCACAGCACGACGTCCACATCTGATTCCAGAGTTTTCAGCAATCACGGGCGCACGGAATTCGACGCGTCCTCGCTTCACTTGTAAGCCTGCAACCTCCAATGACGTCCTCCTTGTGTTCCCCACTGTCTCAACTAGACCCTGAGGCAGGTTTAAGCACAAGTCGCAACACTTGCT
The DNA here is from genome assembly GCF_039592655.1 of Carbonatibacter coralli. Classification (NCBI taxonomy): domain Bacteria; kingdom Pseudomonadati; phylum Pseudomonadota; class Alphaproteobacteria; order Rhodospirillales; family Kiloniellaceae; genus Carbonatibacter; species Carbonatibacter coralli. The sequence continues at coordinate 287,878 of NZ_JBBUTJ010000004.1, read as the reverse complement.
GCTTCACAGGGAAGACGTCCCTTCGCGGCAACCAGTTTTACACGGCCTGCTGCTGCCGTCTGGTTGCCGCGAAGACCTTTTGAAAGGAGAGTTCAGAACAGGAACAGGGAGGCAGACAAGGAGACAGATCAGACCGGAACAGCTGATCCCAAACCCTCAGTGGAACCAGAGACAATCTCCCCCGCTTGAGGAATCCGGCGGGTAATCTGCCCTTTTGCATGAACCTTGTGCTGCGACCCTGCCGCCCTGAACAGGATCGCAAGAGATCATTTCACAGACTGGAACTGTCGTGTGACACCGACCCCAGGTCGCTTTCACAGATCATTCTTTCCACAACAGCTCCAACAGCTCCTGCGCCCCCTGTCCGGGTCCGAGCTGTCCTTCCAGAACAGCCTTGCGGATTTTCTCAACAGCGGGCTCTGCCGCATCCAGCTTCGTGAAAAGCTTTTCCATCGTCTGATGACGCAGCTCCTCTTCAAACCATCGCTGTCTTTGTTGCAGGCGGCGCTCTTCAAAAGCGCCCAGATCAAGGCGCTCCTGCTTCAGTGACTGCAACTCCTGCCACAACAGGTCCAGCCCGCTCTTCTCCAGCGCGGAGCACAGCAGAACGGAACGGCGGCCTGATGGTGCATTCTCTGACGGGCGATGCCCCGAAAGCTGAAGGGCGGCCCGGCAATCAGAAGCGGCTCTGCGGGCAAAGGGCAACAGTGCCCCGTCTGCCTTGTTCACAACAAAACAGTCCGGAATCTCCATCACACCCTTTTTCATGTTTTGCAGATCATCCCCCGCACCGGGAGACAGAACGAACAAAAAGAGATCGGTCAAATCGGCCACGGCAGCTTCTGACTGCCCCACTCCGACGGTCTCAACAATCACAATGTCATAACCGGCCGCTTCACAGAGCAGGATACTCTCACGGGTGCGAAAGGCCACGCCTCCCAGCGAAACACCATCGGGGGAAAACCCGGACGGTGCCGGACGGACAAAAGCCTGATCGGAACAGGACAGCTGCTCCATCCGCGTTTTGTCCCCCAGCAGGGAGCCACCCGATTGCCGGGACGAGGGATCGACAGCCAGAACCGCCACGCGGTGACCCTGCTCCAGCAGGAAAAGCCCGAGGGCTTCGATCAGGGTTGACTTGCCGGCACCCGGTGCGCCGGAAATCCCCAACCGCAAGGCAGGGGCTCTCTGCCCTTTTTCAAGCACGCTGATCAGCTTCAGAGCCGCAGGACGGTGAGACGGAGCATGGGATTCAATCAGTGTCAGGGCCTTGGACAGAGCGCGACGCTTCCCGGCCATCAGATCATCAGAAAGCTTTTGCAAGGCCTGATCACTGTATCGGCTGACGTCACGCGAACGGGTCATCGCTCTATTCCTCCAAAGCTTTTTCCGCCTCGCTCTGACGGCTCTGTTGCTTCTGCCACATCTGGGCGTATTGCCCCCCAAGCGTCATCAACTCACCATGGGTGCCCCGCTCTGCGATCTGCCCCTGATCCAGCACGATGATCTCGTCCGCGCCAACCACAGTGGAAAGCCTGTGCGCAATCATCAGCGTCGTCCGGTTTTGGGACACGGCATCCAGACTGGTCTGGATTTCCTGCTCTGTCGCAGTATCCAGTGCAGAGGTCGCCTCGTCAAAAATCAGGATTTCCGGTTCTTTGAGAACAGTCCGGGCAATTGCCACACGCTGTTTCTCACCCCCCGAAAGCTTCAGTCCACGCTCCCCGACCATGGACTCATACCCGTCCGGCAGGGACAGGACAAAATCGTGGATCCGCGCCATGCGGGCCGCTTCCTCGACTTCTTCGCGTGTCGCATCCGGGCGGCCATAGGCAATGTTGTAATAGATGCTCTCGTTAAAAAGTACCGTGTCCTGCGGCACGATCCCGATTGCCAGACGGAGGCTTTGCTGGGTCACATCCGCAATATTCTGCCCGTCGAGAAGAATTTCCCCCTCGCTGACATCATAGAAGCGATAAAGCAAACGGCTGATCGTCGACTTCCCCGCACCGCTGGAACCGACAATGGCCAGCGTCTTTCCGGGCTCAAGCCTGAAGGAAACGCCCTTCAGGATCGTTCTTCGCTCATCATAGCCAAAGACAACATTCCGGAATTCCAGTGCTCCTCCCTGCAGAACCAGATCGGCCGCATCGGGATTGTCCCGCACCTCGACCTTTTCCTTCATCAGCTCGAACATCGTGTGAATATCGATAAGCGCCTGACGGATTTCCCGGTAAACAAAGCCGAGAACATTCAGCGGCATCGAGAGCTGGATGAGATAGGCATTGACCATCACAAACTCCCCCACTGTCATCTTGCCTTCCGACACGTCATAGGCCGACATGATCATCAGCACAGCCATACCCAGCGAGATGATTGCCGACTGAATAATATTCAGAAAGGACAGGGATGTCCGGCTCCTGACTGCTGCAGTCTCATACTCGGCCATCCCCTTGTCATAACGCGATGCTTCAAATTCCTCGTTACCGAAGTACTTGACCGTCTCAAAGTTCAGCAGACTGTCCACTGCACGGTTGTTCGCATTGTTGTCGGCATCATTCATTGCCCGGCGCAAGGCAATGCGCCAGTCCGTGATCCTGATGGTCAGATAGACATAGGCAAAGATCGTCGCAAAGGGCAGAACACCAAAGCGCCAGTCAAAAAGCCACCAGAGAAGACCACAGACAAAAACAATTTCGAGGATCGTCGGAACAACATTGAACATCATGAAGATAAACATGAATTCAATGCCCTTGGTGCCCCGGTCAATAGCCCGGGTCAAACCGCCGGTTCTGCGCTCCAGATGAAACCGCAGGGACAGAGCGTGAAGATGCCTGAAACTGCGAAGGGCCACCTTGCGAATGGCATTCTGCACCACTCTGGCAAAGGTGCCCTCCCGCAGATTGTCAAAGGCAATGGCCCCGGTCCGCGCCAGGGCATAGGCCACCAGCAGGCCGACAGGGATCAGGATGAAATCCAGCGTCCCGCTCCCGACCATATCCCCGAGCCCCAGTGTCTCCAGAATTCCGTTGTCTTCCGCTGTCGGGGTGGCCCCCTTCTCATAGCCGTTCAGACTGTCAATCGCCTCCTTCAGAAAAAAGGGAACCGAAATGTTGCTGAACTTGGCAAAAAGCAGAAACAGGAAGGAAACCGCGATGCGTGAGCGCAGTCCGGTCCTGGCTTCCGGCCAGAGATAGGGCAAAACCTTTTTCAGGGACTGAAACTGGCTTTCTTCCCTTGCTCCCTTGTCTTCCTTGCGAACCGGACTGGTTGTATCACTCAAAAAAAATACTCCGGAGAGGCTCTATTCCATCCGCCCGAGCGAACGGGACAGGAGAATATAAAGCTTGCCAACATCGGCAGTCATGAAGGTTGCTGCCAGAACATCATTGCTGTCGCAATCACGCGCCTGTTCCATCAGGGAATCAAACTGATCCACATAGCGGTTCACCGCATTGCGGAAGTCACGATTGCTTTCAAAGTTCTTCTTGATCGCAGGAATGGTGAACTGATCTTTCTTGCGCAGGATATTGCGTGCGAAAATCCCGCGTTCACCGCGCTGATAGCGCTTCCAGTATTCCTCTGGGATTTCCTCATCCAGCAACCGGTTCAGCTCGACAGCAGAGGAATTGATATCCTCGATCAGAAGAGTTGCAGAACGCAGGAACTGGTCACGCTTGTTGCTTTCCGTATCCTCCCTCAGGCTCAGGGACTGACGCAGTGCCGCCTCCGTCACATGGCGGACATCCTTGCTGCGCTGATCAAGTTCTGCCACCAGTCGCGACGTGGCGCTCTGTGCTGTTTCAACAGCAGAGGTCATGATGTCGGACTGATTCTGCAGGGATGTCAGCAGTTCTGCAGATTTCATCAAGGCTCCGGCCGCAGTGGAATCAAGGGAGGCGATCACCTTGTCCGCGCGTTCTCCCATCGAACCGATCCGCTCCAGCGTTTCACCGGTCATCTGCTCCAGACGCTTGCGCTGATTGTCCAGTTCGCGCCTGAGGCGATCACCGGAATCCCGGGCATCCCGGCTTGATTCACGCAGCAGCTGCACACGGCTGTCGACAGTCTGGCGCGTGTCTTCCAGCAAGGCCTTGTAATCATCTGTCAGGCTGCGGAAGGCATCAATCTCCTCGAAGACCCCCTGCCGCAGATCCCGCACGGCAACAGAGGCCGCATTGGCACCCTCTGCAAGGGCCGCAGTCTGAATCTGATAGACCTTTGTCACTTCGGTCGTATGGCGCATGGCCTTCTCGGCCGTGTTTTCAATCAGCTGGGCCTGTTCCTGAATGCCCTGGTTGTATTCGGCAAGACTGCCACGGGCCTCGTTGTAAACCCGGTTGATCTCGCGGGTGTGCTCGGCAACACCGCCCATAATCACATCGGCCAGATCATTCAGGCGTTCACTGCCTTCCTGCAGGCTCTCGATGCTCGGGGAAATACTCTGGCTCGCACGCAGCAGTGTCTCCTGCGCCTGCGCCGTCGCCTCTGTCAGACGCGACGCCTCATCCTGTCCTGCAATTGCAACCGCTTCAGCCAGATTGCGCGTCACACTCCTGAGGTTTTCCTCAATGCGCTGGGCCTGATCTCCCAGGGCGTTGCTTTCCGTCCGGAAGCTCGCGGCCAATTCACGGGCATGCTGTGTGTTGTCCTCGAAGACCTGGTGAACCGATTTGACCTCGCTTTGCAGGGCCGAGGTAAAGCCGTCTGCCTTCGCCCCGAGATCACCGACAAGGCCTTCCATGGCGCGGTTTTCCTCACCCAGGCGCTCACGCAGCTGATCCAGCTTGTCACCCGTACCGGCCAGAACGGCTTCCACATCTGCCATGCGTGTCTGAATCAGCTTCTTGTGGCGTTCGACCTCCTCATTCACCCGCTCCTGCACCTGTGTCATCAGCTCCAGATCCTGCTGGAGACTGTTGCGCATGGCCTCGCAGGACACCTCGGCCGTGGTTCCGGCGGCTGCCATATCCTCCGCATGCTGTTTCAGCAGATCACTGGCTTCTTCCGTCCGGTCAATGGCACGCTGAACCGCCTTGTCCAGATCCGAAGTCGCCCGGTTGATGGTCCCGGCAATGGTATCCGCCATCGCTTCGCTGCGCGCACCGGCTCCCTCAAGCGCCTGGACCTGCGTGTTCACAGACTGCTGGGAACGCTCGAGAGCCTGTTCGAAAGCCGCATTGGCCCGGTCCAGACTCTCTTCCTGTTTTTGCATGGTTTCGTGAATCTGCTCGGCATTCCGGGCCGCTTCAACAGTCAGATCACTCAGACTCTCGCTGTGGGAACCAAAGGTCTTGACCAGCGAACCGACCCGCTCCTCTGCAAAGCGCGCCGCATTGGTCAAATCGTCAGCCTGTTCCTTCAACTGGTCCGTGATGGCCCGGACGCGTTTGGCATCCTCGTCATCGGGATAGGTGAGCATGTCCATCCGCCGCAGGAACTCCTGCGCTTCATCCGACAGGGCCATCCCCCGGCCATAAAAAAGCAGCCAGCACCACAGAAGCAAGAGCGGCAAAACAACGCCGGAAACAATAAGCGCCTGTTCATGAGGCAGAAGGCTCTGCACCGCAGGCCAGCCCATCTGCCTTTCAATGTAGGTGTAACATGCCCAGAGCCAGGACAAACTCGCTGCCGCCCCCGCGACCCCCAGAATACGGTGTGACGTCTTGTAGCGTGACGTCTTCTTTGTGGACATGAAACCCCCGGCAGACAAATGCTTGAAATCTTTTTGCTACTATAGCCGTTCTGCCAGCCTCACAACAACCTGTGAATGCTGTCTTTTTTTCAGGCCTTTGAGCCAAAAGCTCAGGCGTTCGCAATCAGCTCCAGAATTTCAAGCGCTGCCTTTGGAATATTGCTGCCCGGTCCATAGATTGCAGAGACCCCGGCCTCGTGGAGAGCCGGGTAGTCGTCCTGTGGAATAACCCCGCCACACACGACCAGAATGTCGTCGGCTTCCTGTGCCTTCAGCGCCTCTATCAAAGCCGGGACGAGGGTCTTGTGACCAGCAGCCTGTGTGGAAATCCCCACCACATGGACATCGTTCTCGACAGCCTGACGCGCCACTTCTTCGGGTGTCTGGAACAGCGGTCCCAGATCAACATCGAAACCGAGATCGGCAAAGGCTGTCGCGATAATATGAGCCCCGCGGTCATGACCGTCCTGTCCGAGCTTGGCAACAAGCATCCGCGGCTGTCGTCCCTCTTCCCTTGCAAAGGCAGCGACTGCACTCCGGGCTGCTTCAAAATCCCTGTCCTCTTTCATGACGGCTCCATACACTCCTGAAATCCCCGCCGCCGAAGAGTGATGCCGTCCCCAGACATCCTCCAGCTTGTCGGACAGCTCGCCAACGGTCACCCGCGCGCGCATCGCAGTCACAGAAAGCTCCAGCAGATTGCCCTCGCCACTGCGTGCTGCCTTTTCCAGGGCAGCCAGCGCCTCTTCAACCGCAGACGGATCACGGGTTGCACGGATCGTCTCCAGACGGGCAATCTGGGCATCGCGCACCACTGTGTTGTCGATATCCAGCACCTCCAGGTCTTCCTGTTCAGCAGGCTGATAGCGGTTCACGCCGACAATAACCTCTTCTCCACGGTCAATCCGCGCCTGTTTGCGCGCAGCCGCTTCTTCAATACGCTGCTTGGGCAGACCGCTTTCGACAGCACGGGTCATGCCCCCCAGTTCCTCGACTTCGGCAATCAGCGCACGTGCTTCCCGGATCAGGCTGTCTGTCAGGTTTTCGACGTAGTAGCTCCCCGCCAGAGGGTCGATGACCTTCTCCAGTGCAGCCTCTTCCTGCAGGATCAGCTGAGTGTTACGGGCAATCCGCGCAGAAAAATCCGTGGGCAGGGCAACAGCCTCATCCAGTGCATTGGTGTGCAGGGATTGCGTGCCCCCCATGACAGCAGCCATGGCCTCGATTGTTGTCCGGATCACGTTGTTGTAGGGGTCCTGCGCAGTCAGGGACACGCCTGATGTCTGGCAGTGCGTGCGCAACATCAGCGATTTTTCCGACCTGGGCTGAAAAAGCTCCTGCATGTACTCCGCCCAGAGGATCCGCGCGGCACGCAGCTTGGCAACCTCCATAAAGAAATTCATGCCGATCCCGAAGAAGAAACTCAGACGCGGTGCAAAGCTGTCCACATCCAGTCCCTTGTCCAGCGCAGCGCGCACATATTCCAGACCATCTGCAATGGTATAGGCCAGCTCCTGAACCGCTGTCGCTCCGGCTTCCTGCATGTGATAGCCGGAAATGGAGATGGAGTTGAAACGCGGCATCTCCCTTGCCGTGTAGCCGATGATGTCAGCAACAATCCGCATCGAGGGTCTGGGAGGATAGATGAAGGTGTTCCGGACCATAAACTCCTTGAGAATATCGTTCTGGATTGTCCCGGACAAAGCCGAACGCTCGACGCCCTGTTCCTCGGCCGCAACAATATAGGACGCCAGAACAGGCAAAACCGCACCGTTCATCGTCATGGAAACAGACATCTGGTCCAGCGGAATCCCCTCAAAAAGGATTTTCATATCCTCGACAGAATCAATGGCAACCCCGGCCTTCCCGACATCACCAATCACACGGGGATGATCGGAATCATAACCCCGGTGAGTGGGCAGATCGAAAGCAACGGACAGTCCCTTTTGCCCGGCTGCCAGATTGCGTTTGTAAAAAGCGTTTGACTCCTCTGCGGTCGAGAAACCGGCATACTGGCGGATTGTCCAGGGGCGCCCGGAATACATCGAGGCACGGGGCCCCCGTTTGAAAGGTGGCAAACCGGGATAATCATCCAGCGAACCTGCGTCTTCCGGCAGGTCATCAGCCGTATAGAGGGGTTTGATCCCGATCCCTTCAGGGCTCAGCCAGACCTTGTCTTCCGGTGTCGTGCCCTTGAGTTCCTTGCTGTAACGCTCTTCCCACTGAGATCTGCATTCGCCAGACGTCTTACCCATCAAACAGCCTCCCGCTCTGGAAATTCATGTCCGTTTTCTGATTGTTTTTCTTTTTTCCGGGCAACAGTATGTCGGAGATCACCCGACAGGTCCACGCTTATTCCTTACTTCCAGTAATGGCTTTCTTTCCGGCTCCCTGCTTTCAAAGCAGCAAACAATCACCCTGCATTTTCCTTGAACCAAAAATAAAGCGCACTCTCCCGAAAGATCGTGCGCTTTCATTCATTAAAATCATCCCGGAACACATCAGGACCAGCAGTTGCCCGCTACAGCAGACGCAACGGAAAGCTGTTCTCTGCATGAATACTCCAGTATCACCAGCGATTTTCCAGGAAATCCGGATTTGTCTCTGTTCGGGAACAGCTATTCTGCAAACCACCACCGGTCCAGAATCTTCCAGCCATCAAGTTCCCAGTTTGATCCCAGATGACCGCTATGCGCCAGCTTGCTGGATCTCGCGTCAACATAGTTGGCATACATCGGAACAATCGTGCCTCCATCATCCCGGACAAGAGACTGCATTTCGAAGTACATGGATCGCCTTTTGTCTTCATCCAGCTCTGATCTGGCCATAATCAGCAAGCTGTTAAAACGTTCATTCTTCCAGCCCGTATCATTCCATTTTGCATCTGCTGAATAAGCAGTCGAAAACATCCAGTCCTCTGTTGGGCGCCCTCCCCAAAAACACATGCAAAATGGTTTTTTTCTCCAGACATTAGCCCAATAACCATCATTTGCTTCCTGATTAACCGTTACATTGATCCCGGACTTCAGTGCCTGCTCCTTGAACAGAACCGCAGCATCAACAGCCCCATTAAAAGCTGCATCAGCTGCTGAGAGTTCAATATTCAGGTGATCCAAACCTGCTTTGTTCAAATAAAACCTTGCCTGATCGGGATCATAAACCGTTTGTTCAAGATCTTTGGCATAATACCGGTTTGATGGGGCGATAGGATGATCATTACCAATCCGGCCTCTGCCCTTTAATATGAATTCCACCATTAAATCCCGATTTAACGCGTGCTTCAAAGCCAGCCTTACGTTTTTGTCACGAAAAGGAGCAGTATTGATAGCCATGGGCATTGTCATGTGCTGAGTACCCGTGACCTCTTCGATAACAATATGCTGTAACCTTTCCAGATGGTGAATCGTTTTCAAATCAACGCGATTTATTGCGTGGACTTCGCCTGTTATCAGGGCTGTCTGGCGCGCAACAGCATCAGCAATCCCCAGAAGCTCCACTTCATCAAAGTTGCCGTGCCCGTCTTTCCAGTAATTGTCCTGGCGCTTCAAGATCAGATTAACGCCTGGCTCAAAGCTTACGAATTTATACCCGCCTGTACCAATGGCAGATTGCCAGTCGGCCCTGCCATCTTTTTCCTGCATGATAACAAGATGCACATCGTTGAGAATAAATGGAAAATCGGCGTTTCCATCATCCAGATGGAAAACAACAGTATGTTTGTCAGGCGCTTCCATACTGTGGATCGGAGCAACCAGCGCCCGGGCAACAGATTTTGAATCTTCAACCCTGTGATGATTGATAGAAGCAATGACATCCCTGGAGGTCATTTCCTTGCCATTATGAAACTGGACACCTTTTCTTAACTTGAAAGTCCAGGACTTTGCGTCAGGAGTACTTTCCCAGCCAACGGCCAGCTCGGGCTTTAGTTCTCCCCCTGCGGCAACTTCTGTTAAATTGTTATAGACTCCTCCCATCATTCCAACCTGCATCATCACAGAAGTCCAAAGCGCGGGATCCAGAGAGTCAGATGTATTGGCTCCAGCCAGAGCAAGACGCAACTTCCCTCCCACTCTTGGTTTCGCCCGAGTTGGCGAAATACCCACAGCCATAGCCATAGCTGTGTATGCTGATGCTTTAAGTATTCCCCGACGGTCTATATTGAACATTTGCAAAAACTCCTCTGGATTTACCGGTTTTTATTTCTCTTCAATAAACAGCGATCATCTCTCCGCCTGCGTCAGGTCGTGCGGGCCAGTCTCTTTGAATTTTCAAGATCAACTCATCCCTGACAGCTGCAAATTTTTCGTCTGAAAACAAATTCTCATGCTCATTGGGGTCATTTCTCCGGTCAAACAACTCACCCCATTCCTGATTGAGCGGGTAAATAGTCAACCGCCAGTTTTTTGTAATAACTGTTTGATTATAAAGACCTCTGTCTACTCTTGGATGATATTCGCAGAAAATATGAGACTGACCATTACAATCAGGCAAAGCCAGCATTTCGGAAAAGGACTGTCCATCGCCGCTGCTTTTCTCCAAACCGAAATAATCCTGCAGGGTCGAACGGATATCCACATGGCTCGTCAGTTGATTACGGCTACCGGCAGCAATTCCCGATCCGGAAAAAATCAGAGGAATATTAAGGACCTGCCTGTACGGGGCCGGACCTTTACGAATTAAACCGTGGTCCCCCAAGAGTTCTCCGTGATCGGAAGTAAACAGAATAACTGTATTGTCCTGGAGCCCGTTTCTGTAAACAGCCTCTTTTATCTGTCCTACCTTGGCATCAATCATAGAAACCATACCGTATGTATGCGCGATGGCCTTCCGGATTGATTTGTTGGAAATATGATGAGTCGTTTGCATAAACCCCTGTTCTTTGGGCGCACCAGGACGAACCAGGAAATCCACGTAACTCTTGCTGCTCTCATCCATGCCGTCCGAGATATAAGCAGGCATTTTGCAGAGTTCCCCATCCTTTACTTCTGGCAAGGGCATGTTTTCAGGACAATGCAATTCACTCCACGGTCTGGGCGGGGAAAAGGGATGATGGGGATCAGGAAAGGAAACAAAAAGGAAGAATGGATCATCTGAAACATCTTCCAGAAAGCGACAGGCGGATTCTGCAATCCAGCTGTTGTAATGCAATTCTTCAGGTATGGCGCTTGTCCAAACCTCATCAAAATCTTCCGGAACTGCAGATGGGCTAAATTCCGGAGAATAAAGCTTGGCAGCGTCTGAAGAGATACTGCGAAGCCATTGCGCATAATGCCCACCCTGCGTCGCTGCGACAGATTCCCCGATCAGCATATCGACAGTATCAAAGCCATAAAAAGGGCCATTCCAGCTTTGATTTTCAGGTTTTTCCCAAAAGGCATTTGAATCCGGCATCTGATATTCAGGATCAGCCAGAATTGGCTGGAAATGAAACTTGCCTACACCGTGTGTCCTGTAACCAGCCCTCTTGAAATCATGAGTGATCAAAGCAGTGTCTTCAGGAAGAGAAATCCCGTTATGCGTTAGACCGTGATGACGGGGATACAGCCCTGAAAACAGCGTTGATCTGCTGGGAGAGCAAATTTGATTAGGCGTCATATGCTGCCTGAAAACGGCGCCACTTTTCGCGAGTTCATCAATATGGGGAGTACAGGCCAGAGAGTTTCCATAACACCCAAGACTGTCAGCCCTTTGCTGATCAGACATGATGACAATCAAGTTTTTCATTGAGTCTTCCTAAAAAAATCAATGAAAAGCATGCTTCAAATTTTGTATAACAAATAGTAATTTTTATTTTGTCTGTTATTCAAAAATGATATGGATCGTAAATGTTCACCTATAAACATATAGATGCGTTCCGGGCAGTCATGACGACAGGATCGGTCACACTGGCGTCCCAGACACTTAATGTGTCACAGCCCAGCGTGAGCAGGCTTTTGAATGACCTCGAACGTAAATTTGGATGCCGCCTTTTCACCCGCCAGAGTCGCGGGATGTCACCAACACAGGAGGCACTCTTTTTTTTCGAGGAAGTCGAGAAAACATACGGAGCCATAGCAAAGCTGGAAGAAATCGCACAGGAAATCAGTCAGAGTAAATTCGGCTCGATCAATATTGGCTCAATTGCAGCTTTTGCCCAGGATATCGTTCCAAAAGCTCTAAAGGATTTGGATTTAATCGAAAACAATATATCAACGCGCTTACACACGTTCAGCTCCAGAAGAATTACAACCTGGGTTGCGAACGGATATCTGGACCTCGGCATTGTTTTTGCCGAACAGGATCTGACTGCCATAGAAACGATATATACCTCTTCCGCCAGTCACAAATGCCTTATGCTCCCCGAGCATGCACTTGCCCAAAATCAGGATTCTCTGGATATAACAGATCTTCAACAAAACACTTTCGTGTGTATCCCTGACACAGCCGAAGAGTCTACACACAAGAACAAGAGCAATATACTGGCAGAAACATCGATTGCTGCAGCAAACATTGCCCGAAACCTGAAGTGTCTGGCTTTGGTGGACCCGTTTACAGCGCAGTTCTTCACGGAAAACTTCGGAATGATAGCAAAGGATATCCGAAACATACCGGAATATAGGTTCGCGATAATTAAACCTGTTGGAAAGCAGGCTTCACAACTGTCGGAAAAATTTGTGGCAACCGCGATCAGAGAGATCGAAAAAATAAGCAGTAAACCGGCATAACTGTTAATAACGCCAATTATGCCGGTTCAGGAACACTGCGCGATCAACTCGCGCAAACTACAACAGCCCCTCTTCCTCCAGAACCTTGCGGGCGACACGAAAACATTCCACGCCCTGGGGAACACCGGCATAAATCGCAATAACATGACAGGCGGCCCGGATTTGATCTCTGGTCACACCATTGCGCAGGGCGCCCTTACAATGCAGTTCCCATTCATGCATCTTGCCCAGGGCACCAATCATGGACAGATTCATCAGGGATCTTGTTTTTGCATCAAGAGTTTCATCACCCCAGCCAAAGCCCCAGCACCACTGGGTCATGGCTTCCTGAAAGGGTCTGGAAAAATCATCGGCAGCAGCCAGATTTTTCTCGACATACTCGGCCCCGAGTGTCGCCTTTCTCTTTTCCAGACCGACAGAGAAAAGCGTTTCATCAAAACTGTTCGACATTTTCTGCTTCCGATCTGTGACTAAAGGCTGAGACAGACATATTTCAGCTCAAGGTAATCCTCAATTCCGTATTTGGAACCTTCCCTGCCAAGACCCGATTGCTTGACGCCGCCAAAGGGAGCCACCTCTGTGGAAATCAACCCTGTGTTGACACCGACCATGCCGTATTCAAGCGCCTCGGCAACCTTGAAAACATTCGAGAGATCCTGCGAATAGAAATAGGACGCAAGACCGAACTCCGTGTCGTTGGCCGCCTCCAGAACCTCTTCAACCTCCGAGAAGCGGAAAAGGGGCGCGAGAGGACCAAACGTTTCTTCCTTTGCAATCTTCATCCCGGCTGTCACGCCGCTCAGAACCGTTGGCTCGAAAAAGGTTCCTCCCTGTTCGCCTCGTTTTCCTCCAACCAGAATTTCTGCTCCTCCGGCCACAGCATCGCCAAGATGCTCTTCCACCTTTTCAACAGCAGCCTGGCTGATCAGGGGACCAATCGCAACATCGGCCTCGAAACCGTCACCCATTTTCAACTGGCGGACCGCCTTTGCAAGCTTGCCTGCAAAGGCATCATAGACGCCATCCTGCACATAGATACGGTTGGAACACACACAGGTTTGTCCGGCATTTCGGAACTTGGAAATCAAAGCGCCCTCAACAGCCTTGTCCAGATCAGCATCGTCAAAGACGATAAAGGGTGCGTTGCCACCAAGCTCCAGACTCAGCTTCTTGATCTGTTCGGAACTCTGCCGCATCAGGATGCGTCCGACATTGGTTGAACCGGTAAAGCTCAGCTTGTTGACTTTCGCACTTGTGCACAGCTCCAGCCCGATACCGCGGCTGTCCGTGGAGGGAAGGACAGACAAAACGCCCGCAGGAATGCCGGCTTCCTCGCCCAGCAGCGCCAGCGCCAGTGCAGAGAGGGGCGTTTCCTGTGCGGGCTTGACAACCATTGCGCAGCCCGCAGCCAGTGCCGGAGCAACCTTCCGGGTAATCATGGCATTGGGAAAGTTCCAGGGCGTGATCGCCCCAGCCACACCGACAGGCTGTTTCATCACAACAATACGCTTGTCACGCTGATGTCCCGGTATGGTGTCACCATAGATCCGCTTTGCCTCTTCGGCAAACCACTCGACGAAGCTGGCACCGTAGGCGATCTCTCCCATGGCCTCGGCCTTGGGCTTTCCCATTTCCGCGGTCAGCAGGGTTGCAAGGTCCTCCTGATGCTCCATCAGCAGATCATGCCAGCGGCGCAGAACAGCAGAGCGCTCCTTACCCGTCAGGGCAGCCCATTCCTTCTGTGCCTTGTACGCCCGGTCAATCGCCCGTTTCGCATCATCAACAGAAGCATTGGCAACCAGCGCCAGTCTTTCCCCGCCAGAAGGATTGACAACCGGAAAACGCTCTTCCTTGCCGCACCATTCTCCTCCGATAAACATGTCTGATTGAAGGAGGTCCTGTCTTTTTAAATTCAGCATTCCTGTCTCTCTACTCTGCAAAGATATGCGCCACATCAGGTGACCAGTTCACGAAAAGCCGATCGCCCCGGGACAGCCCCTGAACACACTCGTGCCCGTACGGCAGGCGAACAGCCAGTTCATCATCCCAGGCCGTCGTTGCCTTCACATGCGTGTTGTTACCCAGAAAGGTCACGTCCGAGATCGTAACCGGAATACTGGACCGCATGGCATCGGGCTGACGGGCGAGATCAATGCGCTCCGGGCGCAGCATCAGGGAGGTTTCATTCCCGACCAGAACATTGCCGTGCGTCGGAATACCGGATGCAATGGAACCATCGGCGAAGCGGATATTGGCCTTCCCGTTCTCGACAGCCATGACCTGGCATCGCATAAAGTCGGAATCACCAATGAAATCGGCCACAAAACGCGTCGAGGGATTGCTGTAAAGCTCCGGCCCTGTTCCGATCTGGTCAATCACGCCCTTTGAGAAAACCGCGATCCTGTCAGACAGGCGCAGGGCTTCCTCCTGATCATGTGTGACATAGAGGATCGTCACACCGGTTTCGTGGTGAATGCGCCGGATTTCGTGCTGGATTTCCTCCCGCAGCTTTTTGTCCAGCGCGGAAAGAGGTTCATCCATCAGCAGAACCGGAGGATCGTAGGCCAGCGCCCGGGCCAGCGCGACACGCTGCTGTTGTCCGCCCGACATGTTGGCCGGCATTCTGTCTTCAAAACCTTCAAGGCGAACCAGGGACAGCACATGCCTGACCCTTTCGGCAATTTCAGCCTGCGGACGCCTGCGGACGCGCAGGGGGAAGGCTACATTTTCCCCCACGGACAGATGTGGGAAAAGCGTGTAACGCTGAAAGACCATACCGATATTGCGCTGATGCGAAGGCGTATCCAGCAAGGTTCTTCCGTTCAGCAGAATATCCCCTCTGGTCGGGTCCTGAAACCCTGCAAGAATATAGAGCGTGGTTGACTTCCCGGATCCCGACGGCCCGAGAAAGGTCATGAACTCCCCTTTCTCGATCGTCATGGAAACATTCTCGACAGCAACAACCTTGCCGTACTGTTTTTTCAAACCGTCAATTTGCAGAAACGGGGATGTCATGACTTTTTCCCTTTTCGAATGAAGGCCACCAGCACCATCAGGGCAACGGTAAAGGCGATAAGCAGGGTGGAAGCTGACGCAATAACCGGCGTCAGATCCTGACGAAGTGTTCCCCAGATCTTTACAGGCAGGGTCTGCAGGGTTGGACTTGCCATGAAAATGGCCAGCACCACCTCGTCCCAGGAAATCAGGAAGGAAAAGATCGCTGCGGAAAACAATCCATGCTGAATGGAGGGAAGTGTGACCCGGAACCGGGCTTCCCACGGGGACGCCCCGCAGAGGACAGCAGCATCTTCAATCGACTGATCGAATGACTCCAGGGCATTGGAAATCGTGATGATCGAAAAAGGCAGGGCAACAATCAGATGGGCGATCACAAAGCCTGTCAGGGTTCCGTTGAGACCCAGCTCTAGAAAAAGAGCATAAAGAGCCACAGCCAGCACCACGAGAGGTAGAACCATCGGCGTCAGGAAAAACGCCCTGAGCACTTCCCGTCCCCTGAAAGTTCCCTTTGTGAGAGCAATGGACGCCAGCAGACCAAAGATCAGCGACAAGACAGTCACAATCGATGCAATCTTGGCCGAGGTCAGCATGGATTCCAGCCAGCGCGGATCGGCGAACAGCTCTTCGTACCACTTCAGGGTCCAGTCCGGAGGCGGGAAAATCAGCCAGCGAGAAGAACCAAAGGAAAGAGCGACAATAAAGAGGATTGGAACCAGCAGGAAAACACCGGTCAGGACCGCAATCCCGTTCAGCACCCATTTCCAGGACCCAAGGCGTTGATACGACAACAACATCTCACTGTCCTCCCTTCTGCACGCCAACAAACTTCAATTGCAAACTGTAAAGAAGGAGCGTCACAACCAGCAGAACGAAAGCAGCGGCTCCACCCAGCCCCCAATCCACCAGGGACTGGACAAGCTGTGCGATCAGCTCGGCAAGCATCATGTTTGACGTGCCACCGAGCAATGCAGGCGTGACGAAGTATCCCAGAGACATCACAAAAACCATCAGTCCACCAGCAGCCATGCCCTGGAAGGAAAGAGGCAGCAACACACGGGTCAGGGCCTGCCATCGGCTCGCGCCGCACAGCGATGCAGCCTGGAGGATGGCCGGGTCTATTTTTTTGATAACGCCATAGAGCGGAAGAATGATGAAAGGCAGCATAATATAGGTCATGCCAATTGTGACCCCGACGAGATTGTTCACAAGAGGCAGCGGACTGTCGATGAGACCCAGGTCCAGAAGCGTCTTGTTGATCACGCCTGTTCTTTGCAGCAACACCATCCATGCATAGGTTCGCGCCAGCAGGTTCGTCCACATTGACAACAGGACAATGGCAAACAGTATCGTGGCCCAGCGCTGGGGCATGATGGCCAGCATCCACGAAACAGGGAACCCCACAAGAAGGGATAACGCGGTCACCAGCGCAGAGACCATAAAAGTGTTCAGGAAAACCTTGGCATAGGTCGCTGTACCAAAGAGTTCGGCATAGTTCTGAAAACCGGTCACAGGCTCTGTTACCGAACGCAATAGAAGCGACAGAACCGGCACAACGAAAAACAGCAGCAGGAGAATCAGGGCAGGCAGTGCAAAGTTGAAACCGTTTGCCTGCATGCGTTTCACCAGACTTCTCCGGTCCTTATCCTCTGGTGTTGTTCCTCCAGACAGAATTGTCTGACTCATCGTCTCATCCTCAATCAGGGTCTGTCAGATAAGGCAAACCAGCCTGCCGAGCTTTGCATCAGCAGCCTTCGCCTTCTTCCCGGTTCTTTTGTTTGATTTTTCAGACTTGCGGAGTGCTGTTTCCCTTCAGGACCCCGGCATCTGTCAACCTGAATGCCTGAGGCAGGAGCGCGGGAAAGACACCCTGGCTCCTGCCTCCTGCAACGTTTACTCGGCCTGCCAGGCGTACCAGCGCTTCCCGATGACATCCCGGTTTTGAGCCCAGTACCGGACATCCGTGTTCACCTGGTTTGCATCCTGAACATCAGGAAGCGTTGCCCGGACATCCGGCTCCATCACGTCACCTGATTTCAGGTTGATCGGCGCGTATCCGGAGAGTGTGGCAAACTCTGCCTGCCCCTTGGCACTGGACGCAACAGCCAGAAACTTCATGGCCGCATCCCTGTTTTTCGCTCCCCTGGGAATGACAAGCGCATCTGCGGCTGTAATGTTCTGGTCCCAGGAGATTCCGATATCAAGTCCGTCCTTCTGCAGGGCCGTCAAACGGCCGTTCCAGAACATGCCAAGCGGTGTTTCGGATGAAGCCAGAAGCTGCTGGGACTGCGCACCGCCGCCCCACCAGATGATGTCATCCTTGATTGTGTCCAGCTTCGCAAAAGCCCGGTCCAGATCGAGCGGATAAAGATTTTCCGGAGCCACACCGTCCGCCAGCAGGGCCGCTTCAATCACACCGGGTGCAGACCATTTGTAGAAAGCCCGCTTGCCGGGAAACCTTTCCGTATCAAACAGATCGGCCCAGGTTTTGGGGGTCTCACCGCCAAAGGCACCTGCATTGAAACCCAGCACAAAGGAATAGTAGAAACTGCCAATGCTGTAATCCGTTACAAAGCGCGGGTCCAGATTGCTCCGGTCAATAATGGAGAAATCAAGCTTTTCCAGCAGTCCGGCCTCACCGGCCTGGACAGCGTAATCGAACTCGACATCAACAACATCCCAGCTCACAGAACCGGATTCAACCATGGCTTTGATCTTGCCATAATCCGTCGGGCCATCCTGAACGACACTCACACCGCTTTCTTCGGAAAACGGCTTGGCCCAGGCTTCAGCCTGTGCGTCCTGCGTCGTGCCTCCCCAGCTGGAAAAAACCATTTCGTCTGCTTTTGCGCCCAGAGAGCTGAAGCCAAGTGCAACGCTCAGGGCACCAATAATGATACCGTTTTTCATCATAGTTGTTCCTTTTTTGAAGCTTTCCTCTGTTCCCTACCGCATGACAAACGGGTCATGGATCGGTTCGTCTGATGTTCTCAGCCAGACTGTTTTTGTTGTTGTGTAGTCCAGAGCGGCCTGCAAACCGCCCTCGCGTCCATGGCCGGAGAGGCCATAGCCGCCAAATGCAGCAATGGGCGAAACAGCCCTGTAGGTGTTGACCCAGACAACACCCGCCTGCAGTTTCCTGATCATGCGATGCGCACGTGTCAGGTTTTGGGTAAAGACCCCCGCTGCCAGACCAAAAGCTGTACCATTGGCCAGACGAAGGGCTTCTTCCTCCGTTTCAAATGAAAGAACGGACAGAACGGGTCCAAAAAGCTCATTGGTCACAGATGCAGCCTCTGGCACCTCTGAACAGTCCAGAATGGTCGGGGCATAATAGAAACCGGGTCTCTCAAGGGCTACGCCACCTGTCACCAGTCTGGCTCCCTGCTCACAGCTTTTCCCGACAATGGTCCGGATGTGATCAAGCTGCCTCTGCGTACACAAGGGCCCGACTTCCGTCCCCATGTCATCCGGCAGACCAATGGTGATTTTCTCGGCCTTTTCCTTCAGACGGGCCAGAAAACGGTCCTTGATCCCCTTCGCAATCAACAGGCGTGATCCGGCAACACAGCTTTGACCGGCAGCCGCAAAAATGCCGGAGACCTGTGCATTGGCAGCACTTTCAATATCCGCATCATCGAAAACAATAAACGGTGATTTCCCGCCCAGTTCCAGAGACGTCGTTGCAAGATTTTCTGCAGAATTGCGCACGATATGTCGCGCTGTTTCAGGGCCTCCTGTAAAGGCGATATGGTGGACATCCGGATGTTGTGTCAGCGCCTGACCACAATCCGCCCCAAAACCGGTGACAATGTTCACAACTCCGGCAGGGAAACCGGCCTGATGAATGATCTCGGCAAATTTCAGGAGCGGAGCAGGTCCGTCCTCTGAAGCCTTGAGAACAACAGTACAGCCCGCAGCAAGAGCCGGTCCCAGTTTGACAGCGGCCAGGAAGAGCTGACTGTTCCAGGGAACAATCGCGGCAACAACCCCGACAGGCTCCCGGCGCAGCCAGACATCCATGTCAGGCTTGTCGATCGGAAGGTGTGCCCCTTCGATCTTGTCTGCCAGACCGGCATAGTAGCGATAGTAATCCGCAACATATGCAATCTGGGCAGAGGTCTCCCGAATGATCTTCCCGGTGTCACGGGTTTCCAGCTCGGCCAGCTGCCCGGAATGCTCCTCGATCAGATCAGCAAGCCGCGCCAGCAGTTTCCCGCGCCGGGTCGCATTCAGATCCGCCCACTCCGGAGAGAGAAAAGCCCGATTGGCAGCTTTGACAGCTCTATCAACATCCGATGCGGAAGCCCGGGGCATCATTGCCCAGACTTTCCCGCTGGCAGGATCAAGGCTTTCGAACCGGGCAGAACCCTCTTCAAAAACCCCGTCAACATAGCATTTGAACTGTTGCATCGGGCTGTCCTTTCAAATCAGGCCTTTACTCAAAAGCAGGCATGACATCGTTGATAAAGCGCTCAAGCGAGGCCTTTTTACGCTCGAAGCTCATGCCGCTGTCGATCCAGAAGGAATACTCGTCATATCCCAGGGCCTCATAAGCCTTCAGACGTTTGATCACGGTGTCTGTATCGCCGATCACATTGTTCTCGCGCATGCTCTGCGCAGAATAGATCGGGTGGTTGGCGATATCCTCTTCACTCAGCTCTTCGATCAGTCCCTGCGTGATCGGCCGCTCATTTTTGAACCAGGCACCAAAGTAGTTGTAAAAACGGTTGATCTCTTCTGCACCCTGCTGAACATCAGCTTCGCTGTCACCAACATAGGTGTGACGCAACAGCATGATTTTGGGACGCTGAACATCCGGATTTTTATCGCAGGCAGCATTGAAGCGGTCCATCAGGCTTTCGACTTCATCATCCCCGAGCCACAGGGGGGTCACCTGGACATTGCATCCATTGGCAACGGCAAACTCGTGGCTGTTGGGATCACGCGCGGCAACCCAGATCGGCGGATGGGGGTCCTGCACGGGTTTTGGCGCCGAGGTTGTTTTCGGGAAAGACCAGAATTCCCCCTTGTGCTCGTAGTCGCCTTTCCACAGTTCCTTGACAGCCGGAACAATCTCGCGAAGCATCTGGCCACATTTCCACGGCTCAAGATCGTCTCCCATCCGCTCGTATTCAAACGAATAGGCCCCCCGGGCAATACCGATGTCCAGGCGTCCATCCATGATGATATCAGACATGGCAGCTTCACCGGCCAGTTTGATCGGATGCCAGAAAGGAGCAACAATCGTTCCTGTTCCCAGCCGCACATTTTTCGTCCGGCGCGCCAGATCAACCAGATTGAGGAAAGGATTGGGCGCAATGGTAAAATTCATCCCGTGATGCTCGCCGGTCCAGATCGCGTGCATACCGCCTCTGTCAGCAATCTCACAAAGCTGGATAAACTCGTCATAGAGCTTTTTCTGGCTCTCTTCAGCCGAAATACGTTCAAGATGAACAAAAAGAGAAAACTTCATCTTCGGTTGTTCCCTGTCTTTATAAGGTTAAGGTTCAATAAATCTGGCGAACCTCGCCCCTGTCCTGATTTCCCAGATAAATACCGTAATTGCCCATATGGCTCTCTTCCACAAAGCGGCGCAGCATGACCTGGACAGCAGTGTCTGCAACGCGCCCGACATTCTCCTCGTCTGCCGGGAGGAAAACACCCTTCACACTGCTCTCGTCAGCTGCGGTGCAGTGATAGACAAGATGCTGTGTGCTGCTTTGAAGATCCTCGTAAACCGAATAGATAAAACCGATCGAAGCCGTCGCCCCGACCTCTCCAAGGAGCTGTTCGAGATTGTTGCTGGGCACTCCCTGCTTCACGTCTCTGGTCGGAAGCGAGAGCTGTCCCCCTTGATCCTGCACAAAGAGAATTTTCCCGTCCTTTTCAATCAGGGCACTCACCACAACATCCGTATTGGACTGAAGCGCCTGCGCTTCCAGAGCCGGAGTAAAATAGGCTCCACGAGCATAACCGAGCCCGCTTGCAGAGCCATTTTCAAAGGCCTTCACCTCTCCGATCAGAATGGCGTGATCACCGGCATCAACAACCTGGTGCATGGAGCAGTCGAACCAGGCAGACACACCCTCGAATACGGGAGAACCGTTCGGCCCGTCTTTCCACGAGACAGCAGCAAAACGATCCTCGACCCTGCTGGCAAAGGTGTTGGAAACGTCCTTCTGTTCTTCAGCCAGAACATTCACGGCAAAACCGGCCGCAGACGTCATTGCTTCATAGTTGGAAGAACTCCTGGCCAGACAAACCAGCAGCAAAGGCGGATCAAGCGAAACGGAGGAAAAGGAGTTTGCTGTAAACCCTAGAGGTTTGCCATCTGCGCTGTAACTGGTCACAACGGTAACGCCGGTCATAAACGCTCCGAAGGCATCTCTGAGTGCACGTGGATTATCAATTGTCATGGCTCACGCCCTCTCCATCTCCGTCTGGTCAACGGCCTCTTTCAGCCATTCGGCCATCACTGCATTCACCTGATCCGGTGCCGTCAAATTAACCATGTGCTTGTGTTCCCTGATCACACAGGCTGTTCCATTCGCAGCAGCAGAAGCCATTTCCCGGCTCATGCTTTCGGTCGAGTTCGGATCATCCTCACCAGTCAGGAACAAGGCGGGGCAGGTCACCTGCTCCCATTGATCGGCAAAGACATCGTCGCCTCTGGAAAAGGCGCTGTAGGTCACGGCATAGCCCTGCGGATCCACCGCTTCCAGCCACTCCCTGACCCGGCGTCTCGCACTTTGCTCGGCTCCGCTCTCTCCAAACCAGCGTTTGAGTGGCCCCTGGACATCCATGTCGCCCTTTGCGATCTGTAACGCTCTTTCCTCGACAGCCTTGCGTGCCTCGGGTGTACGGCGATGAACACTGTTCAACAGAGCCACACGCCGCACCCTTTCAGGAAAGGTGATCGCGAAACCTCCAGCGATCAGGGCGCCCATCGAGTGTCCGGCCAGATTGACAGCCTCGAGATCAAGAGCATCCAGAACCTCGCCAAGCCAGCGGACGAAATCACGCAGATCCGCTCCCGTCGGCAAAGGCGTGCTCCCGCCATGCCCCGGCATGTTCAAGGCAATAACCCTGTGGGTTTTTGCAAAGAAGGCAATCTGCGGTTCCCAGGCATGGGAACACATGCCGACCCCGTGCACAAACACCAGTGGCTCACCCGTTCCCTGCTCATGATAGCAGACAACCCTGAAATCCTCAGGCAGGCCGTCAGGCTTTGATAGCTGCAGGGTTTTCAACGTCATGGCCCAGTTCTTTCAAATCCTGATAACGATCACCAATCCTGTGATGAGGGCGACCTCCGATGGATGCGCCCAAAGCAACAATAATTTCATCAGGCCCGGGAGCATCGGCAACAGAAAGCTGGATCGTCAAATAGTGGGAACGACGCCCTCCGTCATTCTTGTCCATAAGCGGGATCATGACCGGCGCATCCGCTCCCCCGCGTGTATTACAAAACGCGAGATAGGACTTAGCCCCGACAGCTTCCCTGTAATGATTGCCAAAGCGCAAGGTGTGAATCAGGGCCGAAGCGTGCTCGACCTCACCGTTCACACCGACCACTGCTGACTTGCCATAGCCCTCAACAGCCTCGCCGGAACCGGCAACATCGAGGATCATTTTTGTCAGCAGTTCCCCCAGACCGGGAGCGCAGTCATGAATGCCGGGCCTGAGGTCCTCGACAAAGCCCTGCCCTGCCCACGGATTTTTGATAACAGCAAGCGCCGCGATCATGCGCAGAGGCACCTCGGCAACCTTGCCTCCCTCAATAAGGGTATCCTCAACATGCAGGAGAGTTTTACGAATTTCGGTTGGCATTCTTTTCTCGTTCATTCTCTGGAATTCAATATTATCGTAATATGGTATACCAAAATATGGAATGTCAAGCTTTCTTGATTCCTTCTCCGGGACGCGTTAGACTAAGTCCATGAATCAAGAAACAAAATCACCGCTCAAAATTGAACGCCCACCCCAGACTCTGAGAGAGATGACTCTGGAGCGCATGCGCACAGCTATCATTTCAGGTCACTTCAAATCAGGGGAGCGTCTGGTTGAGCGCCCCCTGTGTGAACAGCTCGGGGTCAGCCGGTCCGTTGTGCGTGAAACCATCCGCTATCTGGAAGCAGAAGGCCTTGTGGAAATTCTGCCAAACAAGGGTCCCATTATCGCAAGAATGGACTGGACGCTTGCGGAACAGATCTACGATATACGCTGCCTGCTGGAATCCAATGCGGCCCGCGCCTGTGCCCGACATGCTGACACCGAAACAAAGGCAAAGCTGAAAAAGGCGCTCGATGATCTGAAGAAAGCCTACTCCAACGGGGAAACCGGAAAGCTTTTCAGGGTCACAACAGCCTTTTACGAAATCATCTTTGCTTCAAGCCGTCATGATGTGGCCTGGGAAATCGTCCAGCGTCTGAACGGGCGCATCAGCAGATTGCGCGCCATGACTCTCAGCACAAGGGACAGACATGAATCCGGTTTTGCCCGCATGGAAAAAATCTACAGTGGCATTGTCAACAACGATCCCGAGGCAGCAGGCCAGGCCACAGAAGAGCACATCCGCGAAGCGGCGGAGATTGCCAAGACACTGCTGACTCAAAACGAACCCGCGCTTTAGACGCTTATCAGGGAAAGAGGAAATGGCAAAAGGATACTGGATTGGTCGTGTTGATGTGACAGACCCCGAACAGTATAAAAACTATCTGGCGACCAACGGTCCGGCCTTTGAAAAATACGGAGCAAAATTCCTTGTCAGAGGTGGGGATTTTTCCTCTCTGGAAGGAGAAAACCGTTCCAGAAATGTTGTGATCGAGTTTGAAAGCGTCGAGACCGCACTTGCCTGTTACAACTCTCCGGAATATCAGACCGCCAAGGCCCACCGCCTCCCGGCCAGCGAGGCCGACATTTTCATCATCGAAGGCTATGAATAGCGTCGCGCTTTCCTGATCTTCCAATCAAAAAAGAAGGCTGTCTTTCCCCCTCTCGGAAAGACAGCCTTTTGACATCACACTGAAAAATGTGATCAGAGAAACACGGTTTTGCCCGTTTTCATGGCCTCTTCAGCCGCATCGGCAAGAAGCAGGGCCTGCAGGCCGTCCTGCCCGTCAGGGACCGAAACGCTCTCGCCCTGAAGCAGACGGCAGAAGCTCTCCAGTTCGCGGCTGTAGGCCTCTGCGTAACGCTCCATGAAGAAATCCATCAATGGCTCATCCTGGTAGCCCGCTGCATTGGCTGTCACAACCGTTGTGGTCTTCGGATTGTCCGCCATGACCAGCCCCCTGGAGCCATGCACTTCAACGCGCTGGTCATAGCCATAGGTCGCGCGACGGGAATTGGTGATCACGGCCTGTTTGCCTGAAGCCGTTTTCAGAAGGGCACAGGCCGTATCCACATCACCGGCCTCCCCAATGGCAGGATCTGTCAGCGCTGCACCGGTCGCGCGCACTTCGCTCACCTCTTCTCCCAGAAGAAAACGCGCCATGTCCAGATCATGGATCATCATGTCACGGAACAGGCCACCGGACCGTCCGATATAATCAACAGGCGGAGCAGAAGGATCACGGGATGTGATCTGAATCAGCTCGACTTCACCGGCAGTGCCCCTGTCCAGTTCGGTCTTCACACGCTGAAAACTCGGATCAAAACGACGGTTGAAACCGACCATCAGATGAACACCGGCTTGCTCGACCACCTTCAGGCAGTCCCGGACGCGCCCTGCATCGAGATCGATCGGCTTTTCGCAGAAAATCGACTTGCCGGCACGGGCAGCCAGCTCAATCTGGTCGGCATGGAGATCAGTTGGTGTCGCAATGATCACAGCGCCGATTTCCGGATCGGCCAGAATAGCCTCGACGGATGCACGCTTTGCACCTGTAAAGGCCATGACGGCTTCGGCAGCAGCATCAACCGGATCAAAGACAGCTGCAATCTCGGCACCGGCAACAGATTGAACAGCACGCGCATGAGTGACGCCGATACGACCAGCGCCCAACAAACCAATTTTCAACATATCAAAGGCTTTCAAGGAAAGGGTTTGAGCCTCCGGTGTTCCGGAGGCTCAAAACAAACTTGGACAGAACGCGACTTAACCCAGTGTCGGCATCACGAACTGAGGATTCTCGCGCTGACCGGACGGCCAGCGGGTCGTTGTCGTTTTCAGGCGGGTATAGAAGCGGATCCCTTCCATGCCGTGCATGTGGTGATCCCCGAACAGGGAGTCCTTCCAGCCGCCAAAGGAGTGAAACGCCATCGGAACAGGAATTGGAACGTTGATACCAACCATGCCCACTTCAATGTCCTGTGCAAAGGCACGCGCCACATCGCCATCACGGGTAAAGACCGCTGTTCCGTTCGCGTAGCTGTGGCTGTGGATCAGATCAACAGCATCCTGATAGCTCTCGCGGCGGACCATGGACAGCACGGGACCAAAGATTTCATCCCTGTAGATTTCCATGTCCGGTGTCACGTGATCAAACAGGGAACCGCCGACATAATAGCCGTTCTCGTATCCCTGTCTGTCCTGCTTGAAGGAACGCCCATCGACAACCAGTTTCGCTCCGGCTGCCTCGCCGGAATCAATGTAGCCCCGCACCTTGTCCAGATGCTGCCTTGTCACCAGCGGACCCATTTCGGAAGAACGGTCCGCAGCCGGGCCAATCTTCAGCGCCTCGATTTTCGGCACCAGCTTTTCAACCAGGGCATCTGCCACAGCATCCGTCACCGGAACGGCAACAGAAATCGCCATGCAACGCTCCCCGGCAGAGCCGAAGGCCGCGCCCATCAGGGCATTTGCAGCCATATCCAGATCCGCATCCGGCATAATGATCATGTGGTTTTTCGCACCACCCAGAGCCTGGACACGTTTGCCGTTTGCCGTGCCGGTCGTATGAATGTACTTCGCGATCGGAGTGGAACCGACAAAGGAGATCGCCTTGACATCCGGGTGCTCAAGCAGGGTGTCAACGGCAAGCTTGTCGCCCTGGACAACGTTGAACACGCCTTTTGGTACACCCGCTTCACTGAGCCACTCGGCCATCAGCAGCGATGCTGAAGGATCACGCTCGGATGGCTTCAGAATGAAGGTGTTGCCACAAGCCAGCGCCACCGGGAACATCCACATGGGAACCATGCAGGGAAAGTTGAACGGTGTAATACCGGCAACAACACCCAGCGACTGACGCGTGGAAAAACTGTCAACACCCGTGCCGACACTCTCGGTGTATTCCCCTTTCAGAAGATGGGGCGCCCCAACGGCGAACTCCACAACCTCCAGACCGCGCGTCACCTCGCCAAGGGCGTCGTCGTGCGTTTTGCCGTGCTCGGAGGAAATCGCCTCTGCCAACTGGTCTGCACGCTCCTGAATAATGAACTTGAACCTGTCCAGAATACGGGCACGGCGCAACGGAGGCATCTTTGACCACTCCGGCCACGCAGCCCTGGCCGAGGCAACTGCCGCTTCCACATCGGCCGCAGCAGCCAGACGAACCTGCTTTTCAACGCCGCCTGTTGCAGGGTTGAAGACATCCTGTGTCCGGTCGGAAGAACCGGAGACGATTTCACCGTCAATGTAATGAGCAATTTCCGGAAGGGAACTGTTTGTCATTAATCTAATCCTCGTGTTTGCTCTGTTCTACGCAAAGAATTCTTTATCGCTGATAGTCCCGCAAGAAAGCCTCTTCAGGCATCCTTGCTGTCACGCTGGAAAATCCAGTCGTGATCAGGATGATTCTGGAAACGCCACTTCCGCATGGGGCCCGCCATCACATTGAGATAATACATCTCGTACCCATAGGGCGAACCACAGGGATGATGTCCCTTCGGCACCAGAACAACGTCTCCATCACTGACAGCCATTGTTTCATCCAGTTCACCATCTTCGGTGAAAACGCGCTGAAAGCCAAATCCCTGTTTCGGATTCAGGCGATGATAGTATGTTTCCTCAAGATAGGTCATCTCGGGATAGTTGTCCTCGTCATGGCGGTGCGGAGGATAGCTTGACCAGTTGCCCTGTGGCGTAAAGACCTCGGTCACCAGCAGACTGCCGGCCACATCGCTTTCTTCCATCGCAATCGGATAGATATAGCGCGTATTGCTTCCCTTGCCCCGCTCGACAAGACCGATATCCCCGAGGACACGAACAGGATAGTTTCCTCTGGCCGGAGCCGTACAGACAGCAAGCGTACAGTCGGTTGTTGCCACAGCAGACCAGTCCGTTTGTCCCGGAACATAAACACAGTGAGGAGGCGTCTTCTCGAAAACATTCAGACGCTCGCCCAGTTCACCCAGCTCCTGACCATCGGCGACGATCTCCGCCTTGCCTTCGACAAGCACCAGGATAACTTCACGATCCCCCGTGTTCTCCTGTGCCCTTTCACCCGCTTTCAGATGATAGAGGCCAAAACCGACATAGCCCCAGTTTGCACTTTCAGCAGTGATGTCATGGACCTTGCCAGACGTTCCCTTTCGTTTCACCAGAAGTTCGCTCATTTGCCCTGCCCTCAAGCCTTGTCCAGTCCTGTGGAATGCGCCATCTCCCTGAGCGCTTTCAGCCCCATGGACTGATACTCGAAGGGATTGCGCACATCCGGATCCTGCTCCGCCTCAATCACAAGCCAGCCTTCATAACCGGCCTCCGCTGCAACCTTCAGAACCGGCTCAAAGACAACAGCACCCTCTTCATCACCCGGTACAGTGAAAACACCGCGGCGGACACCTTCCAGAAAACTCAGGCCCTCGGCATAGACCTGATCCCTGATATCCTTGCGAACATTCTTGGCATGGAGGTGAGCCACACGCCCCATGTATCTCTTTGCAAGCGCCTCCGGATCAGAACCGCCAAACCAGGCGTGACCGGTATCCAGCAACAGCCAGGTGTTCGGGCCGGTCACATCCATAAAGCGGTGTATCTCTGCTTCTGTTTCGACAATGGTCCCCATGTGATGGTGATAAACCAGCTTGATGCCCTGTTCCGCACAACAGGAAGCGATAGCTTCAACACCTTCACCAAACGCATCCCAGCGGTCATCATCCAGCACAGGACTTTCAGACAAAGCCTTGCTGTCGTCGCCATGAATGGCATTTGACGTTTCGCAAACGATACAGACCTTGCAGCCCATCGCCTTGAGCAGGTCAAGATGCGGCTGGATGGATTTCCTTTCCTCTTCAACAGAGCGCGTCAGCAGGTTCAGGGAATGCCAGCCGGATACAAAACGCAGGCCATGAGGATCAAGCGCCGCTTTCAGAGCAGAAGGCTCTGTTGGCATCTTGTGCCCCTTTTCAATGCCGTCAAAGCCGATCTCGGACGCTTCTGACAGGCAGGTTTCCAAAGAGATATGGGCGCCCAGGGTTTGATCATCATCGTTCGACCAGGCGATAGGGTTTGTTCCGTAAAGGATCATGGCTGTCAGTCTCCTGCACGCTGAATCTTGCGTGCCTCTTCATAGTTCCTGCGGGCCTGCTGAACCTGTGTCCGCCCGGACACCTCCGGCACAGCAACATCCCACCAGTGACCACCGGCCTCTGTTGAAGGCAGCGGGTCGGTATCAATAACAATGGCATAGGAACGCTCGGCCTTGCGTGCGCGTTCCATTGCCGCTTCCAGTTCATCCAGGGAACCAACCTTTTCGGCCAGAGCTCCCATAGAACGGGCGTGTGCCGTAAAATCAATGTCGGACGGGATCACGTGGCGCGCGGTATCCAGCAGGTTGTTGAAGCTTTCGCCCCCGGTTGCCATCTGAAGGCGGTTGATACAGCCATATCCGCGGTTGTCGAGAATCACAGTGATGATTTTGTGCCCCAGCATGACAGAACTCGCCAGTTCGGAGTTCATCATCATGTAGGAGCCATCACCAACCATCACGACAACCTCGCGCTCCGGCAGGGCCATCTTTACGCCCAAACCGCCTGCGATCTCGTACCCCATACAGGAGAAGCCGTACTCCATGTGATAGCCGTTCGGGCGACTTGCCCGCCAGAGCTTGTGCAGCTCACCCGGCAGACCACCCGCAGCACAGACCACAATTGCATTCTCATCCAGTGATCTCTGAACAGAGCCGATCACCTGTGCATCTGTCGGCAGGGCATTGCTGTCAGCCGGCTTTGCAGTCACAGCCTCCACAGCCGCATCCCATTCGGCTTTCAGCGCGGCATCCGGTACAGGAACAGCGTGATCCCCCAGAGCCTCAGTCAGTT
Source organism: Carbonatibacter coralli (assembly GCF_039592655.1). Taxonomy (NCBI): domain Bacteria; kingdom Pseudomonadati; phylum Pseudomonadota; class Alphaproteobacteria; order Rhodospirillales; family Kiloniellaceae; genus Carbonatibacter; species Carbonatibacter coralli. The sequence goes on along the minus strand of NZ_JBBUTJ010000004.1, from coordinate 258,256 downwards.
TTGTCAGGGCAACCTTCGCATCACTCAGAACGGCGATAGCATTGTGCTTGTGCGTGTCATAGGAGCAGACATTGATCGACAGCAGCTTGCGCGTCGGATTTTTAAACAGCCCCCAGCTTCCGGTTGTGAAATCCTGCAGGCGTGTCCCGAGAGCAATGATCAGGTCTGCTTTTTCCGCAACAGCATTTGCAGAAGAAGCCCCGGTCACTCCGATGGACCCCAGATTAAGACTGTCATCCCAGGCAAGCGAAGACTTGCCCGCCTGCGTTTCTGCCACCGGAATGCCATGCCTGTGGGCAAAGTCCTTCAGGGCCCCCTCTGCACCGGAGTAGAGAACACCACCACCGGCAACAATCAGCGGATTTCTGGCTGCCCTGATGGCAGCAACAGCAGCTTCAAGCTCCAGCGGATCAGGCTGCACACGGCGCAGGGGCCAGACCTTTGGCTCGAAGAAGCTGACAGGCCAGTCATAGGCTTCCGCCTGGACGTCCTGACAGAACGCCAGTGTTACCGGCCCGCAATCGGCAGGATCGCGAAGGGTCGCCATGGCACGCGGCAAAGCTGTCAGGAGCTGCTCCGGACGCATAATGCGGTCAAAATAGCGGCTGACAGGCTTGAAGCAATCGTTCGCGGAAATGGTGCCATCCCCGAAATCCTCAACCTGCTGGAGCACGGGATCGGGCGCACGGTTTGCAAAGACATCCCCCGGGATCAGCAGAACCGGAAGGCGATTGACATGGGCAAGCGCTGCGGCCGTGACCATGTTGACCGCTCCCGGTCCAATTGATGTCGTGACAGCCATGGCACGGTTGCGGTTGTGCGCCTTGGCATAGGCAATGGCTGCATGGGCCATACTTTGCTCGTTGTGCCCGCGCCAGGTCGGCAGGTCATCACCGGCCGCATGAAGTGCCTCCCCCAGACCGGCAACATTGCCGTGTCCGAAAATGGCCCAGCAGCCTCCGAAGAAAGCTTCGCCCTCCCCGTTCTGCTGATTGGCGAGATAACGCACCATAGCCTGTGCTGCAGTGAGTCGAATGGTTTTCATAACAGCGGTTCCTGTTTCCATCGTCTTTATCAAGAAACACCGGGGCCTTTGACAGCCCGGTTTTCATCGTTAGCCTTGAGCACCGTGAACGCTGTCCCAAACCTGACAGAGTTCACTGTATTTGTCTGCCATCTGCCGAACGGCTGTTGCATCGTCGATTTGACCGGCAAACCACTCACGCGCCACATCACCAAAGATGGTACGCCCGATCGCAAAGCCTTTCACCAGCGGAAAGTCCGCCGCAAGCCTGAAGGACGCCTGCAATTCGGCACTAGGTGCATCCAGCCCCAGCACAACGATACCACGGCAATGCGGATCGTTCTGCTGAACGGCCTCACAGGATTTTGCCCAGGCTGCAGTTGTTTTCATCGGCTCCAGCTTCCACCAGTCCGGATAGACCCCCAGATCATAGAAACGCCGGATGATTCGCGCAGTGGTCTCATCGTCGCACTCCGCAACCTTGGACGGAATAACCTCCAGCAGGAATTCCAGACGGTTCGCACGCGCAGCCCGAGCCAGACGACACACGGTCTCTTCCTGTCTGAGCCGCATGTCCTCCGGATCGTCCGGATGATAGAAACACAGCACCTTGACGACATGCTCCAGCGGCCAGTCGCTCAGAGCCGATCCGTAATCATCACCGATTTCAAGCTTCAGTGGACGGGTTCCGGGATCTTCAACAGGGCGGCCAATCCAGAGCCCCTGTCCGGCAGCGGCATGAAGCGCATCCTCACCCAGACGATTGTCGCACAGCAGGCCGAAGCCGTCCTCGCCTTTGGAAACATCCAGCGCCGCTTCGAGGCAAAGCTTCTTGAAATCCCCGATGCGCTGGTGCGGCGCCCCTGCTGCATCAGCAATGTCTTCCAGCTGGGAACGATGATCAAAGGCAAAGACCTTCATGTTCGGCCACTCACCCGTGCGGGTTGTCGACCAGTGCAGCTGCTCCAGTTCCCCATCGTGACGCACGGAAGGATTTTTCACTCCCCGCTTCAGGAAGAACTGCAGCTCTTCCCAGCTTGGATAGGCCGGTGTACAGCCATGCCGGGACACGGCAAAGGCCCCGCAGGCATTGGCAAAGGTCAGGCTGGTTTTCCAGTCCTCATCCCTCAGCCAGCCTCTCAGCAAACCGGACATGAAACCGTCACCGGCCCCCAGAACATTGAACACTTCAACAGGAAAACCCGGTCCGGAGATACCGTCACCCAGATGGCTGCCGATTTCATCCGTAAAGGCAACCGCACCCATCGGTCCGCGCTTGCACACAAGTGTAGCGGACGAGAGTGTGCGAACCACCTTCAGGGCAGCCAGGGTATCCGTGCTTCCCCCTGCAATATGGAATTCTTCCTCGGTCCCGACAATCAGATCAAAAAGCCCAAGCGTTTCCTGCAGGGAAGCCGTTACCCGATCGGACTCGATGAAGCGGTTCTCACCGTCACCATGACCGGAAAGCCCCCAGAGGTTTGGCCGGTAATCAATATCAAGCGCTGTTTTCGCGCCGTTTTCACGCGCCAGTTTCAAGGCCTTGATGGTCGCCGCGCGCGTATCGGGGTGGGACAGATGTGTTCCTGTTGCAACAACGCAACCGGCCTCTGCGATAAAGTCAGGATCAATGTCCTCTTCGCAGATCGCCATGTCCGCACAGTTCTCCCGATAGAAAATAAGCGGGAACTGTTCCTTGTCGCGGATCCCCAGCAGGACCAGAGCCGTCAGTCGCTCGGGATCTGTTTTGACACCGCGGACATCAACGCCCTCGGCCTGGAGCTGCTCGCGGACAAAACGTCCCATATGCTCGTCACCCACCCGGGTAATCAACGCAGACTTCAGGCCCAGCCGGGCAGTTCCCGCAGCAATGTTCGTCGGAGATCCGCCAATGTACTTGTTGAAAGACGCCATATCTTCCAGACGGCCACCAACCTGCGCACCATAGAGATCAACGCTGGATCGGCCGATCGTAATCACATCAAGCGTCATTAAATGGTTCCTCCCAGGGAGCTTTCCAGTTCAGCCAGTTCCTGACCGCCGGCCATCAGATCCTGCAATTCCTCCGGCTGGATTTCACCCTTGGCAGCCGTTCCCAGCGTCTTGCCGCGGTTCAGAACAGTAAAGCGATCACCAACAGCCATCGCATGGCGCACGTTGTGCGTAATAAAGACAACGCCGATACCGGACTTGCGCACCCGGTCAATCGTCGCCAGCACATTGGACGTCTGGCGCACACCCAGTGCGGACGTCGGCTCATCCAGAATCAGAACCTTCGCACCGAAATAGACCGCGCGGGCGATCGCAACAGTCTGGCGTTCGCCACCCGACAGCGTTCCGACAGCCTGATCCGGTTCACGCAGGTTGATCCCCATCTTTTTCATCTCGTCCATCGTGACCTGATTGGCCTTTTCAAAGTCGATGGATTTGAAGGGACCAAATCCCTTTTCAGGTTCACGCCCCATCCAGAAGTTGCGGGTCACAGACATCAGCGGGATCATGGCCAGATCCTGATAGACGGTTGCAATCCCGGCTTCCATCGCATCACGGGGGCTTTCAAAGACAGCATCCTCACCACTCACGCGCATCAGGCCCGAGGTTGGCTTGTGCACACCGGCCATGGTTTTGATAAAGGTGGACTTGCCCGCCCCATTGTCGCCCAGCAGGCAGTGGCATTCACCCGGCATGACGTTGAAGGAAACACCACCCAGCGCAATCACTGCGCCGAAATGCTTTTCAATATCAATCATTTCAATCAGCGGCGTGGTCATCAGCGCTCTCCTGTAATCAGACGACGGATGTAGGTGTTCATGATCACAGCAAGGATCAGGATGGTTCCCAGGAAGACGCGGAAGAGAGAGCTTTCCGCCCCGGCAAAGAACAGCCCCTGCTGAACAACCCCAAAGATCAGCGCACCAAGTGCAGCACCAACAACAGAGCCATACCCGCCTGTCAGAAGGGCTCCGCCAATCACCACACAGATAATCGCCTCGAATTCCTTCAGCAGGCCGCGGTCTGCTGCGGCAGAACCAAACTCGATCACCTGACAAACGGCAAAGACAGTCGCGCAGAAAGCAGTGAACATGAACATCAGGATTTTGACGCGATTGACCGGAACGCCCACATACCGTGCCGCCTGGGTGTTGCCACCAGCTGCATAGATCCAGTTGCCAAACTTCGTTTTGGTCAGCAGCCAGTGCCCGAAGATGACAAGAACAATGGCCCAGACCACCAGCATCGGAACCCCTTCAACAACAGGCTGCCCCAGACGCTTGCCGCGTGTGTAGGCTTCCAGCAGACCAATGTCTGCAAACCACTGGAACAGATCCGTGAAGATCACACCACCAAAGAGGAATGCCAGCGCATCCCCTTCAGCCACATCCTTCACGCCGCCAATAATGGTTTGACGGGTTGTCAGGATCGACAGCCAGATGGTCAGTCCGCGCAGAATATAGAGAAAGGCAAGTGTTACAATAAAGCTCGGAAGCCCTGTCTTGATCACCAGAAAACCGTTCAGGGCCCCCAGTGCAAGACAGAGAATGAAAACAAGAATGATCGAGAACCAGACCGGCAGACCGAACTGAACGGACAGAATTGCCAGAATGACGCCGGCAAAACCGATCATGGAACCAACAGAGAGATCGAATTCTCCCGCGATCATCAAAAGACAGGCCCCAACAGCAATAATCGCAAACTGGGCAGAAACCACGCCCCAGTTCTGCACACCTTCCGGTGCGAACATACCGCTGTCACCAGCAATCATCAGGAAGAAAACAAAAACCAGAATGGTGCCGCAGATCGCCCCGAGTTCCGGCCGAATCATGGCGCGCCGAAAACCCGAGACCTGCTTGAGCCGCTCGTCAGACATGGGATCACTCTTATTCAAGAAAAACCTAAAAGAGAAGGCGGGGCCTCAATCGCCCCGCCCAACCAGGAAGAAATCAGCGCCTAGCGGTATTCACCAGCGTATTTCTCGACAAAGGAAATGCTGTCCTTTGTGATGAAGCCCGGACCGGAGTTCATGTGACCGGATGGCAGAACGCCGTAACGTGCATAGTTGGTCAGCACAACAACTGGCATGTAGCCCTGCAGATAAGGCTGCTGGTCAATGGCAAAGTTGATGTCCCCGGCCTTGATGCCGTCGGCGATTTCACCGGACAGATCGAAGGTACCAAAGAAGATTTCACCGTTCAGACCGGCATCTTTCAAAGCCGCCAGTGTCGGGTGTGCAGAGGTCGGACCCAGTGTCAGGACTGCACCTGTATCGGGGTTGCTGGACAGATAGGCCGCAACCTTGTTCTGAATTTCGGACGGATCCTGACCGGCATCAATCATCTGGTCACCCAGATCTGTACCGATGGCCTCGGCAAAACCGCGGCAACGCTCAACAGAAGCAGGGTTTGTGATGTAGTGATTGACGCAAAGGAAGGACGTCACACCAGCCGCCGCAGCCTTCTTGCCCGCCCCATAGCCGGCATCGTATTCGGGCTGACCAACGTGCATCAGGGCGCCAAGCTTCTCGGACTGCTCCTGTGTGCCGGAGTTGATGGTGATCACGGGAATACCCTTGTCGACAGCATCAGCGATCGGGCCTTCCAGCACGTTGTAGTCCGCGATGGTGACAATAATGCCATCAGGATTGGTCGCTGCAGCCTGCTGAACAATACGCGCCATATCCGCAAGGTCGCCGGTCGGCGGATTGCGATACTCAACATCAGCGCCCATCTGATCACCGGCAACCTGGATCGCATTCTTGATGGTGTTCCACCAGGAATCAGAATCAGGTGCGTGGCTGATCAGAACGATTTTTTCGTCTGCAGCCTGTGCAGACATGCCGAAACCGCCCACAGCAAGAGCGGCTACAGCCAATGAGCCAAGAAATTTTTTCACAGTTAAGTCTCCCTATTGAGGCCCTGCCCTTTCGACAGGAAATTCATTGCCTGCTGTTATGTCCTGCAGGTCGATGAAATGGATCACTGAGGATCATCCGGCCCCACCCTCCCCTGCAACAGGGGCAACAGAATGTGACGCCATATTCCGAAAAACAGCGATGCAGAATTTTTATTCCATTTTTGACTGAAAGCAACCCTCTTTTTGAACTTTCTGGCAAGCCGGAAAGTCAGCTTTCCCGAAGCGCTTGTTTTTCCTTGCTTTCCCTGGCGGCTCCAACCGCAACAGACAGAGCCACAGCCAGCGAAATCGTTGCCGCGAGTCCACGAAAGGCCCCGACATCAACCTCGGAAACACTCAGTGGAACAACATCAAGACGGCGCAGGGGACTCGTCAGACTGTCCGTAATGGCAATGACCTGATTCCCCATTCCACGCGCATAGGCAGCCAGATCAATCGTCTCCTGGGAATAGGGTGAAAAGGTAATGGCAATCACCACATCTCCCTTGCGCATGGCATGCCGTGGGTTCAGCTTTCCAACGCCATCGTGCAGAATGGCTGAAACATCCATCTTTTCAAAGGAATAGGCCAGATAACTGGCAACAGGAAAAGCCCGTCTGAACCCGATCAGGTGGATCATTGGCGCTTCTGCCAGAACCTCGACGGCACGGCCGAAACTCTCGGGATCAATCGTTGCTGTCAGGTTTTCCAGCGACTGCCGGCCAGCCTCGATAAACTCGGCCAGCAAGGCTGTGGGATGATCGCTGCGGGCCTCCTTGAGATTGTGGAGGCGACTCGCATAATCAGGCCACCCACCGGAATAGTTTTCACGAAAGAGCTTTTGCATTTCGCTGTAACCGGAAAACCCCAGCAACTGGCAAAACCGCATCACCGCCGAAGGCTGAATCCCGGCTCCCTGGGCGAGATCGGCAACAGTGGAAAAGGCAATACGTTCCGAGTTTCCATGAATGAAATCAGCGCATTGCTTCATACGCTTAGGCAAATCCCCTCCAACAGCGATCAGACGCTCGTTGAAGTCCTCCACAGTTTCCGGCGCGGAATCAAACATCTCGTTCCCAACCCAAAGTCTCGTTGTGCATCCCCCACCTTATAAAAAGCCACCGCAATCAGGTCACGTTCAAAGAGGGTCTATTGCAGTTTTTCGCAAAACAGAATAAATATTCTATTTTCGAAAACCGACAGGGTCCAGTTCTAATGTCAGAAACGACAAAACAATCTTCAAAAACCTTGGGCATCGGCCTGATTGGAACAGGTTTCATGGGCAAGACACACGCCCTTGCTTACAGAACAGCCAAAGCTGTCATGGGCGAAGGTGTTCCGGATATCAAACTGGCTCTTCTCTGTGACACGCCTGCAGACCAGGCTGAACGCATGGCAAACCAGCTTGGCTTTGAAAAGGCAACAGACCGCTGGCAGGATCTGGTCAGCAGCCCGGATGTTGATGTCGTTTCCATCACGACCCCCAACAAGTTTCACTTTGAAATGGCTCTGGAAGCCATCAGGGCCGGAAAGCACGTCTATTGCGAGAAACCCCTGGCCCTCACACTGGAACAGGCCCTTGAAATGAAGAACGCCGCTGAAAAAGCAGGCGTTCGCACGATGGTTGGCTACAACTACATCAAGAATCCGATCTTTGCGCATGCCTGTCAGTTGATAGGAGCGGGCGCCATCGGACGCATTGTTCACTTCCGCGGCTGGGTTGATGAGGACTACCAGGCCAATCCGGACCTGCACTGGACCTGGCGCAGCACACTGGCAGATGCAGGTCTTGGAACACTGGGCGATCTCGGTTGTCACCTTGTGTCGATGGCCTGCGGGCTTGTCGGCCCTGTTGAAAGCCTGATCGCGGAGATGCAAACCGTCCATGAAACCCGTCCGTTGCCAGACGGCTCCGGCAAGGCGGCCGTCGAGAACGAGGACACGGCAACAGCTCTCATCCGTTTCGAAAGCGGCGTTCACGGCAGTCTTTCCACATCCCGCTCAGCCTGGGGACGCAAGAACAGGCTGGCCTGGGAGGTTCACGGCACCAAAGGCATGATCTGCTTTGATCAGGAACGCATGAACGAGCTGCAGCTTTACCAGAATGAAGGACCTGTTTCCGAGCAGGGTTTCAAAACCATTCTGGCGGGGCCGGCCCATGCGCCATACGGAAATTTCTGTCCCGCACCCGGGCACCAGCTGGGTTTCAACGACCTCAAGGTCATCGAAGCTGCCACATTCCTGACAGCCATTGCCGAAGATCGGGAGGCCTCGCCAAACTTTGCGGATGCCTACGCATTTGAAAAGGTCATCCATGCTGTTGCACAGTCTGCACGGACGGAAAAACGCATCAGGCTGAGTGATCTCTGACACCGGAGTTTTTCGGGGCTGGTTTGCCCAGCCCCAGAAGCCCCGCGACGGGCCCCAAAGCCAGAACGACGATCACAACAGGCCAACCCTGCTGCTCTGCCAGCACAGGGACAATCTGCACGGACACAATTGTAATTCCAAACCCGATTGCAGTCTGCAGTGTCAGAAGTGATCCGGAAACCTCTGCCGGTGCAGCCTCGGCAACCATTGCAGAAAAAAGCGGAGAGTCCGGAATAACAAACAGCCCCCATCCCAGTATCAGCAGGATCGTCACGCCCTGCAGCCAGATGGTCCATCCCTGCTCACCCGCTGCCGAAATCGCCAGGGCACAGAGCAATGCAGACGCTCCGCTCCCCATGAGCATCCAGCGGGCGACCCGGTCCTTGCCCAGCCTGTCAGCCAGCAACCCGAAAGGGAAACAGGCCAGTCCGCCCAGCCCCATGGCCACAAAGGTCAGAAGCGCGGCAAAGGAACTCTCCTCACCCGAAGCCACGGCCTGAGCCAGACCAGACCCTGTCAGGATCAGGGGCACCCAGGCCCAGAAGGCATAAAGCTCCCACATATGTCCGAAATAGCCAAGATAGGCGCGCCGCAATTCCCGGTCCGTAAAGGTCAGCCTCAGGGCAGAAGCCGAAAACCGGGCAGCACGGACCAGCCTCATCTCCGGCATCAGGAGGCCAATTATCGCTCCGGCAGCAGCAAGGCCGGTCGTCACGACCAGCAAAAGGCTCCAGTCCTGAAACCTGAAAAGGGCCACCAGATGAGGCATGGCTGACCCAAACACCAGCGCCCCGACAAGCAGGCTGGCCAGAAGTCCCCTGCGATGCGGCGCAAAGCTCATCGCCATTTTTAGCCCGACCGGATAAACACCCGCAAGGGCAGCCCCGACCAGCAAGCGGGAAAGCGTCGCCCACACGCCGTCTGCCGGAAAAACAAGCAAACCCAGATTGGCAAAAGCCGCCAGAAAGGCAGAGCTGGCAAAAAGCCGACGCGGATCCAGACGATCCGGCAAACCAGTAAAGGCCAGAACCAGAGCTCCCAGAACAAAGCCCGCCTGCGTCGCCGTTGCCAGATGGGACAGGGATGACAGAAGCAGCCCCTGCTCCACAGCCAGTTCCGGCAGGATTGCAGAGGAGGAAAACCAGACACTCAGGGCAAAAACCTGTGCGGCAATCAAACCGGTAAGAGGCAAAAAAGCTGTAGAGGATGACTTTTCCATCACGACCCAACTTGCAGACTGGCAGAAACACACTACCTGTTAGTAGACAAAAATGCAGGAGGACACCATGGAGCTCAATTCCGATTTTTCCAAGCGTATTCTGATTCGAACCTCGGAAAACCCCTGGCGGGAGTCTCCGGCTGCCGGAGTGGAACGAAAAATGCTGGATCGCATCGGGGATGAAGTTGCACGCGCCACCACAATTGTCCGCTTTGCGCCGGAAAGCGCCTTTGCAGCCCACACTCACGGAGGAGGCGAAGAGTTTATCGTCCTCGAAGGCACCTTCCAGGATGAGCATGCCGACTATCCTGCAGGAAGCTATGTCCGCAATCCGCCAACCACCCGTCACACACCACGTTCTGATGACGGTTGCACCATTTTCGTCAAGCTCTGGCAGTTTGATGAAGCCGATCGCAACCAGTTTGATCTGATGATGTCACCGGACAGGGCGGTCGCTGACACCCATCGTTCCGGTGTCAAAAGCCAGCAGCTTCACAGGGACCAGCGCGAAGCGGTCTCCTTTGAAGTCTGGGACGCCGGGACAAGCCATGAGCTGGATGCTTCCGGTGGTGCAGAAATCCTCGTTCTGGAAGGCGAACTTCAAGAAGGAGGCGATCATCTGACCAGACAGGACTGGCTCAGGCTCCCGGCCGGCAGTCACACCATCCTCACCAGCGGAGAGAACGGGGTTCGCTTCTGGATCAAAACGGGCCACCTGCGCTTCGTCTGAAAAAACAGCCCTGAAACCATCCGGGACACCGGCCTGTGCTACAGTTGCGCTCAACCGAACCAGCCCGTTCAGGAAAGCGATCATGATCAGACATCTTGTCTTTCTCCGCTACAAGCCGGAGATCCCGCAGGACACCAGGCAAAAACTGATGGAGGCCCTCTCGGCACTCCAGGAGGAAATCGGCGGCATTCTGGCTTTTGAGCACAGGCCCAACGTTTCACCGGAAGATGCTGTTGTCCACAATTTCCGCGACATGTTCTGGTTTGACTTCAAAGATGCCGAAACGCGTGACAGCTACCTTGCAAACAGCAAGCACAAAGCCATTGGCAAGCAGCTTGTGGAAGCAACAGAAGGAGGCATCAAAGGCGTCTTCGTCTGCGATATCGAACTATAACCAGTCCCGCATTCACAAGGCTGCAGGGATCAGAACCGGAAGACCGGCAGAGCCGCAACAGGCTGTGTTCCATAATCGTTGCAGAGTTCTTCCAAAGCGGCTTTACCCTGCGGACTGTCCAGATCACCGATCTGATCCTGATGGATCCCGCCCGCAATAAAGAGGGCAGCCATACCGGCACGGTTTGCGCCTGTCACATCCGTACGCAGGGAATCCCCGACAGCAATCGCACGGGACAGGTCATCCACGCCCATTAACTCCGCGCAACGGTGATAGATATCCTGATGGGGTTTGCCGTGATACTGAACCCGGCCACCCAGCGCTTCATAACGTTCTGCAAAGGCTCCGGCGCAGGTTTCCCGGCTTCCTCCGCGAACAACAACAAGATCAGGATTTGCACAGACCATCGGGCAGCCCCGCTCTGCTGCCGGCTTGAGGAAATCGTCATATCCGGTCGGGTCCAGATCCCGCGGGGAATGTTCCATCAACCCACAAAGCAAAAAGAAATCGGCATCCTGCGGATCCTCAACAAACTCCAGATCCAGCCCCTTTTTCATTCCGTTGTCCCTATGCGGACCAATCAGAAAGACCTTGCGACCCAGCGTCCCGTAAAAATCACCTGTCGGGTTCTTCAGATTTTGCCAGGTCACCTCACCGGAAGACAAAACGGCATCCGCCATTTCCTCTGCAATGCCCTGCTCCCTGTTGCGTGCAACTACAGCATCCACCCGGCGCGGCGCATTGGAAAGGATCACAATCCTCTTCCCGGCCTCCCTCAAGCCTTTGAGAGCCTCCAGAGCTTCAGGAAAAGCCTGTCCTCCGCTGTGCATGACACCCCAGAGATCAATGACAAAACCGTCGTAGTTGTTCAGAAGCTCGGATGCACCCCGGATATAGCGAATGGAAGCCATGGGAAATCTCTTTTCATGGAAGGAATGGTCTCATCTGCTTTGCAGGAAACTGCCGGTTTTTCAAGCCCGGAACGATGCAGAAAGGGAAAAAGGACAGTTGGCCCTTTTACTCACGGCTCGGACGTGGCTCACCAAAGAGGAACCCCTGCCCGTAACTGACATCGTAATCCAGCATCTGGATCAGCACGTCTTCCGACTCAACCTTTTCCAGAACCAGCTCAACAGGCAGCTCCGCGATTTCATCCTGCAAGCGCTGTGTGGCCGTTGGGGATGCCAGCATCTGTTCTGCTGTAACGCGGATAAAACGCACGTCGCGGCGGGCCATCATGCCCGGATCAAAATCAAAGTGATTGACGGTATCCACCGAGAAGCGGCACCCCAGCTCGAATAGCTTGCGCAGATGGCGGTGATCCGGCTCTTCAAACTCCAGGAACTCGTCCAGACGAAACTCGAGAATAATGTAATTGGCCAGATGCTGATTGCTGCGGATGAACTCGATAAAGTCATCAAAAAACGCCCGATCCCGCAGGGAATGGGCCGAAAGATTGATAAAAAAGGACAGTTCTCCGTTTCGGCGGGCCACCTTGCGCACAGACTGAACAGCCCGGAACAGCAGCATGTTGTCGATTGCCGTAATCAGCCCGGCATCCCGCGCGACACGCACATAGTCGTTCGGCATGATCAAACCACCCTCGGGCGTGTTCAGGCGACTGAAGCATTCATAGAACCTGAGCTTGCGCTGGGGCAGTGAAAAAACTGGCTGCATGAAAAGCTCAACGCGATCCTCGCGCGTTGCCTTGCGCACGATATCCAGCAGTTCGCTTTCATCCAGACCACGCACCACCGGAGCCAGCATGACAGCAGGCACAACATCACTGTTGATCTGGGCCTCGTTGCTCTCCATCTTTTTGGGCAGGAAATCGGACCAGAAGTTTTCATCCTTTTCCGCTGCATTTGCCCGGCGACGATTGAGATCAACAACACGGGCATCGGACAAACCGTTCCCGTCGCGCTTGAAGCGATCATGATCTGACAGGACAGGATCAGAACGCATGGGCTCCCCCGCTCCCTGACTGGCTGAAAGGAACTCCGGCAGGGGAGAAAAGTCACTTTGTCCGCTCTCGACAAAGAAACCGTCCTGAGGATTGGACAGGGCCGGCATCAGGGATTTCAGCAGGTTCAGTTCACTGAGGGCTTTATTGAGGATGCCTTCCTCCTCATCCAGCGCCTCACGCTGTGCAGCTGATTCCAGTGCTTCCTGCAGGCCTTCCAGTTCGCGCTGACACAGACCGATCCTGTCGCGGAGAACGACCTGATTGTGATGGAGAACATCCATTTTTCGGCGCGAGGCATCTTCTGTCAGCCTTCTGCGCACAAGCTCGTGCGCGCCTGCTGCCACCAGAAAGAAAGCCAGCCCGAGCAGCCAGGCATCAAAGGAGCGCAACCCCTGCAGAACATCAGCCCCCCAAAGGGCAAGAAAGATTGCAATCAGGCTGTAACCCAGAAAAAGAGCGATGTGGACAGGGCCAGTCAGAGCCATGGAGTCAGATATTCCTTGAAGATGATAGAACCGAAACCTAGCATAGCAGCCCTTGAAAGAGAGTTAACAAAAAACGCTTGTCCTCAATCTCTTACCGACTGTTCTGCCTGTGTATTTCCTGTTTCTGAACACATTTAAAAAGTAAAGGCCCGCAGCATGCAACGTGTTTCTCTGAACCCGGATCTCAACCTCAGCCGCCTTGTCTACGGGATGTGGCGCCTTGCCGATGATCAGGATCGCTCTGCCGGCAGGACAGAGGCAAAGATTCAAGCCTGTCTTGAACAGGGTATCACGACCTTTGATCAGGCCGATATCTATGGCGGTTACCAGGCTGAAACCATTCTCGGGGAAGCTCTGAAAGCAAATCCGTCCCTGCGCCCGAAGATGGAAATCATCACCAAATGCGACATTGTCGTTCCCGGTGGTCCCTTTTCCCGTAAGGGTGTCAAACACTACAACACATCAAGGGAATATATCGAAGCCGCCGTTCAGCGCTCCCTTTCGAAAATGTCGACAGACTATCTGGATCTCCTGCTGCTTCACAGGCCCGATCCCCTGATGGACCATCACGAGACCGGCGCGGCTCTGGACGATCTGGTTAAAAGCGGAACAGTGCGCGCCATTGGTGTTTCCAACTTCCGCCCGTGGGACTGTGAGCTTCTTCAATCGGCCATGAGCAACAGGCTGGTCACAAACCAGATTGAAATCTCCCTGGTACAGCTGGCCCCCTTTACAAACGGAGACATCGCCTTTCATCAGAAAAACAGCCAGGCCCTGATGGCCTGGTCCCCGCTGGGAGGCGGCCGGATCCTGTCCGACAGTGGCGAACTGGGGCAGACCCTGGACAGGATCGCCGGGGAAAACGGCGTTGATCGCGCGGCCGTCGCAACGGCCTTTCTTCTCCATCACCCGGCGAACATCATGCCGATCATGGGCACAAACACCCTTGAACGGATTGCCTCCATTTCAGATGCCCTGCGCGTCAGGATGGATCGCGAGGACTGGTTCCTGCTCTACACGGCTGCCCTTGGTCACCGGGTGCCGTGAAACCAAGGGGGAGAGCTCTGTTTCGGCTTTACGCCTTTCTGAGTGCCAGAAGCCAAAGCAGGACACCCCCCATCAGCGCAGACAGGAACATGGTCAGGGCAACCGGGAAGAGCGTCTCCCCGACAAAGAGTGACGACAGGCTGCCAAGCCCTGCCCCCATCAGAAAGGTCGCTGCACCGCTGACTGCTGTTGCCGCTCCCGGACGATCTCCGAAATTGGCAAGATAGCAGGTCATGGCATTTGGTCCGTGCATTCCCAGTGCCCCGATCGCCAGAACAATACCGGGCATGACCAGCGCAATTGAAACAACCCCAAACGCAACCGGAACAAAGAAAAGCAGGGCCCCTGCAATCTGCAGGAAGACCGCCGTTTTCAGCAGATCCTCCGGCAATCTGTAGCGCAGGAAAAAACTGTTGAGACGGTTCATCACCATCATCAGGGCAATGTTCGCTCCGAAAAGCAGCGGGAAGGTTTCTTCGGAATAATCAAAATAATCCAGATAGATAAAGGCTGCATGGGTCAAAAATACAAACATTGTTGCCCAGCCCAGTGCCAGCGACCCCAGATAGCCCCAGCCCCGCCTGTGCCGGACCACACCGCCATAGCGACGAAAGGCCTCGAACAGTCCCCTGCTGGGAGGCGCCGTTTCAAGCGGCAGAACCGTTGGACGCTTGCCGCGCGTTTCCGGAATAACCATCAGGAAAACCGGCACGAGAATCAGGGAATAGACGCCCAGCATCACAAAAATGGAACGCCAGCCCCACAGCTCCAGCAACCCCACCCCGAGCGCGGGGGCAACAAGCGGGGCCAGCATCATGATAAAGCTCACCAGTCCGAGCAACCGCGAAGCATCCTTTCCTGTAAAGAGATCGCGCACCAGAGCATGGGGATTGACCATGATAAAACCCCCGCCGACTGCCTGACACACCCGCCAGAACAGGAAAAGCTCCAGTTGATCCGTAAAGCTCAGGGCAAAAGAGGACAGACAGAAAATACCAACCCCGATCACACCGATAAAGCGTCGCCCGTAGATGTCCGAGAGCGGTCCACCCAGAAGCTGACCAAAGGCATAGCCGATCAGATAGGCACTGACAGAAAGCTGCACATCCTCGACCAGGGACAGGTAATCCTGTGCGATGGCCGGAATGGCCGGAAGATAAACATCAATCGCCAGGGGGCTGAGAGTGATGACAAAAGCCAGAATAAAGGCCAGACGACGCGCATCTGTAATACCCGGAAAACGTCGCTTTTGACTGTCGTCTTCATCTTCTGACAGCACGCTGTCTTCATGACCTTGCATGGGTTCCGCCTGTTTTACTGTTTTTTTCTGTTCATTCCATAAGCCCAGAGACCTCCCGGCCTTGCAAGAACTTTTAAAAGAAACTTGCAGATCAGAAGCTTTATGAGGATGATCCCCGCACTTTCCTTCGCACTCCGGATCCGAAAAGACCATGAACCAGAACAAGACAACAGCGATCAGCACACTGCGCGACCAGTATGAAAACTATCCCTATCCGGATCGCAGGGCCGCAGATGAAAAAAAACGCCTGATCACTGGTTCACCCGGCATCCTCAACGAGATCAATCATTATCTCTTTGGCGGACAGCGCGACTTTTCAAAGCCCTTCCGTGTCCTCTTCGCAGGTGGCGGGACAGGCGATGGCACCATCATGCTTGCCCAGCAGCTGGCAGATGCCCGTGAAGCAGGCTGGATCACCGGAGAAGCGACCGTCCATTATCTGGATCTTTCACAAAAGGCACGCGAAACAGCCGAGGCACGGGCCAAAGCCCGCGGTCTGACCAATATCACCTTCCACACCGGCTCCCTGCTCGAGCTGCCCACCATGGGACTGGGAGAATTCGACTACATCGATTGCTGCGGCGTGCTCCACCATCTGCCGGAACCAGGCGAGGGACTGAAGGCTCTTGAAGCTGTCCTGGCACCCCGGGGCGGTATCGGGATCATGGTCTACGGCGCGCTTGGCCGGTCCGGGCTCTATCCGATGCAGGATGCCCTGCGCCGTCTGACATCCGGCCTGCCCGACCTCAAGGATCGCGTGGTCCTTGCAAAACGCGTTCTGGCCGACCTGCCCGACACCAACGGCTTCAAACGCAATCCCTTCCTGAACGATCACAGGGAAAGTGACGCGGGGCTGGTGGACCTCCTGCTCCACTCCTGTGACCGGGCCTACCGGGTTGAACAGCTGTACGATCTCGCCCAATCTGCCGAACTTCAGATCACAAGCTTTGTCGATCCGATCCGCTACAGGCCGGAGACCTATACAAAAGACCCGAAAGTCAGGGCTGCCTTTGCCGGGCTGGACAGACAGCAGAGCGAGAGCCTTGCAGAGGAGCTCGCAGGCAATCTGAAGGTTCACATCGCCTATCTCACCCGACAGGATGACCGGGCCAGTTCCGGGGTGGCCCGACCGGAAGACGACATGCTTCCGGTTCTGCGGGACATGGAAGCGGCACAGCTGGGAGCCTTTTGCAAAAAGAACAGGAAATTCCCCGCCTCCGCTGACGGCCTCAAGCTCAGTCTTCCATTGCCACGTCTGGCCGGAGCAATTGCAGAGCGCTGTACAGGGCAGATGACTGTGGGTGAAATCCTCGTCGAGCTGCAGGAGCTGGACCCCAGACTTGATCGCTCAACCTTTGACCAACAGTTCCGGGAATTTTTCGACATCCTCAACGGGATCAACCGCCTCTATCTGCGCAGGCGGGAGATCTGAGGCACCATCAGGCATCGCTGCTCCTGCGCAGCGACAGCACAATACCGCCTGTCACGACACCAAGCCCGATGACGGTTTCCACAGATGGGACTTCCCCCAGAACCAGCAGGGCCAGAACTGTGGCCCCGGCCGGAACCATGGCTGTGAAGGTCGCCTGTTTCGACGGCCCCAGAATCAACGCCGTTTTGACAAAGCAGCTCATGGCAAGCAGCGTTACGATGGGGCCCTGATAAACGGCCTGAAAGATCACCTCTTCCCACGGCCAGTCTTCAACGGCTGTCATCCGGAGATGTGATTCACCGAAACCGGCAAGCCAGATGATCAGAATCATCACCAGTGAAAAGCTCGGCACAACAGTCATGGCCTGGGCAGGCCGCACCCCCCACAGCCCCACAGAAACAGTGTAAAGCGCAAAGAAAAGACCTGCCCCCAGGAACAGGAGATCCCCGAACCAGACAGCCTGGCCACTGTCGCCGGAAAAGCTACTCCAGCCCACCAGGACACACCCGGCGACCAGAAAAAGGATCGAGATCAGCCTGTTCAGGCTCACCTTCTGACGGATCCAGAGGAAAAGCAGCAGCGCCACAAAAACGGGAACCGCACCATTGATAAAGATCCCTGCGTGCGCCGCAGGAGCATAGGCGAAACCGCCATAGGCCATAACCGCATAAGGGGTTCCGATGCCTGTCGTGATCACCAGTGCCTGAAAGAAACTCAGGCCGTGCCACCAGCCCCGCTTCATCCAGCGATTAACCAGAAAGGGCAGGATCAATGCTGCAGCGGTCAGGTAACGAACAAGCGTGATGTCAATTGGTGTCAGGGTCTGCTGGACACCGTAGCGCGAAACCACAACCCATCCGGACCAGATCAGCATGCCGAGCGTACCGCAAAGATAACCAAAGAGCTTGCTGGTCCAGAAGTTTTCCGGCTCTGAAAGGGCGGGGTTACTCATTGTCAAATCCGGTCCGGGGTCAGGAGACCCGACACCCTCTCCTGTCTTGGAGGGGATCAGTTAAAAGGGCAACTGTCTGGGAACACGCACATCCCCGACATGAACCCCTGCGCGATTGCGCAGCGGCTGCGTGATACGGTCTTTCAGTTCGGCTTCTGCTGCATCATCAAGGATTTTCAGTTTTCTCAAAACAGCCAGCAGGGCTGTTTCAGCGGCACGTGTCGCACCATCGCGCGCCTTGAGAGCAATACCAAGACCGTCTTCCGGCAAAATGGCACAGAAGAAACCTTCCGCACCGGTTTTGACAACAGCCCTGCCCTTGAGGGCACGGATCACATGGGAACAGAAACGATCTGTGCCTGCAATCATCACCGGTTCCCTGACAATCGCCTGAACAATACGCTCACAGGCCTTTGCGCGAGCCGCAGGCAGATCAACCGGATCAGCCATACGCGCCATACCCAGCGCGGTCTTGGCAAGGGAAATTCCGATCACGGGAATGCCGCAGCCGTCTGCACCGCGCGGTGCATTGCCAAGATCTTCGGAACACATGCTTTCCAGCACGCCCAGAATGCGCTGCTGAACAGGGTGTTCATACTTGATATATCCCCCGGTCGGCATGCCGCAGTGACGGGCAAAAGACAGAAATCCCGTATGCTTGCCGGAGCAGTTGTTGTGCAGGGCAGAAGCCTCGCCATTGGCGCGCAGAAGAGCCTCCATCGACGGCAGGTGATAGGGCAGATGCGCACCGCATTCCAGATCATCAACACTGCAGCCGATTTTTTCCAGCCACCCGGCAACGGTTTCAGTGTGAACTGTCTCGCCATCATGGCTGGCACAGGCCAGCGAAAGCTCCCGGTCTGTCAGGCCGAAGGCATCCGCTGCACCGGTTTCAACCAGTGGGATGGCCTGCAGCATTTTCAGTGAGGATCGCGCATAAACCGGAACATTGTAGTCTCCTGCAGCAGTGATAACCTTACCCGCAGCATTGACCACCGCAAAGGAAACCTCATGGCGGCTTTCCACCATTGTTCCGCGAGTGACTTCGACTTCGATGTTGCTGGATACGATATCGGATTGCTGCATTATTCTGTCCTGAAAATAACCTTGCCGCGGCGTCATGTTTTCTGCCACAGGAAACCCATGACTTGATTTTCTGGTCAAGACGCTATAGGCGAAGAAGCTAATCAGCCTCTCCCGGCTTTGCAAGAACTGGATTGTCACCCTGACAATTATTGAACCCGAGGCAAAGCCTGCAAGAAACAGGATCGAACAATGCAAATGCGCGGTTTTTTCGGAATGGGTGTAGAAGGTGGCAACAAGGCCATGAACCTCGGCAACCTGATCCGCAGTGCCCACAGTTTTGGCGCCAGCTTTTTCTTTACGGTGAACCCGAACTACAATTCCCGTGAAGTCCGGATGTCCGATACATCCTACGCAGAAAAGAACATGCCCCTTTACACCTTTGAATCAGCAGAGGAAATGGTGCTGCCCAAGGGTGTTCAGCTTGTCGGCGTCGAGCTGACAGACGAATCAATCGAGCTGCCAAGCTTCCGCCACCCGACGCAGGCGGCCTATATCCTCGGCCCCGAGAAGGGAAGCCTCTCCCCCGAGATGCAGGCCCGCTGTGACTACATGGTCAAGATTCCGATGAAGTTCTGTGTAAACGTCGGCGTTGCAGGAGCTATCGTGCTTTATGACCGCCTGATGTCCATGGGCCGTTTTCCCAAGCGTCCTGTCAATCCCCGTGCCGCCCTTGAGGCCCTGCCGGAGCACGTCCACGGCTCGCAGGTTATCCGCACAGGCAAAAACACGGACAAGTAGGGTTCTGTCATAAGAAAGCTGTGAACTCTTCGCAAATGGCTTGTTCAATGCTGCATATTTGCGTAACGTTCCCGACCATATAGTGATTTCACGAAGATCACAAAAAGGCCACACCAGCTTTCTTACGGACTGGGCATTTTCGCCACAGAATTTCCAATATTGGCATTTATGTCATTAATGACAGCAATCGACGGACAAGGATAGGAAGACCCTTGAAGACTACAAAAAGCCAACTGAACTCTGCTCTTCAGACTGTTACCAGACGCTGCCGCGACACTGCAGGCAAGGCTGTTCAAGGTCTTGCAGCCGTTGGTGCCCTGTCAGCAGCCCTGTTGACCTTTTCCTCCCAGGAGGCGTCTGCCCAATCCGTCAGGGTGCTTCTGGAAAGCCGTGACTGGACAGCCTACAGCTTCCAGGAGAACGGAAAGACAGTCTGTTATATTGCCTCTGCCCCGACCAAGGCAGTCGGCAACTACACCAAACGTGGCGACATCTTCATGCTGGTCACCCACAGGCCTGCAGAAAAGCTCTGGAACGAGGTCAGCATCTCCACAGGTTACACCTTCAAGGACAAGAGCGAGGTCGATCTGGCAATCGGCAAGCAGAAGTTCAAGTTCTTCACGGGCGGCGACACAGCCTGGGCCTATGACACTGCAGCAGACCAGAAGATCATTGATGCCATGATCAAGGGCAGCACCCTGAAGGCTGTGGGCTATTCCAGCCGGGGGACAAAGACAACCGACACCTATTCCCTGAGTGGTTTCACAGCAGCTTACAAGGCGATCAACACCACCTGCAAAAAGCCCTGATCTGCCCGGAACATCCTTTAGGAAAAGCCCTGCCCTCTTCCGGGACGGGGCTTTTCTTTTGCTTGAGACTTGATTCCTTTTATCCACAGGAGTAAGTAAGGCGCCAGAACCTGACCGCAATGCGCTTCCTGCTCCCGCTCTGGCACTGACCAGACATCTTCCCGGAAGCGCGCCTGCCCGAACGGGTCAAGGCGGTCTTCACACTGGAGCCTGACATGACGGATCAAAAAGCAGCCAAAGGCCACGCCGCAGCCTTTGCACCACCTTCCCTTACGGCAAAAGACGGACGCAAGGTCCTGGTCGGCCTGTCTCTCGAAGAGATGCAGGATGAAATCACCACCATGGGGGAATCAAAATTCCGCGCCAAGCAGCTCTGGCAGTGGATTTACAATCGCGGAGCCAGCGAATTTGCGGACATGACCTCCCTCAGCAAAACCTTTCGGGCCAAGCTGGAAGAGCACTATGTCGTCGGACGCCCGGACGTTGTCGAGGATCTGATTTCCTCTGACGGTACACGCAAATGGCTGCTCCGTTTTGCAGATGGCAATGAAGTCGAGACTGTTTTCATTCCGGACACAGAGCGCGGAACCCTCTGCATCTCCTCACAGGTTGGCTGTACCCTGACCTGCAAGTTCTGCCACACCGGGACCCAGCCGCTTGTGCGCAATCTCTCCCCCATGGAGATTGTCGGCCAGTTGATGCTGGCGCGTGATGCCATGGACGAATGGCCCAGCTCGGCCCCTGACCGTTCCATCACCAATATTGTCCTGATGGGCATGGGCGAGCCGCTGTACAACTACGACAATGTTGCCAAGGCCATGAAAATCGTCATGGACGGCGAAGGCATGTCGATTTCCAAGCGCAAGATCACACTGTCCACCTCCGGCGTTGTTCCGCAAATCTGGCAGTGCGGCGAAGAGCTGAATGTCAATCTCGCCATTTCCCTGCACGCAACAGATGACGAGACACGCAGCAAGATCATGCCGATCAACAACAAGTATTCCATCAAGGACCTGCTGGATGCCTGCCGCAACTATCCCGGCCTGAGCAATGCACGCCGCATCACCTTTGAATATGTGATGCTGAAGGATGTTAACGACAGTCTTGAGGACGCACGCCGTCTGGTCAAACTGCTCAAGGGTATTCCGGCAAAGATCAACCTGATCCCGTTCAATCCCTGGCCCGGCTCCTTTTTTGAATGTTCCTCGCGCAACCAGATCAACCGCTTTGCGCAGGCCCTGAACGATGCGGGCCTGTCCGCACCGATCCGCGCAACACGCGGAGAGGACATTCTCGCAGCCTGCGGTCAGCTGAAATCGGAATCAGAACGCAAACGCAAGGTGCGGCCATCCTCAACGGCTGTCCCGCAGGAAGCCGCAGAGTAGCTTTTCCCGTATCCACAAGGCACAAGGCCGGAGCGCACACTGCTCCGGCCTTGTGCTGTTTCACTCAGAGCAGGTCTGAACTCCTGACCACCTGACAGAACTCTCCATGCAGGTCAGACAGACAGACCCGATGGATCAGATCCGCCGGAAAGCTTTCCCCATCCGGCCCGACCCGGTCAAAGGTTGCACAGGCATCCCCGACCAGACGCACCTCGAAACCGAGATTTCCGGCCATTCGCGTTGAGGTCGAGACACAGTGGTTTGTGGTAAGACCGGAAATGACGAGTCTGTTGATCCCCAAACGTCTCAGCGCGACAGCCAGATGTGTTCCGACAAAGACGGAATTCTCCCGCTTGTGCATCACTTCTTCCCCTTCAAGCGGGGCAAGCTCCGGCACAATCTGTCCCGTTTCCTTTTCCCGGCGCAGGGGACTGGCCGGATTGGTACTGTGGTGAATAACATGAAAGACAGCCCCGTTCTTTTCCCGCCAGTGCGCCAGCAACCGGGCGGCATTGCTTTGCGCTTCCGGATTGTTTCTGTTTCCGCCCCAGTAATCCCAGTCATCAAAACCTGTTTGCCAGTCAATCATGATCAGTGCAGCATGATCAGGTGCGAAGGTCATGGTTTTCTTATCCTCTTGCTATTGCCTTGTTGCCCCCTATGATCCTCCGGGAGACAGACAGTCTCAATATGGGGAAAGCACCAAACTTTCGCTCTTCCATGTCAATTCCACATAGCAGACTGACCAAACGAGACATGAACAGGCCCTCAGACATCATGCTGGATGACCGCGATCAGAAGATCCTGATGCTTCTGGAAGACAATGCCCGCATTCCGATCAGCGCCCTGGCGCGCGCGGTCAATCTTTCCCCGACAGCAGTGCGCCAGCGCATGGCCCGCATGGAAAGGGAAGGCACAATCGAGGGCTTCACAGTTCTGCGCAAAAAGCCTGATGTGACCTCTGCAATGCAGGCCGTTGTCATGCTGCAACTCACAGGGTCCTTCTGCAAAAGACTGAAAGAGGCCTTTGGTCACCTGCCTGAAATCCGCAAGTTCTGGTCCACAGCAGGTGAACTGGATGCCGTCATGCTGCTGGAGGTCACCTCGGTCCAGCGCCTGAACGAGATCACCAGCCAGCTCAACGATCATGACCTTGTCTCCCGGATACAAACCCATCTGATCACCGAAACACAGCTCGACCGCTAGAAGCTTCTGAAAGAACCGGGAACTTTTGCTTGAAACTTCACCGGAGCTGTTCAAGAGTAGGGGAAACAGGTCCTTTCTTCCTGAACACACTTTTTCCTGTTTCTTCCGAAAGTCCGGATTATGCTCGCCCTTATCCCCGCATCCGTTCGGGGACCCGCCATTATGATGCTGGCTGTCGCCGGCCTTGCATTGATGAACCTCACGGTCCGTCTGATGTCGGAAGAGCTGCACGTCCTCCAGACCACCTTTTTTCGCAACGCCTTCGCCCTGCTCTTTATCACGCCCTGGCTGTTCTCAGCGGGCCTGAGCGGCCTGAAGACAACGCGCCTGCGCTTTCATGTTCTCAGATCACTCAATGGCTTTACTGCAATGGTGATCTGGTTTCTGTCCCTCAGTCTGCTTCCCCTTGCAGATGCGACAGCACTGAATTTCACCATCCCTCTTTTCGTGACACTGGGCGCGGCACTCTTTCTGGGTGAAAGCCTTCGCCTGCGACGCAGTCTGGCAACACTGGCAGGGTTCATGGGCGTGCTGATTATCATTCGTCCCGGCTTTGCAGAGGTCTCCCTTGTCACCGGTCTGCCTGTTCTGGCTGCGGCCTTCATGGCGGGTTCGATGCTCATGGTCAAGGCTCTCTCCAGGACGGAAAATCCTCATGCCATGGTCTTCTACATGAACCTCTTCATGACCATCCTGTCGATTGTTCCGGCTCTCTTTGTCTGGATCTGGCCATCCTGGGAAATCTGGCTGATGGGGGCCTTCATCGGTTTTCTGGGGGTTGTCTGCCATATCGGTATCAACAAGGCCATGAAACTGTCCGAGGCCTCGACCCTGGCACCACTGGATTACACACGCATGCCTGTCACAGCCGGCCTCGCCTTTCTGTTCTTTGGCGAGTTTCCAGATCTCTGGACCTGGCTTGGCGCCTTCGTGATCATGGGATCATCCTTCTACATCACCAGACGCGAGGCACAGCTGGCCCGCGAAGGCCAGCGCAATGTCAGCTGTTCTGCAGAAAGCCGCCTGCGCCAGAAACCAGTCCAGTAGGATCCCGAAGGCAAACAGCCTGTCTGTTCCCTCAGTCCGCCCACAACGCAGATCCGGGACGCAAGACAACGGGCCCCTCTTGCCAAAAGCACAGCTAGCGAAACTCCTCCATCTTTTGGCGGGCTTTCTCGCGGTGCTCGTCCGTGATCTCGCTGGACACCGCAGCAATGGCTGCCATCAGGACAGACAGATCGTCCGTGAAGCCGATAAAGGTCAGAAGATCGGGGATCATATCCAGCGGCACGACGAAATAGGCCAGCGCAGCCAGAAGGATCAGGCGGACACGCTTTGGCGTCTTCGGGTCCATCGCACAGTAATAGGCCGCCAACGCCGTTTCCAGAAAGGTGACACGTCCCAGCAACCCCTTCACCTTGGGCCAGAACCCCTGTTCGACCGTCCGCAAGTCCGTGCTGAGCCGGGTCCTGTCCGGATTGTCCGCATCCGGTCTGTCGCGTCTCAAGTCTCTGAAGCGATCAAGGATACGCATCAGCAATCCGTCAGGCCTGCTTTGCAAAGCGTTCGATCTTGCGCGCCAGTTCCAGATCAAGATTGCTCAGACGATCCAGATCATGTGTGGTCAGAGCTATGGAGACGCGATTGTAGACATTGGACCACTCCGGGTGGTGGTTCATTTTCTCTGCAGCCAGCGCAACCCGGTTCATAAAGCCCCAGGCCTGATTGAAGGTCTTGAAAACAAATTCCTTGTGGATGGCATCCCGGCCATGAACCAGCGCCCAGCCCTCCAGTTCCTCAAGGGCTTCCTTGCGCTCGTCTTCAGTCAGTGCATAGGCTTTGCTCATGCTCTCGGTCTCCTTCTGTGCTTCTATGATGTAGGAATATCTCACGGAAAGACCAACAATTTTTGAAATCCGCATGACAAGCCTGTGTCATTCCCGGGGATATTGCGTCTGTCCGGCCCCACAGAAAGCATTACACACAAAAAAGCCCTCCGGCCACATGCAGGCCAGGAGGGCTTTTGACAGAGCTCTTTCCGGAACAGGTCAGGCTGTCCCGTATCCGCCACCTCCCGGAGTGTGCATGACAAAGATATCACCCGGCTGCATCAGAGCCTCGTCATTGCCTTTGAGTTCCTCGACAGAACCATTCTGACGCTCGACCAAGTTCTCTCCGACTTTCGCAGTTCCACCGCCTGCCGCACCGTGAGGGGAGACCTCCCGGTGAGAGGAGAGAACCGTCGCCGTCATTTCCTCGAGGAAGCGCAGACGACGTGTGATCCCGTCCCCTCCGTTCCAGCGGCCCTTTCCTCCGGATCCCCTGCGGATGGAAAACTCCTCTACACGGACCGGGAACCGGCTTTCCAGAACCTCCGGGTCGGTCATGCGGGTGTTGGTCATGTGGCTGTGCACGGCACTGGTTCCATCAAAGCCGTCACCGGCCCCTGCCCCCCCGCAGATCGTTTCATAGTTCTGCAGCCTGTCATTGCCGTAAACAAAGTTGTTCATCGTTCCCTGGGACCCGGCTATCACTCCCAGTGCTCCATACAGGGTATCGGCAATCGCCTGACTGACCTCGGTGTTCCCCGAAATCACAGCAGCAGGGTATTCAGGGTTGATCATGCTTCCCTTCGCAGCCCTGATCTCAATCGGCTTCAGGCACCCCTCGTTCATCGGAATGTCTGCCCCGACCAGCGTGCGGAAAACATAGAGCACCACGGCCCGGCAGATCGAAAAGGGCGCATTGTAGTTGAACTGATCCTGAGCAGAGGTCCCTTCGAAATCAACCAGGGCAGAGCGCTCTGCACGATTGACCGAGATTTTCACCTTCAATTCGGCACCGGAGTCCAGCGGATAGACAAAGGAACAATCCCTGAGGACATCCAGAACCCTGCGGACACTCTCCTCGGCATTGTCCTGAACATGCTTCATATAGGCCTGAACAACCTCCAGCCCGAACTGCCCGACAATCCGGCTCAACTCCTGCGCTCCGGTTGCATTTGCGGCAACCTGGGCAGCCAGGTCGGCCATATTTTCATCAATGTTCCGACAGGGATAGCGACCAGAGGCAAAGAGTTTCCGTGTCTCTGCCTCTCTCAGCCTTCCCTGTTCAACAAGCAGGAAGTTGTCGATCAGCACACCTTCCTCATCAATGTGTCTGCTGTCCGGTGGTGCAGAACCCGGTGTTTTCCCGCCGATATCGGCATGGTGCCCCCGCGATGCCGTCAGGAAAATGATGTTGTCTCCCGCCTCATCAAAAACAGGAGTGATCACTGTCACATCCGGCAGGTGCGTTCCCCCGTTGTATGGATTGTTGATCATAAAGACGTCACCGGGGCTGATCCTGCCATCATTCTCCCGCAGGATCGTACGCACACTCTCGCTCATTGATCCCAGATGCACCGGAACGTGCGGAGCGTTGGCAACCAGATCCCCCTCTGCATCAAAGATTGCGCAGGAAAAATCAAAGCGCTCCTTGATGTTGACGGAATAGGCCGTGTTGGCAAGCGTTGCCCCCATCTGATCCGCGATCGACATGAAGAGGTTGTTGAACACCTCCAGCATCACCGGATCAACAGAGGTACCGATTGCTTCCTCGCGCTGGAGCGGCACAACGCGGCGCAACAGAAGCCCTCCGTCGGACAGGCCTTCAGCAACCCAGCCCGGCTCGACAATGTTGGTCCCGGTGGTTTCAATGATAATGGCCGGCCCCGTGATGACATCCCCCGCATCAATGGTTTCACGCTCCACCAGAGGCACACCCCACCAGTCATTGTTGGTGTACATGCTTGCCTTGCGGCCCTGGTTCCGTCTGCTTTCAGACTGCAGAAGCTGAACACCCTCCCCTGTCGAACCGACAGCCTCTGCTGTCAGGAGATCAATGATCAGATCATCATAATCCGGCACAAAGCCGAACCGCTGTTCATGGGCGCGATCGAAATCCCGGCGCATCGCGACCTCTTCCCCGAAAGAAACGGGAAGGGTCTGATGTGATCCGGGCGTGCGGATATGCGCCGTATAAATCAGGCTCAGACGTGCCTCGTCAATTCCCTGGGACAGTACTTCTTCCCTTGCCTGTGCGCCGATCCTCTCAAGCGCCCTGAGAGCCGCATCCCGTCGGGAAAGCGAGTCCGCAAACTGGTGTTCGCGGATGGCACGAATATCGGCCAGCCCCATGCCAAAGGCAGAAAGAACACCTGCAAAGGGATGAATATAGATACTTTCCATGCCAAGAACATCAGCCACCTGGCAGGCATGCTGTCCACCCGCACCACCAAAGCAGTTCATGGTGTATCCCGTCACATCATACCCGCGCTGCACACTGATCTTCTTGATCGCATTGGCCATGTTCTCGACCGCGATGCGCAGGAAACCCTCGGCCAGTTCCTCAACAGGCTTCGGGGCCTCTCCCGTTTCAGCAGCGATCTCCCGCGCCAGCCTTTCAAAGCCCTCACGCGCGGCCCCGACATCCAGCGGTTCGTTGCCTTCAGGCCCAAAGACAGCCGGGAACTCGTCAGGCTGGATTTTGCCCAGCACAACATTGCAGTCTGTCACAGCCAGCGGACCACCACGACGATAACAGGCCGGCCCCGGATTGGCGCCTGCACTTTCAGGCCCCACCTGCATGCGCCCCTGACGGAACGACAGAATGGAGCCTCCACCCGCAGCGACGGTGTGAATGCTCATCATCGGAGCACGCATCCTGACACCTGCCACCTCGGTTTCAAAGGAGCGCTCGTATTCTCCGGCAAAGTGACAGACATCTGTCGAGGTTCCCCCCATATCAAAACCGATGAGCCTGTCGAAACCCGCTTCCTGGGCCGTGCGCACCATGCCGACGACGCCTCCTGCCGGACCGGACAGGATGGCATCCTTGCCCTGAAACAGCTCCGCATCTGTCAAACCACCATTGGACTGCATGAACATCAGGGCGCCACAGCCTCCCTTGTCCGCGCCGAGCGCATCGCTCACCTGTTTGACATAGCGCCGCAGGATCGGAGAGAGATAGGCATCCACAACAGCCGTATCCCCCCGTGACACCAGCTTGATCAGCGGACTGACCTCATGGCTGAGAGAAATCTGGGAAAAACCGAGATCCTTTGCAATCCGCCCGATCCTTTGCTCGTGATCTGTGAAACGGTACCCATGCATCAGTGCCACGGCAACCGAACGGAAACCCGCTTCCCGGGCCTTGCCCAGGGCCTCCTGGACAGCCTGCTCATTCAGCGGCCTGATCTCGTTGCCATCTGCATCAAGGCGGGCATCAACCTCGATCACCTCGTCATACAGCAAATCGGGCAAAACAATATTGAGATCAAACAGTCTGGGGCGGTTCTGATAGCCGATACGCAACAGGTCGCGCATCCCCTTCGTGATCAGGAGAACCGTGCGATCCCCCTTTCGCTCCAGCAGGGCATTGGTGGCAACCGTCGTCCCCATTTTGACAGAATCAATGGTTCCGGCAGGTATCATCTCCTCAGGCGTCAGCCCCAGCAATTCGCGAATGCCCTGAACGGCAGCATCCCTGTATCTCTCCGGATTTTCGGAAAGCAGTTTGTGTGATTGCAGGCTTCCGTCCGGGCGCCGTGCCACGATGTCCGTAAAGGTGCCACCACGATCAACCCAGAATTGCCAGGTTCCAGACATTTTGTGCCTCCCAGAAAGATACTGTCTTTGTATGTTGACCAAGAAAATAATCAAAACACTGACATTTTGTCAACGTTTTGATTAAATCATTGAAAAAACACCCCGACACATGCTAGAAATGGTACAGACGCTTTCAAAAGAGATGGCAAAATGAGCGAAAAGACCAAGAAAACCAAACCGATAGTCTCTTCCCTGCATCTGGCGAACAGCAGTGAGGGCTGGCAGATCAGCGAGCTTGAATATGCCATGATCATGACCTTCAATGCCTTTTCCCGCTGGATGATGCATTGCATGAAAGCAGTCGGTTACAAGGATTTCAGCCCTCTGGACATCCTCGTTCTTCACAACGTCAACCATCGCAACAAGGAAAAGCGGCTGGCAGACATTGCCTTTATTCTCAACATCGAGGATCTGCACACCGTCAACTATGCGCTCAAAAAGCTTGTGAAGCTTGGCCTGGTCTCCGGGAAGAAAACCGGCAAGGAGATGTTTTACAGCACCACCGCCAAAGGCGTCGAAGCCTGCGAAGCCTACGCAGAAATCAGAAAGGTCTGCCTGCTGGAGACCGCAAACCTGTCCACATCGGACTATGAGGAAATCTCGGAAATTGCCAGATTTCTCAGAAGCACCTCGGGCCTTTACGATCAGGCCTCAAGGGCCGCTGCCTCACTCTGACCAGCCCCCCACGGTACAGGCCTCCGAACCCGATCACCCGTTTTCGCGGTGATCTCCGGTCTGTTTCCCGCCCGGTATCAGGCAATAACACGTCATCCGGATCAAAGAGACACCGAAATGATTTGACTCTTTGTCAAAGACAGGGCCTATTCGCCGGATTAATCACACGAGCACAAGGGCAAGGACCTCCGCAAATGGCGCAGTTCCACAGAATAGGTCGCTTTACGACACCGCCGGACCTGATTGATATCGAGTCCCTGGCGCGCGAAGCCTATGCCCACATGCCGGAGGAACTCCGTCAGTTCGGACAGAATGTCACCATTCAGGTTCTGGACTTTCCGACCGAACAGATGATGGAATCCATGGACTGTGAAACGCCCTTTGACATGCTCGGCCTCTATCAGGGCGCCGATCATCAGGCTAGTGAAGACGGACAACCCGCACTGGATCGCCGCAAGAGCGAGCGTCTGCCAAGCGGAACCCACCCGGACACCGTCTACCTTTTCCGCCGCCCCATTCTGGATTACTGGAGTGAAACGGGCGAGGAGCTGCCGCAGGTGGTTTCACACATCCTGTTCCACGAGATCGGCCACCACTTCGGTTTCTCCGATGACGATATGGAACGCGTCACGGTAAAGGCAGCCCTGCTGTCCTGACTCTGACAGCTTTTCTGTCCACCCATCAGCTCTGCTCTATTGCATCAGTGTCCCGACACGACTGCGCAAATGGGGCAGCACGTCCTCCTCAAACCACGGATTTTTCCGGAGCCACATGGTGCTGCGCCAGGAAGGATGCGGCGTGGGCAGGAAATCCGGACCGAAGGCGCGCCAGTCCTGAACCGTGGCCGTCAGGTTCTTGCGCCAGTCCTTGCCCAGATAATATTTCTGCGCATAGAGCCCGACCAGCAGCGTCAGTTCCACAGCGGGCAGCTCTGCGCGCAAACGGTCATGCCACAGGGGAGCACATTCCGGACGTGGCGGAGCATCACCGCCCTTGTCCAGCCGCCCGGGATAGCAAAACCCCATCGGCATGATGGCAACTTTGCTTTCGTCATAGAAATCATTCGGCTCCAGTGCCATCCATTCCCGCAGGCGCTGACCCGATGCATCATCCCACGGCTTACCGCTTTCATGCACCCTGGTGCCCGGTGCCTGTCCGATAATCAGAATACGGGCAGACGCCTTTCCCCTGACAACGGGACGAGGTCCCAAAGGCAGATGGGCTTCACAATGCCTGCAGGCTCTGATTTCCTCCTGCAGGGATGCCAGCGGGTCACTCATTTTCTTTCCTGACTCTTTTGTTTTCTTGAACCCTTCCAGATAAGTCAGGATAATAATTTTCCCCAGCCTGACCAAGAGCTTCGCTATCAAGAGATCGTGACAGAACTTCCATGACAGACACTCAACCGAAATCCCGCTGCTCCATCCTGTTTGTTTGTACAGGGAACATCTGCCGCTCGGCAGGCGCGGAGGGCATCCTGCGCCATCACCTGAAAGAACGCGGCCTGTGGGAAAGGGTTCATCTCGACTCCTGTGGAACATCCGACTACCACACAGGTGAGCATTCAACCCCGATGGGACTCGCCCTGTCATCAAAGCGGGGCTATGACTACAGTGATCTGAGCGCACGCCAGCTGCGTGAAAGCGACTTTGAGGATTTCGACCTGATACTGGCCATGGCCGGAAATCACCTGACCAAGCTCAAGGCGCGCTGCCCCTCGGAACACCAGCACAAACTCAATCTCTACGGGGAGTTCTGCGCAGGGCCTTTCAAGGGCGACAGCGTCAACGATCCCTATTACGGCGGTGCAGCAGATTACGAGGAAATGTTTGACCGCCTGGAAAGCGCAACGGAAAACCTGATCCGCTGGATTGAAGCCAGAAGCTAGAAGGCCGAGCCCGGAACAAAACCGGAAAGGCCATAGTCATCATCCGGATCGGCAAAGCAGCCATTGGCTTCATAGCTGTCCTCGATGAAGTAACTCGCCCCCTTCTCCCCCAGATGACTGGAGTAGAGGTGGAACTCTTCGATCCAGAAACACTCACTTCTGAAAAAGGCATGTTTTTCCAGATAGCGCGCCAGAGAAACCCCGTGTGGCCGTTTCAGTCTGGACAGGGTGACATGGGGCACAAAGCCGGCCTGACGCTCCAGCGCAATTCCGGCCTGACGGGTCGCATGGTCAACAGCCAGCTTGAGTTCCGACAATGCCTCCGAAGGCTCGACTGCAACGTAAAGCAGCTTTGGATTGTCTGCCTTCCCGAAGAAATCCACCCCCTTGAGCGAAAGAGGAAAGGCATCGAAGGTCACGGACTGAAGCTCCTCGCGCAAATCCTTGAGCTGCGCGCCCCTGACTTCATCCAGAAAACGGAGAGTAATGTGGAAATTCTCGCGGGCCTGCCAGCGCTGGCCATCCAGTCCCTTCTGCAACTCCTGCACTGATCGACAGATTTCCCCGGGCAGAGACAAAGCGGTAAAGCAGCGCATATCGACCCCCTCTGTTCAGAAGTTGCTTAACGGTGTCAGCCTATCACACAAACGGGCATCACCCATCCATAAATAAGACCTGAAATCTGATGATTTGATGACAGGATGGATTTTTTTGCCGTTCTTGCGGTGCTGGCGTAATCAGCAACAATTGTTTTCTTGCCAGGCGCCCCTGCAGACGCACAATGGAAACTCAAGGATAACAACACGCCGTTCAGGCAAGAGACAGGATCAAGCATGTCAGCACTCGCTTCCGGATCATCCGGCATTCCCCCGACCTTGAAAAAGGCTTTTCTGGTCAATTTTATCTGGATCAATCTGTCTGAAGTCTTTCGCTACTTTGTATTCATCATGCCCATGATCCGCAAAAGCTTTCCCGAGCTGCCGGGCATTGCCCCCATGAACCTCGGCATTTTCAGTCTCTGGGGCCTGTGGGACCTGATCCTGATTATCGCCACGACCGGTTTTGTCTGGCTCTATCAGAACCAGTTTGGCCTGACGCTGAAAAACAGCCTGAGCGCCGGTTTTCTGGTCTGGGTTGCAATCTTCGGGATCCTCTGGCTGGCACTGTTCAATCTCAATCTTGCAACAGCCTCCATTCTGTCCATAGCCCTGCCGCTGTCCTGCCTTGAACTGCTCATCGCGGCCTGGATCGTCTTTCGGGTCCGGACAGGCAGAAGGCAGGTCCCGGAATGAGCAGGGAACAAAAGATGTTGCCGCTGGTCATCCTCGATGTTCAGGATGCCATCGACCAGCCTGTGTGGACAGACAAGAACAATCCGCACTATCTCGATGTGATCTGCAAGCTCCTGGCCCACTGGCGGGCAGAGAACCGGCCTGTGATACACGTCAAACACAATGAAGCCACACCGACATCAAGCTATCACATCCACGGCCCCTGGAATGCCATCAAGCAGGAGGTCGTGCCTCTTCCCGACGAACCCGTTATCACCAAGGAACAGAACTGCGCCTTTATCAATACGGATCTGGACAAGACCCTGAAAGAGATTGGAGCATCAGGCTTTGTTCTGACAGGCGTCGTGATTCACAATTCCATGGACGCCACAATCCGGGCCGGCAAGGCGCTGAGGTACAGGATCATCCTCCCCCGGGATGCCACAACAGCAGTTCCGGTGCGCTCACCATCGGGGGAAAGCTGGGATGCCCGGACTGTTTTCGAGATGACACTCGCCATTCTGGGCAGTGAATATGCCGACGTTACCCACTCCAGCGAACTGCTGAAATAAAGCGCGACATCAGGAGGCCCGTACAAGCTCCAGAGCGTTCCGGTTCTGTCCGGTCGGCACTTCGGTCAGCCCTGTCTGCGCCAGCGTCAGACTGACCTCTTCTGACAGGACATCCCACAGCTGTCGAAGACCCCGCTCCCCGTCAGCCGCCAGTGCAAACAGCAGGGCCCGCCCCAGGAACACATAATCCGCCCCCATGGCACAGGCCTTGACAATATCCTCGCCGGAACAGATGCCTGAATCATAGAAAAGCGGGAAACCTTCCCCCAGTTCCTTGCGGATTTCCTGAAGGGCAAGAACGGGGGGCAGGACAGATTCCAGCTGCCGGGCACCGTGGCTTGAAACCTGAATGGCATCAGCCCCGCTTTGCTTGAGTCGGGTCGCATCCTCCGGGTGCAGGACACCCTTGACCACAAGCTTCCCCGGCCAGAGCTCGCGCAGACGGGCAAAGGTCTCCCAGTCCGCAGCAGCACGGCTTTCGGTCCGGTCAAAGACGTAATCCCTGCCATCAAAGTTTGCCATCTGCGGTTTTCCGGCGAGCAATGTCGAAAGGGACCAGCGCGGATGCAGGGCAAAATCCACAAACTGTCGAGGCCCGATCCGAAAGGGCATTTTGAAGCCGTGACGCAATTCACGCGGACGGCGACCGACTTCCGGCACATCCAGCGTCATCACCAGCGTCTGATACCCCGCTGTCTTTGCCCGCTCGACCAGCTTTACGGTCCCGACCCCGTCTCCACTGAAATAGAGCTGGAACCAGGCCTGACCATCAGAGGCCTCCAGAATCTCTTCCATTGATGTCGAGGACACCGTAGACACACCATGAGGAACCCTGAAGTCTGCAGCCAGCCGTGCCAGCATCAGATCGGCCCCCGGGGTTGCGAGGTTGCACATCCCCATCGGACTGATCCCGAAAGGACGTGTTTTCTCCTGACCGAAAAGGGAGACAGACAGGCTGCGGTTGCTGACATTCCTGAGGACACGCGGCCTCAGGTGCAGGGACCGAAAGGCCTGACGGTTTGCCCCGACCCCTGTCTCGTCCCCTGCAGCACCGTCGATGTAGTCAAACACCATCCAGGGCAAGCGCCGCCGCGCCAGCCGGCGTGCATCGGCAACCGCGTGAATGCCTCCCTCAAAGAGCATGATCAGGCCTGTACCGCTTTCATGAAGCGGTCACGGATCACAACCGGATCCATGGTGATGACCGGCATCTTTGCGTTTCCGCTCTCACACTTGCAGACAATAATCGTCATCCGGCGCGAGGCAATGGCGTCCTTCAGCACCTGCCCGGTTTCCTCGGCCTGACACTCAATGACAGTGTCACAGCCACAGGCACTGGCAACCGCACTCAGGGAAGTCTTCTTGCCGGCATAGGTCACCTGATCCCCGGTAGAGCCATAGGAGCCGTTGTCGACAATCAGCAGGATGTAGTTGTCAGCCGGATTGTTGGCAATGGTCGGCAGGGTTCCGAGATTGGTCAGGACCGAGCCGTCCCCGTCAATCACAATCACCGTCTTTTCCTGCGCCAGAGCCAGTCCCAAACCGATGGAAGAGGCCAGCCCCATGGTGCCCAGCATGTAGAAGTTGGTTGGCTGATCATCAATGGCGTGCAGCTCCTGACTGGGAATGCCGATGTTGCAAACCACAAGTTCGTCACGAATGATCGGCGCAATGTCCTTGAGAATTTCCGAACGGATCATGGCTTAGTATCCTCCCCAGAAGGTGGCATCAGTCAGAATGGCAACGGGCTTGTTACACATGAAGGTGTATTTCAGGATCGCGTCCAGTTCGTCGGCATCCTCGCGCCTGTGGAAATGGTAGGTCGGGATATTCATCTGGGCGAGCAGTGCCTTGGTGTGCAGGGCCATTTCCACCTGACAGGCCACAGGCTCGCCAAGCTCCCCGCGATAGGAAATCAGCATCGGCAACGGCATCCGGTAATACTGGGTCAGGGTCGCCAGAGTATTCAGCGTCACCCCCAGTGCGGTGTTCTGCATGATGATCGCGGGACGCTTGCCCCCCATCCATGCCCCCGCACAAAGGCCCATGCCTTCGTCCTCCTTGTTGGAAGGAATGTGAAAGACCTCCGGGCGATTATCGATCTCGTCGATGACCCCGGCCAGCTGCTTGCAGGGAACCGTGGTGACAAAGCTGACATCATTTGCCACCAGATCATCCACAATTTTCGTGTTAATGGACACCAGTCATACTCCTGTTCAATAAGGTCCTGTGAAACTGAAAAAGGACCTGTCCGTTGTATTTCTCTTATTCTTCCGGGTGTCTGAGAACATGCACATCACATCCTGCATGTCTGACAATGCGCGAGGCCGTCGACCCCAGGAAATAGTCACTCAGCCCCGGCATGTGGGACCCCACAATGATCAGATCTGCCTGAGTCTCGTCGGCATAGTCCATGATGGCTCTGGCGGAGTGCCCCGTCAGCATCACGGCCTGGACATCGCCCTCGTTGCCCACCTTGTCATGAAGCCGCTGCTTTGCTTCCGCATAGGCCTGCCTGACAAGTTCCTCGTCCAGAAAGGCCTTTACGGAACCGCTCGGCATTTCATAAACGTGAACCGCAACGATCTCGCCTCCTTCAGCGCAGAGATTGCGCGCCACGGTCAGGGCCTTGGGTGCAAAGCCGTGTGCCAGGGACAATGAAAGAATGATGCGCTTGTACATGGTCTTTCTCCTTCAGGGTTCTGATGATGTCTCTGGTACAAGAATGATCTTTGGTGCAGCGGTCTGTCCACTGCGAATATCAACAAAGGCCTGTGCTCCTTCCGAAAGCGAGCGCTCCTCTGTCCAGTCCAGCTTGCCAAGAGCCCCCTCAAAAATTGCTGCCGCCGTCTGCCGGAAATCCTCCTGCGTGTAGGTATAGGTTCCAATAAAGGTCACCTCCTGCAGGGTCATCCGGCGGACATCCAGCCCTCCTTCATTTTCTCCCAGCCCGATGTGCGCAATCACCCCGCCCGGTTTGGTCAGGCGCGTTGCACTCTGGCGGGTTGAGACATAGCCGACACCATCAATGATGATGTCAAAGCAAGCCTCATCCCCGAGGTCTTCCAGCCCGATCACAGGCACATCAAGCCGGGTCGACAGATAGTCCCGTCGCAGGGAACTGGTCTCAAGCACTGTGACATTGCCAATGCCCTGTGCCTTCAGGCTGAGCGCAGCGCCCACACCAATCGCTCCTCCGCCCAGAACCAGGGCGACCGGAGCAGAAACACTCTCGTCCAGAACCCGCCTCGCCAGTCTGGAGGCATGCCAGCCACAGGCAACCGGTTCCGCCAGCGCAGCCTTGCGCAAGGGAATATCGTCCGGCACCGCGACAAGATTGCTGCGCGGCATGGCGACAAGCTCTGCAAAGGCACCCTCACGGGGCGGCATGGAAATGATCTGTCGTTCGGCGCAGAGATTTTCCCGCCCGGAACGGCAGACCTCGCAGTTCAGGCAGGAGACAAGCGGATTGATCGTGACACGCTGCCCGTCATTCCCGCCCCCGACAACGACACCTGCAGCCTCATGCCCCAGAATAAGCGGCGCCGGTCTGCGCTCGTCGTGCCCCAGAAAGGCGTGCATGTCCGAACCACAGATGCCGACATGCGAAATCCGGACGAGTTCTTCTCCGTGCTGCGGTCGGGCATCGGGAACATCCTGATAGCTCAACTGCTCCGGTCCTCTGTAAACCAGTGCCTTCATTTCGCAGTAAAGCCTCCGTCCACCATCAGAACCTGTCCGGTTACATAGCTTGATGCCTCCGAACACAGGAACAGCAGGGGGCCATCCATATCTTCCGGCTCCCCGTTGCGTCCGATACAGGTCTGGGCTGCATTGCGCGCTGCACGTTCAGGATCGGCGAAAACCGGAGCTGTCAGCTCTGTCCTGAAAAAGCCCGGCCCCACGGCATTGACACAGATCCCGTCCCCCGACCAGGCCTCCGCCATGGCACGGGTCAACTGCCCGATGGCAGCCTTTGAAGCGCCGTAGGCAATACCTCCCGGAAAAGCCCGGGTTGTCTGGAGAGAGGCAAAGTTCACAATCCGCCCCCACCGTCTTTCCTTCATGCCGTGGACCAGGTGCTTGCTCAGAAAAAATGGCACCGTGAGATTCAGGCTCAACGTTGTGTCCCATCCCTCTTCGGTCACATCATCGGCTGCCTCGCGCGTGTTGATCCCGGCTGCATGAATCAGAATATCCGGTGTTCCAAAGGGCTCACAGATCTCTCTGGCAAGCTGTTTCACACCGGAGCGATCTGACAGGTCACAGGAAATCGCATGGGTCTGCCCACCGGCTTCCTCCTGCCAGGCCTCCAGAGCGTCCCGGCGCCGGGCAATGCCGACCACGCTGGCACCGGCCTGTGCCAGAACCGAAGCAGCCCTGCGCCCCAGACCGGAACTGGCTCCGGTCACGCACGCCACCTTGCCCTGCAGATCAAACAGAAAATTCGTTCGCTCGCTCATCAGGTCCGATCCGCTGTCAGATCAAAGGTTTCATCCGGGAAATACTTGGCCAGCCGCACATCTGCTGCACGGGCATGCCCTTCCATCCCTTCCAGTCGGGAAATACGCGCCGTGGCCTCGCCAATCTGTTTCGAGGCATCCCGGGTTGCCTGCTGCCAGGTCACGATCTTCATGTACTTGTGGACCGACAGCCCTCCCGTATAGGACGCCGAACCGGACGTCGGCAGCACGTGGTTGGTCCCGGACGCCTTGTCTCCGTAGGAAACGGTTGTTTCCTCGCCCAGGAAAAGCGAGCCGTAACAGGTCAGTCGACCCAGCCACCAGTTCAGATCATCGGCCTGAACGGTCAGATGTTCCGGCGCGTACCGATCGGATGTCTGCGCCATTTCCTCCCGGGTGTCACAAAGGATCACTTCGGCATAGTCCCGCCAGGCAGCCGCCGCGTTGTCACGGTTCAGCTCCGGCAGGTCGGCAATCAGGTCCGGCACCAGTCGCATGACCTCTTCCGCGAGGGGACGATCATCCGTCACCAGCCAGACAGGAGAGTTGTAGCCATGCTCCGCCTGACTGACGAGATCAACGGCAACAACCATGGGATCAGCGGACTGATCGGCAAGGATCAGGCTGTCTGTCGGCCCGGCAATCATGTCGATGCCGACACGCCCGAAGAGAATGCGCTTGGCTTCGGCGACAAACTGGTTCCCCGGTCCGACAAGAATGTTGGCTTTTGGCAAACCGAAAAGCCCAAAGGTCATGGAGGCCACACCCTGGACGCCTCCCAGAGCCAGAATGGTATCCGCCCCGCAAAGATGGGCCGTGTAGACAATGGCCGGTGCGATCCCCTCCCCCGGACGAGGAGGAGAACAGGCGATGATGCGCTCGCACCCGGCGACCTTTGCTGTTGTCACCGTCATGATCGCACTGGCGATGTGGCTGTAACGCCCGCCCGGAATATAGCATCCCGCCGTGTTCACCGGGATGGACTTCTGCCCGCAGATCAGGCCAGGAATCACCTCGACCTCGATATCCTTCAGGGTTTCCTTCTGGGCTTCTGCAAAGCGTTTGACGTTTTCGTGGGCAAAACGGATATCCCGTTTCAGGCGCTCGGGCACAAGGGCGCTAGCGGCCTCGATTTCCTCCTGTGTCAGAATGACATTGCCTTCATAGCGATCAAACTTTGCGGCATAGCTCAGGGCAGCCTGATCCCCGCCAGCTTCGATTTCATTGAGGATGGTCTGAACGGTTTGCGACACGTCTCCTGCATCGGATCTGGATGTCAGCGTTGCCTTTTTCAGATATTCAATCGACATTTTTTCTCAATCCTACTTGTAGATATCAGGCAGAAGCGTTGTGGAGAGTTCCGGCACATAGGCAATCATCAGCACAACTGTCAGCATAAAGAAAACAAAGGGAACAGCCCTTGCGGCAATCCTGAGAATGGACTCACCGGTGATCCCGGAGACAACAAAGAGGTTCAGGCCAAGAGGCGGCGTGATAAAGCCAACCCCGAGCGCCGTGATCATCATCACACAAAACTGGATTTCATTCATTCCGATGTTGTCAGCCAGCGGCTTGAGGATCGGAGCCAGAATGACAATGTTCGGCGTCGTCTCCATCACGCAGCCCGCAGCAATCAGAATGGCGATCATCAGCAAAATCAGAATGGCCGGGTCGTTCGTCAGGGAGGTCACGGAATAGACGAAACTTTGCGGAACTCCCATGATTGCCAGCGCCTGCGCCAGAGGAAGGGAAAAGGCAATAATCGGGAGGATCACCCCGTTGACCTTGGCCGAACTGACCAGCATCGAGGGAAAATCCGAAAGCTTCAGGGTCCCCAGAATGAAGCCAAGAACAATGGTCACAACAACAGCGATTGCCCCTGCTTCGGTGGGGGTCAGGCGACCGGAAAAGATGCCGTAGAAGATAATGCCCGGAACAATGAAGGCATACCATCCGGACTTCAGCGCCGCACCGACATTCCCCAGCCATTCGCGGGTCGAGATCATTCCGCCCCCCTCATAGGCATGGAGACGGTTGACCACAATGTTGGTGATCAGGATCGAGATCAGGATCGCCAGCCCCGGAATCAGGGCAGCAAGGAAGAGTGTTGAAGCAGAGATTCCCAGAACCAGACCAATGATGATGTAGGCGATCGAGGGCGGGATCAGAATGCCCGTACAGGCACCTGCTGCAACCAGCGCACAGGCATAGGGTCTGGGATATCCGCTTTCCACCAGACGCTCGATTGTCATGCGCCCGACCGCAGCCGCGCCGGCAGCATCCGATCCGGAGATGGCAGAGAACATGCCGCAAACCAGAACCGTCGCAGAACCGAAGCCGCCTTTGGCCCAACAGGTCAGGGCATCGGCGACATCCAGAAATTTCCGGCTCAGGCCCGTTCTGACAAGCACATCGCCCGTCAGAATAAAAAGGGGCACAGCCGTCAGGGCAAAGGCATCAATCCCGTCAAAGAGGCTTTCCCCGATCAGCGACAGCGGCAGATCTCCGGACAGCACCAGCATGGAAATGGCCGCCACACCGATTGCGGCCCAGACAGGAACCGCCATGGCACAGAGGAGAACAAACAGCAGGACAGGCAGATAGAAATCCCATCCCAGTTCAACTGTCTGATTTAAAGCATTCCAGAGCATCGCATCCTCACTCAGTCAAACAGTCGATCCCCTTCGTAAACGGCCTTGCCGTCCCGAAGGCTTTTCACATCACGCAGGAGGGATTGGAGCAGACGCCAGATCATCAGGGCAAAACCAAGCGGCACCGCCATCAGAAACCAGACCATGGACACCCGAAGCCCGTGACTGACCGAACCGAACTTTGCCGAAACCAGCACTGTCTCGAAGGACCAGTAAAGCGCCACCAGAGCCACGCCGAACATCACCAGATCACCAAAGATGTAAAGCAGGGCCTTGGCGCGGTGCCCCAGATAATGCATCACCACATCAATCCGGATGTGCGCGCGTTCCTTGACAGCCGAAGCAGCCCCGACCCACGCCAGATAGATAAAGGAATAGCGGACGATCTCCTCCCCCCAGATAGAGGAATAGGCAAAGATCTCGCGCCGCAGAACCTCGACGGCCATGGTCACGACCAGCATGGTGTAGAACACCAGCAAGGCCCAGCGTTCCGCATTCCGATCCAGGATTTTCAGGAACCCTCTCATGCGCACTCCTTTGGATCACCAGCCCTTCCGGGCAGAGAAATCCTGCTCTCGTTCAATTTCACAGGGGGGAGAATAATGCGGGATCAGGCCGACAGCCGGACTGCCCCGCATTCTGTTCCCGGATCAGGCGTCGTGGACGTAATAGCGCCCTTGTGTGGATGCCGCTTCCTCAAGCTTGTCAAAGGCATCCAGAGAACCCGCCAGTTCCTTCTTGAACTCGTCCCATTCCGAACGCTGGTATCCACCAGCAGCCTGCCACTCGGCCAGTTGATCCGTCCCGAGGGAGTGGAATTCAACACCCGACTTTGTCAGTTCCGACATGGCATAGGCCCGGGCTGCGGGAACCTTTGCAAGGTTCTGATGCGCTGTGATCTCCGACGCGAATTCAATAGCCTCCTGCACATCGGAAGGCAGACCATTGAACCACTCGAGGTTACAGGAATAGACCTGACTGTCCGGAACAGCCTGGGTGAAGGTTACGTGGCTGAGAATGTCCTTGAAACCGAAGACATAGAGCGCACCAACCGAAGGATCCAGAGCATCAGCCACGCCCTGTTTGATCGCAGAAGGTGTCTCGCCCCAGGCAACAGGGGTCGGGTTCGCACCGACAAGACGGTAATACTGCTGAAGCATTTTGGAACCCGGCACGCGGAACTTCACACCATCCAGATCACCCGGTGTGATCACCGCATTGCCGCCCTTGCGAACGGCCACAACACGCGGATCGATCACAACATAGAACAGGGCCTTGAATCCGGAGGCCTCAATCTTGGGATGGACCTCTTTTTTCCAGGCATCGGATGTCACCAGATTTGTGAAACGCTGGTTGGAGCCGCAGAAGTAGGGCATGTTGATCAGATCAACAGCCGAGGCAAAGGGGGCAAAGTTCGACAGCGAGTGCTGTGCCGCCTGAATGGTCCCGGTCTGAACCTTCTGGGCCAGGGCGCCACCCGCACCGAGCTGCCCGCCGGGAGCCAGCTTGACATAGACCTTTCCATTGGTCGCGTTCTGGATGTTCTCCTTCAGATCAAGCTGCAGAATGGGATAACTGCGTGATGCACCCAGCACATAGGCCGTTGCAACAGTCATGATGTGATCTGCCGCCTTTTCACGATCGCGTTCTTCAGCCGCCGTCTGGGCGACAGCCTCTTCCGACCACAAGGTTCCTGCCGCACCGGCAACCATCGCCGCTGTAAAGGCACCCGTACCAACCAGTTTGAAAAAATTGCGTCGTTCCATCGACACAATTTCCCTGCGTTCCTTATCCATGTTGAGCCTCCCTAAATGGCTATCAATGGCGCTGCCCTTTTTCTTTTTCCTTCTGAGCAGCTTCCTTTTGCAGAATCATCGCCACAAAAACGATGGTCGCCGCGAAAAGAACAAGCATCTCCATGACATCACCAAGAAAGACTGTCTGTCCCAGTGATCCCAACACCACGTTTGCCACGAAGACAAAAAATAACGCTATTGCAATACCTTGGAGCATGAGCCCACCTCAGTTTCGAGATGACAAAATCTTTAACGCAAGGACAATGTAAGCGCTTACATTTTTTTATGCAAGCGCTTACATTGATCTCATGGGCACGAATGGTCTAAAAGAAACCTGTTGTCACAGCGCCATGATGGCCTGCTTCCAGAACTTGCCAGAGGACCGCAATCCATTGAGCACACAGGCTCCTCCAACACTTTCAGACGTTGCCCGGCACGCAGGGGTTTCGACTGCGACAGTCTCCCGCTGCCTGAATTTTCCGGACAAGGTTTCCGCCGCGACTCGCGATCGCGTCCTGTCGGCTGTTTCAGAGCTTGGCTACACCCCGAACTTTGGCGCACGGGTTCTGGCAGCCAAGCGGACCAACACCATCGGCGCCATCATTCCCACGATGGAAAACGCGATCTTTGCCCGGGGATTGCAGGCCTTTCAGGAAGAGCTTGAAAAACATGGCGTGACCATGCTGGT
Organism: Carbonatibacter coralli; assembly: GCF_039592655.1. Taxonomy (NCBI): domain Bacteria; kingdom Pseudomonadati; phylum Pseudomonadota; class Alphaproteobacteria; order Rhodospirillales; family Kiloniellaceae; genus Carbonatibacter; species Carbonatibacter coralli. Next base: position 215,571 of record NZ_JBBUTJ010000004.1, on the reverse strand, counting down.
TGCCAGTTCATCCTACAGTCAGGACATCGAAGAGCAACAAATCCGGACACTGGTTTCCCGCGGCGCAGACGGTCTGCTGCTGATTGGTGCCCACCGGTCGGAAGCCATTTACGATTTTCTGGAGCGCCAGCAGATCCCGGTGGTGCTGTCCTGGGTCTACAGGCCTGATCTGAAACCCTTTTCTGTCGGTTTTGACAACTGCATCGCCATGGAAGAGCTGACCCGCAAGGTTCTGGAACTGGGTCACAGAAAGATCGCCGTCATCTCTGCCCCCACAGCGAACAATGACAGGGCCTATCAGCGTGTCCTCGGGGTTCGCCAGGCCCTGCAGTCCGCAGGTCTCGACCCGGCAGAGCTTCTTATCCGGGAAACGCCATACGGTATTGACGAGGGCGCCGAGGCTTTCAGGGAAATCATGGCCGTACAGGACAGGCCGACAGCCGTTCTCTGCGGCAACGATGTGCTCGCAGCCGGCGCCATGAGACAGGCCCGCGAGATGGGGCTTTCCATACCGGATGAGGTCTCTGTTACAGGCTTTGATGACATCCAGCTGGCAAGCATCGTATCACCCGCCCTGACAACGGTTCACGTTCCGCACAGAAAAATGGGTGCGGAAGCGGCCCGCACCCTTGTTCGTCTGGTCAAGGGAGAAAGGGATGTCTCCAAAAGCCTGCGCCTGGACACAACCCTTCACCTGCGGGGTTCACTTGGCCCCGTCACCGGCCGCACCTGACACCTTACGGGCAGGGGAAGGTGTGCCTGTGTCCCAGTTCTTCCAGATCCGACAGCAGCTCCTCTGACAGAGACAGCTCTGCAGATTTGATCACATGCCTGAGCTGATCCATTGTCCTCGCTCCGAAGATGTTGGACGTCAGGAAAGGACGGGAGGTAACAAAGGCCAGCGCCATATGAACCGGATCAATACCGCGTTTTTCGGCAAGTTCCAGATAATCGGCAACGGCATCCTGTCCGCTCTGTTTCATGTAGCGGGTCTGTTCAGGGAACAGTGTCATGCGAGCACCGACCGGACGTGCGCCGTTCAGATACTTGCCGGTCAGTGTACCCGCAGCCAGAGGCGCATAGGCCAGCAGACCGACATTCTCGCGAACGGCCACCTCTGCCAGTCCGACCTCGAAGGAACGGTTCAGCAGACTGTAGGGATTCTGGATTGACACCATGCGAGGTCCCTTGCCCTGCTCGGCAAGTTTCGTATAGGTCATGACACCCCATGGTGTTTCATTGGAAACACCCACATGGCGAACCTTGCCCTCCTGCACCAGCTCATTCAGCGCAGAGAGCGTTTCTTCGGGGTGAACCATGTTTTCCTGCGGATCGTGCCTGAAATTGAGCGTTCCGAACTTGTTCACATTGCGGTCGGGCCAGTGAAGCTGATACAGGTCGATGTAGTCGGTTTGCAGCCGGCGCAAAGAGCCTTCAATGGCTTCCCTGATATTCCTGCGATCCAGACGCGGGGCACTGCCATCCTCGCGCATGTAGGTCATGTGCTCACTGGGGCCGGTCACCTTGCTGGCCAGAACAACCTTGTCACGGTTGCCTGTCTCCCGGAACCAGTTCCCGATGATTTCCTCGGTCGCACCATAGGTGCCGCTGCGTGGCGGAGCCGAGTAGAGCTCTGCCGTGTCAAAGAAATTGATCCCCTGTTCCAGGGAATAGTTCATCTGCTCAAATGCTTCGGCCTGTGTGTTCTGCTCTCCCCAGGTCATGGTTCCCAGACAAAGTGCGCTGACAGAGATATCTGTCCTACCTAGTTTGCGGTATTCCATTTTTCTTACCTATTTTGAAAGTTCATCAAGCGAGTGGCGAGACTCAATAAAAGAGTGTCAAAACGCCCGTATAGGAATAGAGCTGCTGGCCACAGATTTCCCCGCTGGCATAAAAACCAACCATCGGAATACTGCCCAGCTCTTCGTTGAGAATGCTCCATTCCTCGGAATTCGGACCAAAGAGTGCCCTGCCCCGCCCTATACAGGAAATATAAATGCCGCCTTTGGGTTCGGAAGGAAGCTTGCTGCGCATTTCATCCAGCATGCGATAGAAATCCTGACGCGCTGCCTGATTGTCCCTGCGACAGAAGAAAATCTCGTCCCCTTCGGCAAAGGATATATCGAGATGAAGCTCTCCGGTTTCAACCGTTATGCCCAACAAATGATGCACGCGATAGTCCCCGCCCGATACCTGATTGTGGCCTGCCCTCTCCTCATCCTGATAGCGGCGCGCCACGAAGACATAACCGCCAAGACGCCGCAGATCGCGGGCCAGAAGTTCGCCAACGTCCTCCTTGAGCACATCAAGCGCCGGTCGACCATCAAGGGACGTCAGCATGGTTCCGTCAACACCCGTTACCCTGTGCACCTCGCCAATGGCACTGCAGCCCTGCGTCAAACCGGCCATGACACCAACGGCATCATTGAGAATCACACCGCCAAAGCCGCCGTCCTGAACAGTGTCAGCCACCAGAGGCCACTCCATCCGGGAAGAGGTCAGTCCGCCGATCAGATCACAGGACAGAGTTTTCTGCAGTTCGGGGAAAACACTGGGCAGCTCCGTTTCACGCGGATCCGCATGGATCATACTCAAACGGGGTGTCTGCTTTTCCAGCCAGTCCGCCAGACCATTGCCCCGCATGTCCAGAAACATGGGAACCTCCAGCGGAAGGTTCGCAGCAAGATCGCGGTCAATCTCCGTGATATCGCTCTGTTCAGGTTTCAGATGCGCCTGAAAGGGCTGAAAGGCTCCGTCAGGCAGGGAAGCGATCATGACGCTCAAACAGGGAACATCATAAAATTCCCCGGTCCTGAATGCGCCCTGGCTATCGCGTCCCATGACACCGATCCCCAACCCGACAGTCCCGCAAAAACAGGATATGGCTGTTCGCGTTTTCAGCAGGGTAATGATGCTGGAAAGCTCTTCGGAAAGACCGTCACTGGCGTAGACAAAACCGATCGTCGCTCCGTCAAATCCTTTCGACGCCCCGCTCCAGTCTTCTTCCAGTGCAGAAAGAACCTCAAGGGTGGCCTGGGACCAGTCAGTCTTCAGACTGAAGGCTGAAGCGAACCGCAAGTTCGGCATAGGCAATACTCTTTAATCAATGGCTTCAACAAATTGCCCGCCCCGTGCAGATTTGCTCAGGACGCCGATTTGTACTCCGATGGTATCAGAGGAAGCAGGCTTGGCAAAAGCCTCTCTGTAATTTTCTCAACCCCTGCCCTGTTCGGATGGATGCCATCGGCCTGGTTCAGCTCCGGCACCTGGGCAACGCCCTCCAGAAAAAACGGATAGAACGCCGTGCCCTTGCTTTGCGCCAGCTCGGGATAAAGGCTGTCAAAAACACTCACATACTCTGTCCCGAGATTGCGGGGCGCCATCATCCCCGCCAGAAGGACCTTCACATCGGCCGCCTGAAAGCGATCAATAATCGCTTCGATGTTGCTGCGGGTCTGCTCGGGGTTTAAACCGCGCAGGCTGTCATTCCCGCCGAGGACGATAATGGCAACATCGGGATTGTCCCCCAGAGCCCAGTCCACCCGTGCCAGTCCGGCTGCGGTTGTATCGCCCGAGTTCCCTGCGTTGATCATGCTGATGTTATACCCCTGTTCCAGAAGAACCTGTTCCAGCTGGTCGGGGAAACTCTGCCCGGCCGGAAGGCCGTAGCCATGCACAAGGGAATCTCCAAAGGCCATGATCCTGAACGGCTTTTCCTGGGCCTGAGCCCCGGAACTTGTCACACCGGCCACAACCAGCAACGCTGCCAGCAGGGACAGCAAGGTTCGGGAAAGCTTCAGGGAAGGAAAAAAAGGCATACGCAAGGGTCCGAAAGGCAATTGGAGGAACATCTATAGCAACTGGGTTGAAAACCTTCCTGTTTCAAGAGCGAAATCTTTCAGATTCATCCGGCCCGGTCATCCGGAAAGACGCCCTGCCGTAAGAAGGAACAAGGGTCTGCCCTGATTGTTCTATAGAGAATTGGCTCCATGACATTGATTGTCAAATCATCTTCACTATATCCAGTTCTTCAACACGACCTCTTACCCGCGCGTTTTCTTAAACAGGTACAGCCGATGACCAGCACGCTTATCTCGATCAGGGATCTTTCCTACAGCCAGCCTTCCGCAGCCCACGCTGCAGAGGGAGGACTTGTTAAAATTCTCAAGGACATCGCGCTGGATATTCCCTCCGGGCAAACCCTTTCCATCGTGGGTCCGTCCGGCTCCGGCAAAACCTCCCTGATGATGCTGATGGCCGGACTTGAGGCACCAACCAGCGGCGACATTTCCATTGCAGGACAAAACCTCGGAGAGATGAACGAGGACGAGCTGGCACGTTTCAGACGCGACAATATCGGAATTGTCTTTCAGGACTTCCATCTGATTCCGACCATGACAGCACTGGAAAACGTCTCCATCCCGCTCGAATTTGCACGCGTACCCGATGCGCGGAAGCGGGCCGAAAAATGCCTTGAGGACGTTGGACTTGGACATCGTATGGACCACCTGCCCAGCCAGCTGTCCGGTGGTGAACAGCAGCGCGTGGCACTGGCCCGGGCCTTTGCGGTCGCTCCCAAGCTTCTCCTTGCCGACGAACCAACGGGAAATCTGGACACAGGCACAGGCGCCATCATCACGGATCTGCTTTTTGAAATGCAGCGCCAGCACAACACCACGCTTGTTCTGATCACTCATGATCCCGCACTGGCAGAGCGCTGCAACCGGACGATCACCATCCGCGATGGCGAGGTTATCAGTGACACCACAGAGACACGCCATCATGCCGAGCCTGTGGAGGCTGCTCAATGAGTTCCATCAGCGAAGCAGGAATTCCTGCATCCGGGCAAGGCAGCCGACGATCAAAAGCCCCCTCACTGGGCATGGCCTTCACTGTCGCCTTGCGCGAACTTCGCGGCGGCCTGAAAGGCTTTCGTATCTTTCTCGCCTGTCTTTTTCTGGGCGTCGCGGCCATTGCCGTCGTGGGCTCGCTCTCAACTTCGATTGAACAGGGTCTGAAAAACGATGGCCGCAGTCTTCTGGGCGGTGATCTGGCTCTCAACCTTGTGCACTACCCCGCAACCGATGAACAGCTGGACTGGCTGAACGGTCGGGCCGATGTCTCCCGCATTCGGGAAATGAACGCCATGGCCCGGGTGCCGGAAGACGGTGGCAAACGCAGCATGGTTGAGTTGCGGGGTGTTGATTCTGTCTACCCTCTTTTCGGGACTGTAGACCTCAGCACCGGCCAGGAGCTGAAAGACGCTCTGGCCTTCAGGGACGGGCACTGGGGGATTGTTGCCCCGGCCAGCATTGTCAACAAACTGGGCCTTTCCGTTGGGGACAAGGTCATGATTGGCGAGACAGCCTATGAGATCAGGGCCGAACTGGAAAAGCAGCCCGATCTGAATTCCCGTGCCTTTTCCTTCGCAGCCAGTGTGATCGTTGCCGACGAAAGTCTGGACAGCACCAACCTGATTCAGCCCGGAAGCCTGATTCGTCACGACTACCGTCTGGTTTTGCCAGAGGGCAGCGATGTAACGGCCTTCAGAACCGAGCTTGAGAGCAGCTTTCCCGATGCAGGATGGCGCATTCGTGATTCCAGCGGCGCCGCCCCGAGAATTACCCGCTTTGTCGGTATCCTCGGCACCTATCTGACGCTTGTCGGTCTCGCCACACTCCTCGTCGGCGGTGTCGGCATTGCCAATGCCGTAAAGAGCCATCTCGACAGGAAGGTCGCCACCATTGCCACCCTCAAGTGTCTGGGGGCTGATGCCGGTTTTATTTTCAAAAGCTATCTGATCCAGATTCTGGGGCTTTCTGTCATTGGCATTCTTGCCGGACTGGCTGTCGGTGCCATCACCCCGACCATTGCAGCTGTTCTGACGGAGGGACTGTTCAACTGGTCACTGGCAGGCGGCGTCTTTGTTGCACCTCTGCTGATCGCTGCTGCTTTCGGCCTTCTGACTGTGCTGGTCTTTTCGACCTGGGCTCTGTCCCGCGCCGGTCTTGTTCCCCCGGCCCGCCTCTTCCGTGATCTGACCTCGCCCATCACAGGACGCCCAACCAAACCGGCCATGCTTTTCATCCTGCTGTGCGTGATGGCTCTGGCTGCCGTCAGCCTGGTCTTTGCCCATGACCCGAAAATCGCCGGCGGCTTTCTGGTGGGAACGGCTGTTGTCTTCGCTCTCTATCAGGGGGCCGGGTCTCTGGTGACGCGCCTGTCGCGCAAGCTTCCCCGCGTCAGCAATCCTGCCATCCGAACGGCCCTGTCCAATCTGGGACGCCCCGGCGCCCCCACCGGCAGCATTATCCTGTCTGTCGGCATGGGCCTGACAGTGCTGGTGATCGTTGCCCTGCTGGAGGCCAATGTCCGGCAGGCCATCAATCAGAGCCTCCCCGAAGAGGCACCCGGTTTCTATTTCATCGACATCCAGCCCGATCAGGTTGAGGAGTTCGACCAGATCGTCAATGGCTTTGAGGGGATCGAGAAGGTTCAGCGCGTTCCCATGCTGCGCGGACGCATTTCTGCCGTTAACGGACGTGATCCGCAGAGTTACACCATCCCCGAAGACATCGAATGGATTTTCCGCAGCGACAGAGGCCTGACCTGGTCTGCAGACGCACCGGAGGGGACCGAACTGGCCAGCGGGACCTGGTGGTCCCCCGACTATGACGGTCCTCCACTGGTTTCCATTGATGATCGCGTGGTCCAGGGGCTCGGGCTCAAGCTTGGCGACAGCCTGACACTCAACATTCTGGGACGCGAGCTGGACGTCGAGATTGCCAACACGCGCGACATCGACTGGAGCGGCCTGCAAATCAACTTTGTCATGGTCTTTTCTCCCGGCGTTCTCTCCAGGGCGCCCCAGACCCATATCGCAACCATCAAGGCTTCACCGGATATCGAGGACGAACTGGAAGTCACCCTGACAGACCGTTTTCACAACATCTCCTCCGTCCGGGTCAAGGAAGCCCTGGCTGCGGTTACGGAAATCCTGAACCACGTTTCACTGGCCCTGACAGTGATTGCCGGTCTGACACTTGCTGTTGGCGTTCTGGTCCTCGGCGGCGCCATTGCTGCCAGCAACCAGCGCCGGGTCTATGACACTGTTGTTCTCAAGGTTCTGGGAGCCTCCAGAAAAGCGCTGGCCACAACCTTCTTTGTTGAGTTCGGCGTGCTTGGCCTGATTGCTGCTGTCTTCGCAGCACTGGTCGGAACAGCCGGAGCCTGGGTTGTTACGACAGTGATCTTCAAACTCGACTTTGTTCTGGCCTCCAGCGTGATTGTTCTGGTGCCGCTTTCAGGCCTGCTCTGTGCTGTGATCTTCGGTTATCTCGGCACCTGGTCCGCCCTGCGGCAACGCCCCGCGGCCCTGCTCAGGAACGAATAGCATCAGTCGTGCTCTCCAGAGCAGAGCGAGTGATCGGAAATAGCCGAGAGAATATTGCATTCACCCGCTGTGTGACTGTCACAGCTGGCCGTAATGCGCTCCAGTTCGCTCTCCAGGGCCTTCAGGCGACGAAGGCGATCCCGGACATGCTCCAGATGCGTGTTTGCAATGGCATGGGCCTCGGTACAGGAACGGTCGGGGTGATTGCTCAGTTCGACCAGTTCCTCGATCTGCTCCAGTGAAAGCCCCAGGTCGCGGGCATGACGGATAAAGCGCAACCGTTCCAGGGCAGCCGGCGGGTAGCGTCGCTGATTGCCGGCTGTGCGCTCGGCTTCTTCCAGCAAACCGATTTCTTCATAATAGCGGATCGTCGGCACCTTGACGCCTGATTCGCTGGACAACCGGCCAATCGTCAACATTTTTCAATTTTCCTCTTGAACCTCTAGTTACTAGAGCAATTAGGTTCACACTGTACAGATATCAAGGCCTCTTTGACAGGCCGGAAACGAGGACATGAAAAATGGCTGGATGCGGTTGCAACCACAACGCCCGCTTTGACGGACTCTCCAGGGATTACAAACGCAGGCTGTGGCTGGTCATTGCCATCAACGCCACCATGTTTGCCGTGGAGATGACCGCCGGACAGCTCGCCGGATCACAGGCTCTGCAGGCTGACGCGCTGGATTTCTTCGGCGACACCATGACCTATGGCCTGTCTCTTGCCGTCATTGGCTGCAGCCTTGCAATCCGCGCGCGCGCCGCCCTGCTGAAAGGAGTAAGCCTCCTGCTGATGGGGCTCTGGGTGCTGGGTTCAACGGCCTATCAGGTCCTTGTCCTCGACGTTCCCTCGGCGCCCATCATGGGTGCGATCGGCTTCCTGGCACTGATTGCCAATCTGCTGTCCGTACTTCTGCTGGTCCGTTACAAGGACGGCGATGCCAATGTCCGCTCGGTCTGGCTCTGCTCCCGCAATGATGCCATCAGCAATGTCATTGTCATGATCGCTGCAGCAGGGGTTTGGGGCACGAGCAGCGGCTGGCCCGATCTGGCTGTTGCCGGAGTTATGGCCACCCTGTTCCTTTCTTCAGCCTTCCAGATTCTCAAACAGGGAATGGAAGAATATCAGCAGGGTAAAAACGCTCCGAAGCCTCTGGCATAAATCTGTCGGGCTCAATGCAAGACGATGTGTCCCCCCAAACTCCTGAAGATCAGGAGGAAACGGCCCCCTTGAAAACGAGACAGGTCCGCGCTCTTTCCAGGCAACACCCGGACTCTGTTCCGGACAGACGCCTCACTCTCGCACTCCTCCCCTAAAAGAGGGAGAACTGGTCACTTTGACCGGACTGTACTGCTGATGCCTCGGCATCCTCTTCCTCCTGAAGGGCTTCCATACAGGCGGGATCGTCATGCCTGACCGCATTGACCCGTGTCGAAACCCTGAAAGCCTCCAGCACACCGGCCGGTGGCGCTCTCAGGAATAGTTCTCCGCCTTCCCATAACCAGCGGTTATAGTATGCAGGCGGCACCAGCACCGGTGAGCGATGGTGCAGATGGCGGATATCGGGACCGGCCGCCGTTGTCAGAATGGCACAGGACTGCACCTCACTGCCGTCTGCCCCCAGCCAGTCATCCCAGATTCCGGCGAGTGCAAAAGGCTCCCGGCTTTTCAGGCGTATAAACCAGGGCTGTCGCTTGTCACGCTGTTGCTGTCCGTTTTCCGACCACTCATAAAAGCCGTCGAGCGGGATCAGACACCTGCGGCGGCGGAACGGTCCCTTGAAAGCCGGTTTTTCCGCAACGGTCTCGGAGCGGGCATTGAACAGGTTCGCCCCCTTCATCGGCTCCCGGCTCCACGACGGAACAAGGCCCCAGCGCATAAGCGTCATGGACGGCACCGGCCGTTCTCCGTGCGCCGGAGATTTCAGACAAACCGTCACGACAGGTTGTGTTGGAGCCAGATTGTAGCGCGGCTCCAGATTGGGCCGTTCCCTGAACCCGAACTGGCGGGCCAGAAGCTCCATTGGTGTATAAAGCGCATAGCGCATGCACATGCCAGCACTCCCGGACAAAAAATCTCGTCACAAGGATATTGCACTGACTGCGCAAAAACACCAGATCCGGCTTGACCTCGGGACAGTAAAAAGAGACCTTGCGCCAGGCGGCGAAATCCCGAGCGGGTAGATGAGGAAGCCTTTATGCTTTTTGGAATGTTTGGTGCCTTCGGGCGCAAAAAGGAACTCCATATGATCGACGAGGGACTGCGTCGGCATGCTGTCATCTCGTCCAGTGTTCCCGAGTCTGTAAAGATCGCACTCTGGAAACGCGTCAGGGACCGCAACCCTGCCCCGGAGGAGAAGGAAGGCATCCTCAACGATCTCGGGGCCTTTCTGGCCTATCTCTGCCAGGGGCACGAAGACTTCAGCCATAATCTTGATCCCGATCTCGCCAACGGGATGGCAAGGCGTGTCGATCTGGCCGAAACCTTTGATGAATCACTGGATGCCGAAACCATTCTTCTGAGCCTCTATGCCGGTCTTGCTCACGAGGACTTCGCAAGCCGCTTTTCCATTGAAGAGACAGAAGGAGAAGAGTGATGCGCAACCCGGTTCTGATTCGCCTGGTCTATATCTTTTTCTGGCTGATCTTCATTCCCTTCATCCTGCTGCTGAACCTCTTTGAAGCAAGGAAGGGGGAAATCCGCCATGAAGAGGGCGGGAGTGATCCGCGAAAGACCATTGCCAAACGTCACCAGCCCCGTCATTTTCCCTAGAAGCAGGGTCCTCACAACAAAAGTGATCGCTGCAACTCCAGCTTTCCTTTCACAAAACAGCTGCTTTTGGTTAAAATAGCAGACTGCCGACCGAGAAATTTCAGGAGAAATCCGATTAGCAAGACCGGCTTTACAGAGTCTGAAAGAACAAGGTTCCGGAACCTTCTGGAGGTTGCCGCACAAAGCCCCTATGAGGGTGAGCGCGACAACGCCCTGAAGGCTGCTGAACGCATGGCCAAAAACCGGGGCATGACCCTTGATGAAGCGGCCTCGGGCGGAATCGATGATCGCCATTCGCGCGGCTCAGCCGATTTTCATCGCGAACGCTCCCAGGCCTCCGGCGAACGCAGACACAGCGGCAAGAGAAGCCGGGGTCCGGCAACAGCAACAGAACGCGTCTTCGCAAATGCCCTGCACCTGATGGACTTTCACCTGCAACAGGCAAAGGCACAAAGGGAGGCTGCCCTCAAGGCAGCCTATGACCGCGGCCTGGACAAGGGCGACAAGCCGACAGCCCAGCTGGCCAGCCCGGGCGGACGGAGCAAACGCAACCAGGGCAGGCGTCTGCCTCCGGAAGTGCACGCCCGCATTCTTCTGAACGAAACACAGTTTTCAATCAAGGAAGTGGCCCGCATCACCGGACTTGATGTCTACAAGGTCACAAGTCTGAAGCTGCAAATGCGAAAGGCGGCCTGAGCCGCCCTGTTTTTCACCCGGTGCATTCCGTCACAATCAGCCGAAGAGTTCGGATTGGCGGCCCGACTTTCCTGACGGCTTCGACAGGGATGCCTTGATCACGGAAGAGCCTTTGCTCCCCTGGGCATCAAGCCGGCTTCCGCTCGCAGACGGCATGGCCACAGCACTTTGCTGTTCGAGAATTTCAAGCCCCACACCATCCCAGGCATGACGCACGACCAGCGCACGCACCTCGCCCATTGTGGTGGAGTTCAAAAGCACTTCCTTCCCGATCGCCGGACGCGCCACAGTCTCGACAAAGACCCCGTTGCACGAGATATCGTGTAACAGGCACTCATGCCAAGCCTCGCCAATCCGGAGACTGGCGACATCATTTGCGCGATAACGTTTGAACTTACGGCTTTCTTCCATACAAGATCTCTTGTGCAATCAGGTACATAGAGAAAATACTCGTAAAATCTTACCAATTCCTTAGCACTCGGCCCCAAGGTGATCATTTCATCACAAAAAAACACTTTTTCTCACTTCCGGCCCCGCCAGAGAGGCTTTTTTTGTGTCAGTGACCGCACGCAGGAAAAAAGTGTTGTTGTTGACATTTGAAAAGATGTAGACAGCCGAAAAGGAAGCACGGAGAATTCCCTGTCACGATTTGCTTCCACCTCCACCTCTTGGAACAGGATTGAACATGAGCGCTCAATATCGCCTCCATTACGCGCCGGGTCTGGCCAACCTTCCCATCCACATGATGCTGGAAGAGATCGGTGCAGACTACGAACTGGTTCGGGTTGACAACAAAAAAGGCGAACACAAAAGTGAAGAATATCTGAAACTTAACCCGCTTGGCCGCATTCCTGTTCTCGAAGACGGACGTCTGGCAATCAGCGAGACGGCAGCGATCATGCTTCATCTTGCAGACCGCCACATGGAAGCACGCCTTGTCCCGGATTTCACCTCTCCGGAACGCGCCCGTTTTTACCAGTGGCTGATGTATCTCACCAACACCGTTCAGCCCGATTTCATCATCCTGAATTACGCAGACAGATACACAACCAGCGCAGATGGACAAGACGCTGTGGTCGAGGCCGCTCAAAAAAGGCTGCAGGAACATTTCGGTTTCATTGATGCCCACCTTGCACAAAAGGGACCCTTCATGATGGGGAAAGCCTTCTCGGCACTGGACTTCTTCCTGATCATGCTGTGCCGTTTTGGTCGCAATCTGCCATCCCACCCCCGCGATCTTCCTGCTCTTGGACAGTTCTGTGAAGCAGTTCTGACCCGCCCTTCTGTTCAGCGAAGCTTTGAACAGGAAGGCCTCCAGGACGCACCACTCGGTTAAAACAACAACAGGATCATCTTGATCCACAGGCTGGAAAGGACGGATCAGCCATGCTGAACGCCATCAGAGACACCTGGGCCATTCTCCTCGGCGTTGCCTTCATGATGCTGGGGAACGGTCTGCAAGGTTCAGCACTGGGCCTTCGGGCCGACCTGGCCGGGCTCGATACCTTTGTCACCGGTATTGTCATGACCGGTTACTTCATGGGTTATTTTATCGGCTCCCTCACCACCCCGAACCTGCTGGCGAAAGTCGGGCATGTCAGGGTTTTTGCGGCTTTTGCCTCGCTCGCTTCCGTCGCCAACCTGCTGTTCCCCATCTATACGGATCCGGTTTTCTGGTTCTTTGCCCGCGTCATTACCGGGATCAGTTTCTCTGCCCTGTACATTGTTGTGGAAAGCTGGCTGAACGAAAGCTCCACGAATGAAAACCGCGGACAAATCCTTTCCATCTACATGATCCTGTCCTACGGCGGTCTGTCCCTCAGTCAGCTGCTTTTGAACGTCGGTCCCGTCGAAGACTATATCCTCTTCGTCATCATGTCCGTGCTTGTCTCCCTCGCACTGGTTCCGACATCTCTGACGGCGACACGCGTTCCGAACTTCGAGGCACCGAGTCCTGTCTCCATTGTCAGGCTGTGGAGAATTTCACCGCTGGGTCTGACCGCATCACTCAACAGCGGCCTGAGCATTTCGGCCATTCTCGGTGTCGGGGCCGTCTATGCCAACCAGGTCGGCATGAAGACTTCTGATGTTGCGCTGTTCATTCTGCTGATGAACATGGGTGGCCTTGTCTTCCAGTATCCGATCGGGAAGCTGTCCGATACAATGGACCGACGCCAGGTCACAGTTGTCCTGTTCTTTGCCTCGGCCATACTGGCCTTTGCCTGCCACAAGCTTGCCAGTGCAGATGCCACGCTCTGGTTCCTTGGGGCAGCCTTTGTTTTTGGCGGAACAGCCCTGCCGATCTATTCCCTGTCGATTGCTCACACCAATGACCACCTGGACAGCTCGGAAATCGTCAATGCAACAGCGGCCCTGATCAAGGTCAATGCCGTTGGAACCATTCTCGGCCCCCTGCTCGTTTCCGGCGCCATGTCCTATCTCGGGACAGAAGCCTACTTCCCCTTCATGATCACGATCATGCTGCTGACCGGCGTCTTCGGTCTCTATCGTATGACCCGTCGTGCCGCTGTTCCGCTGGAGGATCAGGGCGACTTCGTTGCTGTCCCTGCCAAGGGTACAGCCATGGTCGCCACGCTGACACCGGAAGCCGAGGAATGGCTGGAAGAACAGGAGGCTTCAGTCTCCGTTTCCGACAGTGAAATCCTGACTGATGCCGAGGAACTGCTGGACGACGGCCCGGCCCTTTTCGAGGAAGAGACAGACGACAACAAACCGGACAAGGACTTCTAGTTCCGGTTCAGGAAAACGGCAAAAAACTCGAAAACAAAGCTGATCAAAGGCTCAGGCCCTCACCAACTGTGAGGGCCTTTTCCACTTCCCCCTGCATCCCTCAAAAGCCGGATAAAACACATCCGCACAACAGTGGACAAACAGAGGGAACAGAGGAATTTCCCCTCCCCCCATTGATGTGCTCCGTCTGTTTTTGAGCAAACTGCCCTGCTGCCAAAAACTGATCCCTGTTGGTTTTTTCATGAAATGACTGAAATCCATTCACGTAAATTGGAATATTATGTGATTGAATTTAATCCAATTGAAGCTGAGCCTAAAACCGATATCGCAGACGTCGTCGTTGAGTATTTTGACAATGCTTCGCGTGATTGGTTTTCATCTGGCAGAAGGACAATTGGAAGATGGCAGCTCTTGCAACTGAGACACCAACTCATCAATTAGGCTTCAGGACCGAAGAGCTGTTTGATACAGCCAACTACCCAATCCATCAGGCCGACAGCTCTGCATTCCGAGAACTTGTCGAGGACACAACCTTCAGGCTTGGCGAGACCAATTGCGCCCAACTCGGCAGCTTCATCCGCCCGGTCATTGTCGAACAGATGCAGGAAGAGGCCGCTTCGCTGTCCGGACATGCCGTCTTCCACTCCACATCCCTGAACCCCTATTTTACCGAACCCCCGGAAGGATTGCCCCGTGAGCATCCCCTGATGAGGTTCGCCCCCCGTCGCCACGGCATGGTTCGCGCCGACCGGTTTCCAAGAGAAGGCGTGATCTGGTCCATCTTCCAGAATGCAGACCTCTGCCATTTTGTCGCCCGGGCCCTGGGCCACGAGAAGCTCTACACCTACCGGGATCCCTTTGGCAGTGTGAACATCAACGTCCAGCCCGAGGGCTGCGAGTTCCCCTGGCATTTTGACAACAACGAATTCACGATTTCCCTTGGCCTGACCCAGTCCCCCGGGGGCGGGGCGTTCGAATACGTGCCCAATCTGCGGACAAGCGAAGACGAAAACTATGACGCTGTACAGAGGGTTCTGGATGGTGACCGCAGTCACCTGCGATCTCTTGTTCTCAAACCCGGAGATCTGCAGCTTTTCAAGGGAGGTTACACCCTTCATCGCGTAACAGCGCCTTCCACAGGCGAGCGGCAAAGCCTGCTGCTGAGTTACGTCACAGACCCCGAAGACATCACAACATCGGACAAGGCTATCCGCATCTGGGGAGAAGCCGCAGCAGAACACTATCAAAAAGACAAGAAGATCAAAGAAACTCAATAACTTTGACACATAAAAAAAGCGAAAACTGGGAGGTCTACAAAATGAAAGACAAACTGTTCAAAAAGGGATTAAATCGACGCCACTTCCTTGCCGGAAGCGCAATCGCGGCAGGTCTGACTCAACTGCCTGCCCCCTTGCTTGCAAGCCCCAAAAAGGGAGGAACATTCCGGGTCTCTGTCAATCAGGGCGGCACAAGCGACACTCTGAACCCGGCCGAAGCCAACGGTTCACAGCAGATCATGGTTGGCTGGGCTCTTCGCAACAACCTGACGGAAATCGGACCGGACAACAAGTTGCGGGCGGAACTGGCCACAGACTGGCAATCCGACGATGCTGCAACATGGATTTTCCAGCTTCGTCAGGGCGTTACCTTCCACAACGGAAAAACCCTCGGTGCGGAGGATGTTATTGCCTCCCTGAATCTCCACAGAGGTGAAGACAGCACCTCAGGGGCCAAGTCGCTCCTTGCGGCTGTGACCGAGATCAGTGCCGAGGGAAACAGCGCGGTTCGGATCACGCTGTCCGCGCCAAACGCCGACTTCCCGTTTATCCTGTCAGACTATCACTTCCAGATCATGCCTGTCGGTGCTGACGGTACGGTGGATACCTCCGGTGTTGGCACAGGCGGCTATACCCTGAAAGAATGGAACCCCGGGATCAAAACAGTCCTGTCCAGAAATCCGGATTACTGGAAGGAAAACGCAGCCTACTTTGATGAAGTCGAAGTGCTTCTCATTTCTGATTCCGCTGCAGCAACGACTGCGCTGGTCACTGGCGAGATTGATGCAATCCAGTCCGCCGAATACAGAACGCTGTCACAGCTCGAACGAAGCAACCACGTCTCCATTGAGTCGATATCCGGCGGCTTCCACCCCACCTTTGCCATGCAAACCGGCATGGCCCCCTACAACAATCGCGACGTCCGTCTTGCCCTCAAGTACGGCATCGACAGGGAAGCAATGGTCAAGCGCGTCCTGAGGGGCCATGGCATTGTGGCCAACGACCACCCCGTTGCACCAACCATGCCGTACTTTGATCCCGATCTGGAACAGAGAACCTACGATCCTGACAAGGCCAGATACCATCTCTCCAAGGCCGGTCTGGAAAGCCTTGATGTCAGTCTGAGTGTCTCGGACTCCCTCTTTGCCGGAGCCGTGGATGCCGTGACCCTCTACAGGGAACAGGCCCTTTCCGGAGGGATCGGAATTGAAGTCGTGCGCGAACCGAACGACGGCTACTGGTCAGATGTCTGGCTCAAAAAGCCTTTCTTCACCAGCTCCTGGGGCGCACGCCCCGTGCCGGACATGATCTTCTCGACAGCCTACGCAGCAAAAGCGGACTGGAATGAGACCCAGTTCAACAATGAACAGTTCGAACAGTTGATGGTCGCGGCCCGATCGGAACTGGACGAAAGCAAACGCGCCAGGATGTACGCAGACATGCAGTTGATCCTCCGGGATGAAGGTGGTGCTGTCATCCCCTTCTTCCGCAACTTTGTATACGCGCGACGCAAGAACATTGAACGCAGCCCGGAGGTTGCCTCCAACTGGTCCCTGGACGGTTACAAGGCAATCGAAAGATGGTGGCAAGCCTGATTTTCATCAGTCGCAAAGAGGTGACGGCACAGCTGTCACCTCTCTTCAACAACACGATTCTTTTTGGTTGGGCCGCGTAATGTACCCCCTTTTATTCCTGGTGCTTCAACGCCTTTTCCTGGGGGCGTTGACGCTGTTTGTCGTTTCCCTGGTCATCTTCGCTTCCATTGAACTGCTGCCCGGAGATGTTGCCGAACAAATTCTCGGTCAGTCCGCCACGCCTGAAACGCTGGCGGCCTTCAGGACAGAACTCGGGCTTGATCTGCCCCCGCACACGCGATACCTGAACTGGCTGAACAACCTGCTGGCCGGTGATCTGGGAACATCCCTGATCTCTCAGACGCCGATAACAGACCTCTTGTCGGAACGGCTGTACAACACCTTTTTCCTGGCTGGTTTCGCAGCGCTGATTTCTGTTCCGCTGGCGCTCTTTCTGGGCATCCTGACAGCGCTTCACAGAGGTTCAAGCCTCGACAAGGCTGTCAATGTCGTCTCTCTGGCAGCCATTTCAGTTCCGGAATTCTTCGTCGCCTATATTCTGGTCTTTATCTTCTCGGTCGAACTGGCCTGGTTTCCGTCAATTGCCAATCTGTCCTCGGATGCCTCCCTGCTTGAACGCCTGCACCGGACCTTCCTGCCGGCGCTGACACTCACGCTCATTGTGACGGCGCATATGATGCGCATGACGCGGGCCTCCATCATCAATCTGCTGGCCCTGCCCTACATTGAAATGGCGCGCCTGAAAGGGGCCACGCCAACGCGAACCATCGTTCGCCACGCCCTGCCCAATGCCGTTGCCCCGATTGTAACGGTCGTGGCCATCAACATGGCCTATCTGATCGTCGGTGTTGTCATTGTCGAGGTTGTCTTTGTCTACCCCGGTCTGGGCCAGTTGCTTGTCGACAGTGTGTCAAAGCGTGATTTCACCGTTGTCCAGGCCGCCTGTCTGATCTTTTCCGCAACCTACATCCTCTTCAACATGATTTCAGATCTGATTTCAGTCATGTCAAACCCGCGCTTGAGGCATCGGAAATAGAACCATGACTTCTGCTCTTCAAAAACTGCACAACATTCCAGCCACAGCCCTGTTCGGGATGTTTGTCATCGCCTGCTATATTTTTGTTGCCCTCTTTGCACCGGTTATCGCACCGTACGGGGAAAGCGAAATTGTCGCCTACGAGTTCGAACCCTGGTCGCGGGACTTCTGGCTTGGAACAGATTCACTGGGGCGGGATATGGCAACCCGCATGATCTACGGAGCCCGCAACACCATTGGCATTGCCTTTGTCACAACACTGCTGACTTTTCTGCTTGGCTGCGTTGCCGCCTTTCTTTCGGCAACGCTTCAGGGGTGGGTCGACCAGATCATTTCCCGCGCTGTGGATGTCATCATTTCCATCCCCACCCTGATCTTTGCCCTGCTTTTGCTGACCATTTTCGGGACCTCTGTCTACAGCCTGATCATTGTGATTGCGATCATCTACTCGACCTTTGTCTTTCGGATCGCCCGGGCTGTTGCTGTCGGAATTGTGGTGATGGACTACGTCGAGGCCGCACAAATTCGCGGAGAAGGGCTCTGGTGGATCATGAGCAGGGAAATCCTTCCCAATGCCGCCCCGCCTCTAGTCGCCGAATTCGGTCTCAGATTCTGCTTCGTCTTTCTGACCATTTCCGGCCTGAGCTTTCTCGGTCTGGGCATCCAGCCCCCCGCAGCGGACTGGGGCTCCATGGTACGGGAAAATGCATCACTCATCACCTTTGGCGATCTGACCCCGCTGATCCCCGCGTCTGCCATCGGCCTTCTGACCATCGCCGTGAACTTCATTGTTGACTGGATGTTGCACAAGGCAAGCGGACTGAAAGAATAAAGAGGGCGAAACATGAGCAAAGACACTCCACTGGTAGAAATCCGCAACCTTGTCATCGAAGGAAAGTCGGACAATCAATGGCAACCCATTGTCAAAGGCCTTGATCTCACGCTCAACCGTGGCGAGGTCCTCGGGCTGATCGGGGAAAGCGGAGCCGGAAAGTCAACTCTGGGCCTTGCAGCCATGGGATTTGTCCGCGACGGATGCCGTTTTGCCGAGGGCACTGTGCACTTTGACGGAACAGAGTTGACGAATTCGGACTGGGAAACACGAAGAGGCCTGCGCTCAACACGAATTGCCTATGTTGCGCAGTCTGCTGCAGCCAGCTTCAATCCGGCCTTTCAACTGATTGAACAGCATGTTGAATTTCCTGTCCTGCGCCAGACCCACACTGCCGAAGAAGCGCGGGAAGATGCGATAGCACTCTATGAGAAGCTCAGGCTCCCCGATCCCGGGAACATCGGTTTCCGCTACCCTCACCAGGTCTCCGGCGGTCAGCTGCAACGGGCCATGACAGCCATGGCCATGGCCTGTCGCCCGGATCTGATCATCTTTGACGAACCCACCACAGCGCTGGATGTCACAACACAAATCGAGGTTCTGAGTGCAATCCGGAATATCGTTGAGGAGTTTGGCACCGCTGCAATCTACATCACGCATGATCTGGCCGTGGTCGCACAGATGGCCAGCAAGCTGATGATTTTGCGCCATGGTGAAATTGTCGAGGAAGCCCCAACCGGACAGATCCTGACTTCGCCAAAGGAAGACTATACCAGGAGCCTCTGGGCTGTGCGCTCCTTTGCAACAGAACACAAGAAAGAACCATCTCCAGAGGCACAGCCGGTTTTGTCCCTGCAATCAGTAACAGCCACTTACCCGGGAATGGCCTGGCCGGTCCTCAAGGATGTGTCGATTGATTTCCACGCAGGACGAACGGTTGCCATTGTCGGTGAGAGTGGCTCAGGAAAATCGACACTGGCCCGAACGATCACAGGCCTGCTGCCGCCTGACAGCGGAACAGTCCTTCTGGAAGGAAAAGAGTTACCCGGACAGTACAAAAACAGGTCAAAAGACCAGCTCAGACAGGCACAGATGATCTACCAGATTGCCGACACAGCCTTGAATCCCAAGCAGAAGATCCGCGATATCATCGGTCGCCCCATGCAGTTTTACCGGGGGCTGAAGGGCAGGGAACTGACAGAAGAAGTCCGCGCCCTGCTCTCGGCCATTGAGCTTGATCCGGACACCTATATCGACCGCCTGCCCTCGGAATTGTCAGGAGGCCAGAAACAAAGGATCGGCATTGCCAGAGCACTGGCAGCAAAGCCCAAGTTCATTATCTGTGACGAGGTGACATCTGCACTGGACCAACTGGTCGCAGAAGGCATTCTGAAACTTCTGGACAAGCTGCAACGTGAATTTGAACTCAGTTACATGTTCATCACACACGACATTTCAACAGTGCGCGCAATTGCCGACGAGGTCGTGGTCATGAAAACGGGGCAGATTGTCGAACAGGGTTCCAGAGACCAGATCTTCTCCCCCCCACACGAAGCCTACACGGATCTGCTTTTGTCATCTGTGCCGGAAATGGATCCGACATGGCTGACACGGCTTCTGGAAGAACGCGCCAGCAAAGAACTTTCAGAGCTTTGATGCGTCAGGGATTTCCTGAACGAAATCCCTCCGAATACACTCTTCATGAACGAGACTTCCCATGCGTAGAAACAGACAAAAACGTGTCTCTTCGCCTTCTCAGGCGATGCCCACCCTTCCCCCGACTGGCGGACGGTTCCACCCCCTTACAGATGAAAAGGCAACGCTTATCACTGATGCTGCCTTTGATATCCTCGCACGGATCGGTGTCTCCAATGCCCCTGACGCGATCAGGGAGCTGGCTCTGAACAATGGAGCTCAGCAACGACCGGACGGACGTCTGGTCTTCTCCAGAACCCTGGTCGAGGACTTTATTGCGAAGGCCTGCAAAAAGGTTGAACTCCCCGGTTACCTCAAGAACAGGGGCATTGAGGTCGGCGGAGGCCGCGTTCACATCGGAACAGGCGGAGCAGCGGTACAGGTGCTCGACACTGTCCGGCAGGAGTTCAGGCACAGCACAGTTCAGGATCTCTACGAGCTGATGCGTATCGTGGATATCTGCGACAACATTCACTATTCCCTGAGACCCGTGGTGGCCCGGGATCTGGAAGACCCGCTGACACTGGACATCAACACGGCCTTTACCGCCATGAAGGCAACATCAAAGCCGATCGGCACCAGCTTCTTTGAAGCGGCCAATGTCGCCCCGGTGATCGAGATGTTCGATACAGCACTGGGGGGACAGGGTGCCTTTCGCAGGCAGCCTTTCTGCTTTGCATCGATCTGCCATGTGGTTCCGCCCCTGACACTGGCCGAGGAAGCCTGCGATGTCATGCTGGAATGCGTGAACCAGGGCATGCCCCTGCAAATCTGTTCCGCAGCCCAGGCCGGCGCGACCAGTCCTTCGGCTCTCGCAGGCGCTCTCGCACAGGGGCTCGCAGAATCACTGGTCGGCCTTGTGCTGACCAATATGATGCAACCGGGTTTCCCTTGCATTCTGGCGTTCCTGCCCTTTATTTCCGACCTGCGCACCGGCGCAATGACGGGCGGTTCCGGTGAAGCGGCAGTCGCCAATGCTGCCGCAGCACAGCTCCTTTTGCGTCTTGGCCTTCCATCAACGGTTTCGGCAGGCATGACCGACGCCAAAACCGCGGATGCCCAGTCCGGCTATGAAAAAGGCTACACCATTGCCCTTGCCGCCCAGGCCGGCGCAAACATGATCAATCTCAGCGTTGGCATGCTCGGGTCCATTATGGTTGCCAACAAGGAAGCCCTGGTCATTGACGATGACATGTGCGGAGCAATTCTGCGCTCGGTGAGAGGCATCGAACTCTTTGACGGAGCGATTGATCTGGACATGATCGAACAGGTCGTCACCGGAGAAGGGCATTTCCTCGGGACAGCACAAACACTGGACCTGATGACCAAGGAATTTGTCTATCCGTCACTCGGCAACAGACAGAGCGTCAACGACTGGCTGGACAGTGGAAGCCAGACAATTCTCGACCGTGCCCTCGCAAGGGTTTCCGAAATAGAAAACCTGCCTGCGCCCGAGCATCTGCCTGCAGATGTCGAAGCGCGCCTGCGTGCGCATTTCCCCATTCGCCTGAAAGATTAAGACTATGAAGAAACAAGCAAAAGTCGTCATTATTGGCGGTGGTGCCGTCGGTGTCTCCACCCTTTATCACCTTGCAAAGGCCGGTGTAACAGACACATTGCTGATCGAGAAAAACGAACTGACAAGCGGTTCGACGTGGCATGCTGCGGGGAATATCCCGACCTACGCCAATTCATGGGCGGGCATGCGCGCAGGCAATTACGCCTGGCGTCTGTACAAAGACCTTGCCGAAGAGGTCGATTACCCCATCACCTATCGCCACACCGGCGCCTTCTGGCCTGCCCACACACAGGAGCGCATGGAACTGTTCAGACACCTCGTCGGGATTTCCAGGGGGCTGAACTATGACATGGCAATGCTCACACCGTCTGAAATGGATGCGATGCACCCCTATTTCTCATCAGGTGACAGCATTCTCGGAGGAATTTATGACCCGTACGAAGGCGATGTTGATCCCAGTCAGCTGACACAGGCCCTGGCAAAGGGTGCCAGAAGCCTCGGAGCAGAGATTGCCCGCTTCACAGAGGTCAAAGCTGTCAGCCGTCGTCCTTCCGGTGAGTGGCAGGTTTCAACAGACAAGGGCGAGGTCCTGTGTGACATCGTCATCAATGCCGGGGGATACTACGGGCGCAAGGTCGGTGAAATGGTCGGACAGAAACTGCCCGTCGTGACCCTCGAGCACCAGTATCTTGTGACGGAGCACCTCTCTGCACTGGAAGAAAACCCCGAAAACTTCCCGCTCGTTCGCGATCCGGACATCATGTATTACCTCCGTCGGGAAGGAAACGGATTGCTGCTGGGCTCCTATGGGCACGAAGGTCGCCCGGCCTGGCTGGACGGAATGCCGGACTGCTTTGCCAACCAGCTCTATCCGGACAATGTCGATGATTTTATGGGTGTCTTCGAAGCAGCCATGGAACACGTTCCCCTGCTCGGAGAAGCCGGGGTCAGCCGCTTTGTCAACGGCCCGATCCCCTACAGTCCCGATGGCGCGCCTCTTTGTGGTCCGGCCTTTGGCCTGCCAAACTTCTATCATGCCTGCTGCTTCCCGGTCGGGGTCACCCACTCCGCTGCCGCAGCCAAAACACTGACGGAATGGATCACCGAGGGCGAAACGGAATGGGACATGTCCATGTGGGATCCCCGCCGTTTCGGAGAGGAATGGGCAAGCTTCGACTACACCGTCAAGCGCGCCAGCGAGCTCTATGAAAACCAGTATGCGATCCCCTACCCCCATCGCGTGTGGGAATCAGCCCGCCCGGTCCAGACAACTCCCCTCTACGACAAGCTCAAGGAAAAGGGAGCTGTCTTCGGACAAGTTGCCGGATGGGAGCGGGCCTTCTGGTTTGAAACAGACACAATCCGGAATGATGGCACCTTAAGCTTCCATCACGAAATCTGGCATGATGCCGTCAAGGCAGAATGTGAAGGCGTCAGAGACAGGGTCGGTGTCATGGATCACGGCGGCTTCACCCGTTATGAAGTTGACGGCCCGGATGCAACGGCATTTCTGGATTATGTTTTCTGCGGCACCATGCCAAAGGTCGGCCGCGTTAAGCTCAACTACATGCTGACCCCCAAAGGCAAGGTCTGGTCAGAAGCCACGATCGCCCGTCTGGAAGAAAACAGATATCTCCTGTGCGGCCCCACACTGGCTGACCAGCGCGATTTTGACTGGATGTCCCGCTTCTCATCAGACTTCAATGTCAAGATTCGCCGCGGTTCGGAGTTTGATGCTGCACTGATGGTCATGGGACCAAAGTCCAGAGAGACACTGCAGCCCCTGACCAGCAGTGATCTCTCTGCAGAAGCAGCCCCGTGGATGTCGGTTCGCGAGATTGACATTGCCGGTGTCCCGGCACTGGCCCTTCGTGTTTCCTATGTCGGCGAGTTGGGTTGGGAGCTGCACATCAGGTCCCGCGACCTTGAGACCGTCTATGATGCAATCCTTGCCGAAGGTGCCGACAAAGGTCTGGTTGAGTTCGGCTCCTACGCCCTGAATGCCATGCGGGTTGAAAAGGCCTACCACGGCTGGGGACAGGACTTTGGCATTGAATACACCGCCTTTGATGCCGGTCTGGACCGTTTTGTCAGCAAAACAAAGGAGACTTTCATCGGTCGGGACGCCTTTCAGGCCCAGTCCGAAGCCGGGCAGGACTACCATTTTACAAAGTTCGAGCTGGATGGCATCGGGGCCACTCCGCTTTCCTCCGACCCGATTTGTCGCAACGGCCAACCGGTCGGCTATGTCAGTTCGGGGGCCATCGGCTTCCGCATCGACAGGCGTATTGCGCTTGGTTTCCTGAATATCAAGGCTGAAGCGGGCGAAACCTTTGACATTGAAATCCTTGGTGAACCCGTCAGGGCAACCATTGTGGACGCGCCTTTCTATGATCCTCAAAACGACCGTCTGAAAGGATAACCCCATGACGAAAACCATCCCTTCAGAGGTTCAGGTTGCAATTGTCGGCGGCGGTATCATTGGCTGTGCAACAGCCTATCATCTCGCCAAAGCAGGCTGGGCCGTCGCCCTTTTCGAACGCAGGAAACTGACCAGTGGTACGACCTGGCATGCAGCCGGACTTGTCTCTGAAACCCAGGGTGTTCCCGTGATGTCGAAACTGGCCCGGTACGGTCTGGATCTGATGGAAAGCCTGGAAGAGGAAACAGGTCAGAACACAGGGTTCAAGCGCAACGGCTCCATAACCCTGGCCCTGCATGACGCCCGGATGGAAGAATTGCGGCGCAAGGTCGATTATGCGCACGGCTGTGGTATCAGGGCAGAGGAAATCTCCCCCGGGGAGGCCCGCGAACGCTGGCCCCTCCTTTCCACACATGATGCGAAAGGTGCCTTCTGGTTCCCCGGAGACGGCTATACCAATCCGATTGACACCACCATGGCTCTGGCAAAGGGAGCCAGACAGAATGGTGCACAGATTTTCGAGGACACCAAAGTCAATCAGGTTGTTATCGAAAACAGTCGCGCTATCGGCGTCGAGACCGATCAGGGGTTTGTCCGCGCAGAGCACGTTGTCAATGCAACCGGTATGTGGGCACGGGAATTCGGCCTGTCCCATGGCGTCCAGGTTCCGCTTCACTACACAAATCACTATTACGTCGTGACAGACCCCATCGAAGGTGTGACAGGCGACCTGCCCATTTTGCGTGTCATGGACGAATACGCCTATTACAAGGAAGACGCCGGCAAGCTCCTCATCGGCTGTTCCGAGCCCGATGCGACACCATGGCTCCCCGAAGGAGGAATCCCGGAGAAGTTCAGCTTTGATGAACTCCCCTGTGACGAGGAGCACCTTTTCCCGATCCTTGAAGCTGCAGCCGAGAGGGTTCCCGCCCTGGCAGAAACCGGCATTCGAAAGTTCTTCAACGGCCCGGAAAGCTTTACGCCCGATGGCAGACATTATCTTGGCCCGGCCGGTGACATCAGAGGACTCTGGATTGCAGCAGGCTTCAATTCCACCGGTATCCAGAATGGTCCGGGCGCAGGCAGGGCTCTGGCCGAATGGATCATGACAGGTCACATGACAATGGATCTGACCGATGTTGATTCACGAAGGATCATGCCGGGGCTGAACGCCCGCAGCTACACAGCGGAAAAGGCAGCGGAAACATTGTCGCTCGCCTATGCCATGCACTGGCCCTATCATCAGAAAACAGTGGCGCGGGGGCTGCGTCGCACGCCCTACTACAGGGATCTGAAAGTCGCCGGAGCCCGGTTTGGTTCCAGCAATGGCTGGGAACGCCCGCTGGTGTACAGCCCGGATTTCAGTGACGGCTTTGATCCGCAGCCCTGGTTTGAAGACTGGGAAGCAGAACACAAGGCCCTGCGCAGCGATCTGGGGATGATCGATCTGACCTTCGGACGCTTTGTTGTTGACGGGGAAAGGGCAGAGCAGCAAATGCAGCACCTTTGCTGTTCCGACATGGCAAAAGGTACGGGCACACTGACCTACACCCACATGCTCAATGAACAGGGGGGTATCGAAGCAGACATAACCGTCGCCCGCCTGTCCGAAAACCGCTTCATGATCATGGCTTCAGCAGGAGCCGAACCGCAGACAGAACACTGGCTCAGAACGCAGCTGGAGGGATCAGGCACCTCTGTTGTGAATGTCACCTCTTCAGAAGCGACGCTTGCGCTCATGGGGCCCCGTTCCAGGGAATTCCTTGCACAGCTGACAGATGCCGATCTTTCAAATGAGGCCTTTCCCTTCGGAAGCTGGCAGGATCTTTACATTGGGCATTGCCCGGTCAGAGCCCAGCGGATCACCTATGTCGGCGAACTGGGCTGGGAGCTTCATATTCCCTCGGAATTTGCCCAGCAGGTTTACGAAACCATCACATCCGCTGAAAAGCCGCCCAGACACTGCGGAGGGATGGCCGTTGATTCCTGTCGTATTGAAAAGGGGTTCCGCCACTGGGGGCATGACATTGGCCCCTTTGACAGCCTTCTTGAGAGCGGTTTGCTCTTTACCTGTGATTTCAACACGGACTTCCTTGGCAAGCAGGCCGTCTTAAAACGCCGCGAAGACGGTGCAAAAAGCAGAATGCTCCTGTTCCGCCTGAACGACGAAAGGGCTCTTCTCTTTGGCAAGGAACCCATTTTGCGCGATGGGAAAATCGTCGGGCGTCTGACCTCTGCAAGCTATGGCTGGACAACAGGCGGAGCCATTGGCATGGGGTATGTCTCCCGCTCCGGGGAAACCACATTGCAGGAGCTTGCCAGTGCCTCCTACCAGATTATGGTCGCAGGTCAGGCAATGGAAGCCACCGCAAGCCTGAAAGCCCTCCACGACCCGGCCAGCGAGCGGATGCGCGCATAAGCCCGGCCACCCGGCTAGACTGTATTGAAACCTGCTGCAGACTGCTCGCACCATTCGGCGAGCAGCTCTGCAACCTGATAGTTGGGATCTTCCTTGCTCATGTCTTCAGTCCGCAAGACAGCTTTCCAGGGAACATTGATGCCTTCCTCGGTGACCTGTGCACCAACAATCCTCTTTTCCGACAGGGCTGTCTGAATAGCCCAGCCTGCCAGCACACTGGTTCCCAGTCCTGACGCAACCAGCTCGACAATCGCTTCGGGAAGCTCGACCGTTGTCGACCATTTCGGATAGGTGTCTGTCGGTCTGAAAAGGCGCGCAAACTCCTTATCCGGCTCCGGCACCTTCGTGTAGGTGATAAAGGCTTCGCCAACGATATCGTCACCAACAATGAACTCGCGCCCGGCCAGACGATGCGAAGGCGGCATAATAAAATACAGGGGGTCTTCAAACAGCGGTACAGAAGAGAGGCCAATCTGGTTGTGCTCTCCCGAGACGATCGCAATGTCAATGTTGCGATTCATGATACTGGTGAGCGGATCCTTGCGCGCACCGGCCATGATCTGAAGATCAATTCCCTTGCGCCTTGATTTCAAAAACTTAACGAAATCAGGCAACCAGCGATAGTTGCTGTAAGCTTCCACAGCCAGACGCACCACATGCTGAACCCCGGCATTCATCCTGCGCACATCCTCTTCTGCCCGACCGAGATCGGACAGGATACGCTCGGCAACCACAGCCATGTAATCTGCTGCAGGTGTCCTGCGCAAACGCTTGTGTACCCTCGTAAAAAGCTGAACATCAAGACGGCGCTCGGCCTCGCGCAGGCGGTGAGACAAGGCCGAAGGCGTCACCCCCAGCTGCTCTGCTGCGTCTGTGATACGCCCTGTTTCGATAATGGCCTGAATTAGCTGAAGATGACGAAGATCAAGACGGGGCTTCATAACAATACCTGAAAAAAATTCAACAAAATTAGAAAACTTCGAGATTGGAATTCAGTCAAGTAAATTGTGAAATCCACAAAACGACACCTCATTTGGAGCCTTGAAAATGCATAACAACGCAGGACGTGCCATCTCCCAGGACATCGCCCACCACGTCCATCCCCAATCCAATCTTCGCCAGCATGCCGAAAAAGGCCCGACAATGATCACCCATGGCAAGGGTGTCTTCATCTATGACACTGAAGGACGTGAAATCATTGACGGTTTCTCAGGTCTGGGGTGTGTCAGCCTGGGCTACCACAATGAGCGCCTGGCAGAGGCCGCTGTGCGCCAGATGAACACCCTGCCCTTTGCACCGACCTTCTACAACCGCTCCCACCCGAGCGTCGCTGAACTGGGCGAACGCCTGACGGGCCTCGCGCCAAACGGCATGAACCGGGTGATGTTCCAGTGCTCCGGTTCGGAAGCCAACGACACGGCAATCAAGCTTCTGTGGTACACGAACACTGCCAAGGGAGAACCCAAGCGCCGCAAGATTATCGGTCGGGTCCGTGGGTATCACGGCAACACTGTCGCAACAGTATCCCTGTCCGGTCAGCCTCACATGCATGCCAAATTCGGTCTTCCCCTGCCGGAGTTCAAGCATACAGAACTGCCAAACTACTATCGTTTCCATGTCGACGGAGAAAGCGAAGAGGAATTCTCTGCGCGCATGGCAGCACATTTCGAGCAACTGGTTCTCTCCGAGGGGCCTGAAACGATTGCCGCCTTCTTTGCAGAGCCTGCGATTTCCGGCGGGGGCGCCCTGATGCCGCCCAAAGGCTACTGGGAAGAGATGCAGGCCGTCCTGAAAAAATACGAAATCAAGTTCCTGGCAGATGAAGTCGTTTGCGGCTTTGGCAGAACCGGCAACATGTGGGGATCTGAAACCTGGGGCCTGAAGCCGGATATGGTGTCCTGTGCCAAGGCTCTCTCGGCAGCCTTTTTCCCGATCTCCGCCCTGATGTTCAAGGACGAGATGTACGCAGACATGATGAAAAACTCCGATGAAGTCGGTGTTTTCGGGCACGGCTACACCTACGCCGGGCACCCGGTTGGCGCAGCAGTCTCTCTGGAAGCTCTGAACATTTACGATGAAATTGACCTCGTTGGACACGTCCGCAAAGTCAGTCAGACGTTCCTCGCAAACTGCCAGGCACTGAATGACCATCCGCTTGTTGCCGAGGTCAGAGGCGTTGGCCTGTTCTGCGGCTTCGAGCTGATGAAGGACGCCAAGAAACGCGAACCCTTTGATCCCTCATGGAAAGTCGGCGAGCTGGTCCAGAACTTTGCCCACGACAGAGGTCTCTATCTGCGTGCGATTGGTGACAGGATCAGCTTTATGCCTCCGCTGATCATCAATGAAGAGGAAATCGGCATCGCAACCAGCCGCTTCAAGCAGGCGCTTGATGATGCCTGGGCCGTGGTCAGGACACGGATCTGAGTGCTTCTTTCATCAGGATGCTGAAAACCGAAACATGCCAAGGATAAGAAGATGACGACGCTTCTTGAAATGACTCCCCCAACGTCCGGTCTGGCGGGAAGCTATATTAACGGCGAGTGGCATCGCCCGGAAGACGGGCGCACACTGGTCATAGAGAACCCATCCCGCCGCACCGCCATTTGCGAAATTGGCCGGGGCGGTAAAACAGAAATCGACAGGGCAGTCAAGGCCGCACGTGCTGCCCTGCCGGCCTGGCGCGCACTCCCCGCAAGCGAAAGAGGCAAGCTTCTGTCCGAGCTCGGGCGTCGTCTCGAAGAAAACGCCGAGGATGTTGCCCGCACTCTGGCGGCAGAATCCGGAAATGCCATCAAGACCCAGTCCCGTGGCGAAGCAATGGGGGCTTCAGGTGTCTTCAAATACTACGGGGGTGTCGCGGTTGAACAGAAAGGCGAAACCCTGCCGTTCGGCTCGGGTCTCTTCAGTTATTCCGTTCGCGAACCGCATGGAGTTGTCGGCTCCATCATCCCCTGGAACTCTCCGCTCCAGCTTGGTGCTGTCAAGATCTCCATGGCTCTGGCCACAGGCAACTGCATTGTCCTGAAACCTGCTGAAGACGCACCTCTTGCGGTTCTCAAGCTTGCAGAACTTGCAGATGGCCTTTTTCCTCCGGGCGTTTTCAACGTCGTCACCGGAACCGGGGAAGAAGCAGGCGCGGCCCTCGTCAGTCACCCCGATGTCAACAAGGTCTCCTTCACCGGTTCCAGCGAGGTCGGAAAACTGATCGGACACGCAACAGCAGAACGTTTTGCCAAGGTCACCCTGGAACTGGGCGGAAAATCACCAACAGTGGTTTTCCCCGATGCCATTGAAGGCGATCGGCTGGAACACACGGCCCAGCACGTTGTAAACGCCATGCGTTTTGCCCGTCAGGGCCAAAGCTGTACCGCGGGCTCCAGGCTTTTCATTCATGAAGAAATCTGGGACCGTCTGATGCCCCGGATCATTGAAAAGACCTCCGCCCTGAAAGTCGGCGATGCCCTTGATCCCGATGCAGACATCGGCGCCCTTGTAAACAGTGAGCGCTACAGCGAGGTCCGGGCCTTCATCGCAGAAGCCAAAGCACAGGGAGCAACATTCCTCCTTGGGGATGAGCCGGATGACAACCCGGCAGGCTTTACGCCTTCTCCTGTTATCCTGTCCGGGCTCGACAACAGCTGGCGCATTGCCCGTGAAGAGGTTTTTGGCCCTGTTATGGTCGCCATTCCCTTCAGGAACGAAGAGGAAGTCATTCAGATGGCAAATGACACCCACTATGGCCTGGCTGCCTTTATCTTCACACATGACAACAGCCGCATCACACGCCTGACCCGCGCCATTGATGCGGGCTGGATACAGGTCAATCAGGGAGGGGGTCAAATACCGGGCATGTCCTATGGCGGCACCAAACAGTCCGGCACAGGCAGTGAATACTCTATCGAAGGTGCTCTTGATGCTTACACCTATCGCAAAAGCATCACGATCCATGTGGAGAATGCCGGATGACTGTCGATCGCTTCGGCAATGCAATCAGCAAGAGTGTCGGGTACGCACGCGGGTCCCTGCTGGGGGAATCTGCTGACGAAGTGCGCCGTCTGACACAGGCCAATCGCACAGCCGCCGGTTTTGTGCAGCAACAGGGCATCGAGAAGGTTTCGATCTTCACAGGAAACCTGCGGTTCTATCCTGTTCAGGCCCCGGACCTCCCTGCGCTTTGTGAGGAATGGGTCGGCCCGAGCCTCTACGCCGAAGAACTGCGTGACGCTGCGATCAAACACATGGGGGGCAAAGGAGACGAAGCTGCAACCGTCATCAATCGCACGAGTGCAGGCATCATCGCCACCGTTCTGGCCCATGCGAAAGAACGCCCGGTCATTTCCCTTGTTCCGGAAAATGACCGGTCCCACGCATCGGTGACACGCGGCGCAAAACTTGCGGCAATTCCGGTCATCGACGCCTATCAGTTACCAGAGTTCAAACGGCTTCTGGCTGCTCACCTGCCCAGACTTGTGGTGATCACAACGGTGACATCCGAACTCTCTGTTCTTCAGGATGACGTCATTGCCAGGGCCGTCCATATGGCGAAACAGGCCGGGGCGACTGTTTTGCTCGATGAAGCTTACGGAACGAGGTTTAGACCCGTCCTGTGCGACGGTGCTCCCTCTCTCTCCTTCGGTGCCGATCTGGTCATCACCAATGCGGACAAGGCGGGGCTTTCCGGTCCGCGCGCGGGCGTTCTTTGCGGATCACGGGAGGCGCTGCTCCCCGTTCAGGCCAAAGCCGCAGAACTCGGGATGGAAGCCCGTGCACCTGTTGCGGTTGGCGCCATGCGAAGCCTGCAGAACTTCTCTCCCGATCTGCTTGTTCAGGAGGCCCGGGACGGCCAGGCGCTTGCCGATGCGATTGCAGACGTGATCAATCCGGATTTTGTGTCCCGCTCGGCTCTCGGGCCGAAAATTCAGGAAGAGGATGCCATGGAGGCCGTCCTGAAAATCGCCGGAACAGAAACAACCGGACGTGTCCCTGCAGAAATCACGGCCGCGATAGGCATGATCCTGCTCCGCGACAGGGGAATTGTCACCGTCAACACGCACGGACAGCCGGGCGGGCGCGTCTCGATCAGACTGAAACCAACGATCAACGCCGTTACCAGAGCCGGAGGTGCCGAGGCCATCGCCGGGGCCTTGCTTGCTGCCATGCAGGAAACAGCAGCCAACCTTGAGGACGACAAATGGTTTTCGGCACTCCTGTTCGGGGACACACAAAATGACTGATCAGAAGCTCCTGTCCCGGCTCGACAACAGGCTGGATCAGCTTGTGAACATCGATATCGGAGAACGCGGTGTGGAACACCTGTTCCTCGCGGCCCGAGAAGCACAGGGAGGTTCTCTGGTCGGTGCCGCTGCCGACGCCCTTCTCTCGGTTCCCCGGGGAGGAACAGTGTTCCTGACAACCGGCTCTGTCTCGAGGGCCTGGATCACCCCGGATCTGGGAGAAAACGATGGTCCTTCAGGTGCAGCAGCCGTTGCACGAGCGCTGGTTCTTGA
The DNA here is from genome assembly GCF_039592655.1 of Carbonatibacter coralli. Lineage (NCBI taxonomy): Bacteria > Pseudomonadati > Pseudomonadota > Alphaproteobacteria > Rhodospirillales > Kiloniellaceae > Carbonatibacter > Carbonatibacter coralli. The sequence continues at coordinate 183,656 of NZ_JBBUTJ010000004.1, read as the reverse complement.
ACGGAATGCAACCTGCTTCATGCTCTGCGAAGAGACTCTCTTGCCTGCCATACAAAACGTGATGATGGCTGCCGGTCTTTTTCCCGTGACACCGGAGCAGGCTGCAATCGCCAGAGCCGACAGAAGCCTTGCGACAATCGTCATGCTTCCCTACGCAACAGAAGACGAAGAAGGCAAAAGTCAGGCGCAGACACTTCTTGATGACCTCAAGCCCGATCTGCTCTTCTCGACAGAACGGGTTGGTCGCAATGCGTTTGGAATTTATCACTCCATGCGCGGGATTGACTATGGCATGGGACGCGCCAGAGTTGACTTTCTCTTTGATGAAGCTCTGGAGCGCAACATTCCTGTCGTCGCAGTTGGCGATGGAGGCAATGAAATCGGCATGGGCAAGGTCGCCCGGCACGTGAAGGAATACGTTCCCTATGGTGACCGCTGTCAGTGCGGTTGCGGAGGAGGCATTGGGGCAACGACAAGCTGCGATGTTCTCGTCACAGCCGCCTGTTCAAACTGGGGCTGCACGGCCATTGTCGCAGCCATGGCAGCCAGAACAGGGCGGGCAAAACTCCTTCACACGCCAGAACGCGAAGCCCTCCTGCTTGATACAATGGTCGCAAACGGCCTGATCAACTCCACACACGGACTGGTCGATGACAATGTCGACGGCTTCCCCCGTCAGGCTCATCTTTCCATTGCAGAACTCTGCACAACAATCGTTAACTGCGCACTCTAGTGCCGTTCGGAAGAAAACCATGCTCCAAAACAATCCTGCACTCATTGATGCCATTCGGGACCGCTTCGCACACGTCGACAGCTGCCCTTTCCAGGGCCCTCGCACTTTCTTTGAAAATGCCGGGGGAGCGCTGACGCTAAAATCTGTCACCGAAACATCCGCCTTTTACGCTGCCATTCCCGACAATCAGGGACGGGAAAACGTGGCCTCCAAAGCTCTGGTGGAAACCATCGCGAAAAGCAAATCCGACCTCGCCACCTTCATGAATGCAAAATCCGGACAGTTCTTTGTCGGTGAAAGTGGAACGGAACTCCTGTTCAGAATGATCCGGACCGCCTGTGTCAATTCTCCGGAAGGCTCAAGAGTAATCGGCTCTTCCATCGAACACCCTGCCAGCCGAAGCGCCGCAAAGCGCTGGGCTGATATCGCCAGTCTGACTTATGTAAATGTTCCACATGATAATGAAACCGGGATGGTCACAGCAGAAGATTACGCCGCCCGGATGACACCCGATGTCAAGGTCGCAACCATTCTTCACGCTTCCCCTGTGACGGGCATGGGAATGGATGTTGCGGCCATTTCCGGCGCAATTCGTGCTGTTTCGCCCGATTGCCTGATCATTGTTGATGGCATTCAGCACGCTGCTCACGGCCAGCTGGATCTCTCGTCCTATGATGTGGATGGCTATGCGATCTCCCCCTACAAGGTTTTCTCCCGTCATGGCTACGGCATCGCATGGATTTCAGGCCGCCTCACCTCCCTTCCCCATGACATGCTGATCGATGCGCCTGCAAATGGCTGGGAGTTCGGAACCAGAGACACAGGGGCCTATGCAACAATGTCGGATGTTGTGTCCTATTTCGACTGGCTGGGCGGCGAACTGTCAGACGAAACAGAGCCTCGCAAACGCATCGAGGCCGCAGGCCGGGCGATCCACAGTTACGAAACCCATCTTACAAATCTCATGATCAACGGCACAGGCAATCTGCCCGGCCTCCGCGACATGAAGCACGTCACCATTCTGGCTGGCGCAGACAATCCGGCCCGGGAAGGCCTCGTCTCCATCACCGTTGAAGGCATTCCTTCACCCGAGGTTGTCGAGCTTCTCAACAAACAGGGCATCCGCACACACACCAGAAAGGCGGACCATTACAGCGGCAATGTACTGGAACCTCTGGGCTTGCCAGACTGTATCCGGATTTCACTCTGTCATTACAATACAGAGCAGGAAATCAGTCATCTTCTGTCGGTTCTCAATACCATCGGATCAACTGACGCTCCCTGAAGAACCTCAAGATCAGGACGGCCTGACAGACAAAACCGGTCACCCGAACAGCAAAAAGCGGAAGGTTGAGCCCTTCCGCTTTTTGCCTTGCAAGACTTTTCGGGTGTCACTCCTTGAAGGAGACCTCAGTCGTTCGGGGCATATTTCGCCAGAATACGCTGCAGTGTTCTGCGGTGCATGCGAAGGCGACGCGCAGTTTCAGAGACATTGCGATCACACTGCTCGTAAACGCGCTGAATGTGCTCCCAGCGCACACGGTCGGCTGTCATCGGCAGCTCCGGTGGTGGAGGCAGGGTGCCATCATCGCCGGTTTTCAGCAGCGTTGCGATAATCTGGTCAGGGTCCGAGGGCTTTGGCAGATAATCGATGGCACCGACTTTCACCGCAGCAACAGCAGTCGCAATATTTCCGTAGCCGGTCAGAATGATGGCGCGGGTCTGTGGAGAGTAATCGTGGATCGCCTTGATGATATCAAGCCCGCTGCCATCCTGCAGCCGGAGATCAACAATGGCAAACTGGGGTGGTGACTGATGCGCAATCCGGATGGCATCCTCAACAGAAAAGGCTGTGATCGGATCAAAGCCCTTGCGTTCCATGGTGCGCGCCAGACGCTCTGCAAAACGCTCATCATCATCCGCGATCAAAAGGCTCTTGAGATCGTCTTCTTGAATATCACTCATTTTATTCCGTCCTGTCGTTCAGCCTCTTCAGGCCATACCACCTTATCACAAAGCGATGTCCATCGCTTTTCCTGATCTATCCTGCCCTGTGGCAAAAAGCATTGAGATAAATCAGCCTCAAATCAAACGGATAGCAAACCCTGTCAGGCCTGCGTTCAGGACTCGCTCAAAACAGGCTGATACTCCAGCCGTTTGCGCTGCCAGGAAATCGAGACGACCGCTCCACCGTTCGGAGCATTGTCAAACTCCAGCTCTGCTCCTGTCCGGCCCAGCAGTGTGGTTGCGATAAAGACGCCCAACCCCATGTGCTCGCCGTCTTTTTCCTCCCGCAGGTCTGTCTGGTTCTCCGACAGGTTTTCCTCGGCCTTTCTGTTGGAAAGGTACGGATCACCCAGACGGGAAAGAACAGAAGCAGGAAATCCTGGTCCGTTGTCCTGTATCCTTAATAAAACCTGCTCATCATCCCAGTGAAGATCAAGGACCACTTTGTCGCGGGCAAACTGGATTGCATTCTGGGAAAGCAGCCCCAGGGCATGCAGCATCTCCGGACTGCGCACAACAGCGGGGGTAACACTTCCGTCCTCACTCCTGCTGTTGTACTCAATCGCAACACTGCTTTTTTCATAGGGAGAGACAGCCTCCTCAACCATGGAGAGGAAGGGCAGCACATTGTAGGGTTCACCGCCATCGATCTCCTTCCAGGCCGCCATGTCTCTGAGGATATCGCGACAGCGCATAACCTCGGACAGCATCAGGTCCAGATCTTCCTTCATTTCGATCTGATCCGGTTCCAGCTGTTCCTGCATATCCTTGGCCACAACATAAAGTGTCCCCAGCGGCGTTCCCAGTTCGTGTGCAGCTGCTGCAGCCAGTCCACCCAGGGCAGACAGACGCTGTTCACGCGAAAGGGCATCCTGAGTCGCCTGCAGCGCAGAGCGCATGGTATGGGCCTCACGCGTCAGGGAACTGACATAAACGGCAATGAAAACAGTCCCGACAATCAAAGCTCCCCAAAGACCATAGAGGTAAAGAGGCGTCAGGGTCAGTTCGGTTACGAGTTCCAGCTCCGTTCCCAGCTGAAGCGGATAATAAAACAATGCCAGAACAGTGATACAAATCAGGGTCAGTCCGGAGATAACCATCGTGCTCTTTTGCCCGAGAACCGAGGCCGAGACCGTCACAGGAGCCAGAACCAGCAGGGCAAAGGGATTGTAAAGCCCGCCGGTCAGGGCCAGCAGCACCGTCAGCTGGATCATGTCAAAGGCCAGTGAAACCGTTGCCTCGCGATCCTGTATCCAGGCCGTCTGGGGCCGGGACACCATCTGGATCCCGTTCAGGATTGCCGAGGCAGAAACCACGACAAGACACTCGACAAAGGGCAGTTTGAAACCGAGCCCGAAATAAACCAGCAAAAGCGTCACCAGCTGCCCCATGACAGCAAGCCAGCGGATCAGAATCATGGTGCGCAGCCGCAAGGCTCCACCCGGCAGCACCGGCGCGCTGTTCATTCCGATTTTGCGTTTGATGCGCTGGCGTTGTTCTCGGGCTTCTGGCATGGTGGCTGTGTCCATTTCGTCTGGCAGACGGTTTTTCACGCGTTTTTGATTGTCGCCATACTGGATGACGCAATCCTTTCAGTACAAACTTACGTAAGTTTCAAGTGCTTGCAACCACTTTGGCTGTTGAGCAGTCAAACAGGATCAGGACCCGAACAATGCTGGGAAAACGCGCGGAAAAAGAAGAAACGCCCCCCTTCATCCCGTCTGCTGTTATCGACGTGCAGAACCTCACCAAACGCTATGGCGATGTGACTGTGGTCAACGATCTCTCCTTCAAGGTGCACCGCGGCACCACTGTTGCGCTGCTCGGCGGCAATGGAGCAGGGAAGACAACCACCATTTCCATGCTGATGGGTGTTCTTCTGCCCACATCCGGTTCCATCCGTGTCCTGGGAGAAAACATGATCAGGGACCGTTTCCGGATCATGCATCGGATCAACTTTTCCTCACCCTATGTGGACATGCCCAAACGCCTGTCAGTGCGCCAGAACCTGATGTTCTTTGCGCGTCTTTTCGGGTTAAAAAAACCGCGGGACCGGATTGCGGAACTGGTAAACGACCTGCAGCTCAAGGACTTCCTGAAACGCCCCGTCGGCACACTCTCGGCCGGACAGAAAACACGCGTCTCTGTCGCCAAGGCCCTGATCAACAGGCCGGATATCCTCTTTCTGGATGAACCAACAGCCTCTCTGGATCCCGATACCGCAGACTGGCTGAGAAGCTACCTCGAAGACTATCAGCGCCAATCCGGAGCCGCCATCATGCTTGCCTCCCACAACATGGCAGAGGTCGAAAGGCTCTGCGATCATGTCCTGATGATGAAAAACGGACAGATTGTCGATAACGGCACGCCAGAGGGGCTGCTGGAACGCTATGGCCGAACCAATATGGAAGAGGTTTTCCTCGACATCGCCCGGGACAGGCAAAAGATCGAACCGGACAACCTTCCCGAATTCAACAACGGAGGACAGGGCCATGAATAGTCCCATGCCCCCCCTTGATCAGACCTCAGAGGATTTCCCCCAGTCTCCGGGCCGCCGCTATCGTATCCTCGCCCTCTTGCTGCGTCATATCTATCTGATGCAGGGCTCGTGGCCCCGGGTTCTGGAAATGATGTACTGGCCAACCATCCAGATCATTCTCTGGGGCTTTATGACCGAGTTCTTCCTGACACACTCCAGCTGGGTGGCCCAGGCATCCGGCGTCCTGATTTCGGCTGTTCTGCTCTGGGACATGCTGTTTCGCGCGCAGTTGGGTTTTAGTCTTTCCTTCCTTGAAGAGCTGTGGTCCCGCAACATAGGCAATCTTGCCATCAGCCCGATCAGACCGTGGGAATTCCTCACCGGTCTGATGCTCATGAGTTTGCTGAGAACAATCATTGCCATCATTCCGGCAACCTTTGTGGCCATCCTCCTCTATGAAACCTCGATCTATGATCTTGGTCTGCCTCTGGTCGCCTTCTTTGCCAATCTGATGCTGATGGGCTGGGCCCTGGGGATGATTGTCTGCGCTCTCATCCTCCGCGTGGGACTGGGCGCTGAATCAATGGCCTGGCTCGTGATCTTCCTGATCGCGCCGGTTTCTGCCATCTACTACCCGGTTACAGTCCTGCCGGAATGGCTCCAGACCGTGGCCTGGTCCCTGCCGACGGCTCCGGTCTTCGAAGGCATGCGCTCCGTTCTCTTTGAGGGAACCTTCCGGGAAGACCTCTTCACACGGGCCCTTTCTCTCAATGCTGTCTACTTCTCGGTCTCTGCCCTGCTGTTCCTCTGGTCGTGGCGCGATTCACGCAGGCGTGGCAAGCTGCTGGACATCGGAGAATAGCCTGCAGGCCCGGGAGAATAACAAAAAGGCCGGATAAAATCCGGCCTTTCCCGTTCTGTATCTTCCCTGGTCCCGGAAGTCGAAACCCTTCACGCCTCTTCGACAGGGCCGCTTACAGCAGCTTCTGCAAAGGTTGCCATGCCATTGTGGCAGGCCAGCGCAGCACGCAGGATCAGAACCGCAAGCACAGAGCCGGAGCCTTCACCAAGACGCATGCCAAAATCAACAATCTCTTTCTTGCCGATCCGTTCCATCAGGGCTTCATGCCCCGGCTCTTCCGAGCGGTGGGAGACGACACAATGATCCAGCAGAGCGGGATCGACAGCGTGCAGTACAGCGGCTGCAGCCGTACAGGTATAGCCATCCAGCACAACAGGTGTTCTCGCCAGACGTGCCGCAATCACAGCACCGGCAATGGCAGCAAGCTCAAGACCGCCAACACAGCGTAAAATCTGCAGGGGATCATTTTTCATGGTCGCACCATGCAGCGCCATGGCCTGATCAATCAGTCTGGTCTTCAGCGCCAGTGTTTCATCATCAACACCGGTCCCCCGGCCAACCCAGTCAGCAGCCGACCCGCCGTAAAGCGCTGTACAGATCGCAGCAGCAGAGGTGGTGTTCCCGATCCCCATCTCGCCAAGCGCGACAATATCCAGCCCTTCCTCGACCGCCATCATGCCATAGGCCATGGCCCGCACGAACTCTTCCTCGCTCATGGCAGGCTCTTCGGAGAAATCATGGGTCGGATCATCCAGCGCCATCTCGAAAACCCGCAGGTCCGAATCAGCAAGGCCACAGAGCTGGTTTACAGCCGCGCCGCCATTGATGAAGTTCGCAACCATCTGCGCTGTAACCTCTGACGGGTAGGCGGAAACACCTTTGGCTGCGATGCCGTGATTGGCCGCGAAGACAGCCGTGTAGGGACGCTCCAGCTGGGGACGCTCGCGACCCTGCCATGTGGCCATCCAGATTGCCAGTTCTTCAAGGCGTCCCAGTGCACCGCGTGGTTTGGTCAGTTCATTCTGGCGGGCTTCTGCGGCCTCGGCTGCCTTGAGGTCCGGCCCCGGCAAATCTTTCAAAAGATTACGAATTTCAGCAACAGTGTTCAACGATGTCGGGGAGACAGATGTCTGGCTCATAAAGCAGCTCCGCATTTCTTGACTTTACCGTGCAAGGCAGGAATGCTGCTGCCAGGCAGGGGACATGGATTTGGCGTGGACCCTAGCACGGCTTTCTGCTGGAAACAAAGGGTGAAGAATGGCGCAGGCCACAAAAACAAACGGATTTTTGAAAGCGGCTGTGGCCGACTTACAAATGGCAAGCTGCTTTCTGACACGCCTGCCCGTCGGCTGGCCCAAAGACCCTGACGGAAACTGGTGCCAGCGCCCGCTTGCCGACACAGTCTGGAGCTATCCCCTGGTTGGCGTCCTGCTCGGTCTGCTGCTCGCACCTGTTCTCTGGCTGGCAACCAGTCTGGGGTTGCCCGAGCTTGCAACGGGTATCCTTGCCGTGATTGCCCTGGTCCTTCTGACAGGAGCCCTTCATGAGGATGGTCTGGCCGATGTGGCTGACGGCTTTGGCGGGGCCTTCGAAAGGGAGCGCAAGCTTGAGATCATGAAGGACAGCCTGATCGGGAGCTACGGTGCCGTTGCCCTCGTTCTGATCACGATCCTCAAGGCCAGTCTCATCGGCGCCCTGAGCCAGAAACTGGACCTCCAGAGCCTCATTCTTTCCCTTGTCAGCGTCTTTGCCCTCTCCAGAGGAACCATGCCTCTGCTGATGCTCATCCTGCCCTATGCGCGCAGTTCCGGTCTGGCATCCAGCGCCCAGACGCCAACCAGACAGCGAACGGCTCTCGGGCTGTTCCTCTCGCTCACCATCGCCTTTCTTTTGCTCGGTGCAAGTCCGGGCGGCGTGGTTTTCCTGTGCGTTCTTGCAACGGTTGCCCTGATTGGCTTCATTGCGAAAAAACAGATCGGCGGCATCACTGGTGATGTTCTCGGCACCGCGGTCAAGCTGTCCGAAACCGTTGCCCTGATCGCGTTGACAGGCCTTGCAGGATAGCCCCATGGAACAGTTCGCCCCAACCCGCTGGTTTCTTGTCCGCCACGCCCCGGTCCGGGAAAACAACGGCAGCCTGTATGGGCGCCTTGATTTCAACTGCGACTGCTCGGACTCCGAAGCTTTTGGCAGGCTCCGGACCCAACTGGAAAGGCTGAAGCTTTCAGAAAACCCGGTTGTCCTGACAAGCACTCTGAAACGCACCAGCCAGACCCTCCACGCCCTGCAACTCCCCTGTGGAGATTCGGAAGCTGCGGCATTCCCGGAGCTGAATGAACAGGATTTCGGCGACTGGGAGGGCAAAAGCCATCAGGAACTCGACAGCACCATTCCGGAGATCATGAAAAGCTTCTGGGACAATGCAGCCGAGAGCATCCCGCCGGGCGGAGAGAGTTTCAGACAGCTCTGCGAACGGGTCAGTACCTTTGTTGGGACCAGTACAGAAACACACAGGGGACAGGATATCCTCTGCATCTGCCACGGCGGGACAATCCGCTCGGCCGTTGCCCACGCCCTGGGTCTGTCACCAACACAGGCACTGCAACTGAAAATCGACACGCTTTCCCTGACAGTGCTGGAAGCCTATGAACAGGACAATGAGGTTTCCTGCGGGCTTTCCTGGGCTGTTTCCGGCCTGAACCTTCGATGAACCCCTGAAGCCTTTATCATCTTTTCGCCACAACTGTTGTAGTATAGTTGGCGCAGTCCTTTTCAGAGCACCACCCTACCGGAGGTTTTCCAAGGTGTCCCACCGTTCTTTTGCCCTCACTGAAAAACAGAGTTCCCCGCTTCTTCTGCTCACAGCCTTTCTTGCCGTTCTCTTCAGCATGCTGTTCATCTCCAGCGGAAAGGCCCAGTCCAGCGAAGCGCAGGAAATTGTAGCGGAGTCCCGCTATACCGTTGAAAAGCTCAAGGCTGACAAGGATTTCGCCAATGTCAGCGACTATATCAGCCGGGCCAAGGCTGTTCTGATCATTCCGCAACTGATCAAGGCCGGCTTCTTTATTGGCGGTGAAGGCGGAACCGGTGTTCTTCTGGTCAAGGGCGATGACGGCACCTGGAGCAACCCGGCCTTCTACACTCTGGCCGCAGGAAGCATTGGTCTTCAGATTGGCGGAGAGGTCTCCGAGGTTGTCTTCACACTGATGAACGACGGTGCTGTCCAGTCCATCATCGACAATGAAGTCAAGCTTGGTGCGGATGTTTCCGTTGCCGTCGGTCCGCTGGGACGTGGACTGGAAGCCTCCACAACAACCAATTTCGATGCTGATATCTACGCCTTTTCAAGAACGGTCGGTCTGTTCGGTGGCGGCGCCTTTGAAGGAGCAAAACTCTTTGAGCGCGAGAGCTACAACAACGGATACTACGCCAACGGCGCAACACCCCGTGCGATCACGATCGAGCGAAAGTTCAACAATCCGCAGTCTTCCGAGCTTCGCAAGGCACTTCAGTAGTTCCGACCGAACAGCGAACCCGCAACAGCAGAAAAAAGGTCAGCCTCCCGCTGGCCTTTTTTCACGAGAAGCTGAAGGAATAGAGCAGCAGAAGAGCCAGAATCGTAACCAGAAAGATACCGGCAAAGGTCAAAAGCAGAGCCAGCCGCCCCAGCAGGGTCAAGGCCTCCGAACGTGAAGCCGGAAGCCCTTCAAGCTTCATGGCTCCCCCCACAGCGCCAACAGCAACGTTTCCACCCTGCCAGGCGCGGGCCAGAGCACCCGCCGGATTTGCTGAAGGGGTCAGACAGGCTGCGGCGATGAAAACAAAGGCCGCAATCGCCTCAGGAAAAAACTGGAACAGGCGATCCAGCTGTCTTGCCAGCCAGTCAAAGCCTTTTTCCATCGGAGCCTGAAGGTGCCTCTGCCTGTAGAAGCGGGCCACCTGTGCAACGGCCTGCTGAACAAAAAGCCCAGGCAATCCCAACAGACAATACCAGAAAACCGGCGTCACAAGTCCTGTCACAAAACCGGTGGCGATTCCTCCCATCACACCTGTTGTCACAGAAGGTTCCGACAGGTTCTGCAAATCCCGGTGACGCATCACATCGCTGATCAGGGGAAAGAGCTCCTCCCGCGCTGTGATGGGGCTGCCCGCCCCCAGCGCCTTGCGTATCCGTGACAGACGCATCTGCAATCCGCGCAGGGACAGAAACAGTGTGAGAATCAGGATCTCCAGCATCCAGACATAGGGGGCCTGCCTCAACAACAGTTCCAGAAAAAGGGCAAAACCGAGTGCAACCAGACCAACAATCAAAAGCATCAGGCTGCCCTGGACAGCCTGCCCGACCTGCGAAACCCCGGCCTTGCTCTTCCCTGTCGCCTGTCCGCGGTTGAACTGCCTGTCAAGCGCGCGGATCAACCGGACAATCCACTGCCGGGGATGCCATCCCCGCCCCGTGAAAAGGCCGTAGCCTCCCAGCAGGGCTTCCAGCCCCAGCGCAAGCAGCAGAAGCACCAGCGGCTCGGAAGAATTCAGGGCACCCCACTTGAAAAGGCCGGCCTCAGCCACCCCGGAAAGGTCGGGAAAAAGCGCAAACAGTGGCTCGAAGCAGGACTGGATTTCGGCAAGGAGAGACATCAGGCAGGTTTCTTTATTTTACAGGTCAAACTGTGCAATCCGCACACATTTGTCTGTAATATCTTGCATTTCTTTGCACTTTACGGCAAGTCTGTGCAGCTCTGGGTCTCAAAGAACAGGGCTGAATGGTTTAAAAACAGAACCTGACAAGGACACAGTGATGACTGATACCACAGCTTCGAATTCAGAAACGGTGCTGGGTGTTTCCGAGAAGCCACCCGTCAAGCTTTGGGGCCTTTTGAGCCTTCAACACCTCTGCGCCATGTTTGGTGCAACCGTTCTCGTCCCCTTCCTCGTCACTGGCGGCATTCAGGCTGCCAACCCTGACTCCCAGGGTCTGAGCACAGCCATTGCGCTGGTTGCTTCCGGTGGTGGCACACTGCTTTATCTGATGATCACCGGCTTTCGCATTCCGGCCTATCTTGGCTCTTCCTTCGCCTTTATTGCGCCCCTGATCGCCGCCGGGGCGGCAGCAGGACTGCCCGGCGCCATGCTGGGTGCCTTTGCAGCAGGTACCGTTTATATTGTGGTTTCCATCCTGATCACACTCTTTGGTGTGAACTGGCTGATGCGCATGCTTCCCCCGGTTGTGGTTGGCCCGGTGATCATGGTTATCGGTCTCGGTCTTGCACCGATCGCCATCAGCATGGCCACCAAGGGCGCAGGCAGTGACTACAACAGCACCTACTTTGCCGTTGCACTCTTCACACTGGTCATGACCATGATTTTCTCTGTGGTCCTGCGCGGTATCTTCAGCATCATCCCCATTCTGCTGGGCGTTCTTTCCGGCTATATTCTCTCTGTCATCCTTGGTCTGGTTGACCTGTCCTCCGTTGCCAATGCCCCGTGGTTTGCAGCACCGGACTTCACCAGCTTCCCGACTGCACTCGAAGGCGACTGGCCCTGGTTCGTTCTGCCTCTGCTGGTGCCTGTTGCCCTTGTCACCATTGCCGAGCACATTGGCGACCAGATGGTTCTCTCCCGCGTTGTTGGCCGCAACTTCCTGCGCAAGCCGGGCCTGAACCGCTCCCTGCTGGGTGATGGTGTGGCAACAATGTTTGCAGCCCTGATCGGTGGCCCGCCCAACACGACCTATGGCGAAAACATCGGTGTGATGGCCATCACACGCGTTTTCTCTGTCTATGTTATCGCCGGAGCTGCTGTGATTGCGATCCTGCTTGGCTTTATCGGCAAGATCTCGGCTGTCATTTCCTCCATTCCGGTTCCGGTCATGGGCGGTGTTGCCATTGCCCTCTTCGGAGTGATTGCCTCCTCCGGCCTGCGCACAATCGCAGAAGCAAAGGTTGACCTGAACGAGAAGCGCAACCTGCTGATCACCTCTGTGATCCTCGTTCTGGGTATCGGCGGTGCCGTCATCCACATCGGTGAATGGGCAACCCTGTCTTCCATGGCTGTTGCAACTCTGGCCGGCATTATCCTGAACCTTGCCATGCCGGGCCGTGACAAGGCCGGTGACACAGACGCCATGCTGAACAACGAATAAACCCGTTTCAGCTTTCAATTAAAAAGGTGCAGGCCTTTTGCCCTGCACCTTTTTTTCTGCCTGCTTTTCTGGGGTTCAATTTTCTGGGGTTCAATTTTCTGGAGTTCGATTTTTCACCCGATCTTTCGACCCGCCCTGTCTCTTTGAAAACTTGCAGTCTCTGAAGACATGCAGCAAGCCGGCTCTTACGACAGGGCCTGCTCCAGATCGGCCAGAATGTCCTCAACCTCTTCCAGACCAACAGAGAGACGCACCAGACCGTCGGAAATGCCGTGCAGGGCCCGTTCCTCCGCTGTGTAGGTTGAATGGGTCATGGAAGCCGGATGCTGTATCAGGGTCTCCGCATCCCCCAGGGATACGGCACGCTGGATCATCTCCAGACGGTTCATCAGGGCAATACCCGCATCATGGCCGCCCTTGAGTTCGAAAGCGATCATGGCACCGGGCTGCGCCATCTGTCTTTGAGCCAGCTCGTGCTGGGGAAAGCTCTCCAGCCCGGGATAGAATACAGCTCCGACAGCCGGATGAGCCTCCAGCCAGGTGGCAACAGTTGCTGCAGAGCTGCAATGACGATCCAGCCTCAGGGCCAGCGTCTTGATCCCCCGCAGGATCAGCATGGCATTGAAAGGTGCCATGACAGCGCCCGTCATGTCCTTCATGCCGATCAGACGGATATCCTGAATCTGCTCTGCAGAGCCGACAACCAGACCGGCAACCACGTCGCCATGCCCACCCAGATACTTGGTCGCGGAATGCAGCACAATGTCTGCTCCCTTTTCAATCGGACGTGTCAGAAAGGGCGTCGCATAGGTGTTGTCCACCACAACCGAGGCCCCGTGGCGACGGGAAATTCCTGACACCTGTTCGATATCAACCAGACGCATGTTCGGATTGGCAGGCGTTTCAAAATAGACAACCCGCGTCCTGCTGCTGATCACATCTTCCAGATTTTCGGGAACCGTCATGTCCACGTGAGTGATGGTCACGCCCCACTTTTCCAGACCATGCCGCATGTAGGCAAAGGTGCAGCCATACAGCGTCTTGTCGACGATCACCTCGTCCCCCGGTGACAAAAGCGTCCAGAGTGTCGCCGTAATGGCCCCCATGCCTGATGAGAGGGCCAGCCCCGCCTCTGCTCCTTCCAGAGAGGCAACGCGCCTTTCCAGCAAGTCGCAGGTCGGATTTGATATGCGGGAATAGATATGCCCTGCCCTCTCACCGGCAAACATTTCACCACCGGCTTCGGCCGTTTCAAAGGCAAACGTCGATGTCAAATAAAGCGGCGGCGTCAGCGCCCCCTCGTTTTCCTGCGGATCGTATCCAAGGTGAATGGCGCGGGAGGCAAAGCCTTTGGCTGTCGATGTCATAATGTCCTCACTCTGCAGTTTAAAGCAGATTACACCAAGAAGAAGAGCATTTAATTGCCAATACAAGCTTTTTTTATTAATATTTTGGCATATTATGCCAAAAGGAAGCATTATGGACGCAAAAGATCGCCAAATTATCAGAGCCCTGCAAAAAAATGGCCGGATGAGCAATCAGGATCTGGCAGATGCGGTTCAGCTTTCACCTTCCCCCTGTCTGCGCAGATTGCGCAATCTGGAAGCTGACGGCATCATCAGGGGTTTTTCAGCTGAAGTTGACGAGAAAGCCTACGGTCTTCCCATTACTGTTTTCGTCCGGATCAAACTGGAACACCACAATGCCGGGGATGTCCAAAACTTCGAGCGTCATATCCTGAACATCGATGAGGTTCTGGAATGTCACGTGCTGACCGGCGTCACCGACTACCAGCTGCGTGTTGTTGTCGCCGACCTCAATGCCTACGAGGATTTCATCCGCAAGCGCATTCATCCCATCGGGGGTATTGCCTCGATTGATACCAGTTTTGTCTACAGCACCGTCAAGAAAACCAGCGTCTTCCCGATGGTTCACCGGGAGCATCCCTCATAAACAAAAGGTGCAGAGCATCTGCCCTGCACCTTTTGGGAATTCAAAAATCTCTGGAACGCTAGCCCTTTTTCAGATCGACAGCGAGCTTCCCGTTTTTCGCCCAGCCTTCTTCGGCATCCACTTCATTGAAGAAAACATAGACAACGTTCGGATCGGCGTCATAGGCCTCAATGAAAGCCTGGGTAATACCCTCCACCAGTTTGCGTTTCTGATCTGCCGAGCGGGGGGACTGTTGAACGGTAACAATTGGCATTGTTCGCACTCCATGTTCTGCCTGTATTTTTATGCGACACAACCATGAAGTACATTTTTCAACAACTCAAGCTTTCATTGAAAAACTTTCAGAGACATTTCGGTGACAGCTTCACGCAGCCAGCCCCTTTGCCATGAAGTCCGTCAATCTTTTTGCAAAAGCAACAGGATCACGCGGCTGTTCTCCTTCCAGAATACGGGCCTGATCCAGCAACATGTTCGCAGCATCTTCCAGTCGGTCTGCTGCCCCGTCCTTCTTGGATTCCTCGATCAGATTCACAATCAGGGGATGCCTCGGGTTGATTTCCAGAATGCGTTTTGAGGCCTCGTCAAGTTGCTTGTGACTGCGCAGGATACGCTCCATGTGCATGTCCATATCGCTGCCGTCCGCAACCAGACAAACCGCTGAGTCCGTCAGCCTGCTGGAAGAGCGGACATCCTTGACTTCCTCGCTGAGGGTCAGCTTCAAAAGCGCGAGAAGGGTTCCAACATCCCTGTTGTCCTCTTCCTTTTCCTCTGCAGTGTCCTGATCGGCATTCTCCGCCTTCACCTGATCCAGCTCTGTGCCACCACGCGTGACAGACTGGAAGGATTTCTCTTCGAACTGCGGGACAGTGGACAGCCAGAACTCGTCAACCGGATCTGTCAGAATCAGAACATCAACGCCCTTGGCCCTGAAGCCTTCGACCTGAGGGCTGCGACGCAGAACATCGGCATCCTCACCAGAGATGTAGTAGATCTTTTCCTGTCCCTCTTTCATGGCGGCAACATAGTCTTTCAGGGAAACCCAGCCATCAGAATTCAGGGTTCTGAAACGGGCCAGTTCCAGAAGCGTCTCCCGCTGGGTAAAGTCCTCGTAAAGGCCTTCTTTCAGCACGGCGCCGAAATTGTCCCAGAACTGCAGATAGGCTTCCTGATCCTTGTCCGCTTTCTTTTTGAGGACAGAAAGAATGCGCTTGACCAGACCGCTGCGGATCTTGCGCAGCATCGGATTGTCCTGAAGCATTTCCCGGCTGACGTTCAGCGGCAGGTCCTCACTGTCCACCACACCGCGTACAAAGCGCAGATAGGGCGGAATCAGTTCTTCGGCTCCTTCGGTAATAAAGACACGGCGCACGTAGAGCTTGACCGAGTGCTTGCGCTCCGGCTGGAACAGATCACCGGGTTTGCTGCCCGGGATATAGAGAAGACCGGTGTATTCCAGATTGCCTTCCACACGGAAGTGCTCGCGCAGCCAGGGTTCATCATAGGCATGCGCCACATGATGATAGAATTCGCGATACTGCTCGTCCGTGATATCGGATTTGGAGCGCGTCCAGATTGCAGAGGCCGTGTTGAGGACATCCCACGCGCCCTCCTGTCCCTCTTCGCCTGCTTTCCACAAACGGATCGGCAGGGAAATGTGATCGGAGTAGGTCTTGACGATGTGATCCAGACGATAGGGTGTCAGGTATTCCTTTGCATCGTCTTTCAAATGCAGCGTGATACTTGTTCCGCATCCCTGGGGACGGCTGTCTTCTGCAACGGTGAACTCGCCCTTGCCATCCGATGTCCAGCGCCAGGCCTGATCCTCACCCGCCTTGAGAGACAGGACGGAAACCCTGTCCGCAACCATGAAGGCGGAATAGAACCCAACCCCGAACTGACCGATCAGGTTTGCGCCATCCTTGCGGTTTTCAAGCGCGTTCAAGAAGGCACCTGTTCCGGATTTGGCAATTGTTCCGAGGTTTTCGATCAGTTCACTGCGATCCATACCGATACCGTTGTCTGAAATTGTCAGCGTGACGGCATCGGGATCAGCAAGGAGATCGATCCTGAAATCGTGGCCTGCAGCGGCAAGATCCGGTTGCGTCTGTGACAGATAACGCAGCTTGTCACAGGCATCCGAGGCGTTGGAGATCAGCTCGCGTAGGAAGATTTCCTGATTTGAATAGAGTGCATTGGCTACGATATCCAGCAGACGGGAAACCTCCGCCTGAAATGACAGCTTTTCTTCTGACATTGATATCCTCTGTTTTTTATGACTGAAAAGATGAAATGGTTTTGCGGGCCTCAATAGGAATTCCGGATCCGGCCCTGTCTGCCATATGGCGCAAAGCTGCGCGTTTTTCAAGCCTCTCGATGCCAGAGCGGCGGCTCTGCAATCGTCATGACAGACAGACTGAGGAAAATTCCCACCATCAGAAGAAGCTCCAGCTTCATGCTGATGCGCAGCAGTCTGAAAGGCGCTCCCAGGGGAACCAGCACAAAACGGTTCAGCACCCCCAGCAAAAGAAGTCCTGCGGCCAGGAACAGCTTCAGGAGAAACCAGCCCCCATAACCCTCGAGTATCAGGAGATTGGCAAGGCTCTGCACAATGCCAAAGGCAAGGAAGCCCCCGGACAGGACCAGCGCAACCAGAAAGGCAGGTGCACGTTGTCCGAAATCCTCCGGGAAGGAACCGGCCTGCCGTTTCCCGGTCAGCACAAGCATCGGCACCAGAGCGGAAAACCAGAAGGCCGCAGCCAGAACATGCAGCCCGTGCGCCAGCTTCATCATGTAAAAGTTGCCGAAGCTTCCACTGTGCCCCGTCAGAACAGTCCCCAGCCCCAACCCCGTGACAGAAAAAACAATCCGGACAGAAGCCGGAAGACGCCAGATCCCGAGCGCGGCAAATCCGATCAGAAAGAGAACAAGCTGATACCCCTGATCCGACCCAAGCAGAATCAGGGCGATATCACGTGCAAAGGCAAGATCATCTGCAAAGCCGCCCGACCAGTGCCAGAGCGCCAGAAAGAAACCGGTCGTAACGAGCCCGCCACACAGAGCCGTCGGAGCGGCAAAGCGGCGCAGAGCCGGTGTGCTTTCCTGAAAGAACATCGCCAGCAGTCCCTGTCCCGCACCTGCCAGAACAAAGGCATAAAGCAGCGTCTTCAAAAGAATCAGGGGAAGAAGCTCACCGTCCAAAACCACTACTCAACACCAAAATCGAATGCACCTTTCACGGGATGTCCGTCCGCAGACAGAGCCTTCCAGAGCACCTGATACTGTCCCTTTCCGGCCTTTGCCTCTTCCAGAGACAGGGCATGCTTGCTGCTGCGCTCCAGGCCATCCAGAGGCAGCGCAACCTTGCGACCATCCGGAAGAACAAGCTGGACTCTCGTGAGGATGACCTCCTGATTGAATTCCATTTCGAGCTTTTGTGGCAGGGCCTCCAAAACCTGTCCGGCTTCCGGAGAGGTCCGTGGTCCCTTGGCATGAGACAGGGCCTCCTGCGAGAAGACAAGGCTCATCATCAGAACAAGGGCAAGAGAGCTGATCACATTTGACAAGGGTAACATTCTGAACAATCCCGAACTTCAATCCTGTACATTACATGATGAAGCTTCCCTCAAGAGGAAGGTCAAGCCACCAAAACGGATTTTATTCGGTTTGCAACGCTGCTTTTTCCTTGGAAGCACCGCACACAGAGGATACAAATCATTCAGCTTTTACCGATTTGAAGACAGTCTTTTCCCTGTCGCATTACCATGTGGATCTTGACCTGATGGGTCTGTTGCAATCATCCCGTATCACAGCCGTTCTGGGACCAACGAACACTGGCAAGACCTATTTTGCCATGGAACGGATGCTTGCCTATTCCTCGGGGATCATGGGCTTTCCCCTGCGCCTTCTTGCGCGCGAGAATTACGACAAGGCGATCAAAATCAAGGGCAGCAACAAATGCGCACTGGTGACGGGCGAGGAAAAAGTCATTCCTCCGGCTGCACGCTATTTCTTCTGCACAGTTGAGTCCATGCCACTGGATCGTCTGGTCGAGTTCGTTGCTGTCGATGAAATCCAGCTCTGCGCAGATGAGGAACGCGGTCACATCTTTACAGACCGCCTGATGAATCTGCGCGGTACGGCTGAAACAATGTTCATGGGCTCCAGC
Source organism: Carbonatibacter coralli (assembly GCF_039592655.1). Taxonomy (NCBI): domain Bacteria; kingdom Pseudomonadati; phylum Pseudomonadota; class Alphaproteobacteria; order Rhodospirillales; family Kiloniellaceae; genus Carbonatibacter; species Carbonatibacter coralli. Next base: position 165,318 of record NZ_JBBUTJ010000004.1, on the reverse strand, counting down.
ACCATCGCCCCGATCATCCGAAAGCTGGTCAGGGATGTCGAGTTCGTCGAACGCCCGCGTTTTTCGAAGCTCAGCTACAACGGCACCTGTCGGGTCACACGTGTGCCGCCCCGCTCTGCCGTGGTCGCCTTTTCAGCAAGCGACGTTTATCAGACAGCCGAGATGATGCGTCAGGCCCGTGGAGGAACAGCTGTTGTTCTGGGCGCCCTGAGTCCGAGGACACGCAACTCCCAGGTCGAACTCTTTGAAAACGGTGATGTTGACTACATGGTCGCCACCGATGCTATCGGCATGGGTCTGAACCTGAACGTTGATCACGTCACCTTTTCACGCATGGGCAAGTTTGACGGGCGTATCTCGCGCCGGTTGACCCCTGCCGAGGTCGGCCAGATCGCCGGGCGCGCCGGACGCCACACCCGTGATGGAACCTTTGGCACGACCAACGAGGTCGGCGGCATGGACCAGGAACTGATAGACCGGATTGAAAGTCACAACTATGCGGACATTGCAGCAATCTACTGGCGCAACCCCGATCTGGACTTCCGCAGCCCCAAGACCCTGATCAAATCCCTTGAGCGCCGTACAACGGAAGAATGCCTCCTGCGTGTCCGCGATGCCGAGGATCATCAGGCTTTGGTCGCTCTGGCGATGGAAGGCTCCATTCTGGATATGGCAAAAGGTCGTCAGGCTGTCGAACTGCTCTGGGACGTCTGTCAGGTTCCCGATTTTCGCAAGACCCTGACAGATCAGCACATCCGTCTGCTGTCCCAGATTTACCACTTCCTGATGACCGGCAAGGGGAAACTTGACACGGACTGGGTTGCTCAGCAGATTGAACGCATTGACAAAACGGGCGGGGACATTGATACCCTTGTCCAGCGCATTGCGTGGATCCGGACCTGGACCTATATTTCCCACCGTGAAAACTGGTTGGAAGATGCCGAACACTGGCAGGGGCAATCCCGTGCCATTGAAGATCGATTGTCAGATGCTTTGCACGAGCGTCTGACGCAACGTTTTGTAGACAAGAGGGCTGCGACACTGGTGCGCAGTCTCCGTGCGGGAGAAAGAATATTGGCTTCTGTCAAGGCGAATGGTGACGTCGTTGTTGAAGGTGAACTGCTTGGACGAGTGGAAGGCTTTGCCTTTACGCTTGATTCCAGCCTGCAGGGGGGCGACGTCAAGCCAGCACTGACTGCAGCGCGCAAGGCCCTGCTGTCCGACATTCCGGAGCGCGTTGCGCTGCTGGAACAGGACAATGATGGTTCCTTCCTGCTGGATGATCAGGCCCAACTGACCTGGCGCGGTGTACCCATCGGCAAGATCACCAAAGGCGACGCGCCCCTCAAGCCGCTGGTCGAGGTTTACAACAGCGAATTTCTCGACGGTCCCTCCCGCGAGCGCATCCGCGTCCGCATGCAGGGCTGGCTGGATCGTCACCTCAAGGCACAGCTCAAGGCCCTTTTCGCACTTCAGGATGCCAAACTGGATGCCGGTGCGCGCGGTCTTGCATATCAGCTGAGCGAAGAGCTTGGCTCGGTTCAGCGCCGCACTGTGCGCGACATGGTCAACAGTCTGGGCAAGGACGTGCGCAAGGAGATGGGCACACTCGGCGTTCGCATTGGCCGGGAATACATCTTTGTGCCAAGCCTCATGCGCCCGCGCCCGAGCCGTCTGCGCGCCCTGCTGTGGGCAAACTGGAACGGAAACAGTGTCCCCGCCCTCCCCGATTTCGAGGCAACGCATTTCGAACCTTCTGACGAGCACAGTGAAAACTTCTGCAAGGCTATCGGCTATCGTCTGATGCAGGATCGCAAGGGCAAATCCCTCGCCGTTCGCATTGATGTCCTCGAACGCCTGTCCCACGAAGCCTTCAAACTGCTCCGTGGCGAGAAACCCAAAACGGAAGCTGCCGGTCCTGCCGAAGAGAACAAGGCCGAAGAAAGCAAGACAGAGGAAAAGGCTGCTCCTGCGGATGCCACACCTGTTGCTTCAGAAGCTCCCGAAGCAGCCGTTCCTGGCGAGGAGGCAACTCCCGCTGCAGAGACAGAAGCACCAGCTGCTGAAGAAACCCCATCCGAAACAGCTGCTGACGCAGAGCCGGCAGAAGCTGCAGAAGGAAAAGCCGAAGAGCCGGAAATTCCGGAAGGTTCCTTTGCGATCAACGATGCCATGCGTGACATGGCAAAGATGGACGAGACAGCACTGGCCTTTACCCTGAAGTCCCTGCGGTTCCACCCGACACGCCTCAAAGGTGGTCTGACAGTCTTCTCCCAGCGCCAACCGGGCAAGGGGGGCAACAATGCCAATCGCAATTCCTCCTCTCCGGCCTCTGCCAACAAGCAAAAGCAGCGCAACAGGCAGCGTCAGGAAGAAAAGGCCCGTATGGCTGACTCTCCCTTTGCTGTCCTGCAAAGCCTGAAGACTGGAAAACGCTGAGCGATCAGCCCTATGGCAAAAGCGCGCAAACCCACAGTCGCAGCCGATGACAAATCATCAGGCTCAGACGTGCAGAGCGAAAGCCTGCGCCTCGACAAATGGCTCTGGTTTGCGCGCTTTTTCAAAACCCGTTCCCTGGCCAGCACAGTCTGCAATGGCCAAAAAGTCCGTGTTGACGGGCAAACGGTCTCCAAAGCCAGTTACAGCATCAAGCCCGGGCAGGTCCTGACCTTCCCGCAGGGCAAGCAGATCAGGATCATCAGAATAGAAGCCCTGGGAAGCAGACGCAGCCCGGCCCCGGAAGCCCAGGCTCTCTATACGGATCTGGCTCCTCCCGCAAAGGGTGGTTCCGATGACAGCTCACCGGACAGCAAACCGGAGGCAGCCCTGCCAAGGCGGGAACACGGCTCCGGACGCCCGACCAAGAAAGAACGGCGTCAAACGGACTCTCTCAAGAACCGGTTTGATTAAACCGTCATAACACCCGATCAGTCCTGCTCCTGCTGAACACCTGCTGTTCTTTTGCCCCTCAGATACGCTTCCCGAATGATCCGGATTTTCCCTGTGGTCCGCATCTCCATCAGAACCCTGTCAAGTTCCCGGATGAACTCGGCCTGATAGGGAAAGCTCTGCGAAGCCAGCGCGGAATAGCCCACATAACCGTTTTCGACAGAGACGATATCCACCTCGACAAAACGCGCAGCTTCACGTTCAGTGATAAGGCCTGCATCAAGCAGATCGCGGATGGCAACCTGAATATTGAGCCTGTCATTCACATAGCAGTCTGCACGCCTGGCCAGAAGCTTCTTCAGGTTCATTCGGGTCGAGGGTGCTTCCTCCAGCAGGATCTCCCCCCTTTCGACCATGCTGAGAAAGTGGTCTCCCCCGACAAGATATCCCGAGTTGTTGACAAATTTCAGTCCCCTGTAATCCAGAGGGTAGTGATCAAGCCTGCGACTGTCGACGATGCCTCTTCGACAGACCACAACAGTAATTTCGCTCAGGATCGGAACGGAATAGTGAGTCAGAAAGGGACGTTTTTCCGGATGATAATAAGGGGGAACCATCCCGACCCCCTTGCCCAGTTGCATACGAACCAGTGCACGTTTCCAGGGAACCGGTCTGAAAACAATTTCAAAGCTCTCAAGACGGCGGGAAGCTTCTTCCAAAATCCTCACATAAAGCCCATCACTCCGGTTGTTCCTTTCAAAGGAATAGGGAGGATAGGAATCATCAGCGTAGAGAATCACGCTTTGTTTGGAGACCTGTGCCCACGCTCCATCATGCAAAAAAATCAGCAAGAAAAGGCAAATCAATCCACGCAACACAGCCATGACCACACTCGGAGATTTGCTCGACATCAGCCTGAATCAGAACTGCTTCATCTCTGTCCAGGCCCTGTAAACCTTCAGTTTGGGCGTCTTTGAAAAAGGGACCAGTCTGCTGCCTTTTTCCTGTCGTGCCGGACAGCTTTTCAGTCCGGCTGTCTTGTACGCCCGTATTCATGAAAACATTTTAATACCATTCTGTCATTAAATATTGAACGGATCCCTTTATGCGCCGAGCCGTCATTTCCCGGATATGAACACAGTCTTGCCTTCTTTCCTTGCTGGGGTATTGTTGAGAGAAATTCCAAAAGCCTGCCTCGAAGGATGATCAATGCTCGACAAATTGAAAGAGCTTTTCCAACAGGGAAACAATCCCCTGACCGGGACCGGTTCGTCCGGTTCAAATGAAATGCAACTGGCCACAGCTGCCCTGCTGATTGAAGCCGCACAGCTGGACGGTGAATACTCCGTGGAGGAACATGGCAAGATATCCAGCCTGCTTCAAAAGCACTTCAAACTCGACGAGATCTCGGCCGGCACTCTGATCAAGCAGGCCGAAGACAAATCCGATGAGTCCATCCAGATCTTCGGCTTTACGCGTGTGATCTCTGATCACTGCACAAACGAAGAGCGCATTGAGATCATTGAACTGCTCTGGGCTGTTGTCTATGCAGACGGAGAGCTTCACCCCTACGAAGGCAATCTGATGCGCCGGATTGCAGGCCTTCTGCATGTCAGCGACCGGGACAGCGGCGATGCCCGGAAGCGTGCACTGAAATCACTGGGCCTGGAACAGTAGACAGACACAGCAGAGGCAGGCCCGCTCAGGCCTGCCTTTCATAAACCAGCACAAAATTGTTCGCCGGCATGGCGCGTTCCTGCCTGAAAGTCAGTGAGCTTTCACGCGCCAGATCATTCAGATCCTCAAAATAGCGAATACCCCAGTCTTCATTCCTCTGTCGAAGCGAAAGATCAAAATTCAGATTGCTCTCCACCGCTTCCCTGCCCTTCCAGAAGAACGGACCATAAAGCAGCAACAGGCCCCCGGGCTTCAGGCACTGCTCCGACAACCGGAACAGCTGTCGCGTCACATCCCAATGTGCAATGTGCGTCATGTTTGCTGAAAAGATGGCGTCATAGCAGCCCACACCATCCCAGCTCTCTTCTGCCAGCAAATCCAGCAACAGGGCGCGCCGGTGTTCAAAAGGGCTTTGCTCGCGTGCGACAGCAAGATGGGCGTCAATGGACTGCAGAAGCCTTCCCTCACGTTCACTCGCCTGCCACCCGAGAGGTGCCAGAGCGGGCGCAAAATGCGCAGCATGCTCGCCCGTCCCGCTGGCGATTTCCAGACAGCTTCCCTCTTTGGGCAACAGGTCCCTCAAAACCGGCAGGATCACATCCCTGTTGCGCACTGCTGCCGGTGCCGAAAGTCTCAGGTCTTCAAAGGCTTCTTCACTGTAAGTGTTGTCTTTCGTGACCATCGCCACCCATCCGTTGTGTTCTGACAAAAAAGGCAGGGAAAATCCCCTGCCTTTCGTTTGAAATATCTGTCGAAGGGTCTAGTTCAGCTTCCACTTGTCGCCAAGCTGTCTGAAGAAACCCTGCTCCTGCTTGAGGCGGATCCAGGTGTTCACATAGTTGATCCAGACCTGATCATTCTGTGGAAGCAGCATGGCAATCGGTGTCGGAGCCTTTGGCTCTGCAACAGGAACAATCATCATCTGCTCATACTTGTCGATCAGTTTGTTTGCCTCGACATTTGATGTGATGTGGGCATCGGCGCGACCTGCCAGGACTTCCTGGAAATCACGCGCCGGTGCTTCGATGATCCGGTGCTGTGCATTCGGGAAGAACTGCTTGACCTGCTTTTCCTGGGTTGTCCCCAAAGTTGCCGCAACAGAAACCCCGTCCTGATTGAGATCATCCCACGACTTGAAACGGTCCGCATTCTTTTTGAGGGTCAGAGGAACAGTCGCCAGAGAGAAATAGCTGGTGCTGAAGCCCGCAGCCTTCGCGCGCGCCGGAGAAATGGAAGCAGACCCGGTCATATGATACTTTCCGGATGTCACCCCATTGACCAGGGTCTTCCAGTCCGTCGGCACGAATTCCAGCTCGACACCCAGATCCTTGGCCAGCTCCGTCATGACATCGATGTCATAGCCCTTATAGCTGTCTGTTGTCGGATCCTTGATGGTCATCGGGTTCCAGTCACCAGTTGTACCAACCTTCAGAACACCGTTGTCCAAAATGTCATTCAGTGCGGATTGTGCTGAAGCAGTACCGGCGTTAACGCTCATACCCAGGCCGGCCGCCAGAGCCAGCGACGCCAGTTTCTTCATGATTTTCATAATACCCTCCCCGGGGATCTGTTTGTGTGGCAAATGCCTTAGTTATTGATCTGCAAAGAAGCCTTACGCTGTTTCCTCCAAACAGGATCAACAAAAGCATAGCAAAGTTGCCATGCAAAAGACAGTCTGCCCTCTCATCACGAAAACGTCACCCATAATATTGTGCTAATGCTTCAGTAGCAGTAACTAATCCTTGTTGTTGCGTTCCCAGATCGGGGTGTTGTTCGGTTTCCAGCGACTCTCGGACTTTTCCCCGTCTTTCCTGCTGTCCGATCCTCCCCCGAAGATACCCCCCAGCAGGCGTCCGATCGCGGTGGAGAAATCACCGGCGTCCTTCTGTACCTGTTCCAGAGCGGTGTCCAGTGAAGAGGGCACCTGCGTGTTCAGCGCCAGCGCAGGCGTTCCATATTCCAGATCCCGGACAATTTTCCCCCAGGACCGTGCAGGCAGTGTTCCACCTGTCACCCCCTTCATCGGTGAACCGTTGTCGTTTCCGTACCAGACCCCCACAACATGCTTGGGCGTATAGCCCACAAAAAGGGCATCGCGATTGGACTGCGTGGTTCCGGTCTTGCCCGCAACCGGACGGTCGATTTTGGCAGCCTTTCCGGTTCCCCAGTCAACAGCCGCAACCATGATGTTGTTCATCATGGCAACATGACCTTCCGTAACGACACGCGCCCCCTGTTGCGTCTGACGGCTGTACAGCACCCGTCCCTGACGGTCCCGGATACTTTGAATACCATAGGGCTGTGACCACAGTCCTCCGTTTGCAAAGATCGCATAGGCTCCGGTCAGGTCCAGCAGGGTTGTTTCCGATGATCCCAGTGCCAGTGCAGGCGAAGGATCAAGCGTGGCATCAATGCCCAGCCTTTGCGCCACATCCGCCACCCGCTCCGGCGAAACGCGCTGGGACACCTGAACGGCAACAGAGTTCGAAGACCGTGCAAAGGCCTCGCGGAGGGTTACTTCCCCATAGTATTTGTTTTTGTAATTGCCCGGTTTCCAGCCATCGACAGAGATCGGCTGATCATTCATCACCGTGTCCGGATTGAGGCCCCGTTCAAACCCCGCCAGAAAGACAAAGGGCTTGAAAGCAGAACCGGGCTGACGCAGCGCCTGTGAGGCCCTGTTGTACTGGCTGGCTCCGTAATCCCGCCCGCCAACAAGGGCCTGCACCGCTCCATCCGGTGCCAGAACCGTCACAGCTCCCTGTTCCACGCCATTCTTCTTCCCCGTTGCGGACAGCTGCTCCTGCAGGTGCTGTTCGGCAATGCGCTGGGCCCGCCGATCCAGTGTTGTCCGAATGGTCAGATCACCCTCGTATTCTCCGATCAGGCCATCAATCTGTCCCCGGACCCAGTCTGTGAAATAGGGCGCCTGTTCCTGTTTGCCTTTCCGGAATGAAACCGGGTTTTCCCGTGCTTTCTGTAACTGATCCTGTGTGATAAAGCCCTCTTCCGCCATGGCTCCCAGAACAAGCTGTGATCTCTCGCGCGCCAGCTTGGGCGAACTCGACGGATTGTAGCGGCTTGGCGCCTTGAGAAGCCCGGCCAGAACCGCCGCTTCGGACAGCTTCAAATCCCTTGCAGACTTCCCGAAGTAAACCCGCGAAGCCGCATCAAAGCCATAGGTTCCCGCTCCCAGATAGACGCGGTTCATATAGATGGACAGGATTTCATCCTTGGTAAAGTTCTGTTCCAGCCACAGGGACAGCAGGGCTTCCTGGATCTTGCGCTTGATGCTGCGTTCGGGACTGAGGAAGAGGTTCTTCGCCAGCTGCTGGGTCAGGGTCGAACCACCCTGGGTAAAGCGCCCGGTCCGCATATTGATCCACATGGCCCGGGCAATCCCCAGAGGATCAACCCCGAAGTGATCATAAAACCTGCGATCCTCGATTGCGATGATGGCCTGCGGCAGATAGCGGGAGACCTCTCCGACCTCGAGCGTATCCCCATAATAGTCACCGTAGCTGGCAAGACGGGTTCCATCTGCCGCCTCAAAGGTGACCGAAGGACGGCGGGAGGCCTGCTCCAGCGTCCCGACAGACGGAAGGTCCAAAGCATAATAGCCGATCACCAGTGCAACCGCGATCGAGCCCCAGATTCCCAGAACGAAAGCCCAGCCAAAGAGACGCCGCACCCAGCTTTTGCCCGATTTGCCCGACGCTTTTTTCCTTGATCCTGCAGAAGATCCGGAGGCTGCACGCTTCCGTTTTTCGCCCTTGATGTCACCGGCAGCAGGACGCCGCACTTTCGAACGGGTGGTGCCTTCCGATTTGCTCTTCGTCCCTCGCGTTGCAGTTCTCCGGCGGGAAGAGGAAGAAGTGGGTCGTCGTGCCATTCAAAGTGCGTCCTGTGTCATTATGAAGAGCCCTGCTCTTGACAATACATGAAAGTCCATTGTCACAATTGATGAAAGATTGTGAAAGTACAAGGGGCAGAGTGCGTTCATTTAAAGATAACTCTGTGTCATAAAAAAGACAGGAATTCCTCAGGATAAGGGTTCCTGCCGACAGAACTCCAGGGTGACAAAAGCGTAGCGGGCTGTCAGAAGGATTTTCAAACAGGCTTAACACCAGCATTCCCCGGGAAGGCAGAACGGACCATGGACACAGACGCTTTGGAAACAATGCTCACCACACGCAGCAACACGCAGTGCGAACTCTGCGGAGCTTCCGGAGAACTGGGCATCAAAACCCTGACAGATGCGCCGGAGAACCTGTCACCGGATGAGGCAAGCTTTCTTGTTTGCCCCCTTTGCGAGGAGGGTCTTGGTCGCCCTGACCTTCTTGATGAGGCCCACTGGGGCTGTCTTTCAACATCCATGTGGAGCACAGTACCGGCCGTTCAGGTCAGCTCGGCGCGTGTCCTCAAGGCACTCTCGAGAAAAAGCTGGGCCCAGGATCTGCTGGACATGCTCTACCTCGAACCGGAGCTTCAACTCTGGGCCGACAGCAAAGTCCCCTCTTCCTCAGAAGAGATCGAAACACCCCACAGGGATTCCAATGGTGCTATTCTGGAGGCTGGTGATTCTGTTGTCCTGATCAAGGACCTGCCCGTCAAGGGAGCCGGTTTCACAGCCAAGCGCGGCACAGCCGTTCGCAATATCTCTCTGGTCCCCGGCAACCCGGAGCAGATCGAGGGACGCGTCAACAATCAGCAGATCGTTCTCCTCACCAGATTTGTGCGGAAAAACTGAGACCGACCCGTACAGCAAGGACAGTCCCTGAAAAACGAAAAGATCTCTTGCAGGCGACGCCCGCCCGGCTCTTTCCCTATTGCAAGGCCTCTTCCAGCATCTGCAGGCGTTCATCCATACCCGGGTGACTGTCAAACCATCCCGTTCCCTCACAGCTGGCTCCACAGTCCTCGGCCAGTTTCTGCATGGCCCAGAGAGCATCACTGACAGGCAGATGAGCCGCCTTGAGCGCTTCAACAGCAAAAGCATCGGCTTCCCGCTCGAAGCCTCTGGAATAGGACGAGGTTTCAGCAGCAATACCGATTGTCAGCAACTCCTCCAACAGGCTTTCGTCCGCACCAAAAACCAGAGTGGCAGCGAGGATCAACCCGGCATAGCGCAGGGTCTGTCGCATTCCGTGCCGATGCAGGACATGACCGTATTCATGCGCGATCACAGCAACGACAGCACCATCGTTGTCAAACAGCTCAACCAGCTGGTCCGTCACGACAATCGGCCCTCCCGAAAAAGCCAGCGCATTTGCGCCCAGCGCAGGAGATGAACGGAAAAGGATATCAACAGAGGACAGATCATAGGAAGCCTCCTGCCTGTCCTGAATCATCCACTGGGAAATCATGCCCCTTGCCTTGGACCTGATTCGTTCCTGATCGGCCATGGAAAGTTCAGAGGGTTCGAAAAGCGTCCCGTCAGACTGCTCGAATGCACTTCGTCCAATGCTCTGATCCCAGGTCGCCGGGACATAGGCAACAGAATAGTCCGCAAGCAACGGCGTCCCCCACCTCAGACCGAGGATGAAACCGACAACGATGCAAAGCATGAGCGCAGCTTTGACAAGATTGAATTCCTCGAACCAGTAAACAACGGCTTTCAAGCCGCTTTCCGCTCCCTTGGGCAGAAAACCACTCGGAACAACGCCGGTTGTATGGAACACAAAACCGTTCGAGAGATGAAGCTGTCGCTCCTGTCCTGCGAAGGGGGTCGAAACAGAATCAATTCGGACGATCTCGTCCTCTCCCCAATTCATACGCTTCAGAACAAAGCGGTCACCATCGGCAATCAGCACGGCATTGCTGCGGCTTGAGGACCCCGCCTGATAGACAAGCCCTTCTACCTGCAGGCCGATATAATTCTTGTTTCTCTCGGCAACTTCCATCACAGGCCCACCCCGAAATCCAGACTTTCAAAGTCAGTAAAGCCTTCACCTATCGCGGATTGTTCGCTTTGCTGCGCCGAAACAAAGACAGCCAGCTCCCTGCTGGTCACAACGCCAGTCGTTTCCACAAGATACTTCTGATAGCGCACCATAAGCCAGGGGGTCGCAACCCCGAGGGACAGAACAAACAGAACCAGATTGGAAACGATAATCCATCCGCCCTTGCCCATATCAAGGAACGAAGTAAAGCGTGCAACATCCGGCAGTTGAAGGCTTCTCAGCATTTCCCTCAGAAGCCACAGCCTGAAAAGTTTCCAGGACAGGAAAATAACAACAATGAAAAGGATTAATATCGCTTCGACCAGACCGGAGAGAATCAGGTTGCGCAGTTCTTCACCTTCTGTCGACCAATTCAGAAACTGCCCGTTTTCTGCAGTGGAAACAGCCGCAAGGACAACTCCGCCCAGCAAAAGGACCAGGGACGCAAACAAAACAGCAAACGGCAACATAATGCAGAGAAAATAGGTCAGGGAAATCCGCCCCAGGCTCATTTTGGACAGCGAGAGGCGTCTGGTGCCCAGACTGTGATTTTCAACAAAATACTCCGCCGTTTTGCGCGCAACCCAGGGCCCAGCCAAACCGAAGCTCAGCAGAACCAGATAGGGTGCCAGAGTATAATAGACAAAGGTCCGCCCAAACGTTCCATGCCACTTGAAACGGACAGTACGCCACGATGTCATTCGCGCACTGAAGGCAAGACTTTTGTTCATCGCCCAGGGGTAGAGAACAAAAAAGAAAAGAATCATGAGGACAGGGAGGTAAAGGATCAGCTCTTCATCCATCAACAGGAAATCCTGCAAAAAGGTGAAACCTGCAAGACAGCCCAGAACGACAAGACGTCCCTTCAGAATCTGCATACCCGTTGCGTGATAGCCAAACCCGTCACCCAGTATTTTCGTGTGTCCCAGGAAATACTGTTTGTTCCTGACCTTGGCCCAGGCGGAATAAATTCCGGCCGTAACAATCGACAGAAAAATGTTGTTCAGCCAAATGCCGAAGTACTCCTTCCCGTCACCCGAGAAGGCCATCAACTGTCTGAAAACTTGTCCTTGAGACGAATCACCTTCAGATACAGCCCGTTCCAATGAACCAGCTGTGCCGACAAAATCACTCAACGATTTAACCCCCGGTTTTCCGCTTTTTTTATATCGCGATTAAACACAGAGACAAAATACACGAAAAAGATGCAGATATACAAACCTTTTGGAGAAATCTGCTTTAAAAACACTCTCTCAAAGGTCCCCCGAAACGGACGTCATACCTGTTTTTTATACAGAAAAGGCCAGTCCTGAAACGGACCGGCCTTTTGATCGCTCCTGTTCTTTCAGAGATCTAGAGACCTGCTCCGATGTCAAAGTCATTCATGTCCATGAACTCTGCACTTGCCGCAGACTGGGCCTGTTGTTCCTGTGCAATCAGTGTTGGCAGGTCATCCGATACACTGATCGCTGTCGTGTCCGTCAGATAACGATGCAGCCGTACAGCCAGCCACGGGGTCGCCAGTCCCAGAGTCAGGACAAACAGCACAACATTGGACAGGACAATGCCGACAACCTTCAGGTTCCCCTGTTCAGACCTGAAAGACGCCACCCTGTCGAGGGTCAATACATTCAGAGCCAGTTTTCTCAACTGGTACTGATAAGCGACGAAACCAAGGAAAAGCAGACCAAAGCCAAGATACTGGATCAGAACAAGATCTGTCCGCCCGGCGTCGATCAGCCCAAAGATATCAGGTGTGTCCACCTGACCGGACCGGATCAGACTGAAAAGCTCAACATACGCATAAGACACAATGGCAACACCTGTCACAACACCCAGCCCCAGAGTGCTCAGTGCAGCGCGATAGATGGCAGAGGTTTTCAAAGCCTCCAGATCAAAGCGATATTGCCCCAGAGAACGGTTCCGGGCGAGATAGCGTGCGACCTTCCCGGACACCCACGGCAAAGCCAGACCAAAGGAGAAATAGGCGGCAACCGGGTAGAGATACAGAAGGCAAAAGGCTTCAAAGTAGGTCCCGTGCCAGCCGAATCTGATGGTCCTCCACGAGGTGACACGTGCATCAAACGCCATGCTTCTGTTCAGAATAACCGGATAGAGCCCCAGAAGTACCGGGACCAGGACAATCAGCAAAAGCGGCAGAAAGCTCGAAAGCAGGAAAATCGCACCCAGAACGGCAAAGATGATCAGTCGTCCCTTGAAAATCTGCATCCCGGTCGCGTGGTAGCCGAAACCGTCCCCGAGAACCCGGGTATGCCCGTAAAAGTACTGTTTGTTCCGTACCTTCGCCCAGGCAGAATAGATCCCCAGGGTGATGATGCTGAGAAAGATATTCCCCAGCCAGATACCAAAGTATTCTCTACCTGTACCTGTAAACTCCAGCGATTTGAAATCACCTGTTTCCCTTTTCATGGACGGGGTAACGGCCTCTTCACCCGGTTCATGAATCCCTGTAGTCAAACCCAAATCAGTCACAGTTTCCCCCTCGGATCTGATTATATTACTGTATTCAACAAAGGGAAAATACACCAAATAGACGAAACCTTCATTCCTTTTATAGCAAAGACTGCAGCCAGAAGAGCAGACGGCTTTTCTGCGGATTTTCCTCTTCACAACGCAGCTATGCATCTCTCAGGCACAGCAAGGGATTGACCGCCCCACTGCAAGAGGATACAAGCGGCCTGACAAACACCTGCCTGCATGCTTCGCTGCGACCTGAAAGAACGGTTCCTTTTGCAGCGACCTCGTTTCTACACAGTCCGGAAAAGGACTGTCCGGTTCTCTTCGGTATCCTCTCAGCTATCGAAACAGAAACAACGATTGGGCAGACGAACAATGGAAAGCCCAATCACGATGACTGCACTGGAAAACCATGCAGAGCGTTTGCCTGAGGTAATCGCAGAAGCCCTTAGGGACAAAGGATACAACAGCCTCACTCCTGTTCAGGAAGAGGTCATTGCCGTAGAGGATCACGAACGCGATCTTCTGGTTTCCGCCCAGACCGGTTCCGGCAAGACCGTGGCCTTTGGTCTGGCCATGGCTGCCAGCCTTCTCGGCGATGCCAAGCGCCTCAAGCCTGTCTGGCGCCCTCTGGCCCTGATCGTTGCCCCGACGCGAGAACTGGCCCTTCAGGTCAATGAAGAACTCAAATGGCTCTATGGCAAGGCTGGCGGGACAACAGCAACCTGTGTTGGCGGCATGGACCCGCGCCGCGAGCGCCGCGTACTGGAACAGGGAGCCCACATTGTTGTCGGCACACCCGGACGCCTGCGCGATCACATCGAACGCAAGGCTCTGGATACCTCCAACCTGCGTGTTGTTGTGCTGGATGAAGCGGACGAAATGCTGGACATGGGCTTCCGCGACGATCTGGAATTCATTCTGGATTCAACGCCGGAAGAACGCCGCACCCTGCTGTTCTCGGCAACAATGCCCAAGCCGATCCTGTCGCTGACCACCCGCTTCCAGAACAATGCCCTGCGCATCAGCACAATCACAGAACGCGAGCAGCACCGCGATATTGAGTATCACGCCCTGACAGTTGCGCCAAGTGATCGCGAAAATGCCATCATCAACCTGCTGCGCTATCACGAATCCCCAAGCACGATTGTTTTCTGCTCGACACGCGAGACCGTAAAACACTTCGCCAGCCGCCTTTCAAACCGTGGTTTCTCGGTTGTCGCCCTTTCCGGCGAACTCAGCCAGAGTGAGCGCAACCATGCCCTCCAGGCAATGCGCGACGGGCGTGCGCGCGTTTGTATTGCAACAGATGTTGCCGCGCGCGGGATTGACCTGCCAAACCTCGATCTGGTTGTTCATGCCGACATTCCGAATAACTCGGAGACCCTTCTGCACCGTTCCGGACGCACAGGCCGTGCAGGCCGCAAAGGCATCTGCGCCATCGTCATTCCGGTCAACAAGCGCCGCTCTGCCGAGCGCCTGATGCGCTTTGCCAAGATCAATCCGGACTGGCGCACACCTCCGACCATTGAAGAAATCACAGAACGCGACCGCGAACGCCTGCTGAACGATGCCATCTTTACGATGCCGGCCTCCGAAGATCATGCAGAACTGATCAAGGAGCTGATGGAGCGCTACAGCCCGGAAGCACTCGCAACAGCACTTCTGGCTCTCCGCATGGAGAAGCTGCCCTCTCCCGAAGAACTGGCTCCTGTACGCGAACGAGCACCGGAAGGAGAACGTCGCGAGCGCAAGAAGTCCGATTTCTCTGACGGTATCTGGTACAAGCTCAACACCGGTCGCAAACACAAGGCTGATCCGAAATGGCTCCTGCCGATCATCTGCAAGGCAGGTGATGTCACCCGCAACGACATCGGTGCCATTCACATTCAGGATACAGAAACCTTCTTCGAGGTTTCCGGCCAAAGCTCTGCTGTTTTCTGGGAAACAGTCCAGGAACAGGGCACTGGTGAGAAATCACTGCACATCAACTTTGTTGGCGACATGCCTGACATCAAGCCATCCTCACGCCCAAGGGGCGGGCCACGTGGAGACCGGGACGGCAAGCCTTTCAACAAGAGCCGCAACTTTGGCGGCCGTGGCAAAGGCGGCGACCGGGAAGGCGGCAAGTTCCACCGCAAGGGTGGAAAGCCCGGTGGCGGAAAAGGCAAGCCGGGTGGCAAGAGCTACAAGCGCAAGAAAGACTGATTGCCAACTGTCCTTTCAGGAAACAAAAAAAGCCCTCGCATCAGCGAGGGCTTTTTCTCTGGTTTTTCCCTGAGGCTTTCACCCCGTCCGTTTCCGGATCAAATGGCCTTGATATCGGACGAAAACTTGCCGACCAGCTCCCGTATGTTAGTGGCCCGGTCAGAGACCTCCACAGCCACTTCACTGACAGAACGCGCAGCGGTATCCGTCTGGCTTGAAGCCTCGTTGACCGAGTGAATGTTTGTCGTCACCTCGGACGTTCCGGCAGAAGCCTCCTGAACAGAGCGGGAAATTTCGGAGGTTGCAGCGCCCTGCTGTTCGACTGACAGGGCAACGGACGCAGAGATCTCGCTCATCTTGTG
This sequence comes from Carbonatibacter coralli, assembly GCF_039592655.1. Lineage (NCBI taxonomy): Bacteria > Pseudomonadati > Pseudomonadota > Alphaproteobacteria > Rhodospirillales > Kiloniellaceae > Carbonatibacter > Carbonatibacter coralli. Next base: position 149,762 of record NZ_JBBUTJ010000004.1, on the reverse strand, counting down.
AACCGTCTCCCCGACCCCTTCAATTGCCGTGACAGCCCCCTTGGTCACCTGCTGGATTTCATGAACCTGACCGGAGATTTCCTCGGTCGCCTTGGCCGTCTGGTTGGCCAGGTTTTTCACTTCACTGGCAACCACCGCAAAACCCTTGCCGGCCTCTCCTGCACGTGCAGCCTCGATTGTCGCGTTGAGAGCCAGAAGGTTGGTTTGCTCGGCAATCTCGGAAATCAGCTGCACCACCTCTCCGATACGGTTCGAGGAATCTTCCAGCTTGCGAATGGTCTGAACGTTTTCGTTCACCTCTGTAACAGCCGCTTCTGCAATGGTATTCGACTCACGAACCTGACGATTGATCTCCTCAATGGAGGAACTCAACTCCTCGGCCGCGGAAGCAACTGTCTGAACATTGGCAGACGCCTCTTCTGCTGCGGCAGCAACCGCATGAGAACGCAGGCTTGTGTCCTCGGCACTCTGAAGCAGCTGATCAGAGGTCGCTGTCATTTTCGTCGCAGATCCCGTGACCTCTTCCAGCAGCTCCCCGCTGGACTGTTCAAATTCACTGATCAGACGTTCAATGGCCCGCGTTCTGTTCTCGCGGAAAGCCAGCATCTCCTTCTCTTTTTCAGCCATCTCGTCCTGTTTGATCGCCGAAGCCTTGAAAACAGCCAGAGCACGGGCGATGTCCCCGACCTCATCCAGGCGGTCCTCTCCGGAAATCTCAAAGGACTTGTCCCCCTCGGCAAGCGCCAGCATTTCCCGGCTGGAACGCGAGAGAGGTACAACGATGGATCGGGAGAACAAAAGGCCCAGAACCACAGCCACCAGTAGCACAACAGCGCCGACGATCAGAACCGTGATTTCGAGGTCAATGACGGATGCAAGGGCTTCATCGCCGGCAATATCCAGAACCAGCGCCCAGCGGGTTCCGTGGAAATCAATCGGCTGATAGGACATCAGATAGTCACTGCCATCGGCACGGGTTTCCCACAACACACCGGTTTCTCCGGCCAGACCCTTGCTGACAGCTTCACTGTCCAGAGCAGGCTGAAGCACCTGGCTCTCGCCCTCCGGTGTGAAGCGCGTGTTGGTTCTCAGCAAATTGTCGGCACCGACAAGGATCGCCTGCCCCTGCTCCCCGAGGCCGACAATGTTGGCAATGATTTCATTAAGACGCCTTTTCGGCATCTCGGCAACCAGAATGCCCCGGAACTTGTTTGCGGCAAAGACAGGGACGCCGATGAAACTCTCTGCTTCACCATCCTTGCCCGGATAGCTGGTAAAATCGGCAAAGGCCACCTGACCTTCCTGCGGATTTTCAACAATCCTGTTATAGACCTCTGCCAGCCCCGTCTGGGCCCATTCACCCTGGGTGAGATTCACCCCGAGATCATTGTTCTTGTAGACAGAGTAAATAACGTTCCCCTTGGTATCCACCAGAAGGACATCATCATAGAGGTTCTCTTCCGCAATCGAACGGAAAGGGGCATGAAAAATCTTGTGAAAGCGGTCATAGCTCTCGGAGCTTCCATCCACACCATCCATCAGGTGACGTTCACCCGCAGGATTGGGGTTGTCCTGGATGTAGGCCTTTTTCAGGTAGGCTTCGACATCAGTTCCCTGTCTGACAATTCCGTCAAACCCTCTGGAAAAGGAGTTCAAACCTCCCCAGACGGCTTTGGCCTTTGTTGCCGTCGTCAGTTGGTTCTCAATCGTCCTGAGCTCCTTTTGCAGGAATTCAGAACGGGTCTCTGCCAGAGAAACCAGTCGTTCCTTCGCAATGCTTTCCAAAGAGGAAGAAGAGCTGAGAAAAGTCGCGAAACCCAATGCAAACACACTAAGTGTAACCATGAGCGTGATGAGCACAGGTAGCTTCACGCTGATCTTGAAACGAGATAACATTCTTTTGCCTTTTAATTTGAGACGGCACCACACCCGCACGATGCCTCAAACACAATCATGACAAATTGTTACCCGTGATCATTTAAGACTTTCTGAATCCCGTGTGCAAAATACGACCATATTGATAAAAAAAACGACTGATCTTGTGTCGCCCTTTCACCCCTCTGCCAGCTTTCGCCTGACCCAGGCATCTGTTGCCTCAACGGCACGGGGCATCACCTCCTGCACAGCCGGGGTTTGCAGGAGCGTCTGATACCAGTCCTCAAGCGGTTTCGAGAGCCTGAAATCACGTTCCAGTGTCTCGAACATCTTTTGCATCATCATGATTGTCGGCCCATAGGCGCAATCGGCAAGGGAAAAGGCACTGCCGGCAAGATAGGGGGCAAAACGGCCCTGTCTTTCAAGTCCCTCTAGTGCTGTCATCACGGCTTCAAACTTCTCTGTCACAAAGGCCTGATCCCTCTGGGAAGGCGCCATGTGTTTGAAAAGCGCTCTGGCATGGGGTTCAAGCTTCTGATCGTGATAACGCGACAACAGGCGAACCCGGGCGCGTTCGCGGGCATCCACGGGCAGCAGGGCAGGACGATCCGGATAGGCATCTTCCAGATATTCCATGATCAGTTCGGATTCAGAGAGAACAAAATCCCCGTCCACCAAACCCGGGATCGTTCCGAGCGGGACAATTTTCCTGTACTCGTCAGACCCATATCCTCCGGGTGGCAAGCTGCGCTCGCAGTCCAGCCCCTTCCAGGCCAGAGCGATATCAACCTTGTTGCAAAAATTACTGACCGGATTGGTGTAGAGATGCATGGCCACGCCGCAGTTTTCCTTTTCCTGTTCAGTCGCACCTTGGGCGGATGTTTTTATGAAAGGGAGATTGATCCCCTCCTTCGGAAGACAGCAATCAGACAGTTTTCGTCCGGCAGAAAATTTTCTGCCTGCATTTGCTGCCCCACAACAGAAGCATAGGCCTGAAAGGCTTCCGGATACAAGGACGGACCCGCACCAGGGCACGGGTCCGTCTGTACAGATTCGGAAATGAAATCCGGCTGTTAGAAGTGAACCGACTGACTGTCCAGCGGTTTCTGCAGCGGAGGAGCAAACTTTGTCAGGTCAATTCCTTCTACTGCCGCCTTGTACTCCTCGATTGTCGGGGTCCGGCCCAGAATGGCGGACAGGACAACAACCGGAGTGGAAGCCAGAAGGGATTCACCGGTTTTCTCTGCAGAATCCTCAACAACACGTCCCTTGAAAAGGCGGGTGGAGGTCGCCAGAACCGTGTCGCCCTTTGCAGCCTTTTCCTGGTTGCCCATGCAGAGGTTACAGCCGGGTCTTTCCAGATAGAGAATGTTTTCGTATTCGGTCCGTGCCTCCTGCTTCGGAGCCATATCGTCAAACTCGAAACCGGAATATTTCTGCAGAACAGTCCAGTCTCCCTCTTCCTTCAACTCGTCAATGATGTTGTAGGTCGGGGCAGCAACAACCAGCGGCGCCTTGAACTCGACACTGCCATGTTCCTTTTCGAGGTTGCGAAGCATCTGCGCGACGATCTTCACATCACCCTTGTGGACCATACAGGAACCGACAAAGCCCAGATCAACCTTTTTCTCGGCATGATAATAGGAGATCGGCCTGATTGTATCGTGGGTGTAACGCTTGGAAACATCGGCGTTGTTGACATCCGGATCGGCAATCATCGGCTCGTCGATTTCACTCAGATCGACGACAACCTCCGCAAAATACTTCGCATTGTCATCCGGACTCAGAGCCGGTTTCTCGCCGGACCTGATCTCGGCAATACGCTTCTCGGCAATATCGATCAGACCGCGGAGCATCTTCGCATCGTTCTCCATGCCCTTGTCAATCATGACCTGAATACGGGCCTTCGCAATCTCGAGGGATTCAATCAGAACAGAATCTTCCGAAATACAGATCGAGGCTTTCGCCTTCATTTCTGCCGTCCAGTCCGTGAAGGTAAAGGCCTGGTCCGCCAGCAGGGTTCCGATATGAACTTCAATCACACGCCCCTGGAAGACGTTGTCGCCAAACTGTTTGAGCATCTGCGCCTGTGTGGCATGAACCACATCGCGGAAATCCATGTGGTCTGCCATGGCTCCCTTGAAGGTCACCTTTACGGACTCAGGGATCGGCATGGTTGCCTCACCTGTCGCCAGCGCCAGTGCAACAGTCCCGGAGTCTGCACCAAAGGCCACGCCCTTGGACATCCGGGTGTGCGAGTCACCACCGATGATCACCGACCAGTCATCCACAGTAATGTCATTGAGAACCTTGTGAATCACATCTGTCATGGAGTGATAGACGTCTTTCGGGTCACGCGCGGTGATCAGGCCGAACCTGTGCATGAAGGCCATCAGCTTCGGTGTGTTTTCCTGCGCCTTGAAGTCCCAGACAGAAGCCGTGTGACAGCCCGACTGATAGGCGCCGTCCACTGTTGGCGACAGAACGGTCGCCGCCATGGACTCCAGTTCCTGCGCGGTCATCAGACCTGTCGTGTCCTGCGAACCCACAATATTTACCTTCACGCGGACATCAGAGCCCGCATGCAGGACAGAGCCTTCGGGAACACCAACAGCGTTGGCATTGAAGATTTTCTCGACAGCCGTCAGCCCCTGCCCTTCATGGGAAATTTCCCTGGAAGCCGCAAAGGCGGATTTCAGCTCGATCCCGAGCGTTTTACAGGCAAAGGTCTGGAGCTTCTTGCCAAAGACAATGGCGTAGGAACCGCCAGCCTTCATGAACTCGACCTTCTGGGGGCTGAAAGATGTTGCAACATCTGCCAGCTCTTCATCGCCCGCATCGTTCAGCAGCTTCTTGTCTTTCGTGTTGATGGTCAGCACAGTCCCGGTCTCGACAGAATACTTCTGTTCAAGGATCGGGTTGTCGTCATTGTTCAGAATCGGCTTGCCATCGGAGTCCAGCTTCTTGACCCAGTTTTTCAGATCAATCCCGATGCCACCGGTTACGCCCACCGTTGTCAGGAAGATCGGGGAAATCCCGTTTGTGCCTGCAACAATCGGGGCAACGTTGACGAACGGTACGTAAGGGCTGGCCTGCTTGCCGGTCCACAGCGCGACATTGTTCACACCGGACATGCGCGAGGACCCGACACCCATGGTCCCCTTTTCAGCGATCAGCATGACGCGCTTGTCAGGGTGCTGTTTCTTCAGCGCTTCGATTTCATCCTGTGCTTCCTTGGAAATAAAGCACTTGCCATGCAGTTCCCGGTCGGAGCGGGAGTGTGCCTGATTGCCCGGAGACAGCAGATCCGTGGAGATGTCCCCTTCGGCAGCAATGTAGGTAACAACCTTGATTTCTTCCTCGACATCGGGAAGCTTGGTAAAGAATTCAGCAGCGGCATAGCTTTCAAGGATCTCGCGCGCCACAGCATTACCGGCATCGAAGGCCGCCTTGAGACGGTCGGTATCGGCATCGTAAAGGAAGACCTGCGTTTTCAGAACCTCGGCCGCCTGCGCGGCAATTGCCGGATCATCACCCAGCGCCAGATCAAGCAGCACCTCAACGGACGGGCCGCCCTTCATGTGGGACAAAAGCTCAAAGGCAAAGGCCGGAGTGATTTCCTCGACATCCGCATCCCCGAGAATGATGTCCTTGAGGAACCCCGCCTTTTCACCCGCAGCAGAGGTCGTGCCCGGCAGGGTGTTGTAAATAAAGAACTTCAGCGAGTCCGCGCGGTGTTCGTGGCTCTTGTCTTTGATTTGCTCGATAATCTCTTTCGTCAGAGCACCGTCATCAATCGGCTTGGGGTGCAACCCCTGCTCTTTACGCTTTTCTATCTCTTCAAGGTAGGCTGTGTACAATCTCATGGCTGACCCGGTCATATCTGTTTGATAATTATTTTTTACCGGCGCGTCGGGTTTTCAACGCACCCGCTGAACATTTTTATAGCAGAGTGACTTCACCGTTGCCAAGTTGATTGACCCACAAAGCAAAAAAGCAGTCCAAGATTAGCTATATATTTTGTTATTTTTGATTCTTGGCAACTAAAATTCGCTTGTTGCAACTCATACTGCTTAACCTCTAACAATCAACCCTTCTTTTAATAGAAAAACATTGCAAAATAACACAACCAAATATACACAGAAAAAGTTCTCGGAGGTACCATGTTAGAATATAGAGACGATCTTTTTGAAGACGAAGAAACTGCTTCAGAAACAGACGAAAATTCAGAACCCAATCTAGGCGATTTTGACGGCCTTTTAGTTGCGCCTAGTGACTGGACCATCAGTTCTCTATACGGACTGATTGGTAAACAAATTGACCTCGACCCTTCATTTCAAAGAAGAAGTGTTTGGGCCGAAATGTCACAATCATCACTCATAGAATCATTATTTCTTAATATACCAGTTCCACAGATACTACTTGCCTCAAAAAGAAAAGATAAAAATTCTTTTATTGTTATTGATGGAAAACAGAGACTAACTGCCATTAAAGAATTTATGGATGGTAAGCGTCACAATGGTAAAGTATTTCGCTTAAAAGGTATGAGAGTTTTAAAACAGTTAGAAGGTAAAACTTGGAACGAAATTGAAGAAGAGCCTGAGACAGCCAATCTATTTAAAAATGCGACTCAAAGATCAATTGTTTTAAGAGGTTGGGAACATGATGAAACATTATATGAGATTTTTTACAGATTAAACTCTGGTTCTGTTAAGCTCTCTCCAATGGAACTGAGAATGTCTCTCTATCCTGGGCAATTCATTAAACATATTATCACTTGGACCGAGAGTTCTGAAGCGCTCAAAAAGTTATTGAATTTAAAAAATCCTGATAAACGTATGGCAGATGTTGAACTCACAATTCGCCATATTGCCTTTTCTAATCAAAACGCCATTTATCAAGGAGATCTTAAGAAATTCCTCGATGAAACTTGCAGTACTTACAATGAGAAAATTTCAAGAGATGAAAATTTCCTCCATAAAGTCAATACGACTTTAGAGAAAATGGAAACTGCAATAAATATAGCAATAAACATTTTCGGAACAAATGTCTGCAAGAAATGGGATGCTCACGAACAACGCTATGAGACACGTTTCAATAGAGCAGTATTTGACATTATAGTTGGGAGCCTCACCAATCAGCAAGTATTAGATTGGGCACATCAGAATAAACGAGAGTTTGAGAAACTCTTCATTGAAACTTCAAATGCAGATAGAGAGTTCGTAGCAGCTTTTGAAACCTCAACGAAAAATACAAAGATAGTTAGAAAGCGCTTCGAAACTTGGTACAACAAAGTAAACGAAATTTCCGGATCTGAACTAGTAATTCCCCAATTAAGAAATTGACATGAAATCTCCTACTAGTCATTTACGGGCAGTCAAACGCTCTCTAAAAAAAGCTGAAAAAATTGTTTCTGGGGTTGATCCGAATCAAACAACGACAGATCTTCAACGTTTGAAAGTAAGATCTTTCATAATGCTCACGCACGCAGCATTAGAAGAATACTTCGAGACGATATCGAAGTCTGTAGCAATGGAAGCCAGAAAGGCTTTCATAGAAAGAGGAACTATTTGTCACTGCTTGATGGCTTTAATCTCATTAAAAGCACAAAACGGCAAAACTGATTCAGAAAAAAGAGATAACATCAAGAACTTATCAAAAAACATAGACGATTTCTCAAAAGAAGCCCTGAATCAATATATCAATATAATCAATAACAATCATGGAATCAGAAAACAAAACCTTAACAACATACTATTACCAATAGGAATTGACATAGAATATGAAGATATTTTGTTATCAAATGCTTTAGATACATTTGGCTCTACTAGAGGAAATGTCGCTCATAAATTCCACCACATCCAAACGGAGCCAACACTATCGAGCATAAAAACCGAACTACAAACAATAGAAAACAATCTTATAGACTTTGATAAAGCTGTTTGTTCTACATTGCGTTATAAAAAACAAATACGGCCAACATAGATATTACAAGACAAAAGGCCCCGCCGGTACCTGCTGGCGGGGCCTTTCTTTCAAACATGGTGACTGTCTGATCAGTTGTCTGATTACAGGGCTGCCGTGACAGACAGCTCGACCAGAATTTCAGGGCGGGCCATGCGGGCTTCAACGCAGGCGCGGGCCGGTTTTTCGTAGTCGGCAATCCAGGCGTCCCAGACTTCGTTCATCGCCGCAAAGTCCTTCATGTCACGGACATAGATTGTCACAGACAGAAGTTTGTTGCGATCACTGCCCGCTTCTTTGAGCAGGTCCTCGATCTTGTCCAGACAGCGCTGCGTCTGTTCCTTGATATCCCACTCCGCTTCACCAGCCGTCTGACCACAGAGATAGACTGTGCCGTTGTGCTTGACGATTTTGCTCATGCGCTGGGTGGAGCCAATCCGTTCGATTGTCATATGTATTCCCCTGACCTGTGAATTAAAGAACCTTGCGTTCAAAGCGGTCGACCCTGAACGCATCCAGTGAAAAGTTACAGCCCCCCGTTAATACGAGATCTGCCATGATTCGTCCAACAACAGGTCCCATCTGAAAGCCATGGGCCGAAAAACCGAAGGCATGCCATGCATTTGGCTCCTGCACACCCGGTCCGATAACCGGCAGATTGTCCGGCATGTAGGCTTCCAGCCCCGCCCACATCCGGTTGATGGACGCCGACGCAATAATCGGAAAGAACTCAATAGCGCTGCGTGCGCCATTGGCAATCCTTGCATAGTCCAGTTCTGTCCGGTTGTTCTCCCGATCGGCAAAGCCCTTGGCTCCGCCCCCGATCAGAACAGTCCCGTTTTCAAACTGCTTGAAGGAAAGCGGACGGCTCACAGCCCCCACCACAGGATGCGCAAACTGCGGAACCCGTGTTGTGATCATCAGCATGGGCGCACTGCAGGACATCGGCGCATTGTCCCCGATCATCATCGCGATACGATCCGCCCAGGCTCCGGCGCAGTTGACCAGATGTCCGGCTTCATAGCTGCCCTTGTCGGTCTGCACCAGCCAGTTCGACCCGATCCGGCGCAGGTTCTGAACCTCCTCACCCTCATAGAAGGCCGCACCATGGCGCAGGGCCGCACGCCTGAAAGCCAGAACCGCCTGATAGGGAATGGCATAGCCATCATCCTCGCTGACAGCACCACCGACACAGAAATCAGCCACCTGCGGCAAGCGTTCACGCAGTTCCCTGCGATCCAGCAGCTTCTCGTGGTAATAGCCCAGCCCCTGCATGATTTCCTGTCGCCTGCAGAGCGTTTCCATGTCCGCATCATCCGCAGCAATATTGATCAGCGAACGGGAGCGAAACCCCGTTTCCTCCCCCAGCTCATCAGCAAGCTGCAACCAGAGTTCCATCGACAGCTTGCTGAGGGGAACCTCGGCCGGATCACGACCCAGAAGGCGAACGCCTCCGGCATTCACCCCGGATGCGTGTCGACCGCTGTAATCCTTTTCCACCACCAGAACACGAACCCCCTGCCTTGCAAGGTTGTAGGCTGTTGCGCAGCCCTGGATACCACCACCAATGATCAGAACGTCAGGGTTTCTCATTGCGCGGCACTCCCGATCCTGTCCTCTTTGTCCTTCAGGGCACTGCTTTTGGGCTTGACCAGATTGAAATTGCTGAACTCCTGCAGGGACAGGAGTCTGAGTGGCGAACGAAGCCTGTAGTATCCGACCCCGGCCACGGGTTTGTTCTGCCAGCGGGCCAGAAGTTCGGAAACCGTGTGTCCGCACTGCCTGCCCTGGCAGGGCCCCATCCCGCAGCGCTTCAGGGCCTTGAGCGCATTGGGATCTGTTGCCCCCTGTTCAAATCCTGCTCTCAGATCCCCCAGCCGTTGCTCTTCACAGCGGCAAACCATCGTATCCGGGTCCGACGGCATCCGCAGCTCATCCGACGGACGATAGAGGCGATCCAGGAAAAGACGCAGTCTGCGCAGACTTGCCATCTGTTCGTGCAGGGTTGCTGCCTTTCTGTCCCGCTCCAGGGATGAGAGATATCCCAGCTTGCCCAGCTGGTTGAGCGCAACAAGGCGTCCGGCAATGACGGCGCCATCAGCGCCCACAATACCGCTGCCATCGCCAGCAACAGAAATGTTCGGGACCGAACTTTGCCCCCATCTGTCCAGTCGTGGCTGCCAGCTGAGCTGCGCGCTGTTCCAGTCGTGTTCAAGGTTCAGGGCACGGGTCAGATTGAGATTTGGCAGAACACCCTGATGCAGGAAAACCTGTTCTGTCATCAGGTTCTGAAGCCGCCCCCCGCAGGAAAAGGAAAGCCCTTCTGCTGCTGTTTCTCCCAGAACCCTGAGGTCCCTTGCCCCCCTGTAAAGCGGCAGGCCGCTCCGGCGTATCTCCTGCAGAAGCCCCAGGCCCTTGCGCAGGGTTTTCCACTCCTTCAGTGCGCCCAGAAACTCGGGGATCACTTGAAAGGCTGTTCCGGGTTGTGTGGTATCGACAAGCGCACGGACCCTGACGCCAAGGCGCAGATACTGTGCCACAATCAGGTAGAGAAGCGGACCGCTTCCGACAAAGACAGCGTCCTCCACCACCAGCCCGTCCGATTTCAGCATCACCTGCGCACTTCCCGCTGTCATCACGCCGGGAAGGTGCCAGCCCGGAACGGGAAACGGGCGTTCCATGGCTCCCGTCGAGACCATCACTTCCCGTGCTGTCAGGCTGTGGGTCTTCCCTTCTCTGGAAAACAGGACCTCGCCTCTTGTGCTCACATGCCAGACAGAGGCTTCCCGGATGGTTTCAACCGCTGATGCTTCAAAACGCGCAACCAGCGCTTCGCCCCGGGTATAGTCCTCTCCCAGAACTGAACGATCCGGAAGGGGACTGCTGCGCACGGAGCGATAGATCTGACCGCCGGCTTCGGCCTTGTCATCCAGCACCACGACAGAGGCACCTGCCTCACTTGCCTCAAGCGCAGCCGCCATCCCTGCCGGGCCGGCACCGACAATCGCAATGTCAAAGCAATCACGCATCTGCAGCCCCTCCTGTTTCCTGAACAATGGTCTGGCGATTGATCGCCATGCCATCGCGCACTCTGTGGAGGCAGGCCTGCTGGTTGGGCAGTCCGTCAATTTCGACAAGGCATTCAAAACAGACCCCCATCGCGCAATAGGCGGAACGGGGCCCGGAACTGACCGGAGACAGACGTGTCACCGGTTGCCCGCAAAGCGCCATCGCCGCCCAGACCGAGAAATGACCGGGGACCTTCACCGCTTCTCCATTGATCACCACTGTGACCTGCGGACCATTGTCCTTGGCAAGGGATCGAAACATGGAAATCTTCCTGCATCTTGATCATGATCAGAAGGAAAGAGGCGCTGTAGCCATGCCAAGCGCCTCTTCAATACAGGCAGGACCGGAGGAAAGGGTCACTGTCTGACAGGGATGTTCAAGAGGATCAGTTGGCGATCTTGTCCAGGATGCCCTGACCCCAGTCGGCACCGATGTCTTCAAGAATTTGCGGCCAGACTTCGGCACGGACCTTTTGCGCTGTTGCCGTCAACTCCTCATCGGAGAGCTTGACGATGTTCACACCCAGCCCCGCAAGCTTGTTTTCGTACTCGCCCTGATCGGCTTCCGCGCTTTCCCAGCGTTTGGCTTCAAAGTTCAGCGCCGCTTTCCTGAGGGCTTCCTGATCCTCTGCGTCCAGATCAGCCAGCACTTCGGAGTTGATGATCATGTACCAGACCTCAAAGTGCGTGTTCACAGGGATATAGGTTTTGGTCACATCGCGGAAGGACGCGTAATAGCCCTCCGCACCGGAGCCGATAACGCCATCGACGACACCGGTCTGAACTGCGGTGAAGGCCTCGGAGAACGGGATCGGAGAGCTGATGTAGCCCAGTGCATCACTGGTCAACTGGAAGCTCTTGATGCCCGGCACACGGACCTTGATACCCTTCGCTTCATTCGGATTGCCCGGTGCAACTGCATCCGTGTTCAGGGCAACGCCGCCAAAGTAAACCGGATAGGCCGCCAGCATGGTGATGTCCTGCCTGGCATAGAGCTCTTTCATTGCGCCGTGGATCACACCGCCCGGGCCATAGATCCTGCGAGCCTGTTCCCAGTTCTCCGCAACATAGGGAAAGGCACTGATCTGCATTCTGCGCGATGCCGCTGTTGCAGCGGGCTGGACAGCCATATCAACGGCACCAACAGAAATGCGCTCCTGCACGGTTGTGTAATCCCCCAGTGCGCTGGCAGCAAAGATGCTGATTTTCACATCCCCTTCCGTTGCCGTTTCCACCTCACTGGCAAAGTCCCTGATTTCCTGGTCCACAATTGCGCCTTGCGGGCGAACGTGGCTGATTTTCAGTGTTGCAGCTTCGGCAACAGCTGTTGCGCCCAGAGCTGTCATCAGGATAACAGAGCTCAATGTCCTGTTCAGAAAACGTGTCTTCATGAAAAGTCTCCTTTTGTGAAAAGTCCTGTTTGGTTTTTTTATGATTGTGAAAGCTGCCGTTCAGTATCCGAAGAGAGCCGGAAGGTAGAGAGACAGCTGATCCCAGAAAGACGTGAGGAACACGACGGGCAGGTACCCGGTCAGGATCAGGATCATCGCCGGGCGAATGACCTCTGTGACCTTCACCTTGCCAATGCGGGCTCCGAGATAGAGGATCGAGGCATAGGGCGGTGTCACCCCGCCCATCGCGGTGTTCACCCCCATGATGGCAGCGAACTGAACCGGGCTGACCCCGATTGCTTCCATCAGGGGCAGCAGCAACGGCGCAATCAAAATGATCGCCGTAATGTCATTGACCACCATCCCGACAAAAAAGAGCAGGATGTTGATCATGATCAGCAGCACAACCTTGTTGTCCGTGATCGAGAAAATCGCTTCAACCAGTTGCTGGGGAATGGATTCCAGAACAAACATCTGGGACAGGATCATGCTGAACAGAATCATCAGCATGATGGCTCCGACAGAGGTCGACGCTTCCTTGCCGGCAAAGAGGAATGTTTTGATATCAAGCCCCCTGTAAATCAGGAAACCAACCGGAATCGCATAGATCACAGCGACAGCAGCTGCCTCGGTCGGCGTCATGACCCCGCCGTAGATACCCCCCAGAATGATCACCGGCATCAGCAGCGCAGGCGTTGCCCTGAAACCGCGGGACGAGGCTTCACGGACGAATGCACGACCCTTCGGACGCTCCTCCAGCACCAGGGGAAATCTGCGCGCCAGCCAGAGATTGACCGCCGAGAAATTGGTCATGATCAACAGGCCCGGCCCCAGCGTTGCCAGAAAGCAGGCCAGAATGGAGGTGTCGGTAACCCAGCCGTAGACGATCATGGTCACGCTCGGCGGGATCAGAAGCCCCAGAAGGGAGGCATTGGCAATCAGCGCTGTCGCATAGGACCGCGGGTAGCCCTGCTTTTCCATTTCGGGGATCAGCAGGGGACCAATGGCTGCAACACCTGTCAGCCCGGAGCCGGAGATCGCACCGATCAGGGCGCAGCTGACAGTCGCAACGACCCCCAACCCGCCTCTCAGATGCCCGATAAAGATATTCACAAACCTCAGGAGACTGGCGGCAATCCCGCTGACACTCATGATGGTACCCGCCAGTACAAAAAGCGGAATGGCCAGCAGGACAGGATTCCCCAGTTGCTGCATGCCCCAGAGCATGTTGCCCTTCATGGTGACATCCCCCACGAAGTACATCACCATCAACCCGGCGCCAAAACAGTACGGCAGGGGCAGTCCCAGTGTCAGGCAGATCACGAGAACCGCCACAGCAAGAAGTGCGACTTCAACCATTTGCCTTCTCCTCTGCTGTGGCAAACTCACGAATATGACCAATGAGGTGGATCGCGGTGTAGAGCATCATCAGGCCCAGCCCGGTGACAAGCGCAACATCCGCATAGAATGTCGGGATATAAAGCGTCGGGCTTTCCCGCCAGACACGCAGGGAATAGCGGGTAAAATCCCAGGCCCACCAGGTCAGCCACAGGCCGATGGCAAGGCTCAGAACCTCCCCGACAATGGCCAGAAGCGCAAACTGGCGTGGTGTTTTCAGGAAGATTTCCAGAACATTGGCCCGAATGTGGGAATTTTCACGCGACGCATTGACAGCCCCCAGGATGTAGAGCCACAGCGTCGGATAAATAAGGCTTTCCTCCAGTCCGAGCACCGGAATTTCAAGCAGGTAGCGTGTGATCACCTGTACAAACTGCCCGCCGGCGACAAGACAAATCAGACTTGTCAGCAGCACATTGGCCAACCTCTCCATCGTATGAAACCCTGCTGTTCATTTCTTTTCCCGTTCGTTGATCCAAGGTTCCGTTTCACAAGCCATAAAGTCAAAACGATTAAATTGATAACTTCATAAATTTAAATTATATGATTGGAGAATTCTTTTTCTTTTCTGCAGGATAGCCTCTCATGAACATCACGATCAGACAGCTTCAGGCCTTTCGGGAAGTGATGCAGACAGGTTCCATTTCCGAAGCGGCAAGAACCCTGGGGCGTACCCAGCCTGCTGTCAGTCACATGATTGCCAGTCTGGAAGAAGAGCTCGGCACACCGCTTTTCGAAAGACAGCGCGGGCGTCTCTTTCCCATGCCCGAAGCCAACTTTTTCTCGTCGGAAACAGAGGCCATCCTTCAGCAGCTCTCAAGCACCTGCAAGGTCATGAGTGACATGGGGCGCCTTCAGGAAGGACGACTTCGCATTGTATCGATGCCAGCCTCGTCACAGTTCTTCTTTCCCCGCCTGATTGCCGATTTTGTAAAGGACAAACCCAAGGTCCAGGTGTCGCTGATGATGCGAACATCCAGTACAATCCAGAAGTGGATTGCAGCACAGCAGTTCGACATCGGACTGGCCGAGACGCCCTATCCTGACCCGGCGCTGCTGGTCAGAAACTTCAATCTGCGGTGCGTTTGTGCCGTAACCCGGGATGACCCTCTCAGCGACAGGGAGGTCATCACAGCAGCCGATCTGTCCGGCAGACCAATGGCACTGCTTGATGAGGGGCACCCCAACAAACTTGAAACAGAAGCAGCCTTCAAGGCCGGAAAGTCCCGTCTGGTTCAGCGCTTTGAAGTGAACAACTTCCAGCTGGCCCTCCAACTGGCCGAACGGGGACTGTGCAACACCCTGTGCGATCCCCTGACAGCCAACAGCTACAGGGAATACAACAGGGCCGAGCCCAGACTTGTCTTCAAGCCCTTTGAGCCGTCTGTCAGTCTTGCAGTCTCCCTTCTGCAACCTGCGCACAGGCCCGCATCAACACTGGTCTCCGCCTTTGCCGACAAATTAACCGCCGAGCTGGAAGGCCTGGAAGAACCGGTCTGATTTACAAAATCCGTAACAGATCGCCAAACCATCTTTTGGGACAGACAAAAGTCTGCCTTTTACATTCTGCGCTCTGACAAGCTGTCCCCGGTTTTCATTTCCACGCCATGAACCAAACAGCAGCAAAGGGGCCGGAAAATCCGACCCCTTTTGATCCGGTTTCCTTGCAGTCTGCTCCGCTCTTCGGAACAGATGGTCCAACCTGTCAGCTTGTCTGGGCGTTATGCCCGAAATAAAGGAATTCGCGATCCATCTGCGCGATTTCCTCTGCCGCAAGCTGCAAGCTCGCACTGCCAAGCATCTTGTAGCTCTTCTGATCCTTGACCCAGTCATCGGCTGTTTGCAGTGTCGACAGGGTGTAGGTTGTTGTTTCGCTCAGATAGTGGGTCGGGATGACCACTTTCGGCTTCAGACGGTCCACAATGCTGTTGGCCTGCTCATAGGACAGGATGTGTTCGGAACCATCCACAGGCAAGGTCAGGACATCCACACGACCAATCGCCTCCCAGAATTCAGGCCCCGGATCAGGGCGATTGTCCCCCCAGATCAGGGTCCGGACACCACCGGTTTCCACCACATAGACCACCATGTCCATATGTCCGACATTGTCAGGCGGACAGGCATTGACCCCGAACTCTGCAAGCGCGTTGGTCCAGTTGTACCAGCCCGGTGCAACACAGGCGTGCTTGTCCGCAAATCCTGTGATTTTAAGGTCAGCAAACTCGAACGCGCCAACCATGCGATCCAGAACCATCGTGGACACGGGGCGGTCGATTGCATCATGGTCAAAATGCGTGTGGGTCGACATTGTGATGTCAACAGGTGTCTCGGCAAACTCCTGTTTGAACCAGAGCCCCCACGCCCCGGACGGATCATCGCGCCAGGGGTCAAACATAATCGTTGCGCCGCCCGGTGATGTGATTTTCAGTGCACAGTGACCGTAGTAGTCAAAGCCCACAGCACCATCCGGAAAGCTGGCGGCATTCTGCAGCTCGATCACGTGATTGTTGTTGCCCGGCTGTGTCCAGTCTGTTGACTGGGCCCTGGTTTCGGATGGCGTCACCAGAGCCGCAGCCGCACCGACACCGGCAGCTCCAGCCGCAGCAAAGAAGGAACGACGGGACAGGCCTTCGGCCATTTCATCCTTGCGACCATCCACGACAACCGGTTTCAAATCTTTCTTATCCATTTTTCTGCTCCCTGAATTTTTTCTGTAAAATCAGGGTAAGGAAAAACGAAACCTCGCCATCCCCAGAAAAATGACAGCAAAATATGGGTAAGCACCCCATATTCACAGAATATTTCCCAGATCAGTCAATGAGATAGACAGGCAAGATGTTGTCTTAAATTCTGGTGCCGCTTTAATCCGAGTTTCTGCCGGATGTTGTTGCGATGAAAGTCGATCGTGCTGGTCTCCCGCGACAGGACATTGGCAATTTCCTTGGTCGTGCGCCCATAGAGGATCAATTGTACAATCTCTGTTTCCGTCGGTGTCAGCCGTTCCAGAGCCTGTGCCACGTCCGACGATACAATGGTCGAGAGCCCTTCCAGATTTTCACTGATCATATCCAGATAAACAGCCTCCACATCCTCATCGGAATGGAGTTGACGCAGCTTCGTCACAAGGGGCAGGATCAATTCCCTGATCTGGTCATAGACCCTCTGTTCGGCGTCCTTTCTTCTCTCTTCAACATTGTCGACCAGCACCCGGAGCGCAATGTTCGCCTCTTCCAGAGCCTTGGTCCGCCGCTCAATCTTCGCCTCCTGGCTTGCCAGTGTTTCCCGCAGGGTCTGCTGGACAGTCTTGCGACGCTCCACTTCCATCAGCATGGCCAGATCATCTTCGACAACACCACAGAATTCCTGCAACCCCTTGCGAAAGAGCAGGGCTTTTTCATTGCGGCTGCGATCCAGAACACAGATGGTGCCGAAAACACCACCATCAGGCCATTTGATGGGATAACCGATATAGAAACCCATCTCGTCGGCCTCCAGATCCTCGTTGCAGGACCAGCGCGGATCACAGGCCGCATCTTCCACGACAAGTTCCCCGTCGTTCTGCAAAACACCGAAACAGTAAAGGTTTTCATGCAGGGTGAAACTCTGCCCGACGACGTAGGGGTTTTCCGGGGACGCACTGGACACAGCAACGGAATGATCAGGGGGCAGAGTGCGCATAATCAGCGTTGCCGGAACATCGGCAATTTCAGAAATGAGATCGACCATACGCTGCCATTTTTCCCGCGTACGCTCGGGGATATCCGGTCTTGGGGTAGTCATGGTGATCAACCTCCAACAGGGCCTGAAGCAAGGTCTGCCCTCCCACAGCCACGTCCCCGAAGCTCCCGTCTGAACAGCGAACTCCCCGAGACAGCTTTTACGCCGTAAAGGCGACAGACAAGGGGCATTATAACCATGGCTGCAAAAAGAATACAAAAGGCAGGCTCAAAGGTCCGGCAAGCGTCACAGGGCTCCGGCAGAAACGCAAAGGTTTCCCCTATCCCCTGCTCTTCAGATCCCTGATCAGATCATCAATCTGTTTGTCGTTCAGCGTTCCTATTTTTTCGGACAGGAGATTGGCCAGCTCTGTGGCCTTCGGGGACAGACCGGCCGTGTTGATGGCAACCTTGGGATCAGAACGCCTGGCCAGGGCTTCCAGTTCCTCGGCTTCATCCCAGATAATATTGAGATACTGACAGACCCGGTGCACAAAGCGTTTGCTCGGGACCGATTTTCTTCCGTGTTCCAGCGCGGAAAGGTAAGCCGAGGTGACACCCAGGCCCTTCGCCATCTCCTTGAGGGTCAGATTGCGCTCTGCCCTGATCTCCCGTAATCGTGCTCCAAAAGGTGTCATGGTTCTTCGCCTTACAAGCGCTTGCGGCTTTTCGGTTTGCGTCTTGGCACAGGCTTCAGGGCTTCCGACGATCGCTCCCTGCCTCCCAGTCCTTTCAGGGACGGTTCATCCGGCAGGCGACGGCGTTTCAGCATGACGTAAAGCGCCCCGGTTCCACCGTGATGATGCCGCGCCGTCGTAAAGGCCAGAACCCTGCTGCGGGAGGGAGCCATGTTCAGCCAGTCCGGGACACGGGCCTTCAGTACACCGTCCGATCCGGCTGCAGTTCCCTTCCCTGTGATCACAAGAACACACCTCAGGTTCCGTTCCCAGCAATCGGCAATATAACCGTCCAGTGCCGCATGGGCCTGTTGCTGGCTCATACCGTGCAGATCAAGCACCGCATCCATCGGCAAGAGGCCCTTGCGAAAGCGATCGGCCTGTCTGCGATCCATCCCGTCCAGATTGCCGGATCCCAGAAGGCCTTCTGCCCGGGGTTCGAGAGCCTGGGGACGCGCTGTTTTGGGCGCTTCCCGCCAGGGCACAAAGTCCTGCTCCGGCTGAGGGGGGCGCGGCGCATCCTCATAGAGCTCCTCCGGCATGGGCAGGGGACGGCCAAAGCTGAAATTGTCCCTCTTTTCCAGCGGATTGACTGTCTTCAGAACGTACCCCCAAAGCTCCATGTCTCCCGGCACAGCCTTTTTTCTGCCCGGTCCGCCACTGTCAGGACGTGCTCCAGCCGTTCCGGTTCCCTTTGAAGAACCGGATTTGCCTTTGCTGTTCTGACGTGTGCTTTTGCCCAAGGGGAGTTCCTTTTTGAACGACTTCAGTCTTCTTGCTACTGGAGCAAGCGATTCAAGGCAAGAGAGACTTGCATGCCTCAATCCGGGCGCTTAGGCTGTTCGCTCAATTCCAAGGGAGACACAGGCATGGAAAAAGTTGCTTTTCTGGGTTTGGGCGTCATGGGCTATCCAATGGCCGGGCACCTGAAAGCCAAAGGGTATGATGTTGTTGTTTATAACCGCACTGCAGCAAAGGCGGAAAAATGGGTTCAGGAACACGGCGGTTCCTTTGCAACGACACCCCGGGAAGCCGCAGAAGGCTGTGATATTGTTTTTGCCTGCGTTGGCAATGATGATGATCTGCGATCCGTTACCATTGGCGCTGACGGAGCCTTCGAAGGCATGAAGGAAGGCTCTGTTTTTGTGGACAACACAACCACTTCGGCAGATGTTGCACGCGAACTGGATGAAGCAGCTCGTGAAAGGGGCTTTGCCTTTGTGGACGCCCCGGTTTCAGGTGGTCAGGCAGGCGCGGAAAACGGTGTTCTGACTGTCATGTGCGGCGGAGATACCGAAGCCTTTAACAAAATGCATCGCGCGGCAGAATCCTTCGCCCGGGCGGTCACCCTGATGGGACCGGTCGGTGCTGGCCAGTTGACCAAGATGGCCAACCAGATCTGTATCGGTGGCCTCATTCAGGGCCTCAGCGAGGCTCTCAACTTTGCTCAGCGCGCCAACCTGAACACAGATCAGGTTATCAGTGTTATCTCCAAGGGTGCTGCCGGGTCATGGCAGATGGAAAACCGCGGGACAACCATGTGCAAGGGTGAATTCGAGTTTGGTTTTGCCGTCGACTGGATGCGCAAGGATCTGGACATCTGCCTGAACGAGGCCGAACGGAACGGAGCACGCCTGCCCATCACGGCCCTTGTCGATCAGCTTTATGCACAGGTCCAGGCACGTGGTGGCGGTCGATGGGACACATCCAGTCTGATCCATCTCCTCCAGAACGACTGGAAGCCGTCATCCAAATAGGAAACAAAGAAAAGGCAGCCTCTCCCCTCTAAAAGAGGCTGCCTCAAGTTTATGCAACCGGCTCCAGGAGCCTAGTCCGCATAGTGAATCAGTGTTGGGTCCTCGCGATCCAGAACCACGCGGACAGGGGCCGCAAGAACAGAAGCAGCCTTCCCGGCCTGTGTCAGAGCTGCCCGCTTTTCCTCTCCTGTTATCAGCAGATGGACGACCCCGGCCATCCGGAAAACCGGTGCCGTCAGGGTCAGGCGGGGTTCATCCGCACCGGGTGCCCTCATGGGAAGCAGAACCGGCGCCCTGCAATCAAGAGCCCGGGCGAGCAGGTCTCCACCGGGGAAGAGTGAGGCAGTGTGCATGTCTGCCCCCATGCCAAGCACACACACATCCAGCGGCAGCACCGCCTGCACACGCTCCTGCAGCAGGTCCAGAACGCGTTCCGGAGTGGCGGCCTCTTCATAGAGCGGGACATAGTTTGCCTCTGCAGCTTCTTCCTGCAAAAGGGTCTGCCGGATCAATGCCGTATTGGAACGCGGGGAACTCTCGGGAACAAAGCGCTCATCTGTCAGCAGGACAGAAACCCTGCTCCAGTCCAGCTTGATGGCCCGCAGATGTTCGAAGAAAGGCCCCGGTGTTGTCCCTCCGGGAACAGCCAGAGACGCAGATCCCTTTTGCATCAGGGCCCTTTTCAATTCTTCAGCCACCAGTCCGGCAAGTTCCTTCATCAGGCTGCTTCGACCGGGGTACTGTCTGAACTCAGTCATTTTCTATCTCCCGCCAGCGCCGGTTGTCACGATGCAAAAGCATCAGGGCATCCTCCGGCCCGGAAGAGCCGCTGTCATAAGGACGCGGGATGTCTCCGGCCTCGTCCCACGCGGCAATAACACTGTCTGTCCAATGCCAGGCAGCCTCGACCTCGTCTCCGCGCATGAAAAGCGTCTGATCACCACGGATCACATCCATCAAAAGACGTTCGTAGGCATCCGGCACCTCGACCCCGTCACGGGCATTCAGCTCGGCAAAGGTCATATCCAGAGGCACCTCTTTCAAGCGGATACCACCGGGACCAGGCTCCTTGATCAGAACATGCAACTTGATCGCCTCACCCGGTTGCAAGCGGATAATCAGTGTGTTCCCCGCCAGCGAACCGGTCTGACCGGCAAAGATATTGTGCGGCGGCTCCTTGAAGGCGATTGCAATTTCCGTCAGACGGGACCGCAAACGCTTGCCCGTGCGCAGATAGAACGGCGTTCCGGACCAGCGCCAGTTTCCGACATGGGCCTTGAGAGCAATAAAGCTCTCGGTCCGGCTGGTCTCGTTCCCGACATCCTCAAGATAGGAGCCACGGCTGGAATCCCCCCGATACTGTCCCCGAACGATCTGCCCGGCCGTAACCTCTTCCAGCGCACTGATCACCTTGAGCTTCTCGTTGCGGATATCATTCGGAGCGATACTGGCAGGCGCTTCCATTGCCGTCAGACAAAGCAGCTGCATCAGGTGATTCTGCACCATGTCACGCATGGCCCCGGACCGGTCATAATAGGCTCCCCGGCCCTCAACACCGATTTCCTCGGACGCCGTAATCTGGACATGATCAATGTAATGGGAATTCCACAGCGGCTCAAACAGGACATTCGCAAACCGCAACGCCAGCAGGTTCTGGACGGTTTCCTTGCCCAGATAGTGATCAATCCGGTAGATCTGCGCCTCGTCGAAACAGCGGGAAAGAGCCGCATTGAGCGCCTTTGCACTGGGCAGGTCATGCCCGAACGGTTTCTCCACCACCAGACGGCTCTGTGCTGTCGCAATGGAATGGCTTGTCAGGCGTGCCGACAGTTCCGCAAACAGCGAGGGCGCAACCGAGAAATAGAAACTGCGGATCACATCATCACGAAGGGTCTCCTGCAGCTCCTTCCAGCCGTCATCACCAAAGGCATCAAGCTGTACATAGGAACACTGCTCGAGGAATGCCTCGATCAGTGCCTTGTCCTTGTGGCGCTCATCCAGAAAGGTCTCCAGAGCTTCCCGGACCAGAGAACGGAAGTCTTCATTGCTTTTGCTGCTGTGAGCAGCGGCAATGATCCGTGCTGTTTCCGGCATCTGCCCCGCCAGCCTGCGGCGGTAAAGGGCGGGCAGAATTTTTCTCCGCGCCAGATCCCCCGATCCACCAAAGATCACCAGATCAAAGTCTTCAACAGCGATCACCTTCGCAACCATTTGTCTCTCCGCTTGCCTGTCCTGCTCTTCCTGCCGGGCCTTTTTCTTTCTCAAAACCCGGCAGCCTCTCGCGCCAGAATTTCAATCTCGCGCCACTGTCCCGCCTGCATCAAAGCTTTCGGAGCAACCCAGGACCCACCGGCACAGACGACATTTGGCAGTCCAAGATAGGATCGCGCATTGTCCGGTGTCAGTCCACCTGTCGGGCAAAACTTCAGCTGCGGCAGGGGACCATTCAGGGCCTTCAGCAGGGCTGCACCACCTGCAGCCTCCGCCGGAAAAAACTTTGCAAAACGATAGCCCCGCTCCAGCAGAGCCATCCCTTCCGAAGCTGTTGCCACACCAGCAAGCAAAGGCAGGCTGAACTCCTCGCAGGCCTCAATCAGGGCATCAGTCGCACCGGGGGACACCGCAAACCGGGCCCCTGCTTCCTTGCTGGCCTTCACATCATCACGGCACAGAACAGTTCCCGCGCCAACGATGCCACCTTCGACAGAAGACATGGCCCTGATGACATCCAGCGCCGCTTTCGTTCGAAGGGTGACTTCAAGAACCGGAAGCCCTCCGGCCACCAGAGCTCTTGCCAGAGGCTCGGCATGGGCCACATCTTCCACCACAAGAACCGGAACAATGGGCGCCTTTGAGCAAATCTGCTCCAACTGTTGGTTGGCGCTTTCAGCAGTAAACGTCATATCAAACCTCGAAAATCGATGCGCCCTGACCGGCAGGACCTACATTCTGACGGAAAAGAGCAAAAAGCTCACGCCCCAATCCTTCGTGACTGGCAGAAAGATCCGGTATCTCGAAGGAACGCTCCAGAACGGACGGGTCCAGGATTTCCAGCTTTCCGCCAGTGGCATCAACCCGGACAAGATCTCCATCACGCAACCGGGCAATTGGTCCTCCGTCGAGGGCTTCCGGACTCACGTGAATGGCAGCAGGCACCTTGCCGGAAGCACCGGACATACGACCGTCGGTGACCAGAGCAACGCGATAGCCCAGATCCTGCAGGACCGACAGCATGGGCGTCAGGCTGTGAAGCTCCGGCATGCCGTTTGCCTTTGGCCCCTGATAGCGCACAACGACGATGACATCCTTGTGCAGTTCACCCTTTTCAAAAGCATCCTTGACCTCGGCCTGATCCTGATAGACCTGGACCGGAGCTTCAATAACATGGCGCTCGGGTGCTACGGCAGAAACCTTCATCACGGCCGTTCCCAGAGTTCCGTCAAGACGCTTCAGTCCTCCCTTGTCCTGGAAGGGATTGTCAATGTGGCGGACAATTTCCTCATCAAGCGAGCGTCCGGCACCGGCAACCCAGCTGACCTCACCGTCCCCGTCAAAGCGCGGCTCCTGCGTGTAAAGCTCCATTCCGTCCCCGGCCACTGTGGTCACGTCATCGTGCAGGAGGCCTCCCTTGAGAAGCTCTCCCACAACCAGCCCCAGACCACCGGCAGCATGGAAATGATTCACATCGGCCTGCCCGTTCGGATAGACACGCGTGAGCAGGGGTATCACCTCCGAAAGATCGGCAAAGTCTTCCCATGTGATGATCACACCGGCCGCACGTGCCATCGCCAGAAGGTGGATCAGCAGATTTGTCGATCCGCCTGTTGCATTCAGCCCGACAATGCCGTTTACAACAGCCCGCTCGTCCAGAATGTGGGCAACAGGCCTGAAATCATTGCCCATTGCCGTGATTTCCAGCGCCCGCTTGGCCCCGGCCTGAGTCAGGGCTGCCCGAATATCCGTACCAGGGTTCACAAAGCTCGACCCCGGCAACTGGAGTCCCATGAATTCCATGAGCATCTGATTGGAGTTGGCTGTTCCGTAAAAGGTACAGGTGCCCGGACCGTGATAGGAAGCCATTTCGGACTTGAGAAGCTCATCACGCCCGATCAGCCCCTTGGAATAGTCCTGTCGCACACGGGCCTTTTCGGAGTTTGAAATGCCGGACGTCATGGGACCAGCCGGGATAAAAACTGCTGGCAAGTGACCAAAGGTTGCTGCCGCAATCACAAGACCGGGGACGATCTTGTCACAAACCCCCAGAAAGACCGCGCAGTCGTAGACATTGTGAGACAGGGCGATGGAAGAGGACATCGCAATAAGGTCCCGGGAAAAGAGCGAGAGATCCATCCCGTCCTGCCCCTGTGTCACGCCGTCACACATTGCCGGAACACCTCCGGCGACCTGCGCTGTTGCTCCGACAGATCTGGCCGCTTCACGGATGATATCCGGATAACGCTCATAAGGCTGATGGGCGGAAAGCATGTCATTGTAGGCCGTGACGATCCCGAGATTGGGTGTTCTCGCATCCGCCAGCTTGCCCTTGTCCGCAGGAGAACAGGCTGCGAAGGCATGGGCCAGGTTTCCACAGGCCATCATCCCCCGTCCAGGCCCCTGGGCAATGGCCCGGTCAACCTTCGCCAGATAGGCCGCACGACTTTTGGCGCTTCGCTCACGAATGCGATCTGTCACCCGCCTGACTGAATCCTGAAGCGGCGTTCCCATTGCTCATCTCCTCCTGAACAGCGCTTTATGTTGAAAAACATTATATGTTAGCGCTAACATAATTCCGACAATAAAGGAGTCTTTCCAACTCTTCAAGCCTTCAGGACTGTTTATTTTGTGATGTTTTTGCTAAAGCAGTCATTCCCTTTGCAACGATGACCAGCATGTGGACCCGACGCCGATGAACAGAAAACCGACCCTCAAGGATGTTGCCCTTCTGGCAGAGGTCAGTGAAATGACAGCATCCCGCGTTTTGAGAGGCGTCGGTGACGTGTCCCCGAAAACGCGTGAGCGCGTCCGCCATGCCGTGCAGGAGCTCGGATATGTGCCCAACAGGATTGCCGGCGGACTGGCATCACGCTCGGTCAATCTTGTCGCCGTCATTGTGCCCTCCATCCGCAACTATGTTTTTCCGGATGTGCTGACAGGTATTTCCGATGCCCTGTCAGGCTCCCTGCTTCAACCTGTGTTCGGTATTTCCAATTACGATCCGGATCAGGAAGAACGCGTGATCGCCGACATGCTGTCCTGGCAGCCCCGGGGCCTGATCATTGCCGGGCTGCACCACACAGAGATCGCAACAAAAATGCTGGCTGCTGCAGACATTCCGATTGTGGAGATCATGGATTGCGACGGAACGCCCGTTGATGCCTGCGTCGGAATCTCCCACAGACAGGCCGGGCAGGACATGGCCAGACTGATTCTGGAACGCGGTTACAGCAGGATTGGCTTTGCCGGCACCCAGATGCCTCTGGATTTCCGCGCGGGCAAGCGCCTGAAGGGGTTCGAAGACACGCTGGGCGAGGCCGGACTGCAACTACACGATCAGATCTATTATGATGAGCATTCCTCAACGGCCAAGGGCCGGGAAATGACCGCCGCCCTGCTGGAACGCAGCCCTGATCTGGACTGCATTTACTATTCAAGCGACCTGCTCGCAGCCGGTGGTATCATGCACTGCATGAGCAACGGCCTGACAATCCCTGATGATATTGCACTGGCAGGTTTCAACGGCCTCGAGATGCTTGACGGCTTCCCCATTGAACTGGCGACAAGTCATGTTCCGCGTTACGACATCGGCTTCAGAGCGGCACAACATGTTCTGGATGCCTCCCGAAACAGGGACAGTCAGGCGTCCCGTCCGGACCTCATCGATCAGCTGGAGCTGAAAACCAGCGCCGGAGAAACGCTCTAACCATCAAGGGGCTGGTAGCGCATGGCGTTCATTGCGCCCAGCAGGCCGAAGTCTCCATTGCCATAGAGATAAACGGAAAAGGCTTCACGGAAAGGCGTGTGCCGCCCCCCTTCATTAAAGGCTTTCAGAAAAACAGGGAGATCAAATATCCAGCTGTTGGCCTGAAGAACACCCCCGGTCAGGAAAACGCCACCACTCGCGGACAGGGTCAGGGCCAGATCCCCGGCAACCGCTCCCAGATAATGGCAGAACAGCTCAACAGCCTGCGAAGACAGCCCATCCGGATGAGCCTTTGCCTCGGCAAAAATTCCGGCGGCCTGCAGATTGCTGACGTCCCTGCCATTGATCTCCTCCAGCGCCCGTTGCACAAAGGGCAAGCCCGTACCACTGACAATCGCTTCAGCTTCCAGCGCAAATCCCGCCCCCATCACCACTTCCGGCCAAATGGACGACAGAGCATCAAAAAGCGCGACATGCTCCCGGCACTCGGGCGCGATGCGAATATGCCCGCCTTCTCCCTGAACAACATGAGGCTGCCTTCCGGCCCAGACCTGCGCTCCGACTCCCAGACCGGTTCCCGGCCCGACAATCAGACGGTTTCCTGTTGGTACGGGGGATTGCTCCTGTGCCGCGATCATCGTCCCCTGCAGAAGGGTCAAATCCTCCGGAACCGCCGTGACGAGGGACCAGGCCGCCGCTTCAAAATCATTGATGATCCGGGCAGTCCGGCTCCCTGTTGCACGGACAAGACCACTTGCTTCCAGAACCTGATTGGCATTGGTCAGTCTGACAGAACCGTTCCGGACGAGACCGGCTGCAGCCACCTCGACATGATCCGGGGAAGACCCGACTTCCCCGACAAAATCCGCAAAGACGTCCGTCAGGGAATGATCACCATCCGTCTGATAGCGCGCGCGGGAGACAATCCTGTTGTCCTCCACAACGGCCAGACGCGCATTGGTCCCGCCAATATCCGCAACCAAACTCCAGGATTTACCGGTGACAGGCTTCTCAATCGTCATGATCTGATTTCCGCATTCGGGTCAAAGAGAGGCCGCAGTCTGCATCTTTTGTCCTGCTCCATCAAGCCCGGCAGGTATCCCGTACAGCAGGAAGAGGAAAAGTTTCACCCCTTTCCCGACTGACAGGAAAACCCGGACCATCTGTCATGACCCGAGGGCCAGCCCCTGCTCGTCGAAGAAATGCATCCTGTCCGCCCGGAAGGAAAGGCCAGTCTTCTCTCCGGCCCTGAGGGTATTTTCCCCGTCCGCGCGCACAGAAACCTTCCCGAGCGGACCACAGTCAACAATCAGGAAAACATCCGAGCCCAGATACTCGACGATATCGACAACACCGGAACAGTGCCCCTGTCCGGATGCAACCAGATCAATCGCTTCCGGACGAATCCCCAGATGAGTGGCAACGCCGTCAACCGGCATGGCGCCACCCCCTTCGCCTTCCAGTTCGAACCGTCCGGCATTCCCGTGACAGGGCAGGATATTCATCTTCGGGGAACCGATGAACTGGGCCACGAACAGATTGGCCGGTGCTTCATAAAGCTCCCGCGGCGTACCAACCTGCTGAATATGCCCGCCTTCAAGCACAACGATACGATCTGCGAGTGTCATGGCTTCAACCTGATCATGCGTCACATAGATCATCGTGGCATTAAGCTGCTGATGCAGCTTGGCAATTTCGTAGCGCATTTCCACACGCAGGGCGGCATCCAGATTGGAAAGGGGCTCATCAAACAGGAAGGCCGTCGGGTTGCGGACAATGGATCGTCCAATGGCCACACGCTGCCGCTGCCCGCCGGACAGTTCTTTGGGGCGGCGCTCCAGATAGTCCTCGAGACGCAGAGCCTGTGCCGCAGCATTAACCTTCTCGTCGATCTCCGACTTTGGATGTCCGGCTGTTCGAAGACCAAAGCCCATGTTGTCGCGCACATTCATGTGCGGATAAAGCGCATAGGACTGAAAAACCATGGACAGCCCGCGCCTGGCAGGCGGCTCGGCGGTCACGTCACGGCCCTCGATCATGATTTGCCCCCGGCTCGTTTCCTCAAGCCCGGCGATCATACGCAGGAGGGTCGACTTGCCACAGCCCGACGGTCCGACAAAGATGATGAACTCCCCCTGCCGGATTTCCAGGTCAATCCCCTTGATCACCTGCAGGCTGTCTGTGTACCACTTTTCAACGGATTTCAGTTCAATTGATGATGTCATTCCTCGTCCCTCACCCTTCCCTTGCAATCCATGCAAGCCAGACTGCTGCCGTCCAGGAGAAAGCATCACCTCCCGCAGCAGATCCGTCTTCGGGATTGAAATATTCAGCAAAACCGTTCCGGCCAATCAGATCCCGACAGTCCTTGCGGATTTTTGCAGCCTGTTCCCCGTGCCCGGTTTCTTCCAGGCCAAGTCCGATCAGCGTGTTCACCACAGCCCAGATCGGCCCGCGCCAGTATCGTCTGGCATTGAACTGCGCATTTGCCGGATCAAGGCTCGGAATTGCATAGGTGCTTTCTTCCAGAACCCGGTTGAGCGGGACAAGCATCCGCGCATCGTCCACACCGCCATACCAGCACAGAAAGGAAGCCGAGGTGATGGACCCCGAAAACTCTCCGGTCCGCAGATCTCTCGAGTCATAGGAGCCAATCTCCGCGTTCCACAGCAGCTCCACACCCTTTTCCAGACGGGCAATCCATTGATCCAGCTCGGCCGTATCCTTTCCCAGCTGGTCTGCCAGCCACCTCAGGTCGCGATGAGCCCGCAAGAGGATAAAGCTCAGGGTCGGATCAGCAACACGAAAAGGCCCCGCATCGCGAATAACCGCCTCGTCCCAGCCGTTGTCCCTGCCGAACTTCACAATGGCCATGTAACGATCGTAATCGTATTTGGTCGGACGCATGGAGGCATCGACATGCGATGTATCCTTGCGCTCATAGGGCTCGATACCGCCTGGATCGACATTGGCGAGCGCCTTGTCCCAGTCCGTTGCATTGTCGCGTCCTGATTCCCAGGGATGGATCACACAAACCGCACCGCTTTCAGCACGCCATTCCATAAACCAGCGATGCCACTCCAGAAGCCTTGCATAAAGCCCCTGCATTTTCACAGCGCCCAGTTCCGGGTCCTGCTCGAAGGTCTTGCGGGCAAAGGTGGCTGCAACAGGGGGCTGGGTGATCCCGGAAGACGGCACCCTGCCGTTTGTTCCCCAGGCCTCAGGTCCGGGGAAATAGCCGTCATCCTGCTGGTGATACAGGATATGTGGCACCATCCCGTTGTCCCACTGCCCGCTGAACAGCGTTTCAAGCTCAAGCCAGGCGCGTTCCACATCAAACTGGGCAAAGCCGAATGCCGCAAAGGCACTGTCCCAGTTCCACTGATAGGGATACAGACCTGCCGTGGGGATCGTATAGCCCCCCCGGTCATTGCCCCGCAAAATGGCCCGGGCCTGTTCGTTCATTGACTGCACATTCAAATCTTTCATTCCTGCGTTACCCCTTCACCGAACCTGCAGCCAGTCCTTTGGTCATGAAGCGCTCAAGGAACAGGAACAGGGCCATAATGGGTACAGTTGCGATCACCGCACCGGCCATCAGGTGTTGTCGGGGGATTTCTGACGAATTCAGCATGGCAACACCACGCGTGAGTGTAAATTTGGCCGGATCATCCAGCAGCATGAAAGCCAGCAGGAATTCATTCCAGGCGATCATGAAAACATAAAGCGAGACCGAGGCCAGAGCAGGCCGCGCCAAAGGCAGGGTAATCTTCCAGATCACTTCCAGACGGGACAGGCCGTCCATGAGTCCGGCCTCTTCAACCTCTGCCGGCAGATCCCGGAAATAGCCCTGAAGCATGTAAAGCGCGACCGGGAAAGTGGTCACCGGATAGATCATCAGCAGACCGGTCAGGGTGTTCCGCAAGCCAAGCATGGAAAAGCCGATATAGATCGGCAAGGCCAGAACAATCAGCGGCACCATGTAAATCAGCAGAATGGAACGGGACATCGCGGCCTGCCCCCGGAAACGCAGCCGCGCAATGGCATAGGCCCCCGGCACACTGAAAACCAGCGTGATCAAAACCGTCAGAACCGAGACAAACAGGGAGATCAGAAGATAGGACCCGAAATTGAACTGTGTGAAAAGCTCGTAGTAGGATCGGAACATATCCCAGCCCCTGTCCCATTCGACGGAGTAGTCCAGCGGATTGACCAGCAGGGCCTGCTGCCCCTTCAGACTGGTCATCACCATCACGTAGAAGGGAACGAGCACCATAGCTGTAAAGAAGACATATCCAAAAGCCGTCAGAAAGCGAATGATCGCCTCTTCAAACTGATGACGCGTCAAAAGCACGGCAGGCACATCCTCGAGCATCTTGCGCAAGGGGAAAACAAGGGACAGGACATACACGACCATTCCTGCCACCTGGGTTTTCCAGCTCAACTCAAGGCTCAGGGCAAAAGGTTCAAGCAGACTCAAAACCAGCACCGCAATCGCCGTAAGCCCGACAGCAAGGGGCCATGCAAACCCTCGCTGCACCACCAGGGCCGCCACAGCCCCCTGCAACAGGGCAACCAGCCACAAGGGCCTGACAGGCAGTCCCGTTGTAAAGGCCAGAACAGTGGTTACACAGGTGATCATCACCAGCCCCCAAAGGGCACCGATCACCGAAGAAAGAAGCAAACCGTGTCTCACAGGCCTTCCTCCTTGCTGATAAAGCGGAAAAAGAAAAGCATGAAGGTCAGAAGACAGGCAAAGATCACAACAGCCACAGCAGCACCTGCACCGATATTGGAAATTGCAAAGGCCTGCTCATAGACATTCACAGTCAAAGTCCGGGTTCCGGCATTGCCTCCGGTCAGGAGGAAGATGTCGTCGAACTTGTTAAAGGTCCAGATAAAGCGAAGAAGGAACAGGACAGAGAGAATACCCAGCAACTGTGGCAGGGACAGATACCAGAACTTCTGGAAGGGCGAGGCTCCATCCATGTCGGCAGCTTCATACATGTCACTGTCAATGGATTGCATCCGGGCCAGAATGAACAGGAAGGCCATCGGGAAATAACGCCAGATTTCAAAAACGGTCACCATAATCAGGGCCATCGGATCCTCACCGAAGAAATTGATCGGCGCACTGATCAGCTCCATCTGCATCAAAAGGGCATTGGCAGAGCCGGAAAAGGGGTCCAGCAGCGTCACCCAGGTAAAGGCAACAGCAATCACCGGAGCAACATAGGGGAAGAGGAACAAGCCCCGCAGAATTCCCTGCCCCCTGAAAGACTTATTGAGGATCAGAGCTGCCATCAATCCGACCACCAGCGCTCCGACAGTCCCGAAAACCGTATAGAAAAGCGTTGCCCAGAGGACGTTCAGAAAATCCGGGGCATGAAAAACACGCACAAAGTTGTCCAGGGTAAAGTCCGCATTGAACAGAATGGAACGGGCTTCGCCCGTCATCTCCGGCTCACTGTCACGAATATCGGGCGCAGCGTTCAGAAAGCCGTCCTGCACAATGGCCCCGATTTTCAGCTTTTCCCTGTGACCGGCTTCCCAGTCTCCCAGCTCACAGGTCAGGGCTGTTTCGCTCACCATACAGCGGGGATCAATATCGACAGCCTGCAACCCTGCAGGCCACTGATCCTGCAAACGGACAGAAGCAATCGGTTGCTGACGGGACGAGTTCCTCAGGCGATATTCAATCACCACCTGGTCTCCCGCTGCACCGGGCTTGCCTTTCAGACGTTCATAGACTGTGGGTTCCGGCGGCCGCAGATCTGCAAGCGTTACAGGCTTCACACTGATCCAGAACACAGCCAAAAGAGGCAGCAATACAACAAGGGCAACGCTGACAAGTGTTGGCGCCATAAGGCCCCAGGCCAGACGCGCTTCCCTCTTTGCCAAGGCTCCAGCTCTTGCAGGGGGCTGAACCGACAGGCTTTCCGATGTGGATTTGGACACGTTTCCACACTCCTGAAAATCACAGGGGACAAAGCCGGGCGGCTCATCCTGTCCGCCCGGCTCTCGTTGAAGGAGACTTACTGAATCCCGGCGACAGCTTCATCAATCAGGCGGACGGCCTCATCAGCCGTGATCTGATCGTCTGCGTACTGACGCGCAATCTGGTTGATTGTCTGGGAATTCACAATTTTGGACGCAAGGGCCAACTGGCCTTCCTCAACGCCCCAGCGTTTGGCCACGTTCAGTCCGCCCACAATCCCGTCAATCACATCAGCCGGATAGAAACTGGAAAGCGGAGCCTTGCGATCAACACCCACGGGCAGCTTCGCCCAGAGGTCAACAAACTTGCTGGCTTCCTCTGCATTGCCCTGGCGCACAGGAAACTTTCCTTCCGGCGCGATGGACAGCGTGCTTTCATAGCCCTGATCCATGGAATAGGACACAAACTGCTGGGCAACCTCGATGTTCGCATCAGACGTGATTCCGAAGTAGTTCATCTCCGCCCAGGCTGCTCCCTCAGGATTGGATGGACCGGAAAAAGTCGTCACAAACCCTGTCTTGCCGGCCAGCTCGGCGCTTGTCGGATCATTATTGATGGTCGGTGGCGCACTGTCACGCAGGCCCGCCAGTTCATCCAGAATAAAGGGAGACCAGATGATCATGGCGGCCTTACCGGCAAAATAGAGTTCCCGCGATTGCTTCCAGAACAGCTCCCCGGGTGGAGAGGCCTTCACAATGGTCCTGTAGAAATCCAGCACTTCGCGAGCCCTGACCGGATCCAGCTTTCGCACACCGTTTTCATCAACAGGCGAAACCCCGTTTGCCAGGAACAGGTGCTCCAGAGACTGGCTCATAAAGCCTTCATCAACCTTCGTCGCAGCAACAAAGCCGTAGAGTTCCGGCGGGTTGTGCAGTGCTTCGATTGCCTTGACCACATTTGCAAAATTTGTCGGCGCTTCCAGTCCTGCCGCTTCAAACAGATCTTTCCGGTAAACCACCATCTGCGTCCAGCCATCAACGGGAACGGAAGCATAGCCATCCGGAACAGAAGCCATGGAAAGCGCGCCCTGCGCAAAGCTCTCAGCCCCCAGTTCATCGACAACTTCAGTCGCCAGTTCGCTGTCCAGAATACCCGCTTCAACCCACGGCAGGGCGTATTGCAGGGAGTGATAGATCACATCCGGCAGATCACCGGCCGCGAAAGCTGCCGTCGCCCGCGTGCCAAGATCCTTCTCGGTAACGGGAATAACCTCAACCGAATGGCCTGTCTCTTTTTCGAAGGCTTCGGCCATCGCCTGCTGCTTGGCCAGACGGTCCGGCTGTTCCTCCACGGTCCAGAAACGGATTGTATCGGCCTGCGCAACACCCAGTGTCATCATCAGGCCCAGCGATGTGCCAGCAAGAAGCTGCCCCATTCGCGGCAAAACAGATGTCTTCATTCTTGTCTCCCTATTATCCTTGTTGACCTGCTCTTTGTGAGTCAGGACATTCCCCGCGGTGGACCGTGTGAAAGCCGTTCAACCAGCCTCGCCTCCTGCACCATCCGCAATTCTGCAACGTCTGCTCCCTTGATACGCTTCAGCAGCATATCCGCCAGAATGGCTCCGGCTTCCCCGTTATCAAACCTGAAAGTCGTCAGGGGCGGCGTCGCATATTCTCCTTCCGGCAAACCGTCATAGGCGATGACCGAAAGATCCCGTCCGATTGTGATTCCGCGTTTTTCGGCAGCGCGGTAAAGCCCCAGCGCCGCCTGATCGAGGGCGCAAACGATAGCTGTGGGCGGGTCATCCAGATCGAGGAGCGCTCCACCAAACTCTTCTCCGGACGGCTTGCTCACCACCCCCTTGCGCACCAGCTGTTCATCGACACTCAGCCCGGCCTTGTGCATGCCGGAGCGAAAACCCTCGTCCCGGAGCTGGGCGTACATGTAATGCTCATAGGCATTCAGGAAACCGATGCGGCGATGCCCCAGTCCGGCAAGCCTGAGAACAGCTTCCTCCATTGCCTTCTCGCTCCTGATGTCAAACCAGGCGCAGTCGTCGGAATTTCCGGTTCTGCCATAAAGGACAAAAGGCACCTGGGCGCGTTTCAGATAGGCAACTCGCGGATCAATCACGCGGGCACGCGGCAGAATGAAACCGTCTGCCTTTCGCTCCTCGACAAGTTGCTTGATGGTCTCGAGTACACCATCAAAGCTCGCCGCTGTTGCAACGGTCAGCGTCCAGCCTTCCTCGCTTGCCCTCTGGGAAATACCATCCAGGAAATCGGCCAGAAAGGGACGATGGCCGCTGTCGCTGTCAATATTGAGAACCAGACCCAGTGATCGGGCCTGCCCTGTCCGGATTGCCTGCGCATAGGCCAGCGGGCGATATCCGAGTTCCTCAGCAGCCTGCTTCACCCGCAACCGGGTTTTTTCCGCAATATCCGGATAACCGTTCAAAGCGCGGGATACCGTACTTTTTGACATGCCGAGATGCTGCGACAACTCAATGATTGTCACCCGCTTCTGCCGCACAGTCCCCATCGTTTTTTCAAGCTTCCCGCTCATGCAGATTTCTCCTCTGAATCCAAGCAAAACGACCGAAACCGGTTTCGGCAAGTGAAAAAAGAAACCGGTTTCGGTGATCTCTGTGGTTCCCGCTTAAGCCATGGAAAATCCTGATTCTTTCGGAAACGAATCAGATGCGGGAAAACAGCGATACAAACGCAAAAAAGGCGGCCATCCGGCCGCCCTTTGCACCAGTCCTTCAACAGGATTACTGGAAATTCTTATCGTCTTCCGTTCCGAAAACCGGACCGATCAGCTTGCCATTGGCAATGACGATAATGGTCACAATCATTGTCGGAACCATAACAAGTGCAACATGGTAAACGCCCTGGATCCCGAAGAAGTAACCGGCCAGAACGTAGACAAACAAAACGTTCAGAAAGAAGAAGGTGTGCGCACCGGAATTCGGATCGCGCAGTTCACGAATGATCCACCCCACAATCGGGATGAACAGCAGAATGCGCATAAGAAGGGAATCCCCGGAAGTCACAGGTCCGGCAACAACAGGCGCAACAGCGCTCTGCTCGGCAACAAAATTCGTCATGATATTCTCTCTCAAATCACACTGAAGTTAAGCCGTTTGCCCCTGACTGTTACATCAGGCGACTCTTTTCATTTTGTTCAATTGCTGCGCAAACTAGACAGAAGTCTTCGAAAGCGCAAGACAAGTCTTTACAGTGTTATATGGCTGAAAATCCGACAAATTTCATCGGTTTTTGTGCAGGTGAGACAATTGGGCGCAAACAGCCCTGCTCACGCTCCGGGCGGATGCCCGGGGGCCTGTTCAGCCCCGTCACAGATTTCATACCATGACGGCTTTTCTGCAACGAACTCGTGGAAGCTGTTTCGCACAACCAGTTCATCATCCAGTGCATGGGCCGCAATCGGGAAGCTGTCTTCGCTTGAAAGGATTTCCCCGAGTGATGTTCCGCAGTTCTTACAAAAACACCGGCCATACCTGTAGGGCGGAGCCGGCTGGTAAAGTGCAACCTGCTCCCTGCCCTCGATCCATTCCAGATCGCCCTTTTTGACAAAGACAATAGTGCTCGCCCCGGCCTTGCGACAACGGCTGCAATGGCACGTTCCCATCATCGAGGGTTCGGCCAGAAGCCTGAACCTGACAGCGCCACAATAACAGCTTCCCCTGATCATGATATTCCTCCTCTGTATATCTTCAACAACAAAAAAGAACATAACATGAACATCCTGTTTTCAACAGTACTATTGCAAACAGGGCAAAAGGCACACCCAATCCCCCGGGCATTCGGTCCCTCATATCAGGAATAGAGTTCAAAAGCCCTTTTGATCACACCGATCCCGTAAGTGATTTCATCTTCGGTATAGCCCGCAAACCCCAGACCAATCCCCCTCAACCGATCAGCATCGGTGTGATAGTAATACCCCAGGGGACTGAAATAGAGCCCGTGATCAATACAGGAAGCCCTCAGCTTCTCTTCATCAATGGACTGATCCCTGAAAATGGCAGCGATATGGAAACCGGCATTGTAGCGGTCAAAGCTCAGATAGTCGGAAAGCTCGCTCCTTAAAAGCCGGGCGAGCAGATCCTGCCTGTCCGAATAGATCTTCCGCATCTTGCGCATGTGTTTTGCGAAATTGCCTGTTGCAATAAACCGGGCCAGAACCTGCTGATCAAGATGGGACACGGACCGGTTCATGGAATCCATGGCCTGGGCTATAATCGGAGCCAGCGCCTTTGGCAGGATCATAAATCCCATTCTCAGGGCCGGGATCAGGGTTTTGGAAAAGGTGCCCAGATAGATCACGCGCGACCGCTGATCGAGCGCAAAGAGCGGGGCCAATGGGCTCCCCCGATATCCGAACTCGCTTGAATAGTCATCCTCGACAATGAAACCGTCCTGTTCATCCGCCCAGTTCAGAATTTGCATGCGCCGCGCCAGACTCATCGGCATGCAAAGCGGGTGCTGCTTCGAGGGCGTGATCAGCGCCAGACGGCCAGCCCTGTTCCCAAGGGCACTGATGTTCATGCCCTGACCATCCACCGGCACCGGAACAATATCCAGCCCCTGTGCAAGCAGGGGAGGACGGGCAATCCGCGGCCCCGGATTCTCGACAAGGATGCGATCCCCCGGCGAGGTCAGAACCTGTGCAAGCAGATTGAGACCCTGCTGCACCCCCGATGTCACAACAATCTGTTCCGGCTCGCAATCAATCCCGCGGGCAGAGCGGATATGACGCGCGATCTCGCAACGAAGACTATAGTTTCCAGCAGGCTCTGTGTATCCGGCCTGTTCGGGCTCCAGTCCCTCCAGCAGCTCCGAATAGTACTGGAGCCAGAGCTTTCGCGGAAAAAGCCGGTAATCCGGTGAAGACATATTGAAGATGTTGCGACCGATGTAGAGTTCCTGCTTCGGCGTCTCCAGAATGCGCTTCCCGCGCGGAGAGTAGTGCCGGAGCATTTCCTCATCTGTTGTCGCCTGGATATCCTCGCGTTGCTGGAATTCCGTCAGCTCTGTCTGGATCGCATCACTGACGTAAGTTCCGGAGCGGTTCCGCGTCTCCAGAAAACCTTCCGAGAGCAGGAGATCAATCGCATGATTCACCGTCGAACGGGAGATATTCAGCTCCTTTGAAATCTCCCGCGTTGCCGGCAACTTGTCCCCGATCTGGAGCGTTCCGCCCAGTATCATGGCCGATATGGCATTATA
Source organism: Carbonatibacter coralli (assembly GCF_039592655.1). Lineage (NCBI taxonomy): Bacteria > Pseudomonadati > Pseudomonadota > Alphaproteobacteria > Rhodospirillales > Kiloniellaceae > Carbonatibacter > Carbonatibacter coralli. The sequence continues at coordinate 112,803 of NZ_JBBUTJ010000004.1, read as the reverse complement.
AAGCTGGAGATAAAGGGATGTGGAGGCATTGTGATCCAGCACAATGCCGCTCAGGGGCACACCAGAAGACTGACGAGGCACAGTGTTCCTACCTTCCTGTTCATCAACACAAGCGAAGAAACCCTTATCCCAAGTCTGTGTGTCTTTTTTATTTCAGAGTTTCATTCCGGCAACAGGCATTCATTGATATTCTGGCATGGTCAATTGAGCCAAACAACAAAAAGCGTGTTTTTTTCCCACAAAAAAACAGAAACAGCAAAGATTTAACAGAATCTTCAAGAAAATATTTTTATAAAAATATCAATATGTTAACCTTGCATAATACAAACTGTTTCACTTCGATGAATTCTGGACTGCATGAATCCTTTCGTTCTGACCCTTTCACAAAAGAGTGACTGTCTTAGGATCAATAGCGGACAAGGACATTCACTCCGTTTTCAGGCTGTGAAATGTGCTTTGCTGACTGTTCTGCATCTGCAGTCTGCAAAACCTGACATCTGGGGTTCTGACGAATGAAGCAACAACGCGTTTTGATGATCGTGGCCGATCAATGGAGAGGAGACACACTGGGGTGCACTGGACATCCCGTGGTCAGGACTCCCAACATTGATGCGCTTGCAAAGGACGGCGTTGTCTTCCCGAAACACTACACCTGCTCTGTGCCCTGTGGTCCGTCACGCGCAACATTCCTGACAGGAATGTACCCCCAGAACCATCGCATGATCACAAACGGCACCCCGCTCAATCGCGATTTCACCAACATGGCACTGGAACTGCGAAAGGGCGGATTTGACCCCGTTATGTTCGGCTACACGGACATCACGCCGGACCCGCGCGATCGCGCTCCGCAGGACCCCGCGCTGAAAAGCTACGAAGGTGTTCTGCCGGGTTTTACAGTTGGGGCCGGACTGATTGAGGACAACAAGCCCTGGCTGTCCGATCTGAAGCGCAAGGGATACCATGTTCGCAAGTCCGGCTATGACATCTACAGGCCGGATCGCTCTGTTCCCGAAAAGGGCCTGACCTCCCAGCCTGCCGTCTTCAGGGCCGAGGACAGTGACACAGCCTGGCTGACAGATCGCGTGATTGATCATCTGGCCATGACGGAAGGCGAACCCTTCTTCGTTCAGGCCAACTTCATCAAACCGCATCCTCCCTTCATTGCGCCTGCCCCCTACAACGATCTCTACAGAGGCTCCAACGCCATCCCCTCAAGAACCCGCGCCGAAAATCCGGAAGCCGAGGCGGAATCACATCCCTTCATGGAATACAGTCTGGGCATCCAGAAGCTGTCCGGTTTCATCAAGGGCGTTGCCGAGGAAGAGGGAGATCGGCCGGATCAGTCCGTCGCCAGCCTGAGTGACGAGGACATCGGCAACATCCGCGCCACCTATTACGGCCTGATGACCGAAGTCGACAATCAGATCGGTCGCCTGATCCGGCATCTGAAGGATAACGACCTGTACGATGACACCATGATCATCTTCACCTCCGACCACGGAGAGCAGATGGGTGATCACCACATGCTGGGCAAGGCATCCTACTTCGAGGCGTCCTATCACATTCCCCTGATTATCAAGGGCCCGAAAGGAAGCGTCTGCGGACAGACCATTGATCGTTTTACAGAGTCCATTGACCTGCTCCCGACCATACTCGAGGCCAATGGCCTTTCTGTTCCCCATCAATGTGACGGTCACTCGCTCCTGCCCTTCCTGCAGGGCCGGGAGCCGGAGACATGGCGCAGCTTTGTCTGCCACCACTATGATTTCAGAAACGTTGCAACCCGATCAGCAGAAGAGCACTTCGGCCTGCACTCCGATAGCTGCAATCTGTCCATCATTCGGGATGACAACCACAAACTCGTTCACTTTTCGGCTCTGCCGCCCCTTCTTTTTGATGTGAAGGCAGATCCCGGTGAACTCAAGAATCTGGCTGGCGAGCCAGATTATGCTCCGGTTTTGCTGGACTATACACGCAGGCTTCTGAGCTGGCGCATGCAGAACGAATATGGAGCTCTGGATTTGATGGCAGCGACACAGGATGGCCTGTGCGTTGCAAATCGATAAGGTGTAAGACCCAGAAAATATAAAAAGAGCAAAAGCTCATTTTTCAGGACTATCTCTGACAGCATAAGGAGGCTGTTGACATGAAAACCAAACTGACCCTGATTGCAGGTGCATCCGCACTTGCGATGACAATGGGCTTTTCGCCTGCTGCCCATGCAGCAAGCTGCCCGACCGTTAACGACCCGATGGGTGTTGATACCGCCTTTCCCCAGCAGCTGGATCTGACAGATTACAAAGCGCTGGAAATCAAGGGCAATCCTCTGTTTGACGGCGAGAACCTGCCGGCAGCAGCCGATCGTATCCCTGCTGAAGCGCTGGTCGTCCTGCCATACGATGATTGCGGCCAGTACGGCGGAACCCTGCGCGGTCTGTCCAACGCAACGGAAGCCGGCACATCCGACCTGCTCTCCGTGCGCCACGTCAACCTTGTCCGCTATTCCGATGACCTTCAGACAATTGTTCCAAACATTGCGAAGTCCTGGGAATACAACGACGACTTTACAAAGCTGACCTTCAAACTGCGTGAAGGCCACAAGTGGTCTGACGGCGAGCCTTTCACATCCGCAGATGTTGCCTTCTGGTACAACGACCTGATACTGAACAAGAACATCTTCCCGGAAACTCCATCCGCATGGCTGTTCGACGGCAAGCCGATGAAGGTTGAAACACCGGATGCGACAACTGTTGTCTTCAACTTCCCGGTTCCTGCACCAAGCCTGACGGTCAAGCTGGCCTCCACCTTTGCGCAGCCGTTCCAGCCCAAACACTTCTTCGAGAAGATGCACGCAACCTACAATCCGGACGCCGACAAGCTGGCCACGGAAAAAGGCTTCGAGAACTGGGCCGCAATGGTCAACAACTACTACGGTGCCTCCGACTGGAAAGACGTCCCGTCCCCGCTGCTGAAAGGCACAGACACCGTTGTTGTTCCGACACTGGAATCCCACATCCTGATCGAGGAAACGTCCGAGGGGCGCAAGCTCAAGGCAAACCCCTACTTCTTCCAGGTTGATACAGCCGGCAACCAACTGCCCTACATTGACTTCATCGATGAGCGCTATGTTCCGGACAAGGAAGTCCGCAACCTGAAAATCGCAAACGGCGAAGTGGACTACAAGGCACAGGCCCTGTTCCTTGAAGATTTCTCCTACTACAAGGAGAACGAAGGCAACGGCAACTACACCGTAGAGCTTTCCCCGGGTCTGGGTACAGGCAGCTACTACTCCTTCAACACCACAATTGAAGACGAGAACAAGCGTGAGTTCTTCGCAAATCCGAAGTTCTCCGAAGCCATGTCCATTGCGCTGAACCGCGAAGAGATCAACGAACTGGTCTATCTGGCTCAGGGTGAGCCGATGATGAGCTCCCTGTTCGAACCTCTGACAGCAGACTTCATCGATGAGGACCTCAGCCGTTTTGCAATCGATTACGATCCGGAAAAAGCCAAGGCCATTCTGGACGAGCTAGATCTGGTTGACCGGAACGGCGACGGCCTGCGCGATCTGAAAAACGGTGACACCCTGATCGTTCGCGTGATCTACTCCAACCAGGGTGCTCCGGTGCGCATGCACGAACTGGCTGCCGGTTACTGGGGTGACATTGGCGTTCGCGTTGATCTGAAGGAGGTTACTTCTGACGAATACCGTGAACTGGGCAACAACAATGCCCTTGATATCGCCACATGGAACGGTGCCAGCAAGTCCTACACAGCTGTCTTCCAGTCCAGTGAAAACATTGTCCCGCCATTCGGGGACTACTTTGAGCCTGTCACAGGAGTTGGCTGGGCACAGTGGAAACAAAGTGGCGGCACAGAAGGTGTCGAGCCACCTGCCGACATCAAAAAGCTGTGGGACCTGACCGACCAGTTCCTGCAAAAGGCCCCCGGCACTGCGGAAAACGAAGAGCTTGGACAGGAGCTTGCCGCAATCCACAACCGCAACTTCATCCGTATGGGCGTAATCGGCAACGTTTCTGCTCCGGTGATCAAACACAACCGCGTCAAGAACATCCCGCTGTTCTCTGCCGCGACGTATGATTACTACCGCACTTACCCGTTCCGTCCATCTCAGTGGTACATTGAAAACTGATCCGTTTTCATAAAATCATCTGACAGGGCCATGCCGGGAATCAATCTGGGTTCCCGGCATGCCATTGCACAAGCAGGGCAGGTTAAAAAAACTACAAAAAACTGCGAGGAGAGAGCAGTGCTGTCATTTCTGGTTCATCGCATCGGCGGAATGATCCTGACGATGCTGGCTGTTTCTGTTATGGTTTTCGCCATCATGGAACTGCCACCCGGTGACTATGCGGAACGCTACATGTTTCGCAAGGCTTCCGGTTCGGGCATAGCCATTACTGAAGCTGACATCCAGAACGTTCGTGTCAAGTTCGGGCTGGACAGACCCGCACCGGAACGTTACTTCAACTGGATCACAAATATCGTGACCGATTTCGACTTCGGTCAGGCTTTTGCCTATGAAACCACCGTTAACAAGGTGATCGGCGACAGGCTGTGGCTGACACTGGCCATTCTCTACTCCACCCTGATCCTGACCTATATACTGGCCATCCCCATAGCCATATACGCCGCAGTCCGGCGACACTCTCTCCCTGATTATTCCCTGACTGTGTTTTCCTATCTCGGGCTGGCCCTGCCAAACTTCCTGCTGGCCCTGATCATGCTCTACATTTCCGTGACCATTTTTGACACCTCGGTCGGCGGTCTCTTTTCCGAGGAATATGTCGGGCAGCCCTGGAGCTGGGGCAAATTCACGGACCTGCTGGCACACCTGATTGTTCCGGCCATTGTACTGGCCTGGTCTGCAACAGCGCTTCAGTTGCAGACTGTCCGCTCGACAATGCTGGATGAGCTGAACAAGCTCTCGGTCACAGCTGCACGCGCACGCGGTGTTCCGGAAAAACGGCTGCTTCTCAAGTACCCGGCCCGTCTGGCAATCAATCCGGTCATCTCCACCATCGGCTTTGATGTGAACCGTATTTTCTCCGAGCTCCCGATCGTCGCCCTTGTTCTCAGCCTGCCTGAACTGGGCGAGCTTCTGATCAAGTCCTATCTTGACCTCGATATGAATGTCGCAGGCGCAATCCTGCTGATGCTGACCTTCTTTATCGTCGTTATGAACTTCGTATCTGACCTGCTTCTGGCTCTGGTCGATCCTCGCATCAAGCTGCAGGGAGGTTAAGATGAGCACAAGCGAAATGACGAACGAAACCAGGAAACAACAGGATGCTGTGAAATACTACACGGCCTCCCAGTGGCAACTGATCTGGTGGCGTTTCCGACGCCACAAGGCCGCCATGGTAGGAGCCATTGTTCTGCTCACCATGATCATCACCGGCGTCTTTGCAGAGTTCTTTGCCCCCTATGGCCCGACCACACGCGACAGCAAGCAGGTCTATTCCGCTCCGCAAATTCCGCAGTTCTGGGATCACAACGGCTTCTCCCTGCGGCCCTTTGTTCACGGCGTCACCACAAAGCGTGATCCGGTGACACTGCGCCTGATTGCCAAACCTGATCCGGAGACACGTATCTACCTCGAGTTTTTTGCCCACACCGGCGAAGACTACGATTTCTTCGGACTGTTCAAATCGGATCTGCGCCTCTTCGCGCTGGATGATCCCAAGGCAAAGATCCACCTCTTTGGTACCGATGATCTGGGACGGGATGTCTTCTCCCGGGTTCTCTATGCGTCAAGAACATCCCTGTCTGTCGGCTTCATCGGCGTGATGCTTTCCTTTGTGCTGGCGCTCGTGATTGGCGGCATTGCGGGTTACTACGGCGGCTGGACGGACTACACCATCCAGCGGGGTACAGAAATCATCCGGGTGATCCCCATCATCCCGCTTTACATGGGGATTTCGGCAGCCTTCCCGCCCGAGTGGACAAACATTCAGGTCTACTTTGCCATGACCATCATCTTCGGTTTTCTGGGCTGGCCGACCCTGGCACGACGCATCCGGGGGCACCTGCTGTCCCAGCGCCATGAAGATTATGTGCTGGCAGCAGAACTGTCCGGAGCTTCGCCCTACCGTGTGATCTCCAAACACATGCTGCCTTCTTTCACCAGCTACATCATTGTCGATCTCGTGATCTCCTTCCCCTACATCATCCTGAGCGAAACGGCTCTCAGTTTCATTGGCCTGGGCCTGCGTCCGCCGTCCGTGTCCTGGGGCATCCTGCTGCAGGAAGGCCAGAACGTGCGCGCAATCGAACAGGCTCCGTGGCTGTTCATTCCGGCCGCCTTTGTCGTGGTGGCGGTTCTGGCCTTTACCATCCTGGGCGACGGTTTGCGTGATGCTGCCGACCCCTATCAGGTTGCGGACAAATAGGAAGGAAATGATGATGACTGCAGAAACCATTCTGTCGTTTGAAAACCTCGACGTTTCCTTCAAAACCGATGAAGGCATGATCAAGGTTCTCGACGGCGTCTCTTTCAAACTCGAAAAGGGCCGGACCCTCGGTCTGGTCGGAGAGTCCGGTTCCGGCAAGTCGGTCTCGACGCGCTGCGCTGTCCAGCTCAACGCAAGGAACATCAGGATCGGTGCGGGATCACGCATTGTCCTCACCGAGCAGGACGGCACGCAGACCGATGTTCTGAGCCTGAAGCCCAACAGCCGGAAAATCCGCGATATCCGCGGTGGAGAGATCGGCATGATCTTTCAGGAGCCCATGGCGTCCTTTTCCCCGGTTTACACCATTGGCAACCAGATGGTGGAAGCCATACGCCTCCATCGCGATGCCAGCAAGAAACAGGCTCGCGAACTGGCAATAGAGATGCTGCGCAAGGTCGGCATCTCCAGCCCGGAACAGCGGATTGACCAGTACCCTGGGGAACTCTCGGGCGGAATGCGTCAGCGCGCCATGATCGCCCTGGCCCTGTCCACCAACCCGAATGTCCTGATCGCGGATGAACCAACCACGGCACTGGATGTCACAATTCAGGCCCAGGTTCTCGATCTGATGCGCTCACTCCAGCAGGAGCTGGAGATGTCGATCATCTTTATCACCCATGATCTCGGTGTTGTGTCACAGGTTGCCCACGACATTGCCGTTATGTATCTGGGCAAGGTTGTTGAATATGGCAGCACAAAGGAAGTTCTCAAGAACCCTCAGCATCCCTACACACAGGGTTTGCTGAAAGCACTTCCGAACGTGGACCATCTGGAGGACCGGCTCTCCCCTGTCGGCGGAGACATTCCCAGCCCCCTTGAACGCCCCACCGGCTGCCCCTTTCACACGCGTTGCCCGCAAGCAATATCCGGGCTTTGCGCAAGCTCGATGCCGGCACCGACACAGCTTACAGACAAACACGAAGTCAGCTGTCACCTGCTGACCCAACAGGAGGCCGCATCATGAGTCTCGCTGAACAACAGGAGAGCCCGCGCAACGAAAAGCTGATCGAGGTCGAGGATCTCCAGCTTTACTTCCCCATTGGCAAGAAAGGTCTCTTTGGCGGCAGCGAAATGTTCGTCAAGGCCGTCGACAGTGTGTCCTTTGACATCAATCGCGGCGAAACCCTTGGCCTTGTAGGCGAATCAGGATCAGGCAAGACGACGGTTGGTCGTGCGCTTTTGCGGGCCTACAGACCCACAGGGGGTGAAGCCACGTTCCACACTGGCGACGGACCGGTCAACCTGATCACGCTGGAAGGCAAAAACCTGCAGAAATTCCGCAGGCACATGCAGATGATTTTCCAGGACCCCTATGCGTCCCTGAACCCGCGGATGACGGTGCGCGACATCATCGCCGAGCCTCTGGAAGCCAACAACATCGAAGGCCTGAGCAAGGAACAGATCGACGAGCGCGTTCGCGAGACAGCAGCCCTGTGCAAGCTGAACCTCGAACACCTCCGCCGTTTCCCCCATGCCTTCTCCGGAGGGCAGCGCCAGCGGATCTGCATTGCCAGAGCCCTGGTCGGACGCCCGGAATTCGTGGTCTGCGATGAGTCTGTTGCCGCCCTTGATGTCTCCATTCAGGCCGAGATCATCAATCTGCTGCAGGACCTGCAAAAAGAGCTGAACATCACCTTCCTCTTTATTGCACACGACCTGTCTGTGGTGGCTCACATCTCGGACCGCGTTGCCGTGATGTATGTCGGCAAGATTGTCGAGATCGGGCCAACCGAGGAGATTTTCTATCGTCCGCGCCACCCCTACACACGCGCCCTGCTTTCAGCTGTTCCGCGTCCGGATCCCGATGCGGAATTCGAACCCGAACGCCTGACAGGAGAGATCCCGAACCCGGCAAACCTGCCACAGGGGTGCCGCTTCAACACCCGTTGCCCCATGGTCACAGAACGGTGCCGCATGGAAGAGCCGGACCTGCGCAGCTTTGGCGAGGGACACAATGTCGCCTGCCACTATGCAGAACAGATTGTTGAACGCTTCAAGGCCTGAACAGGATACAAAAAGGCAGGGACAGTCCCTGCCTTTTTACTGTCCGGATTTCACAGACTTCAGGACAGGTCAAAATCACCCTTTCGCCCTGACCTTGTCGAGGAAACCGTCAACCTGCCGGGTCAGGTAATTGGACTGCTTTGCCAGTTCGTCGGAGGCTCCCTGTGTGTCCAGTGCGGCCTGTCCGCTTTGCTGGGACGCTTCCTTCACACCAGCGATGTTTTCGGAAACATGCTGAATGTTTTCGGCCTGCGCTGTCATTTTGTTGGCCACTTCAGTCATAACCGATCCAACCTCGCCAATGGCCTCACCCATCGCGTCAATCGCATGGCTGGCGTTGCCACTGGCATCACGGATTGCGTCAATCTGGCGGGCAATGTCCTCGGTCGCTGCCGCTGTTTTCTGCGCAAGGGATTTCACTTCGGTTGCCACCACGGCAAAGCCCTTGCCGGCTTCCCCTGCACGGGCTGCTTCAATGGTGGCATTCAGGGCCAGCAGATTGGTCTGACGGGCGATATCGTGAATGGTTTTGCTGAACGAACCAATCTGCTCTGCGGCCTGTGTCAAGCTCTCCATTGTTCCCTTGGAATGCTCGACGGACCTGGCCGCCCGGCCTGAAACCTCCTCGGCCTGATGGGTTTGACGCTGTATCGCCTCAACAGAAGCCGCAGCCTGTTCCGCAGCCGTCGAGACTGTTTCCGCCTGAACAGAGGTCTCCTCTGCCGAAGCTGCCATGGTCTGGGAGGTTGCCTGCAGTTCGGTCGCCGCAGAGGCCACGCCGTCGACGACAACCTTCACTTCGTTCTCGAAACTCTCTGCATGGCGGTTCATCGTTTCCTGAACCTTGTCGTTGGCCGCATCAATGTAGACTGATATGGCAAGGTCCATATCCAGAAAGACAGCCTTGTTGACGGCCTCCACAAAGCGCCCCGATTCAGCCGGATCGGGATAGTGTTCCAGTATCAGGTTCATCAGTCTGTTGGAAACAAAGCAGTACCCCCCGATATACCAGCGCGGGTTCAGACCGATCCGCGCATGGGCCATACCAATCGCACGGATCGACTTTACATAGTCCTGATCAAACTTTCCGGAAAAGACCCGATCCAGCCAGTGGATCTTCTGACGCTCCCTGGCATGTTTCAAAACAGCAGGGTCCTCGAAAAAGGCCTTCAGCGTCGGCTCGGACAGGACATGCTCGTAAAACAGATCGAGAACCTGATCCAGAGCGGATGCAATCAAAGGATGAAGAGCAACAAGAGCAGCCCTGTCTTCATCCGTAATACGCGTGAACTGTACTCTTCTGTTAACATCGATATTCCGTGTATTTTCCATTCCTGACATCTTGGATAACCCCGGTTTTTAATTTTTATACATAGCCTATTAAACAATGAATTAATGTTAAATGGAATTTATTTATGATTGAAAAATAAAAGAACAGCTACATCAAACCCTTTACCGGAAACAGAATTCCAACAACTTCAGAACAGAACCAAAACCACTTTCAAACCTTTCTGGAATCTGAAATCGCGGCGCTCACGACTTGAACAGACCCTCACCGAAACAGCCCGGGTAACGGCCTTGCCAAAGCGCAGAGGCCCCGGACAGCCCATTGGATATTTCCTCGGGGAAACGATTGTGCTATTGGCAAAGGAATTGTGCATAAACTGCACTGAAACAGTTCAATAAGACAAATACATGGACGTAAAAAACATGGAACGCACTCCCAGCCTGCCAATGGCGTTGCTGCCCATTCTGGCAACACTCGCCTTTCTGATTGTTCAGCTCTTTTACTTTGGTGATTTCACCCCCCACATTCCCATCGTCATGGGCATCACGGTCACAGGAATTGTCGGCTATCTTCACGGTTACAAATGGCAGGACATCCAGGAAGGAATCTTCCACGTTATCTCCGTTGCCCTTCCTTCCGTTTCCATTCTCCTGATCGTCGGCATGGCCGTTGGTGTCTGGATTGCATCCGGCACCGTTCCTTCCATGATCTACTATGGACTGGGCCTGATTGACCCCGCCTTTTTCCTCGCCACAGCCATGCTGCTTTGTGCATTCGTTTCCGTTTCCCTCGGGACCTCCTGGGGAACAGTTGGAACCGTCGGACTGGCACTGATGGGGATTGGCAGCGGATTTGACATTCCCGCCTACTGGACAGCGGGTGCCGTCGTTTCCGGTGCCTTTTTTGGCGACAAGATCTCGCCTCTGTCCGATACAACAAACCTGGCTCCGGCGGTTTCCGGCGTTGATCTTTTCGATCACATCCGCAACCTGCTGCCAACAACCATTCCGGCCATGCTGATTGCCCTTGCAATCTATGTTGTTGCCGGTTTTTCGGTTGCCGGCGAAGGCGCATTGAGTTCCGAAAAGATTGCCGGAATGACCACAGGTCTGGAAGAAAACTTCAACATTTCACCTGTGACACTTCTGCCGCTGCTCCTTGTCATTGTTCTTGCCGTGCGCAAGATGCCTGCCATCCCCTCCCTGTTTGCAGGCGTCGTTCTCGGTGGCCTGATTGCCCTCTTCCAGGGTGTTGGCCTCCACGACATCTGGACCTATGCGCACAGCGGCTACAAGATTGAAACCTCTGTTTCCGAACTCGACAGCCTGCTCAACCGCGGCGGTGTCATGTCCATGACCTGGCTGATCACCCTCGTCCTCTTCGCACTGGGACTGGGCGGCGCACTGGAACGCACCAAATGTCTGCAGGTGATCCTGCAGGTGATTGTCTCCGGCATCCGCAGCTTTGCCGGTCTGCAGATTTTCTCCACCTTCAGTTCCATTCTGACCAATGCTATTTCCGGTGATGTCTATCTGTCCATCACCCTGCCAGGCCGCATGTTCGCCCCGGCATATCGCGGCATTCGCTATTCAACAAAGAACCTCTCCCGCGCACTGGAGGAAGGGGGCACACTGATCTCCCCGCTGATCCCCTGGAACGTCGGGGGCGCCTTTGTCATCTCGGCACTGGGCCTCGGCATTGTTGACGGCACCAATCTGGAAAACCTGTGGTACATCCCGCTCGCCTTTGCCTGCTGGATCTCCCCGCTGCTGGGTATCGTCTACGCGCTGCTGGGCAAGTTCAGCCCGAAAGCCAGCGAAGAGGAAGTCGCCCAGTGGCACGAAAAGGGTGAGGAAATCTTCGAAACGGGTCTGAGCGACCGGAAGTAAACCCTTTCGATCCTGACAGAAAAGGCGCGATCACTTTCCGGGGATTGCGCCTTTTTTCATGGGCTCAGGGCACTTTATCGCTTCACGCCAAAGGTGCTTAACTGCTATCAAATCAGAACGGCACCCCGATGCTCTCAACAAAAGCCCAAAACAGCTTCCAGAACAGGATCCGGCCATGACCTCTACAGATCTTTCATCCAGACTGAACCGCCCCGAACTTCTCTGCTCCAGAGCCTATGTGAACGGCCAGTGGATCGACGCCGGGGATGGTACAACATTCCCCGTGCACAATCCTGCCCGCGGTGATGTTCTGGTTGATGTGGCCGATCTGGGAGTCGAGGAAACACGCAACGCCATCGAGGCGGCCCGTCTGGCCCAAAAGGACTGGGCTGCCAGAACTGGCAAGGAACGCTCTGCCGTTTTGCGCCGCTGGCATGATCTGATGGTCGCAAACGCCGATGATCTCGGCACAATCCTGACTGCGGAGATGGGCAAACCTTTTGCAGAAGCCAGAGGCGAGATCCTTTACGGCGCCAGCTTCATCGAATGGTTTGCCGAAGAAGCCAAACGCGTTTACGGGGAGACCATTCCCGGGCATCAGGCCGACAAGCGCATCACTGTGATCAGGCAGCCCATCGGTGTCGTGGCCTCGATCACACCATGGAATTTCCCCAATGCCATGATTGCCCGCAAGGTTGCCCCTGCCCTGGCTGTCGGCTGTGCCTTCGTTGCCCGTCCTGCCGAAAACACGCCACTGTCCGCCCTTGCGATGGCTAAGCTGGCAGAGGAAGCGGGTGTTCCCGCAGGGATTTTCAATGTCATCACCTCCTCGAAATCCGCGGCAATCGGGCAGGAGTTCTGCTCCAATCCGACCGTGCGCAAGCTGACCTTTACAGGATCAACCGAAGTCGGTCGCATCCTGATGCGTCAGGGGGCTGACCAGATCATGAAGCTTTCTCTGGAACTGGGCGGCAATGCTCCCTTTATTGTCTTTGACGATGCCGATCTGGACAAGGCTGTCGAGGGCGCAATGATTTCCAAATACCGCAACAACGGGCAAACCTGCGTCTGCGCAAACCGCATCTATGTTCAGGCCGGTGTCTATGATGCCTTTGCTGAAAAACTGGCAAGGGCTATTGCCGAAATGAAACTGGGCGACGGCCTTGAAGAAGGTGTCACAACAGGCCCCCTGATTTCCGAGGAAGCCGTCCACAAGGTCGAGGAACATATCGCGGATGCTGTTTCCAAAGGAGCCAGCGTAAAGCTGGGTGGGAAACGCCATGCCGATCTGGGCGGAACCTTCTTTGAACCGACCGTTCTGACCGGCGTTACCCGCGAAATGATGGTTTCCAGCGATGAAACCTTCGGCCCGGTGGCCCCCCTCTTCAAATTCGAGGACGAAGAGGATGTCATCCGGCAGGCGAACGATACAATCTTCGGTCTGGCCTCCTATTTCTACGCAAACGACCTGTCCCGGGTCTACCGGGTGGCAGAGGCCCTCGAATACGGAATGGTCGGTGTCAACACAGGCCTGATTTCCACCGAGGTCGCCCCCTTCGGTGGCATCAAGCAGTCCGGGCTGGGCCGTGAAGGCTCCCGCCACGGCACCGAGGACTATCTGGAAATGAAATACATCTGCATGAGCCTCTGATTTTTCCCGAAGGGGAAAAACAGTCTTGATCTGAGTCATGGCAGTCCGTCCCTGCGGGGACTAGTCTCCCCGTTATGAAGACGGACACCATACTCAAATATGACCGCGGGGTTCCTCGCTATACGAGCTACCCAACGGCACATCTCTTTCAGGACGGATTGAGCGAGGAGGACCACATTGACTGGCTCGAAAAACTGCCAGCCGACGCTCCTCTTTCTCTCTACATTCACGTTCCTTTCTGTGACAGCCTCTGCTGGTTCTGCGGCTGTCATACTAAGATCACGCAACAGCACAAACCTGTCTCGGACTACCTGAAGGTTCTCCGGCAGGAGATCAGGCTTGTCGGAGGTCATCTGGATGCCCATACAGACAGGCGCCCTGTTCGCCATCTTCACTTCGGTGGCGGCAGCCCCACAATCCTGACAGGGGAAGAGGTCACAGACCTCTTTGAGGATCTTCAGAGATTCTTCACCTTCACAGAGGATGCAGAGCTGGCCCTGGAGATCGATCCGCGGGACCTCCCGCGCGAGCATCTTCAAAGCTGGATCAGGGCAGGCATCAACCGGGCCAGCCTTGGCGTGCAGGACATCAACCCGCTCGTTCAGCGCACCATAAACCGCATTCAGACCATGGAACAGACACGTGACGTTGTGGACACCCTGCGCGATGGCGGCGTGAATGCAATCAACATGGATCTGATCTACGGCCTGCCTCACCAGACTGTCGAAAGTGTGACAGAAACAGTCGACGCCGTTCTGGAAATGGCCCCGGACCGACTCGCCCTTTTCGGTTATGCCCACATGCCGAAGTTCAAGGCCCACCAGCGCCTGATCCCGGAAGAGACCCTTCCGGATTTCTTTGAACGCTTTGCCCAGCAGGATGCCGCAGCAAAACGCCTCACAGATGCCGGCTACATCCAGATCGGGCTGGATCACTTTGCAAAACCTGATGACAGCCTGTCGCTCGCCCTGAAAAACGGCACCCTGCGCAGAAACTTTCAGGGCTACACCAGTGACAGGGCAGAACACCTGATCGGCCTGGGTGCGTCCTCCATCAGCGCGCTTCCCCAGGCCATCATCCAGAACAAGGTTCCCATCAACCTTTACAAATCAGACATTTCCGAAGGCCGGCTCCCCATGGGTAAATTCATTCCTCTTTCAGCAGAAGACCGCCTGAGAGGTGAGGTTATCGAGAAGCTCATGTGCTTCCAGAGTGCCGACCTGAAGGAAATCTGTGCCCGGCATGGCGTTCCGGCCAATCATTTTGATCAGGAGTGTCAGGAACTTCACCCCATGATCGCAGACTCGATTGTGTCTGTGAAAGACGGCGTTGTCGAAATGCAACCCGGCGGGCGGGCTCTGGTCCGGGCCGTCTGCGCTGTCTTTGATGCCTATCACGACACGGTGAAGCGCAGCTACTCAAAGGCTGTCTGAGATGCGAAAGCGGAGCTGACCAGCTCCGCTTTTTTCACTCGGGGCTCCAGGCCGCAATGATACCGATGATCATATCGGCATGGGTGCCATCACTGCTGATCGGACAATCGATGGACTGGAAGCTGAGCGAGGGCTTGTTCACGTAGTTCAGATTGCCATTGTTCACAAAGCAGGCCTTGCGTTCCAGCACGGTATCATAATAGTGAAACAGCTGGTCAACCTCGCCCTGTCGGCGCTCATCCAGATCCGACAGCTTCGTTGTTTTTCCAAAGAGTGCAATCACTTCCTCGCCCTGCAGAATCCACTCGTAATCAGAGGGCCCCTTTCTTTTGAACAGAAAGATGTTGGGCACCAGGCTTTTGAACTGGACAATGTCAAAAGCGGATCGCAAAGGAAGGAAATCACCGCGATTCCCTTGCCACCAGTTGAACAGCTGCCCGAGCCGTTCATCAGCAAATTCCGTGTTATCTGCTGCACAAGCCAATTCAAGACCACGCTCCTCATGGAACGTCGAGTCGAGCTCGTCTGGCATGGAAAGCCCCCCTTTTTAGGTTCTGCTTTTTCTTTTTCTGAAAAGTTTACATACTTTTTAACGAAAATCATCCCCTAAAATCCTCTAAGGTCTTATTTTTTAATATTTTTATTTCACTTTCCCCAAACAACCCCATCCGGTTGCACACTTTTACAGCAAGCGTCACACAGAAATGACACCAATGTGAGTGGTGTTGAGCAGGCCTGCCTTCCATACTTGAAAAAAGACACAAAGGGCGGTGGACGGACCTTGCCCTGTCAACTGTTACAAAGTGTAGACACACTCACATGACCTTTTTAACCGAACAGAAATCCCTGCTGTGGGGCGTGCTCATTGTCGCTCTCTTCACCTGTGGCCTTATTCTGGCAAAGGAAGCCATGGAAATGTTCATGGGGCTCCCCAGCGAGGAGAAGGCCAGGCTGGAACAAAAGCTGGCCGACGGGCAGATTGCCAGAGCCAGTACAACAGAAATCGGCTTTGTCTCACCTGTTGTCGTCGAACTCTTCACTTCACAGGGCTGCAGCTCCTGCCCCCCTGCCGAAGCCCTGCTGAACCAGCTTGCGGAACAGCCCGGTGTGATCGCTCTGGCCCACCATGTTGATTACTGGGACTACATTGGCTGGAAAGACCCCTTCGCCCGCCCGGAGGCCACAGAGCGTCAGCGGGATTACGCCAGCACACTGGATCTGCGCTACATTTACACACCGCAAATGGTCATTGACGGTCAGGAAGAGCTTGTCGGTTCGCGACGTGCACAGGTGCTCAGCGAAGTGCAAAAGGCTGCCAGCACGCCCAATCCGGTTCAACTCCGCATGAAATCCATGACAGGTCCCCTGCCTGTCGGTTCAGACCTGCGCATTGAGCTGAAGCCCCGGGACGAGCAGGTCTCCGTCTCCCAGGCCGTTTTGTGGCTCGCGGTTTATGACCAGAGCCACGAAACCCAGATCAGAAGAGGAGAGAACGCCGGCAAGCTTTCAATCAACAATCATGTTGTGCGTCACTGGCTCCCCGTCACCGTCTGGAACGGTACCGATCCCGAAATCAATTTCACCTTCCCTGAAATCGAAGGCTCGGGGGTTGATCAGGGTTTTGCCCTTATCCTCCAGCAGGGAGAGACAGGCCCGATCCTTGGCGCATCCCTCTGGGAAAACAGCCCGGATGTAACAGCACTCAATCCCTGATTTTTCTCTTTAACGGTAGTGATGCAGAGCGTCAGAAACCGTTCTGTAAAGCTCTTTGCGTTCCTGGTGGGACAGGAAGGTTCCCACAGAGACAGTCATGCCCCCCATTGACAGTTTGAGCCTGGAATCCTCTTCCTGACCGGAAAATTCCCAGCGCGACCAGACCGGCTGAAAAAGCCATTCCCTTGTTTTTCCCCAGTGATCCCGTCTGGAAAAAAGCAGCTGATGATCCCTCAGTGTCAGACGCTCCTGTCTCAGCGCAGAACGGGAACTCGCACGAAAGGCCCACCAGAGCAGCAGGACGTCCACACCAAGAAAACCGACAATAGGCCAGGCTCCAAGGGAAAACAGGATAACACTTCCCGTCAGGGCAACGGCTGAGACAATCAGCAAGACCCTGTTCAGAATCGGATCGGAAAAGCTGCGATGAGGCGTCAGAATCAGATCAAAGCCGGGTTCCTGCGCCACCATAGGCACAGAAGTGATCTGCCTTGTCCTTTCATCACCGCCCTGCTGTGACATTCTCTCTTCCATCCTGTTCCACGGGCACTATAGCACAGTTTACGGAACAAAAGAGCTGTCGGTTCGCTTTCAGGGCCTCACCGGCTGGCTGGTTGCACAGCATTCTTTCGGAGATATTCGGCTGTCAAAAGGGCTTTGAGGCACTCTTCCAGCTTCACTTTTTTAACCGCCCGGTCCCTGGCTTCCAGATAGCTTGAAAGTCCATCATAGAAAACCACATCCAATACGCAGTCCTCTGCATGAAACTGCAACAGCAGTCCCGGGGGTTCGGAGCGCTCCAGAACAGCAGAACCCAAAACGTCGCGAATTTCGGCGGGGTCCAGACCCCTGTAACTCTCGGGCTTCAGATCAAAATCAGGCAGTTCCGGCTGTTCAGGCCTGTCCGTTTCTCTTTCGGCTTCCTGTTTCTCAAGAGTTTCAGGCTCCAGCTGCTCTGTTTCAGCAGCAGGAATATCCGCAACAGGTTTCGTCTGATCCGGGGCAGAGCCACAGGCAGCCAGAACAGCCAGGAGCCCGACAGACAGGCCAGCACGAAACGGAAAGGTCAGGGAACTCAACATGCGCCGAACCCTTCAATCAGCTCTGGCTTTCAGTCAGTTTGCCCTGCTCCCGCCAGCCCTCGTAGCGGTGCAGCATGACTGCCGTCATCCAGAGTGGCGTCAACAGGTTGACCAGCGGGATTGTAAAGAGAAAGGCGCCCAGCATACCGGTGCGGAAAGCCGGACCGCTGAGTTTTGAATGGTTCATTTTCATCTCTCCGTGCCCCATCCGGCGCAGGGCAATCATCTCGAAGTATTCCCGTCCGAAGAGATAGCCATTGATCAGGTAGTAGAGCACGAGACTCAAACCGGGAATAAAAATGGCCATGATATAAAATGGCAGAGCCAGGAGGTTTACAGCCAGTGTCAGCCCCAGAAACTGAAGGGCAGAGATCAGAACCTCCGCCACGGGCTGCTCCCGCCCGGCGGTTCGCACGGGGTAATGCTTGCGCTCCACGGCACTGGCAATGTCCTCAAGGAAGAAGGCCATAACGGCAATCATAACCGCCGGAAACAGGATAAAGCTGACAAAGACCACAAGTGCCACACCTGTCAGGGCATAGATCCAGTCCGGCATCCAGTCCGCCAGCCATGACGGCATGAAGCTCTCGATAAAGCCGCTGTTGTCAGAAAAGACAAAGCCTGTTCCAACCCAGAGGATAACAAAGGTCACAAGCGACAGAAGAAGCGATTTGACAAATACCTTGCGAAAGGCCGGATCCAGTGTCTGTTCGACAGCTTTTACCAGTGCAGAAAACATCCTGTTCAATCCTCTTCGTTCAACCTGAAGCCCCGATATTGGCTCTTGAGACAAAAAACCACATGGATCATGACTCTCTACTGGTCTTTGATTAGGTGTTTCCAAAGCGGATTGCAAGGGCAAGAGGCAACCAATGAACCATCCTTCAAACAAAAAATGCTGAAGAATCTCAAGGTCATGTAAAATATTCACTTTGGCGAAAAAATATCCACATTACAGAGGCGCCTTGATTTTACCCCTTGCTGAACAGACCAAAATACAGGCACATTTACTCACAGAAACGATCCAAACAGGACAGGACAACAGGACTCTCAGAATGGATAAAACTTTCAATCGCCTCCTGCTGGTTCTCGGTTTCGGCCTGATGGTCGCCATTGGCGGCGCAGCAGGCCTTTACCTTTTCAAGAATGACTCACAAGGCACGTCCGGATCGGGGACAGCCCTGATCGGCGGCCCCTTCGAGCTGACCAGTCACGAGGGTCAGCGCATGACACAGGAAGATTTCAAGGGCAAATACATGCTGATCTATTTCGGCTACACCTATTGCCCGGATGTCTGCCCGACCTCGCTTGCCCTGATGTCCCAGGCACTCGACAACCTTGAAAAGACCGATCCGGCGATCGCGGAACAGATCACCCCTGTTTTCATCACAGTTGATCCCGAGCGCGACCAGGTCGAGGAAGTTGCTGCCTATGTCAGCCACTTCTATCCCGGCATGGTGGGCCTGACCGGTTCTCCGGAAGATGTGCGGGCTGCGGCCAAGTCCTACCGCGTTTTCTATCAAAAGGCGGAAAGCTCTGAAGCCAGTGACTATCTGGTTGATCACTCCTCCATCACCTATCTGATGGGGCCGGATGGAACCTATGTGCAGCATTTTGCCCATGGCACACAAGCCGATGCGATCGCCAGCAAAATCCGCGAACTGCTGGGATAAAGCTGACCGGCACAACAAAGAAAAGGAGGCCCGGGGCCTCCTTTTTCATGACAGCGTGACAGCCCCGAGCGGATCGGGAGACGTCATTTTCTTCAGCTCTTCAGACATCTGTTTCAGCTTTTGCGGTGTGTAGCGATCATAGAAGGCCTGATTGCTGCGCCCGACGGCATGCTCGGCTGAAAAGCTGCCGTTGAAGCGTTCAACAACCTGCACGATAACCCAGGCGCGGAGCCTTTCGACAAAGGAACTGTCCCTGTAACCCTGATGGTCCTGCGGAATGACAAGATTAAAATGCAATCCGCCGTCGCCGATATGGCCGAAGTCACAAATCCGGACACCCGGGAATTCCCGGGGCAGCTCTTCTGCCATTGCAGAACGGAACGTCATGAGTTCCCTGCGCGTAAAGGAAACATCGAAGGGAACGATTTGCCCCGCGTGCTTGACCCCTTCTGACAGGGCATGACGCAGCGACCACATGTCGTGAACAGAGCCAACCAGTGCATCGACAAGAGGTTCACTCTCAAACGACCAGATATCTCCCAGCACGGTTTCCAGGCGTCCGGAAAGAGGTTGCTCCCCTTCCATTGTTTCCCAGCTCTGACTGAGCTCAACCAGCAGGGCCATCTCCGGAACATCCCCGCCAGCAAAGGGATTGCGCAGGGAAGGTACATGATCATAGGCACAGAGCATGGCCTCTCTGGACATGCCCTCGAAAGCGGTCAAGAGCGGACCACAGCGACTTTCCAGCGCTAGCAGGATTTCAGAAACCGCCTTGTCGTCCCTTGGAACAATCAGAGCAGCCGCCTGATCCCTTGCCAGCGGTTCGACATTCAGAACAGCCCGGGTGATGACACCGAAAGCCCCACCCGTTCCGATAAAAAGCTGCTTCCAGTCCACTCCGGTGTTGTCCTTGCGCAGGCCTTTCATGAAGTTCAGCTGCGTGCCCTGCTCATCATAGAGAACGACCTCAAGCCCCAGAGTGTTCTGGCGCACATCCCCGTAACGAAGGAAACGGGCTCCGCCGGTATTGGTGGCCAGCATTCCACCCACAGCCGGATCGGCCCCCAGATCAATCGGGAAGGAAAATCCCAGCGGCTCAAGACAGGCATTCAGTTCCGACAGACGGACACCTGCGCCAACTGTCACCGAACGATTGTCCGGATCAAAAGCGATCTCTCCCTTGAGATGGTCAAGGCTCAGAACCCCCTGCACACCGGACTGATCCGGCACGGAAGCTCCCACCAGCCCGGTGTTTCCGGACTGCGGGATCAGCGTTACAGCAGCTTCGTGACACAGGGCAATGGCCCGGGACAGCTGCTGCGATGTTTCCGGCCTGAGAACAAAAGCAGCCTTTCCCTGTCCATAACGCACACAGGTTTCATAGGCGGCAAGATCGTGATCTTCGGGAAGAAGAAAGCCTTTCGGTCCCAGAAGCGCCGACAGGCTCTCGCGTTGTTGAGCGTTCAGCATCCGTTCGCCCACTCCCTATTCCGCCGCAACAGCACCGCCAAAGGCCTGCTGGCAGCTTTCGATTGATTCCTGCTGCAAACGGGAATAGAGCGCCATTTCATCCTGGACAGAAGCCCCGAGCGCCGCTTCAAAGCTTTCCTGATTCGGCGTTGTATAAACAACCTCCTGTGCGCCATCCCCAAGGTTTGAGCGGAAGATACCGGCAGCAGACACAGGCAGGAAATCCTCATAGATGATCGGATCAAAACGGACCAGCCCAGCCTGGAGAAGAGCAGCAATATCGCTGGAGACAGCCTGGCCTTCAGCCGCCGCCTTCTGTCCCTTTTCCGTGAGGGAATACCGGAACCAGGCCAGATCCTGTGCCCGCAGGTCCTCATAGCTATCCGGGAAAGACGCAAAACTGTCTTTCAGCAGCTCCCCGTAACTCCCCTTGCCTTCACGCACACCGGCACGCGCCTTGTCCAGCAGTTCGTCATAAAGCTCGCGGCCTTTTCTGGTCACGGCAACACCGCGCTGCTCGATTTCACCAAAACGGGCCGTGTGCGTGCCTTCATCAGACCCTGCATCCGAAGGAAAGGCCACAGCCTCCTCAAGCGCCTTGAAAGAGGTCTGACGCAGAAGAATGGGACATTTGCGCAGGGGTGGCCCCTCGATCACGGCCTTGGGATCAATGCCGCGCTTTGGCATGCCAGCCTGGACAGCATCAATGTCCAGCGTCCGGGGTGTCAGGTGATTGATATGCGGTCCCTTGAAGGAAACAATATCCGCGATCAGACGGTGCTCGTCATGCAAACGCTGGTAAAGCTGCGCGCTCACATTGGCATCACGGTGCCAGCGGAATGTCTCCAGCGCTTCTCGCACAAAGCCCTCAGCCTCTTCAGGTGTCAGACCACCCTTTTCCTCTGCGCTGGCAATCAGTTCACGGCATTTCGCTGTGTAGATGTCACGCCCGGCCAGAACACCAGCAGCTTCAGCACGCAGCGCTTCATCCTCGATCAGTTCCAGACGCAGCAGGGAACAGAAAACGCGGAAAGGGTTCACATTCAGGTCCGTCTCTTCAACAGGGCGGAAAGCCGTGGAGTGAACAGGAATTCCCGCAACAGACAGATCATAATAACCGACAGGACTCATGCCCATCACGGCAAAGAGGCGACGCATTGTGAAAAGCTCTTCAGCCGTGCCCAGACGGATGGCTCCGTGGCGCTCCTCTGTGATCCGCGCCAGACCGTCCGTGTGATCAAGCTGGTCCTTCAAAAGGGGATCAACAGCCAGCGCCTGTTTGTTGACGTCCTCAACGAGATCAACCAGCTCTCCATAGGCCGGAACCTCATCCCTGTACATCGCAGACATGGCGCGGGAAAATGCTGCGCGGATTTCGTTCTTCGGGGCAAACCCGTCCTGATCTGCTTCAATTCTGTGCGTTGAAGTCATGGCCTTATCCTTCCTGAGGCATCCTGTCGGAAACGGGGCTCCCGAACAGGAGCCCCGCCTTTACAGTAGATTTAGGATGACACAGACCATTTTCGCAAGCGATACCTTCTCATTCCCGCATGAGTTTTGGGAATGACTTACGCACGATCTGCCATACGATGGATCATCAGGGCCAACACCAGGGTATAGGCCACATGCGCAATCAGGGATGCCCAGGTCAGATTGGCAAAGTTGAGCATGAAGGGAATGCCCGCCAGCGGAGCCATGATGCCCAGTGCCACAAACCAGAGTGCCACACCATAGATCACCCCCTGAAGGGCCGCCGGCATGGACCGGAGCGGAGAAGCCCGGAAAAGGATAATGAAACCAACAGGAAAGGCGACAAGGCCAATTCCATAATGAAGCAGCTCGGCAAACCAGCGCAAGTCCTTGCCCAGTACCAGCAGAGACATCAGAAGTGCAGCCGGCTCCATCGGTCCGCCCCCGGTAATGATCCGGGCAAAAGACCGCGCGAAGATTTCAAGAACAATGGATGCTGTGGTCGTTGCAAAGGCAAACGGCACCCAGTTGCGCATCACATCGGTACGAAGTGCAGATAACATTGTAAAAGCCCTTAAATCATTTCGTTTTGCGAGAGTGCGATACAGGCATCGCCTCCTGATCAGGACTTAAGTATTCCTTCAGGTTATTGAAAATCACTCATCCATAAACTCCGGTTCATAACTCTGTGATCACTGCACTCAGACCCTGAAATTCGCAAGCAGCCATTCGCGGAACAGCAGGGCCTCGGGCTTCGCCATCTCGGTCCCTTCCGGAATCAGGACATAGTGCGCCTGTTCCACATCCAGTTCCTGTTCCACTGCCCTGACCAGAACCCCGCTTTCCAGATAGCGTCGCGCAAAGGATTCCGCGACCAGAGTGGTTCCCATCCCGTTCATCGCCATCTCAAGCGCGACATAGGAATTGTCGGCAATTGTTCCGACCTTGACATCTACGCCACTCAGATCATAAAGCCGGAGCATCCGGGTCCAGAGGTCCTCGCACCCCATGACCTGGACAACCCCCTGCTCTGCCTGTTCCAGCAGGTATTCACGCTCGCTCTGTCCTTCCGGTCTGGGTGTGGCACTGACCACAACGGAATGGGTGTGATCGAGACGATCCGCCGACCAGCCCTGCCACTTCCCGTCCCCGTAACGGACCTCCAGATCAACCGCTTCCTCGGATACCCTGTCCGCCCAGACCGATGAGAAAACGCGCAGATCAATATGGGGATGCTGGTCCCGGAACTCTTTCAGTCTGGGAAGAATACAGAAAGAACCATAGGAAATCGGCAGGCGCACTGTAAGGGTGCGTTTTTCATCCCCGCCAAAAAGCCCCATGGTTGACATGGAGATATCATCGAAGGCCTTGCGCAACGAGGGCAGATAGGCTCCGCCGATATCAGTCAGGCGAATTCCGCGCGGCAGGCGATCAAAGAGCTTGAACCCCAGATACTCCTCCAGCGAACGGACCTGATAGCTGATTGCCGCCGATGTCAGATGCAGTTCCTGGGCCGCAGCCGCAAAACTGTTATGGCGTGCTGACGCCTCAAAGGCCCGGAGCCAGTTCAGGGGAGGAAGCTTGTGTTTCACCAGGGGCACCTTTCTCACGTCAACATAAGGCCAAAAATATTTAACCCTTAACCCCATATTGCTTTGTTTGTTTTTTCGCAAGTCTCCTCTGATACTTTTCACAATTCTGCTCTTCCCCGGATCAAAACCGGCGCTGAAGCAGAAAGACAGGGACACAAAAGCTGATCTCCTCCCGATCAGGAGCGGCTTTCGAAATGAAACAGGACAGTTTTCACGCAATGGATGCCTTTGACTTTATCATTGTTGGCGCCGGTTCTGCCGGTTGCGTACTGGCAGAACGCCTCTCGGCGGATGGCCGGAACTCTGTCCTCGTTCTGGAAGCCGGAGGCAGCGATCTCAATCCCTGGATCAAGATGCCCATTGGCTACGGCCGCATCTATTTTGATGAGCGGGTCAACTGGAAATACTCGACAGAACCGGATGAAGGCCTGAACGGGCGCAGGTCCTACTGGCCGCGCGGCAAGGTCATCGGTGGTTCCAGCTCTCTCAACGCCCTGGTCTATTGCCGCGGCCTGCCCGGAGACTTCGATGACTGGGAAGCCGCCGGTGCGACAGGCTGGGGTTGGGAGGATGTCCGCCCGGAATACGAAAAAATCGAACGGCGCATTGCTCCGGACGGTTCCTGCAGGGGTGAAGGTCCACTGGCTGTCAGCGATGTCAGCAATCGCATTCACACAGCAAACCGCTACTACTTCAAGGCCGCGCAGGAAATCGGACTGCCCCGGACAGACGATTTCAACGGCGACAGCCCCGAAGGCGTCGGCATCTATCAGATCACCATGCACAATGGCATGCGCTGTTCTTCTGCAGATGCCTTTCTCCGCCCGGCCCTGAAACGACAGAATGTTGATCTTCTGACAGGAGCCATGGCCCAGCGCATTGTCTTTGAGGGAAAGCGTGCCGTCGGCATTGAAGTGCTCCACAGGGGGCAGAGGAAAATCCTCCGGGCCAGACGCGAAGTGATTGTCAGTGGTGGCGCTGTAAACTCCCCCAAGCTGCTCCAGCTCTCCGGCATTGGTCCCGGAGCCCTGCTGCAATCGCTGGATATCCCCGTGCTGCACGACAACAGCAACGTGGGTGGAAACCTGCAGGATCACCTCGGGATCAATTACTATTACAAGGCAACCGAACCAACGCTGAACAACCAGCTTGCTCCCTGGTGGGGCAAGCTCTTGCAGGGCATGCGCTATGTCCTGACGCGCAAGGGTCCCCTCAGCCTGAGTGTAAACCAGTGCGGCGGCTTTGTCCGCTCCCGCAATGCAGGCAGGCAGGCAGACATGCAGCTTTATTTCAATCCGGTGACCTACACGACAGCCCCGGAAGGCAGCCGTCCCATCATCAATCCCGACCCCTTCCCCGGTTTCATTGCGTCCTTCCAGCCTTCGCGACCGACCTCCCGCGGCCGGATTGACATCACCTCGGCAGATGCAGCCACAGCCCCGGCGATCAAACCGAACTCGCTTTCCACCAATCAGGATCTGGATGACGTTCTGGCCGGTGCGGAGATCATCCGGAAGCTTATGGGCACAGAGGCGATCCGCCCCCTTGTCAGAGAAGCCATGCCCCCGAACCTTCTGGAGCTCGACGAACAGGGCATCATTGATGATTTCAGGGAACGCAGCGGGACAGTTTTCCACCCTGTTTCAACCTGCGCCATGGGCGGAGACGAAAAGGCCTCTGTCGTCGACCCGGACCTGCGTGTCCGCGGTGTTGACGGGCTGCGTGTTGTCGATGCCTCTGTTTTCCCCAATATCACATCCGGCAACACCAACGCTCCGACCATCATGCTCGCCCACAAGGCAGCCGAACGCATTTTGAAAACAGCCTGACTGCAACAGCAGCAGCCTGAAAAGAGACAGGACAGATCGCCATGGCGCGGATTACAAAACTCGAGAGCTTCTGCAACGAATTTGTCGGCTTCATCCGCCTGACAGCGGAAGACGGCTCAACGGGCTGGGGACAGCTTTCAACCTACAACGCCGACATTACTGCACAGGTCTTTCATCGCCAGATCGCGCCCTGGGCCCTTGGCCGGGACACAGACGATCTGGAAAAACTCGTCCGGGAAATCCCCGAAAGAGAGCACAAATATCCCGGGTCCTACCTCCGTCGTGCCCTGTCGGGACTGGACACCGCAATCTGGGACTGGCGCGGGAAACAGGCCGAAAAGCCTGTTGCCGAACTCCTGGGTGGAACGGCAGGTCTTCTTCGCGCCTATGCATCCTCCATGCGCCGGGACATCACACCGGAAGAGGAAGCCAAACGCTTCAAGGCCCTGAAAGACAGGTACGGCTATGATGCCTTCAAGTTCCGCGTGGGTGCAGAATGCGGTCACGATATTGACGAATGGCCCGGCCGCACGGAAGCCATCGTTCCGGCAATCCGCGAGGCACTCGGGCCGGATGTCGCCCTGCTTGTTGACGGCAACTCGGGCTTCAGTCCGAAAAGAGCACTGGAGGTGGGACAGATTCTCGAAGCCAATGGCGTCGAGCACTTTGAAGAACCCTGCCCCTACTGGGAAATGGAACAGACCCGTGAAGTCACCAACGGTCTGTCCCTGGACGTGACCGGAGGTGAACAGGACTGGGACCTCAAGCACTGGGAACGCATGATGGACATGGGAGCCGTCAACATTGTGCAGCCCGATATCCTTTATATGGGCGGTATTGCCCTGACACTCGAGGTCGTAAAGATGGCAGCGGAAAAGGGCTACAGTGTCACACCGCACTGCGCCAATCTCTCCATGGTGACCCTCTTCACCATGCACCTGCTGCGCGCCATCCCCAATGCCGGGAAATACCTCGAGTTTTCAATCGAGGGCTTTGATTACTACCCCTGGCAAAAAGACCTTTTTGTCGATTGTCCCTACGATATAGTGGACGGTAAGGCGACTGTTACAGATCGCCCGGGCTGGGGAGTGGAAATCTCCCCCGAATGGCTCGCTCTTTCCACCTGTCAAATCAGCGAATACACCGCGTGAAGGGTCTCCAGTAATGACTGATACAACTGCACAACTCGTTTCCGATTATCTCGACCACGGCAAGCTGCCAAACCTGCCGAACGGTCATTTTATTGACGGTAAATTCGTTGCGGGCTCCACAGGGGAAATGCTGCAAAGTTTCGATCCGGGCAATGGCAAAGTCATTGGCACATTCGCAACAGGCAACGCGAAAGATATTGATGACGCTGTTGCCTCTTCCCAGAAAGGCTTTGAAATCTGGCGCCGGATGAAACCTTCGCAGCGTTGTGACATTCTCAACAAAGCCTCGGAACTGCTGCTGAAAAACGAAGCCATTGTTTCTGTCATGGAGACGATCGACTCAGGCAAAACCCTTGTCGAAGCGCAAGGTGACGTCAGAAACTCTGCCCGCCTCCTGCAATACTATGCAGGTGCCGCCGACAAGCTTGACGGACGCTCGATCAACATGGGCGAGGACCTCACAGCCTGGACGAGCCGCGAGCCTGTCGGAGTGACGGCACACATCATCCCGTGGAACTATCCGACATCCACCTTTGTTCGCGGTGTTGCCCCCGCTCTGGCGGCAGGATGCTCCGTCGTTGCCAAACCGGCGGAAACAACACCCTACACAGCCCTTCTGATCGCAGAAATTCTCAGCGAGGCCGGTGTTCCGGATGGTGTTGTCAACGTCGTGACAGGTCTGGGCAGCACGGCCGGGGCCCCTCTCGTGGTCGACCCTCGCGTCAAGCACGTGACCTTCACAGGCTCAGTCGGAACCGGCGTGAACGTCATGCAGGCTGTGGCTCCGAACGTGACGCGCCTGACCCTTGAGCTGGGCGGAAAATCTCCGCTGGTCGCCCTGAGCGACAGCGATGTGGAGGCCGTTGCCGAGGGCGCGCTCTGGGCGATCTTCTCAAACGCCGGCCAGATCTGCTCTGCCGGGTCCCGACTGGTCCTGCACGACAGCATCCACGACGACGTAATGTCCCGCCTGCTGGAAAAAACCAAAGGGCTGAAGTGGGGTCATGGTCTGCGCAACCCGGATATGGGAGCCATCAACTCCGACCTGCATCTCGGTCGCGTCAAGGCACACGTCGATGCCGCAAGGGATCGCGGACGCAGCATCCTGACGGGCGGCAATGTCACAACAGATCAGGAAACGGGCCAGGGCTGGTTCTTTGAGCCCACCATCATCGACCGCCTTGCGACAGATGACGCCGCCGTTCAGGAGGAAATCTTTGGTCCTGTTCTGGCTGTCCAGGTTGTCAAGTCAGATGAAGACGCCATTCAGGCCGCCAATGCGACCGAGTTCGGTCTGGTGGCCGGTGTTTACAGCCGCGACATCAGCCGCGCCCTGCGCCTGGCACGCGAGCTGGATGCCGGCCAGATCACCATCAACGATTACTGGGCAGGCGGCATTGAACTGCCGTTTGGCGGTAACGGCAAGTCCGGCTTTGGCCGCGAAAAGGGCTGGGAAGGCCTCGATGCCTACACCAAGACCAAGTCCATCGCCGTCAGGCTCTAGCAAAACCATCGACATGTTCTGAAACAGGGAGACTTAATTCATGTCCATGAAAGACCTTCAATCTGCCCTCGTCAAAGGGATGATTGGCCGCCGCGAATTTATGGCAGGGGCAATGGCTCTGGGTGCAACAGCATCCACAGCTTCCCTCTTTGCCGCACAGGCTGCGGAAACACCACAAAAGGGAGGCCAGTTGAAAGTCGGCTTCCAACAGGGCAGCACAACAGACTCTCTGGACCCGGCAACTTTCAACAACGATTTCATGTTTGCAATCGGCTATGCCGTTTTCAACGGCCTGACAGAGATCACACCGGATGGCAAGGCAGCCGGTGAACTGGCAGAAAGCTACGAAGCCACACCCGATGCAAAGGTCTGGACCTTCAGGCTGCGTTCCGATGTTGTCTTCTCTGACGGAAGCAAGCTGACGTCGGCCGACGTCATCGCAACCCTGAACCACCACATGAGCGAGCAATCCAAATCGGGCATCAAGCCACTGCTTGCACAGATCAGCGCCATGAAAGCACAGGGCGACCACACTGTTGTTTTCGAGCTGGAAAGCGGCAATGCGGACTTCCCGTTTGTCTTCAACGACTATCACCTCGGCATTCGCAAGGCTGTCGACGGCAAGATTGATCCCCTGAGCCCGATCGGCACGGGAGGCTACACAATCGAAGCTTTCGAGCCGGGTGTTCGCGCCCTGCTGAAACGCCGTGACGGCTACTGGAAGGAAGGCCGCGCCCATATCGACGAGGTGGAAATTCTCGCCATTGCAGATGCTGCCGCGCGTCTGAACTCCCTGATGACAGGAGAGGTTGATCTGATCGACCGCCCCGATCTGAAAACCATCCACCTGCTCAAGCGTCGCCCGGGCATCAACATCCACACGCAAAACGGGACCCTCCACTACACCCTGCCCATGCACACCGACACGGCACCCTTTGACGATGTAAACGTCCGCATGGCCCTGAAATACTCCATTGACCGCGAGGAACTGGTCGAGAAGGTCCTGCAGGGCTACGGCGCTGTTGGCAACGATCAGCCGATCTCCTCTTCGGTTCCCTACTTCAATGCGGAACTGGAACAGCGCAGCTACGACCCCGACAAGGCAAAGTTCCACCTGAAACAGGCCGGGCTGTCGTCTCTGGATGTGACCCTGCACACTGCGGATGCTGCCTTTGGCGGTGCCGTTGATGCCAGCCTTCTTTTCTCGGAGAGCGCAAAGGCTGCCGGTATCAATGTCAAGGTTCACCGCGAACCAAACGACGGCTACTGGTCCAACGTCTGGCTGCAAAAATCCTTCAGCGCAAGCTACTGGGGGGGACGCCCGACACCGGACCTGATGTTCTCCGCAGCCTACGCAGCCGGTGCCGACTGGAACGAGACCCGCTGGAAAAATCCGCGCTTCAACGAGCTTCTGGTGTCTGCGCGCGCCGAACTGGACCAGGGCAAACGCGCGGAAATGTACGGTGAAATGCAGAGCATCTGCAGCAACGAGGGCGGAGCCATCATTCCCATGTTCGGACAATATGTGTCCGCCATGAGTGACAAGGTGAAAAAGCCCGCAGCCGTGACTGAGATGTGGGATCTGGACAGTCAGCGTTTTATCGAGCGCTGGTGGGTCGCCTGACCCCGCTTTTCAGCAAAAAACAGGAAGGGGTCGACATAATAGTCGACCCCTTCCGATCTTTTGTGGCATAGTTTCACGACTCACGTTCTGTGAGTCACAAAAAAACAAAGCAACAAAAACACAAATAAAAGTCCGGACAGGGATAGATTGGTAACTTATGAACAGCCTGGTTGTTTTAATAGGTCAGCGCCTGACATTGGGCCTGATTACACTTTTCGTCGTTTCCATTCTGATTTTTGCAGGTGTCGAATTGCTCCCCGGCGATTTGGCACAGGAAATTCTGGGGCAATCCGCAACGCCTGAAACACTGGCAGCCTTCAGGGCAGAGCTTGGTCTCGACAAACCGCCGCTCACCCGGTACATCGACTGGCTTGCCGGAGTCTTCCAGGGAGATCTCGGAAATTCCCTGGCCAACAAGCGGCCCATCGCCGAGCTTCTTGACAATCGTCTGAAAAACACATTTTTCCTCGCGGCCTATGCAGCCGTCATTGCTGTTCCTGTTGCGTTGATCCTCGGTGTTCTTTCCGCCCTGTTCCGCAACTCTGTTTTTGATCGTTCAGCAAACGTCTTTGCCCTGACATCGATCTCCTTTCCGGAGTTCTTCATGGCTTATCTGCTGATCCTTTTTCTGGCGGTTCAGAACCTCTACTTCCCGCCGATTGCCAAGATCATCGGTGACGAACCTCTGGGCGAGGCTCTTTACCGAACCTTCCTGCCTGCCCTGACCCTGACCCTGATCGTCATTGCCCACATGATGCGGATGACCCGGGCAGCAATCATCAACCTGCTGGCCACGCCCTATATCGAGATGGCGAGACTGAAAGGTCTGTCTCCCCTTCGCATTATTGTCGTCCACGCCCTGCCCAATGCGCTGGCCCCGATTATCAATGTCATCGCCCTGAACCTGGCCTACCTGATCGTTGGCGTTGTCGTTGTGGAAGTGGTCTTCGTTTACCCGGGCCTGGGACAAATGCTGGTCGATGCCGTTTCCAAGCGTGACATCCCTGTCGTTCAGGCGATCAGCCTAATCTTCGCAGGAACCTTTATCTTCCTGAATCTTTTGGCAGATATCTTATCAATCCTGTCAAATCCGCGTTTGCGGCACGCTCGTTAAGGGGAGGTATAATAACAATGTGGACACTTTTAAAAACAGCTCCTGCATCCGCGTGGTTCGGCATGATTGTCATTGCCCTGATTGCCTTCATGGGTGTGTTTGCAGACATTCTGGCGCCCTACAGCGAAACCGAAGTTGTCGGACCGCAATACGCTCCCTGGAGTGACGAGTTCATCCTGGGCACGGACAATCTCGGACGGGACATGCTGTCCCGCATGATTTACGGTGCACGCAACACCGTCGGACTGGCTCTTCTGACGACAGCCATCGCCTTTTCCGTAGGATCTTTCCTTGGCATGCTCAGCGCCCTGAAAGGCGGCTGGTTTGATATGATACTCTCCCGTATCGTCGACGTGCTGATGTCGATCCCCTCCCTGATCCTGGCTCTCATGATTCTGGCAATTGTCGGCACATCCATTATCAACATGGTCGCCGTGATTGCGCTGATTTATCTGGCCCCAGTCTTCCGTCTGGCCCGTGCAGCAGCTCAGTCGATCGTCGTTCTCGACTATGTGGAAGCAGCCAAGCTTCGGGGGGAAGGTACCTCGCGCATTATCTGGCGCGAAGTCCTGCCCAACATCACTCCGACCCTCGTCGCTGAGTTCGGCTTGCGTTTCTGCTTCGTCTTCCTATTCATCGCTTCTCTTTCCTTCCTTGGTCTCGGCATTCAGCCTCCGACCGCGGACTGGGGTGCAATGGTCAAGGACAATGCCATTCTGATCTCCTTTGGCGATATCACACCACTGATCCCGGCCGGAGCCATCGCTCTGCTGACAGTTTCCATCAATTTCGTTGTGGACTGGATGCTGCACAAGTCCAGTGGTCTGAAAGAATAAGCAGGGAGTTTGAACATGACAGAAACATCACAGAAAAACGACCTGCTGCTGCGTGTACGCGGTCTGAAAATCGAAGGACGGTCCCAGGAACAGTGGAACGAGATTGTCCACGGCATTGATCTGGACCTTCACCGTGGCGAGGTTCTCGGTCTCGTTGGAGAGTCCGGTGCGGGCAAATCCACAATCGGCCTGGCCTCCATGGGTTTTACCCGGGACGGCTGCCGCATTTCAGATGGGGAAATCGTCTTTGACGGCATGGACCTCGCACAGGAAAAGGAAAGCGTCAAACGCGACCTGCGGGGCAAGCGCATTGCCTACGTTGCCCAATCTGCCGCGGCGTCTTTCAACCCGTCGCACAAGCTGATTGACCAGTATTCGGAAGCCCCGGTCCAGCACTCCGTCATGCCACGGGAAGAAGCCGAAACCGATGCGATTGATCTCTATCGCCGCATGCGCCTTCCAAACCCTGACGAGATTGGCTTCCGTTATCCTCACCAGGTTTCCGGCGGCCAGCTTCAGCGCGCCATGACGGCCATGGCCATGGCCTGCCGTCCTGATCTGATTGTCTTTGACGAGCCCACAACTGCTCTGGATGTTACAACCCAGATCGAGGTTCTCAGCGCCATTCGCGACATCGTCGAGCAGTTCAACACGGCTGCGATCTATATCACGCACGACCTTGCCGTTGTCGCCCAGATGGCTGATCGCATCATGGTTCTGCGTTACGGCAATCTTGTCGAGGAAGCCCCAACCAAACAGATGCTGGACACCCCGAAGGAAGACTACACCAAGTCCCTCTGGGCCGTGCGCCAGGTTCAGCGCCACGTCAAACCGGCTGTTGAACCCGGGGCCCAGCCGCTGTTGTCCCTGCAAAATGTTGATGCCCACTACGGCAGCTTCAAGGCCCTGAAGGATATCTCCTTTGACATTCACCCCGGTCGCACCGTGGCTGTCGTCGGCGAGTCCGGTTCGGGCAAATCGACAACCGCACGTTCAATGACAGGTCTTCTGCCCCCGAGTGCAGGCAAGATCATGTTCCGCGGCGAGGAACTCCCGGCAAGGCTGGAAAAGCGGTCCAGAGATCAGTTGCGGCACATCCAGATGATCTACCAGATTCCTGACACTGCGCTGAATCCGAAACAGCGGATCCGGGAAATTATCGGCCGCCCCGTCGAGTTCTATCTCGGCCTGAAAGGTGCGGAAAAGGAAAAACGTATCCGCGAGCTGCTGACCCAGATCGAACTGAATCCGGATGACTACATCGACCGCCTGCCATCCGAACTTTCCGGCGGTCAGAAACAGCGGATCGGCATTGCCCGTGCGCTTGCAGCCGAGCCGGACTTCATCATCTGCGACGAGGTGACCTCTGCTCTGGACCAGCTGGTTGCCGAGGGCATCCTGAAACTTCTTCTCAAGCTGCAAAAGGATCTGGGGCTGACCTATATGTTCATCACCCACGATCTGGCAACGGTTCGCGCCATTGCCGATGACGTCGTTGTCATGCAGCACGGCGAGGTGGTCGAGGTTGGTGAATGCGAGGATATCTTCACACCACCACACAAGGCCTACACAGACCTGCTTCTGTCCTCTGTTCCGGAGATGGATCCGGACTGGCTCACAGGCCTGCTGGCGGACCGTGCAAGCAAGGGCATCACCACGCCCGACAGCTAGCAGCACAACATTCGGATAGTGAGGCATTCTTCATGTGTTCATAATGGCTTCATCAACAACCCAGCTATGAAGTCGTGATCATGAAAGCCTCACTGTCCCAAGCGCTCCCCAAATCCAGAAAAGATCTCGTCCTGCAAATCTGCAGCTATCTGGAAGAACAGGAAGGCGAGGTCGTTTCCCTGACAAAACTCGGGGAAATCTTCGGCTACAGCCCGTGGCACCTTCAACGCATTTTCAGAAAAGCCCTGGGTGTTTCTCCGCGCGATTACGGAGAAGCCTTGCGATCCGACCGTTTTCGCAAGGCACTCAGACAGTGCGGGTCCGTCACAGAAGCCCTGTACGAAGCCGGTTACGCCTCCTCCTCCCGCGCCTATGAAAATGCTCTCGGACATCTGGGAATGACGCCGTCTTCCTATGCACGGGGTGGAGAAGGCGCACGGATGAACTACGGCATTGCCGCCTGCCCGGCGAATTTTCCCGAAGATCATCTGCTGGTTGCGGCCACAGACAAGGGACTCTGTTTTCTGGCTCTTGGAACAGATCAGGACACGCTTGTCAGGGAACTCCATGACGAGTTCCCCAATGCCAGTGAAATCCAGCGCAACCAGACGGCCACAGAACCGGCTCTCCAAACAGTTCTGGATTACCTTGCCGGTACCCTTCCCCATCCCGAACTCCCGCTGGATGTTCAGGGCACCGCCTTCCAGTACCGAGTCTGGCAGGCCCTGATGGCAATTCCGGCCGGAGAGACCCGCAGCTATCAGGAGCTTGCCGAAACACTGGGTATCCCAAAAGCCAGCCGGGCCGTTGCGCGTGCCTGTGCGACCAATCCGGTTGCCCTGATCATTCCCTGCCATCGCATTATCGGCAGCAACGACAGCCTCACAGGCTATCGCTGGGGCGTTCAGCGCAAGAAAGCCCTGCTGGACCAGGAAGCCATTCAGCTCTCGGACCAGGCAGTTTAGGGATGACCGGCAAGGAGCAGTCGTTTATCGTGCGAGAATGCTCAAACGCCGCCTCTTTTCCCGCAAACAACCGCCTCTGAAGGAAACCAGTCTGGAGCTGACAGAACGGGTCTTGCCCGTCACCATTCAGCGGCATCCGACAAGCCGGAAATTCTCCTTGCGGATTTTGCCATGCGGTACACGTCTGAAAGTCGTCGCCCCCACCTTTGTAAGGGAGAGCGAGATACAGGATTTCCTCGTCAGAAATCGCGACTGGGTTGAAGTCCGTCTGAGTCAGGGCAGAACAGATGATGCGGAAAGACCCTTCAAAACTGTTCCTCTCAGGGGACAGAACCATGAACTTTCGATACAGCCACCAGCACAGCGCCCCCGAGGCTCAGCCTCCCTGTCACTGGAAGGCAACAGCTTCAGGCTCTATTGCCACGAAGACCATGCACCGCGACGTGTGCTGGATTTCCTCAAACGGGAGGCCCGCACGGAACTGTCAGCCAAGGCCCGTGCTCTTGCAGAACAGGAAAGGCTGTCTGTGAACTCCGTGCGCCTGAAAGACACCCGCAGCCGATGGGGAAGCTGTTCGGGCAAGGGCAATCTCAACTTTTCCTGGCGGCTGATCATGGCGCCGACCTTCGTACTGGACTATGTTGTCGCCCATGAAGTTGCCCATCTGAAACACCTGGACCACAGCCCCGCATTCTGGCGCTATCTGGATCAGCTCACCCCGCACAGAAACGCTGCAGAACAGTGGTTGAAAGCAAACGGCAACACATTGCACGCTTTCGGAAACAAAAAATGAGATTCACTCTCAGCAATTGATGCAGATCAAGGTTGCCATAAAAGAATCGGTTTATCTCTTAAATCAGTTCAGGAGTTGTGCGAACTCCGGAGCTATCTCTCTTATTCAATAGTCACACTGGCCTCTGTCTTCTGACAGAGGCTTTTTTTTGCCGAAATTTTTTGCCGGAACAAGGCTTTGCTTTTCCCTGCCCTGTGCTATCGTTTGCCAAAAATGAAAAGAGGACAGGCCATGCCGATTGATTTCAGCACATTCCCCATCCGGTTCGATGACATTCTGGAAGCCCGCAAGCGCATTGAGAACCGCGTGTTCCGCACGCCTCTTCTGGAAGCTCCCCTGCTGAATGAAAAGCTGGGCCATCGCGTTCTCTTCAAGGCAGAAGCCCTGCAAAGGACCGGAGCCTTCAAGCTGCGCGGGGCCTTCAATGCCCTCCTCCAGCTGTCACCGGCTGAACGCGAGGCCGGGGTCGTGGCCTTTTCATCAGGCAACCACGCCCAGGGAATGGCCTATGCGGCAAAACAGCTCGGTATCAGGGCGACGATTGTCATGCCCGCAGATGCGCCGGAACTGAAACGCAGGAACACCGAGGCCTATGGGGCTGAAGTCGTTCTCTATGACCGCTACAATGAAAACCGGGAGACGATAGCCTCCCGCCTGCTGGAAGGCTCGGGTCGGGCTCTGATCAAACCTTTCGACGATCCCCGCATTATTGCCGGTCAGGGCACAATCGCCCTGGAAATCATGGAACAGGCACGTGAACTGGGAGTCGAACAGATTGACCGACTCTTCGCTCCGATTGGCGGAGGCGGTCTGGTGGCCGGTCTGTCCCTGGTCATCAAGCACGAAAGCCCGCAAACAGAGGTCTGGGCTGTCGAACCCGAAAAGCACGATGACACCTGGCGCTCGCTGAAAAGCGGCCGACGTGAAGTGAACGAAAAAACGGAAAGCTCCGTTTGTGATTCCATTCTGACCGAGCAACCCGGAGAGATAACCTTCCCCATAAACTATAAAACCCTGAGTGGAGTTTCCAGAGTCAGTGATCAGGAAGCCCTTTGCGCAGTCAGGGATGCAGTCCTCTATCTCAAGACAGTTGTGGAACCCGGCGGAGTCGTTGGTTTGGCAGCGCTTGCAAAACACGACATCCAATCCTCCGGAACAGTTTCCGTTGTGGTTCTGTCCGGCGGCAATATCGACCAGTCCGTTTTAAAGTCTGCAATGGATATTGCGTGAGGCAGGAATCCCCACCTTCAATATGTGAAAATTTAAACCAAATTTTAATAAAGCCCTCATTAAAAGAAAGGGAAATGAACACGATAATATTCAGTAACAGCAAGGCTTGAAACATGTCTATTTCAGGACGGATTTTCATGATCGTCGGACTGCTTTCCGCTATCGCCATAGCGATTGCAGGTGTCGGCATTACCAAAATGATTCAGGTTGGCGATGAGTTGACAGAAATCGCCCATGAGGACATTCCCCTTACTTCCAAGGTCACGGCAATTACAGTCCACCAGCTCGAACAGGCGATCCTGATGGAACGCGCCCTGCGCTCCAGAGGCATCACAGCAGGAGCTGATTTTGATCGCGACATGGCTGCCTTTGATGCCCTGTCCCTGAAAATCAACAGGGAACTCCGTGAAGGTGAAGAGCTTGCAGCGGAGGCAGTGACCCTTGCCCTGACAGAAGAGGCACGCAAGGAATTCCAGCTCGTCCTGGACGCGCTGACCCAGATTGAACACGAACACAAACTCTACGAAGAGCACGCTGCACAGCTGATCAGTGCAATCCGTCAGAATTCAGAGGCTCCGGACTCACTGGTTCACAAAA
Source organism: Carbonatibacter coralli (assembly GCF_039592655.1). NCBI lineage: Bacteria > Pseudomonadati > Pseudomonadota > Alphaproteobacteria > Rhodospirillales > Kiloniellaceae > Carbonatibacter > Carbonatibacter coralli. Next base: position 75,748 of record NZ_JBBUTJ010000004.1, on the reverse strand, counting down.
TCGAGGAAGAGCAGCACAAGATGGACACGACTCTTGCAGAGCTTCTCTTTGAGCTGGATCGCTTCACTGAAGAGTCTGCCGAACACGCTCTGCAAACCGAGAAACAGGGTATCTTCCTGATGAGCCTTATCGGTGGCGTCGGGATCGTGCTGGGTCTGGTGATCGGCGGTCTGATCGGTCGCGGTCTGTCCCGCTCCATCAATGACATCACAACAGCCATGTGTTCCCTTGCAAACAAGGATCTTTCTGTCGAAGTCAAGGGCATGGAACGCACTGACGAAATTGGCGAAATGGCCAATGCCGTTGATATCTTCAAGCAAAACGCCATCCGCGTTCATGCACTGGAAGAAGAACAGAAGCGTGCCCAGGGCCGTCTGGAAGCAGAACGCAAGAAAGCACTGCTGGAAATGGCCGAGCGTGTCGAGCAGGAAACACAGAAAGCCGTAAGCTCTGTGGCCGGCAACGCTTCAGGCATGCGTGAGATGGCTGACAAGATGACCCAGTCCTCGACACTGGTCAGCTCCAACGCACAAAGTGTTGCGGCAGCGGCAGAGGAATCCCTGCGCAATGCCCAGACTGTCGCCTCGGCAACCACACAGCTTTCAGCCTCCATCAGCGAGATTGTCGGTCAGGTCGACCGCCAGAACTCCATTGCCCGCGATGCAGCCGAAAAGGCCAAGCCAACCGCAGCAGCGATGGAAGATCTCAATGCAGCCTCCCAGAAGATCGGCGAAGTTGTCTCCCTGATTCAGGAAATTGCAGAACAAACCAACCTGCTCGCCCTGAACGCAACCATCGAAGCCGCCCGCGCAGGCGAAGCCGGTAAAGGCTTTGCTGTCGTGGCCTCCGAGGTGAAAAACCTTGCAGACCAGACCGCCAAGGCAACGGGTGAAATCGAACGCCAGATCAACGAGATGCAAAGCAAGACCTCGACCTGTGTCGGTGCCATCAACAGCATCACATCAGTCATCGAGGACATGAACGAGATTTCCGCAACAATCTCTGCTGCCATGCAGGAGCAGGATTCCACCACACAGGAAATCAGCCACACGGTGAGCGAGACCACCGAAGCATCCAACGAAGTAACCGTGCAGATCACACAGGTTTCCACAGAAACCCAGCACTCCCAGGAAATTGCTGCCTCCGTTCAGGATTACGCGGGTTCCATCGAGGAAGAGATCGGCCAGCTTCAGACCATTCTGAACCGCATTGTTCGCTCGTCTCACAGCGATGTTGACCGTCGTCAACGGGATGTGCCTGTTGAAAACGATCGCCGCAAGCGCAATCGCGAGGACACACCTGCAACAGAAGAACTGGCTGTCGCTGTCTAGAAACGGACCACACCCTAACAGATCAAGGCCTGCCCTTTTAAGGGCAGGCCTTTTTTCATTTTTCAACTTCTGCGAAACAGCCCCTCACAAAACCCGGAAACGAAACTGTAATAAAAACAACATTTTAAGGAAATCTGCACCCGATATCCCTTGCTGGTTTCCTATTTTAAATTATTGACCGAGGTTAACAATGAAACGCCTTCTCATTGCTTCAACCGCTCTCTCCCTTCTTGGTGGTGCTGCCCTTGCCGGCGGCCACGTCACACAGGAAAAGAACGAGTGGTACAAAGCCGCCCAGCAGGAGCTGAAAGCCAAAATGGCCGTGGCTCCAATCACCAGCAAAGCCAAAAACATCATCCTGCTGATTGCAGATGGTAATGGCGTCGGCTCCAACTATGCGACCCGCCTCTATCAGGGTCAGCAGAAGGGTGGCTATGGTGATGAAAACGTCATGTTCAAAGAGCAGCTGCCACATCTGGCTCTGGTCAAGACATACAACACAAACGCCCAGACACCGGATTCAGCCGGAACCGGCACAGCCATGCACTCCGGTGTGAAAACCAAGGCCGGGGTCGTTGGTGTTGATGAAACCCTGAACCGTGGCGATTGCAGTGCCGTCGCGTCCGCCCGTGTTGATTCGATTGCGGAAATCCTGTCCGGACAGGGCAAAGCAGTCGGTGTTGTCTCCACGGCACGCCTGACACACGCAACCCCGGCTTCTGCTTACGCACACGCGGCAGATCGCAATTTCGAAGACGACTCCAAACTGCCCGAAGACTGTACAACACCGGACATTGCCTCCCAGTTGATCACAGCAATGGACAAGGGGATTGTTGACCTCGCCATGGGTGGCGGCCGCCGTCACTTCCTGCCAAAGGAAGCCACGGACGAGGAAGGCAAGAACGGCAAGCGGACGGATGGCAAAAATCTGATCGAAACAGCCAGGTCCAGCGGTGTGCAGTACGCCTGGGATGATGTCTCTGCGAAAAGGCTCAAGCTTGATGGTTCCCCGATCCTGGCCCTGTTTGAATCCTCTCACATGAAATACGAGCACGACCGCACCGGTGAACCTTCCCTTGCCGAGATGACAGAAAAAGCCATCAAGGCCCTGTCCAACGACAAGGACGGATACTTCCTGTCCATTGAGGCTGGCCGTGTCGATCATGCAAGCCACGACAGCAACCTGCACCGCACCGTGACGGACGGCGTTGCCTTTGACGAGGTTGTCAGGGTTGCCATGGAAATGACCAGCCCCGAAGACACCCTCATCATCGTCACAGCCGACCACGAACACGCACTGGCCTTTAATGGCTACTGCGGTCGCGGCACTCCCATTACCGGCCTGTGCTACGGCATCAATGCCGACGGTGAGAAACACACAGGCGAACTGAACCTCGCAAACGACGGCAAGCCCTACTCTGTGGCAACCTTCGCAAACGGCATCGGCTCCATTCTGAGCGAAGGCGGTCAGGGGTCCCGTCCGGTTGTCACACAGGACGAGGCTGTCGATCCGGACTACGTCCAGCAGGCTCTGATCCCGCTGGATTACGAAACCCACTCCGGCGAAGACGTTGCGGTTTATGCCCGTGGCCCATGGGCTCACCTGCTGAACGGCACAGTGGAGCAGAACTTCATCTTCCACGTGATGATGCAGGCTGCGCACAGTCACTAAAAAATGAAGGAAGGCCCCGTATTCTCCGGGGCCTTCTCCCTTTACAAAGAAACACCCGTAGCGCACCATGGTTGCAAGAGGGTTTTGCCATGAAGAAACACGTCCGGAAGATTTCAGATCCTGACAGACGCCACCTGCTGCGTACTGCAGCTGCTTTTGGCGCTCTCGGTCTTCTTCCCTTTCATCCTGCCACCGCTCAGGATATTCCCTCGCTCAAGCTGCGGGAGCTTTACACCAAAGCCCTTGATTTTTCCCGGAAAGCACAAGAGCTTGAAGGAAGCATTGTTCGCATCCGCGGCTACATGGCACCTCCCCTCAAGGCTGATTCCTCCTTTTTCGTTTTGACGAAGCGCCCCATGGCTGTCTGCCCGTTCTGCGAGGGTGAGGCCGACTGGCCGGACGACATTCTCGCGATCTATACCCAGCGGACCATCGAGGTCGTTCACTTCACCAGGCCACTCTGGGTGACCGGCGAGCTTGCCCTGGGCAATCACAAGGACGCAGATACAGGCTTCTTCAGCAAGCTGCGCCTCATCAACGCCCGTTACGAACGCGCCTGATCCTCCTCTCTTTTCCCTATTTTTCTGATTCCACAAAAGCAAAGGTTCTGACATGGGCTGCTCACTTGCGGTTTCCGACCTGCTCGTAAAAGGTGATGATGATCGCACCCTGCTGCAGGTGGAACGACTCTCGCTTGCAAAGGGAGAAATCCTGGGGCTGCGCGGCCCTTCGGGAGCGGGCAAATCAACATTGCTCTACACCCTCGCCGGTCTGGTCAAACCTGCTGCCGGATCGGTTCTGTGGGACAACAACGAGCTGACAGCACTTAACAGCAAGGACAGAGCCCGCTTCCGGCAAAACAGCATTGGCCTGATCTTTCAGGATGCCTTCCTGTTCGAGGAACTCAGCCCCCGTGATAACGCGGCCCTTGTCTCTGCCTTTGCCCCCGCCCGGGAACGCAGGACAATCAGGGAAAAAGCTGACGCTGCCCTCTCCATGCTGGGGCTGGGATCAAGCAGCACAGGCGATGTCAGCAAGCTCTCCGGAGGCGAGCGCCAACGCGTATCCATTGCCCGCGCACTCAGCAGGCAGCCCTCCATTCTGCTGGCTGACGAACCAACGGCCAGTCTGGACCGCAAGACAGCAGACCGGCTGATCGAGGATCTTCTCGGGAGCTGCAGGGCAACGGAAACAACAGCCGTGATCGTCAGCCATGATCCGTACCTTCTTGAAAGAACAGATCGCATCATCACCATCGAGGATGGACAGATGTCATCCGGAGGAGAAGCCTGATGCTCCACAGCCTTGAAAACCTCTGGTACAGCCTCTCCCCGCTTTATCAGGACCTGCTGTTCACACTGGTCCTGCTGCTTCCGACCCTTGTTCTGGGGCTTTATCTGACACGCTCCTTCTCCCTGCGTCCGCTGGTTCAGTCCCTCATGCTGCGCTATCGCTGGACAAATCTTGTCCTGATCCTGCTCATTGCGGTTTCAGTCGGTCTGGGTGTCGGCCTCATCACACAGGAACGGGGATTGAGGAAAGGCACAGCACAGGCTACCGACAAATTCGATCTGGTGATTTCCGCACCGGGAAGCGAAATCACGATGCTGCTGGCATCTGTCTTCCTGCAGCCTTCCGATGTGGCCCTGCTGGACGGGGAAACCTTCAACCGGATTGCCAATGACAACCGTGTTGATCTGGCCGCCCCGCTTGCCTTTGGTGACAGCTACAATGGCGCTCCGATCGTGGGCACAATCACAGCCTTTCTGGAGCATCTCGCAGGTCCTCTGGAAAGCGGACGTCTCTTTGAGCATGAACAGGAAGCCGTCGTCGGAGCTCTGGTTCCCCTGAAAACCGGTGAACACTTTACACCGGCGCACGGGTTTGAAGATGGTGCCCATGACGATCACGACCATGGCAGTCACGGACATGGCGATCACAATGATCATGCAGAAGAAGACGAAGCCGGAGAAACGGATAACATACACCACGGTTTCGACTATGAAGTTGTTGGCCGGATGAAACCGACAGGCACTCCCTGGGATCAGGCCATACTTGTTCCGGTTGAGGGTGTCTGGGCTGTTCATGGCCTCAGCAACGGGCACGCCCCTTCAGACCGGGATCGCCTGGGGCCACCCTATCATCCGGAATACTTCCCCGGCACACCTGCCATCATTGTCAAATCACAGCAGCTCTGGGCGAACTATGCCCTGCGATCCGACTTCACAACCGCCGAAAGCATGGCCTTCTTCCCCGGCGAGGTTCTCACGCGCCTCTATTCCGTAATGGGCGACATTCGCCAGGCCATGTCACTGATGGCTGTGATCACAGAGGTTCTGGTCACGGCCGGTGTTCTTACCGGCCTTGTCATGCTGACACGGCTGCTTGGCCGTCGCTTTGCATTGCTGAAAGCCCTGGGGGCCCCGGACCGTTTTGTCTTTGCACTGGTCTGGTGCTACGCAACCACTCTCATCCTAACGGGTGCTCTGACCGGTTTCGGGCTGGGTTATCTGACCAGCAAGGGATTGTCAGCCCTCATTACAGAGCACACCAGCATTCTGATTGACGTTGCACCCGGCTGGGCCGAAGTGCATCTGGTCGCCGCCTTTACGAGTCTGACAGCCACTCTGGCGCTGCTGCCTGCATGGCTGACAATCCGTCGACCTGCCCTGGAAGACCTGCGGCAGAACTGAACGGAAAAGCAGGATCAGGAGCGAACCGGAACCAGATTGTCTCTGAAACGCTGTACACACCGGGCCCAGGAAAAGCCCTGTGCATGGGCGCTCGCAAGTTTGCGGGCCTCTTCGGGGTTCCTGCGGGTCAGTTCAAGCGCCCTGAGTGCAGCAGCTCCCAGATCCTCATCCAGTGCAGCCGCTTCTGCATCCGCAATCACATCCAGCGGCCCGGTCACCGGATAGGCCGCCACGGCCAGGCCACAGGCCATGGCTTCCAGAAGCACCAGGCCAAAGGTGTCTGTCCTGCTCGGAAAGACGAAGACATCTCCCGAACGATAATGGGCGGCCAGATCCTCTCCGAAACGGGCACCGCTGAACAGAACCTCCGGCCAGCGGGCCTTCAGGCTTTCCAGTTGGGGGCCGTCCCCGACGACCATTTTACGGCCCGGCAAATCCAGCGCGAGAAAAGCCTCGATATTTTTTTCGACCGAGACCCGTCCAACATAGAGAAAGAGGGGCTCATCGAAACAGTGTGCCCTTTCCCCCTCCGGATTAAAGCACTCCAGATCCACTCCTCTGGTCCAGGCCACAGCATTGTCAAACCCCCGCGCTCTCAACTCGTCGCGCAGGGAAGCCGTTGCCACCATCATCGCAGAGGAACAGCCGTGAAACTTGCGAACAACACGATAACCCCAGGACAGGGGCACAGGGATACGTGCAGAGAAATATTCCGGGAAACGCGTGTGATAGCTGGAGGTGAAGGCCAGCTTGTTGCGCTTGCAATAGTTTCGGGCGCCCCACCCCAGCGGACCTTCGGTCGAGATGTGAATGTTCTCCGGCCTGAAGCTGTCCAGCATCCGGCACAGCTTGCGGCCCGGCAGCACAGCGAGGCGGATCTCGCTGTAACCCGGCATCGGAACCGTTCGGAAAAGATCGGGAGAGACAACCAGAACGTCATGGCCCTGCTTCCTCAGACTGTCGACGACAGTCGTCATGGTGCGAACGACCCCGTTGACCTGGGGATGCCAGGCATCTGTCACGATAGCGATGCGTGTCATACTCTCTCGGAAACCTCTTTCGCAGCAAGAGACCGTCCGGAAACCGGATCATAGGACTCTGAAACCCTTTCAGCACCCGCTTGTCCGGTGCGAAGACCATCTTCACTGTGCCAGCGGATCAGCTCCATCTGGCCATCCTGATGCTCGACCAGCGCCGTACAGCTTTCAACCCAGTCCCCGTCATTCAGATAGAGGATATTGTCAATCATCTTGGCCTCCGCATGGTGAATGTGTCCACAGATCACACCATCCACTTCATGCCTCGCGGCCTCGCGACAGACCGCCTGTTCGTAATCGCTGATAAACTGGACAGCATTTTTCACACGCAGCTTGAGATAGGCCGAAAGGGACCAGTAAGGCATGCCGATCCTGCGACGGATACGACTGATCACCGTGTTCAGGTTTAGCATCATGCCATAGGCCCAGTCGCCAACATGTGCCAGCCACTTGGCATGCAGGACAACATTGTCAAACTGATCACCATGGATCACCAGATAACGGCGACCGTCAGCCCCCTGATGAATGTCGGTCAGCTTGACTTCGACCCCGCCAAAGTGCTGGCCAACATACTGGCGCAGGGCTTCATCATGATTGCCGGGGACATAGATGATATTGGCACCCTTGCGGGCCTTGCGCAGCAGCTTCTGGACCACATCGTTGTGTGACTGCGGCCAGTACCAGCTTCGCTTCATGCGCCAGCCGTCGATAATGTCCCCGACAAGATAGAAGGTATCGGCTTCATTGTGTTTCAGGAAATCGAGCAGCAGCTCTGCCTGACAGCCCCGTGTTCCCAGATGGACGTCGGAAATGAAAATCGTACGGTAAGTTCCGGATCGCCCCGAAGGACCCGTTGTCTCTTTTTGAGCGTTCTGATCCCGCATTTTTGCAGGCTGGAAGGATGTCTTTTCATCCCTGTTCAAAGTCGTTTTTTCCGACTTTGGCAGGTCTTCGGAAAAGGGTGCTGTACGCATGAATGACTGCATTTTTCTGCCTCGCTTCATTCCATGCGCTCACCTAAGCAAACAATTGTTACAGCATTCGGTAACTTTTTTGTCGTTCTGGTTTTAATAAAATAGAAGAAATTTAAAACCTAGGACAAACGGCTCCCCGATCTGAGCAGCCTGCTCCCTGCAAACAGGGCATAACCCAATAAAAAACCCAGGAAATTTGCATAGACATCCCCCCAGCTGACTTCCCTTTCCGGGATATAGATTTGCACGGCCTCTGCCACACCGCAAAGCAACAGGAGAACCGGAAGAAGCTTGCCGGAATGCGCTTCAAAGCAGTGCAGCAGCACAAGGGTAAACAGAAAAAAGGCTGACAAATGGAGCAACTTGTCATGCTCCGGTTCCAGAAGCCAGGCACGACAGAAGAAGTCGAGCGTCAGACAACTGTCAGGCGAGGCAAACAAGGCCGCTGCATTTGAAACGACAATCAGACAATAGATAACAGTTTTCATCGCTGTTCCCTTCAGGCCAACACCGAGCAAAGCTCATGCCATTCAGATTCGGCACGCTCCTTGCTGTGTCCCAGTAACAGGCAAAAGCTTGTCAGAAATGACAAACCACTGATTTATAAATGGAATTCGAAAAATGAACGCTTTTCAACCCCACAGGTTTTCCAAAAAAGTTGTCACAGCAGTGCTTTTTCTCTTTTTGAGTTTCATTTTGAGAAGCTTTTTGACACCCGCAACAGCCCAGGACCAGCAGACAGACGCGATACGCTATCTTGCACTGGATGCCGACCTGTCCGGCAACACCCGGGAAGCCGGCCAGACCCTGCAACGCGGCATTGAAATGGCCTTGAATGAAATCAATGCCAATGGCGGTGTTCTCGGCGCAGAACTTCGCCTGAAGCTTTTTGACCACAGAGCCAACCCGGCCAGAGGCATCTACAATGTGGAAACCATTGCGAAGGACGAAGATGTTCTGGCCATTATCGGCGGCGTCCATACACCCGTTGCCCTGGCACAGCTGCCTGCCATTCACGAAAACAGAATACCCTATCTTGGTGCCTGGGCAGCCGGGACAGGCGTTGTCGAGAACGGATATTCACCCAACTACGTTTACAGGCTTTCTGTCCGGGATGAATACGCAGCGCCGTTTTTCCTGAAACAGATTCAGAACATGGGCTACAAGCGCATTGCCCTTTTGCTTGAAAAAACCGGGTGGGGCCTTTCAAACGAAAAGGCGCTGAAATCCCTTGTTGATCAGACCGATATTACCATCACAGGCACACACTGGTTCTTCTGGGGTGCCACCAAAGCGGACTTTGAAAAACACATCGACAGAATTCAAAGGGAAGACGCCCAGATTATCATTCTCGTCGCCAATGCAACCGAGGGAGCCGCCTTTGTTCAGGCCATGGCCGAGGAAGAAGCACCAAAGGAAATTCCCGTTCTCTCTCACTGGGGCATTACCGCTGCAGACTTTCCAACCTTTGCCGGTGATGCTGTTCACAGTATTGATCTTTCATTCCTGCAAACCTGGTCACTGGATCAACCCGGAGCAGAGCAGTTCAAGTCCCGCTACTGCGCGCTCTACGCCCCCTGCCCGGAACCTTTCAGATTGCCTGCAGCTGTTGGCCTCGCCCACAGTTACGATCTGACCCTGCTCATCGCAGAAGCCCTGCGCCTGAACGGAAATTTGTCACGCGAGGGCCTTGTCGCAGGCCTGCAGGAGATCCGGAATCTGGAAGGTGTCATCAAGACCTACGATGCCCCCTTTGCCAACGGAAACCACGAAGCCCTGTCCCTGGAGGATATCGGACTTCACCGCTACAACTCAAACGGTCAAATTGTTAAGGCACAATAAACACATCGGACGCTATAATTTGTAACACTCTGTATACGGAGCCCTTCAGATGACCACCACCGGCGATACCCGAGAAAACAAGCCGACACGAAGCCTGACGCGCTTTGTGTCCCGGCGCGTTCTGGGTTTTATGGTCCCTGCCCTGCTGGCTGTTTTCATGGTCACCTATGAATTTTCCTACCATTCCATCGAAAAACATCTGAACGAAAACATTCAAAGCCAGTTGCAAGCGGCCTGCAAGACCCTCTTCAAACGCTTTGAAAACACGCGGAGCTGGTTAAACAACCTTTCACGCAACGGGCTGATCGTGAACTCCTTTGTCGATCCTGCCGGCGCAGGGAGCTACATCCCCCAGCTTTTCAAAACCCTGAATGTCCCCGGACCCCAAAATGGCGGACATCTGATCCTGACAGATTTCAAGGGTGACATCATCGCCAGCAACAGCAACACAGAAAATCCGAACCTCGATCTGGATGAGGCCTGGCTACAGGATGTGCTGGGCGGACAAAGCTTTGAACGTGTCAATGAGCAGGGCCTGATCATCGCCACACCGATCACCATCAACGGATTGCCCGAAGGAGCGATGATCCTCCACTTCAATCCCCGGACCCTGTCGCGGTTCCTGCGCGTTTCAACAATCAACGGAATTGTAAACGTTGCCAGTGCAGACAGTGTTCTGATTTCCACCCCCGGCAATCAGGACAGTTTCATGGAAGGCAAGACCTTTGCCCAGGAAGCCCACGAAGACTGGGCCATTCTGCAGGCCACCATCCCCGGAACAGGCGGACTTCAATTGATCACCGCACAGGAAAAGGAAGCAGCCTTCGAACCTGTCGAGGATGTCAAGGCGGCCATGATCGCCTTCATCCTCATTGCACTGGGCGGCATGATCATTTCCCTGTCGCTGTCCGGGCGCCTGATTTCAAGGAACCTCAGGGATTTCTCCCGTCAGATCAAGGAAATCAGGGAGGATAACGATCTGGCATTGCGCCTGTCCGTCAGCGAGATCACCGAAGTCAGAGAACTTGAGCTTTCCTTCAATGAACTCATGTCAGCCCTTCAGAACACAACTGTTTCCAAGGATTACATCGACAAGCTCTTTCAGGGGCTTCCCCTGCCGGTCTTCGTGCTCGGTCTGGATGGAAGAATCAACAAGCAGAACAGCCATGCAGAAAACTCCTTTACCAACAGGGAAGGCGAACCGCTGCTTTATCTTCAGGATGCCATTTCACGGGCCAATCTGGAAAGTCATCAGGAGCTTCTGGTTCGCGATTTCGGCTACAGGCCCGGGAATGACTGCGATACCCTGATGCACCTGCCCCGCATTGCCGATCGCCACGAGATGGAAGTTGAACTCCATCAGGGGCACGGCCACAGGAAACCCTGCATTCTCTCGACAACGGCAATCAAGGGCCCCTGCGGTGAAATTATCGGTTTTATTTCCTCCGCAACAGACATTGAAGAGCAGAAGAGAACGGAAAAGGAAATCCTGAAGCTTGCAGAGGAAAACAAACTCATGGCCAGAGCCATTGAGGAAATCGATCTGGGCGTTACCATCAGCGACAGCCAGCAAAAGGGTCATCCGATTATTTTCTGCAACTCGGCTTTCACAGCTCTCTCCGGACGGGAGGAGGAGGAAATCCTCGGTCATTCCTGTGCATTCCTTCAGGGGCCGGAAACAGACCCGGAAACCGTCCGGCAGATTTCCAGCGCACTCGAAGATCAGCGCGCCATCACTGTTGAAATCCAGAACTATCGCAAGGATGGTTCTTCCTTCTGGAATGAACTGAGCCTGAATCCCATTTTCTCCAGAACCGGTGAACTCAAATACTATGTCGGGATTCAAAAGGACATTTCAGAGCGCAAACGCATTGATGAGATGAAAAAGGAATTCATTTCAACAGTCAGTCACGAGCTGCGCACACCGCTCACAGCAATCCACGGTTCCCTTGGCCTGATGACCGTGCTCAAGGAGCACGAACCCGACAGCCGTGAAAAGGAACTGGTCACAGTCGCCTACAGAAACAGCGAACGCCTGAAACTGCTGATCAACGATATTCTGGACACTGAAAAACTCGAAGCTGGAGCCATGCGCTTTGAGTACGGGGAACATGATTTGACCGAACTGCTCCAGCACTGCGTGATTCTGAACACACCCTTTGCTGAAAAATACGGTGTACGCTTTGAAATTGTCGGTGAGATTCCGGGCCTGACCCTTTCGTGCGACAAGAACCGGATGTCACAGGTGCTCACGAACCTGATGTCCAATGCTGCCAAGTTCTCCCGTGTAAATCAGACCATTGAGCTTTCCGTGACCCGGGTTCCGGAAACAGACGAATTGCAGATCAATGTCACCGATTTCGGGGAAGGCATTTCCGATGCCTTCAAGCAGGAGCTGTTCCAGAAGTTTGCAAAACAGGACGCTTCCGATGACGGTGACAAACCCGGCACCGGCCTGGGACTTTATATCAGCCGGAAAATTGTCGAAGCCCACAAAGGAAAACTCACCGTTGAATCCGAGTTGGGCAAAGGCTCGACCTTTACAATCTCGCTCCCCCTGAAAGAAGCATCCGCACGGGACGAGACAGCAAAACCGGAACAGGCAGACTATGGCGAAAGACCTACAGAAATTACTTACCATTGATGACGATGACGACCTGCGCATGATCGGTGCCCTGATACTTGAAACACAGGGCGGCTTTGCAGTCGACAGCTTTGGATCAGGCCAGGCAGCACTCGATCATCTGGACGGTCTTGATGAAGGCTCTCTTCCGGATCTCATTTTGCTTGATGTGATGATGCCCCACATGGATGGCCCGGACACACTGCAGAAAATCCGGACCCTGCCCTCCGAAACCAAGCGGGATATCCCGGTCATCTTCCTCACAGCCAAATGCCAGCCGGATGAAATCGTCAGACTTGTCGAACTCGGTGCCATCGGCGTGATCCCGAAGCCCTTTGATGCCATGACCCTGTCCCAAGAGGTTCGGGACCTCTGGCAGAACCACCTGCAAAAGTCATAGGACATTCCCTCACCTGAATATCAAAAAGGGCAGGTTGAACCTGCCCTTTTCTGTTTCTGTTGCCTTCGGGTTCACCCGGGACAGGAAGACGCTCTATTCCGCAGCATCCAGAGCGGACTCACGCTCTTTCTGCAGCCAGCCGAGAACCTTTTCAAGCCCCTCGCCAACCCTGACATCAGGCCTGATGCCAAACGTTGCGATGGCCTTCTGCGGATTTCCTAGAGACAGGCGAATGTCACCGGTTCTCTCCGCTTCGAAAACAATTCCGGGGTCCCGTCCGACAATGCGTATCATGGACTGGGCAAGCTCCTTGATCGTCGTTTGCATCCCCGTACAGATATTGAAGACATCATGACCGCTTTTGCATTTTGACATACCGGCCATCAGGAAACGCACGAGATCAGCGACATAGATAAAATCGCGGGACTGTCCGCCATCCCCGAAAATCACCAGCTGTTCTCCCTGCAGGATACGGTCTGCAAAGATGGACATCACCCCCGAATAGGGAGACCTGGGATCCTGCCGCGGTCCGTAAACATTAAAGAAGCGAAATCCGAAGTTCGGAACAGAATGCACAAGGCTTGCAACACGTCCGTGCAGCTCTGCTCCCAGTTTGTCCGCTCCATAGGCTGTTATCGGGGACGGCTTGTCTTCCTCTGACAGTGGAACACAGGCGTTGTCTCCATAGACCGCTGCAGAAGAGGCAAAGACAACGGGAACCGGCCTGTCCTTCTTCGCTGCTGCCTCGAAAACCTGAATGGTTCCCGTCAGATTGCATCGGTGCGTATTGGCCCAGTCCTCATTGGACTTCTGAACGGAGGCAATTGCAGCCAGATGAAAACAGCCATCTGCTTCATCCATGGCACGATGAACATCAAAAGGGTTACAGACATCCCCGACGATCAGCTGCGCCTCTGGATTCAGATTTTCAAGTTTTCCTGTCGAGAGATTGTCCAGAACGACAACCTGGTGGCCTTCATCAATCAGGGCATCCACAAGATTTGAGCCTATAAAACCGCACCCTCCGGTTACACAATATTTTGGCATGGGATTCTCCTTTCCCCGGAGACATCGCAAGGATCAGGCCCAAAGCATTTTTCTTTTTATATCAAACAGTTAATGAAGGAGCAGATCTCCCTTTCCACGATCTGCAAATCTTTATGTTTCGCAAATTGAGAAAAGAAAAACCGGAAAGAGATAACCTCTTGTAAAACAACAAAAAACAAAACGGCATCCCTTTTGCTCCTGTGAACAGAACACATGAAATGTCTGGAGCAAAGCCATGCAAAGCGTTCATTCAATCTGGCAAGTCGTAGACAGCCGCTTCTACGGTGGTATCGAAAGCCACATTCTTTATCTGGCGAGCGCCCTGAAAGAGAGCAACATGGATGTCAGGGTCGTATTCCTGCGGGATTACGGCGCACACCCCCTGAAAGAAAAGCTGGATCAGGCCGGCATCATCCATTTCTGCTGCTCCGGTGTCGAAAGCTTCCTCAATCTGAGCGCCATCAAGAAACCCGATCTCATTCACAGTCACGGGTACAAGGCCAATCTCGTCTGCAGACTGACCCGTATCCGGTACAACATTCCTGTTGTGACCTCCTTCCATGCCGGCGACAGCGAAAGCTGGAGACTGAAGCTCTATACCCTGCTGGACAGGAAAACAGCCTTTCTGGCTTCATCCGTGGCCGTTAACGCACAGATCGCCAGTTCTGTTTCCGGGTCCATCCGTGTGATCGACAACTTTGTCCCGCTTCCCAGACTTTTCTGTCCACCCATGTCCCTGAAGAGGATCGGGTTTGTCGGACGCCTGAGTCATGAAAAGGGACCGGATCGCTTCCTCGCCCTGGCCCGTGAGTTCCCCCGGTTTGATTTCAATCTTTACGGAGACGGGCCACTGGCAACTGAACTGCAGGAGGCAGCTCCGTCTAATGTCAGCTTTATGGGGCATCAACAGTCCATGCAATCAGCCTGGCGCTCCATGGACCTGCTGTGCATGCCTTCCAGAAAGGAAGGACTTCCACTGGCGGCACTGGAAGCCATGTCTCATGGTATCCCCGTCCTGTGCCTTGATGCCGGTGCCCTGCCCAAACTGGTGATCAACGAACTGAACGGATGGGTCGTCTTCGGACAGCACGACGAGCAGCAGGTCGTCCGGAAACTGGCTGGCAAACTGGATCAAATCCAGAGCGCGAACCTCGCTTTTTTCGGTCAAAAGGCTCGCGCCACCATAGAGAAGAAATTCAGCCCTCAGGCCCTTCTTCCCGACTTTCTGTCCCTCTATCAGCAAACGGTCTCGGCGCATCCGCTGGAGGAAACAGCATGAAGCAGACAGAAGCTTTCTCTCCTCTCACTGTCATCAGGCACAGGGACCTCTTTTTGCTGGTTCTGAGTTTCGGCCTGGCGAATGCGATGCTGCGCCCCATTCTGGAAAGCATTGAGGAGTTCAGTTTTTACAGTGCCCTGTGGCAGGGTTTCGGAATCAGCTTCATTGTCTGGTTTGCCGTCCATGTTGTTTACGAACAGCTCCTGAAATCCTCCAGCGCCCCTGCCGACACAACAAGTCTGGCTGTCAGCTTTCTGACGCTGCTGCTTTTCCTCTTTCCCTCATCAATGATGGCCTGGATCGGACTCGGTTTTTACTGTTTCTACTACAGTTTTCTGATCCCGGCTCTGAAAGATCCCGATCACAGGATTTTCCGAAACGCTGTCCTGATCGCAATGGCCCTGTCTTTCAGAGTTCCTGTCTCTGACATTCTTCTGAAGATCAGTGCAGATTTCTTTCTTCGCTTTGATGCCCTGGCAACCGAGCTTCTGCTGCAGCTTTACGGACTGAATACAGAAAGAAAGGGCAACATCGTCAACATCGAGGGTGGTCATGAGCTCCTGATCATGACCGGCTGTGCCTCCTTTACCAATATCTCTCTTTCCCTGCTGCTCTGGTTCACGATCGTCAGATCACAGAACGACTACTGGAAAAACAGCCATTATCTTTTCCTCGGGCTTCTTGCTCTTGTGGTCTTTCTCATAAACCTTGTCCGCCTGAGTCTGATGACGCTCTCGAAGGAGGATTATTTCTTCTACCATGATGGAACTGGTGCAGACATCGTTGACGCCCTCATCGTTGTTTCAAGCATTGTTCTGGCCTTCGCCTGTGTTTTCCAGACAAAAAGGGAGGTCCACAATGCGCACTAGACTCCTGCAGACTTCAATCATCAGCCTAATGCTTCTGACAGGCTTCAGCAGCCTGTTTCTGAAAGCCAGACACGAAGGCGGCGGCGTTGCCCCTTCTCTGAGCCGGGATATCAGCGCGCTCACCCAGTACATGTCGGCACATGCCCTTGCACCGCTTGATTCCCCTCGGTCACTAAACAGGGAAGGCAGTTTTCAGGCCCTCTTTTTCAAGGGACAGAACTGTCGTGGCGGATGGCTGATCTCCCCCATGTACAGGAACAGCGAAGCCGTCACGCTTTTTGAATCGCAATCACTTGGCTACGCCCGGGCTCCCGGTGCGCTCTTTTTCGTTCTCAATGGACAATCCTATCCTGAATTCCCGGCCCTTGAGCTCTGGTTCTACCAGAAGGCGGATGCCTTCCAGAAAGCACTGGGACTGAAAAGCGGCAGCCTGAAGCCTCTCTATGCTGTCAGGTCCTTTGGAACATGTGGCCGACAGCCCTTTGAGGCCTCCTGATCCTTTTGGCCTGCTCCTTGCTGAACAGTACGGGAAGATTTGAGAAAAGCCTCTTTTTCTCAAAAAGAGATGCAAAACGGGAGACAAAGATGTCAAACACCCCTCTATCGCCCTCATCCGGATTGCCGGGTCGGTGGAGAACCCTGCCTCAAAGCCTGAAAGACTCGGTCTTCTACGCAGCAGGAATTCTGGCGACCAAGGGGATCGGCTTCATCATGATCCCTGTCTTCACCGCTTTTCTCTCCCCTGCCGACTATGGACGGCTTGATATTCTCCAGACGCTTGCAGACCTCTTCAGCATTGTCCTGATGCTTGGTCTGGGGGACGCACTGTTTCGCTATTACGGAATGGCGGACAGAGATGACAGAAACACTGTCCTGCGCAACATCTTTGGCCTGTCCTGTCTTCTGTCTCTGGTCTTTTCCGTGTCGCTGCAGCTTCTCGCCCCTCTTATCCTGTCAGTGCTTCCCGGTGAAATTGATATCATTTCTCTGCGCGCACTGCTGTTGAGCCTCGGGCTGTCCATCGGTCTTTTCATTCCCCTGTGCAACTTCCGCATGCAGGGCCGGGCCCTGGATTATTTCAAAACCTCGACCGGTCGCGTCATCATGCAGGCCGCTTTGGCAGCAGGGCTCCTCTATCAGGGATTTGGTGTGAACGGTGTCATGCTCGCAACCGCGGCAACATCCCTGTTCTGGGTTCTCAAGAACACGGCGGAGCTCTACAGGGAAAACGGGATTGCCTTCGATCTGCACCTCTGGAAACGCTATCTGGGCTACGGCGCTCCCCTGATTGTTGCCGGACTGGCCGGTTTTGTTCTCAGAAGCTTTGACAGACTGCTTCTTGCAGACACAATCGGCGTTGCAGCAATGGCTCCCTATGCACTTGCTGCGAAATTTGGTTTGCTTGCGGCCCTGATCGTTTATCCCTTTGAACTTTACTGGCAACCCAAAAAATTTGCCGTCCTTTCACAGGAAAACGGCTCAGAGACATGCGCCAGGATGATTTCACTGGGACTTGTTCTGTCAGCCCTCGCAGCACTTTTCATGAGCCTGGCAGCACCCTACGTCATTGTTCTGATCACGCCCGGAAGTTACCATGACGCGGTACATTATATTGCCCCGCTCTGCTTCTTTGCCTCGCTCCACTTTGCAACCCAGCAAGTCAATCTGGGACTTCTCAGCGGCACCAGCACCAAATGGCAAGCCATTATTGACTGTCTTGCAGCCTGCCTTGCCTTTGGTGGCTATCTTCTTCTGATCCCCCTGACCGGAACATGGGGCGCCATTCTGGCAACGGGGCTTGTTCTCTCTGCCAGACTGATTGTCACCTATGCCGTTTCGCAAAGGTTCCACCATCTTCCATACAATCTGTCAGCCCTGACCGTTCTGCTGGGCAGTACAGGGATCACGATCGGTTTTCTGACTCACAGTCTCCAGGCACACAGCCTGTTCGATCCGGATCATCTGCTTTTCGGGCTGTGCGGGACAGCACTTGTGATCTGGCAGGCGCACCTGACAGGCCTTCTTCCCTCCCTCGACAGCCTGAAGGCTCAAATGAAAGGCCGGGACAATGCTGGAACAGAATGACAACAAACGCCTCAGACAAACACTGGTTGCCTGCTTTGCCTGCACCGTTCTGCTGGCGGTCTGGTATCTGGGGAAAAATCCGCTGATCCCCCTGGCTCTGGCCATGATGCCTCTGGGACTTCTTCTGGTGCTGTCCAACAGCTTTCTGGTCATTCTGGGTTTCATCATCTTTTCCTTTTTCAGGATCCACGAAGTCTTCCCACTCCTCATGCCCTTCAAGCTTCCCCTGCTTCTGGCCTTGGCCAGCTTTGCCGCACTGGGCTGGAACCTCTTCTCAGGCAGGGCCACCCTTTACTGGAACAGGGAACTGGGTCTCTTCGCCCTCTTTGTTCTGGTCGTTTTCAGCGGATGCCTTCTGGCCACAAACCGGGGGATCGCCTTTTCCGCCTTCAACGGCACCTTCATCAAGATCGCCATCATCGTGATCGCAATTTGCTGGATGACCAAAGGGATTGAGGAATTCAAACTGGCAGCAAGGCTGATCTGCATCGCAGGTCTGATCGTTGGGCTGGTTACGCTCTTCAATGCGGCAAACGGGATCGGTCTGGTCGAGGGAACACGGGTTACAATCGGTCGTGATATTGGTTCAATGCTGGGAGACCCGAATGATCTGGCTCTGGTTCTTCTGTTCCCTGCAGCTTTCGGACTGTCGCTCCTGCTGTCCGCAAAGATCTCCAGAACCGAGCGTGTTCTCGGTTTTTTCACCATCATCCTCATGTTCCTCGCCATTCTTGCCACGCAAAGTCGCGGCGGTCTGCTGGGGATCATGGCCGTTTGCGGTGTCTTTGCCTGGTACAAGGTCCCCTCTAAGAGCCTGCTGATTGTCGGAGGTGTTGTTGCAATGCTTGCCCTCTTTGCCCTGGCAGGCATTGACGAGCGCGCCTCCGGCGGTGCACACGAGGAAGGGATTGATGAATCGGCCATGGGCCGCCTGCACGCCTGGAAAGCCGCCTTCAAAATGGCTCTGCACAACCCCCTGACAGGAATTGGCATCGACAATTTCTATTACAACTACTTCGACTACAGCGATTTCTGGGACGGTAAAAACCACGCTGTTCACAGCACATGGTTTGGCGTTCTGGCCGAAACGGGCTTTCTGGGACTGGGGTTGTTCCTGTCCCTCGTTTTCCTGTCTGTCCGCAACATGATGCGCTGCGTCCGGATCACACAGGCAGAACACTCCGATCCCTATCTTTCAGCCATGTCCATGGCCCTGCTCGCAGGCCTCGCGGGCTTCTGTGCCTCAGGCACCTTTCTGACAATGGGCTTCACCTGGCCGTTCTACATCATGTTCGGCCTGTCCATTGCCCTGCGCCAAATTGTTTCTCAGAATGAGAAACAAAAGACAGCCACGGAACAAACCTCCCCACTAACCATCTGATAAAAAACAATTAAAATGATGGCACAGCCCTTGCTGGTGACAATCCGAACAGTCACAAGAAAGGGTTATGATCATGTGTGGAATTGTTGGTGCTATCAATGGCTCCCGCGTTGTAAACGAGCTTCTCGACGGTTTGAAAAGGCTGGAATACAGAGGATATGACTCTGCCGGTCTGGCCGTAAGCCACAATAACTCCATCCTCATTCGCAAGGCAGAGGGTGCTCTTTCCAACCTGGAAACGAAGCTTGATCTCTCTCCTGTCGAAGGCAGGATCGGCATTGCCCATACACGCTGGGCCACACATGGCGAGCCTTCCATCGCCAATGCTCACCCGCATCGCAATGATCGCGTTTCGGTTGTCCACAATGGCATCATCGAAAACTACGAGGAACTGCGCGCCTGTCTGGAAGCGGAAGGCTTCACCTTCCAGTCGCAAACAGACACGGAAGTTGTCCCTCACCTGATCGCTTCTCTCATGGCTTCGGGCTTTTCTCCCGAAGCGGCTGCACTGGAAGCAACAAAACGCCTTCAGGGAGCCTATGCACTGGGCATTCTGTTCGAAGGCGAGGAAGAGTTCTTCTGCGCCACACGCAAAGGGAGCCCGCTGGCCATTGGTCACGGCGAAGAGGCAATGTTCATCGCCTCCGATGCCATTGCCCTGGCCCCGATGACCCAGCGCGTCAGCTATCTTGAAAACGGAGACTTCGCGATCGTTTCCCAGAACGGCGTTTGCGTTCGCGATGAAAACGGAACAGCGGTTGAACGTCCTGTTGAACAGTCCCGGGCCAGTGCCGAGAGCCACGAAAAGGGTTCGTATTCCCACTTCATGATCAAGGAGATTCACGAGCAGCCGGACATCCTGAACCACGTTTTCAATGTCCCTGTCCAGAAAAAGCAGAACTGCAACATGGCCTATGAGGACTTCGAAAGCCTGAGCATTGTCGCCTGTGGAACCTCCTGCTACGCCGGACAGATTGCCCGCTACTGGTTCGAACGCTATGCCGGCTTGCGGGTGGACGTCGACATTGCCTCGGAATATCGCTATCGCCACAGTCCCCTGCCCCAAAAGGGTGCCGCGCTCTTCATTTCCCAGTCCGGCGAAACCGCTGATACCCTTGCGGCCCTTGAGCACGCCAGATTGCAGGGACAGACCATCATCTCCCTGGTCAATGTTCCCGAAAGCTCAATCGCCCGCGCCTCCGACCACGTCATCCAGACACTGGCCGGACCGGAAATCGGCGTTGCCTCCACCAAGGCCTTTACAGCCCAGCTTGCAGCACTGGCCCGTCTGGTGATCGCAGCTGGCATCGCACGAGGCACGCTCTCCATTCGGGACGCCCGCGCCCTGAAAGTCGAACTCAGTCGCGTTCCTGAAATCGTCAGCGCCGCACTCTCGCTGAACGGGCAGATCAGGGCAGCCGCTTCAGTGCTTCAGAACAGTCAATCAGCCCTCTTCATCGGGCGGGGTGTCAACTGGCCCCTGGCCTGCGAAGGCGCCCTGAAGCTCAAGGAGATTTCCTATATCCACGCCGAAGGCCTGGGTGCCGGAGAACTGAAACACGGTCCGATTGCCCTCGTTGACGGGAACCTGCCTGTTGTCGCCCTCGCTCCCCCGGACGAACTGCAGGAGAAAACACTCTCCAACATCAAGGAGGTGCAAGCCAGAGGCGGCCAGATCATTTTGATCAGTGACGAGAGAACCCTGTCCGGGCTGGATTTCGAACCGGCAGCAACCATCGCTGTTTCCGCTGAACTGGATGCCCCCTTCGCAAGCGATCTGGTGATGCCGTTCCTATACAGCATTCCCCTCCAGTTGCTTGCCAGTGAAACGGCCCTGAAACGCGGGTGCGACATCGACAAGCCCCGCAATCTGGCCAAATCGGTAACTGTGGAGTAAGAGCCATGCACACATTTTTTCCCCGCACTCTGTCCCGCAGTGACATCAAGAGCTGGATAAAGGCAGGCGACACACCTGTAACCCGGACTCTCAAGGGTCTTTATTTCGGGACGAGAAACTTCTCCTTCCCCGTCCTCCAGCCCCTCCACAAGGGTCTTTACAGGACACATCTGGGCCTGTCTGGTCTGTCCCAGTGGCTGACCCGTGCAGTCTACTGGACCCCACTGTTCCAGTCCCGCCTGACAAAGCCTGCCAGCGGCTTACTGCTCTACAGCGGAATGCCCCAGGTTCTGGGGGATCTCGACATCACCATTGGCAGGGACTGCCGGATCTCGGGACAAAGCACCTTTTCGGGTCGCGCCAGCGGATCGCAAAAGCCCGTCCTGACCATTGGCAGCAATGTCGGCATTTCCTGGCAGACAACCATCAATGTCGGGCGGCAGGTCAGTCTCGGAAACAATGTTCGCATAGCAGGCCGGACCGTTCTGTCCGGTTACCCCGGGCATCCTCTCAATGCCGAAGATCGCGCGGCAGGACTGCCCGATACTCCCGATCAGATCGGGGACATCATTCTGGAAGACGATGTCTGGATCGGAAGCGGCGTCTTTATCGGCGCGGATGTAAGGATCGGTGCCCGAACCATCGTAGCCGCAGGTTCCGTTGTCACAAAGGATCTCCCTCCGGATGTGTTCGCCGGCGGTGTCCCCGCAAGGATTATCCGCAAGCTCTAACCGTTTATCGAGCCCCTCCTGCCCTCCCTGACGAAAGGACAAGGTCATGAAAACGCAAGCTCTTCTTGAACAGTTCACCACTCCTGAACTTCACGAAAACCACATCGAAATGATCGTTTTCGGAGAAGACTGGGGAGGACACCCCAGCTCGACACAGCATCTGATCAAGCGACTTCTTCCCGCTCACAAGATCGTCTGGATCAACTCTCTGGGCCTGCGTCGTCCCACCCTGTCTCTCAGAGATGGCAAGCGCGTGATCAACAAGCTTCATGCGATGTGTTCCCCACTGGATGCCCAGGTCATCCGGGAGGTACAGGAACAAGGTGCAAGCGATGTTGCTCCCTGTCAGATTATTGCACCAAAGAGCATTTCCTGGCCCGGCAACCCGCTGGCTTCACAGTTCAATCGCCTCAGCCTGAAGAAGCAGATTGACGAAACAATTGCCCGTCACAATTTCAAACGCCCCATCCTGTGGACTTCTCTCCCCAGCGCCGTTGATGCACTGGAATGTTATCCGGATTATCCCGTGGTCTACTATTGCGGAGACGATTTCAACGCCCTTGCCGGGGTCGACCATGAACCCGTTGCCCGGATGGAACAGCGCCTGGCTCTCAGGGCAGACCTGATCATTACCGCCAGTCGGGACCTGTTTGAGCGTTTCCCATCACACAAGACAATCCTTCTGGAACACGGCGTTGACTACCAGCATTTTTCCACCCCTGTTTCCAGAGCCCCGGATCTGCCGGATCATCCCCGTATTGCAGGCTTTTATGGTTCCCTGCATGACTGGCTGGATCAGGATATGATCGCCACGACCGCCAGAGACCTGCCGGACTGGAAATTTGTTTTCATCGGAGACAAGCACTGTGACACCGGAAAACTGGACAGCCTTGATAATATTGAATTTCTCGGTCCTCGTGCGCACAGCAGGCTCCCTTCCTATGTGCAACACTGGCAGGCTTCTCTTCTGCCTTTTCTGGACACGCCCCAGATCAGGGCCTGCAACCCCCTGAAACTGCGAGAATATCTCAGCGCAGGCAAACCCGTCATCAGCACGGATTTCCCGGCTGCCAGGTCCTGCGGTGACAGGGTCCGTCTTGTTCGCTCTGCCGCGGATCTGACAACAGCCCTGAAAGCCATGGCTGCGGAAGGCCCCAAAGAAGCAATGCCGGATACGCGCATGATGGTTCAGAGTTGGGAGAACAAGGCACGCCTCCTGACCGATCACCTTCTATCCTTCTGATTCAAAATAGAAATTACCTCTCATCAATCTGGCACAAAGCCTGCAACGATCAAGGAGAACAGACACAAAACAGGCGAAAAAGGGAAGGAATTCTCAAAATGAGACAGCAACTGATAAAGCACACTCTCAAAATGAAAATCGCTTTGCTCGTCCTGGGATCCTTCGCCGTACAGGGATGCGTGATGGGAACCAGAAGCGCAGCAGACTACCTGCCTTTTTCCGCCCAGTTCCTGATTGATCAGGATATGAATGAAAGCAAGCAGGGCAACCTGCCCTCTTCCAAAATCTCTGTCGAACAGATGCTGGCCTCCCTGACGGGCGTGGAAACAGCCGAACCGGAAGCCCCGTCCTCAGATCTCCCCCACCAGCTTCGCCCTGCGAAACAGACTGTACAGGTTGACCTGCAACAGACATCTTCTTTGCAACTGCGCGAGAAGTTCGCCCGGGATCCGGCTTTTCAAAACGGATTTTCCGGACAGGCGACCCTGATCATCGGCCCCGTCGGAGAGTCCGAAACAGCACAGCTGGCCTCTTATCATGCCATGAGCAAGGCGCACCGGATTGGTCGTGATCTGGATGATCTCTTTCCAAATATCAGAATGCGTTTTGATCCGCTGACCCCGCGCGACACCCTGAAGATTGTCCTCGAAAACGATCAGGCTGCGGAGGGCTAGGACAATGCGCAATCTCGTTTTCAAACGTCTCTTTTATATTCTCCACAGCGCCTGGAGAAGACGTTACCTGATCGTCGTTCCGATCCTGCTCATGCCTCTCGCAGGGCTGGCCGTTGGTCTCCTGACGCCCAACAAGTACAAAACCTTTGCCACAATCCTGATTCAGGAACCTTCCATGCAGAACCCCTTCCTGAAGGATCTGATGGTCGAGACCAACCTGAAAAAACGGATGGAAGCCCTGACAGCTCTGGTCCACAGTCGCCACATTCTGACAGAGATTGCCATCAAGCAGGGCATGATTGCCGAAAAGGAAGAAGACCTCGCCAAAAAGGAACAGGCGATTGCCACGCTGTCCAAGGCGTTCAAGGTTTCCCTGATCGGGAACGAACTGGTTCGTATTGAGTATGAAGCTCCGCAAGCAGAAGGAATGGTTGATACCCTCAATCTGGTCGCCCTGCGGTTTGTCGAGAGGGTTGTTGCCCCCCAGCGCTACTCTATCTTCAAGTCCCGCGACTTCCTGCAAACAGAAATGGTTCAGCGTGAAACCGATCTTCTGGAAGCAGAACAGCGACTTGCGACCTACAAATCGGAGTTTGCAAGCGAGCTCCCGGAACTCCACGCCCGGAACGTTATTCGCCTGTCCCAGATCAAGGACCTTCTGTCCGATCGCCAGACTGTCCTGCAGGGAGCCAGAGCGCGTTACAGCAATCTGAGAGAGCGCCTGTCCCAGACCAATCCTGTGGTCGGACAGATCGAGGAACAGATCGTTTCACTGATGGGCGAACTCGCTGTCCTCAGATCACGCTATACAGACCAGCACTCTTCCATTCGCGGTCTGCTGCGCAAGATCAGCGCTCTCGAAACCGAACGCGCACGCGCCCTGCAAAGCAATCCGGATATTTCCAGAGAGGATCTGAAACGCCTGTGGGATCGGGCCTCCACAATCAAAAGCTCGTCCGAGGAAGCCCCTCTTCTCGTTGAACAGCTTAAAAAGCTGCAATCCGTCGAGAATGAAATTCAGGGCCTTGAACAGGAAGTCTCCGGCCTGGAGACAGAGTACACAGAAATCGAAACCAAGGTTCGCAGCTATGGCAAGCATGAACGGGAAATCACAAATCTCGAACGTGATCTCAACGTCAAACGCCAAATCTATGAAGATCTGGCAAGCCGTCATCAACTGGCCCAGGTCACAGGTGCGCTTGGAAAATTCGAGGAAGCGGACCGGGTCAAGATGATTGATCCGCCCTTCAAACCAACAGCTCCGAGCAATCTGCCGCTCTTCGTTTACATCATCATTGGCCTGATCGCAGGCAAGTTTCTGGGCATCAGCCTGGCCACCATCAGCGAGATTGTCAGCAGGCAGGTTTACGCAACAGAAAGCTTCGAAACCCTGATGGGAGCTCCGGTTATCGGACGCCTCCCCCTGCAAAGGCCCAGGGGTTTCGATCCGAAAACAGGCCAGCTTGACCTCGAACTCACCCCCTCCCTCAAGCCTTCCCCCTCCAAAGGATAGGAGAATGTCCCATGCAAAAAGGAACAAACAGAAAAAACAAGGCAACCATTTTTCAAATCGTTCAGCACCTCCGTCCCGGCGGGATTGAAGTCCTGGCCCTCAACATTCTCGAAAAGCTCAGGGATCACTCCAATCTCATGGTGATCTCCCTCGAAGGTACAAAAGACGAGGCTCTGCAAAGCTGGCCAGTTCTGCAGGACTACAGGGATCAACTGATTTTCCTGAACAAGAAGCCCGGCTGGTCAGTTGCAACCCTTCTGCGTCTGGTCACCCTGTTCAAGCAGCAAAGACCGGATGCCGTTCACACCCATCACATCGGCCCAATGCTTTACGGTGGTCTGGCCGCCAGGATCACCGGCGTCCAAACCCTGCTGCACACCGAACACGACGGATGGCACCTGACTGTCAATGGTACGCTCCAGCGCAAGCTGATCCGCTTGCTGAAGCCTGCCGTGATTCCGGTGGCCTATCAGGTTGCCGGATGCCTGGCCAAATTCTGCGGTGCCAAAGCCACGCGGATCATTCACAACGGTGTGGATTGTGATCGCTTCAAACCCGGAGACAAGCAGGCAGCCAGAGAACACTTCTCCCTTCCCGCCAAACCGGTTCTGATCGGCACGGCCGGTCGCATGGAGAGTGTCAAGGGCCACAGGTTCCTGATCGAGGCCATGAACGGCCTGCCCGAACATGTTCATCTGGTGCTTGCAGGCGATGGCTCGCTCAGAAGGGAGCTCGAAGACCTGTCAGCAGAATGCGCACTTTCTCACAGGATCCACTTTCTCGGCCGCATTGACGACATGCCGGGGTTCTATCAGGCACTTGATCTGTTTTGCCTTCCGTCCCTGAACGAGGGCTTCCCCCTCTCTCCACTGGAAGCGCAAGCCTGTGCCGTTCCCTGTGTTCTGACCAACGTCGGCGGTTCGGCAGAGACGCTCTGTCCGCACAGTGGTCGACTGGCCAAGGCCGGCGATGCGCTCGATCTGTCCGAGCGGCTTCAGGATGCCCTCGCCCAGAAGAAGTCCGGAACGGCAAGGGACTTCATCCTGCAGCACTTCGAACTCCACAAAACACTGGAAGCCTATTGCAGCCTTTATGGCAGTGGCATGCCTCTTGCCAATCATAGCTAGTGTCACACCCTCAACGGTGTCTTCCTGTCAGGCTCAAGGACAACAATGGAGATCTTCAAATGATTGAAAATTCAACAACTTTTGACATTGCCGCCATACTGGCACTCGGTCTCTCGGGTTTTCTGGTTGTCTATTCCCATCTCCTTTATCCTCTCATTTTGAAAGTCATTTCAAAAAAAGAGAGCCGAAACGGAGCTGTTCACGAGCCGGACAACAGCGCGCAGGAGTTCAACGCCGACCAGCTGCCCCGGATCACCATTGTGATCCCGGCCTACAATGAAGAAGCATCAATTGCCCAGAAGATCTGCAATCTTTCCGCACTCGATTATCCAGGCGACAGGTTTGATGTCATCATCCATTGCGATGGCTGCACCGACAAAACCTTTGAAATCGCCGAAGCAACGCTGGCAACAGCTGTTTGCAGGAGCCTGAACATCTCTCTGGTCAACGCTCACCAGAATATCGGCAAGATCGCGGTCCTGAACCGGACGGTCCCGAAAGCGCGCGGTGACATCATTGCCTTTTCGGATGTGTCCGCTCTCCTGTCCATCAATGCCCTGAAACGTCTGGCCCTGAACTACCGGAACAAGGATGTGGGTATTGTTGCCGGCACCTATGATTTCTTTGATCTGCAGAACAGCGACGAACAAAGCTACTGGCAGTATCAGCGCAACATCAAGATTGGTGAACAAAAGCTGGGAGCACTCATCGGCTGCCACGGTGCCTTTTATTCCATCAGAAAGGAACTGTTCAGCCCTCTGGCCCCGGACACCATCAATGATGACTTCATGATCCCCATGTCCATCCAGCAGAACGGCTTCAAGGGTGTCTATGATCGCGACATCATTGCGCTGGAACTGGAAAGCTCAAACAGGGACCAGGATTACAAACGTCGCATTCGCATTTCCCGCGGCAATATTCAACAGGTCCTGCGTCTGCTCCCTCTGCTCCACCCCAAATTCGGGGGACTGGCTTTCTCTTTCCTTTCCACAAAGGTTCTCAGGGCGCTCACACCGATCCTTCTGATCCTGTGTCTGGTCAGCTCTGTCATGCTGGCAATGAGCAAGGCTCCCCTTTTCCAGATCACCGGCCTGCTTTCGCTGACAGCCCAGCTGACTCTCTACAGCCTGACACTGCTGCATGCGATTTATCCGAAGCGTTTCGGCTCCGGCCCTGTCAGCAAGCTTGCCTACCTTGTCCGGGGGCATCTGGCCGGACTGGCAGGCTGGGGCTCCTACCTCTTCGGACAGGGCAAAGGCACTGCCTGGAACAAGACACCCCGTCCGGAACAGTCCAGAAGCTTCTACATCCCTCAGTCCGTCCAGTTTTCAAAACGTCTGTTTGATGTATCGGCCTCTCTTGCCGGACTGCTTGCTCTGCTGCCCCTTTTTCCCCTGATCGCACTGCTGATCCGCCTGGACAGCCCGGGTCCAGCCCTTTTCAGGCAGAAGAGAGTGGGACTGGCGACAGCCGATCAGACTCAGTTCTTTGAAATGGTCAAATTCAGGACGATGCGGACAGATGCGGAGAAAAAGACAGGTGCAGTGTGGGCACAGAAGAATGATCCCCGCGTCACGCGCATCGGACGCTTCCTGCGCAAGACCCGCATTGATGAACTCCCGCAGCTCTGGAATGTCCTCAAGGGAGACATGTCCCTGATTGGCCCGCGCCCGGAAAGGCCGGAACTGTATGGAAAACTTGAAAAAGCCGTTCCTTTCTTCGCAGAGAGAAACTTCGGTGTCCGCCCCGGCATCACCGGACCTGCGCAGATTTTCAACGGTTATGACGCAACGATAGAAGATGTGCGGAACAAGGCTGCCTGGGATCATTCCTATGCCCTGCAGCTGAGTGACGTCAAAAGCTGGGTTTCCGTCGATCTGGAAATCCTTTTCAAAACCGTCGGTGTCATTGTCGGACGCCGCGGCCAATAAAACGGAAGGAAGGAAAAATGGACAAAAAAGCTCTTTTAAAAGTCAGCCTTTTCAGCCTCTTGGCAATTCCGATCAGTCAGGCTCATGCCGTTGACATTGATTACGGGGACAGCCCGCCGGTGAACGTCGATGTCGAGCTTCAGCTTCTGATTGATGTGTCCGGAAGTATCAGCAACTCGGAATACGATCTGCAGATGCAGGGCTATTCCTATGCCCTTCAGGACTCAGCCATCCAGGATGCCATCCTTGGCACCGGCAACGGCGAATACGGACAGATTGCCGTGCAGACTGTCATGTGGTCCAGCCAGTCCGCCCAACAGGTGATGACAGACTGGACGCTGCTTGATTCAACGGAATCCATTACAAGCTACGCCAATACACTGGCCGATATGTCCCGCCCGTTTTACGGGGCAACCTACAATGCCGAAGCACTGGATTTCGGATCGGCGACCTTTGCCGACAACGGCTTTGAAGGCACCCGGAACGTCATTGACATGTCCGGAGACGGCTATGGCTACGATTATCTCTACAGCAACTACTCCTTCTTCTCAGGAGGGGAGACATCCGTTGCCAGAGACAATGCCCTCAACAACGGCATTGATACAATCAACGGCCTGACCATCACCTACGATTACAATCAGGTCGGTGATGTGGATCTGACAACCTGGTACTCCCAGAATGTAATCGGTGGCGAGGATGCCTTCGTTCTTCAGGCCGGCGATTTCACGGATTTCCGTTCTGCCCTTTCAACCAAGCTCTTCGCTGAAATCGAAGGCGATATCATCCCGACCAATGCGATCACACCCGGCGAGGTCTTCTCTGCTCCGGCCCCGATTGCCGGCTCGGGTCTTCTGTCGCTGCTGATGCTCGGTTTCTGTCGTCTGGCAGGACGGAGACGCCAGACACAATAACAACAGGTCTCCATAAGTCCTGAAATCCGGAAGCTCTGCTGATGCTTCCAAAAACTGACCCTGACTTTCACACGATAAGATCCGGGTCTTTTTTTGACACAAGCCCTTTCACAATGAGTCTCATTTTGTGAATCGCCATGCCTCTCACAGACAGACCAAGGCTATTCTGTTGATTTATATATACAAATAGAGTTTTTCTTTCTGGCATCCTCCTTGCTCCTCCTAACGAAAGACAGTTTCAAGGAGGATTTGAAATGCAGAATTCAAATACGACTTACAACCAGAAAGAAACCTTTTATCACATTACAGGTTACTTCGACGCCGAGACCGTCGCTGTTCTGGAAGACGATCTTGCAAATCTGATCGAAAAGGAAACAGGGCGCCTGATCCTTGATCTGAGCACTGTTGATTTCATCGACTCCTCCGGAATTGGCAGCATTGTTTTCCTGTTTAAACGGTTGCGTGTCCAGAACCGTGAACTGGTTCTCAAGGGCGTTCACGGTCAGCCGGCACGCCTGCTGAAATCCCTGAAAGTCGATCAGGCCATTCACACAGAGTTCTCCGAAGATACAGAGGCTCTGCAATGAGAGGCCCGACCCAACACGGATCCCGCACCGGATGGGTGTTCGGAGTGATCGCCCTGATCAGCCTTGGTGGCTGCATGAGCTCCGATGCTCCCTGGCCGGAACATGGTCAGGGCGGCCTCGCCGAGGAAATGCCCACCAACATTGAACCTGCCATAACAGAAGAAGAGTTCGCCAAGCTCAAGGCAGATGTCATTTTCTGTGGCGCTGAAGTCGATTACCTCGGCAGAAGTGCCCTGAACGACTGGTACCCCGCCCTGATTCACAGGCTCGAAATGCAACAGACACTGATCGAAAGACAATTCGAGGGCGGGTTCTACTTCAACACACGCAAAGACCTCACAAGGCTGCAGGAGTTGCTGAATATCGCAAAGCAAACCATGCAGGAAATCGGAAAAAGCGAAGGATAGAGGGGAAGAGAAGATGTCAGCGAAAAACCGGAAAACACCAAATCGCAGTCAGGTACTGGCAGGTTTGCTGCTGTTTACAGGGCTTGTGCTGCAGCTTCTCTTTATGACTCTTTCTCCTGCGCAGGCATCCCAGCAGGAAGTGACCCTGCGCCCCGGAGACATTCTGGTTTTGGATCTTCCCGGCGAAACCAGCTTCAGTGAACCCTTCCAGATTGATCTCCAGGGCTTTATCATGCTCCCCGAAGCCGGTCCTGTTCAGCTCTCCGGCCTGTCTGTCAGCGAGGCACACGGGAAGATCTCGGGCGAACTCAAGCCAATCTTCAAAAGCATTGAACGCCTGAACCTCTACCTGAAAGAGCGTCGCCTGATCGTCAGTGTCCTGGGCTATGTCAAACGCCCCGGTCCTGTCGACCTGAAAGGAATGGGCACTATCCAGATGGCCATCAACAAGGCTGGCGGTCTGGAACAGGGAGCCCAGCTGGACAAGCTGCAGGTGCGCAGGGCAAACGCCGAAAACGGGATTGATGTCTTCGTTTTCGATTACAAGAAATATCTGGACACAGGCGATCAGTCCCTGCTGCCGGACCTCCAGCCCCTCGATACGATTTTCGTTCCTGCCTCCCCGCTGACCGGGAATGTCCAGATCGAGTTTGATGCAAGAACCCTTGCGGCGTCCGGTGACGCCAGTGAAGACGGAGAAGCCGTCCGCGTTTTTGGTGAAGTTCATCGCCCCGGCGTCTTTACCTTCAAGGATGGAGCGTCCCTGATCGACCTGCTCATGCGCGCCGGTGGCGTCACACGCTATGCAGGTGTTGAACAGATCCGCGTCATCACAAACGGCCAGCCCCGCCCGTTCAACATGCGCGAATATCTGGACACCGGTAATCCTGAACTGATGCCTGTGATTGGCAAGGGAGACACGATCTTCGTCCCACAGGCTTCCGATCAGATCAAGCTGGGCGCACGCACAGTCTATGTTATGGGTGAAGTCTTCAAGCCCGGTGCCTATGAAACCAAGGAAAATGCCAGTTTCTTTGACATTCTGGCAAACGCCGGCGGCCCGACACGTTTTGCCGAAGTGCGCAAAATCCGCATTCTCCGCAAGGACGGCCAGGTACAGCCCTTTGATCTTCAGGCCTTTACCGAGAAGACCCGTCCGGGACTGGAACTGCCTGCCATTTTTCCGGGTGATGCCATTCTTGTGCCCGAGAAAACCGACATGAACGAGAAGTCCTGGCTGAAGGTCACACCGGACAGTGCCATCATGATCGTCGGTGCTGTCAACCGTCCGGGCCGCTATGAATGGGCCGATGAAATGAACCTGATCGAGCTCATCGCCCACGCCGGTGGTCCCAGAAGCACAGCCGACACGTCCAAGATCAAGATCATGGCCCGCCCCGATCTCGATACTGTTCCTCCTGTGATCTTCGATTTTGCCAGATTCATGACAGAAGGTGGAAGCCTCTATGACATTCCGGAACTGGCAGCAGGCTATACAGTCGAGGTTCCTGAACTGCCAAAGGATCCGAACGACAACCGTTCACAATGGGTCCGTCAGGAAAGCGAGCGTTCCATCTATGTCATGGGTTCAGTGGTTGCACCGGGTCGCTATGCCTTCAACGAGAACCTCAACTTCCTGGATATTGTTGCACAGGCACAGGGACCGTCCCCGAATGCAGATCTGCAAAACATCCGGATTTCGCACCGCAAGGAAGGCCCTGCGCGCGTTTCCAAAGTCAATCTTGCGCTTTATTTCGAAACAGGTGACGAAAGCCTGCTACCTGAAATCAAGCCGGAAGATGTGATCTACGTGCCGGACCGCGGCAGGGAATGGCTCCAGAAGCCCAAAGAGGAAATGGTGCGTGTTCTGGGAGCCGTCGGTCGTCCTGGTCGCTACAGCTTTGACAACAGCATGACCATTCTGGACCTGCTCGCAGAAGCCGGTGGTCCGAGAAGCGACGCACTGGTCGAGAAAATCGTGGTCGTCAACATCCGCGATGGGCAGTCCCACGCCCAGCTTTTCGATCTGTTCAACTTCGCACGTTCCAGCGACTACACCCAGCTTCCTGTGGTGCGTCCCGGCGACACGATCTACGTTCCTGACAAGAGCCAGAGTGACCGTGCCCGTTTCAGGGAAAACCTGTCAGATGCCATCAGCATCGTCAGCCTGATTTCAACACTTGCCACAGGTTTTTAAGGGAGAAGACCGATGACACCGATTGCCCTGAGCGAAAAATCCGTCGAACTTTCCTTCAAACTGATCCGTCAGCAAAAGCTGAAAACACTGGCTGTCACCGCAGTGCGGCAAAACGAAGGGGTCAGTGCCTTTGCCTACGCACTGGCAAGACGTGTGGCAACCGCCCACTCCAGGGTTCTGCTGATCGACATGAATATGATCAACTGCGGGCAGAGCAAAAATCTGGGAGAGAACTCTGTCGAATGGTGCCCGGGCAAGCTTGATCCCCGCAAGGACATTTCAAGACTGGCTTCCACAAATCTGGCCCTGCTTTCAGCCCCCTCACACCTCAGACGGGAGTGGATCTTCCAGGACGGCTCAACACTGGAAAAAATGCTGCAATCCCTGTCGGAAGAGTACGATCTGATCATTGCAGACCTTCCGCCCCTTCTGGAAAAACCCTCTGAAATCCATACAGAGAGCCTGTGTTCCGCCTTTGACAAGACCCTGATGATCGCCCTGTCGGGCTCTTCCGATGAAACACAGCTTTCAGCTGCCAGGGATCTGCTGGAAAAAGCCGGAGTCCGTCTTCTCGGCCTTGTGATCAATGACCGGCACTGCCCATCCCTTGCCGATGAACTCAAGCGCCAGCTCACCCGACTGTTCTTTGTACCGGCTTCTGTCAAAGGACTTTTGAACAGGTGGCTGCAGGACAACAGTTTCCTCAATCAGGAATTCTAGGACATCGTCTCCGGAGCAGAACAGCCCAGAACAACCAGCAGGGCATCATCCTTCAGGCTGTTCTCCTCATCCAGCTTCTCCCAAAGCCCGGAAGCCAGAGCCTCCGGATGGGATCCATTCCTGTAAAGAGCCTCTGCCTTTGACAACAGGGCAGCGGCATGCTCCTCGAGACTTCCCAGCTGATCTGCCGGTTCCAGAACACCATCCGTCATCAAACAGAGGTATTCCCCCCGATCAAGTTGCACAGGATGGCTTTCGTAGCAGGTCTGATGTTGCAATCCCGGCATTCCGCCGTCCAGATGCAACCATCTGGCCCCGTCCCTGCCGAGGAAACAGGGTGAGGGATGACCGGCAGAAGCGATCCACAGCTGTCCGTCGGGCGTTTCTGTCAGAACCTGAAGCGTGACAAGGGACTGCATTCCCAGATCATCGTTCCAGAGGAAATCCGACAGGGCCGACAGAATATCCCCGGGTTCATTTCTGTGACCGTTCGCATTGATGAAACCCCTGAGGTATCCCGCAAAGGCAAGCCCGAAGAACTTCGCCTGCACACCGTGCCCCATGACATCCATCATCACCAGATGCCTGTGCCCCGTAACAGGCGATGAGACGGCAAACAGGAAATCACCTCCCCCCGCCTCGGCGGCCCGCCATCTGACAGCACTCTCGAAACGGGACAACCCCTGAAAACTGTCGGGGCTGAGAAGACTGGTAACCCCCCGTTCAAACTGCTCCATAAAGGCCGTCAGTTCCAGGCGGCGTCTTTCCAGAACACGATTGAGCAGATCCAGCAGTTCCTGCTTCCGGAGCGGTTTGGTCAAAAAGGCATTGATGGCCAAAGTCGCTGCGGTTTGCGCCAGTGATTTTTCCGGATTGCCTGTCATGAAGACAAAGGGGATGGCCGCGAACTTCCTGTTCAGTCTCAATCGTTCCGAAAACTGAACCCCGTCCCCGTCCGGCATCATGACATCACACATGATGAGATCGGGTGTCTCCAGTCCCAGAGAAGCTTCTGCCTCTCCGGCAGACAGACAGAGCCTGACCCTGAAGACATCCCGCAGATACAGCGCGATCAAATCCGCCTGCAGGGGATCATCCTCAACAACGAGAACAAGGGGCTTTGCCGTCGACGGGTCTTCCAGAAAGAACGAGAAGCAATTGAACCCGGACTGACGGGAATAGTTGGCTCTTTCAAGCGCCCCCAGCCCCAGGGCCAGTCCGAGGCCTCCCG
The DNA here is from genome assembly GCF_039592655.1 of Carbonatibacter coralli. Lineage (NCBI taxonomy): Bacteria > Pseudomonadati > Pseudomonadota > Alphaproteobacteria > Rhodospirillales > Kiloniellaceae > Carbonatibacter > Carbonatibacter coralli. The sequence goes on along the minus strand of NZ_JBBUTJ010000004.1, from coordinate 41,346 downwards.
GCTCAAGGTCCTGCTCCTCGTCAAGAAAGGTTCGAAGTCTGTCCCGGGAATCAGAGAAACAGTCCGCAAACTGTTCAAACGGACTGCCATCGTCCTTCAACAAAAAGGAAAAGCCTCCCGGCGCTCTTTCAATCGTCAGCTCAAGGGAATTCGGGCAGGAATCGGAATGCCTGAGAGCATTGGTCCACAGCTCCGATATCGCCAGCCCGGCTGCATCGCGCACGGCCACTGTGGACTTAAGCCGTCTGAGGAAAAGATCAACGACATCCCTTGCCTCCCTGACAGAGTGAATATCTGCGGACCATGACTGCTTCAGAAGTGACATTTCACATCCCGTTCTCATTTTGAGAAAGAGTTTATTAACCAGCTTCTTTTTAAACTACTGGAATAGGCGTTCCAGGAGAACCATCAATTTCAAGGCTTGGGCTCACATGCACAACATTCTCATTGTTGAAGACGATATGATTATGGCCGACCTCTTCGAGACATACCTGTCCGAGGAAAAGTACCAGATCACAAAATGTCATGACGGAGCCTCCGCCTTTTCAGAACTCGAGAAAAGAGTCTATGACGCTGTCCTTCTGGACCTGAAACTGCCCGACATGAACGGCTTTGACATCCTGCAGACCATCAAGGCAAAGGGCTATGGCAGCTCTGTCATTGTCATCACCGGTCAGGGATCCATGAACACGGCCATTGATGCCATGAAATTCGGAGCCAGTGATTTCATGGTCAAGCCGGCCAGCAAGGAAAGACTGGTCATCACCCTGCGAAATGCCCTGGAAAAACAGGAATTACAGCAGGTTGTTCAAACCTATAAATCGAAAATCGATCGCAATGACTACTGCGGGTTCATCGGCTCTTCCCTGCCCATGCAGGAAGTCTATCGCATCATTGATTCTGCGGCTTCAAGCACGGCAACCGTTTTCATCACGGGGGAGAGCGGGACAGGCAAGGAAGTCTGTGCCGAAGCCATCCACCAGAAAAGCGACCGCAGCAACAGGCCCTTTTGCGCCCTGAACTGTGGAGCCATCCCGAGAGACCTGATGGAGTCCGAAATTTTCGGTCATGTCAAAGGCGCCTTTACCGGAGCCAATACAGATCGGGAAGGCGCAGCGGCGCAGGCCAACGGAGGCACGCTCTTTCTTGATGAAATTGGCGAAATGGATCTGGATCTCCAGACAAAGCTTCTTCGCTTCGTTCAAAGCCGCAAGTTTACAAAGGTCGGCGGGAACAAGGAAATCTCCGTGGATGTCCGGATCATCTGTGCAACCAACAGGGACCCGCTGGGAGAAGTTCAGGCCGGCCGGTTCAGGGAAGACCTCTACTACCGCCTGCACGTTCTGCCGATCCACATGCCCGCCCTGAGAGAACGCGGCGAGGATATCATCCGGATCGCAGAACATTTCCTGAAAAACGATGTCAGGGAAGAAAACAAAAGTTTCAAAAACTTCGACAATGAAACCCAGTCCATTCTGATGAGTTATGACTGGCCCGGAAACGTGCGACAGCTCCAGAATGTCGTCAGAAACATCGTCGTCCTGAACGACGCCGAGGAAGTCACCCGCAAAATTCTGCCCGCGCCCCTGAACGACTTTGACAGCAACCGCCTTGTCAGCAGAAGACCCGTTCAGTCCTTTGCTCCTCCTGCCGGTTCCCATCACGCTTCGCCGGGGCCTTCCGGCCCGGTAACAGCACAGAACACTCTCGCTCTGGGGGATACTCCGGAAACCCTGACCTCCATGGAAAACCTTGAGCGAATGGCCATTGAAAACGCCATCAGGGTCTGTGATGGCAGTATTCCTGCCGTGGCACATTACCTGGGGCTCAGCGCCGCCACCATCTACCGCAAGAAAGCCCAGTGGAATCTTTGAGCAAACCGGGCCGTTCTGCTCACTGCGGAGCTGTTAACCGGGAGCCTCCAGATCAAGGCAGGCCAGCAACTGTGCACGCCCTTCCCTCGCTTCATTGACCAGCAGGGAAATCTCCTGTTCTGTCCAGCTTGGCGGGTCGGCATTTTCAATCTTTCTGCACAGCACCTCAAGCGAACGCAATCCATAGGTTGCCGCAGAGGACCCCAGAGTATGGGTTTCGTGTATCACCTCATCCACATGACCGGCTTCATAAGCCTGCTGGATCCTGTGAACCCTGTCCCTGCAATCCTGAACAAATCTCAGGGCAAAGTCAGCGGCTGCCTCAGCACCGATTGCAGAGATCAGGTTATCGAGGACCCTGTGATCAACAGCAGTGTAATCATTCATGGATTTCAAGCTCCTAGTTGCTGTAGCTGCACAGATAGTCTTCCACGCGCTTCTTGATAAAATTCAGATCGACGGGTTTTGTCAAATAGCCGTCGACACCTGCATCACACGCCTCTTCAAAATGATAGCCTTTCCGCTTTCCGGTTAACATGAAAACCGGAATGGGAGGGTTGAAATTCATCAGCTTCATTCTGCGAATAAACTCCAGACCATCCATTTGCGGCATCATCCAGTCGAGAAGAATGAGATCAGGGCGCAGGGCGCGCAGGGCCAGCAGAGCCATGTCCGGCTCCTTGTAGTAGCAGGTTTCAATGCCTTTCAAACTCTCCAGAGCCCGGGCAACCATCTGCCCAATGACAGGATCATCATCAACAACCAGTATGCTTTTGATACCAACCATTTTTATTCTCCTTACTGTTCAACCGGATACTAGCAAGGATCAGACCACTTTTTTCACCCAATAAGCATTTGATAAAAAACAAATAATAATTTTCTCACCAAGTTATTAGCAAAATGAGAACCTTTCTGAGACTATAATTTCATGAACACGGTGTTTCAGCAGCCCTAACCGCAAGGCCAGTTGTATCCCGTCACCGGACAATCATAACTTTGAGGAATAGATGCCCCGCCTGCTTGTAAACTATGCCCATCCCGGCCAACGTCATTCCCGCGTCAACAAAGCCATGGCGAAAGAAGCAGCAGCAATAGAAGGCATCACATTCATTGATCTCTACGCCTATTACCCCCGTCTGATGGTCGATATCGACCAGGAACAGCAGCGTCTGATGGAACACGACATTATCGTCTTCCAGTTTCCTCTGTTCTGGTACTCGACACCGGCCATGGTCAAGGAGTGGCTTGATCTGGTTCTCGAACCCGGCTTTGCCTATGGCGAAGGCGGTGACAAGCTCGCGGGCAAATCCCTTCTGCTGGCCCTGACTGCCGGAAGCCCCCAGGAGGCCTATTCCGGTTCAGGCTATCAGGGGGCGGAGCTTACCGACTTTCTGTTGCCGCTTCGCAAGACAGCAGAAGTCTGCCAGATGAATTTCCTCTCCCCCTATGTCCTCTTTGACTCTCTGGGGACCTACCAGCAAAGCGATGCGAACGCTCACATCAAGGGCTACCGCATCCTGCTCAACGCCCTGCATGATGAACTCTATGACTTTGAAGAGGCCGCGAAACGCGATCTGATACTCTGTGATGACATCCCGCTTGTCAGAGGAGTAAACGCATGACCGACCTGCTTGTTCTCTCGTTCGTTTTACTGATTTCCGGTGTGATCGCCGTCCCTCTTGCGTCCCGCCTCGGACTGGGGTCCGTTCTCGGTTTCCTGCTCGCCGGCGTCGTCATTGCCCCCGTTCTTCAGGCCCTGCACGTCGATGTTCTCAGCCTGCAGCACTTCGCCGAGTTCGGTGTTGTCATGATGCTTTTTCTTGTCGGTCTGGAGCTTGAGCCCCAAATCCTCTGGAAAATGAAGCTCAGGCTTCTGGGGCTTGGCGGCCTGCAGGTCGGTCTGACCACAGCTGTGGTTATGGCTGCAGCCATGGCACTGGGACACCCCTGGAGCATCTCTCTGGCCGTTGGCCTCACCCTGGCGCTCTCCTCCACAGCCATTGTCCTGCAGACACTGAACGAAAAGGGCCTGATGAAAAGCGACGGCGGGCAAAGCAGCTTTTCCGTCCTGCTCTTTCAGGATATCGCCGTCATCCCGATGCTGGCCCTTCTGCCGCTCCTCGCCCTGCCTGAACTGGTCGACCCCTTTCAGAACCTTGCAGAGGAGACAGGTCACGAAACCGATACAGCCAAACGCTGGTTCGAGACCCTTCCCGGATGGCTGCGAGCCACCATCACTGCCGGAGCCATCGCCGCCGTCATCGGCGCGGGCAACTTTCTGACCCGCCCCTTCTTTCACTTTGTGTCACAAGCCAGAATGCGTGAGCTGTTTGTGGCAACCGCCCTGATGATGATCATCGGTATTGCCCTGCTCATGACCTTTGTCGGCCTGTCTCCGGCTCTGGGGACCTTCCTTGCAGGGGTCGTGCTGGCCAACAGCGAATACAGACACGAGCTTGAGAGCAATCTCGCGCCCTTCAAGGGACTTCTGCTCGGACTCTTTTTCATCACAGTCGGGGCCGGAATCAACTTCGAGCTGCTGTTTGGCTCCTTCTTCTCCATTCTGGGGATGACTTTCGGGCTGATCGTGATCAAGGTCGGGATTCTCTACGCCCTGGCCCTGATCTTCAAAATTGACACACTCGACAGATGGCTCTTCTCGCTGGGACTGGCCCAGGCCGGGGAATTCGGTTTTGTCCTGCTGTCCTTTACAGTCGCCAATGCTGTTATCCCAAAGGATCTCGCTGATCAGCTCCTGCTGGTTGTCGCCCTTTCCATGCTTCTGACACCACTGCTCTTTATCGCAAACGAGCGCTTCATCCTGCCCCGTTTCCAGAAGGGGGAAAGGCGGGAGCCGGACGAGATCGACAGCTCCGGCCCCATCATTATCGCCGGTCATGGCCGTTTTGGTGGCATTGTCAACCGCATCCTCCGCCGCGCCGGACACGAAACCGTGGTGCTGGACAACTCGTCACGTCACCTCGAGATGCTCCGAACCTTCGGCTTCAAGGCCTTCTTCGGAGACCCAACGCGCCCGGAACTGCTCCATGCCGCAGGAATTGAAACGGCAAAGGCCCTGATCATTGCCATCGATGACCGCCGCCAGGCTGTCGAGCTGGTTCATTACGTGCACCAGAACCATCCGCATATCCACATGGTTGCCCGCGCACTGGATCGCACGCACGTCTATGAGCTCTACGCAGCCGGATGTCGGGATATTGTCAGGGAAACCTTCGACAGTGGCGTCCGGGCTGGCCGCTATGCACTGGAAGCCATGGGAATGCACCCCTATACAGCGCAAAAAATGGCCGAGGATTTCGTCATTGCCGACCGCCACAACATCGCGGAGATGGCCCCTCTCTATGATCCGGACATCCCGTTTCACCTCAACAAGCCCTATGTTGAAAAGGCGCGGGAACTCAGAAAAGAGGAAGACGACAGCTTTATCGAAGGCAAGGCAATCTACCTGAACCGTGTCGATCGGAGCTGGGCTCCGCCAAGCGAGGCAGACATGCGCAAGACAAGGGAACAGCTGAGCGGCGGCAATACGACGACGGACAGCGACCAGTAACCGGTCTCTGGCTAAGCCAGCGGCAAGGGTTCAATGGAATAGCTGAAGCTGTCGTGACGCTTTTCATCGTCATAGAGCTTCATGGTCTTGTCACTTCGATCGAGCACACAGAGAATCAGAACATGGGTCACAGACTGTCCGTCCTCGGAAAGAGGAACAGAAATTTCGCTGGCCTTGATGAAGTTGCCATCTGCACAGCAGAAATCTCCCCTGATTTCAAAGGGGCGCACATGCGTGGAGGTTTTCTCTATCGTCTCCCTGTACAGGGTTCTGCATTCATCGTGCGGAATCTCCTGAACGGAAAAGCCTGTAAAGTCACGCCGGTATTCCTCAACAATCCCTGTACCGATAAGCGTGAAAACCCAGTCATCCCGCTCGCGTTTCAACAGAATCATATTGGCCGCAACCGAAGCAAAAACTTCCAGCTGAATATCGCTTTTGCAAATCCAGCCTTCCGGCGTTGCTGCCCTGGCATAAAAATCTGAAAAAAACTTCAGTTTCCGAGAGTTTTCCTCCATTCGCAATCCTGTCCTGTCCGTCACAATCTCACCCAAACACACAAATCATAGTGCAAAAACAGCAAAAATTGAATTGCATAGGCAAGCTGCCCTGAAAAACAAACGCCAACCAGGCCTTCCAAAGTCTGTATCACCCGACAGAAAAGCCTAAAAAAGACAATCCCCTAATCCCTTTTCCGCTTTATTTGCAAATGATTATCATCTGATCATGAGAATGTTGCTTGACATGATGTGCCAATTGGCCTGATAAGGCTGCTTCGCACCACAGGCATTATGCCCGGTGGACGACAAATCGCCTTTTCTTTTATCCACGTGATTTCCCGGTCAGTCCTGGCATTTTGCCGACCAGAGGGAAAAGGAGAGTTTGTTGAACGATTCTCAAGACCTCCCCCATAAAATCTATGGCCTTGACCGCTGGGGCAAGGGACTGGTTTCCGTCCTTCCCAACGGAGATGTTGCCCTGAGCAATCCTCTCCACCCGGATGCACCCAAGGTCAGTCTTCCCGACATCGTCAAGGACCTGCAACAAAGGGGTATTCACTCTCCCCTTCTGCTGCGCGTCGGTTCCTTTCTGAAACACGAGATTGTCCGGATCAACGAGAGCTTCCAAGCCGCAATCGCCAACACGGGCTACAAGGGCCTCTATCGGGGTGTCTTCCCGATCAAGGTCAACCAGCAGGCCCAGGTTGTCGACCGCATCATCGAATACGGCCGTCCCTACTCCTTTGGTCTGGAAGCCGGGTCGAAACCGGAGCTTGTCATTGCCCTGGCACACGCGCTGGAAAAGGACGCGCTGATCGTCTGTAACGGTGTGAAGGACAAGGAATTTGTCCGTCTTGCCATCCTGTCGCGCAAGCTTGGTTTCAACACCATTATCGTTCTGGAAAGCCCGCGCGAACTGGATACCGTTATCGAGGTTGTCGAGGAACTGGGCGACGAACCTCTGCTGGGGGTCCGGGTCAAACTGACAAACGAAATCACGGGCAACTGGTCTGAAAGCTCCGGTGACCGTTCCACCTTCGGCATGAACACCGATCAGCTGGTCGCTGTCATTGACCGCCTGCGCGAGGTTGACCTGCTACACTGCCTGAAGCTTCAGCACTCCCATCTCGGTTCGCAGGTTCCGGATGTCAATGATGTCCGCCGTTCTGTCTCGGAAGCCTGTCGCTACTTTGCAGAGATGAGCCGTGAGGGTGCCCCCCTCACTCACCTCGACCTCGGCGGCGGTCTGGGTGTTGACTACACCGGGGAAAAGAAAGCCTCTGAGAACTCGGTGAACTACTCCGTCGAGGAATATTGCACCAACGTTGTGGAAACTGTGGCCTATGCCATGGACGAAGCCGGCCTGAAGCATCCGACACTGGTAACGGAATCAGGCCGCGCTGTTTCTGCAACCTCCTCCATGCTGATCTTCGATGTCCTGGAAGCCACCCTGTTTGATGCAGGCGATTCCCCGGGTGTTGAAGAGGGTGATCATCACCTCGTGTCCGATCTCGCAGCTGTTGGAGGTTACCTCAATCACACCCGTCTCCAGGAATGTATCAACGATGCGACCTATTACCGGAACGAGCTTCGCGCCCTGTTCCGTCGCGGCTACATCGACCTGAGACAGATGGCGCGCGCGGAACGGATCTACCTGCATCTGACGGCGCGCTTCAAGGAAACAGCACGGATTGCCGAGAACCCATCGGAGGTTGATGCCCATCTTGAGCGTCTCGCCGATATCTATCACTGCAATTTCTCGCTTTTCCAGTCACTGCCGGATGTCTGGGCCATTGATCAGCTCCACCCTGTCGTTCCCCTGCAAAAGCTGAACGAACCGACAGACCGCAGAGCCATCCTGTCCGACATCACTTGTGATTCCGATGGCAAGATCGACAGCTTTATTCTGGAAGACGGTGTTCACCCGTCGCTGCCTGTTCACAGCCTGTCAGAAGACGAAACCTATTATATGGGCGTCTTCTTCGTCGGAGCCTATCAGGAAACGCTGGGCGATCTGCACAACCTGTTTGGCGACACCAACGTTGCAACGATCGACCTGCTGCCGGATGGCGGCTTCGATCTGCTGCAGGAAGTCGAGGGCGACACCATTTCGCAGGTGATGAGCTACGTCGAATTTGATCCACGCGACTGTGTTGATGCCTTCCGCAAGATGGTCGACGGTGCGATTTCAACAGGAAAGATCAAGGCCAGGGATCGTCGGGAACTGATGTCTGCCTATCGCGACAGCATCAACGGTTACACCTATTACGAATAATCACGGAAATACCTTCACCTCCAACCAAGGGAGAAGACAATGAGCAAGACACTTGTTATCGGTGCAGGCGGCGTTTCCCACGCAGCTCTTCACAAAATGGCGATGAACGCTGACATTTTTGGGGAAATCACACTGGCATCCCGTCGCAAGTTCAAATGTGACGCCATTGCCAAAAGCGTTCTGGAAAAGACAGGCGTAAGCATCAAGACAGCAGAAGTTGACGCCATGGATGTGGCCGCGACAGTCGCCCTGATCAGGGAAAGCGGTGCAGACCTGCTGGTCAATCTGGCGCTGCCCTATCAGGATCTGAAACTGATGGACGCCTGTCTTGAAGCCGGGATCAACTATCTGGATACAGCCAACTACGAGCCGGAAGACAACGCCAAGTTCGAATACCACTGGCAATGGGCCTATCAGGACCGCTTCAGGGAAGCAGGCCTGACAGCCATTCTCGGCTCCGGTTTCGATCCGGGGGTCACCTCCGTTTTCGCAACATGGATCCGCAAGCACAAACTCGACAGCATCCGCCAGGTTGATGTTCTCGACTGTAACGGCGGTGACAACGGCAAGGCCTTTGCGACCAACTTCAACCCGGAAATCAACATCCGTGAAGTCACAGCAGATGCACGCCACTGGGAAAACGGTGACTGGGTTGTCACTCCGGCCATGACCGAGAAAGTCGCATTCGACTTCCCCGGCGTTGGCGAGAAAAACATGTACCTCATGTACCATGAGGAACTGGAAAGCATGAAAACCCACTTCCCGGAAATCGAGCGCGCCCGCTTCTGGATGACCTTCGGCGATGCCTACATCAATCACGTCACTGTCCTGCAAAACGTTGGCATGACCTCCATCGAACCTGTCATGCACGAAGGCAAGGAAATCATCCCGCTCCAGTTCCTGAAAACCGTCCTGCCTGATCCGGGTGATCTGGGCGAGGTGACCAAGGGCAAGACCTGTATCGGTGACATCATCACCGGTTCAAAGGACGGCGTGGAGAAAACCTATTACATCTACAACATCTGCGATCACGAGGAATGCTACAGGGAAGTCGGCAGTCAGGCTGTCAGCTACACCACGGCAGTTCCGGCAATGATCGGTGCAGCCATGGTCAAGAAAGGCATCTGGAACGAGCCGGGTGTCTGGAACATGGAACAGCTTGATCCGGATGCTTTCATGGACATGCTGAACGAGCACGGTCTGCCCTGGCAGGTGACCGAGCTGGATGGACCTGTCGAATTCTGATTTCGGGGATCGGACAGTCTCATGACAGAGATGATGAAGACCCAGGCAGGTGATGCGGGCGCGTTCCGGGATTTTGATCCCGGACGCGTCCCCTCCCCCTGTTTTGTTGTGGACAAGGCGGCAGTTGAACGCAATCTCTCCATCCTGAAGGATGTCAGCGATCGCTCGGGTGCACGCATTCTGGCTGCACTGAAGGCCTTTTCCTTTTTTGAACTGGCCCCGCTGGTTCGGGACTATCTGCACGGCACCTGTGCTTCGGGTCTCTATGAAGCCAAACTGGGACACAGCCATTACGGCGGTGAAGTTACAACCTTCTGTGCCGGTTACAAAGACAGTGACATGGAAGCCATTCTGGAACTTTCCGATCACGTGATCTTCAATTCCCCGAGCCAGAAAGAGCGCTTCATCGGGCAGTTGAAAGCCCATCCCCGCTCAATCCATGCAGGTCTTCGCATCAACCCCGAACACTCGGAAGGCGAGGTTGCAAAGTACGACCCCTGCGCTCCTTGCTCCCGCCTGGGGTTCCCGGTTTCACAGCTCACAGCCGATATCATGGAAGGTCTCGAGGGCCTCCATATGCACACGCTCTGTGAACAGGAATTCGAGCCACTCAAGCGCACCTGGGACTCTGTAAAGGAGAAGCTGGCTCCCTACTTCGGGCAGTTGAAATGGCTGAATTTTGGCGGTGGACACCACATCACGCGGTCCGACTATGACCGTGAAGCCCTGATTGCCTTTATCAGGGACATCCGCGAGGAAACCGGACTGGATGTCTATCTGGAGCCGGGGGAAGCTGTTGCACTGGATGCAGGCATTCTGATCGGGGAAGTCCTCGACCTTCCCCGCAACGGAATGGATCTCGCCATCACGGATATTTCCGCAACCTGCCATATGCCGGATGTGATCGAAGCGCCCTATCGCCCGCAAATGATGCAGGAAGTCGAAGAAGGACACCTCTATCGCTTTGGTGGCCCCTCCTGTCTGGCCGGAGATGTCATCGGCGACTATGCCCTGGCTGAGCCTCTCAGAGTCGGTGATCGCATTGTCTTTCTGGATCAGGGGCACTATTCAATGGTGAAAACCAACACCTTTAATGGGGTTCCCCTCCCTGCAATCGCACTGTGGGACAGCAGAACAGACGACCTCAAAATGGTTCGCGAATTCGGATACGAAGACTTCCTGAACCGTCTTTCATAGGAACAAGAACAATGAGCATTTTCCTGGACAGCGAACTCTCTGCAGAAGAGCGCCTGGAAGAAAAGGCTTTCTTCACGGTTATCCCTGTGCCGCTTGAGCGGACTGTTTCCTATGGCTCCGGAACAGCAAAAGGACCGGAAGCCATCATTGAGGCCAGCAACGAGCTGGAACGCCTTTGCGCAGACAGCTTCCCATGCGAAAAAGGCATTTTCACCCAGGATGCTCTGGATTGCGAGGGACCACTTCCCGAAGTCATGGAGCGTCTGGCACAGCGCACAGAAACCGCCGTAAAGGCAGGAAAGCTGCCGGTAACCCTGGGGGGCGAACACTCGCTGTCCTACGGTGCTGTGATGGGGGTGGCCCGTGCACTGAACAAGCCTGTCGGCATCGTCCAGATTGATGCACACGCCGATCTGCGCATTGCCTATCAGGGCAACCCGCACTCTCACGCCTCGGTCATGAACCTGCTGGCTGAAGAAGGCATTAAGCTGGCCCAGTTCGGTGTCCGTGCCCTCTGTGAGCAGGAATCCCGGTCACGCGAGAAATTCGGCGTGTTCTTCGAGGATGCCGAGGACCTCGTTTCCGGGAACATGCATGCTGTGGATCTTCCTGTCGATTTTCCGGAGTTGATCTATATCTCCTTTGATGTCGATGGTCTGGACCCGTCACAGATGCCTGCAACGGGCACTCCTGTTCCGGGTGGCCTGAGCTATTATCAGGCTCTGCATCTGGTGGAACATGCTCTTGTCGGACGCCGATGCGTGGGCATGGACATTGTTGAACTGGCCCCTGATGGCAACAGCGCCTGGGATTTCACAGCCGCGCAGATTACCTATCGCATGATGGCCGCTGCACTCAAATCCCGGTAGGGATTCCAGGCAGGCAGACGTTCCTTTTCTGCAGCGCCCGGACAAAAAAGAACCAAGCTTACAAAACTGTAAGGTCTTCGACAGCTTGTGATGAAGTTGGGTGCCTATCTTCCTCTTATCAACACACATTGTGACCAAGAGGAACACACCCATGAAAAAACAGAAAATCCTGCTCATTACCTCTGCCATTGCAATACTGAGCGGCAGTATCGCTGTCGCCCAGGTTGCCGAAACAGCAGCAACGAACACCCCTGAGGAAAAGGCCGCAGCATTCGATCCGGAAAGCCTGAGCGATGAGGATCAGCAGCTTTTCGGGAAGTTCCAGGAATGGTACGGTTACCTCTCTGACAACGAAGACAGGAAACGGTGCCGCAAAGGCAGAAAACACAAGAAACACAAACACGGCCATGACCACGGACACGACGATCATCATGATCATGATGATGACGACGATGACCACCGCCATGACCATGACGGATCACTGTCCGGAAACTCTGCAGCAGAACCTTCATCAGCAGGATAGGAGCTTCTGACAGGCCAGGGCTCTTCAGGCCTGATCCTTCCCGGGAAAGGTTCCTGTTGTCTGTTATGGCAAACAGGCTGCAATATGGATCAGGCCTGCCCCCGTCACACCCCTTTGAACAGCACTCACTCCTTCAAGGCTTTGCAAATGAAGATACTCCTGCTTGAAGATGACAAGGAAATAGGAACCTGGATTTCAGACGGCCTGTCCCAAAGCGGGCATGTCGTCGACTGGCTCGAAAACGGTCGCGATGCACTGGTTGCGGCCAACAGCTACAGCTACGACGTTCTGATCCTTGATCGCATGACACCGGAACTGGATGGCCTGACGGTTCTGAAATCACTTCGGGCAGCAAAGAACACAACACCGGCGCTTTTTCTGACAGCCCTGTCCGATGTCGATTCCCGCGTTGAAGGTCTGCATGCCGGAGGAGACGACTATCTTTCCAAACCCTTCGCCTTTTCCGAGCTGGAAGCCCGTGTCATCGCGCTGGGACGACGCAATGTCCAGACAATGGAAACAGAGCCGACAGCCCTGGTTGCAGGCGACATCACCCTTGATCTTCTCAGGCACAGCTGCATCAGGCAGGGACAGAAGATAGAGCTGAACCCAAAGGAGTTCAGACTTCTTGAGAGCTTTATTCGTGCAAGGGGCAGGGTTCTCACCCGCAACATGCTTCTGGAAAAGGTCTGGGACATGAACTTTGATCCGACAACCAGTGTTGTTGAAACCCATGTCAGCCGCCTGCGTTCCAAAATAGAAAAGCCCTTCGGGGACACTGTCATCAAAACCATCCGAGGCACGGGTTATATCTTTGAAGAAAAATCCTGACACACGCGTCCCCTTCTACAAGCTCTCGGCACTGCGGCAGGCCCTGTTGCTCACCCTTGCCTTTGCCGGTGTTCTTCTGCTCGCCTCCTTTTTTGCGCATCAGGAGTTTCAGGAAGAGTTTGAAGAGCGGATCCGCAGTGAGTTGAACCTCCGTTTTGCGGTTATTTCCGAGGAAATCGACATTAACGGATTTCAGCAAAGCGCCTATCCCGATACCGGCACCGCCCAGGTCTTCTTCCTCCAGTCTCCGGATCATCCTCTCAATTCCCTTTTCAAGCGCAACGGCTTTTTCAGGGGAGACAGAATCACGCATGAAACCGAGCGTTTTCATGGTCGGCAACTCTTCTCCAGATGGTCCCGGCGGCACAAGGAGTACGAAGACGATGACGATGACGATGATGAGGACGGAGAAAAAGGCAAACCACACCACCATCCCCGGGGTCCCGGTTTCAAACTGCATGATGACGACTGGATGTATCTTGTCAGATCAACCGACGAAGGCCGCCTGGTGATTGGCACAAATATGGGCCGTCAGGAACTTTTCACGGAAATCCTGCTCCAGACGCTCCTTGTAACAGGCCTGTCCACTGTCGGGATTTCCATGGCTCTGGGCCTGTTTCTGGGGCTTCGGACACAAAAGCGGATCAATGCCATTTCCTCCGTCCTCCAGAGAGTTGCAGGCGGAGACATGACCGCCCGCCTGAACAGGGCAGCAGGAGGAGATGATCTGGACAGGCTGGCCCAAAGCATCGACGACACCACAGCCAGACTGGAAATTCTTCTGCATCAGGCCAGAAACTTCTCGGCCAATATCGCACATGACCTGAAAACCCCGCTGACACACCTGCGGATCCGTCTGGAAAAAACAATGACCAGACTGACAGCAGAAGACACCGGATCCGGGGACATCGGGCTGGCCCTTGAACAGGCTGACAGGATCATTGCCATCTTCGATGCCTTCCTCCGTATTGCAAAGCTGGAAGCAGGCACCACCAAAGCCAGTTTCACTCCGCTGCAACTCGATGAAATTGCACAGGAAATTTTCTGTATCTACGAACCTGTTGTCGAAGACAGCAAGCGCTCCCTTAAACTGGAAAAAAGCCCGTCCCCCGCAATTGAGGGGGACCGCATCCTGCTGATCCAGATGCTGGCAAACATGATTGAAAACGGCCTGCGTCACACTCCCCAGGGAAGTGAACTCACACTTGTCGCAAGCCGCTCAGAACTCGGCCTGCGCGACACAGGCCCCGGCATTCCGGCAGAAGAGCGCGACAAGGTTGTCCAGCCTCTCTACAGGCTTGAAAAAAGCAGGACAACAGAAGGATCAGGTCTCGGGCTTTCCCTGATCAGGACAATTGCAGAACTGCATGGCGCAGAACTCGTTCTCTCTGACAACGAGGAAAACGGGGGACAGGGGCTTTTTGTCAGAGCGCGCTTTAACCAGAACCAGTCATCATACAAAAACTTCAACTGACAGAGCTTCCCCGAAAAGACTGTCCCGGCGGAAACTCTAGTGCCTGACCCGTCGCATTTCGCCCGGTGTCATCTCAAAGTGCCGTTTGAAGGCCCTGTTAAAGGCAGCCTCCGAGGCGTAGCCGACCTGTTCGGCAATGTCGATCAGAGGCAGGTCACTCTCCAGAAGATCCCGGCGGGCCAGCTGCATGCGCCAGTGCGTGACATAGGACAGTGGCGTCATCCCGATCAGGGCTGTGAACTTCTCGGCAAAGACAGTGCGGGACATTCCGGCTTCTGCCGCCATGGTCTCAACAGTCCAGTTGCTTTCCGGGGCCTGATGAACCCTGGCCAGACAGCGACTGAATTTCGGATTGAGCAGAGCCGCCAGCGTCCCGGCCTGATCCCCGTTCTTTTCAACAAAGGCGCGGATGACCTGGATAAAGATGATTTCTGTCAGGCGATGCACAATGGCCTCGGCCCCCGCAGCGTCCGACATCACCTCTGCCGAGACAAACCGCATGACGGATTCAAGCCAGTAGGCGTTCATGGTCTGGGTGTTCGGAATATGGATGTAACGGGGCAGATCATTCAGCAGGGGATGCATCACACCTTCCTCAAACTCGAAGTGCCCGCAAAAGAGCTTGCAGACGCCTCCGTCCTGATCCCCTCCGTAGGTCAGGGCTCCCTGCCCGGTATAGCCCGCCCGATGGACCACATCATCGACCATAATGGCCTCTCGGTCGCGCTCGTCACTCAGCACATGTGCCGCGCCGTGCGGGATCACAATCAGATCGCCGGTAGACAGATGAACCGGTTCCTCAACGCCCTCCACCTTGAGCCAGCACTCGCCGCGCATGGCCATATGAAAGCGCGCCACATTCCGGAAAGCAGGCACCTGGACACCCCAGGGTGGACTGAAGTGCGTGTGGAAATAGATCGCACCGCGCAGTTTCAGAATGTTGAGAATTTGACTGAGCGCATCATCTGCCATGACCGGCCTCCTTGTTCATGACACCAGAAGATACCGAAAAAACGGTTTTCGCAAGCACTCCGGACGATCGATCAAAAACTCCGGCCTTTTGCGCATGGATCAATCGCAGGCAGACGCGCAAGACTTTCAGCCAGTCAAAGAAGACTACGATCTTTTGCGGTACAGACACCCTTCAGAAAAAAGGAAAGCGAACAATGGATATCCGCTTTGTAACCAAAAACCTGCACGCCTATCTCGACTACCCTGTTGCCCTGGCTCTTATGGGGCTTCCCACCCTGCTCAATCTGGGCAGCTCCCATCCGCTGGCTTTCTGGGTTTCCACCATTACAGGCTGCGCAGCCCTGTTGCTGACCATTTTCACAGATCACCATCTCGGCCTGATCCGCGTCCTGCCCTATCGCCTGCATCTCGCCGTGGACCTGAGCGTCGGCCTGGTCTTCGCCCTTGTGCCTTTCATCTTTGGCTTCAGCGGCCTTGATGCCTGGTACTACTGGCTCAACGGTGGCGCGGTTCTCTTTGTCGTTGGCCTGCACAAGCCCGAAGTTTCTGCAATCAGCGCAGCCCACTCCTGATCATACGTTCGCCTTTTTCTCTTTTTCCGGATGATCTGCAAACAAGACTGAACTTTCGGGCATGGATTGAACGGAAGAAAGAACCAACGATAGAGGTGTCAGGTCACTTCCCTGACACAACCCATAACGGAGGAAACAAACAATGAAACGCACACTGACCCTTTCCGCACTTGCTGTTACCGGCCTGATGGCCCTGACACCTGCAGCCTTTGCCGCGGATGAGTACAACACATCCAGCGGCCTGACAGCAGCCGGTGCTCCGCTGGGTCTGC
The DNA here is from genome assembly GCF_039592655.1 of Carbonatibacter coralli. NCBI lineage: Bacteria > Pseudomonadati > Pseudomonadota > Alphaproteobacteria > Rhodospirillales > Kiloniellaceae > Carbonatibacter > Carbonatibacter coralli. The sequence continues at coordinate 25,171 of NZ_JBBUTJ010000004.1, read as the reverse complement.
ACGGTGTTGATCCGGTTGCCTTTGTCGATCTGGGCAACCGTATCGACGGGACTGCAAAGCACACAGCCACACATGACGGCGTGGCCTATTACTTTGCATCCGAAGACACCAAGAAGGCTTTCGAAGCCAACCCTGCAGCCTACCTGCCGGAGAACGGCGGTTTTTGCACCTACGGTGTTTCTGTCGGCAAGAAGTTTGATGGTGATCCGCAGTTTGCTGCCGTTGTCGACGACAAGCTTTACCTCTTCCTGAACGAGGAGATCTTCCGTGCTTTCCAGCAGGATGTTGACGGCACCATCAAAAAGGCTGCAGACAACTGGAAGAAGATCCGTTCGACTGCAGCATCCGAGCTGTAATCGTCCACGCTCTCCTGGACATCATGGAAAAGGCGGGATCCTCACCCGCCTTTTTCTATGTCCCGCCAATCACAGCTGTGATCCTGTCGGCCGTCTCCATCACCATCCGACCCAGTTCGTCCAGACGCTGAGGTGTAACCCTCACAGACGGTCCTGAAATCGAAATGGCCGCGACAGCCTCGTGATGCTCGTCGTAGATATTGGCAGCCAGACAGGTCAGACCGATTTTCTGTTCTTCATCATCAACGGCAAACCCCTTTTGGCGAACGCTGTCCAGCTCCTGCAAAAGAGCTTCCCGCGATGTCAGGCTCCTGTCTGTCAGCCCTGTCAGTTCAAGTCCTTCAACAATCCCCCGGGCTTCCCTTTCGGGCAAAGCTGAAAGCAGGGCCTTGCCAACTGCCGTCGCATGAAGCGGCCCCCGGCTTCCGAGATTGACCACCATGCGCATGGTGTCACGCGATTCAATCTGGGCTATAAAGACAACCTGACCTCCTTCAAGAACGGCAAGATTGCAGGTTTCCCCGCTTGCATTCATCAGGTCTTTCATCAGGGGACGCGCCTGGGTCGCAAAGCTGCGTTTCTTCAGGTAGGCATTTCCAACCGTGAAGCTGTTCACACCAACAGACCAGAGCCCAAGCTGTTCATCGTATTCCACAAACCCCATCTGCAGCATGGTACTGAGCAGGCGGTGTGTGGTCGAAGGAGCCAGTTCAACCGCTGTGGAAACCTCACCGAGATTCAGACCGTTGTCCGAAAAGCTCAGTTGCTCCAGCAGGGACAGAGCGCGTGTCAGGGACTGGACAGAGCCTGATGCAGCATTCCCCGAAGCCGGACGGCCTGCCTTGCGGCCTCTCTTTGCAGTTGTCGTCATTCTGTCCCCCGTTCCTGATCCCAAAGCAATAGCGGTTCTTTCATAAAATGAAAAGGGCGGCAGACTGTCTTGCCTTCTGCCGCCCTTTCCTCACCTCTGTGCGATAGTCCTAGGCATACTTTGCCTTTGCTTCACGGCGACGGGCGTGCAGGACAGGCTCTGTGTAACCGCTTGGTTGTTCACAGCCCCTGAAGACCAGATCACAGGACGCCTGAAAGGCAACAGACCTTTCAAAATCATCAGACATGGGGCGATAGGAGGGATCCCCGGCATTCTGTTGATCCACAACACTGGCCATCCGTTTGAGCACGTCCATAACCTCTTGCTCACTGCACAGGCCGTGCCTGAGCCAGTTGGCCAGATGCTGACTGGAAATGCGCAGCGTTGCCCGATCTTCCATCAGGCCAACATTGTTGATGTCCGGAACCTTGGAACAGCCCACACCCTGCTCCACCCAGCGCACAACATAACCCAGCAGCCCCTGGGCATTGTTCTCCAGTTCAGAGCGAATGGCGGCGGCATCAGGGCGCTGATTGTCCAGCAGGGAAAGGGTCAGGATATCATCCAGACTGGCGCGACCACGTGATTTCAACTGATCCTGAACCGCAAAGACATCGACCTGATGATAGTGCATGGCATGCAGGGTCGCAGCCGTAGGGGAAGGAACCCAAGCGCAGTTTGCACCGGCTTTCGGATGCCCGATCTTGGTGTCAATCATAGTCGCCATGTCATCCGGAACAGCCCACATTCCCTTGCCGATCTGGGCCTTGCCCTGAAACCCGACCTCCAGCCCGACATCAACGTTCCAGTCTTCATAGGCCGCAATCCAGCGTTCTCCCTTGATATCGTTCTTGCGCTTGAAGGCCCCCGCTTCCATCGAGGTGTGGATCTCGTCACCCGTCCGGTCCAGAAAACCGGTGTTGATGAAAACAATACGATCCCGGACCTGACGGATACATTCCTTGAGGTTCACCGTTGTCCGGCGCTCCTCATCCATCACACCGACCTTGACCGTATGACGAGGCAGTCCAAGAGTGTCCTCAACCCTGTTAAAGAGATCATTGGTCAGAGCCACTTCTTCCGGCCCATGCATCTTCGGCTTCACGATATAGACACTGCCCGTGCGGCTGTTGCCCTTGCGCTGGAAATCGTGCAGGGCACAGGCTGCTGTCACGAAACCATCCATCAGGCCTTCGGGAATTTCATTGCCCCCTGCATCCAGGATGGCATCGGTGGTCATCAGGTGCCCGACATTGCGAACCAGCAACAGGCTGCGCCCGTGGAGTGTCAGGGACTGCCCGTCCAGGGCTGTGAAGTGACGATCCCCGTTCAGGGTCCGGGTCACCTGCCTGCCACCCTTTTCGAAGCTCTCGCTCAAATCCCCTTTCATCAGGCCGAGCCAGTTGCTGTAGACCACGCACTTGTCCTCGGCATCGACGGCCGCAACAGAGTCCTCGCAATCCTGGATGGTGCTGAGTGCTGATTCCAGCACAATATCCTTCACACCTGCAGCGGAGGACTTTCCGATCGGGTGATCGCGGTCGATCTGGACTTCAACGTGCAGCCCGTTGTTTTTCAGCAGAATGGACTGCCGCTCTCCATCGACAGAGAAACCGACAAACTGTGCTGCATCCCTGAGGGACGTTGTCTCGCCGGAACCGAGGGTCATGGAAAGGGTTGCAGGACCGGACGAGCTGTCAATCGTATAAGCCGTCACATCACCGTGCCTGCCGGCAAGCAGGGGAGCGGCCTCATCAAGAAATTCAGCGGCACGACGGATCACCGCTTCCCCGCGCTTTTCATTGTAACCGGTCCCCTTTGCCAGCTCTCCTTCCCCGGAGATCGCATTGGTGCCATAGAGCGCGTCATAGAGGCTGCCCCAGCGGGCATTGGCAGCATTGAGGGCAAAGCGCGCGTTCATCACAGGGACAACCAACTGCGCACCCGCAATGGAAGCAATTTCCTCGTCCACGTTTTCCGTACCGATGGAAAAGGCTTCGCCCTCTTCGACCAGATAACCGATTTCCTTCAGAAAGGCCCTGTATCCTTCAGGATTGGTTCTGACGTCATTTTCACGATGCCACTGATCCAGCTTGATCTGGAGTTCATCGCGTCTGGCCAGCAGGTCCTTTGTCCGTGGTCCCAGCTCTGCAACAGCCTTTTCCAGACCCGCCCAGAAATCCCCGGGCCTGACGGCTGTACCGGCAAGAACCTGATTTTCGATCAAATCGTGCAATGGCGCTGCGATCTGCAAGCCACCCTTTGAAACGCGTGCTGTCATTTTGAAACCTCATTCATATCTGTCACTGGCTGATCTTCAGACCCGATCAGTCTCGTTTGGAGATCTACTGTTCCAATTGTCAGACTAGCAGAGTTTTCAAAAAAATGAAATTAAATTCCGCATTATGGAATAATGAATGCAACACATTGTTTTAAAATAATATTTTCTTCGAAAACGATTCCTGATCCTTTCAGAGAAAGAACAGGAATCGCTTTCCTTTCGACTGAAGGCTTCAGGGCCATCGGGGAAAATGTGCGTCAGGTTCTGTCTGAGCCAGCCGGTTAAAGCTGTTGGTAAAGTGGCAATGCGCAATCTCTGCAACAATCGCAACCAGTTGCTCGTCATCAAACCCGTCTTCACGCGCACGGGACAGCTCTGCGTCACCGAGTTGCCCACCTGTTTCGACAAGACGCCGCGTCAGGGCCTGAAGCTTTGCAGCCCGGCTGTCACCTTCGAGTTTCTGTCCGGATGCAACTGTTCTGATCATATCCATGTCGACACCACGCTGCTCGGCCATATTCAGATGAGCCGGCACACAGTAGTGGCAGCCGTTTTGCACAGCCATATCCATACAGATCACCTCGCGATCCTCGACAGACAGGCCGCAGCTGTCCAGTGCCGCCCAGAAGGACAGGAAACCGTCCAGCACTTTCGGATTGTGCGCCATGGCATCCGAAATGTTCAACCGCCGTCCCCACTGGCGTTTGACCTTCTCCAGAACCTGTTTCTGTTCCCGGCTGGCCGTTTCCACTGTGACGTTCTCTATACGCTGCATCTGTTCCTGCTCCCGTTCAGATTTTCGCCTATCAATCCACAATTTACCCGGACGGGCAAAGATCAAAAGGTTCTGCTCACCACGAAGTGATCCCCCAGAACAGCAAAAAACCCCGCAAAACTGCGGGGCTTTTCAGGGATTTCCGGAACGTTACGAGATAAGCCAGGTTTTAACAGCCGCATAGCCGTTGGAAAGGACCTGGTTCGGATCGTCAACCCAACCCGCAACATCCTTGCTGGAACCTTCCAGCCAGTTGTTGAACATGGGCACAATCAGGCCGCCTTCATCACGCAGGAGCATGCCCATATCGTGATAAAGCCCCTTGCGCTTGGCCTGATCCGTCTCACCACGCGCAGTCAGAAGCTTCTTGTCAAACTCGGCATTGTTGAAACGGGTGTCATTCCACTCTGCTGTTGAATAGTAAGCCGTCGAGAACATGCTGTCCTGTGTCGGACGACCACCCCAGTAGGACATGTGGAATGGCTGCTTGTTCCAGACTTCAGACCAGTAACCGTCATTCGGCTCACGCTTGATCTCGATGGTGATGCCGCATTTCGCAGCAGAGTTCTGGAACAGCTGGGCGGCATCAATCGCGCCCGGGAAGGCTGTCTCTGCAGTCCGCAGAACAATCGGGCCACTGTGGCCGGATTTCTTGTAGTGCTCGGCTGCCTTTTCAGGGTCGAACGCACGTTGCGGAATATCCGAAGAGAAGAACGGATAGGCCGCATTGATCGGCGTATCGTTCCCCAGAGTCCCGTGACCATAGAGAATCTGTTCAACCATCTGCTCACGATCCAGAGCGTACTTGAGCGCAAGACGCAGATCATTGTTGTCAAACGGCGCCGTGTTGGTGAACATGTTCATGCAGTAGAAACCGCGACCACCGATGGAGTGAACATCGACTGTCGGGACGCGTTCCATCAGGCCTGCAACCTTTGGCGGAATGCCGTTCACAATGTGAACCTGACCGGATTGAAGCGCGGAAACACGCGCGGTTTCATCGTTCACAACAGTCAATTCGATCGCATCAACGTGAGCACGGGTATCATCATAATAGTCGGCAAACTTTTCAAAGTTGTACTGAACACCATGCTCTGAACGTGTCACCTTGTATGGGCCCGTACCGATACCCGCATCCGGAGCATCAACACCGCCACCCGGCTGAATCACAAGGTGATAGTCGGACAGGATGAACGGCAAATCGGCGTTCGGTTCCTTACAGGTGACAACAACATCACCACCGCTTACCTCAACTCCGCTGATGGATTGAAGAACACCGAAGGCGCCTGACTTGGCATCCGGATTCAGGTGACGTTTCAGTGTTGCGGCGACATCTTCCGGTGTCATCTTTGCGCCATTGTGGAACGACACATCGTTGCGGATAGTGAAGGTCCAGACAGTCGCATCGCTGGAAGGCTTGATATCTGTCACCAGACGATAGTCCAGCGAGCCATCGGCCGTCACATCCACAAGCGCATCACCGTAGAGACGCAGCACGGAAAAGGCGACGTTGTTGGCAGCCAGTGCCGGATCAAGGCTGTCACTGGTCTGGCCACCGGAAACACCCAGTTTCATGGTTCCGCCCTTGCGCGGTCCCGCAGCCAGAACAGCATTGTTAAACAAGCTGGTTGTCAAAACTGTACTTGCGCCGAGAGCCGCCGCACGCCCGAAAAAGGCACGACGATCCATATGGCCACGACCAGCCAATCCAGCCAAATAATTCAGCTCTTTGTTCATTGATTAGACTCCCTGTTTATATTTGTTGTGAACAAAGAGTAATGGAAGCAACAGCATTCGTCCAGTAAGCGTCTGTTATTCTTTAATGTCGCCTTCCATTTTATCGCACTTTTTCACCTTTCATTTCTTTCTCGAAAACCAGTTTTTCTCCCTCATAGGCTTTGATCTGATGTTCAAATACAAATTTTTCCTTATATCCTTTCATCCTCGTCAGAATTCGACTTGAAACCTTCCATTCTGCGCGTTCCTGAGCCCGTTCCCAAAGGATTTCAACCTCTGCTGTCGCAGGGTCATCCCGGTGAATACGCCAGAATTCACGCATGGAGCTGGACGAGATGAGTCCCGTTTCCGGATCTTCACTGCTTCCATGGTCCCCGAAAAGCTCCAGCTCGATTCTCCCGTCTTTTTCGCAAGAGTTGCGGTGCTCCTTTCCGTCGCGAATTTTTCGATGCTCTGTCATCGGAATCTTTTTCGGCGCATCAAAGGAAACAGAGCTGAAATCCTGACATGAGCGCACAGGAAGCTCCAGTTCTCCGGAACGCAGAGTCAGATGAACCAGCTGCCCCTCCGGCCAGCAGTAGGGCCAGTAGCTGGAAGAGACCGCAACCCTCAGCCGATGCCCTGCGGGCAATCTGAACGCGGTCTGATCCAGGGTAATTTCAACGTCATACTCCCTTCCGGCTTCCAGCGGGACCTTCGCTTCGAAGCCGTCACGATGCTGAAGGTTCAGGAGTCCAAAGGAGATAAAACCCGACGTTCCGTCCGGACGCAGATCGCACAGTCTGACGATCACCTGCGCCGCCGGCTGATCGGAAGCAATTCCGAGCCGCACTTTCGGCGCCCCCAGAATCTCCAGATCCTCCCCGAAAGCCTCACTGTCAAAACAGGCCGACAACCGGTCATCTTCGATCTGATCATCCGGCAATTCCCCGGGTCCGAAGCCAAAGGGGAAATACTCCCCGCAATTCCTGCCAACCGCCAGATCGGCAGGAACGGCTTTAACAAAGGGACTCGCGCCCCCCAGAACACCGTCATCCCCGAAAGACAGCAAACGGGAAGACACGGTTTCAGGAGGCCAGCTGTTCTCGCCAATCCACTGTCCGGAACGATAATCCAGTGACATGGAGGGCTTGACACTGTCCATCATATAGGCCCGGTACAGAGGCTCTTCGGGCACTCCATTATCCACCCCCTTCAACCAGCAGTCCCACCACCGCAGAGCCTCATCCAGATAATTGACAGACGGCTCAATCATGCTGATATGCGGGTACTTGTGCCCCCAGGGACCGGCAACAGCCTTGACCGGAGATTGCAGATTTTCGGCCAGGTGCGCCATGGTGTTGCGATAGCCGTCATGCATCCCCCCCATTGCCAGCACCGGGATTGTGATCCTCGAATAGTCCTCACAGACAGAACCATGCTTCCAGTAGTCATCCCGGTCCGGATGGGACATCCACTCCTGGGCCAGAAACGGCATTGCCTCCAGCCGTTCCAGCCACGTATCACGCCATCTGTCGCCCACAAGCGTCGGGTCCGGCGGCATGGAGGAAATCGACATCAGGGTCGCAGCCCAGCCAATATTCTCACCAACCTGAATACCACCCTTGAAATGAATGTCATCGGCATAACGATCGACGGTTGAACCGATAGTGATAATGGCCTTCAGGGGCTCAGGCTGCAGAGCGGCCAGCTGCAAACCATTGAAACCACCCCAGGAAATCCCCTGAATCCCGATGTTTCCATCACACCAGTCCTGTGTGGCAATCCAGTTGAGGGCATCCACGCCATCCTGCAGTTCCTGTGGAGAATACTCGTCATCAAAGAGCCCTTCGCTGTCACCGCATCCCCGTCTGTCAATGCGCAGACAAACATAGCCATTGGCTGCAAAATAGGGATGCATGGTTGCATCGCGCGGGGCCGTCATGTCGCTCTTGCGGTAAGGCAGATATTCGACAATCGCAGGCAGGGGACCCTGCTGGTCTTTCGGACGCCAGACCTTTGCAGAGAGTCTGGTTCCATCCGGCAGGGGAATAGCCAAATCCCGGTTGATCTCTATCGCTTCGCGCGGGTCACCAACAGCTGTCATCATTCTTCAGGTCCCTGTTTCTGTTTTGGTGCAGCATGACCGTTTTTTGTGCTCTGTGGCAATCAGGATTTCACGCGTGAATGAAAGACCTTGTGCCAACCGGGTCGTGTCGCCACTATGAAGGGAAAACAACAGGTCCTTCTCGCCATGACTTCAGCCCCCCAAAGCACCACACCACCTTCAACAGGGCGTGCCAATCTGATTGGCAGCCTCTGGATGATCCTTGCCATGGCAGGTTTTGCCATCGAGGACAGTTTCATCAAGGCAGCAACAGTCTTTCTTCCCGTTGCGGAAGTTCTGGTGATCTTTGGTGCTGGCGGAGCACTGATCTTTGCCCTGATCGCCCTGCTTCGGAAGGAAGCTCTCTACAGCCCGGATGTGATCTCTCCTCCCATGCGCATCCGCGTTTTCTTCGAGATCACAGGACGCCTCTTTTTCGTACTGGCCCTGGCTCTTACGCCGCTCTCTTCCGTGACGGCAATCCTGCAGGCAACGCCGATTGTTGTTGTTCTGGGGGCAGCCCTGCTCTTTGGAGAGAAGGTTGGATGGCGGCGGTGGACAGCCATTTTCACAGGACTGATCGGTGTTCTGATCATCTTGCGCCCGACACCCGAGAGCTTTTCTCCGCTTTCAATACTTGCCCTGCTCGGCATGATCGGATTTGCAGGGAGAGACCTTGCAAGCCGGGCTGCCCCACCGACCCTGAGTGCAGTTATCCTCGGCATATACGGCTTTCTTGCTGTTGTCATTGCCGGAGGGCTCTATCATCTGATCTGGGAAAAGCAGAGCTTCGTCCTGCCCGGTCCGGAAAGCGCCCTTTACATGTCCGGTGCTGTCACCGTTGGCGTCCTGTCCTATGCAAGCCTGATGAAGGCCATGCGCACGGGAGATGTCTCAACAGTCACTCCTTTTCGATACAGCCGCCTTTTGTTCGGTCTGTTGCTCGGCGTGACCGTCTTCGGGGAAAGGCTTGATGAAACAACCCTGATCGGGAGCGCAATCGTCGTGCTCTCCGGGCTGTTCATCCTGCTCAGAAGCAGGCAATCCTCTGCTGAAAGCTAATCCCGCTCACCCCCGAAAGCGCTTTTCACACTGTTCTCCAGACGCCTGAAAGCACGAAAGCTGTTTCTGTTCCATCCCTGCCCTGCAGACCCGTCGATTATCCAGTCAGGCTGATAGTCTTCTCCGGCTCCAGTCCGATCCAGAACCTGCCTTGCAAAGTCCTCTTCCCTCCCCAGCGCCAGCGCAAAGGGCAGGTGTTGCTCGAAAAAAGTTCCTCCTCCAGCCTTGCCGGCAGCGTATCCTCTCTCCCGCCCCCTGATGATGCTGTCCAGCAACTGCCGATAACCATACAGAGGCTCCAGAATAGCGCGCCCCAGACGGTCCGGACGTCGGGCGCAGACTGTAAAAAACAGAACAAGAAGGATTGGCACAAACGACAGGACAACAACCGGCAGGGGCAGAACCTGACCGGCAATGAAAAGGGCTGCAGCAATCGGAATCATGAAAACACCAGACACCAAAAGCAGCAGCAGGCAAAAAACCCAGCCCATAAATCCCAGCGCCGTTTTCGCAAAAACACTGTCCCACAACCCTCCAAGCATCTTCAGGCCGAGAATAAGCCCTCCCTGACCAACCACCAGCAGAAGTCCGGTAAAAAGAAGGTAATCGACATTTGCTGCATCAAGCAGAAGTGTGAGCAGAAGACCAAGGGCTCCCAGACCAAAGCCGATCCTGCTCACTGTCCCGCTGGCCTGCCTGTAAAGCTGCTTTAATTGTCCTTTGAGGATTGCATCCAGTTCGCCATCAAAAGTTCTCAGTTCCCCAACAGTGTCGACAGAGGCATCAAACTGCCCCCTCTCCCACGACAGTTCGGTCCTCCGGCCCGGGAAAAGCAGCAGGAAAAGAGCCTGCTCATCCTCTGAAAGGGTTTTGTAATACTTTCCCTTCACACGCTTTCTCAAAGTAACCTGAGCGTTTCGCTCCAGACGGATCACAATCTTCTTCTTGAGTGCCAGTGAGATCAACACAATCAGGAACCGTCTTTCAAACCCGGATTGCTGCTTCCATAAGCCGGCAGCAAGCAGGGGCGTTATCCCCTCCGGCAAAGGTGGAATGACAGGGGACAGCACAGCCTGATTGCCGGACATCGAAACACCAAGCCGCATCCAGTTCACCAGCAGAAAGAGGGCCATCGCCACACTCAGCACAATCCCGACCCACAGGCCCCTGTTGTCATCAACAGTCTGCCTGATGTCCTCACTGCCCCCCAAACCGCTCGCGGCTCCCAACGGCCAGAGCGCCCGCAAAGACAGCGTCTCACCGAGGGCAAAGCCCGGATTGATCCCGATCCCTAAAACTCCATCCCTCTGTTTGACAACTCTGTATCCCTCACTGGATTGCAGGCCGGAGAGGGAAAAGCCCCCGGGTTCCACGGGTGAGCGCAAGACAACGCTGATACGGGAAGCTTCCGGAACCCAGCTCTGCTGATAAACGGGAAAATCAATAAACTCGCGACCACCTTCTGTCCGGAAAAGACCGGAAAAGCTGTACTCTATCGCGACTGTCTGCTTCTGATCTTCCGTGGAATCCCGGGGCAGCTCCAGTGACAGTCGCGCTTTACGTTCTCCTGCCAGCTCTTCCAGAAAAAAGTCCTGCTTCCGGCCATTCACCATCACGGATATCAGTTCAAAGTCCGTTTTCCGATTCAGGAAATTTCCAACCCGCCGTATTGTTGGAAACTCGAAATAAAGAGCTGGTTTACTCAAAGCCCCGGGCTTGAACTCCACCAGGGTTGTCACCTCCAGTCGTCCTTTTTCTCCGACCGAGATCTCGTGCCGCAGGGAGGACGCAGCCCATGACTGCGCGGAACACAGCAACATGAAGAGAACAGCCGTTATCCAGAGCACGACCCGACTGACAGAATTCCCAACCTTTTTACAACCCTCTCCCCACTCACTCATTTGTCTTTTCCAACGAAAAAACCAAGCACCAGAAGAAGCACGGCAACAAAGGTCACAATCGTCCCGGCAACACCGACAAAGAAGGGGATCAGGCCATCCATTTCATCAAAATGTCTGTTCCCCTGTGGTGTGTTGAGCCCCCAGACACCAAAGAGGACAGCAAGCACACCGCACAAGGCGATGACCAGAAACGTTACTTTCACAATTCCAACTCCTGCAAATTCAACCCTTGCGCATCAGTCGCTCCTCTCTTCCGAAAGGTTCATTTCCATTCCGTGATTCCTCCGGTGAACCGGATCAGTTCTCCTGAAACGGTCCGCTCAGGAGACTTGCCCATTGAGTTTCGACAGCCTTTGTTATACAAACGCATAATTATTGAAGAACGTCAGGGTTCAGAAAATGCGATACACCAAAGCAATCTCACGCCTTGAGGCCTTGGGACACGACAGATGGCATCTTTACAAACTGGCTCAGGAAAAGAAGAGACTGGGAGAGGACATCATCGAACTGGCCATCGGAGAACCCGATGTGCCGACACCGGACGACCTGACAAGGGCCGTCATCCGTTCCCTTGAAAACGGCCGGACCGGCTATGCGGCAGGGCCAGGAGAGCCAGAACTGCGCACAGCCCTGGCCAATCGCTATTCCCGCACTCTGGGACGTGAGATCACTCCATCAAGGATTCTCTGCTTTCCGGGAACCCAGACGGCCCTCTATGCCACTGTTCAGGCCATTGCAGGTCAGGGCGACGAGATCATCGTCGGCGATCCGATGTACGCAACCTACGAAACCGTCTTTGCCTCCAGTGGAGCCTCTCCAGTCACAGTGCCTCTCAGAGCGGAAAAGGGCTTTCGCATTCAGGCCTCCGACATCGAGCAGAAGATCACTCAGAACACCAGCGCCATTTTCCTGAACACACCGCACAACCCCACCGGAGCCGTCCTTGATCAGGCTGACATCAACGCAATCTGTTCTCTGGCAAAACAGTATGATCTCTGGCTGCTTGTTGACGAGGTCTATGACGAGCTGGTTTTTGACGGTAGTACCTTTTACTCCCCTCTCTCCAGAGCCGACTGCGATGACAGGGTGATCGTGGTGAGTTCAATTTCCAAATCCCACGCTGCTCCGGGCTTCCGGAGTGGCTGGTGCGTGGCAAGCGAAGACTTTTGCACAAAACTGCTTGCCCTGTCCGAAGCCATGCTCTTTGGCAATCAGCCGTTCATTGCCGATGCAACAGCAATCGCTGTCAGCGAACCCTCTCCGGTTGCAAGGGAGATGTGCAAGCGCTTTTCTGCCCGTGCCGATTATCTTGAAGAAACCCTCCAGTCCAGAACCGGCCTCCGCGTTCACAAGCCTGCCGCCGGAATGTTCGCCCTGATTGATGTCTCCTCCACAGGACTGAATGGAGAGACCTATGCTCTCGACCTTCTTGAAAAGGGCGGGGTTAGCGTCATGCCGGGCCACTCGTTCGGATCATCACTGGAAAACTGGATACGCCTTTCCCTGACGGAAACAGACCCGGTCTTCCGGGAAGGATGCAGGCGCATTGCTGTCCACGCAAACAGTCTGCAGGGATAGCACCGGATCATGAGCAACTTCAGTATTGGCGAAGCCCTCGTCACCGCGCTTGAAAAACGGGGTGTCACCCATGTTTTCGGCATCCCCGGTGTTCACACAGTCGAGCTTTATCGAGGCCTGAACGGCTCCGGCATCAGGCACATTACCCCCCGTCATGAACAGGGTGCCGGCTTCATGGCAGATGGTTACTGCCGAGCATCCGGAAAGCCGGGCGTTGCCTTCACCATCACCGGGCCGGGACTGACCAACATTCTGACCCCCATGGGACAGGCCCTTGCGGACAGCATTCCGCTTTTGGTTATTTCTTCAACAAACGAGGCCCGATATCTGAAAAAAGGACTGGGTCACCTTCATGAGCTGCCGGATCAGAAAGCACTGGTCGAGCAGGTAGCCGGATTTTCTGCACAGATCGAGGAATCCCGGGATCTGTATCCAGCTCTGGATGAAGCCTTCCGCAGACTGGAAACGGGTCGTCCGGGACCTGTGCACATTCAGGTTCCCCTTGATGTCTTCGGGCAGGTTTTTCAGGATCAAGCCAGCACCTGCCCAAAATCATCAGCACCTCTGCCGGATCAGACCCTGATTGCCCAGGCAGCAGAACATCTTTCCAAAGCCCGGAACCCGGTTCTCATTGCCGGTGGAGGAGCAAAAGAGGCCGAAAACTCTCTCCGGCTTCTGGCTGAGAAGCTGGACGCTCCGGTTGTACAGACCATCAATGCCAGGGGCCTGCTGCACGACCATCCCTTGCGCATTCCTGCCAGCCCGAGCCTGCGTGCTGTTCAGGAACTGCTGGCCGGGGCTGATCTTGTTCTTGCGATCGGGACAGAACTGGGACCAACAGATTTCGACATATACAACACTGGCCGTCTCCCCCGGTTCAACAGGCTGATCAGAATTGACATCGACGGGGACCAGCCCTCCCGATGCACAGCAGAACTCAAAATCCAGGCTTCAGCAAAGCAGGCCATTCCGGCTTTGACAGACGCACTTCCTTCTTCCTGTCACGTTGACAACCGCAACGGGGGCGCAACCAAAGCGGCTTCGGTTATCAGCACGGCACGCGCGGAGCTTTCACCGGCTTACCTGGAAATGGTGGAGATGATCGAAACAATCCGGGATCATCTGCCCGGTTCCGTCATCGTCGGCGATTCAACACAGCCCATCTATGCCGCCAATCTCTTCTACGGACACGACAACAGCAGGGGATGGTTCAATTCCTCGGTGGGTTTCGGCACGCTGGGATATGCGATTCCGGCAGCCATCGGGGCTGCCTTTGCCGAAGCAGACAAACAGATCATCTGTATAACCGGCGATGGCGGCGCACAGTTCACCCTGCCTGAGCTGATGACCGCAACAGAACATCAGCTCCCGATTACCTTCATGATCTGGAACAACTCCGGCTATCAGGAAATCGCAGACGCCATGCGCCAGCAGGACATTCCTCCGGTCGGCTGCGACCCGGCTCCTCCGGATTTCTCCCTGATTGCACAGGCCTGCAGAATTCCCTACGAGCAGATAAAAGCCTCCTGCCCTGATTTAAAGGACTATCTGGACAGGCGCAAAGGGCAAAAGGGCCCGGCTCTTCTGGAAATCAAGCCTTGAGTTCAACGCCAAGCAGAGCAGACAGACTGGAAAACGCAACGGCCAGCAGCTCTTCCTGTTCAAAGCTGTCCGGGATCATTCCACCTTCGACCCAAAGCCCGTCGATCACCGCATTGATGGCAATCGCAAGTCGTCGCAAGTCCTGATCACCGATCTCTCGCCCCTTTTCCCGGTAAAGGTCCCGGATCAGGTTCTGGATAAAATCGCGATAGGACAAATAGGCCTTCTTGTGAACTGCGAGCATTGCGGGTTCATGCTGGACAATGTGCATAAACCCCGCCCACAGCGCGACTTCTTCATGACCGGATGAAGAAAGGGTTGCCCTCACAAAGGAACAGAGACGCTCAGGCGCGCTCCGGGTCTCACCCTGTGCCGCCTGGACAGCCCTTTCAATCAGGCCTGCCATGTGAAAGTCAAAGGCAGCAGCGATCAGTTCTTCCTTGGTGGAAAAATAGTGTCTGATCAATCCCTGTGTCACATCGGCTTCACGGGCAATTGCACGGACGGTTGCGGCCTCAATTCCCTTGCAGGCAATCAGACGCAAGGTGGCCTCGATAAGCCTGACCTTCCGGATATCGGCACCTTCGCGGTGAAATGACTTGCGTTGAACTGCCACGGGAAAACCCTCATCGTTCCGAAATGAGACACCACATGGCATAGCGGGCAGCCTGAAAAAAAACAAGACGCTTTTGTCAGGCCCTTTTCCTTCTGCCAGAAGACCTGTCAGGAAGCGAACCGATGGACCGGCTCAACAGAATGCTTCCCCGCGCCATTTGATGGAACAGCCCATGGAAGCAATTTGCTGTTCAGGGCCGTGACCTGTCTCTGCAATCTGCATCATCGCATCAACCAGTTCCCTGTTCCTGTCTGTAAACTGTCCCATTCTGGCATCATCCAGACGGCCACGGTACTGCAGTTCGCCATCCTTGTTGAAACCGAAGAAATCAGGAGTACACACCGCGCCATAGCTTTTGGCTACAGACTGGTCCTCATCAATCAGATAGGGGAACTCGAAACCGAAGTGCCGCGCAAAAGCCAGCATCTGTTCAGGGCTGTCTTCCGGGACGATGTCATAGTCATTCGCCATGATCGCCAGAACATTCACGCCCTCTGCCATCAGTTCACGCGTGTCACTGGCCAGCCTTTCACCAATAGCCTGAACATAGGGGCAATGGTTACAGATAAAGGCAATCAACAGCCCCCTGTCCCCCAAACTCTCCTCAAGCGTAAAGACCTTTCCCCGGGGATCTTTCAGCGAAAATCCGGGAGCCTGCCATCCAAAGTCGCAAATCGGCGTGTTTAACAGCATCGTCTTTCCTTTCAGGGCTACCTTTTCCATATAGCTATTTTTTGGCTCCCGGGTAATTTCACTTTGCCGAAATCACTTTTCGTAATTTCCGAACAATACTCTTTCCCCGGCATATATTCGTGCGTTTTTCCCGATCTTTTGAACCCGGGAAGCTGTCAGGCGACCTACAGGAGACATAAGGGGCATTTCCAGAAGAAAGCGTTTGTCATGAAAAGCCTGATCCTTGTTTCACTCAGCGTGACCCTCTTTGCAACAATGAGCGTTTTTCTGCTCTTGAACGCTGTCATACAGGCCCAGTTGAGCAGCCCTCAGAGAATATCCTCTACGGAACTGGTCCTGATGGACGAAAACAAACCCTGATTTTTTTGAACCTTCCCCCGCCAAACCCGACTTAACCACCACACGGGAAGAAATGCACCAAGGGGTTGATCAGTGCAGTGAACTTCTCCGGTCATATGGAGCATTGGGACATGACAACCACAACTACCGTTCAAAAAACCGCACAGGCCGACAGAGCTGAAATTTCAACGTCGCCTGAAGCAAAAGATGACAGCACAAACATCATCACAGCCGGGGAACTCTTCTCCGGGGACGAGATTTTCCTGCCGACAGAACTGCCTCTGGAAACAGCCTCCGGCCCGCTTGAACAGTCTGGCGGACTGGCAGCCTACAGGGATGATATGGGCAATCTGCTCGACTATTCCCTTCAGTTCAGTGGCTCTGTTGTCACCGGACAGGCAACAGCCGCAAGAGATACCATCTTACCACCGGAACACAGCACAGCTCTTCCAACAGCCTCCGAAACCGGCCCAGAGCGTCTGTTCACGCCAGGCGATGACAGCTTTAACCTGAACACGGCAGGGACAGCCCTCTCCCCTGGTGATTACGGCAGCGCCAGTGAACTGCTCGACGAACTCTCCTTCATTGATGCAGGAATAGAGCTCTTTCCTGTCCCGGTTCCGGGAGAACACCTGCTGACTTCCCAGTACAACGCTGACAGTGGAGACGACTTTGTCATTCTCCCTCTCAATGAGACCGAGGCAGAGGCCCTCCAGTACGATCGCGACCGGCTCTTCATCGCCGAAGACGGAGACGACATTGTTCTTGGCGGAGATGCCGATGACCTGATATACGGCGCTGCAGGTGAGGATATCCTGCTCGGCGGACAGGGAAACGACGAACTGACCGGCGGAACAGGAAACGACAGGCTCTATGGCAATGCCGGAAACGACAAACTCGTCGGAGGAGCGGGTCAGGATCGCCTCAAGGGGGGTGAAGGCGCCGATCTGATCATCGGCGGAGCAGACGACGATGTTCTGGTTGGCGGACAGGGCTTCGACTACATCCATGGCGGCAGTGGCAATGATCTGATCTACACAGCCGATGGCATCAACACACAGGATACAGGCGCAGAAACGATCCTTTCATCCGACAGTGAAGCCGTCGCTTCCATCCAGCATCTCGTTGATGAAGGGCTTTCGCCCCTTCCTCCAGGAACCCGCTATCTGCAGACAGTTGCCGGCGGACAGGGAAACGATCTTCTGTTGGGTGGCCAAGGCGTTGACTACCTCGCCGGGAACGAGGGAAACGATCTCCTTTTTGGCGGCAGTGGCAATGATCTGCTCTACGACAACAGTGGACAGAACCTTTTCATCGGCTCCAATGGCAGTGACACCATCAACCTGAGTCCCTCTGACGAAAGCTCGACAATCCTCTATCTGAACGGAGAGTCCGGTGCCTTTCTCAATCCACTGGACCTGCTCGACGATCTCATGGAAGAAGACTACTTCACGGCTGTCCTCGACAACTCCTCCATTCATTTCGACGCCCTTCGCTTTGATCTTCTGGAGCTGATGGACAACGGCACCGCAAACAATGACAGCTGGGTCCTCAACTTCCAGCAGGAAGACAAACTTGTTGTTGCCGGTTATGGCTCTGAAGACACCACAGTAACGCTCGTTTCCTCCGGCCCCGGAGACATCCACACCCGTGTTCACTTTGGGGAAGGGCCCGGTGAGTTTATCACCCTCGCACATGTCACCAGTGACCAGTTGGATATCACAACGGAAGACAACGGGGTCTTCACAGTTCTCTACACATGATCCCTCCCAGCCAAACGGGAAAAGGAAGAACGCAAATGATCAAACTCTTCAAGGCTGCCTGCCTGTCCTTCACCCTTGCTACAGTCACAGGAACAAGCGCCATGTCAGCATCAGCCTGCAATGAAATGCGGTTCATCGCCCTTCAGGGGAGCGAGGACAGTGAACTCGCCATTAAACTCAACGGTGCCCTTCTGGTCCGTCACGGAGGCCCGCACGTCAACGCTGTTCCCGCTGATCTTCTGCTTGAAGGGGAAAACCTTCTG
Source organism: Carbonatibacter coralli (assembly GCF_039592655.1). Classification (NCBI taxonomy): domain Bacteria; kingdom Pseudomonadati; phylum Pseudomonadota; class Alphaproteobacteria; order Rhodospirillales; family Kiloniellaceae; genus Carbonatibacter; species Carbonatibacter coralli. The sequence continues at coordinate 7,248 of NZ_JBBUTJ010000004.1, read as the reverse complement.
GAAATGGAACTCACCACCAGCCGTGCCGATGCAACCGCCAAAGCAGAACTCTTTGTCGGCTGCGAAGGTGCCTTTCCCGAAGAACCGGGCCAGAACCCGAACTCGCTCCTCCTGCTGCATCAGGACGGCAACGGAAAACAGTCAGCCTTCTTCCAGTCCGGACCAGTTCCCCAGCTCTCTTATCTCAAGGCGGAACCCGGCAGCGATGAAGGTCTCCGGGACGCCATCCGGAAGCTGCTCACAGCAGCCCGAAAAGGTGATGTCGCAGCATACCTTTCCCTGCTTTCCCCCATGATCAACGACCTGCCTCTGCAGAACGGGCCGCCCCCGCAGATGATCGAGGCCATGCTGACAGATCTCCTGAGCGGTCAGTTTGACATCATCGCCACGCCCGATATCCGGATCAGAAAAATCCTCAAGGGACGGGCCTATCAGGTCACAACCGCAGACAACCGGGGCCCCATTACCTTCAGCCCCAAAGGCAGCAAGGACGGCGCGGGCTTTGAAGTCACCCAGGGAGCCTTCTGGATAAAAACCTCTGAGGGGTGGAAAGTTTTCAGGCTCTAGCATTCCCACCTGTGCCCCTGATCTCGACAGCCTGCACAAATCCTGCCGCACTGAGGCGCGTACAACTCCTGCAGTCTGTTCTCTTCAGGCCGTTGGCTGTTATGGTTTATGTTTTCCGGGCTTAACCTTTTTGGGACCGTCTTGACCTCGGCATTGCCCAGTGTCTGGACCTGAGGCTTACAAACCCCGGCCTTATCGGGCCGGGGCAGGACTGACCAGGCAGCGCGTTGTCCCGTTTCAATCTGTACCAATTCAGCCTCTAATCTGTCGAAACCGCTCCTGCTGCAACGGTTTGCTGACCCGGCAAGATCTCACAGCAAACAGCAAAACCATATCCACACAGAGTACCCGGATTTGCTATTGCCTCAGTTGCGCGAGATGAGGCATCAGGTTCAGGAGTTCAGCCGTATAGGAATGCTGAGGCGTCTTGAACAACGCTTCTGTTTCCTGCACTTCCACCATTTGCCCCCGCTGCATGACGCCCACTCTGTCGCACATTTGGCGAACCACAGGCAAATCATGACTGATAAACAGCATGGTCAGGCCAAGATGCTCCTGCAAATCCTTGAGGATATTCAGAATTTGCGCCTGAATTGACACATCAAGCGCACTGGTTGGTTCATCACAGATGAGAAATCTCGGCTGTGTTGCAATGGCCCGGGCGATAGAAATGCGCTGGCGCTGACCTCCGGAAAACTCGTGTGGATACTTGCGGTAGGCATCCTTTGCCAGACCAACCTTGTCGAGCAGTTCACGGACACGGGCCTCCACCTGGCCTTTGGGCAAAATCTTGTGATGCAGCAACGGTTCTGCCACGATTTCACCCACAGACATGCGCGGGTTCAGACTGGAGAAAGGATCCTGAAAAATCATCTGGATTTGACGCCGATAAGAAGCCATCTCCCTGGCGTTCATGGCTGTCACATCATCGCCGTCAAACAGGATCTGCCCCTCGTCAGCGCTGTAAAGCGTGGCGATCATTCGCGCTACCGTAGACTTGCCGGAGCCGCTTTCCCCAACAATGCCGAACACTTCCCCGTCACGGATGTCAAAACTGACATCATCGACAGCAGTGAAGTATTTTCTCTGAGACGGAAACAGTGACGGTTTTTCGATGAAGCGTTTTGTCAGGTTTCTGACTTCGAGTAACGTTCCGGACCGGGTCGCAACGGAGCGATCCCAGTTTCGGGCCAGATCCTCGATCTTGAACACAGTCTCGCGACCGCCGTAGCTTATCTGCGGAAATCTGTGGAGCTTCTTGTGTGGACGAGGCACTGCGGAAATCAGGGACTTTGTGTACTCGTGACCGGGCATCCCCAGGATCTGATCTGTGGTCCCGTTTTCCACGACCTGCCCCGAATACATGACCGTTACCTGCTCCGTGGTATCCGCAATCACGCCCATGTCATGGGTGATGAGGATAACACCGATCTGACGCTCCACAGCCAGCTTCTTGATCAGGTCCAGAACCTGGGCCTGGATAGAGACATCAAGGGCAGTTGTCGGTTCGTCTGCAACAATAACCGATGGTTCGGAGCACAACGCAAGGGCGATCACCACACGTTGGCGCATTCCTCCGGAAAACTGGTGCGGATACTGGTTGAAACGATCTTCCGGATTGGGAATGGAAACTGCCTCAAGCAAATCGAGCGCACGGGTTTTGGCCTCGGCCAACGTCACATCCAGATGAAGCTGAATGGTCTCGACCAGTTGCTCGCCAACAGTAAAGAGCGGGTTCAGCGAAGTCAGGGGATCCTGAAAGATCATGCTGATTTCCTTGCCGCGGATAAGGCGTTTTTCCTCGGGCGGCAGGTTGTCGATGCGTTTTCCTTTCAGCCATATTTCACCGCTGGTGATGTGAGCCGGCGGATCCAGCAGGCCGATAACAGCATTACCTGTCATTGACTTTCCGGCACCACTTTCACCGACCACGCCTCGAATTTCGCCGGGAAAAATGTCATAGCTCACGTTTTCAACAGGTTTGAAAATGCCGTGACGCGTGGGAATTTCAATCGTCAGGTTACGAATGGACAGAATGGGTTCGGTCATTTCAGCCTCGGATTAAGAGCATCGCGCAGCCAGTCCCCCAGGAGATTGACGCTGAGCGCAAGTGCGAGAAGGGTACAGGCCGGGAAGAACAGGATCCACCATTCCCCGGAAAACAGATATTGCTGTCCGATACGGATCAGAGTCCCAAGTGATGGCTGGGTCGGTGGTGCCCCGACACCCAGGAAGCTCAAGGTTGCCTCGGCAATAATGGCCAGAGCCAGGGAAATCGTCGCAATAACCAGCACCGGGGACAAGACATTGGGCAGGATGTGGCGCAGCATAATGATCAGCGTCGGTCGCCCCATCAGATGAGCTGCCGCGACATAATCCTTGTTCTTTTCAACAAGCGTTGCCCCCCGGACCACACGGGCAAACTGCACCCAGTCAGACAGGCCAATGGCCAGAATCAGCACCCAGATTGCCATCTGATCGCGATATTCGATGGGCGTGATACCCTTTGCGAAACCAAAAATCAGCATGGCGACAAGGATCGACGGAAAGGTCAACTGTACATCGGCAGCACGCATGATGATTGTCTCGGTCCAGCCCCCGATAAAGCCTGCAGTCAGCCCCAGAACAATTCCCAGAACCATGGCGAAAAGCACAGCAGCAAAGCCAACAAAAAGGGAAATCCGCATCCCGTACAGGATGGTTGAATAAACATCCCGCCCCTGATCATCTGTCCCCATGACAAAGCTTTCACCGGTAAAGTCGTTTGGTGACAGCGGCGACGTGAAGCCGTTCATCAGGTTCAGGCTTGTCGGGTTAAAGGGGTCCGTCGTTGCGATCAGCGGCGCGAAGACGGCCGAAAAGACAAGAACAAATGTGACAATTGCAGAAACCACCGCAACAGGGGAGGTTTTGAATGCATGGAAAAGATCGCTGTCCAGTGCCCGGCGCAGACGTGACGGCGTTGTCTTGGAAACCTTATCAGTCATTAGCTTGCAACCCTCATGCGTGGATCAATGAAGGCATAGAATAAATCCACGATTAAATTAATCCCGACAAACATGACTGAAACCAGCATGAGATAGGCTGCCATTACGGGGATATCGACAAACTGGATTGCATTCACGAACAGCAGTCCCATACCGGGCCACTGGAAGACCGTTTCCGTGATGATCGCAAAGGCAATGATGGCCCCCAGCTGCAGGCCGATAATGGTGATAACCGGGATCATTGTGTTTTTCAGGGCATAGCGAAAATTGATCTTGCGATCACCAAAACCCCGGGCCCGGGCAAAGCGGATATAGTCCTGCCTGAGCACCTCAAGCATTTCGGAGCGGACAAGGCGCATGATCAGTGTCATCTGATAGAGGCCCAGCGTGATTGACGGCAGGATCAGGGATTTCAGTCCACTGACCGTCAAAAGACCGGTTGTCCACCAGCCCAGATCGACAACCTCGCCCCTGCCAAAGCTCGGCAGCCAGTTCAGTTCAACCGAAAACAGATAGATCAGCAGGATACCGATCAGAAATGTGGGGAGCGAGACCCCGATCAGCGAAGACGACATGATAAAATTCGCCAGAAATCCATCACTGCGAATGGCTGTATAGACGCCAAGCGCGATGCCAAGGACAATGGCCAGCACCGCAGAAACAAGAGCAAGCTCGATTGTTGCCGGCGCGCGCTCCAGGATGATTTCAGAAACTTCACGTCCCTGACGGTAGCTCACGCCCAGGTTTCCCTGCACCGCACCTTCGAGGAACTTGTAGTATTGAAGCGGGAACGGCTGATCCAGTCCAAGCTCGCCTCGCAGGCGCTCTATATCCTCTATGGTCCGTTCCTGACCCAGCATGTTTTCAATCGGATCACCGACGAAACGGAACATGGAGAAAGCAACAAGTCCAACAACGAGCAAGACCAGGACGGATTGAAAAATGCGTCGCAGTACAAATGTCAACATACGAGCCAGTACCCCTGTAACTTGACCACTTTAATTTATGAAAAGGGTATAGGTAAAGGCCCAGAGCCTGAGCTCTGGGCACAAGTGTTCAACCCCGTAAAATGCGGGGCTGGTTAAACCGCTCACTTCATGGTGATGTATTTAACCTTTGGCTGATCTTCCGGATCAACATCTATGCCAACACCATCAGCCATACCCCAATTCAAGACCTGGTGGTGGATCGGGATATAGAGCTGCTCGTCCTGAACAACACGCCAGATGTCTGCAATATCTGCATTACGGGCTTCAAGATTGGTGTTGGAAGAAAGCGAAGCGATCTTCGCATCCAGTGCATCATTGTCAAAGCCGGTTCCGTTCCAGGTACCGATATCGCTTTCACGACCGTGCACCAGGAAGTTGAAGATGTATTCCGAATCGTAGGTCGGAACACCCCAGCCCAGCATGTAGAAATCCGTTTTGCCATCCGTGATGAGCGGGAAGTGCTGAGCCTTTGGCTGTGCGTTGAGGTTCACGGTAATACCGATCTGGCCGAGCATCCCGACAGCAGCCTGACAGATTGCTTCATCATTGACGTAACGGTCATTCGGACAATCCAGGCGAAGCGAGAAACCGTCGCCGTAACCGGCTTCGGCCATCAAGGCCTTCGCACCTTCAACGTCTGTTGAACTCTCACCATCCATTTCAGCCGTCCAGCCGTTCACGAAAGGAGGAGCAATCATGCCGGCAGGCTGCGACTGTCCACGCATGACAACCCTGCGAATGGCATCCCGGTTGATTGCCATCGACATGGCCTTGCGGACACGGACATCAGCAAGAGGGTTCTTGCCACTGACATTGTCGGCTTCGATATCATCCGCGCCCTGGTTCATACCGAAAAAGATAACGCGGTTCTGCGGCGCCTGCTTTACCCCGAGGCCGTCAGCCGAATTGACACGTTCAATATCCTGAACCGGCATGTCCTGAAGGAAGTTCACTTCACCAGACAGAAGTGCCGCGACACGGGTCGCATTGTTCTGAATTGGCGTGTAAATGATTTCCGTCACCTCCATCGGGAACTGTCCACGCCCCCAATAGTCTTCATTGATGGCCATTACCGTTTTCACATCAGGCTCACGGCTTACAAGCTTGTAGGGGCCGGTTCCATTGACATTGGTGGTGGCAAAGGTGATCTCGCCACCTTCAAAGTCCTGCACGCCCACAGTGTTGTTTGCCTCGGTCCAGCCCTTGTCCATGATGAAAAGGTTGGTCAGGTTGTTCGGCAAAATCGGGTTCGGGCCGTCGGTTACCATCTCGATGGTGTAGTCATCCACGGCGCGCACTTCCTTGATGGCACCAATCAGCTCCTTCATGTCGGAGTTGGGCTGTTTTGCGCGTTCAAAGCTGAAGATCACGTCTTCTGCCGTGAAGTCGGCACCATCATGGAACTTGACACCTTCGCGCAGCTTGAAGGTCCAGACATTCGGATCATCAGCGTTTGGTGCCCACTCGGTCGCCAGTGCCGGCTCGAATGCGCCGGTTGTGTCACGAATAATCAGTGGCTCATACATCTGATGCCGCACGGTGTGGGTTGGACCTTCATTCTGTGCATGGGGATCCAGGGTAAGCGCATCACCAGCGCGCGCCCACCGCAATGTTTCTGCACTGGCCAGTCCTGTTGTCGATATCAGTGCTGCTGACGCCAATAGCGCTGTCATTCTTTTCATGTTTTTTCCTCCCTTTGTTGGAACAGTTTTCCTGACTGTTTTGATCTCACTGCTGGTTTTGCAATGGATTTGCTTTTGTTTTTCAGAGTTTGCGAACCGGACCTCAAATGACCTGCCTTCGAAGCAAGTGATTTGAAGCCGATAGAGTTGTCATCCGGATCTCAGTTTTCTCCATGCTTCTGTCCATTATGAAACGGGCTTTGAACATTCGGCTGATCGCCAAACATATCCATTGTGCCACACCACAGAAAGGAAGCCGTACCCGTTCCATGGTTCCAGGACGAGTGTGTACGATGGCTGTCAAAATGAATTGAATCTCCTTCAGCCAGAACATGGACCTCCCCTTCGACTTCAACAGCCACCATTCCGGAGAGAATGAAAAAAAGCTCCTCGCCGGGATGACTGATTGGCTCATAACGATGGCCTGGAGGCTCATGCACAATCACAGAATGCAACTGTGAATCATCAAACCTGGTGGAAAGCCGTTCATATGAGAGCTCGCCATTCCCCACCTTGTAGGTTTGACGGGATTGCTTCCGGGTTTCTCCCTGGCTTGGCTTGGGCTGGTCCAGAAGACTGCTGATCGGCAAGCCCAGCACCAGTGCAATGGAATTGAGTGAAACAAGAGAGGGCGCTGTCAGGTCACGCTCCACCTGACTGATGAAACCGACAGAAAGACCGGCCCTGTCTGCAACAACTTGCATGGAGAGCTGCAATTCTTTTCTTCTTTTGCGCAGCGATTGTCCGATTGAGAAGTACGGATCGTCGCGATGGAACTGCTGTCTTTTTCGCATAGATGAAAAGATGCTGTGATGTCAGCGGCGAGTCAAGAAGCTTTTAGTATATGTAAAAAAATCGCTTCGCCCGCCCTGTCGCGGATCGCATGATCCGTCATGTGACCTGCCCCCATGTGGTGATCCAACCTTTAAGTTAGATTTTGACACCATGAGCCGTCCAGCTGTGGCGGCTGGAGCGTAGCGTAAGCCAGAACAGCTGGACGGGGCAAGATTGTTGTTGGTGCAG
>NZ_JBBUTJ010000003.1:228850-451117 GCF_039592655.1 Carbonatibacter coralli | reverse complement strand
ATGGCTGCTGTTGACGAGTACATCCCGACACCGGATCGTCCTGTTGACCAGGACTTCCTGATGCCGATCGAGGACGTGTTCTCCATTTCCGGTCGCGGTACAGTTGTGACCGGCCGTGTTGAGACCGGTATCGTGAAGGTTGGTGAGGAAATCGAGATCGTTGGTATCCGTGACACTCAGAAAACCACCTGTACAGGTGTTGAAATGTTCCGCAAGCTTCTGGACCAGGGCCAGGCTGGCGACAACATCGGTGCCCTTCTGCGTGGTGTTGGCCGTGAAGACGTTGAGCGTGGTCAGGTTCTTGCGAAGCCGGGTTCCATCACACCGCACACACACTTCTCTGCTGAGTGCTACATCCTGACGAAGGAAGAGGGTGGTCGTCACACGCCATTCTTCGGCAACTACCGTCCACAGTTCTATTTCCGTACCACAGACGTAACCGGTGTTGTTACTCTGGAAGAAGGTACTGAAATGGTCATGCCTGGCGACAACGTGAAGATCAACGTTGAGCTGATCGCTCCGATCGCCATGGACAAGGGTCTGCGTTTCGCGATCCGTGAAGGTGGTCGTACTGTTGGTGCCGGCGTCGTTGGCGACATCAGCAAGTAATATCTGAAATCCGCTTCAAAAGCGGGTTTTGGAAGCCGTTTTAGAGCTTCGAGGCGTAAAAGTTATCGTTTCTTTAAATTAGGCATTGCCTGTAACGGGGCGTTCTGTTATTAGAACGCCCCGTTACCTGTTTTTACCCGGCTTTCTTTTGAGGGGCGGAAAAAACGGGTTTCGTTTATGTTTGACTCTTATCGAACAAGAAAGGGGTTAACGGCGTTCCAATGCCTCTGGCAATGCCAAGGTAAGAACGGGTTAATCAAAGGTGGCTGAAAATGGACAGCCAAAACATTCGTATCCGCCTTAAGGCATACGATCACCGGGTGCTGGATCAATCCACTTCCGAGATCGTAAATACGGCAAAACGGACTGGCGCGCAGGTGCGTGGCCCGATCCCGCTGCCAACACGTATCGAGAAATTCACCGTTCTTCGTGGTCCTCACATTGACAAGAAGAGCCGTGAGCAATTCGAAATGCGTACGCACAAACGTCTTCTGGATATCATCGAACCAACTCCACAGACCGTAGACGCGCTGATGAAGCTCGATCTGGCTGCCGGTGTTGATGTCGAGATCAAACTGAAAGGCTGATTGAGATGCGTACGGGAATTATTGCGCAAAAACTTGGCATGTCTCGTGTCTTTACAGACGACGGGAGCCACGTTCCTGTTACTGTTCTGAAACTGGACAGCTGTCAGGTTGTAGATGTTCGCACCCAGGATCGTGACGGCTACACAGCCGTTCAGCTGGGTAGCGGTGAGGCGAAAGTGAAAAACGTCAGCAAAGCTGAGCGTGGTCACTTCGCAAAAGCTAAAGTTGCTCCCAAAAAGACCGTGGCCGAGTTCCGCGTGTCTGCTGATGCGCTTCTCGAAGTTGGTGCAGAGATCTCTGCAGACCACTTCATTGCGGGTCAGTATGTGGATGTAACCGGTACCTCTATCGGTAAGGGTTTTGCCGGTGCCATGAAACGCCACAACTTCGGTGGTCTTCGTGCGTCACACGGTGTTTCCATCTCCCACCGTTCCCACGGTTCCACTGGTAACAGCCAGGACCCGGGCAAGGTTTTCAAGGGTAAGAAAATGGCTGGTCATATGGGTGACCGTCGTGTGACAACCCAGAACCTTGAAGTGGTTGCCGCTGATGCTGAAAATGGTCTTCTGATGATCAAGGGTGCAATCCCTGGCTCAAAAGGCGGTTGGGTGTTTGTTCGCGATGCAGTGAAGCGTGCGCTTCCTGAAGGCGTTCCGTTCCCTGCCGGTCTGAAAGCTGGTGAAGCTGCTCCTGCTGAAGCAGAAGCGTCTGAAGAGAAGGATGCATAACCCATGAAAATCGCGGTTACTTCCCTCGAAAACAAAAAAGCCGGTGACATCGAGCTGAATGATGCTGTGTTCGGTCTGACCGTTCGCGGCGACATCCTGTCTCGCATGGTCAACTATCAGCTGGCAAAGCGTCGCGCTGGCACCCACAAGGTGAAAGAGCGCGGTGAAGTGTCTGGCTCCACACGCAAAATCAAGCGCCAGAAGGGCGGCGGTGCACGTCACGGTTCCATCCGTGCGAACATCTTCCGTGGTGGTGGTGTTGTTCACGGTCCACGCGTTCGTGATCACGCTATCGAACTGCCGAAGAAAGTGCGCAAGCTGGCTCTGAAAACAGCTCTTTCTGCAAAAGCTGCAGAAGGCAAGCTGATTGTTCTGGACAGCCTGAACGTGGGTGAAGCGAAAACCTCCGCTGTTGCCAAAACACTTGCAGGTCTCGGTTGGTCTTCTGCCCTGATCGTTGATGGTGCATCCGTAAGCGAAAACTTCGCTCGCGCTGCTCGCAACATTCCGGGTGTAGATGTGCTGCCTTCTCAGGGTGCGAACGTTTACGACATCCTGCGTCGCGACACACTGGTTCTGACCAAGGACGCTGTTGAAGCGCTGGAGGCTCGACTGTCATGAGCAGAGCACGTGCACGCAAAGCTACCCCGGCGGTAGTTGTTTCTACAGAGCGTACATACGAAATCCTTCGTCGCCCTGTCGTAACAGAAAAATCCACTCTGGGTGCTGACCACAATCAGGTCACATTCCAGGTTTCCCTCGATGCGACCAAGCCGGAAATCGGTGCGGCCGTTGAAGCACTTTTCGGTGTTAAGGTAAAGGCTGTGAATACCATCCGTCAGGCTGGTAAGAGCAAGCGTTTCCGTGGTCGTCCAGGCCGTCGCTCTGATTACAAAAAAGCGATCGTGACCCTGGAAGAAGGCCACAGCATCGACGTGACAACAGGAATCTGAACCGATGGCTTTGAAAACCTTTAATCCGGTTACGCCAAGCCAACGTAACCTGGTCCTGATTGATCGGTCCGAGCTTTACAAAGGCAAGCCGGTCAAGAAACTCACTGAGGGTCTGACCAAGTCCGGTGGTCGTAACAACACCGGTCGTATCACCATGCGTCGTCGTGGTGGTGGTCACAAGCGCAGCTACCGTCTGGTCGACTTCAAGCGTAACAAGCTTGACGTTCCAGGCACAGTTCAGCGTATCGAATACGATCCGAACCGTACTGCGTTTATCGCCCTGATCGAATACACCGACGGTGAGCTGGCTTACATCCTGGCTCCACAACGTCTTGCAGTAGGTGACCAGGTCATCTCTGCTGCCAAGGCGGACGTGAAGCCCGGTAACACCATGCCTCTGAGCGCGGTTCCGGTTGGTTCCATCGTTCACAACGTTGAACTGAAAGCAGGCAAGGGCGGTCAGCTGGCGCGTTCTGCAGGCTCTTACGTTCAGCTTGTTGGTCGTGATGGTCCCTACGCACAGATCCGTCTGAGCTCCGGCGAACTTCGTCTGGTTCGCGGTGAGTGCAAGGCGACAATCGGTGCGGTGTCCAACCCGGACAACTCCAACCAGAACCTTGGTAAGGCTGGTCGTAACCGTTGGCTGGGTCGTCGCGGCGCTGTTCGTGGTGTTGCCATGAACCCGATCGATCACCCGCACGGTGGTGGTGAAGGTCGTACATCCGGTGGTCGTCACCCAGTGACACCATGGGGTAAGCCGACCAAGGGTGCCAAGACCCGTCGCAACAAGAAGACGGATGGTCTGATCATTCGTCGTCGCAGTAACAAACGTTAATCGAGGAAGGCTAGTACTATGGCTCGCTCCGTATGGAAAGGCCCTTTCGTTGACGCCTACCTTCTCAAGAAGGCAGAAGCAGTTCGTTCTGCTGGTCGCAACGAAATCGTCAAGACCTGGTCTCGTCGCTCCACGATCATGCCACAGTTTGTTGGTTTGACGTTTGGCGTCTATAACGGCCAGAAGCACATCCCTGTTCTCGTTTCCGAGAACATGGTTGGTCACAAGTTCGGTGAATTCGCTCCATCCCGTACCTACTACGGTCACGGTGTGGACAAGAAAGCGAAGAAAGGCAGAAAATGAGCAAGTCTACACGTGAACGCGCGTTGGCAGACAACGAAGCTCGCGCAGTTGCTGTCAATCTTCGTACTTCTGCTCAGAAGCTCAACCTGGTTGCAGCTTCTATCCGTGGCAAGTCCGCGGAGGTTGCACTGGCAGAACTGACTTTCAACAAGCGTCGTATCGCTGAAGAAGTCAAAAAAGCCGTGCAAGCAGCAATTGCGAACGCTGAAAACAATCATCAGCTCGATGTTGACCGTCTCTACATTGCAGAGGCTTATGTCGGCAAGAGCTTCGTCATGAAGCGCTTCCGTGCTCGTGCACGCGGCCGTGTTGGTCGTCTGCTCAAGCCATGGTCCCGCCTGACTGTTGTTGTCCGTGAACGCGAGGAGGCCGCATAATGGGTCAGAAAATTAATCCAATCGGTCTTCGCGTCGGTATCAACCGTACTTGGGACTCCCGCTGGTTTGCAGATGGTGATTATGCCGATCTGCTGCATGAAGACCTGCGCATTCGTGAATTCCTGCGTAAAAAGCTGAAGCAGGCCGGTATCTCCCGCATCGTTGTGGAGCGCCCGGCCAAGAAAGCACGCGTTACCATCTACACTGCTCGTCCGGGCGTTGTGATCGGTAAAAAAGGCGCGGATATTGAAAAACTGCGTGGCGCACTTCAGAAAATGACTTCTTCCGAAGTTCATCTGAACATCGTCGAAATTCGCAAGCCTGAACTGGATGCGAATTTGGTTGCAGAGAACATCTGTTCTCAGCTAGAACGTCGCGTAGCATTCCGTCGTGCAATGAAGCGTGCGGTTCAGTCCGCTATGCGCCTCGGCGCTCAAGGTGTTCGTATCAACTGTGCCGGCCGTCTGGGTGGTGCAGAGATCGCGCGCACCGAGTGGTATCGTGAAGGCCGTGTTCCTCTCCACACACTGCGTGCGGAGATTGACTACGCTGAAGCTCGCGCACTGACAACCTACGGGATCCTGGGCGTCAAGGTCTGGATCTTCAAAGGTGAGGTGCTGGCGCACGATCCTATGGCTATGGACAAACGCGCTCAGGATTCACAGGCAGCTCGCTAACGCGGGCTCAGCTTGAGGAAATAGAAAAATGTTGCAACCAAAGCGGACGAAATTCCGCAAAGCACATAAAGGCCGGATCCACGGCACTGCAAAGGGTGGCACCGAACTGAATTTCGGTGCATACGGTCTCAAGGCCGTTAGCCCTGGTCGTGTTTCCGCCCGTCAGATTGAAGCGGCTCGTCGTTCTGTTACCCGTCACATGAAGCGTGTCGGTAAACTGTGGATCCGCATCTTTCCGGACACTCCTGTGTCCTCTAAACCCGCTGAGGTTCGTCAGGGTAAAGGTAAAGGTAACCCGGAATGGTGGGCTGCCAAAGTCAAACCCGGACGTGTCATGTTCGAACTGGACGGTGTTCCGTTGGAACTGGCTCGTGATGCCTTTAAACTGGCATCTGCGAAACTTCCTGTTCAGACCAAGTTTATCGTACGTCCAGGTGAGGGAGAAAAGTAATGAAAGCTTCTGATCTTCGCACCAAGTCTGTCGATGAGCTGAAAGCTGAACTGGCAACTCTTCGCAAAGAGCAGTTCAACCTGCGTTTCCAGGCGGCTTCCGGCCAGCTGGAGAACACAGCTCGTGCACGCCTCGTGCGTCGCGACATCGCCCGCGTAAAAACTGTCCTGCAGTCTCTGCAGGCTACCTCCTAAGGAGTTCGACCATGCCACGGCGTGTTCTACAGGGTGTTGTTGTGAGTGACAAAACTGACAAGACAGTAACTGTTCTTGTTGAGCGTCGCGTAATGCACCCGATTTATAAAAAGTTCATCAAGCGTTCCAAGAAGTATCACGCTCACGATGAGAACAACGCCTTCAGCGAAGGCGATACCGTTCGCATCATCGAGTGCACACCAATTTCCAAGACCAAGTCCTGGACAGTGGTGTCCGAGACTTCTGACGCATAAGTAAGGATTGAACCAATGATCCAGATGCAAACTCAACTTGATGTCGCCGACAACTCCGGCGCGCGTCGAGTCCAGTGCATCAAGGTGCTTGGCGGTTCCAAACGCAAAACCGCTGGTGTTGGTGACATCATCAAGGTTTCCGTAAAGGAAGCCATTCCACGCGGTCGCGTGAAGAAAGGTGATGTTCACCGTGCCGTCATCGTTCGTACAGCGAAGGAAATTCGCCGTCCGGATGGCACCTCGATCCGTTTCGACACCAACTCTGCAGTTCTGCTGAACAAGCAGGACGAGCCGATTGGTACTCGTATTTTTGGCCCGGTTACTCGTGAGCTGCGTGCGCGCAACTTCATGAAAATCGTATCTCTGGCACCGGAGGTTCTGTAATCATGGCACAAAGAATTAAAAAAGGTGACCAGGTTGTTGTGACAACCGGTCGCGACCAGGGTAAGAAAGGCGAAGTGCTTTCTGTTCTGACCAAGGAGAACCGTATCGTTGTCCAGGGTGTGAACATTGTGAAGCGCCACACGCGTCCTTCCCAGGTATCCGCAGGTGGGATCGTCGAGAAAGAAGCTCCCATCCACGTTTCAAACGTTGCACATGTTGATCCGAAGTCCGGCGAGGCGACCCGTGTTGGTTTCCGCGTTGACGACAAGGGCAACAAGGTGCGCTTCGCCAAGAAGTCTGGCGAAGCAATTGACGCGTAAGCAGGAGTAACCTGAAATGCAGCCGCGTTTGAAAAAACACTTCGAAGATACAGTTAAACCGGCTCTGACCGAGCAGTTTAACTACTCCAACCCGATGATGATGCCACGTCTTGAAAAAGTCGTTCTGAACATCGGTGTTGGTAAAGCCGTGCAAGACTCCAAGAAAGTGAAAGCTGCGGCTGAGGAGCTCACCAAAATCACAGGTCAGAAGCCTGTGATCACTCGTGCCAAGAAATCCATCGCGGGTTTCAAGGTTCGTGACGGTATGCCCCTCGGCTGCAAGGTCACTCTTCGCGGGGCCCAGATGTACGAATTCCTCGATCGTCTGATCACCATTGCCCTGCCGCGTGTTCGCGACTTCCGTGGTGTATCTGCCAAGGCATTTGACGGTCAAGGTAACTACAACATGGGTCTGAAAGAACAGATCGTTTTCCCAGAGATCGAATACGACCAGATCGACGAGATCCGCGGGATGAACATCACAATCTGTACCACTGCGAAGTCTGACGACGAAGCGCATGCGCTTCTGAAGGCTTTCGATATGCCTTTTGAGAAATAAGGGCTGAAAGGAACAGTATAATGGCAAAGAAATCTGCCGTAGCGAAAAACAAGCGTCGTGAGCGCCTGGTGGCTCAGCAAGCTGAAAAGCGCGCTGAACTCAAAGCACTCGCGACCAACCGTGATGTTTCTCCCGAAGAGCGTTTCATGGCTAACCTGAAGCTGGCTCAGCTGAAGCGTGACGGATCCAAGATCCGTCTTCGCAACCGTTGTGAAGTGACAGGTCGTCCTCGTGCGTTCTATCGCAAGTTCAAGATGTCTCGTATCGCCCTGCGTGATCTGGCCTCCGTTGGCCAGGTTCCAGGCGTCGTGAAATCTAGCTGGTAATGAAAGGATCTGCGAGATGGCGATGAGCGATCCCTTGGGGGATATGCTAACCCGCATCCGCAATGGACAACGGGTAGGCAAAGCCTCCGTTCGTACTCCGGCTTCCAAACTGCGCGCAAGCGTCCTGGAAGTCCTGTTGCGTGAAGGTTACATTCGTGGGTATTCCGAAGAAGAAATCCGTAAGGGCATCAACGAGTTCGTTGTAGAACTCAAGTATGCTGACGGCGAAGCGGCGATCTCCGAGATCAACCGTGTTTCCCGTCCTGGCCGTCGGGTTTACTCCAAAATCAAGGAATTGTCCCGTTTCTACAACGGTCTTGGTATCACAATCCTGTCCACTCCAAGTGGCGTGATGTCAGACAATGAGGCTCGCGCTGCCAATGTTGGCGGTGAAGTCCTCTGCCAGGTATTCTAAGGGGAGGGAACCACATGTCACGTGTTGGTAAGAACCCCGTCGCAATTCCTGACGGTGTGGAAGTAACTGTTGACGGTGTAACCGTTAAAGCCAAAGGCAAGCTCGGCGAGCTGTCCTTTGTAGCAACTGAAGATGTAAAAATCGCAGTTGAAGACAAGTCCGTCGTTGTAACACCTGTTAACGACAGCAAAAAGGCTCGCTCCATGTGGGGTACAGCCCGTGCACGCATCAGTAACCTGGTGGAAGGTGTTTCCAACGGCTTTGCGAAAGAGCTGGAAATCAACGGTGTTGGTTACCGTGCGCAAGTTCAGGGTCAAACTCTGAACCTGTCTCTCGGTTTCTCCCACGATGTTCTCTTCCCCATTCCTGAGGGTATCGAGATCAAGTGTGAAAAGCCTACATCCGTACGCGTTTCCGGTCGTGACAAACAGCTTGTTGGTCAGGTTGCTGCGAATATCCGCGCTTACCGCCCACCAGAGCCTTACAAGGGCAAAGGTGTGAAGTATGCGGACGAAGTAATCCTGCGCAAGGAAGGCAAGAAGAAGTAACCATGCAAAACGTATCTCTCAATGAGCGCCGCAAACGCCGCGTTCGTACACAGATCCGACGTAAAGCTGGTGGCCGTCTGCGTTTGTCAGTTTTTCGTTCGAGCAAGAACATCTACGCTCAGGTGATTGACGACAGCAAGGGTGTAACCGTTGCTGCTGCCTCCAGCCTGGAAGGTGATCTTAAAAAACAGCTGAAAACAGGTGCTGATGTGAATGCAGCCGCGTCTGTTGGCAAGCTGATCGGTGAACGTGCCCTTGCGGCTGGTGTCAGTGAAGTGGTCTTTGATCGTGGTGGTTATATCTTCCACGGTCGTGTAAAGGCTGTTGCTGATGCTGCCCGTGAAGCCGGCCTGAAGTTCTAAGGGGATCAGTAATGGCTCGTGCACAAAAAGAAGATCGCAATCGCGATCAGGAATCAGAACTGATCGAGAAACTGGTCGGTATCAACCGTGTTGCCAAGGTTGTCAAAGGTGGTCGTCGTTTCGGCTTCGCTGCGATGGTCGTTGTTGGTGATGGTCGTGGCCGCGTTGGCTACGGCACCGGTAAGGCTCGTGAAGTTCCTGAAGCCATCCGTAAGGCTACCGAAGATGCGAAACGCAAAATGATCCGCGTTCCGCTGCGTGAGGGTCGTACCCTTCACCACGACGTGAAAGGTCACTTCGGTGCTGGTAAAGTTGTCCTGCGTTCTGCGCCAGTTGGTACCGGTATCATTGCCGGTGGTCCGCTGCGTGCAGTATTCGAAGCCGTTGGCGTTCAGGACGTTGTTGCCAAGTCTAACGGGACCTCCAACCCGCACAACATGATCAAGGCCGCTTTCGAAGGCCTGGGTCGTAGCCGCAGCCCTCGTATGGTTGCGCAACGTCGCGGCAAGAAGGTTTCCGATATCCTTGGCTCACGTCCCGAAGCAGAAGCTTGAGGGGTAATGAACCATGGCTAAGAAAAAAACCATCACCGTTGTTCAGATCGGCAGCCCGATTGGTCGTACAAAAGATCAGCGTGCGACTCTGGTAGGCCTCGGCCTGAACAAAATGAACCGCCAACGTACACTGGAAGACACTCCTTCTGTTCGTGGCATGATCAACAAGGTGAGCCATCTTGTGAAAGTGGTGGAGGCGTAAGCCTCCTCCTCATCTCACCGAGATTGGGAAACTGGGACCAATACTATGAAGCTCAATCAGCTTTCCGATAACCCTGGTGCTACAAAAGACCGCAAACGCGTCGGTCGTGGTACCGGTTCCGGCTACGGCAAAAACGCCGGTGGCGGTCACAAGGGTCAGAAGTCCCGTTCCGGCGTAGCCATCAAAGGCTTCGAAGGTGGTCAGATGCCTCTGCACCGCCGCCTGCCGAAACGTGGTTTCAACAACATTTTCCGCAAGGATTACGTGCCACTGAACATTGGCCGTCTGCAAGCAGCGATCGACGCAAAGAAAATCGATGCTTCCAGCGCCATTGATACAGATGCACTGATTGCTTCCGGTCTGATCACCAAAGCCCGCGACGGTATCCGTCTGCTGGGTAGCGGTGAACTGACTGCGAAAGTCAACATCACTGTTGCCGGTGCTTCCAAAACAGCTGTTGCAGCTGTTGAGAAAGCAGGTGGTAGCGTGACTGTTACTGAAAGCAAGTAATAGCTCTTTGCTGCATGAAAACGGCGGTTGTCTCAATCTTTTGAGATGCCGCCGTTTTTTCGTGTTTGCGAAGCGGGAGTTAATTTGCTAGGTAAAGTCTCTCTTTAAGAATTTGACAACATTTATCGGAGATCAGGTCTCATGGCCTCTGCTGCCGAACAGCTCGCGCAGAATATGAATTTCAGCGCCCTGTCCAAAGCGACAGACCTCAAGAAACGCATCTGGTTCACCCTGGGTGCGCTGATCATCTATCGCCTTGGAACATATATCCCACTGCCAGGAATCGATCCGGAAACCTTCCGCCAGATCTACAGCAGTCAGTCCGGTGGTGTGCTGGATATGTTCAACGCCTTTTCCGGCGGTGCGCTCGAGCGTATGACCATCTTCGCACTGAACATCTTCCCCTACATTTCTGCATCGATCATCATGCAGCTCATGACCGCGATTGTTCCTTCGATCGAGGCGATGAAGAAAGAGGGTGAGGCGGGCCGCAAGAAGATCAACCAGTACACCCGTTACGGGACTGTTCTTCTGGCGTCTGTACAGGCTTACGGTATTGCTGTCGGTCTGGAAGCTGCGGGTGCTTCCGGTTTCGGGAGCGCGGTGATTGATCCGGGTATGTTCTTCCGTATCTCCACTGTGATCACCCTGACCGGTGGTACTGTCTTCCTGATGTGGCTGGGCGAGCAGATCACCCAGCGTGGTATCGGCAACGGTATTTCCCTGATCATCTTCTCCGGTATTGTGGCGAACCTGCCTCTTGCGCTGGCTGAAGCGTTCTCTCTGGGACAAAGCAACGGTATCGTGGCTGTGATCATCCTGGCTGTGCCTTTCATTATCGCAGGTATCGTTGCCTGTGAGCGTGCGCACCGCCGTGTGATTGTCCAGTATCCAAAGCGTCAGGTTGGCAACAAGATCTTTGGTGGTGATTCGTCTCACCTGCCAATCAAACTGAACGTTTCCGGTGTGATTCCTGCGATCTTTGCGTCCTCTCTGCTGCTGATGCCGCTTTCTGCTGCTAACCTGTCGGGTGCGGGCGGACCGGAGTGGCTGACTTGGGTTACTGCAAATCTGGGTCGCGGATCTGTTCTCTATCTGACAGCCTATTCGCTCCTTATTGCTTTCTTTGCTTTCTTCTACACCGGCATTGTCTTCAACACTGAAGAGACTGCCGACAACCTGAAGAAGCATGGTGGTTTTATCCCGGGTATTCGTCCGGGTGCGAACACAGCTGCGTTCCTGGAGCGCATTATCAACCGTCTGACTGTTGTTGGGGCTTCCTACCTTGTCGCAGTTTGTCTGCTGCCGGAACTCCTCATCACGGAATTTAACGTTCCGTTCTATTTCGGTGGCACGAGCTTGCTGATCGTTGTCTCCGTAACAATGGATACCGTTGGTCAGATTCACTCACACTTGGTGGCTCACCAATATGAAGGGCTTATCAAGAAGTCCAAGTTGAAGGGACGTCGTGGATGAACATTATTCTCTTTGGCCCTCCCGGGGCAGGGAAGGGTACACAAGCGGCCTTTCTGGTCGAGGAATTCGGAATTGTTCAGCTCTCTACCGGCGACATGCTGCGTGCAGCGATTGCCGAGGGAACCGAGCTGGGCAAGAAGGCCAAGGCGATCATTGACGCAGGTCAGCTGGTGGCCGATGATATTATGGTTGGCATCATCTCGGACCGCATTGACGAGCCGGACTGTGCAAAGGGCTTCATCCTTGATGGTTTCCCGCGCACAGTGGCCCAGGCCGAAGCCCTGGAAACGATGCTGGTTGAAAAGGGGCTTGATCTGGATGCCGTTATCGAAATCCAGGTTGATGAGCAGATCCTCTTTGACCGTATTGAAAAGCGTGTGTCTGAAACGCCTCCGGAACAGCGTCGTGCAGATGACAATGCGGAAACCCTGCGCAAGCGTCTGCAGGTCTATCGCGACCAGACTGCGCCGGTGCTGCCGTTCTATTCCGAACGCAAGATGCTGCGTCCTGTGGACGGCATGCAGCCTATTGAACAGGTGACCTTTCAGATCCTGTCCCAGATCGGGAACTGATCCAGACATAAAAAACAGGAAAAGGCCCTGCTCGAAAGAGCGGGGCTTTTTCTTTTTGCGGTTCGGAACCGGCCTGAAGGATTCTTTGACGGGCCGGGGAATGTAGGGATTGACAGCGCAGTTGTTATGCCTATAATCCGCCGCCAAACACAGGGTTTATCGGTGTTTTTGGCGGTTTGTATTCCATCGGGGAAAGGAATCGTCAGAAGCTCTGGTTTTTTGTGTGCTTTTTTCTTTGATTTTGCTGTTGTGACATCATAAGAAAGGGGCGATCAATCCAATGCATTCATAGCGCGGTGTATCTGACGCGCTGGCAAAGGGTTGAAAGTGTCGGCGTCTTCCTTCACCTCTGACGACTGCCGCGGATTTTGAACTGGAGTGTCATGGGATACTCCTTAACCGATTAGCGAGGAGACCTTAAGTGGCTCGTATTGCTGGCGTCAACATCCCGACGCAAAAACGGGTGGTGATTGCATTGACCTATATCCACGGTATTGGTCCTGCAAAAGCTCAAGAAATCTGCGATGCTGTTGCTATTCCGGCTGAACGCCGGGTCAATGAGCTGACAGATGATGAAGTACTTCGCATCCGCGAAACCATCGACAACAACTTCACTGTCGAAGGTGACCTGCGTCGCGAAGTTGCAATGAACATCAAGCGTTTGATGGACCTGGGTTGCCTGCGCGGCCTGCGTCATCGTAAGCGTCTGCCTGTACGTGGTCAGCGGACCCGTACAAATGCACGGACCCGCAAAGGCCCTGCAGTCGCAATCGCTGGTAAGAAGAAATAATTCTGGAAAGAGGATTTTAAGCCAATGGCAAAACCTCAGGCTCGTATTCGTCGTCGCGAGCGGAAGAATATTTCTTCCGGCATTGCGCACGTAAACTCTACATTCAACAACACCGTCATCACCATTACTGACGTTCAGGGCAATGCTATTTCCTGGGCTTCTGCTGGTGGTCTGGGTTTCAAAGGTTCCCGTAAGTCCACACCTTACGCTGCTCAGCTGGCTGCTGAAGAAGCGGGTAAAAAGGCTCAGGACCACGGTATGAAAACCCTGGAAGTCAACGTGAAGGGCCCTGGTTCAGGACGTGAATCTGCTCTGCGTGCGCTTCAGGCGGTTGGTTTCACAATCACTGCAATCCGTGATGTGACACCTATCCCGCACAACGGTTGTCGCCCTCCAAAGCGTCGCCGCGTATAATCCGCAAGGATTTTGAGCAGGGTCTGCGTTGGGCGATCCTGCTTTTTCCTGTCAGAAAGTCGGAAGAATGCTTCCGGCTTTTTGGCGTCTCAAAAGACAGGACGGGAACCATTGTTGCCTCCCAACGGCAAACGACAGCCTGTCCTTTATTTCAAGAGGTAATTCCGTGATTCAAACCAACTGGAATGCACTGATCAAGCCGGAAAATCTGGTCGTTGATAATGAAAAAGACGCAACCCGCATGGCGAAGGTTGTTGCCGAGCCGCTCGAGCGTGGTTTCGGTCTGACACTGGGCAATGCCCTGCGTCGTGTTCTGCTGTCTTCCCTGCAGGGTGCAGCGGTTACATCCATTCAAATCGACGGTGTGTTGCACGAGTTCTCTTCCATCCCGGGTGTCCGTGAAGACGTGACAGACGTCATCCTGAACATCAAAACCATCGCTCTGCGCATGGAAGGCGAAGGTCCGAAGCGCATGCGTCTGCGTGCTGAAGGCCCTGGTCCTGTAACTGCCGGTCAGATCGAAACCGGTGCGGATGTCGAGGTTCTCAGCCCTGATCTGGTGATCTGTAACCTTGACCAGGGTGCAACCCTGGACATGGAGCTGACCGTCAACACAGGCAAAGGCTACATTCCTGCTGCGCAAAACCGTCTGGAAGATGCGCCAATCGGTCTGATCCCGGTTGATTCCATCTTCTCGCCTGTTCGCAAGGTTTCCTACAAGGTCGACAACACGCGTGTTGGTCAGGTGACTGACTATGACAAGCTGACCATGGAAATCGAAACCGACGGTTCCATCACTCCGGAAGACGCGCTGGCTGTTGCATCCCGCATTCTGCAGGATCAGCTGCAACTCTTCATCAACTTCGACGAGCCACAGGCCGAGAAGGTTGAAGAGCATCCAAGCGAGCCTCCGTTCAACCGCAACCTGCTGCGCAAGGTTGACGAGCTGGAGCTGTCCGTTCGTTCTGCAAACTGCCTGAAGAACGACAACATCGTTTACATTGGTGATCTGGTTCAGAAGACCGAAGCTGAAATGCTCCGCACTCCGAACTTCGGTCGTAAGTCCCTGAACGAGATCAAGGAAGTTCTCGCCGGTATGGGCCTGCACCTCGGCATGGAAATTGTCGAGTGGCCACCGGAGAACATCGAAGAGCTTGCCAAGCGTCTGGAAGAGCCTTACTAAGGCAGCCAGCCGTTATGGTTTGATCGGGGATCTCCGGATCCCCGTTTACCCGCTGTTGCCAGAGGGGCACAGCACAACAGGTACACAGCCCGCTGACATGCTTTCGGGCCTGTTTCGGTTCTGCGGCCTGTTGACGTTCAATCTGTCTCATGCGTGAGACACCAGACATGGAGAAGAGAAATGCGCCATAGAATGTCCGGTCGTAAACTCAACCGTACCAGCAGCCACCGTAAAGCAATGTTCGCGAACATGGCTCACGCCCTGATCAAGCACGAGCAGATCAAGACAACCCTGCCGAAGGCAAAAGACCTTCGTCGCGTTGTCGAGAAACTTGTGACTCTCGGCAAACGTGGTGACCTGCACGCTCGTCGTCAGGCCGCTTCTGTTCTTCGCGATGATGCTCTGGTTGCCAAACTCTTCAGCGAAATCGCTGAGCGTTACACAGATCGCCCGGGTGGTTACACCCGCGTTCTGAAGGCAGGCTTCCGCCGCGGTGATATGGCTCCAATGGCCATCATCGAACTGGTGGACCGCAACGTTGATGCAAAAGGTCAGGACTCTGGCCCTGTTGCTGAGTTGGATGATCAGGCTGAAGGCGAAGAATAAGTCGCTGTTGGTCGAAAGATCCTGTCGGGTTTACCCGGCGAGAAAAGGCAACCGCAAGGTTGCCTTTTTTGTTTAAGAGCTTAGGTTTGAAAGAGGGGATGCGGATTCTGTCCCCTTGTGCTGAAAAGAACGGGGAAAATCGACAGTCTGTCGAACCGATTGTTTAAAGGGGACCCAGGGGTGATGCGTTTGATGAATAGAACAGGAAGTCTGAGATCTGCTGCGCTGGCCGGAGGCTTTGCAATCGCTCTTGCGGCCCTGCCGTCTCTGGTTGTGGCGCAGGACAATCAGACAACACGGACTGTTCCGGTTTCCCAGCAACAGGTTCTGCTGTCCTATTCCGAGGTGGTGAAAAAGACTGCGCCGGCTGTTGTGAACATCTTCACCAAGCAGGAAGTCACGCAGAAACAGGCGCGTTTGCCCGGGCTTTTCAATGATCCCTTTTTCAAGCGATTCTTTGGCCAGAATGCACCGGCGCGCAAAAGGAAGAGCAATTCTCTGGGCTCTGGTGTGATCGCAACGGAAGACGGTCTGATTGTGACCAACCATCACGTGATCAAGGGAGCGACCGAGATCAAGGTGGTCCTGTCTGATCGCCGCGAGTTTGATGCACAGCTCGTCATCAGTGATGAAGCGACCGATCTGGCGATCCTGCAGATTGATCCCGGCAATGAGACCCTGCCTGTTCTGGAGTTTCAGGACAGCGATTCCATCGAGGTCGGGGATCTGGTTCTGGCGATCGGAAATCCCTTCGGTGTCGGACAAACCGTGACCAGCGGTATTGTGTCTGCACTGGCCCGAACCCGTGTCGGAGTGGCTGACTACCAGTTCTTTATCCAGACAGATGCCGCAATCAACCCCGGTAACTCCGGTGGTGCGCTGGTGACGATGGACGGGAAGCTGCTGGGAATCAACACAGCCATTTTCTCCAAATCCGGTGGTTCTATCGGTATCGGCTTTGCCATTCCGGCCAACATGGTTCAGACCGTTGTCAGTTCTGCCGTTGAGGGGAATGAAGTTATTCGCGGCTGGCCGGGTCTGACCGGTCAAACGCTGACATCCGATCTGGCAGAAGGATTTGGACTGAGCAGGCCGGGTGGTGTTCTGGTGGCTAAAATCTATCCGGGTGGTCCGGCTGATCTTGCCGGATTGCAGGAAGGGGATGTCATCCTTGCTGTAAACAATCAGGAGATCACGGACTTCCAGTCCCTGCGGTTCCGTATTGCCACGGTTCCGGTCGGTCAGCAGACTGACCTCAAAATCTGGCGGAACAGGCAGGAGCTGACGCTTCCCTATATCTCCAGCATGGCACCGGAAACCCCGCCAGCCAATCGCCAGTTTGTCGAGGGACGGACGCCGCTTTCCGGAGCAGAGCTGGCCAATCTTTCACCGGCTCTTGCTGAAACGCTTGATCTGATCGGGCAGTGGGATGGTGTTGTGATCACCCGTGTTGCATCACGCTCTCCTGCCGCACAGTTGGGTTTCAAGCCGAGAGATATTGTCCTGTCCGTCAACGGTGTTGAAAGCCGCCGGGTTACGGATATCGAAACAGGTCTCCAGCAGCCGGGTCAACGCTGGAAGGTTGTGGTGCGGCGTAATGGCAAGATTAAAACCCTCGACCGCAAGCGCTAGGTCGCTTCTTTAGGAAAGCAGAAACAATGGCTGGCCTTTTTGAAAATCAGGCTTTGCGTCCGCTGGCTGACCGTCTTCGTCCGGCTGCACTGGAACAGGTCGTCGGGCAGGATCACCTGATTGGTGAGACCTCTCCCCTGGGGCGCATGGTCCGGGCACGGCGTCTGACCTCCATGATCCTCTGGGGGACGCCGGGCTGTGGAAAAACGACAATTGCCCGGTTGCTGGCTGATGTCACGGATATGCATTTCGAACAGCTTTCCGCGATCTTTTCCGGAGTGGCTGATCTTCGCAAGGTTTTTGACAGGGCGCGCGAGCGCAGGGCAATGGGGCAGGGCACACTGCTCTTTATTGACGAGATCCATCGTTTCAATCGTGCGCAGCAGGACAGCTTCCTGCCACATATGGAAGATGGCACCATCGTGCTTGTCGGAGCGACAACAGAGAATCCGTCCTTTGAGCTGAATGCGGCGTTGCTGTCGCGCTGTCAGGTTTTGACACTCAATCGCCTCAGTGACGAGGGCATGGAAGAACTGCTGAAGCGGGCGGAGAGCGAGATGGGCTATCCCCTGCCTTTGCAGGATGATGCCCGTGCTGCTGTTGTGGCCATGGCCGATGGCGACGGACGGTATCTGTTGAACATGGCTGAAGAGCTTTTCACGCTGCCGCCGGGGGAAGACCTGCCGGCTGACGGTCTGGAGCAGGTTCTGCAAAAACGTGCGCCAGTCTATGACAAGGCACAGGAAGGTCATTACAACCTGATGTCTGCCTTGCACAAGTCGTTGCGAGGGTCGGATTGTGATGCGGCGCTTTACTGGTTCGGGCGGATGCTGTCTGCCGGGGAGGACCCGCACTACATCGCCCGCAGGCTTTTGCGCTTTGCTGTCGAGGATATCGGTCTGGCTGATCCCAATGCGATGACGCAGGCTCTTCAGGCCTGGCAGACCTTTGAGAGACTGGGAACACCCGAGGGCGAACTGGCTCTGGCCCAGGCTGTGATCTATCTGGGGACGGCACCAAAATCGAATGCGGCCTACAAAGCCTACAAGCAGTCGGTGGCTGCGGCAAAGACAATGGGATCGCTTTCCCCGCCGAAACATATTCTCAATGCGCCAACGCGGCTGATGAAGGACCTCGGTTACGGTGACGGCTATGCCTATGACCATGATGCGCCGGACGGTTTTTCCGGCCAGGACTACTTCCCCGAGGAGATGCCCCGACAGCAGTTTTACCAGCCTGTGGATCGCGGTTTCGAGAGAGAGTTGAAAAAACGTCAGGAGTACTGGGCGCGACTTCGGGCAAACCGAAACAGGTAACAGGAGCGCTTTTGAATGGCTCTGTCGGCAGGAAACCATGATCATGAATCCTGCGCAGTGACGCTTGTTTCAGGGGAAGAGTTCATTTTTTTTCGTTAAAAAACAAAGGCGAAACCCTGTGTTGATTATCATCCAAGGGTTTTGTTTTGTTTTTTAACTTATGTTTTTCAATATATTAGACGATTTTTGAACGGTTAGATAAAAAGCTTTGCAAAAAATGCGCATCTGCTATGTTTTGTCGCGTCTTGTCAGACAGGGGCTTTGTCGCGTTAGCTGAGGGTCAGGATTACGACACGAGAGCCTCAACAGGAAATGGTAAAACTGAAGAGGGGGCTTTCGTTCGATCTGGCTCCAAGACCAGAAGTGCAAAAGCAATCCAGTGTGTCCTCTTTCCAGTGACCATAAGTGTGGTGTGAATGGTTCGGCTTTCCCAGTGCTTTCTTTGTGGCATTTGCGGAAAGTGATCAGTTAGGAAGATCGAATGCCTGAATATACAGCTCCGCTGAAAGACTCAGCTGCTTTGATAACTCTTTCAGCACAGCGTGATTATACCCTCCCGAAATCACCGATCCGGGCTTCAGGCCTGAAACGTGCTCTGCCTGCCCTGTCTCTTCTTGTACATGGCTGCCGTGACAAGTCACTTCCGATCTATCACTCCATTCGTCTCTATCGCCCCGATGGCTCGAATGTCGACGTCTGTCGTCGTCGGGATGTTGAAAACGGGCTGCGTGTCTTCATGCCGGGCAGCATGGGTGCTGAACTCATTCCTGAAGCACTGCCGGAAGACGACACGCATCGTATTGAGGCCGAACATCTTATGGCAGGCGAGTTTCAGACGATCGGCAACAGGGAAAAGATTTTCTATCGTCCCCGCTGGGGTGCCTTCCATGGAACCAACCTGGAAGAAGAGCTGAAAGCTCAGGGGATTACCACCTTGATCCTTTGTGGTTTCAGCTTTACGACAGCAACCCGCGCAACAGTTTACGAGGCATCTGCACGGGATTTTCGTGTCGTTGTTGTTCCCGATGCGCTGTGCAATGCCAGCGATGCGGCCCTGAGTGAGCTGGGTCGCATGGGTGTCTATCTGATGGAAAGCGAGCAGGTTGTGTCCTGGCTCGACTGAGTTTTGACCTGATATCACAAAATTGCTCCCGGATAATTTATTCGTTTTTTGCTATAATGCGGAAAATGTTGCGTTGAGGGAGTAACAAGACATGCGTGCCGTTATGGTTTTGATTGCTGTACTGGGATTGAATGCCTGCAAGACTGTTCCTGATGACGTAACTGTCAAGGGTGATGGTTACGAAGTTACTGTCGGGGATGAAAAGAGTGGAGATTTCTGTCCTCCCGGTCAGGCGAAAAAAGGCAACTGCTGATCAAAAGTATCTGAATATGACCTTGTTCATCATGAAAGCCCGGTTTTGATCCGGGCTTTGCTGTTTTCTGTCCTGCGTCTTTGAGTTTGCCTGAATAGCTGCTTTTTGATAGTTGAAAGGCCAGACTGATGGAGAAAGGTCGCTCATGTCCGTAAAAGTCCTGATATTTATCGCCATGGGTGGGGCCTTGGGGGCTGTGAGCCGCTATCTTTCGGTTGTGCTGGTGGGCAGGCTCTTTGACAGCGCCATGCCGCTGGGAACTCTTGCTGTGAACATTGTCGGTTCCTTTGTCATGGGGATGCTGGTTCCCTGGATTGGAAGCGGCATGGTCGTGGACCCGGCCATGCGTGCGCTGATGACGGTGGGTTTCCTTGGAGCCTTTACAACCTTTTCGACCTTTTCCATGGATGCGGTTTTGCTGCTTCAGCAAGGCAATCATATTCTGGCAGGGGCTTATATGACCCTGTCGGTGCTGGGGGCCGTTGGCGCCTTTATGGCTGGCTATGCCCTGATGAGAGGATTTGTTTCATGACCGGCGAAAATGAAAAGCCGACAGGCGGTGTGCGCCTTGAACAGGTGGGACGTGACGATGACGGCATGCGTCTGGACCGCTGGTTCAAAAAACACGTTCCGGCACTCAGTCACATCCAGGTGGAGAAGGCCCTCAGAAAGGGGCAGATTCGTCTGGATGGAAAGCGTGCGAAAGGGGCAACGCGCATCGAGGCCGGACAGTCTGTCCGCATTCCTCCGACCGGTGAAGGCAAGTCCGGTGCAGCTGGTGGTGAACGTCGCCAGCCTCAAAGTCGGCTGAGTGCAGAAGAAATAGCAGAAATTCGTGACTGGGTGATTTACAGGGACGAATGGATTATCGCCATCAACAAGCCTGCCGGGCTTGCGGTTCAGGGTGGTTCCGGTCAGACACGCCATCTTGATGGAATGCTGGAGGCCCTGCGCTACAACGCGGACGAGCGCCCGCGACTGGTTCACCGCCTGGACAAGGATACATCCGGTCTGCTCCTGCTGGCCCGCAATGCCACCATTGCCCGTTCCCTTGCAAAGATTTTCGAAGGGCGCTCCGCACACAAGATCTATTGGGCACTGGTGCGTCAGACACCGTCTCAGGACAAGGGCTGGATTTCCCTGCCGCTGGCCAAGCACCCCAGTCCGGCCGGAGAGAAAATGGTCGTGGATGAAGAGGACGGCAAGGAATCGCTTTCGCTCTATTATAAAATGGGCAAGGCCCGAAAGGGTGTTGGCTGGGTGGCTCTGATGCCGCTGACGGGGCGTACGCACCAGCTCCGGGTTCACTGTGCTGCTTCTGAAGCTCCCATTCTGGGGGATGGCAAATACGGCGGTCGGGATGCCTATCCCTTCAATGAGGACTTCCCGAAGGACCTGATGCTGCATGCAAGGGAACTTTCCCTGCCGCATCCTCATGATGGGACGACCCTGCGGTTGCAGGCGCCTGTGCCCACGCACATGAGCGAGGCTTTGTCCCAACTGCGCTTTGACCAGCGCAAGGGCGAGGATGCTGTTGATGTTCTGGAGCAGTATGCAACCGATCTCAAGCACTGTCCGCCGCGCGCCATTGATATCTTTTTCCGCAAGAAACCATTAAGAGACTAACGATGAACCAAGCCTTCAAACTGGTTGTTTTTGATTTTGACGGCACCATTGTCGACAGTCAGGCCATGATCCATCAGGGCATGAGCGAGGCCTTCCGTGTCAATGATCTGGATGCACCGTCGCTTTCTGCCGTGAAATCGATTGTCGGACTGTCACTGGAATATGCGATTGCGGAGCTGATGCCGGATGGCGGCAAGGACTGGGAGCGCACCTGCAAGGTGGCGGACAGCTACCGCCACGCCTTTGTGAAGTATCGTCAGGACCCGGATAACTTTCATGAACCTCTCTATCCCGGCGTGGAAGAGACCCTCAAGGGACTGCTGGAACAGAACTACAATCTGGCGATTGCAACCGGCAAGAATATGCGCGGTCTGGAAAACTCGCTGATCCATCATGGTCTGATGGACTACTTCGAAACGCTGAAAACTGCAGATCACGGTCGCAGCAAACCGCATCCGGATATCCTTCAGCAGGCTCTGGTCGAAAACACCGTCGAGCCACACGAGGCTATCATGATCGGGGACACCAGCTTTGACATGGCGATGGGACGTGCGGCCGGAACATCCTGTCTGGGGGTGCGCTGGGGCTATCACGAGGATGAGGAACTGATCAAGGCAGGTGCTCACAAGCTGATTGACAATTTCACTGATATTCCTGCGGCGCTGAATGAACTGGCTGCCGGTATCGCTGCCGAGTAATCCCGGGGAAGGTTGGGCAAAGAGATGGCTGAAATTTCCGAGAAAAAGACAACACCGATGAAACGCTTCTACAAGCAGGTTTCTGTCGGGGCTGTGGAAGAAAAAGACCGGGACGGCTGGCAGGTGCTGCTGGATGGACGCGTGCTGAAAACACCGGCCCAGCGCTCTCTGGTCCTGCCAACAGAAGCGCTGGCGCGGGAGCTGGCTGCGGAATGGGATGCCCAGAAGGATCAGATCGACGCCCAGACCATGCCGATCATGACGTTGGCCTGCACAGCCCTGGACTGGGTGGTTGATCATCGCCCGGCAGCAGAAGACACCCTGATCGATTACGGCAGTCATGATCTGCTGTGTTACTGGGATCACTCGGCCGATCAGTTGCTGGAGCTGCAGGAAAGGGTCTGGCAACCCCTGCTGGATCTCTCTGCCTCTGCAATGGGGGCGCCGCTGGAGAGGACATCAGGGCTTCTGGCAGTCGACCAGCCGGCTGAGTCCGCTCTTGCCCTTGCAAGGGTGATTGCGCGCTGCTCCGTGTTTCAGCTTTCTGCTCTGATGACCCTGGTACAGGAGGGCGGATCACTGGTCGTTGGCCTTCTGGCTCTGGGAAAGGCCATCACCGAAGAACAGGTTGTTGAAGCTGTTTTGCTCCATGACCAGTTCCAGCTTGATCGCTGGGGCAGCGATGATGATGCCCAGGCCCGCATAGCGGCCACCAAACGTGAATTCGAAGCCGTTTTCCGATTCCTGGACAGAGGCAGCCTTTTGGATGAAGACCTTCTGAAGTGATGCACCTGTTGCTGCGGGTGAAGCAAAACTTGCAGTGACTTCACATTTCCATACTTTTTTTGCGACAATTTTTCCGCAGGCCAGCCTCTTGCTGGTTCGGCGCAGTGACCCATGCTATAAAATTCTGATGTCATTCAGAAAACCAATGTCCGTCAGAGACTGTTGGCAGGGAGGAAACGCGTGAACGGTGTGCAGGATATCATTCGCCAGCTGGAGCAAAAACGTCAGGCTGCGCGTCAGGGGGGCGGTGAACAGCGGATCGCGGCCCAGCATGAAAAGGGCAAGTTGACAGCGCGGGAACGGCTGGACGTTCTGCTGGATGAGGGCTCTTTTGAAGAATGGGACATGTTTGTCGAACACCGCTGCAGTGATTTCGGCATGGAGAAGAACAAGGTTCCCGGTGATGGTGTTATCACCGGTCACGGTCTGATCAACGGCAGACTGGTTTTTGTCTTCTCCCAGGATTTCACGGTTCTTGGTGGCTCTCTTTCCAAAACCCATTCCGAGAAAATCTGCAAGATCATGGATCGCGCCATGGAGATGGGCGCACCGGTCATCGGGCTGAACGATTCAGGCGGGGCACGGATCCATGAGGGGGTGGATTCTCTTGCCGGCTATGCGGATGTCTTCCTGCGCAACACCCTTGCATCGGGTGTGGTTCCCCAGATTTCCATGATTATGGGTCCCTGTGCCGGTGGTGCTGTCTACTCTCCGGCACTGACCGACATGATTTTCATGGTCAAGGACAGCTCCTACATGTTTGTGACGGGGCCTGACGTGGTCAAGACTGTGACGCACGAAGAAGTCACAGCCGATGAACTGGGCGGGGCAAAAACCCATACAACCAAATCCGGTGTTGCCGACCTGGCTTTCCAGAATGATGTCGAAGCCCTGCTTGAACTGCGTCGTTTCATGGACTTTTTGCCATCCTCCAACAAGGACAAGGCACCGGATTTTCCGACTTCCGATCCTTACGAGCGCGATGTTGATGCGCTGGACATCATCGTACCGGACAATCCGAACAAGCCCTATGACATGAAAGACATCATCAACCAGATTGTCGATGACGGGGTTTTCTTCGAGCTGAAACCGGATTTTGCCGGCAACATCATCACGGGGCTGGCCCGTATGGGCGGCCAGTCTGTCGGTATCATTGCCAATCAGCCCATGGTTCTGGCGGGGTGTCTGGACATCAATGCCTCGACCAAGGCGGCGCGCTTTGTCCGTTTCTGTGACTGCTTCAACATTCCGCTGGTCACGCTGGTGGATGTCCCGGGCTTCCTGCCGGGTGTTGGGCAGGAGTACAACGGTATCATCCGTCACGGCGCAAAACTGCTCTTTGCCTATGCCGAGGCGACAGTGCCGAAAGTCACTGTGATTACCCGCAAGGCCTATGGAGGAGCCTATGACGTGATGTCTTCGAAGCACCTGCGCGGGGATGTCAACTATGCCTGGCCCAATGCGGAGATTGCCGTCATGGGAGCCAAGGGCGCGGTCGAGATTATCTTCCGCAAGGATCTGGATGATCCCGAAAAGATCGAAGAGCGCAGTAACGAATACAAGGAGAAGTTTGCCAATCCGTTTGTGGCTGCATCGCGGGGCTTTGTTGATGACATCATCATGCCTCATGGAACGCGGCGCAGGGTGATCAAGGCCCTGCAGATGCTGCGCAACAAGGATATCAAGAACCCCTGGAAGAAGCACAGCAACCTTCCGCTTTGAGGTTCCGCCCCTGTTGTTCCTGATGATCTTTTGACCGGATAGAGACCATGGCACTTTTCAACAAAATCCTGATTGCAAACCGCGGCGAGATTGCTTGCCGTATCATTCGTTCCGCCCAGTCGCTGGGTATCCAGACCGTTGCCGTCTACTCGGAAGCTGATGCCTCTGCGCTTCATGTTCGCATGGCAGATGAAGCCGTTCCCATTGGCGGCGCACTTTCAAGCGAGTCCTATCTGGTGATGGACCGCATCATTCAGGCCTGCAGGGACACGGGCGCAGATGCCGTGCATCCGGGCTTTGGCTTCCTGTCTGAAAATGCGGCCTTCGTTGCGGCGCTGCAAAAAGAAGGCATTGCCTTCATCGGCCCTTCCAGCCCTGCCATCGAGGCCATGGGTGACAAGATCCGCTCCAAGGAACTGGCCGCCGAGGCCGGTGTCTCGACTGTGCCCGGCAAGGGCGGGATCATCGAGGATGTTGAAGAGGCTCTCAGAATTGCCGGAGAGATCGGCTATCCGGTTATGATCAAGGCTTCTGCCGGTGGCGGCGGCAAGGGAATGCGGGTTGCCTGGTCCGAGGACGAAGCCCGCGAAGGTTTTTCCTCGGCCCGGAGTGAAGCGAAAAGCTCCTTTGGTGATGACCGTGTCTTTATCGAGAAGTTCATTGAAAATCCCCGCCACATTGAAATTCAGGTGCTGGCAGACAGTCACGGCAACACACTCTATCTGGGGGAACGCGAATGCTCCATTCAGCGCCGGAACCAGAAGGTGATCGAGGAAGCACCGTCTCCGTTCCTGGATGCCCAGACACGCCGTGCCATGGGGGAGCAGGCCGTGGCTCTGGCCAGAGCTGTGGACTATGTCACAGCGGGAACCGTCGAATTCATTGTTGATGACAAGAAGAATTTCTACTTCCTTGAAATGAATACGCGCATTCAGGTGGAGCACCCTGTTACAGAGATGGTCACAGGTCATGACCTGGTGGGCTGGATGATTCGTGTGGCGGCAGGGCAGGCTCTAGATTTTGTGCAAAGTGATGTGCAGATGAACGGCTGGGCCATCGAGGCTCGTCTTTATGCCGAGGACCCGTTGCGCAATTTCCTGCCCTCCATTGGTCGCCTTCAGAGTTACTCTGTGCCGACCAGTGAGCAGTTGTCTGTCGAGGGGGCGACCCTGCGCATTGACAGCGGTGTTGAGGAAGGCGCAGAGATTTCGATCTATTATGATCCGATGATTGCCAAGATGATCTGTCATGCCCCGACGCGAAGCGAAGCTGCACTGGGACTTGCCGAGGCACTGGATCGGACTGTTTTGAGGGGCCTGCAGAGCAACAGGGATTTCCTCTCCTGCATTCTGAGGCAGGACCGTTTTCTGTCCGGTCATCTGACAACCAATTACCTGCCCGAGGAGTTCCCGGATGGCTTTGAAGGTGTTGTGCCGTCGAAAGAGGCCATGCAGCATCTGATCGCTGTTTCGGCGCTGGTGCGCTATTCCCTGACCGAGCAGGCGGCGCTTGCCTCTTCGGTTGTGGCAGAACGTCCGGCCCGGGTTGGTGAGAGATGGCGGGTTTTCTCCAACGGGCATTCTGCATCAGTGGGGCTGATTGCTTCCGAAGACGGCTTTACCGTTGTTGGTGTCGACTTTGAGGGTGAGACTTTTGAGCGCTCCATTGTTGGGGGATGGTTCCCGCACGAGCGTTCCTTTGAACTGCTGGTGGACGGAGAGCTTTGTGCCTTCCAGATTGAGCGCCGTGACCCGCGTATGGTGATCAGTCTCGGTGGTGCCAATCTTGATTTTCTTGTGATTGAGGAACGTCTGGCAGAGTATCAGGCCCTCTTGCCAAAGCAGAACTCCTCTGTGGATGACAAGACGGTTCTGTCCCCGATGCCGGGCCTGCTGTTGTCCTTTGCCGTAGAGGAAGGGCAGACTGTTGAAGCAGGCGATGAACTGGCCAAGATCGAGGCCATGAAGATGGAAAACATTCTGCGTGCCGAACGTTCGGGGACGGTTTCAAAGCTCTGTGTCGAACCGGGGGAAAGTCTGCTGCTGGATCAGGAGATCCTTGAGTTTGAAGATTAGAGGCTTATGCTGTTGTTCGTAATCTCTTTGTTTTATGGGCGATTGTGATGGAGCAGCTTGAACATCCCCGTGAACGGATCTGGTCTGAAAGACAGCTCTGGTTTCAGGAAAGGGAAAACGTTTCTGCACAGAGGGGAGCTCCGGCGCCCTCTGAACAGAGCTGTGCCCTGATGATTGATGTGCAGTCTGCCTTCTGTGCGGGAGCCTTCTCCGCAGTGGTGATTATCACCGCTGCCATTGTTCAGGCACAGATCAAGGAATCCGGGGAGGAGCAGAATGCACTGGCGTCTGTTCCGCCTGAAGAACTGGCCTGGCTGAACAAGCTGCGCAACAAGCTGGTTCATGGTGACAAGCGATCACCGGGACTCACCATTGCTGATCAGTGGCACAACCGCGGTGAATGGGAAGACAAGGCCCGCCGCGCCATTCTGATTGCCTTTGATGTGCTTTACCCTGAACAGGGTAAAGGCGCGACACGACGCATTCGCAAGGTCGTCAGGGAGGGCTGAAAGATGAAAACCCGGCGTGTCATGATCTCGGGAAAGGTGCAGGGTGTCGGTTTTCGCCACTGGACCTGTCAGCAGGCCGGACAGCTCGGGCTTGCGGGCTGGGTGCGCAATCGCAGTTCAGGGGATGTGGAAGCCTGTTTTACCGGTGAGAACAATGCGGTGGAGATCATGCTGGATCGACTCTGGAAGGGGCCGGGTTTTTCAAAGGTAACGGCTGTAACGCTGCTGGAGGGTGAAGGGGATGCTGCCGGACCGGTGCCTGAGATGGATTTTGTGCGTTTGGAAACCCTGTAGCTGTTCCTGCCGTTTTCGAGATTGCTTTGAAGGTCCTGAAAGAGTGAGGGGAGTGATCTGATCTTGCGGCAAAGACTTGAAGTCCGTCCACAGAACCTCCTGCTTGGTGTTTCGCTGATCGTTGCAACGGGCTTTACCATCTCCGTTCAGGATGTGGTGTTCAAACTTTTCAGCAATGAACTGACGCTTTGGCAGATCTTTGTCCTGCGCGGTGTTCTGGCTGTTCCCCTGCTGCTTGCTGTCAGCAGGGTTCGGGGCAGGCACAGAGGGCTGTTGCGTACAGCCTTCGGGAAATGGGTGCTGTTGCGCTCACTGTTTATCACTACCACTTTCCTTGCCTTTTATGCTGCACTTCCCTTCCTGAGCTTGTCGACGGTTGGTGCGGCCAACTATCTTGCGCCGCTTTTTGTTACGCTGCTTTCTGCCTGTGTGATCAGGGAAGCTGTTGGCATCAGGGGATGGCTTGGGGTCTGTCTGGGCTTTGCCGGGATTGTGATCCTGCTGCGCCCCGGTACCGATGCCTTTTCGTCCTGGGCACTGCTTCCGGTTGTCGGTGCGGCTTTTTATGCTCTGGCCCACATTACAACAAGGGTCAGGTGTCAGGGCATTCCCCTTGCTGCAATCTCCCTGTCGCAGAATATCGTGATGATGCTCAGTGGTCTGCTTGTCAGTCTGGTGCTTTTCGGGGTTCAGCCTGAAGGGGCATTCTTTGAAGCCTATCCTTATGTTTTTGGTCTCTGGACAGCTCCGGATATGACGGACTGGCTGGTTCTGGCTTTATTGGCAGGCTTTGCTGTTGTCATCGGCATGATGCTGGCCGGTGCCTATCAGGCTGCGCCACCCTCTGTCGTATCAACCTTTGAATACAGCTACCTTGTCTTTGTCGCTGTGTGGGACATTCTGTTTTTTGGTATTGAACCCACACCGGGCTCTGTTACCGGCATGGTGCTGATTGTGCTGGCTGGCCTGCTTGTCCTGCAGCGAAGGCCAGTGACCTCTTGATCTGTCTGTTTGAAAGAAAAAGCCGCTCCGGAATACCGGAGCGGCTTTTGTTGCGACTTCAATCCCGTACTCTTCCCGGAGTAGATGGGGAAGGGTGCTTCCGGGGGACTTGCAAGCCAGTTGCCGATGTCAGGAGCATTTGGCGATCATCTGTCCATAATGATTGTATTTGTCACCGGTGCTCTGCAGAACGGCCTTTGCCTTTTCCTCAAAGAGGATGATGATATCCGATCCGCCGAACTGGAAAAATCCGAATTCATCGCCCTTTTTGCAGTCCTGATGATAGAGGCTTTCATACATGTGCACGGAAGAGCACTGGGCCATGCCAATCGGAATGACTGTCACGTAACCGATGTCCCCGTGTGCGGAGCCACTGGTGTCGATGGTGATCACACCACGGGCCTGGGTAAATTCATATCCGCCCTGTGCATTGTCAGGTGCATCAAACTGCCCGTTTTGAAGGGTGACATCCAGATAGGCCTGTCCGTGGACCTTGCGCACGTCGACAATCCTGCCACTGACGGGGATATGGAACCTGTGATAGGAAAAAGGCGAGAGGAAATAATGGGCAAAAAGTCCTGAATTGAACCTGTCCGCATAGTCATGGTTGTCGTGACAGTGCAGCAGCTCCCGGATTGTGGCAAAGCGATGCGTGTTCTTGATCGTAATGCCGGGGATTGTTCCCGTCGTGGAAATCGGAAAGCTTTTCCTGAAGGTGCAATCTGCCGGAAAGGTCGGAGCAAGATTGTTGTCAGGCTCGTGGACAGGTCTCAGTCCGTCTTTGATTTCCCGGCTGAAAAATTCGTTGAAGCTTTTCCAGCTTTCCGGATTTTTGTAGTCCTGGACCCTGTATTGCGGGGAATTGTTCGTGAAGTTTTCCAGCTGCTCTTTGGACCAGGAGTCCTCTGTGTTGAGGAAAGCCCCCCAGTCATTGGAAATTTTTGTGTAATAGGCCGGAAACTCTTCCTGCCATGTTGTTTCCTTACCGTTCAGCACAAAGGGCTGGTTGATCAGCCAGTAAAAGTGGCACAGGCGATCATAGACTTCCTGTGCAGAGCCGGTTTTGGGATCTTTCCAGGCCGGATTGTCCGTCTGATCCGGTGCCCATCTTACAAAGGCGCGGAGGTAATCCTGATAGTCTCCCCATCGTTCGGGCCAGTCCAGGGCTTCGAACAAGGCTCTGTCGAGCTTGTCCTGTGCAATTCTCTTCGCACTCAGAAGCGTTGCTTCAAACAGGGTCAGAAACACACAATCTTCGACTTCCCGGAACAGATCATTGATTGATCGCATATAATCATTGGTTGTGACGTTCATATCCATTTGAGGTCTCCTTGGAATCTGTAAATCAAGGATCATTACCATTAAGTGTAAACAAAATATGAAATACACCTATGAAGATTATTTGGGTATGCGATTTTCCTGTTTTGAAACAAGGAGAAGCAGATTTTGAGCCCCCTCAATCCTGCCCGGATGAGTGCCCGGTGACAGGGAGGAATGTTACGTTCTTTCGGGATGACTGGAGAAAGAGTGTATCTTTTCCTGCAAGACATGCTGTGCATTTTGCGGACAAACAAAAAACCGCCCCGAAATGTCGGGACGGTTTTTTGTTGTATCTTCAATCCGGTGTGGATTGCTGTCCAGTCAATCAGAAGCTGGAAAAGGCAATCTTGTGGATGTCACCGCGCTCGATGCCCAGATCGTAAAGAGCACCATCGCTCAGGGAGCGAAGCTCTTTTTCAGTCATGATAGCGTTGTACAGACCGGAGATTTTTTTGATGATTGCGTAAAGCATGGCGGACCTCAATGAAATAGGGTGTTTTACATTCCATCGGCGCTGCTATCAGCCGCCTTTGTTGAGTCTGATGTAATCCTCTTTTCCACAGTCGAGTAGTGCAAAAAAAGCAGGGCTGTTAGACGTTAAATGTATTGCTGTCGACATTAGCCAAATTGATGTCGCCAAATGGATAATTCCCTGTGTTTGTCAGGCTTTCAAGGCTGTGGCTGTTGATATGGATCAAGAAGGGCCTGCAGGAAACGGGGGACTTTTTTTCAATGTCTGTACTTTTCGGAAGGACTCGAAACAGTTTCTGGTGGTCATGCCTCTGGTTTGGCTGTAGCAAGGAAGGCTGTTCCCATAAAAAAACAGGCACCCTGTCCAATGAATGTCCTCGCACTTCCCATGCCCTTACGGGATTTTTCTGCTCTTGTTATGGTCATTGTGCTGTGGGGAATGAACTTCATTGCTGTCAAGTTCGGTGTGCTGGAGTTTCCTGTCTGGGCCTCGCTGTTTTTCCGCTTTGGTCTCGCGGCTCTTTTCCTGCTGCCTTTTTGTCCCTTTCCCAAAGGCCAGTTTCTGACCCTGCTCATGCTGACTGTACTGCTGGTTCTGGGACACTTTGCAACGATGTTCTGGGCCATTCAGCATTCGCCGTCGACCGGAATGGTGGCTGTGATCATGCAGATGACGCCCGCCTTTGCAATTATTCTGGCGTTTGCGTTCTTCAGGGAAGTGCCCGGAAAACGGCGCATCATCGGACTGGTGGTTTCCTTTCTGGGCGTTGTGGTCATTTTCTATGAGCCTGTTTTCTTTGATTCTGTAACGGCCATTGTTGTGACGCTTTTTTCTGCCTTTTTTCTGGCGTCCTACACAGTGATGCTCAGAGTGCGCGATGCCATTCCTCCCCTGACCATCATCTGCTGGACGTCGGTAATGGGGGGTGTGATGTCCCTGATCATCACCCTGCTTTTTGAGCCGTCCCTGCTTGAGACGGTGCAAACCGTTTCCCTCTCTGCATGGGGAGGTGTTGTTTTCACGGCAATTGGCGGCAGCATTCTGGGACACGGGGCCTATGCCTGGCTTTTGCGGCGCCAGCCCGTTTCTCTGGTGTTGCCCTTTACCCTGATTATTCCTGTGATCCCGCTTCTGATGGGATCGGTTCTCTTTGACGAGCCGCTGACATCACGCATCATTCTGGGCACTGTTGTAATTCTGCTGGGGATTGGATTTATTATGCGATCCAAAGCCTATGAGCGCTGATCCTCTTGGCTTGCCGACGCTTTTGTTCTATTCGTTGTAACGAATGAAAACAGATCGTCCTGCTGTGCGTAAAGGGGCGACGCAACAGGGTGAAAAACATGACATTGTTCTGGGCAACGGCGCTGGAACAGCAGTGGGGTATCACTGCTGAACTGACAGGGCTGGATGGTGAATACGATCTTAATTTTCTGGTTCGGGCCGGGGACGGACAACGCTATGTGCTGAAGGTCATGCGTGCCGGTTGTGAGGCTGGTCTCGTTGATATGCAGGTCAGGGCACTGGAACATATTCAGCAGACGGACCCGGAGCTTCCAAGCCCTTCCGTTATCAGATCCCTGTCGGGTGAGGCCATGCTTTCCATTCCCGATGAGGAGGGCCGGATCAGACTGGTCTGGTTGCTGGAGTGGTGTCCCGGTCGCTGCTATGCGGACTTCAAGCCGAAATCGGATGAACTGATCCACAGGATTGGTCAGGTTCTGGCGGGAACAACGCAGGCTCTTGAGAGCTTCGAGCATCCCGGACTGCAAAGAGAGTTCAAATGGGACCTCATGCAGGCAGGCTGGATCAGGGATCAGCTGGATGTTGTGACCGATCCGGAGCGCAGGCAGCTGCTGGAGGAAATTGTAACTGAGTTCACGGCTCTTCAGCCTGCCCTTGAAGCGCTGCCCGAACAGGCCATTCACAATGATGCCAATGACTATAACATCATGGTTGATGGAGGCCCGGGCAAGACGCTGACGGTGACCGGTCTGATTGACCTTGGTGACATGTGTGCGGCTCCGCGCATTTGTGATCTGGCGATTGCCGCGGCCTATATAGTTCTGGATCATCCGGCCCCGGAGACTGCGCTGGCGATGCTTGTTGCAGGCTATGACGAGGTTCATCCCCTGAGCGTGGAAGAGCTGGATCTGCTCTGGCCCCTGCTGCGGATGCGGCTGGCTGTCAGTGTGGTGAACTCGACCATGATGGCGCAGGAGAATCCTGATGATCCCTATGTGACCATCTCCCAGGCTCCGGCCTGGCGTTTTCTCGAGCGCGAGGGAATGCATGCCGGCCTGATTACTGCGCGGTTGCGGGCTGTTTGTGACCTGCCTGTGGTGGAGGGGGCTGATCGTGTTCTGGCGTGGCTGGATGAAGAACGCGGCAACTTTGCGCCCCTCATGGGCAAGGCGCTGGACCATGTTCCTGCCGGGTCCCTGTCTGTCGAGGAGAGCACGTTTCCCCAAAACCCCTTCCACATGCCCTTGCAGGAAGCTGCGCGTCTGGGGCAGGAGTATGGCGATGAAGAGGGATGGTGGCTGGGTTATTACCATGAACCGCGCCTGATCTATACAGAAGACGCCTTTCGCAAGGGGCCCTGGAAAGCCAGCGACCGCCGGACTGTTCATCTGGCCGTGGATGTGTTTGCACCGGCTGAAACGCCGCTTCATGCACCGCTCGCCGGTGAGGTGTTCGTTGTTGAAAACAGGGCGCAGCATCTTGATTATGGCGGCGTGATCATTCTGCGTCATGAAACAGAGGCCGGAGACAGTTTCTATACGCTCTACGGGCATTTGGATCCGGAATGCTGTGATCGTCTGGGCAGGGGAGACAGAATCGAAAAGGGTGAAAGCTTCTGTCGTCTGGGCGGGCCGGACGTTAACGGTGGCTGGGCTCCGCATGTTCACTTCCAACTGGCCCTGACCACCGAGGGGATCGAGGCCGACTGGCCGGGTGTCGGTGATCCTGACGAGATGTACCTCTGGTCAGCGGTCTGTCCAAATCCGGCTGCGCTGCTCAATCTGGCTGATGCTGATGTCTGTTATCAGCCAACAGACAGGGATGAACTGCAGCAGGAGCGCCAGGCACGCTTCAGCGACAATCTGCGACTGACCTACAGCAGCCCGGTCATGCTGGTGCGGGGCTGGAAGCATCACATGTTTGATGAGTGGGGGCGTCCCTATCTGGATGCCTACAACAATGTTCCCCATGTCGGGCACGCGCATCCGCGTATTCAGGCTGTTGCTGCTGACCAGCTGAAGCGGGTTAACACCAACACCCGTTATCTGCATCCGGCCCAGACAGCCTATGCCCGGAAGATCCTGAGCAAGATGCCGGATCATCTGGATGTCTGTTTTCTTGTGAACTCCGGAACAGAGGCCAATGAGCTGGCCCTGAGGCTGGTGCGGGCCTCTACGGGGTGTAAGGGTATGGTGACCCCTGATCACGGCTATCACGGCAACACGACCGGAGCGATTGATATCTCGGCCTACAAGTTTAATGCTGCAGGGGGTGTCGGACCATCTGACTGGGTTGAGCTGGTCGAGGTCGCCGATGACTATCGCGGATCGTTTCGCCGGAATGACCCTGACCGTGCACGGAAGTTTGCTGATCTGGTCGATCCTGCCATCGGGAAACTCCAACAGAGCGGTCACGGGCTCGCGGGCTTTATTGCCGAAACCTTTCCGTCTGTTGGCGGACAGATTATTCCGCCCGAGGGCTATTTGAAGGCTGTTTACAGCAAGATCAGGGCAGCCGGAGGTCTTTGCATTGCTGATGAAGTGCAGACCGGTCTGGGGCGGCTTGGCGACTATTATTTCGGTTTTGAGCAACAGGAGGTGTTGCCGGATATTGTCGTGCTGGGGAAACCTGCCGGAAACGGTCATCCGCTGGGTATTCTTGTGACCACACGGGCCATTGCTGACAGCTTTGCACAGGGACCTGAATTTTTCTCGACCTTTGGTGGTTCGACCCTTTCCTGCCGGATTGGCAAGGAGGTTCTGGACATTGTTGACGAGGAAGGCCTTCAGGAAAACGCGCGCCTTATGGGGCGTCGTCTGAAGGATGGCCTGCTTGAACTGGAACAGAAGTATGCCTGTGTCGGTGACGTGCGGGGAATCGGACTGTTCCTTGGCCTTGAACTGATTGAGGGTGATGGTTCCCAAAGCACGGTGATTTGCCAGTATGTGAAGAACCGCATGCGCGATTACCGGATTCTGATCGGGAGCGAGGGACCAAAGGACAACATCCTGAAAATCCGTCCGCCGCTGACGATTGAAGCCGAAGACGTGGACATGATCCTTGCTGTTCTGGACCAGGTGCTTTCAGAAGTTGAAAACTGAAGCTGCCCGGACAAAAGAAAAAGCGCGCCCGGTATGGAGCGCGCTTTTTTTATGGAGACAGAAGTCCGGGCTCAGGCCGCGTTTTCGTCTTCGTCCTTGTGGAAGGAAATCACCGGTGTCATGCGGGAGAACTGCTCCTCGCTGAGGTGACACTTGACCTGGTGGCCGTCGGCCCATTCCTTGACGGATGGAACCTCTTTGGCACAGAGATTGTCCGGGACTTCCTTGGCCCAGCGGCAGCGCGTGTGGAACGGGCAGCCTTTGGGTGGGCGCATCGCCGAGGGGATGTCGCCATCCAGAACGATGTGCTGTTTTTCCACAGAGGTATCGGCAATCGGAATGGCGGAAAGCAGCGCTTCTGTGTAGGGATGGTAGGGAGGAGCATAGATCTGGTCTGTGGTTCCCTGTTCCACGATATGCCCCAGATACATCACCACAACCCGGTCCGCGATATAGCGGACAACGGACAGGTCGTGGGAAATGAAGAGCATTGTCGTCTTCGCCTCACGCTGGATGTCCATCAGAAGCTCTGTCACTGCGGCCTGAACCGACACATCCAGAGCAGAGACGGGTTCATCTGCCACAACAACTTTCGGGTGGCCTGCAAAGCAGCGGGCGACACCGATACGCTGTTTCTGACCACCGGACAGCTGGCGCGGTTTCCGTCTGGCAAACTCGCGTGGCAGCTTGACCAGATCAAGCAGTTCCAGCATGCGCTGTTCCCGTTCTTCCTGGTTCTTGCCGATGTTGAATTTTTCCAGTGTCCGGACGATCTGCGACCCGATCGAGTGGCTCGGGTTCAGGGTATCAAACGGGTTCTGGAAGACCATCTGCAAGGAGGCAACGGTTTCAGGAGTACGGTTGTCGACCTCCACGCCCTGAATGTCGATCCCGTCGAGTGTGGCGCGACCTTCCGTTGCTGTTTCCAGCCCCAGAAGAACCTTCGCAAGAGTCGACTTGCCGCAACCGGATTCTCCCACAATTGCCGTTGTTTCTGACTCTCTGGCTGTGAAGGAAATACTCTCGTTTGCCTTGACGGTGACGGATTTCTTGCCGCCAAAGACCGCGTTGGCGGCAACGTGGTAGTATTTCTTGAGATCATCGACAACCAGGATTTCACGCCCCGGTTCAACAACCTCGTGCTTCTTCAGGTTTGTCGGCAGGGCAGTCCAGTCGACATCCTTGAAACGCAGGCAGCGTGTCAGGTGGCCGGGCGCATCCGGTACCTGTTGCATTTCAATGGTGCCGAAATCACAGATGGCTTCATCGAAGTGCTGACAGCGCGGACCGAAGTTGCAGCCTCTGGGGCGCTGGGTTGGCAGGGGAAGCTGGCCGGGAATGGCAATCAGGGGTTTCTCGTTCTTGTCTGCGCCGGGCAGAGGAATGGAACGGAACAGACCCTGGGTGTAAGGGTGCTGCATCTTGTCAAAGACTTCCTTGACCGTGCCTGTCTCCACAGCTTCACCGGAATACATGATTGTGACGCGATCACAGGTTTCCATGATCAGGCCGAGGTTGTGTGAAATGAAGAGCAGGGAGGTCCCGAAGCGTTTGCCCAGATCCTTGACCAGTTCCACGATCCCGGCCTCGACTGTAACATCCAGCGCTGTTGTCGGCTCGTCCAGCAGCAACAGATCCGGTTTTGACAGCAGGGCCATGGCAATCACGATACGCTGCTGCTGACCGCCGGACAGCTGGTGAGGGTAGGAATTCATGATCCGGGCCGGATCGGGAAGCTTGACGGCCTCAACCATCTCGATGGCGCGGTCGTAGGCCTCCTTCTCTGTTACCCCCTTTTCATGGATCAGCGGAACTTCCATCAGCTGTTTGCCGATTTTCATGGCCGGGTTCAGACTGGCCATGGGTTCCTGATAGATCATGGCAATCTTGGAACCGCGAATGTCGCGCAGTTCCTCGTTGGACATTTCGCCCATGTCCTTGCCCTTGAAGCGGATCTTGCCGCCCACGATTTTACCGCGGTTGCCCATGTCGCGCATGATACCCAGCGCAACAGTGGATTTTCCGCAACCGGATTCCCCGACAAGGCCCATTGCCTCTCCGGGCATGACCTTGCAGGAAAAATCCATGACCGCCGGGATTTCACCCGCGCGAACAAAGAAAGAGATATAGAGGTTCTCTATCTCCAGAATAGGTGTCGTCATAACGTAGCTCCCTCCTGAGGGCTGGAAGACGCTTTTTGTTTTTTTGGCGCGTCTTCCAGTGTTTCGTTCTGATTTTTGTTTTCGGGTTCCTTGCCTAGTCCTTGAGGGATTCCTCCCGCAGTGAGTCTGCCAGCATGTTGAGGCCCAGTACGAAGGACATCAGAGCCAGCGCAGGGAAGATGGCCGGGTGGGCATAGAGACGCAGGAGGCGGGAGCCATCCTTGATCGCTGTTCCCCAGTCCGGACTTTCAGGAGCCAGTCCAAGGCCGAAGTAACCCAGAGTTCCCAGCAGGATTGTGGTGTAGCCAATCCGCAGACAGGCATCGACAATCAGAGGACCACGCGCATTCGGGAGGATTTCCCACAGCATGATGTACCAGGGGCTTTCACCCCGGGTCTGGGCCGCTGCAATGTAGTCGCGTGTCTTGATGTCAAGCACCAGACCACGGACGATACGGAACACGGCCGGGCTGGTGACAAAGACAACCGAGACGAAGATGTTCAACTCGTTCGGGTCGATGGCAACAATGCCGAGCGGATCGGCATCAAAGACCAGACCGATGTAGATCCATCCTCCCAGCAGGAGCGTCAGGGCCATGTAGGGAACCAGCTTTTCCGAACGGTTCTTGAACTTGGTGTAGAAGAGCGTCAGGAAAAACAGGATCGGGAACATGAAAAAGACACCTGCCATGGCATAGGGAATTGGTGTTTCCATGATGCCCGGTGTTACCAGAAGGTAGAACAGCAGGATCACAGGGAACGCCAGCACCAGATTTGCCAGGAAGGAAACGATGGTGTCTGTCTTGCCACCGAAGTATCCGGCAGGCAGGCCGAGGACCGTGCCGACCATCAACGCAAAAGCTGTCGCCGCAGGCGCAATGATCAGAACGATCTGGCTGCCACTGACCACACGACTGAAGACATCGCGCGCCAGATTGTCCCCGCCAAAGAGGAAGGCAATACCCGTTCCGGGTTCAATCGTCCCCGGGAGCTTGTTCTTCATGGCCGGGAACTGGGCCAGGGGATCAACAGTGACAATGATGTCGGCAAAGAGAGCTGTGAAGACCCAGAAACCAAGGATCATCACACCGGCAATGCCA
Source organism: Carbonatibacter coralli (assembly GCF_039592655.1). Taxonomy (NCBI): domain Bacteria; kingdom Pseudomonadati; phylum Pseudomonadota; class Alphaproteobacteria; order Rhodospirillales; family Kiloniellaceae; genus Carbonatibacter; species Carbonatibacter coralli. The sequence continues at coordinate 413,492 of NZ_JBBUTJ010000003.1, read as the reverse complement.
ACACCGGAGCTGAAGAGGCGGCCGTACAGTCCCAGACGGTTCTGGTACATCAGGCCGGTGATGAGGATGAAGGCCAGCGCGATCCACACGGGCCAGAAGCGCCCGAGGGTGAGGCCGACAATTTCCAAGAAGCTTACAGATTCCATTTGAGCCCCCTTATTTAACGCGAATTCTCGGGTTCAGATAGGCATAGCCGATATCGGAGATCAGCTGTGTCACCAGAACCACGGCGACGGAGACGATGGAACATCCCAAAAGCAGGTCGATGTCGTTGTTGCTGGCCGCCTGGACCAGCGTGAAACCAAAGCCCTGATAGCGGAACATGACTTCGACCACGACAACCCCGGTCAGCAGGAACGGGAACTGCAGCATGATCACGGTAAAGGGAGCAATCAGTGCATTGCGCAGGGCGTGCTTCAGGACAACCGAGCGGAAACTCAGTCCCTTCAGCCGGGCCGTGCGGATGTACTGGGCTGTCATCACCTCGACCATCGAAGCCCGCGTCATTCGGGCAATGTAGCCCATGCCGTAAATGGCAATGGTCATGACGGGCAGGGCGAAGTTGTTAAAGGTGATGCCCTTGGATGTGGCTGATGCTGCAGAGGCATTCAGCACGCCCAGCCAGGCGGCAAAGATCACGGTGAAGATAACGCCTGAGACATATTCGGGCGTCGCGGTCGTTCCGATCGAGAGAATGGAAAGACTGCGGTCTGTTTTCGATCCTTCCCGCATGCCGGCCAGGACCCCGATGAGCAGGGCCGAGGGAATCATGACAATGAAGACCCACATCATGAGCCATCCCGTCGCGGCCAGTGCCGGGAAGAGCTTCCCGCCGACATTGGTCTGGAAGTTTGTCGAACACCCAAAATCACCCTGGAGAATACCACTGAACTTCGCTTCGGTGGTTGCATCACAATAGACAAAGCGGGGACGCGCTTCGCCTGTTTCCTCGTCGATGAGAGGATCCTTGGGCCAGACACCAAGCCATTCTGCATATTGCTCGATGAACGGGTCACGATAGCCATTCTTTTCCAGCCAGGAATAGATGGCTTCGTCTGTTGCTCTCGCGTTTGTTTGCTGAATTGCCAGTTTTCTCAGGTTGGGTTCAAGATTCACCAGAAAGAAAACGGCAAAGGTCAGGCACAGCATGGTCAGGCCCATGGTACCCAGACGGCGTAATATAAATGTTAGCATCTCTGCCCCAAAGGTGTCGTTAACACTCTGTTTACTATTTTTGGCAAAAAGAAAGAGGAGTCCCTTTCAGAGACTCCTCCCCCCAGCAGACAGTGATCAGACGTCGAGCCAGATCTTATCGAAGTGTACCTCGTAGGATGAGTGCATGTTGCGACCCTTGACGCCCTCGACAGAGTGACAGAACAGGGAGCGCCAGTAAGGCTGAACAAAGTGACCAGCTTCACGCAGAATTGCTGACATGTCTTTCATCAGGCCGCGACGTGTGTCGGCATCCGCGATGGACAGGGCCTGTTCAAGCTTTTTGTCGAATTCAGGGTTCGTGTGGCCGGTTTCGTTCCAGGCTTCGCCGGTGCGGTAGGCCAGAGCGTAGATCTGAACACCGAGCGGACGACCGTTCCAGTTGGTGATGGAGTAGGGATACTTCGCCCAGTTGTTCCAGAAAGTCGATGTTGGAAGAACTGTACGCTTCACCTTGATACCGGCTTCACGAAGCTGGGCTGCAACAGCATCAGCCGTGTTTTTGCGGTAGTCATCATCCAGGGAAATCAGCTCGTGCTCGAAATCCAGTTGCCCGGCCTCTGTCAGAAGCGCAATGGCCTTTGCATTGTCGCGCGCCTGCTTTGGAAGCTCGGCATACTCGGGATGCATCGGGCCACAGTGGAAGTTTTCACCAGCCAGTCCGGTACCGCCGATGGCAAGCTGCAGAATTGCCTCGTTGTCTGTTGCAATCTGCAGAGCCTGACGAACACGTGCATCGTTGTAGGGTGGTGCAGGCTCGTGCGTACGAACAACAACAGTGTCACCGGTTACAACTTCGCTGCGCTGCAGACCCAGACTGTCGAGGATTTCCAGGAAGTCGGAGGTTGTTTCATAGTTACAGTGGATTTCCTCTGACTCAAAGGCCGCGATTTCAGCAGCAGGGTCCGCACCGTAGTCGATGATCTCAATGCCATCCAGAGGCGCTTCGCCGCCCCACCATTTGCCATCGGAACGGCGCTGGTAGACAGCAAGTGTGCCAACGTCATAGGAAACCAGCTCGAACGGACCTGTGCCGATCGGTGCTGCGATAATATCGCCACCCTGTGCTTCGAAGTCACGGTGGATCACCTGGGACGGGTACTCGGAAATCGCAGGGATGATTGTGATATCCGGAACACGCAGGTTCAGGCGGACAGTGTAATCATCAACCTTTTCAATGCCACCCTCAACAGCAACGCCGGTGTCAGGATCGACCAGGCTGTTCAGGCGGGATGCCATGGAGTTACCTTCAGCAGCGGATTCACACCAGCGGCCAATGTTGAATGCAACATCGTCAGCATTGAATGTGTCACCGTTGTTCCATGTGACGCCCTTGCGGCAATAAAGTGTGTAGGTCTTCGCATCGTCGCTGACCTCCCAGCTTTCCAGAAGCTGGCCTTCGAAAACACCGTCCGAAGTCAGGCGGACCAGATTTTCAAGGAATGGACGGACAGCGTTGCCTTTCTCGGAAAGGTCAAAGGTGCGAGGCTCCGGAACATTGAAGAGCTTCTGGGAGACGCGAAGAACGCCACCCTTCTTCGGCTCTTCGGCCTGAGCTTCTGATGGTGCAGCCAGACCGATCATGCCGTAGGCTGTTGCAGCCGTTGCACCAAAGGCGCTTGCAAGTGCAAGGAATTCACGGCGGTCCATTTTGCCCGCCTTGGTATCCTCTGCCCACGCAACAACGTGATCAGGCATAGGTGTGCCATTGCGTTTGAAGAATTTCATTTTTTCCTCCCGGGGATATTTTTTTGTTTTGTTGTAAGGACATCTTTATTCGTTTGAAGAGCTTTGTCAAACGGATATCTTGTTAAGAATAAATATAGGCAAGGTGATGTCATAATGATGACGCTTTATAAAATAATTCTTATTTTTTGACTTGATATATTGTTGATTATCTTTGTGTTTGTGGGATGAAGGCAATTTTCTTATGGAAGTCATAAGATTTTTTGATTTTTTATTTTCCTGTGAAAAAGCTTCGATTTGTTTTGTGAAAAATTACTATTTGTATTCATGATGCAGGTTTTTCGTATATTGCTTGTATACGACTTGTGTCCAGATTCGTGACCTGCTGTGCCTGCTCTGAAGTCGGGTTCCGTTTTTTTGTGGGGTTTTGTCGCGAATCAGCCTGATTTCGATAAGAAAAGGTTAAAAAACAAGGCAATTTTTCGATTGTAGTGTTTTTGTTAATTATATCTTTACTGAAAGCTTGGAAAAATGCTTGGAAATTGTGGTTAATAATTTTGTTTTCTGAGGGTTAATCAAGTGAAATCAACCTTTCTACAGACCATTTCCCTTGTTGAGCGTCTGCACCGTCAGTGCCTTGAAGTTGTCAAAGGTGAATTGGACCGACGCGGCGTACGCGACCTGAACAATATTCAGGCTTTGATTCTTTATAATATCGGCGAGGAAGAACTGTCTGTCGGAGAGTTGACACATCGCGGGTATTATCTGGGGTCCAACGTTTCCTACAATGTGAAGAAAATGGTCGAAAACGGCTATCTGATCCAGGAGCGTTCTCCACACGACCGCCGTTCCTTCCATGTTCGGGCGTCAGACACCGGCCTTGAAATCTATCATGCTGTATCCGGTATGTTTGATCGCCACGCCCAGAAAATTTCCGAAGGTATTATTCCGGAGGAAGACATGCGCACGGCAATGGCTGCGCTTCACAAGATGCAGGTCTTCTGGGCCTCTCCGATGGCCTTTGCGTCGGAATAGAAAGACTGTTCTGCTTGTGTGGACTGTCAGAAAAGCAGGCGGAGGGTTGCAGGCCCTCCGTTTTTTGCTTTCTGGTGTTTCTGTTTCCTGCAAAGAGTGCGGGACTGATGGCTGTTTGAACAGCAAAAACCTGATTTTCCCTGGAGCGGGATGATTGTGAAAAATACGTCTGACATAGGGCAGGTCATTATCGAAATGACACCACAGGGAGGTTACGTGAAGGTTGTTGCCTTTCACGTGGCAAGCCTGATCGAGGTTTCCCTTGTCGGCGATCCAAGGCAGCCGGAATCGGTCTTGCGCAATCTTGCCCTGAAAAAAATGCGGTTCGTCCTTGAGAAAAAGGGCCTGCTGGGTCCGTCGGGACAGCAGGGCGGAGAAGCGTCTTCCGATCCGGTTAGGGGCAAGGACAAGGGCAGGGGCTGGCTTGTGTAGCTGTGCCACGTCAAAAAAACTGTTTCTCCTTCGAAGATGCTGGCCTTTCTCCTGAGGGGTTGCGCTTTCTTCAAGGAGGCCGATCTTCTGTAAAAAACGCGTTTTTCTGGCCCCGGGCTTCTTTTTGTCGCTCAGGATTCCTGATGTGACGTTTTTTGTGTGAAGTTTCACCGGGGAAATCGTCATATTTTTTTCGAAAAGAAAAGCTCTGGAGATCGCATTCCGGTTTCGTCAGAAGACCGGTTTGGGTAACAGTGAAAAAGAAAAACACCTGATAGGGTATTTTTCTTTTCCTGTTGTGCTTCGACATGCTAAGGCTTTTTCAGATTTCACGCATCTTGCGTGCTCTTGTGAAAAAAGGGCCTGTCAGGGGTTTCATGATGACTGAAAAGGTAATTGCTCTCGCCGCCGATCACGCTGGCTACACGATGAAAAACATGCTTCGCGATCAGCTCGCCGAAGAGGGTTTCGAGGTCCTGGATCTGGGGACAAATGCTTCAGATTCAGTGGATTATCCGGACTATGCAGGATTGCTGGCTGACAGCATTTTGCAGGGCAGGGCCGGACGTGGAGTTCTGGTGTGTGGTTCGGGTATCGGGATTTCAATTGCCGCGAATCGTCACAAAGGGATCCGTGCCGCGCTCTGTCACGACGAAACTCTCGCGCGACTGTCACGACAGCACAACGATGCGAACGTTCTGGTTCTGGGGGCTCGTACAACTGGCGAAGAAGTTGCCAAAGCCTGCCTGCAGACCTTTATGAGTACCGAATTTGACGGTGGTCGCCATCAAAAGCGTATCGACAAGCTCGGTTAACAAAAAGCTGTGGAGGGAAGGGACATGCCCTCTGGAAAGCAGCAAACAAAACACGGCCCCAGACGGGTGTAACTTGTTCAGAAAGCCGTAAAAAAACGACTATAACCTCTACTTCATTGGAGAGCGGACTATGACCCTCGACCCTAAAACATTCTTTACTGCTCCTCTGGAACAAACAGATCCGGAAATTGCTGCAGCGATCAATGACGAGCTGCATCGCCAGCAAAACCAGATCGAACTGATTGCATCCGAGAACATCGTTTCTCTGGCGACCATGCAGTCCCTGGGTACTGTTCTGACCAATAAATACGCCGAAGGCTACCCAAGCCGTCGTTACTATGGTGGTTGTGAGCACGTTGACGTTGTTGAACAACTGGCTATCGAGCGTGCGAAAAAGCTGTTCAACTGTGAATATGTCAATGTTCAGCCACACTCCGGCGCACAGGCAAACCAGTGTGTAACACTGGCTCTGCTGCAGCCTGGTGACACCATCATGGGTCTGGATCTGGCGTCCGGTGGTCACCTGACACACGGTGCGCGTCCAAACCTGTCCGGCAAGTGGTTCAACGCTGTATGCTATGGCGTTGACAAGGAAACACACCAGTTCAACTTCGACGAGATTCGCAAGCTGGCTCTCGAGTGCAAGCCAAAGCTGATCATCGCTGGTGGTTCTGCTTACCCGCGCACAATCGATTTTGCCAAGTTCCGTGAAATTGCGGACGAGGTTGGTGCTTACCTGCACGTTGACATGGCGCACTTTGCCGGTCTGGTCGCTGCCGGCCTGCACCCGAGCCCGCTGCCTCACGCTCACGTCGTGACCAGCACAACGCACAAGACACTGCGTGCCGGCCGTGGCGGTATCGTTCTGTCCAACGATCTGGATATCGGCAAGAAAATCAACTCTGCAGCCTTCCCCGGTCTGCAGGGTGGCCCGCTGATGCACTCCATCGCATCCAAGGCTGTTGCGTTCAAGGAAGCTCTGGATCCGGAGTTCAAGAACTACGCTCAAAACGTTATCAGCAATGCCCAGACACTGGCTGCGACACTGGTTGAAAACGGTTTTGCGATCACAACAGGCGGCACCGACACGCACCTGATGCTGGTTGACCTGCGTCCGAAAGGCCTGACAGGAAACATTGCCGAGGAAAGCCTGGATCGTGCCGGGATCACCTGTAACAAGAACGGCATTCCGTTTGATCCGGAAAAGCCGATGGTCACATCCGGTATCCGTCTGGGTACACCGGCTGGCACAAGCCGCGGTTTCGGCCAAGCCGAATTCCGCAAGGTTGGTGAGCTGATCACTCGTGTTCTGGATGGTCTGGCTGCAAACCCTGAAGACAACTCTGCTGTTGAAGCGGAAGTGAAAGCGGAAGTTCAGGCGCTTTGTGCTGAATTCCCGATCTATCCCGGGCTCTAAGCCGGATTGATATCGACCTTTCAGGTCTGAACAGGAAAAAGTCCCGGACTGATTTTCAGTTCGGGGCTTTTTTTATCTGCCGTAATGGGCGAGTATGGTATCTCTTGCGGGATGGGTGGTCAGGCCCGCGAAAATGAAAATGTCCGAGTAAAAACAAACTCGTCCCGGAAAACAGCAGGAGCCATTGATGCGTTGTCCCTTTTGCAGCAGTGAAGAAACGCAGGTAAAGGACTCTCGTCCGACAGAGGATCATGCCTCTATTCGCCGCCGCCGTCAGTGCGGGGGCTGTGGTGCCCGCTTTACGACCTTTGAGCGTGTGCAGCTCAGGGAGTTGACGGTTGTCAAGGACAATGGACAGCGCGAGCTTTTTGATCGGGACAAGGTCACGCGCTCCATGCGTCTGGCGCTTCAGAAAAGGAATGTCGGTGCAGAAAAGATTGATCAGGTGGTCAGCGGTATTGTGCGCCAGCTTGAATCATCCGGTGAGGCCGAAATTCCGACAGATCGCATCGGCAGTCTGGTGATGGACGCCCTGATGCATCTGGACAAGGTGGGATATATCCGCTTTGCCTCTGTCTATCGGGATTTTCAGGAAGTCAGTGACTTCAAGGATCTGGTGGGTCGTCTTGATGACAGGGATGAAGAGGGCCATATCGAAGAGGCCGCTTCCTAAGACTATACGACATTGACAGAGTAAACCCTATGACTGCATCAGGATTGTCCGCGACAGAATTTTCTTCCATCGAGCAGGGGTTCATGCAATCCGCCCTGAATCTTGCGCGCAGGGGGCTGGGAAAGGTTGCGCCCAATCCGGCCGTAGGCTGTGTGATTGTCCGCGAAGGACAGGTTGTCGGCCGGGGCTGGACACAGCCGGGCGGACGCCCCCATGCCGAAGCCGTTGCACTGGCGCAAGCCGGTGAAAGCGCGCGCGGAGCAACCGCCTATGTCACGCTGGAGCCCTGCGCTCACCACGGCAAGACGCCGCCCTGTGCCGAGGCTCTGGTGTCTGCCGGAATTACACGGTGTGTCGTGGCCTGCGGCGATCCGGATGAGCGAGTGTCCGGCAAGGGGCTGGAAATCCTGCGCAAGGCCGGTGTCACAGTTGACTTCGGCCTGATGGAAAGCGAAGCGCTGTCGCTCAACCGGGGGTTCTTTTCCCGTGTAAGCCGGGGACGCCCGATGGTGACAGTCAAGGTGGCGACCACACTGGATGGACGAATCGCGACCAAACGCGGCGAGAGCAAGTGGATTACCGGTGATCTGGCCCGTCAGGCTTCCCAGATGCTGCGCGTTGAGCACGATGCCATTCTGGTGGGAAGCGGAACAGCACTGGCTGACAATCCCAGACTGGATGTGCGTCTGCCCGGACTGGAGAGCTTTTCGCCCCTGCGGGTGATTATGGACGGGCGTTTGCGCCTGCCCCTGACGTCCGATCTGGTGGCGCGTGCTGCTGAATGCCCGACCTGCCTGATGACCTTTGATGAAAATGACAGTCACCGTTTGAAAGCCTATGAGGACGCAGGTGTGAAGGTTGTTCATATCAAACGGGATGACACGGGCTTTGTCTGCCCGCTGACAGCTCTGGACAAGCTGGGCGAGATGGGCATAACCCGTCTGCTTGTCGAGGGGGGGAGCCATGTGATCGGCTCGCTTTTGCGTCAGGGGCTGGTGGATGAGATCGTCTGGTTCCGTGCGGCGAAGGTGATTGGCGGTGACGGTTTGCCGGTCATGACGGGCTTCGGACTTGAGAATCTGGCCGATGCCCCGCAGTTCCGGCTGGTTGACAGCCGCTATCTGGGCGAGGATCGCATGGAGCACTACTGCAAAACCGGCTGACAACCCGGTGCAGACGATGGCGGGCTTGAAAAAGTGCGGGACGGACCGGTTCTGCTGTGCTAAGCGGAACGCAAACAAACGAGATCTCTGGCAGGTATTGCATGTTTACCGGAATTATCACTGACCTGGGTGCTGTCAAAAGCCGTGAAGACCGGGGTGACTCCCGCTTTGTGTTTCAGGCTTCCTATGACATGGACACTGTGGATATGGGCGCTTCCATTGCCTGTAGCGGTGTCTGTCTGACCGTTGTGGACAAGGGAAACTCTCCTGAAGGCAACTGGTTTGCAGCTGACGTATCCGGAGAAACCCTGTCGGTGACAACCCTGTCCGGCTGGCAGGCGGGTACAGCGGTCAACTTCGAGCGGGCGCTCAGGCTGGGTGACGAACTGGGCGGGCATCTTGTTTCGGGACATGTTGATGGGGTGGCTGAAATCACGGATCTGCGGATGGAAGGGGATTCCCGTCGTTTCACGTTCCGTGCGCCGGATGGTTTTGCACGTTTTGTGGCGCCAAAGGGTTCTGTCGTTCTGGATGGTGTGTCCCTGACTGTCAACGAGGTTGAGGACAGGGGGGCAGAGGGCTGTTTCTTTGGAGTGAATATCATTCCGCACACAGCAGAGATGACGACTTTTGGTCAACGCAAGCCCGGAGATCGTATCAACTTTGAAGTCGATCTGATGGCGCGCTATGTGGCGCAGCTTCTTGATCGCAACCAGGGTCTGAACAATTAAGGCGGACCCGACAGGACAAAGGGAACAATGATGAGTGATTTCAGTGGCATTATTTCCAGCCCTGCGGAGATCATTGAAGAGGCACGCAACGGCCGGATGTTCATTCTGGTGGACGATGAGGACCGCGAGAATGAAGGCGATCTTGTCATCCCGGCGCAGATGGCAACGCCTGAAGCGATCAACTTCATGGCCAAATACGGCCGTGGCCTGATCTGTCTGGCGATGACACGCGAGCGCGTTGAGGAGCTTGAGCTTCCCCTGATGGCCCAGAAAAACGGGACCCGTCACGAAACGGCCTTTACGGTTTCCATCGAGGCACTGGAAGGTGTGACCACCGGGATTTCCGCACCGGATCGCGCCCGGACGATTTCTGTTGCCATTGATCCTGCCAAGGCAGCCGGTGATATCGTAAGCCCGGGGCATGTGTTCCCGCTGGTTGCACGGGATGGCGGCGTGCTGGTTCGCACCGGTCATACGGAAGCTGCTGTCGATGTGGCGCGTCTGGCAGGTCTGAACCCTTCAGGGGTGATCTGCGAGATCATGAAGGATGACGGCACCATGGCCCGTCGCGATGATCTCATCGAGTTTGCAAAAGAGCATGAGCTCAAGATTGCAACCATTGCCGATCTGATTGCCTATCGCCGGCGCTATGACCGTCTGGTGGAGCGCACGGTCGAAACAACGCTTGAGACAGAGCAGGCGGGAACCTTCAATGCTGCTGTCTATGTCAGCCGGATCAGCTATGCCGAGCACATGGTTCTCTGGAAAGGGGATCTGCGCGGGGATGAGCCTGTGATGGTTCGCATGCACGCGCTTTCCGTTCTGGATGATGTTCTGGGCGATGCCGGCAGTGGCAAGGCGGGTGATCTCCAGAAATCCATGCAGATGATTGAAGCAGAGGGGCGTGGTGCCGTTGTGCTGATCCGCGAACCTGCCCCCAGTGCACTGTCTGATGCGATCCGCAGTCGCAAGGGGGAAAACGTTCATGCGCCCCATCATCTCCGCGATTACGGTACCGGTGCGCAGATCCTCACCGATCTGGGGATCGAGAAGATGATCCTGCTGACAAATTCCGAGAAAACCATTGTAGGGCTTGACGGATACGGTCTTTCAGTGGTTGAACAGCGCGCAATTGAAGATTAAGACTGTCCCTGCAGACAGTTTCCAACCCGCAACAAGGTCCCAGAGCCATGACTGAAACATTCGAAGCTCCGCACATCCTGATTGTTGATGCGCCTTATTATAAAGCCATTTCCGACGAGCTGCGTGCTGCAGCCATTGAAGAGCTGGAAAAGGATGGCTGCACTTACGAGATTGTGGAAGTGCCGGGTGCATTCGAGTTGCCTGCTGCGATCAAGTTTGCAACCCACCGCAAGGATGGTCGCTCCTTTGACGGCTTTATCGCGCTGGGTGTTGTGATCCGCGGCGAAACATCCCATTACGATTATGTCTGCGTTGAGTCTGCGCGCAAGCTGCAGGATCTGGCTGTTGATCACGATCTGGCTATTGGCTATGGCGTTCTGACTGTCGAAAATGAACAGCAGGCCTGGGCCCGTGCCAAGCGTGATGAAAAGAACAAGGGCGGTTTTGTTGCCCGTGCCTGTCTGGAAATGGTCAAGCTGAAGCGTCAGTTTGGTATCCACTAGGTCTTTCGGTCCGGGCCGGACTGTGATAGAGAAGGCCCGGATCACCCGGATGCCGAAGCAAATCGGCATTGCTGCTGTTTGACAGTTTGTTTGTTGCCCTTCTGCCTGAAGAAAGAAAAAGAGATGTCCGAGTCTGATAAAACCCCAGCGGAAAAGGTTGAGAAAAAGCACAAGCCGCTTTCGCCCAACATGCGTCGTTCAATGGCACGTATTGCTGCGGTTCAGGCTCTTTTCCAGGTCGAATTCAACCAGGCATCAGCCAACACTGTCGTCAATGAATTCCTCAATGACCGTGTGTCCGAAGATCTCGATGGCCTGCGCCTCAAGGGGCTGGATCAAAGTCTTTTTCTGGAGCTTCTCAAGGGGCTGATGCAGGAAAGGGAACTGACTGCCGACATGGTTGCTTCTGTTCTGGACAAGGACTGGACCATGGATCGTCTCGATCCCCTGCTGCGTTTGATCATGCAGGCCGGTGCCTACGAAATTCAACTGCGTCCCGATGTTCCTGCGCGTGTGGTGATTTCCGAGTATGTCGACATTGCCCACGCCTACTTTGGCAACAAGGAAACGGCCATGGTGAACGGCGTTCTGGACAAGCTGGCACATGCGCGTCGTGCAGACGAGTTTGAAAAGTAACCGATTTTCCCTGCACATTTCCTCTTCACTCGGGCAGGTCTGAAAGGGCATGATCAGTCTCATGTCAGACGATCACAGCACAGAACATGACAAAAGCGGGCAGAAGCCGGTCTCGAACACTCTTGGAGAGTTTGGCCGGATCGCCCGTTTTTTTGCATCCCTGACACATGACGAGGAAACCGATCATCTTGGCAATGATGCCGCGCTGCTCTCTGTTCCGGAGGGAATGGAGCTGGTGGTGACGACGGACAGTCTGGTCGAGAGCGTTCACTTCCTGCCGGAAGATGCCCTGCCGGACAAGGCTGAACAACTGGCCCTGAAAGTCCTTGGAACAAATCTGTCCGATCTCGCATCCATGGGGGCGAAGCCCTGGCGGTACAGCCTGTCCCTAGCAACAACAGAGCGGCAGGATGATCAATGGTTCGAATCCTTCGCAAAGGGTCTGGCCTCTTCGCAAAGAGAGCAGAAATGGGTCCTGAGCGGAGGGGATTCTGTCCGTTCGCTGTCCGGTCTGGTGGTGACTGTAACGGCAATGGGGCTGGTGCCGAAGGGGCGGGCCTTTCACAGGAAAAAAGCAAGGGCAGGACAGCTGCTGTGGGTGTCGGGAACGCTTGGCGATGCCGCAACAGGTTTGCGCATCCTGACAGGAAAGGTTTCAGATTCAGAAGATGAGAACGCTGCGGCTTTCCTGAAAGACCGCTATCATCTGCCCCAGCCGCGCACTGCATTGGGCTGGCGGCTTCAGGACGAGGGATTGACGCAGTGTTGTCTGGATGTTTCTGACGGATTGCTTGCCGATGCAGGGCATCTGTCCCGGGAAAGTGCGGTGCGCATAGTCATTCACGCTGAGAGTTTGCCCCTTTCCGATGCCCTGATTTCCGTTCTTCCCCCTGAAGGGCAGCTCGAGATGGCGGCAACTGGCGGGGATGACTATGAACTGCTCTTTACGGCCGAACCTGAAGAGACAGAGCGGCTGAAGGCACTTTCGCTTGCTCTGGGGATCCGGCTGACGCCAATTGGCATCATTGAAGAGGGGCGGGGTGTTGTGTTTCGGGATCAGGCCGGGCAGGCGATTGCCTTTTCAAGGTCGGGATGGGTTCACTCCTGATCACGGCTCGACTCCTGTTTCCTTTACCTTTCCTTTAGGCTCTGTCTTTAGGATTTTTGTCAGTTTCCAGGGTTCTCTTGCTTTGCAGGCCAGTCATTCATGAAGAAGATCATTATTATTGTCCTGATTGTTCTGTTGCTTGCAGCAGCAGGCGCAGCTGCCTGGTTCTTTCTGCTGAAGGAGGATCCCCCGCCCGAGGAGGTGGTGGAAGAGGTTGTTGAAGAACCGCCCCTGCCATCGGTTACGGTCGAGTATCAGCCGATCATTATCAATCTGATTCAGGAAAATGTTGTAACCAATCGCGTTTCCATTGTTGTGACGATGGAGGTGGCCGAGGGGGAAGATCACATCAACCTGCAAAGACAGGGCAAACGTCTTCGCGATCGCTTCATGAGTGAGCTGCATGCGCTTTACAGCTATCGCCTCTATACGATGGAAGGTTATGGCGGTGACGTGATCCGCAAGCGTCTGAGACATGTCGCTGACGAGATCATGGGGCCGGAACTCCTGCGATCTCTCACTATCGAGGTGAAGGATATTGTCAAACCCAAGCGGATCTAGAGTGTCTTGCTGTGTTTGAAAAACGAAAGGTGTCCTGAACCGGGGCACCTTTTTTATTGTGCCGGGTATGCCCCTGCAGGTGCCTGCAAGGGGAAGGCTGTTACCGAAGGACAGGATATTTTTCCCGTTGTGGCAATTCGTCTTCACTTTGGTTCTTGATGTACATCATTCAAATGTTGTTTATGTTCTGATAGCTTTGCTGCGCAGGTACAGGATAATACGAGGACGGAATGACAGGCGTTCAAGAGGGGAAAAACCCGAACGAGACTTCTGTTGTGGAGATGATACTCCCTGAAGAGGAAAAACAGCCTTACGGCTATGACAACAAACCGAATGTTCTGGTGCTGGCTCTTTGTCAGGCACTGGGGATGAGCAGCGCATCAATGATGGTGTCCATTTCTGCTCTTGTGGGGTCATCTCTGGCTGATGACAGTTCACTCCAGACGCTGCCTTTGTCCCTGCAGTTTCTGGCAATGATGATCTTTACCATGCCTCTGTCCGGCTTGATGGGGCGCTACGGGCGACGTTTGGGCTTCTCCCTGGGGGCCGGGGTTGGTGTGATTGCCGGGATCCTCTCTGCGCAGGCCATTCTGATGAACTCCTTCCTGCTTTTCTGTGTGGGATCTTTCCTGTTCGGTTTTTCTGCCTCGGCTGTTTTCTACTATCGCTTTGCTGCAGCTGATGCTGCGCCACAGAATGCGAAGGCCAAGGCAATTTCGCTGGTGATGGCCGGGGGTGTGTTGGCTGCCATTCTGGGGCCGGAGATTGCCAAGTGGTCCAAGGACCTTTTGTCCCCGGTGCTTTTTGCGGGCAGTTTCTATGCCATGGCGCTTCTGTCGTTCCTGTCACTTGTTGCCCTGCAGTTGCTCAACATTCCTGCTGGTCCCCGCAAGGCTGTTGCGGAAAGGGTCAGATCCTTCGCAGAGCTTCTTCGCCAGCCGGTTGTTGTTGTTGCGATGATGGGCGGAGTGGTCAGCTTTTCCTGCATGAACCTTGTCATGAGTATCACGACAACGGCGATGATTGCCTGCGCCTTTCCCTTTGATGATGCGGCCTTTGTCATTCAGTGGCATATCCTCAGCATGTATGCGCCTTCCTTCTTTACAGGGCAGTTGATCCGACGTTTTGGCGTTCTGATGATCATGGCGCTGGGTTTGCTGATGCTCATTATGGCGGCCACCATCAATCTGTCGGGGATTGATTTCCTGAACTTCTGGTTTGGTCTTGTCATGCTGGGGCTTGGCTGGAACTTCCTTTACGTAGGAGGAAGCACCTTGCTGACCTACGGTCACAGACCGGAGGAAAAATCGAGAGTTCAGGGGTTGAATGAACTGGTGACTTTTGCCGTTGTTGCTGTCACATCCTTTTCATCCGGCTGGATCTATGATGCGCTTGGCTGGAATGCGATCAACCTGATTGTGTTTGTCCCGCTGACCCTGATGACGCTTGGTCTGATCTGGTTGACCCTGCGGTTCAGAAGAGGGCTGGAGCAACCCGTCTGATCAGATGGTCTGCATGGCATGAAAAAAGCGCGGAGACGAGGATGTCTTCGCGCTTTTGTTTTGTCCTGTTCAGGAAAAACGGCTAGCTGCCGGGAGAAGGCAATCGGCCAAGGTTGCCCAGGAACTGCTGCAGAACTGTCAGCTCCTGTCCTTCTGTTGGTGTAATGCGTTCCACGAATTCGATTTCCTGGGCGTCTTCCAGGGAATATTCGTTGGCGGCAGTCAGGATACCTTCCTCATCAAAGGTCACAACCAGAACTGTTCTGGAGATGATCTCCGGGTCAAGGAAACCGTCTTTCTCCAGCTCTTCCCCGATGTAGTACCAGACCCTGTCCTTGAAGGTGGAGAGAGTGGAGGGAGAGCCCAGACGTTCCACAACATCGCGCCGGTCATCCTTTCCGGCTTCCAGTTCTCCGACAATGTCGGGGTCGGGTATGTGTCCGCGAATGATCGTTTTGGTTTCGCAGGCGGAAATCAGCAGGGGTACTGCTGCAATACACCCCAGAGCCCAGGCGCGCGGGGTTGTCTTTTTCCGGGGCTCTGAAGCACCAGAGCCGAAAGAAAAGAAGTTCAACATCAGGTCATGTTTCCTGTGGTCTTGAATATTCGGGGAAGGTTTTAGCATAGCCTTCGCGAAAAACAAACCTTTCGACAGTGCTATATACCCTTGCTGAAACCGGGTGGCTTGCATTTGTCGTAAAAAGAGGGCACATCACAGTTTAAACCTCTAGACGACCAAGGGCAGGATCATCAATGTTCGGAAAATTAAAGCGTGCGATGATGCGATCAGGGAATGTGCAGGAGCTTTATGCCATGACTGTTGCGCAGTCCCGTTTGCCGGGGTTTTACGGGCGGGGCGGCATTCCCGACTCTGTCGACGGGCGTTTCGAGCTGCTGGCCCTTCACATGGTTGCTGTTCTGAGGGCCCTGAAATCCGATGAACGCGAGGTCAAGCTCTTTGCCCAGGAGCTTTATGATTTCATGTTTCATGCCATGGATGTTGCAATGCGCGAGGACTCTGTTGGCGACAGTGGTGTCAGCAAGAGGATCCGCAATCTGACCGAGTCATTTTCGGGACGCATCGTTGCCTACGAGAAAGGCCTGCGTCTGCATGAGGCCGGTGAGGGTCTGGAGGATGAGGCGGATGGCCTGAAGGCTGCCTTGAGGAGAAACCTGCTGGGGACCCTGTCCGATGAAGTCGTGCAGGAAGGGCAGCTGGAGGATTTCGCAGCCTATTTTATCGCCCTGAATGACAGTCTGCAGGAGCAGGGTCGCATCGCCCTGCTTGAAGCCCGGGTGACTTTTCCAAATGCTGATTTCCCGAACGGTTGAAGACAGAAGGCAAGAGAGTATTCCTGAATGATCGAGAACGAGTTTTCCCGGCTCTATAAAGCCGATAACCTTCAGCGTGCACCACAGACCATCAGGCTGAAGGCCAAACCGGAGGAATGTGCCGCTCTGGCTGATCGCTTTGAACTCGAAGTCCTGGAAGGGCTGGAAGCGGAACTGAGGCTCTTTCCGAATGAAAAGGCTTCCCTCCTGAAGGTTGAGGGGCGTTTTTCCGCTGAAGTGACACAAAATTGTATTATTAGTGGTGTTCCGTTGAAAAAGCTTCTTGAAGAAGACTTTGAGATTCTATATAGCTTCGTTCCAGTTCACCAGCCCGACTACAGTGAAGCTGATGACGAAAGCTACATCGACATGGAAGCAGAGGATCCCCCGGAAGAGGTTGATCCCGCTGGCATAGATTTCGGTGAAGCTGTTGCGCAACAACTTGCTGTGTCACTCGACCCCTATCCAAAGGCGGAAGGCGTGGAGTGGGATGGTGAGAGTATTGATGTTGCTCCGAAAGAGGAGGAAGCGGCGCCTGTCAAGCGCGCTGATAACCCTTTCGAAGCGCTTCGTGCTCTGAAAAAGGATTAATTTCGAACCTTGCCCTGTTAAAAGGCTTGCTCTTATCGGCTGAATTGGCTACTAAGCGGCAAACTTTTGTCAGTGCTTGCAAAATGAAGAGAGTGAACAATGGCTGTTCCAAAGAGTAAAATAAGCCGTTCCCGCCGTAACATGCGTCGTGCTCACGATGCAATTTCTGCTGGTGCGCACCATGAGTGTTCAAACTGTGGCGAACTGAAGCGTCCACACCACGTTTGTGCATCCTGCGGCCACTACGATGGTCGTGATGTTGTCGAAGCAGAAGCTTAAGACAACATTCAGATTATGAATTTACAATAGGCCGATCTCTTGCGAGGTCGGCCTGTTGCCTTGTCATAGAGGCTTTTTCTTTCGGTTATTCTGTGACAGGGCTGGTGTGTTCGACTGGACGCATGGATCAGTTTCGTTAATCAACAACCTGATTTGGAAGCATTGTGACTGCTGCTGTAACCATAGCACTTGACGCGATGGGTGGTGATGCGGCCCCCGGTATTGTTATCGACGGGGCAGAGATATCCTGCCAGCGTTATCCTCAACTGCGCTTTATCATCTTTGGACGCGAGAAAGAGGTTCTGCCTCTTCTGGAAAAGACAGAACGCCTCAAGGATGTTGCAGAGTTTGTTCACACAGACGACATTGTCGAAGCGGATGACAAGCCTGCTGTTGCTCTTCGCGCAGGGCGCAAGTCTTCCATGAGGCTGGCCATCAATGCCGTGCAGGACGGTCGTGCTGACGGGGTTGTCTCTGCAGGCAACACGGGCGCGTTGATGGCGATGTCCAAATTCGTTTTCAAGACACTGCCCGGCGTTGATCGCCCGGCTATTGCGACCTTCTTCCCGACCATGCGCGGTGAATCACTGATGCTGGATCTGGGCGGTAATCTCTCCTGCGATGCAGACAATCTCGTTGACTTTGCGGTCATGGGCAATGCCTTTTCCCGTTGTGTGATCGGTGTCGAGGAACCTTCTTGCGGTATTCTGAACATCGGCTCGGAAGAAGTGAAAGGGCACGAGTATCTGCAGGTGGCCAGTGCCCGCCTGAAAGAAGCCAACCTGCCCGGCAGGTTTGTCGGTTTCGTCGAGGGAGATGACATTGGCAAGGGAACTGTCGATGTCATCGTAACAGACGGTTTTACTGGAAATGTTGCCCTGAAAACTGCCGAGGGAACCGCAAAACTGATTTCAGAACTGTTCAGGCAAACCTTCCGCAGTGACCTTCTGGCAAAGTTGGGTTATCTTCTTGCGCACTCTGCTCTCAAGAAGCTGCGCAAGCGTGTCGACCCGCGTCGGTATAACGGTGCGATCTTCCTGGGCCTGAACGGCATTGCCGTGAAAAGCCACGGGGGAACGGATGGTGTGGGCTTTGCCAATGCCATCAGTGTTGCCGTGGACATGCAGAACCAGAATATTATTGCCCGTATGCGCGAAGACTTTGACGCATTGACGGCTGAAAGTCTCGACAAGGAAGTGGTTGCCTCACAATGATGTTTCGTTCTCAACTTCTCGGCTGTGGTTCCTATTTGCCAAGCAAGGTTGTCACCAACGATGAACTGGCCCAGCGGGTTGAGACTTCTGATGAATGGATTCGTCAGCGAACCGGTATTCGTCAGCGCCACGTTGCGGCTGATGGCGAACTGACATCCGATCTGGCGACACGGGCGGCAAAGGCTGCCCTTGAGCATGCGGGTGTGGAAGCGAGTGAAGTGGATCTGATTGTCTGCTGTACGGCCACTCCGGATGAAACCTTCCCCGCAACAGCCACTGTTGTTCAGAAAAATCTGCAAATCCGGAACTGTGCAGCCTTTGATCTGCAGGCCGTCTGCAGCGGTTTTGCCTATGGTCTGTCTGTTGTGGATGCCATGGTGCGATCCGGTCAGGCAAAAATGGTTCTTCTGATTGGAGCGGAGACCTTCTCCCGCATTCTGGACTGGGATGACCGTTCAACCTGTGTGCTTTTCGGTGATGGAGCCGGTGCCGTGGTTGTGAAGGCGGTCGAGGTTGAAAGCGAAAAGGATCGCGAGACCTCCGGCATTATCGCAACTCACATTCAGTCCGATGGTGATTTCCACGATGCGCTCTATGTCAACGGCGGACCTTCCAGCACGGGAACGGCCGGTGTTGTGCGTATGGAGGGACGTGAAGTCTTCCGTCATGCCGTTGCCAACATGCCTGCTGCAATGGACAAGGTGATGGAAAAGGCCGGCTATACGCAGGATGATATCGACTGGCTGGTTCCGCACCAGGCAAACATTCGCATCATTGAAGCCATGGGCAAGCGTTTGGCGCTTTCAGGCGAGCGTGTTGTTGTGACGGTGGACAAGCATGCAAACACCTCTGCTGCTTCCATTCCGCTTGCTCTTTGTGAGGCCGTTTTTGACGGACGCATCAAGCGTGGTGATACATTGGTTATGGCTGCAATGGGGGGTGGCTTTACCTGGGGCGCAGCACTTCTGAAATGGTAAAAAAGCCCGAAACATACTTTTAAGTATGGATGGGTTTGTTTCTGAATATGGTGCGAATTTGATTTAAACACTTGTATTTGTGTAACATATTCCGCATCATTGTATTTGCTACTCGCTCCGAATGGGGGGCAGGGCCAATAACAGGAATAGACCGGGAGCTTGAATGCCATGGGAAATACTGTGACACGCGCTGATCTGAGTGAGGCTGTCTACGAAGAAGTCGGTCTCTCCCGCAATGAGTCAGCAGAGCTGGTGGAAGCCATTCTTGATGAAATCTCTGATTCCCTCGTAAAGGGCGAGATGGTCAAAATTTCGTCATTTGGCAGCTTTACAGTTCGTGAAAAGGGAGAACGCATCGGCCGCAATCCAAAGACCGGTGAAGAGGTTCCGATCCTGCCAAGGCGGGTTCTGGTCTTTCGTGCATCCCATGTCTTGAAAAACAAAATCAACGCATCCCTTAGCTAAGGTTTGCCAAACGTCCTGTCACGTTGTGAAAAGGGGTCAAGCAAGGCCCCTTTGCTGGCTGTCTGTTGCTCTGGGTTTTTTAAATCCTTTGGAGTTAAGCGGGCGAATGTCGTCTGAATCTTCTGCCAACAAGTCAGCCAATGCCTTTCGCACAATCAGCGAAGTGTCCGAGGAACTGGACATACCCCAGCACGTTTTGCGTTTTTGGGAGACCAAGTTTACGCAGGTCAAACCGATGAAACGTGCTGGCCGGCGACGGTATTATCGCCCGGCCGATATCGACCTTCTCTCCAGAATCAGGGATCTTCTTTACAAGGACGGCTTGACGATCAAGGGCGTTCAGAAGCTCTTCAAGGACAATGGCGGGCGCTTGCCCAAGCGTCTGGACAGCAAGGCTGCCGCCTCTGCTGCGGCAAGCTCCTCCGATCTTTTTTCTGACAGTCAGCCCGGAACTTCGGACAACACGTCCGGTGCTGTTGAGGCCCTTGCCGATCTTATGCAGGCGGCCAGAGGCCAGTTGCCTCCGGGCGGGCAGGACAAGGCGGAAACGGGCGTTTCTGCAGGCACACCGGATATCGGTGCCCTGCATGAAATGCTGTCACGTTTGCAGAAGTTGAGGGACAGGCTGGACGATTGATCCTTTTTCCTTTGCAGGAACTTCAGGGAATCCTGTGAAAGACGTTGATCTCTTTGAAAGGAGGAGCTATATGCTGGTTTCAGATATTTCTTCCTGCGAATCAGGGAGATACTTTTACGGAGTATAGCGCAGTCTGGTAGCGCACTTGGCTGGGGGCCAAGGGGTCGCAGGTTCGAATCCTGCTACTCCGACCAACGAAAAACGGGAACCGTCCGGTTCCCGTTTTTTTTTTGTTTCCGGAGGACAGGCTCTGTTTTTCTTCCCTCTATTTCTCTTCCTCGTGAAGCCACTCGGGAGGAAAGCCGTCATGTGTGACGACATTGTCCGGTATCTGTTCCCAGGACGCCTTCGAACCCACAAAAATATGCTTTTCAATGGCAATGTCCTGATCGTCATCCAGACACCCGAGAGTGATGCCGTGAACCTTGCCCTCGACGATACCGCAGAGGGTGGAGCCGCACTTGCTGCAAAAGGCTTTCCCGAAATCTCCTTCGGGGGGATAGAAGCTCAGCAGGTTTTCCCCACTGACCCATTCCAGCGTTCCTTCGTCGATCAGGGCATAGGAACTGGCCTGGGCGCTGAAGGCCTTGCGACAGCGGGAGCAATGACAGGAGCGGGCATCAAAGACAGGGCCGTTGATCCGGTATTGTACCGATCCGCAAAAGCATTGCCCTGTTCTTGTCATGCTGTTCTCCTGTCTGCTTGCCTTTTATTCATTCAGGATTTTTTGCCGTAGAGCTCTTCCGGTGAGATTTCCGGTTCCATGATTGTTGCAAGGTCCGTGCGATCGCCTTTGCCTGCAGAAAGATAGAAGCAACTGCGCCGCCCTGTGTGACAGGCCACACCCTTCTGGCGGACCTTTACGAGGATGGTATCGCCGTCACAATCAATGAGAAAGTCGACCAGTTCCTGCTGCTGGCCGGAGGTTTCGCCCTTGCGCCAGAGTTTCTGGCGGGACCGCGTCCAGTAGCAGACCTTGCCTGTCGAGAGCGTTTCGATCACGGCATCCCTGTTCATCCAGGCCATCATCAGGACATCGTTTTTATCGACGTCCTGGGCGATGGCAGGCACCAGGCCGTCGGCATTAAAGGAAATGGCATCCAGGATTTTGGGGTAGTCTTGAGACATTTCTGTGTGTTCCTCAGGCATTTGCACTCAGGCGTTTGAACCCGGCATCGAGATCGCTGATCAGGTCCTCGACATTTTCCAGACCGATGTGCAGGCGAACGAGATCGCCCTCGACTTCCCATTTGGTTGCTGTGCGGATAGAGGCCGGATTGGCCGGGAGAATCAGGCTTTCGTACCCACCCCAGCTGTAACCCATGCCGAACAGTTCCATGTTGTCGACCATGGCAGCCATGGCGGTCCTGCTGTAATGCCTGTCGAGAATGAAGGCAAAGAGACCGCAGGTTCCGCTGAAATCCCGTTTCCAGAGTTCATGGCCGGGATGTTCCGGCAGGGCAGGGTGAAGAACCCGTGCAACCTCTGGCCGTTCGGACAGCCATTTTGCCACCTGCAGACCGCTCTCGTGGTGCTGTTTCAGGCGAACGGCCATCGTGCGCAGACCACGTTGCCCCAGATAGATGTCGTCCGGTCCGGCGCACTGACCCAGATGATAAACGGAGTTCTTGACGGTTGTGTAGTGTTCATCGGTGGTGACAATCAGCCCGAGCATGGCATCGGAGTGGCCGACAATGTACTTGGTGCCGGCGTGAACCGAGACATCCACACCCAGTTCAAAGGACTTGCAGTAAAGCGGTGTCCCCCAGGTGTTGTCGAGCATGACAATGGCGCCCTTTGCATGCGCGGCTTCGGCAATGGCCGGGATGTCCTGGATTTCAAAGGTCAGGGAGCCCGGGGACTCAACAAAGACAACCGAGGTGTTGCCGGTTATGAGAGCGGCAATGTCGCTGCCTGCCAGCGGATCATAGTAGACTGTTTCGACCCCCATCTTCCTGAGGATGTCATTACAGAACATGCGGGTTGGTGCATAGACCGTATCGGGCATGAGAATGCGGTCGCCGGTTTTGACAAAGGCAAAGAGCGCTGTGGTGATTGCACCCAGACCGGAGGAGACTGTAAAGGCGTGGTCGCCCCCTTCAAGCTCGGCAATGGCACGTTCCAGCGGGAAGGTGGACGGAGTGCCCTGACGTCCGTAATTGATGTTCTCCGGCTGCATTTTGTTTCTGGCGCGTTCGTCCATCTCTTCCAGGGATTTGAAGAGGATGGTCGAGGCGTGATAGACGGGCGGATTTACAACGCCGTAATTTTCAAGTGGGGCGCGGCCTGCATGAGCCACACGGGTTTCAGCGGAAAACTTCTTTGCGTCAGTCATATTCACATGTCCTGTTCAGACTTTAGGCTTCGGCGGACATAATGCAGGCGTGAGACCTAAAGTCAAAGCGTGATTTGCCGCTTCAGCCTCTTTGGTCTGGCGGAGAAGGGAAGGGGCGTATCCGCGATCAGGAAGGGTTGGGGGCAATCTGTCACTGACTGTTGGTGCTGAGATTAAATACAGATTTTTAGTGCTAATTTTTTATGTTTAATTTCAATTATCTAATTTGATGATAGCTTTATTGGAAAAGATAACTGTGAAATTGAATGAAAAGTCCCTCAAAAGAGGTTTTGCAGATGCATCAGTGTGTTATACGGCTCCTGTGCAAAAAATTCTCTCTGTTTTATAAATCAAGGAAAAAGAGTAATGGGTTTCAAAACTCTCCTGACCGCTTCTGCTCTGGCCGTCGTGGCCTCTGCAACTGCCTCTGCCGGTACGCTGGATGATGTCAAGGCCAAGGGCTATGTCCAGTGTGGTGTTAACCAGGGTGCTCCGGGCCTCTCGAACCCGGATGACCAGGGCAACTGGACCGGTCTGGACGTCGATTTCTGTCGTGCCATGGCTGCAGCAATCTTTGATGATCCGCAAAAGGTGAACTTCAGCCCGCTTTCCGGCAAGACACGCTTTACAGCCCTGTCTTCCGGCGAGATTGACGTTCTGTCCCGCAACACCACCTGGACCATGAGCCGTGACGTCGGCCTGGGCCTGGAGTTTGTTGGTGTGAACTTCTATGACGGCCAGGGCTTCCTGGTGCGTGAGGATCTGGGTGTCAGCTCCGCTCTTGAACTCTCTGGCGCTGCCGTCTGTACGTCGACCGGGACAACAACCGAGTTGAACGTGACGGATTACTTCCGTGCAAACAGCATGGAGCTTTCCCTTGTTGCCTTTGAAAAGGAAGACGAGGTGATTGCAGCCTATGATGCCGGTCGTTGTGATGTCTACACCACAGATGTTTCCGGTATTGCTGCACACCGCACAAAACTGAATGATTCTGCAGCGCATATTATCCTGCCGGAGATCATTTCAAAGGAGCCGCTTGGTCCTGTTGTGCGTGAAGGGGATGCCCAGTGGATCAACCTTGCGCGCTGGACCCTGAACGCCATGATCAATGCAGAGGAGCTGGGTGTGAGCTCTGCAAATGTTGATGAAATGCTGAAGAGTGAAAATCCGTCCATCCAGCGTTTGCTGGGTGTCACTGGTGAACTGGGCTCCAGTCTTGGTCTGAGCAATGACTTTGCCTACCGGATTATCAAGCAGGTTGGCAACTATGGTGAGTCCTATGAGCGCAACGTTGGCGAGAACACACCAATCGGTCTGCCCCGTGGATTGAATGCCCTCTGGAACCAGGGTGGTGTTCTCTATGCTCCGCCTGTGCGCTGATTGTTACAGGACAGGGTGATTTCGGGTCGCCTGCCTGAAACCGGAGGAGGGAGTGAAGAGATCGCTCCCTCCTTTTTTGTTCCGCAATAGCTGTGATTATCTGATTTGTGATTTAATTTCGCATTAAGGGGCATGGAAACCCTGTAAAGATCAGTTTTCCTTTTCCGATTTAATATGAAAATAGAGCTATATAGTTTTTTCGCTGTCTGATTCTGTTTCTTTTTTTCGCATCAAATGAAAAATATTTAAATATGGTTAATTTGTAAGACTTTGAATCTAAATGAAAAAAAGGTGTCAAATGGAATTGTATCAACACAAGATAAAAAAAGCCTGTTTTCCTCAATGACTTATTGGGGTAGAGATAACTTACTCATCTGTTTTTGGAGGGTCTGCCATGTCGGATTGGCATGGCTACCGTTTGAAGCCGGATGACAATCAAATGTCTTATTAGAAAAATAAGCAGGGAAGACAATACAATGAAACTGAAAACCATTTTGGCGACTTCTGCCATCGCACTGGCCGCTACAGCGTCTGCTAGCGCTGGCACACTTGACGATGTCAAGGCAAAAGGCTTCATCCAGTGTGGTGTGAGCCAAGGTCTGCCTGGCTTCTCCAACCCTGACGATGCGGGTAAGTGGACTGGCCTGGACGTTGATTTCTGTCGCGCTATGGCTTCTGCGATCTTTGGTGATCCGGAAAAAGTAAACTACACACCTCTGTCTGCGAAAACACGCTTCACAGCGCTGTCTTCCGGTGAGGTTGACGTTCTGCCACGTAACACCACCTGGACCATGAGCCGTGATGCTACTCTCGGCATCGACTTCGTTGGTGTGAACTTCTATGACGGTCAGGGCTTCCTGGTTCGCAAGGATCTGGGTGTAAGCTCTGCTCTGGAACTCTCCGGTGCTGCGATCTGTACAAACACCGGTACAACAACAGAGCTGAACGTTACAGATTACTTCCGCACAAACAACCTGGACTTCACTCTGGTTGCCTTTGAAAAAGCGGACGAGGTTGTTGCAGCTTACGACGCTGGCCGTTGTGACGTTTACACAACTGACGTTTCCGGTATCGCTGCTCAGCGTACAAAGATGACAGATCCTGCTGCTCACGTTGTACTGCCTGAAGTGATTTCCAAAGAGCCGCTTGGCCCAGCTGTTCGTGAAGACGACGGTCAGTGGGAAGACATCGCTCGCTGGACACTCAACGCAATGATCAATGCTGAAGAACTCGGCATCACATCTGCAAACGTTGATGAGATGAAAAACAGCGAGAACCCTTCAGTTCAGCGTCTGCTGGGTACAACCGGCGAACTGGGCGCAGGCATTGGCCTGGGTAACGACTTCGCTTACCACATCGTCAAGCACGTTGGTAACTACGGCGAGTCCTACGAGCGTCACGTTGGTGAAAGCACACCTCTGCAACTTCCACGCGGTGTAAACGCACTGTGGAACCAGGGTGGTTTCCTTTACGCGCCTCCAATGCGCTAAGATATTCTGATTATTATCAGAATGATCGAATGACTTGATATGACGAGGGGGAGTGACGCAGTCGCTCCCTCTCGTTCGTATCACGTCACAACAGGGCAACTGTGTCCTTTAATAAAAAAGTGTGGAGAACACATGACTGATAGCGTTCAGACAAAAGCGCCATCGGGAGACAAATCATTCTGGAACGAGCCGAAAAACAGATCGATTGTTTATCAGCTTCTGGTTCTTTTGATTGTCGTTGGCTTGGGGTGGTCTATTTTTGACAACACTCTCAAGAATCTCGAGGCCCGCGGTATTTCAACCGGTTTTGACTTTCTCAGCAGTGAAGCCGGTTTTGCCATTATTCAAACCCTTATTGAGTTCAATGAATCCTCGACCTACGGTGATGTTTTCATCATTGGTCTGCTGAACACCCTGCTGGTGGCCGTCATCGGTATTATTCTGGCAACCGTTCTCGGTTTCATCATGGGGGTTGCACGCCTTTCTCCGAACTGGCTCGTGCGCAAGCTGGCGGAGGTCTATATCGAGATCTTCCGTAACGTTCCTCTGCTGTTGCAGATTTTCTTCTGGTATCACGCTGTTCTGAAAGCTCAGCCCGGACCCCGCGAGGTTTTTAAATCCGGTGACCAGGTTTATTTCGGTGTGACCAACCGTGGTATCGCACTGCCGGAATTCTCCTTTGCTGCATCCTTTGATTATGTGATCTGGCTTTTCTTTATTGGCGTTGCTGTTTCTGTCTTCGTCAAGAAATGGGCCAGGGAACGCCAGGTGCGCACCGGACAGCAGTTCCCGGTCTTTCTGGCAACTCTTGGTCTGACAATCGGCCTGCCCCTGGTTCTTTTCCTGATCCTTGGCATTCCGGTCGAGGCCATTCCCGGCGAGATGACACGTTTCTCCCTGAAGGGCGGTACGACAATCAACCCCGAGTTCATTGCCCTGACGCTGGCTCTGGTCGTCTATACTGCTGCCTTTATCGCCGAGATCGTTCGTGCGGGTATTCAGGCTGTCAGTTACGGTCAGACCGAAGCATCCCGTGCTCTTGGCCTGCAGGAGAGTGTTACGTTGCGTCTGGTGATCATTCCCCAGGCGATGCGCGTTATTGTTCCTCCACTGACCAGTCAGTTTTTGAACCTGACAAAGAACTCCTCTCTGGCTGCGGCGATTGCCTATCCGGATCTGGTATCCATCTTTGCGGGTACGTCACTGAACCAGACAGGCCAGGCGCTTGAAATTATGGGAATGACCCTTGCGATCTATCTCCTGATCTCCCTGCTGACCTCTGTCTTCATGAACTGGTACAACTCCCGTATCAAGCTGGTGGAGCGATAAGATGGCTGAGAACAAGACCTTTACACCTCTGCCGGATCTTCCTCCTCCGGCTTCCACAGTGGGCTTTGTAGGCTGGCTTCGTTCGAACCTGTTCTCTTCGCCTGCCAATACGATCATGACTGTGCTGGCTGCGGTTTTTGCCCTGTGGCTGATCCCGCCAACTCTGGACTGGACCCTGTTCAGTGCTGTTTACAGCGGAGGCTCCGAAGCCTGTGCTGCAAATCCGGATGCTGCCTGCTGGCCCTTTATCACGAAACGTCTGCCTCAGTTCTTCTACGGTTTCTACGAGGAAACCGAGCGCTGGCGTGTCGATGTTGCGGCGATCATGCTTGCTGTCGGTCTGGTCTGGCTGCTGATCGAGCGTCTGCCCTATCGTCAGTTCGTGGGTCTCTTCATGCTGCTGGTCTATCCGCTGATTGCCTGGGCTCTGCTTTACGGTTCCGTGTTCGGGATTGATTTCTTCCCGATCGTGCAAACCAGCCTGTGGGGTGGTTTCTCCCTGACGCTGGTGATTGCACTGACCGGGATCGTGATTTCCCTGCCTTTGGGGATCGTCTTTGCCCTTGGACGTCAGTCCAAGATGCCGATCATCCGGACCATCTGCATCAGCTTCATTGAATTCTGGCGTGGTGTTCCACTGATTACAGTGCTCTTCATGGCATCTGTGATGCTGCCGCTCTTCCTGCCGGAAGGCGTAACCTTTGACCAGCTGCTTCGTGCCCTGCTGGGTGTTGCGCTCTTCTCTTCTGCCTACATGGCAGAGGTGGTTCGCGGTGGTCTTCAGGCCATTCCGAAGGGACAAACCGAAGGCGCCCAGTCCCTGGGGCTTGGTTACTGGCTGATGATGCGCAAGATCATTCTGCCACAGGCCCTGAAAACGGTGATCCCGGGTATCGTGAACACCTTCATTGGTCTGTTCAAGGATACAACACTGGTTCTGATCATCAGTCTCTTTGACCTGCTGGGTGTTGTTCAGGCGGCGATTGCCGACCCGAACTGGAGCGTAAAGTCTGTCCCTTACACCGGTTATGTGTTCGTGGCCCTTGTCTTCTGGGTGTGCTGTTTCGGCATGTCCCAGTACAGCCGCTATGTCGAACGCAAACTTCACACCGGTCACAAACGATAAGGAACTGTTGCAATGAGTGAAACAGCAACACAAAACGTAAAATCCTCTTCCATGACAGACGAAGTTGCGATCCGACTGGAAGGCGTTAACAAGTGGTATGGTCAGTTCCACGTCCTTAAGGACATCAACCTGACTGTCAAGCGCGGCGAGCGTATCGTGATCTGTGGTCCGTCCGGTTCCGGCAAGTCCACCATGATCCGTTGTATCAACCGTCTGGAAGAACACCAGCAGGGCAAGATCCTGGTGGATGATATCGAACTGACAGACAACCTCAAAAACATCGAGGCGATCCGTCGCGAAGTGGGTATGTGTTTCCAGCACTTCAACCTCTTCCCGCACCTGACCGTTCTGGAAAACTGTACTCTGGCTCCAATCTGGGTTCGCAAGATGCCCAAGAAGGAAGCGGAAGAGATTGCAATGCACTATCTGGAGCGTGTGAAAATCCCGGATCAGGCCAACAAGTTCCCGGGCCAGCTTTCCGGTGGTCAGCAACAGCGTGTGGCGATTGCACGTTCCCTGTGCATGAACCCGAAAGTGATGCTGTTTGATGAGCCGACATCTGCACTTGACCCGGAAATGATCGCCGAGGTTCTCGACGTGATGATCGGTCTGGCTGAATCAGGAATGACCATGCTTTGCGTGACACACGAGATGGGCTTTGCGCGCAAGGTTGCGGACCGTGTGATCTTTATGGATGCAGGTCAGATTGTTGAGGAAAACGAGCCGGAAGCCTTCTTCGGCAACCCGCAGAACGAGCGTACACAGCTCTTCCTGAGCCAGATTCTGGGGCACTGACCGGATTTCTCCTGAAATTTCTTCAGGGACAAACAGAAAAGGCAACCTTCACGGAAGGTTGCCTTTTTTCTTGTGGAAGATCAGGGTATAAGCCAAAAAAGAACAGAAGAAATCAGGCGAACGCAAAGGAACAGGCCGTGCTGTCCATCGAATTCAGAAATGTGACCAGGCGTTTTGGAGAGCAGGCTGCTCTGGATCAGGTCAGCTACGGGATTCCCCGCGGCAAACGGATTGTACTGATCGGTGGATCTGGCAGCGGCAAGACGCTGCTGCTCAAATGTCTGCTGGGTATTGAAAGCCATGATGGCGGTGAAATTCTTGTTGATGGACAAGCTGTGTCAGCGCTGGCCTTCGGGGAACACAAGCGGTTGATGAAGCGGTTTGGCATGCAGTTTCAGCAATCCGCACTCTTTGACAGTATGACCGTCTGGGAAAACATCGCTTTCCGCACGCTTCAGGACCAGAAGGCATCCCGCAGCAAGGCCCGGGATGACGCCATGGCGTTCCTGTTGCGTGTCGGTTTGCCTGAAACGACTGCTGATCTTTATCCGGGTGATCTGTCCGGCGGGATGCAAAAGCGCGTGGGGCTGGCCAGAGCTGCCTTCGAGGATCCTGATTTCCTGATCCTTGATGAGCCGACTGCCGGTTTGGATCCGATCATGAGCAGCTCCATTGCCGGCCTTATCAACAGTCTCTCGGAGCCTGAACGCGTAACAACAGTCTCTGTTTGCAGTGATTTGCAAACCATCCGCCGTATCGCTGACCAGGTCATGATGCTGGATCGCGGCAAGCTCGTCTGGTCCGGCCCGATTGAAGAACTGGATACCACGGACAATCCCTATGTCCGGCAGTTCGTCAGCAAATCTGCTGATGGGCCTATCCCGACCCTGACAGAGTAAGTAGCCTGTCATGCTGAACCTCTGTGCACCTTCCGAAGGCGAATTTGAGGAAAAGAAGTCACGTTTTCTGGCTTTTCTGGTGGCCTTTGATGATTTTGAGTCCACAATGGAAACACTCAGGACCGAGCACAAAAAGGCCAATCATTTTGTCTGGGCCTTTCGCCGGATGAATGAGCAGGGACGGGTTGAGGAAGGATCAAGTGATGACGGCGAGCCGTCCGGTACGTCCGGTCCACCCTGCCTGCGTGTCTTGCAGGGTTATGAACTGATTGATGCTGCCGTGATTGTCGTTCGCTTTTTCGGGGGAACGAAACTGGGAACAGGGGGGCTGGTCAAGGCCTATACAGAAGCGACCAGGACTGCAATTCTCAATGCCCGCACCGAGCCTTTTATCAGACAGTACGAAGCATCATTCTTTGTGCCTTTCAGAGAGATCTCCCATCTGGAATACCTTGTCAGCAGACACGAAGTAACCACGCTGGATCGACAGTTTGGTGCGGAGGGCGCGGAGGTTTCTCTCAAGGGTAGTCTGGAAAACCTGAATGCTGTGCTGGGTGCTTTGGGGGAGACACTTCATGATCCCGACGAGCCGGGATAAAGAGAGGCAGGCCTGACGTAATTCCTAAAGGCCGCCGATTTTTCTGTTGAGCTCTTCAATCTCGTTTTTGCAGAGATAGGTTTTCTCGACAACATCCTCCAGCAGGGCGTTCAATCTCAGAGACGTGGAATAAACCTGGAGATGATTGAGGAGCTGATTGAGTGTGTGTCTGTCCCTGGCCGAAAGGTTTGGATGGGACTGGAGATGCTTTCTCGTTCTCCGGATCAGATCCTCGCAGCTGCTCCATGTCGTTTCGGACGTTGGTGCCTTCACTTCTGGCGAAGTGGTCTTGGTCGGGAAACTGGCGACAGTGGCAGGCTTGTTGTCCTGATGGGCAGTCTGCGCATCGCGGGCCAGAGGTTCCCAAAGAGGAGTAATTGTTATGTCGGAAGGATTGAGACGCACCTGAGGATCATCCGGCGAAAGTGTTTCTGCCTGATTGCCACCCAGTCCTTCTGATGATGGAAAAATTCGCTTCATCCCAATACATGCAAGCGCGAACGCCACCCTGCTTGTTTTCTGTCCCCTTAACACTTTTTTTACCATAGAAATTTTGAATTTTCATCAAATACTTTTGAGTTGGGTTCTATGAAAAACGCATTTAAATCAATGTTCTTCATGATAATGTGCGAAAAGGTCACAAAAAAACAGGGCACTTTATCTGGATCAGTGACGCTTAGGGGGCAGAAAACAATATTTATCTTTGAAAGGCTATGTAGAGAAGATGAAATTGTATGAAGTAAAATTTGATTTCGTGATTTTTTTTGTTGTTTCGTTCTTTCTGGCCTGTCTTGTCCTGGGGCGTGCGGAGTCCCAGGAAATCGGGTTCGGGACCGGGCAGGTGCGTATTTTTGATGAAAAGGGACTGCAAAGGGCGGAGTTTTCGGTTGAAGTGGCTCGCAGTCAGATACAAAAAAGCCGGGGGCTGATGTTCAGGGAGGAATTGCCGGATAGTGCGGGAATGATTTTCCTGTATCAGCGTCCACAGATCCTGTCGATGTGGATGGCAAACACGCTGATCCCGCTGGACATGCTTTTTGTGGCCGGGGATGGAACGATTGTTCATATCCACGAGAACGCTGTTCCGCTTTCGAAAGATATCATCTCTTCAGGAGCAGATGTGACCACTGTGCTGGAAATTGCCGGAGGGCTTGCTGAAAGACTGGGTATTCAGCAGGGAGATGTGCTTTATTTCGAGGAAAGCCGTTAAATCAGTCAGGCTTTCTCTTGCAAATGAACTGTTCTGACGAGGCAGAAGGCAGTTTTTACTGCCTTCGCTTTTGTGCAGGGAAACCGGAGCCTGTGGTCAGGCCGGAGGAACGAGATCTGTTGATTTTTCAACTTTCTGCAGTTCCGGATCGGTTCTTTTCCATCCGTCACCGGCTGCCATCAGACAGCTGACACCTTTGGGGGAGGTGACGATGATGGTCCAGGTGCCCTTTTGTTCGTTTGTCAGCACCTCGATGAGTGCTCCGCGATTTGTGACGCCCAGGGCTTCACGCTGTTCGCTGTAACGATCGGAAAGAAGTTCGATAACCTGACCGCGGTCGCCGCACTGTTGCTGGGCGTGTGCCGTTTGCAGGTTGAAGCCCAATGTCGCGACGGCCATTAGAGTTATTGTTTTAAGCATAGTGGCCTCCTTCAGTCAGTTGTTAAACACAATAACAACAGGGTTTGCGAAGGACTGCGCTTGCAATCATATAAAACAGAAAGAAAGGCAGAGCTTTCGCTTGAAAAGTATTCCGCTATTCATGTCTTCTTCTTATATTATAATGTGTGAATGCTAATAAAAACTTTCAATTTGTTTTTTTGTTTTTTCGTTTCGCAAAACTGTAACTTTTTTTTGTTCCTCTGTGATCCGTGGAGGTGATTTTTTCTTTGCTCTTGTTTTTACAACAAAAAAGGCTGTCTGGA
Source organism: Carbonatibacter coralli (assembly GCF_039592655.1). NCBI lineage: Bacteria > Pseudomonadati > Pseudomonadota > Alphaproteobacteria > Rhodospirillales > Kiloniellaceae > Carbonatibacter > Carbonatibacter coralli. The sequence goes on along the minus strand of NZ_JBBUTJ010000003.1, from coordinate 381,514 downwards.
TCAGACAGCCTTTTGGGAAACACCTTCAGGTTGCTTCGTCTAGTTGAAAACAACGCTTGGTAGCCATGTTGCCAGTTCAGGGAAGAAGGCCAGCAGAAGCAGGGCCAGAAGCTGAATGAGGACAAACGGCAGAACGCCCTTGTAGATTTGCATCGTTGTCACTTCCTTGGGAGCAACACCGCGAAGGTAGAACAGGGCAAAGCCGAAAGGCGGTGTCAGGAAGGATGTCTGGAGGTTCATGGCCATCATGACACCCAGCCAGACAGGGCTGATGTCACTTTGCAGCAGCACAGGTGCCACGATTGGAACCACGACAAAGGTGATCTCGATAAAATCGAGGAAGAAACCCAGAACAAACATCACCAGCATGACCACGATTAGTGCGCCGGTTGTGCCGCCAGGCATGGAGGTCAGGAATTCGTGGACCATTTCGTCACCGCCAAGGCCGCGGAAGACCAGGGAGAAAACAGAGGCACCGATCAGAATGACGAAAACCATGGAGGAGATTTCCATGGTGGAGATCATGATGGGCTTGAGAATGGTGGTGCGGAAAACACGATCCAGCGAAACGAGGATACCCCAGACCAGAACGGCGCAGAGAAGGTAGGCTGCGTAGATTGCCATCTGGTCCATGGCCGGGATCTCGTTTCTGGAGATGCGCAGATCAAAGCTGCCAATCAGAACGAGCAGGAAAACCAGCGAAAGTGCTGCCGCGAGGATGGGAGTGGCTCCACCAGTGTCCAGACGGGACAGAACTGTGCGGGAGTTTGCATCCTTGAGCATGCCCAGTTCCTGAACACGCATACCCGCCAGCAGTGTGGCGCCGATGGCCCCGACTGCGGCGGCCTCGGTCGGAGTGGCGATACCGGTCAGGATGGAACCCAGAACAGAAACAATCAACACGATAGGCGGAACAAGGGCGTGGAGGACCTGCAGCAGGAAATTGTCCCCGTGGCGTTCAGAGGTTTCCCGGGGGACAGGCGGTGATGTTTCCGGCTTTATGATTGCGACAATCAACTGGTAGCTCATGTAGAGTCCAACCAGCATCAGGCCGGGAATGAGAGCGCCGGCAAAGAGATCACCAACAGAAACAGGATCGGGGGACCAGTTTCCAATGGCGCGTTGCGCGTCGGAATAGGCGTTGGAAATCTGATCACCAAGAATGACAAGGACAATAGAGGGCGGGATAATCTGCCCCAGTGTCCCGGAGGCGCAAATCGATCCGCAGGCCAGAGAAGGGCTGTAACCCCGGCGCAGCATCGTTGGAAGGGACAGCAGGCCCATGGTGACAACAGTCGCGCCGACAATACCGGTTGAAGCGGCGAGCAGTGCGCCGACGAGGGTGACAGACAGGCCAAGGCCACCGGGAAGACGCCCGAAGAGCTGCCCCATGGTTTCAAGCAGTTCCTCTGCCACTTTGGACTTTTCAAGCATGACCCCCATGAAGACAAAGAGGGGCACGGCAATCAGAACGGTATTGGTCATGGCATTGCCGTAGATCCGCGACGGCAGTGCACCAAAGAAGGAGGGGTCAAAAACACCAAGCATATAGGCAATGCCCGCAAAGATCAGGGCAACACCTGCCAGGGTGAAGGCAACCGGAAAACCTGCCATCAGGAAGATACAGGCGACGGCAAACATGAGGAGGTCAAGAGTTTCAGCAATCGCCATGGCTTAGTCTTCTTTGTTTTTGTCTTGTTTCTGGATGTCCTGCAGGTCATTGAAACCGGCAAGGCCTTCTTCTTCCGGCAGATGATCACGCCCCATCAGCGTTGCAAGGGAGTGCAGTGCCATGGCAACGCCCTGCAGGATCAGGACGCCACAAAAGAGAAGGATCAGGGTTTTCAGAACGTAAACCAGCGGAATGCCACTGGTTTCAACAGAGCTTTCCCGGATGGACCAGGACTGTTCGACAAACCCCCAGGAATAGGCGGTAATCAGGATGCAGACCGGAAGGAGCAGGAAGAGGCTGCCGAGCAGATCGACAAGGGCCTTTTTGTGCTCCGGGGCTGTTCTGTAAAAGATATCAACCCGGACATGCCCACCGTGTAACAGGGTATAGCCTGCCCCCAGCATGAAGAGGCTGGCATGCATGTAGACGATGGATTCCTGCAAGAAAATGGAGTTAACCCCGAAGGCATAGCGCATCAAGACGACTGCAAACTGAACAACAACCATGATCAGTGCCAGCCAGGAAACGATGCGCCCGATACGATTGTTCAGTGCATCAACAGCACTGGCCAGAGAAACGAGAGCCTGCACGTTCTGATTCCCGATAAAAACAAAAGGACGGATGAAAGGCGTGTCTTTCAGCTTGTCCTGAAACCGAAAAGGCCCGTCCGGAACGCATGCCCCGGACGTGCCTTTTCAAAGACAGAATGAAAGAAACGATTAGTTCCCCAGAGCGGTTGAACGCGCGGAGGTGTATTCTGATTCAGAAAGCGTGGTCCAGCGGGAGACCTTGCGACGGAATTCAAAATAGCTGTCGTAAATTTTCTTGGTGTTGGCATCACTGTTGCCAACTTCTGCAACAACTTCCTCGGAGGTTTTGCCCAGCACGTTCATGATATCCTGTGAGAACTTGCGCAGCTCGACGCCGTGCTTGGTCAGCAGTGTATCGAGTGCATCACCGTTCTTGGCGTTGAATTCTGACAGCATGTTTTCGTTTTCTGCTGCACAGGCTGCCTGAACGAGGGTCTGATGTTCAGCAGACAGACTGTCCCAGACGTCCTTGTTCAGACCACAGGACAGTGTTGTGCCCGGCTCGTGGAAGCCCGGATAGTAGTAGAACTTGGTGACCTTGTAGAAGCCAAAAGCCAGATCGTTCCAGGGGCCAACCCACTCGGTTGCATCAATCGCACCTGATTCCAGAGACGGATAGATTTCGCCACCCGGCAGGCTGACAGCCGCTGCGCCGATACGGCGCAGAACTTCACCACCCAGGCCCGGCATGCGGATTTTCAGACCCTGGAAGTCTTCGATGGAGTTGATTTCCTTGTTGAACCAGCCGCCCATCTGAACGCCTGTGTTGCCTGCTGCAAAGGCTTTGATGTTGAAACGGCCGGACAGCTCGTCCCACAGTTCCTGACCGCCGCCGTAGTTCAGCCATGCGTTCATTTCATTGGCTGTGAAACCGAATGGAACGGCAGCAAAGAAGTTGAAACCCTTGTCCTTGCCCTGCCAGTAGTACTCGGCACCGTGATACATGTCGGCTGTGCCGTTGGAGACGGCATCGAAGGATTCAAAGGGAGGCACCAGCTCGCCGGCGGCATAGAGCTTGACTTCCAGCTTGCCATCACTTGCAGAGGTGATGCGGTCTGCAAGGCGCTGTGCGCCTGTGCCCAGACCCGGGAAGTTTTTCGGCCAGGTTGTGACCATTTTCAGTTCACGCTTGCCGGTCTGTACGGCTGGCGCTTCAACCTTGGTTTCAGTCGCTGGTGCTTCCGGAGCTGTTTCTGTCTGCTTGCTTGGCTGGGTGGCAACATAGGTGGCACCGGCGCCAACAACCAGACCAGTCGCTGCACCTGTTAGAAAGTCTCTGCGATTCATATGGGCGTCTCCCTGTGAAGGTCACTCTTCTTTGAAAACAACTGAGAGTGTAGACCCCAATCATGGGATCATGATCAGGGCCATATTCTTAAAAGGTTTTTGATAGGTTAAGGATAAGTGAAGCTCAACCCGGACGCAACAGATTCAGCTCATATCTATCGGAATTGTAATTATTTTTCACTCTGAAGAGGCGACCACTGCCCCTTGAGGAAGACTTCTGCAGGCTGGAAGTTGGCTTTGTAGGTCATTTTGGGAGAACTGGGGATCCAGTAACCCAGATAGACATAGGGCAAATCGCGTTTGCGTGCTTCCTCTGCCAGACGCAGGATCATGTAGCCGCCCAGACTGCGCCGGGTTTCATCGGGATCAAAGTAGCTGTAGACCGCAGAATAGCCATCGAAAACCTGATCGATCAGACAACTGCCCAGAAGCTTTCGGGTTTCGGTCTGTTCCGACCCTTGTTCGACTTTCCCGCCGTCAGGGAGGATAAAATCGAGCAGTGCCGTTTTTATCGGGCTCTCCAGTATCATACTTTCGAATTCTGTCCGCCCCATGTCGGCCATGCCGCCGTCAAGATGACGTCCGGAGACATAGCGCCGGAAGAGGGCATAATCGCTTTCATCCAGAAAGAAATCCCTTTTGCCCACCCAGCGAAAGCGCGTTTCAAGATCGCGGTTTTTGTTTTTTATACGCCTCTGGGTCTTGCTGAGCTTCAGCTGCTCGACAGGAATGCGCAGGGAAAGGCAATAGCCGGGGTCTTCATAAAGGGACTTGTAGACATAGTCGTGCTGTCGGCGAAAACCGGAATGGATCAGAACATCGTATTGCTCCGTTCCGTTATCAGGATAGAGCTTACAAAGGATTTTCTGTTCCTGAACGGAAGGATCATAGGCACAGGGCGCGGGTGGGGTCGTGTTGAAAACCTGCACTGTTTTTTCTCGCGTGTTCAGGCGTCGATGACACCATCATCCTCTTCACGGATCACGATTGTGCCGGAAAGGATTTCATGCAGGGTGCGCCGTTGATCATTCAGGAGCATGACAACAAGGATCAACCCGGATGTGGCAGGAACCGTAACGTAGAAGATGACGGTATTGATCGCGGCTTCAAGAATTGAAACCGGGCGTCCGTTGTCGTGGCGCAGCATCTTGAGTCCGACAAAGGACATGCCGGGTGTGCGTCCTTTCTGGGCCAGAAACCAGCTGTGATAGGCGACCGGAAGCAAAATTGCAGCAAGGGCTGTCAAAGGCGCAAGCAGGCCGAACGAGAGAACGTTCAGTATGGAGGCTGCAATTGCGAAAATAGCGGCAATGACAAAGAGAATGCAAAGGTCGATGATGTAGGCCACAAGTCGTGAAAGGGGCACACCATCCGGCTTGACAGTCTCTCCGAAGGGAACTGTGCCGGAATTGCTTTCTTTGGAGCCGAGGTCGAGTTCAGGTAGTTTTGACATAACCAGAGAATTGGGGAGTTGCGTTCATTTTTCAAGAGATTTTCATACAAGGGATGAAAAGCGGGCCAGATCACCTGAAAGCCGGAAGCTGCGAAACAGGAGGCTGTTTCAATTGAAGAGTGGCAGAGCCCTGGAGAGGAGAATGATGCCGCCGAGCACCATGAGGCTCCAGAATATGATAAGATCCTTGCGCATTAAGGTAATCCTGTTTTGTTTCGTCACTCGTGTTTTTGACTTTACCTATCATGGAAAGCAAGAAAAAGCTGGTTGACAGGTTTGGCTTGTGGCATTTGGACGCGAGGACATGACTTGAGAAAAACTAATTCGGCAGAGACCTGACGTTCTTGGTCAAGGCGCTGAAAAAAAGAAAATGCAAAAGATCGACTAGGGAATACGGTGGAACAGGAAAGGCATCGGTGTGTCATACAAGGATCTTTCAGAAGCAGAACTGCTGAAACAGGTCACAATCGACGATATCAGGAAGGCGCAGGAGTCCATCCGTGGCGGAGTGGTCAGAACTCCATTGATCCACGCTGTGCGCCTGTCCGAACTCCTGGGATTTGACCTTTATCTCAAGCTGGAAAATCAGCAATTTACAGGGTCTTTCAAGGATCGTGGCGCTCTGTACCGCATGCAGAACCTGACGGATGAGCAAAAGCGCAAAGGCGTGATCGCCATGTCTGCGGGCAACCATGCGCAAGGTGTCGCGCTGCATGCACGCAATCTGGGCGTGCCGGCTACGATTATCATGCCTGAAGGCGCGCCGTTCTCCAAAATCGAGAGAACCCGTCAGCTGGGTGCAAAGGTCGAACTTTTCGGGGACACGCTGGATGATTCCAGAGTACGGGTCGACGAGATTATTGCAGAGACAGGGATGACCTTTGTCCACCCCTATGATGATCCCTATGTTGTCGCAGGGCAGGGGACGATCGGTCTCGAGATGCTGGAAGACCAGCCGGACCTGGACGCCGTTGTCGTGCCGATTGGTGGCGGTGGAATTCTCTCCGGTATCGCAACAGCCATCAAGGCTGCCAAACCCGATGTGAAGTTCTACGGTGTTGAGGCCTCTCTCTATCCCTCCATGTCCCAGGTGCTTGATCACCAGCCAGCAACATCGGGTGGTTCAACCATGGCCGACGGTATTGCTGTCAAGGAGCCGGGTTTTATCACCAGAACGCTGATCAGGGAATATGTGGAGAAGATCTTCCTGGTGTCAGAGGCGGAAATCGAGACGGCCATTCTGACCCTTGCAGAAGAGCAGAAGATTGTTTCCGAAGGTGCTGCAGCAACAGGTGTTTCCGCCCTGCTGGCCAATGCTGAACAGTTCAGGGGCCAGAAGGTTGCGACAGTGATCTGCGGCGGAAACATTGATGCCCGCCTGTTGTCGGGTCTTTTGATGCGTGGTCTGATGCGCAGCAACAGACTGGTTCGTATCCGGACGGAAATGGTTGATCAGCCGGGGCTGCTTGCCCTGATTTCATCGGTGATTGGCAAGAGCCGTGGCAACATTATCGATGTGATGCATCAGCGTCACTATTATGATGTTCCGGCCAAGCTGGTCGAGATTGATTTTGTCATCGAGACACGCGATCTGGATCATGTGCACGAAATCATCGCCAGACTGTCCGATGAGGGCATTGGTGCCCGTGTGCTTTCCCTTTCCAGCCAGGATCCGAATGCCTGAGCCTGATATGCTGAAAAAGGCGTTCTCCTGACAGGGAAAACGCCTTTTTTGTCTTGTGCAGGAATTTTCCGGGATCAGGACGCCAGAGAAGCGTATCCGCCTTTTGCATAGAGAAGCGGAGAACCTGCCTCGGCCTTTTCGTAGGATTTGACTTCACCGATCATGATGACATGGTCCCCGGCCTCGACACGCTTGAAGACTTCGCAGTCGAAGCTGGCAAGGGAGCCGTCAATCACCGGAGCGCCTGTTTCCATCGTGCGGGTCTGTACCTTGGACCAGCGATCTTCCTCAAAGGCAAAGGCGTTTGAAATGGCCTGTTGCTCTTCGGACAGGATGTTGATGGCAAAGTTTTCGTTTTTCATGAAAGCCTTGTAGGCATTTGCAGACTTGTCGATGCAAAAGAGGATCAGTGGAGGTTCCAGGGAGACCGAGCTGAAGGAGTTGGCGGTCAGCCCGTTGAGGGTGCCGTCCTCGGAACGTGTTGTCACAACAGTTACACCTGTTGCGAAAGCGCCAAGCGCAGAGCGGAAGTCTCTCTTGTCAAATGCCATTGGGGGTCTCGTTTGTCGTCACACTTTTTGTGATTACCGAATGATCCGGGGATCCCGGTTTAAAATCAGTCCGGTTCGGAATAATGGCAACCTAGCTTTAAAACGTGACTGAAAACAGCTCTTTTTGTTCAAAAAGAACCATTCTTACGTATTTGGTTGACCTTTTCTGTCGTCTTTGCCACAGACTGAGTGGACTGTGGTGTCCCTTTGAAGGAATTCACAGCGCGTTCACAACAATCCAGCTTATTGAACAATGCGGTTTTTGCGACTGTATTGGGACAGGAGTGCGAAGCCTTGACCCGTTTTCAGGCCAATCTGCTGCTTATGGTGGCGGCGACAATCTGGGGTTCGACCTTTTTCTTCCAGCATCAGGCAATGGATGCAATGGGCCCGCAGCTCTTTACAGCCTGTCGCTTTTTGCTGGGCGGGTTGTTTGTGGTGCCTTTTGCCATGCGCGAATGCAGAAAGCTGAGAGAACAGCGTCAGGCAAATCCGACAGAGAAACATGGAAAGGGCGAGCGTCTCTTTTCCACCATGGACTGGGGTCTGATGATTGTTGTCGGACTTTTCATCTTTATGGGAACGATCCTTCAGCAGATTGGTATTATCTACACAACAGTCACAAAAGCCGGTTTCCTGACGGCAATCTATGTGCCGCTGGTTCCGATCATGGGGTATCTGTTTTTCAGGGACAAACCTCATTTTCTCGTTGTCTTTGCTGTCCTGTCCAGTTTCTTCGGAACGTTCCTGCTGAGCGGGGCTGATCTGGGGATGTTCCTTTCCCTGTCGCTGAACAAGGGGGATGCCTATGTGATGGCGTCTGCGCTTTTCTGGGCGGCCCATGTGCTTGTTCTGGGCCGGGTTGCCGTGCGGGTCGGATCGCCTCTTACCCTGGCGGCAACGCAGTTTCTGGTCTGTGCTGTTATCTCGGGTGTCTTTGCCATTGCAACCGAGGAAATCAGCTGGGCTGCCATTGTGGAAATCTGGCCGATGATTGCCTATGCCGGGATCGGGTCTGTCGGCATCGCCTTCACATTGCAGGTTGTCGGGCAGGCGCATACGCAGGCAACCGATGCCGCAATTATTCTGAGTATGGAAACTCTGGTTGCGGCCCTTTGCGGCGCCCTGTTCCTGAGTGAGCGTCTTACGGCGCTGGAATTCCTTGGCTGTGCCTTGATTTTCTCTGCGGTTCTGATTGTCGAGGTTCTTCCACTGGTTTTGAGGAAACTGCGCAAGAAAGCGGTTCCCCAAACCTGATCTGCCTTGAGGTTTTCAGGATATTAACGTTTTGTTCCGGTTGCAGGCAGCCGGAACAAGGGTTTGTTTTCCATGAAAAAAAGCTGAACTGTTGCTGATGGACAACTGTGCGGGATTTAAGGAGTTTTTAACCTTGTTCCCACATTATGTTGGAGAATGAAAATCTCCAGATTTGGCAGGGTTCTATGAAAGTACTCATAGGTATTATTATCGTATCGGCGTGTGTTTTTGGTGGTTACGGCGCGGCTGGCGGTCCGCTTGGCGTTTTGTGGCAGCCTTTTGAGTTTGTCATCATTCTGGGCGCTGGCCTCGGTGCGATGATCATTACAAACACCGGCACAACCTTGAAGGCCTGTGGCGGTGCCTTTGGACGGATGTTCAAGGGGCCAAAGTACAAAAAGGAAGACTACCTCGAGCTTCTGTGCCTGCAGTATCAGATCTTCAAGCTGGCAAAAACCAAAGGAATGCTGGCGCTGGAGCAGCATGTCGAGAACCCGCACGAATCAAGCCTGTTTCAGGAGTTCCCGAAGTTTCACAGCGATCACCATGCTGTGGAATTTGTCTGTGACTATCTGCGTCTGGTGAGCCTTGGTGCCGACAAGGCGCACGAGATCGAGAACCTGATGGACCAGGAACTGGAAATTCACCATGAGGAAGAGGCCAATATCGGTGGCGCAATTGTAAACATGGGTGATTCCCTGCCTGCGCTGGGGATTGTCGCGGCGGTTCTCGGGGTGATCTACACCATGGGTTCCATTTCCGAGCCTCCGGAAGTCCTTGGTAAGCTGATTGGTGCGGCCCTTGTCGGAACCTTCTCCGGGATTCTGGCCTCTTATGGCTTCGTCTCTCCGATGGGGACCTTCTACGGGAAGATCGCAGAAGAGGATTCCGTCTACTACAACTGTCTGAAAGCCGGTTTGCTTGCCTTTATCGCAGGAAACCCGCCAACAGTGTGTGTCGAGCATGCGCGCAAAATGATTATGTCGCATACCCGGCCAACCTTCTATGAAGTTGAGGAAGCAGCAAACGCCTTGCCGGCACCGGCTTGAGCCGAGGCCTGCCTCTCAATTTGTCTTTGCAGAATTTATAAGTATTTCAGAGTATCGAGATGGCCGACGAACAAGGCGATATCATTATCAAGAAGGTCAAGAAAGGCCACGGCGGACACCACGGTGGCGCCTGGAAGATTGCCTATGCTGACTTCGTAACGGCGATGATGGCCTTCTTTTTGCTGCTGTGGCTTTTGAATGCGACCACAGAGGAACAGAAAGAGGGGATCGCAGACTATTTTTCTCCGTCCACCCAGATTTCTAAAACCACAAGCGGATCTGACGGTTTGCTGGCCGGGCAGTCTGCTGCCAGCAAGGGAGCACTTGTTTCAAGTCTGTCCAATATCGGGATCGAAATGAACCTTCCGCCGGAGGAAGAGGAAACAGATGCCGAGGATGAAAAGGACAGTGAAGGCGCGAATGCGGGCGATGAAGGGGAACTTGAAAGTGGCCCGGAAACGGATTCCGGCGCAGCCTCTGACGAGCAGTTGAAGCAGTATCAGGAAGAGCAGCAGCAGATCCAGTTTGAAGAGACTGCCGAGGCGCTCCAGGTGGCGATCGATGCAAACCCGGAGCTGGAAGGGCTGGCGGACAACATCCTGATCGATGTGACGCCCGATGGTCTGCGGATCCAGCTTGTGGATGAGGAGAACACCTCCATGTTCCCTTCTGGTTCTTCCAATATGGCAGAGAAAACAGAAGTTCTGATGGGGCTTGTTGCAGACGCGATCAAGGACCTGGAGCAGAAGGTACGGATTTCCGGTCATACCGATGCGACGCCTTTTGCGGCAAACAATGGTTTCAGCAACTGGGAGCTTTCAGCAGAACGTGCAAACGCGAGTCGTCGCGCCTTGATCAAGGGTGGTCTTGCCACGGACAGGATTGCCTCTGTTGTCGGTCTGGCTGATACCGAACCCTTTGTCGAGGAGGATCCCTATTCTCCTACAAACCGCAGGATTTCCATCACCTTGCTGAAAGATACAATTCCTGTGCCGGATCAAATCAAAAACCCGCAAAAGCAGCGGGACAGTGATTTCCAGAGCCTGGATCTGGATTCCTGAGCGGAGACCGACAAACCCGAATGGCAAAAGGCCGGAAGAGAAGAGCTTCCGGCCTTTTTGTATGGGGGGTATCTGCTTGCGCCCCTAGTGGGACAGCAGAACCGGAATTTTGGATTTCTTCACCAGATAGCGGGTCAGACCCATGAAGAAATCGCGCAAACGGCTGTGTGTGAAGGCGCCGATGACGATCAGATCGCAGTTTTCCTTTTGTGCCAGCTTGTGAATGGCTGAGCCGGAAGAGCTGTCATCCTTGACATGAGGCAGGAGCGAGACATTGACGCCGTGGCGTTTCAGGTAGTTCTCTGCCTCGTGAAGGGAAGGGGTGTCGTCCTTGCTGCTCTGAACGGAAACCAGCAGAACCTCGTCGGCGTCCTGCAGCATGCAAAGGGAATCGCGAACGGCACGCAGGGACTCCCGTGTGCTCCTCCAGACAACCAGAATGCGGGTGGCAATGCTTCGGGAGGTGTCGAACTCGCGGGGAATCATCAGGGTTGGCAGGCCACTGTGAAGAGCCAGTTCTTCCGTCAGGTGGGCGCGGAACCGGTCTTCGAAGTGTTCCATCTCCGGCTGGCTGGCGATGATGAGATCGGCAGCATGTGCCTTTTGCGTCATGAGCTTGAGGTGATCGCCTTCCTGTGTGGACCAGAGGTGTTCAATCCCCTCCTTGTCACAATAGTCGTCGAATTCCTTTTCCAGGGCCCGCGCCGTTTTTTCTGCAGCCTTGTGCGTATCAATCAGAAATTGAACCGAGGCGCCGCGGCCATAGATTTCTGCGGGCATTCCTGTGGGCGTGGTGATGAAGAGGGCGTGGATCAGTGCGTCACTGCGTTTGGCAAGAACCTTGGCGATATCCAGGCGGCGTGTGTGTTCATCGTCATTGGCCAGATGAACAAGGATGGATTTCAAACTCATTTTGACCCTCTGCTGGCGTTTGGTTGTCTTGTGGTAATTTATAGGACAACTTTGCCGCAACCGCAAAGGGCATCACGGAAAAAACTGTGATGGGGAGTGCAACTCAGGGATGCGAAAAACTCAGATCAAATCTGTCAGGAGGAAAATGAAATCAGGCCGGGTACCACTGATTGCAGAGCTGGGGTCCGCGCGCCTGGCGATTCTTTGAGGTGCCGAGCTTGAGCATCTTTCTGGAACTGCGCTCCAGTTCGCGGATGTGGCTTTCTGGAACACCGGACCGGGCCAGTTTCTGACGCGACGTGCGGGCCGCCTGTTGGTGGTTGTCCGCCTTGCTGGATGAATTCAGAGCCTGATAGGCTCCGGCCAGGCAAACCTGTTGCTGATACCATCTTGGCTCGTTGAACGCCTGCGCCGAGGAAACGGCCAGACCAAAAGCCAGAGCAAGAGTGGTAGAGAAAACAACAGTCGTCTTACGCATTACAGTACAAGTCCTTAAGGGGCCGATATGAAACCGGCCGTCACATCTGGTGGGCCTGAAGTGTAGGTATCAAGGCTGGAAGAAGCTCCTCGCCGACCGAAAAATGATGCGAACCCGAAGCCTTTGTCTGTTTTGCAAAGATGTCCGGATTCGAACAGATTTCTGCCTTTTTCAAGCTTTCTTATATACTGGGATACAAGGTTTGAAAAATGGTTAATGACGTCGCAGAGAGCTTTTGCGATATCTTTTTTGTGACCTCATTTGTGACGGGCTGAGAGCAAACTCGCTATTTTGCTACCTGAAACTTTTGATTTATTCTGAAGAAAGACCTGTGTGGGCAAGGCGGCTGTGATAATCTTTCCTGCACACAATGACGTAAACGACAGAGTAGAGATATGGCGAAGATCATTCCTTTTTGCGGTGTCATGCCGCGCATTTCTCCGGATGCCTTTATCGCGGAGGATGCCGTGATTATCGGTGATGTGGAAATCGGTCCGGAATCGTCAATCTGGTTCGGTTGTGTTTTGCGGGGGGATGTCAATGCCATCAGGATTGGCCGTCGCACCAATATTCAGGACGGAACGGTTATTCATGTCGATTCCGACAAGACAGGTGCGGACTACCGTGAGTCCGGGGGCGGGCATCCGACGATCATCGGTGATGATGTCACAGTTGGGCACATGGCTCTTCTGCACGCCTGTGTGCTGGAGGACAGATCCTTTGTCGGCATGCGTTCTGCGGCAATGGACCGTTCGGTCGTGTCATCGGGTGGAATGCTGGCCGCAGGTGCCTTGCTGACACCGGGCAAAAGGATACCGGCCGGGCAAATCTGGTCGGGTTCTCCGGCAAAGCTTTTCAGGGAAATGAGCGAGGCTGAACAGGCCTATATCAAGACCTCTGCGGATAATTATTGGACTTTGGCGCAAAAATACATGTAAACCTAAAGGGAAGGGGCGTTTCCGGAATCGGGGGGACAGGCGGCTCAGCAAAGACTTTTTTCTCGCTGAAAGATGAAAAGTTCTTTTTTTGCCGTTTGTTAAGCATTTTAATGTTAGTCAGCCTGTGATACGAAATGACCTCTGTCCAAAGGGACGGATTGTTAAATGATGCATGAGAATAGGCAACGGGTAGGCTTGAAAATGAAGAATTCGCTGCGCTGGTTGGGGTTGATCACTTTGCCAATTATGGTGTCGGCGTGTTCAACATCCGTACCTGATTGGGCTGATCCTACAGAATGGTTTGAAGACAGCCCCGAGAATGCGCCAGAGCGTGTGACCAATGCAGAAGAAGCCGTTCCTGCTGCTGACTTCCCAAATCTTGCGACTGTACCGGGCGAGGCGCCAAGCGTTTCTGCCGATGCCCTGCGTGAGCAACGCCAGCAGGGCCTGATTGCGGATCACGGCAATGCCGAGTACAGCAACGAGCCTCTGACAGCCAACTCCACACTGGTTGCGCCGGCACCTGCGCCGGATGCGCCGGCAGCACCGGTTCTGGCACCGGTGACAGCCGCGCCGTCTGCAACTGTCACTCCGTCTGCACCGGCAGCTCCTGCAGCTCAGGCCGCTAACGGATCTGCGCCGGCGGTCAACCAGGTTGTGCGTTCACAGTCCCAGCAGGCTCCAGTACCGGCTGCTCAGAACTATGGCGGTACCACCGTTATTTCATCCGGCGGAACATCCGGCAGTAATGGTTTGCCACCGGCATTCCCGAATGGTGCGCCATCTGCCTATGCTGCTGCGCCATCCGGTCCGACATTCAACACACCCAGCTGGGCCGCGACTTCTCCGGCCTATCAGCAGGGGCGTGTTTCACCATATCAACAGGGCTATCAGCCCCAGTACCAGCCACAGACCTATGCAACAGCAACGCAGTCCGGGTTCCTGCCATATGGCGGTGCCGTTCTGCCATCCGGTCGTCTGGTGGCTGTCATCTACTTCGATCACGGTTCTGCGAATCTGGACGGTCGCGACCGCAACGTGCTGCGTGATATCGCAACACTTTATGGTCAGACTGGCGGACAGGTCCGCGTTGTTGGTCACTCGTCTTCACGGACACAGCTGACAGACCTTTCAACCCACCAGCAGGCCAACTACCAGATTTCCGAAGCACGAGCACGAGCGGTGAGCTCTGTCCTCGCGGGGCAGGGTATTCCGGCGCAGCTCATCGCCACCGAGGCACGAGCGGACAGCAATCCGGTTTTCCACGAGTTCATGCCAACAGGGGAAGCCGGAAACCGCCGCGTGGAGATCTATCTGAACTGATCTCCTGATCTTTTCCTGAGCAAACAGGAAAAAGCGCGGCACCTGAAACAGGATGCCGCGCTTTTTTTGTTCGGGACATTTGTGCCGAACGCTGTAAAGTCCCATCCCACAACCTTTCTTTATGATATCCGAGGCTTTCATGGATAACGAATTTCACAGAATCAAACGCTTGCCCCCCTATGTTTTTGCAGAGGTGAATGCCCTGAAAGCCAAAGCGCGAGCCGAAGCCCGTGATATTGTTGACTTTGGTATGGGGAATCCGGATCAGCCTCCTCCCCAGCATGTGATTGCCAAGCTGGCCGAGGCAGCGGCCAACCCGCGCACGCATGGCTATTCAACATCCCGCGGTATTCCCGGCCTGCGCAAAGCGATCTCTGCCTATTACGAGCGTCGTTTCAATGTGGACATCTGTCCGGAGACGGAAACCATTGCGACAATTGGCTCCAAGGAAGGGCTGGCAAACCTGGCACAGGCAATCACCAGCCCGGGTGACATCATCCTGGCGCCGAACCCGAGCTATCCTATCCATGCTTTCGGTTTCATCATTGCCGGGGCGGCCATTCGTTCCATCCCGATGCTGGATGAGACCGACTTCATGGAACAGCTGGAGCGGGCCGTTCGCCACTCTGTGCCAAAGCCCCTGGCGATTATCCTGAACTATCCGTCCAACCCGACGGCCCGGGTTGTTGATCTGGATTTCTACGGGCAGGTTGTGGACTTCTGTCGTCACCACGGCATCTATATCATTTCCGACCTCGCTTATGCCGAAGTCTATTTTGATGACTTTGCGCCGCCGTCCATTCTGGAAGTGCCGGGTGCCAGAGATATTGCCGTCGAGTTTCTGTCGATGAGCAAGACCTATTCCATGGCGGGCTGGCGCGTTGGTTTCTGTTCCGGAAACAAGAAGCTTGTTTCTGCTCTGACGCGGGTGAAATCCTATGTGGACTATGGTGCGTTCACGCCGATCCAGGTGGCTGCGACAGCGGCGCTGAACGGTCCGCAGGACTGTGTGGATGAAATGCGTGCCCGTTATCGCGGACGCCGGGATGTGCTGATCAATGGTCTGGCTGCCGCGGGCTGGGATGTCCCAAGTCCTCCTGCGACCATGTTTGCCTGGGCACCGCTTCCCAAAGAGTTTGCCCACATGGGGTCCCTTGAATTTTCCAAGCTTTTGCTGGAGGAGGCAGAAGTGGCTGTGGCACCGGGTGTCGGCTTTGGCGAATATGGTGAAGGATATGTTCGTCTGGGTGTTGTCGAAAACGAGCAGCGTATTCGTCAGGCTGTGAAAAAGATCAAGGGGATGATGGGGCGCAAGGAAGAAATTCTGGAACGTCTCTCCTGAGTTATCCGAAGCCGTCATCAGGCAGGAGGAAAGCTCCTGTTTAAGTGATACTGCTTATGAAAAAAACTGTTGCGCCACTCCATGATGAACTTTAGTTCTCTTTGGACTGAAAAGACTTCTATTCTGTGGTGCAGCAGTTTTTTGTGCCATCTGATCCGTTCTTGTGTAATTGGGATATCTAAACGTGAGCAAAGCTTTCAAAATTGCCATCGCCGGACTGGGGACTGTAGGTGCAGGAACCGTAAAGCTGATCCAGAGTAACCTTGAACTTCTGCGTCGCCGCTCCGGACACGATATCGAAATTGTCGCTGTGTCTGCGCGAAGCAAAAAGGATCGCGGCGTCGATCTCTCCTCCATGCAGTGGTTCGATGATGCTGTCGAAATGGCACGCACGGTGGATGCCGACCTGGTGATGGAACTGATCGGTGGCTCCGAAGGCATTGCCAGGGATGTTGTCGAGACGGCTCTTGGTCGCGGACTGCACGTCATCACAGCCAACAAGGCTCTCCTTGCTCACCACGGCGCTTCGCTGGCACGTCTGGCTGAGGAAAAGGGTGTAAGTCTTGCCTATGAGGCCGCTGTTGCCGGTGGCATTCCGATCATCAAGGGACTGCGTGAAGGGCTGGCGGCCAATGGTGTCAGTAATGTCTACGGTATTCTGAACGGCACCTGTAACTATATCCTGACCAATATGAAGGAAACAGGTCGCGATTTTGAGGAGGTCCTGAAAGAAGCCCAGGATCTTGGCTATGCAGAAGCAGAGCCAAGCACTGATGTTGACGGTTTCGATGCCTCCCACAAGCTTGCACTGCTGTCCTCTCTGGCCTTTGGTGTCGAAGTGGACTTTGACAATGTCTACATTGAGGGCATTCGCAACGTCAGCTCCACCGATATCGCCGCTGCGACCGATCTTGGTTACAAGATCAAGCTGCTGGGCATCACCAAAATGGTTGATGGCAAGCTGTCCCAGCGCGTCCACCCCTGCATGGTCGAGGAAGATGCTGCCATTGGTCAGGTCGACGGTGTTCTGAATGCTGTTGTCTGTAACGGTGGTGATCTGGGCTATGCCTTCTTTGAAGGTCCGGGTGCCGGTGCCGGCCCGACTGCTTCGGCTGTGGTTGCCGATCTGGTCGATATTCTGCGCGGCCTTCGCCTGCCGGTCTTCGGCATTCCGTCCTCTGATCTGAACAAGGCGGAAAATCAGGAGATTGTCGAGCGTTTTGGTGCCTATTACCTGCGTCTTACCGTCAGGGACCAGCCGGGCGTTATTGCGGATGTCACAGCAATCCTGCGCGATCATTCCATCTCTGTGCGTTCCATGATCCAGCGCAACAGCAATCCGGGCAAGAATGTCTCTGTGATCATTACAACGCACGACGTTGCCGAGCGGGACATGCGCAAGGCGATTGATGCCATCAATGCTCTTGAAGCCAATGCCGAGCCGGTCAACATGATCCGTATTGCGAATGTACAGATGATCTGATTTCTTTGCTCTTTGACAGTAAAGTGATTTAAAAAGGCCTGTGAGGATTGCTGATAAGCGCTTCTTGCAGGCCTTTCAGCTTGCCCGAAATAGACGAATAGGGTATCAGACCCCGAAACAGCCCTGTGGTAACAGTCTGAAGTCAGATCTGATCGCCTCGCATAATCGGGCTTTCCCTTCCTGATGCTGGAAAACAGCACACCCAATTCAGAGGATCAGACTATGGAACGCAATCTTGCTCTGGAAACTGTTCGCGTCACAGAAGCAGCCGCTCTGGCTTCTTCCCGCCTTGTCGGCAGTGGCGATGAAAAAGCGGCTGACCAGGCTGCTGTCAATGCAATGCGCGATGCGCTCAATGGTCTGAACATCGACGGTACTGTTGTCATCGGTGAGGGCGAGCGTGATGAAGCACCGATGCTGTTCATTGGCGAGAAGGTTGGCAAGGGAACCGGTCCGGGTGTTGATATTGCACTGGACCCGCTGGAAGGGACAACACTGACAGCCAAGGGTGGCCCGAACGCGATGTGCGTGATTGCCATGGCAGAGTCCGGTAACTTCCTGAATGCACCGGACACCTACATGAACAAGATTGCTGTTGGTGGCGATCTGCCGGATAACGTGGTTGATCTTGATGCCTCTCCGGCCGAGAACCTCAAAAACCTTGCACTGGCAAAGAAATGTGATGTGAGCGAGCTTGTTGCCTGCATCATGGACCGTCCCCGTCACGAGGAACTGATTGCGAAAACCCGCGAAGCCGGTGCGCGTATCGTTCTGATCGGCGATGGTGATGTGGCTGGTGCTCTGGCGACAACCAATCCTGAGTCTGTTATCGACATTTACATGGGCACCGGTGGTGCTCCGGAAGGTGTTCTGGCTGCGGCAGCGCTGCGTTGCACAGGTGGACAGTTCCAGGGACGTCTGGTTTTCCGCAACGATGACGAGGTTGCCCGTGCCAAGCGCTGGGGGATCGAGGACCTGAACCGCAAGTATGACATTCACGATCTGGCCAGTGGCGATGTCATGTTCGTTGCGACCGGCGTGACCGATGGTCAGTTGCTGCGCGGCGTTCGTCTGTTGCCGGGTGGCCGTGCGACAACCCAGTCCATCGTCATGCGCTCCAAAACCGGTACTGTGCGGACTGTTGATGCCCAGCACAACTTCGGTGTGAAAACATGGTACAAGCATCTGGTTGAATAAGCCGGATCATATTGCTGCGATTTCAAAAGGCCTCCCGATTTTTCGGGAGGCCTTTTTGCTGGCTACGGTGACGTGTTCTGTTCCAGTGAATAGGGCTGGTGGCTCCAGAGTTCCTCCAGCAGTTCAAAAACGGCTTTGATGGCTGGATCATTCCGGCGATTTTTCGGGGTGATGAAGCTCATATCGCACGGAACATGGACTTTTTCTGAAACAATGAGACCATGGGCCTGTTGCTCCCGCAGGGCAATGGACTCCCGACAGAGGCTCAGACCGATACCCGAGCGGACCATTTCGAGCATGGACGCTTCCTGATCCACCAGGGCCACGATATTGAGAGAGGCCTTCAGGGGTTGCAGCTCCCGCTCGATCAGGCGGTGGTGGACAGACTGGCTGTGTGTTCCGATCCAGGGGAGTCTGGACAGTTCCGGCCAGTCGAGCTGTTTGATCGCGCTGTCCCAGCCTGGGGGTGCAACAACACAGTAGCGAAACCGGGCCAGAGATGAGACGTGGAACTCTTTTTCATCGGGGTGTTCCGGATTGCCTTCACTCTGTGGACCGCTCAGATAAAAGCCGACATCCAGCTGCTTGCGCTGGATGCGTTCAAGCACTTCTCCGCTCATCCCGTGCAGGAGTTCGATCTGTAAGTCCGGATAGGTTTCGACCAGCCGGACCAGAAACTGGCCCAGACGAATAAACTCCGGGTCAATGATCGTTCCGATCCGCAACTTGCCGCTGATGCGTCCTGCTCTGCGTTGTGCGCTTCTCTGGAAATCGGAAAGTGCCGATAGAACCTGTTCCGCCCGGCTCAGAAGCTGGGCCCCGTCCTGTGTCAGTTTCAGACCGGATGACGTGCGGTCAAATAGCGTCAGGCCCGTTTCTTCGGACAGGCGTTTGAGCTGGTGACTGACTGCGGGCTGGGTGATGTGCAGGGTCTCTGCTGCGCGGGAGACACTGCCATCCCGGGCGACCGCGACAAAAGCCATCAGTGTATTGAGATTGGTGATTTTGCTCATATAAAAAACACTAATATATCTCTGTACCATTCGTCATTGGATTTTTCTGAAAGCTTTTGCAAATCTTGTTTTGTTCACACAGGCAGAAGATGTGAGAGGCTGGAATCCCATTAAAATTGGTAATGGGGTCCCCTCTGCATCCTTGCCTGTCTGTGAAAAGGAAATTCCGGAACTGAACAGACATGACAGGTCAGGGCTGGTGACTGCCTTGACGACAAAGACAGGAAAGTGATGACAGGATGAGCCAGACAGCCGATAGCCTTTTGCAGATTGACAACCATGTCAACGGAGCAGGTCTTGAAACCACTTCGGGGAAACGTCAGGACGTCTTCAATCCCGCGACAGGAGACGTCAGAGCGTCTGTGGGACTTTCTTCTGCAGAAGACGTAAATGTTGCCGTTGCAGCCGCGAAAAAGGCTTTTCCGGCCTGGTCTGAAACCTCACCGATCAAACGTGCCCGCCTGATGTTCCGTTTCCTGTCGCTGCTGCAGGACAACAAGGACAAGCTGGCCGAGGTGATTACGACCGAGCATGGCAAGGTCTTTTCCGATGCGCGAGGAGAGGTTGAGCGCGGTATTGATGTTGTCGAGTTTGCCTGCGGTATTCCCCAGCTTCTGAAAGGGGACTATTCGGACCAGGTTTCCACAGGGATGGACAACTGGACATTCCGGCAGCCTCTGGGGGTTGTTGCCGGAGTGACACCTTTCAATTTCCCGGTCATGGTGCCGGCCTGGATGTATCCGGTTGCCATTGCTGCCGGAAACACTTTTGTTCTCAAGCCAAGCCCGACGGATCCGACTTCAAGTCTGATGATTGCCGATCTGATGAAACAGGCAGGCTTTCCGGATGGTGTCTTCAATGTGGTTCAGGGCGACAAGGTTGCTGTGGATGCGCTGATAGAGCATCCCGATGTCGAGGCCCTGTCTTTTGTCGGATCAACCCCGATTGCGAACTATATCTATGAAAACTGCGCAGCCAGGGGGAAACGTGTTCAGGCTCTTGGTGGAGCAAAGAACCATCTTGTTGTCATGCCTGATGCCGATATGGACAAGGCCGTTGATGGGCTGATCGGTGCAGCCTATGGCTCTGCCGGTGAGCGCTGCATGGCGATCTCTGTCGCTGTGCTCGTTGGTGAGGCGGCTGATCGCATCATGCCAAAGCTGACAGAGCGTGCGATGGCGTTGCGCATTGGTTCCGGCATGAACGAGGCCAGTGAAATGGGGCCGATCGTAACCGATGCAGCACGATCGCGCATTTCAGGTTATATTGATGTCGGTGTGTCGGAAGGGGCAGAGCTTCTGGTTGATGGCCGCAGCTTGCAGGTTCCGGGATTTGAGGATGGGTTCTTTCTGGGAGCAACGCTGTTTGATCAGGTGACACCGGAGATGAAAATCTACCGGGAAGAAATCTTTGGGCCGGTTCTCTGCTGTGTGCGGGTGGACAGTCTGGATGAGGCGATTGATCTGATCAACAGACACGAATTCGGTAACGGCACAAGCTGTTACACCAGAAACGGTCATGTTGCGCGCACCTTTGGGCGCCGTATCCAGGTCGGCATGGTCGGCATCAATGTTCCCATTCCGGTCCCGATGGCATGGCAGGGTTTTGGTGGCTGGAAAAAGTCTCTCTTCGGGGACATGCATGCCTATGGTGAAGAGGGTGTGCGTTTTTACACCAAGCAGAAGTCCATCATGCAAAGATGGCCTGCAGACATGGAAGACGGCGCAGAGTTCTCCATGCCTGTTGCCAGATAACGGGGCTGTAAATGGATAACACCTTTGATTACATCGTTGTTGGTGCGGGGACGGCAGGCTGCCTCCTCGCCAACCGTCTGTCTGCCGATCCGGACAAGCGTGTTCTGCTTCTGGAAGCAGGAGGCAAGGACAACTATCACTGGATCCATATTCCGGTCGGTTATCTGCACTGTATCAACAATCCGAGAACGGACTGGCTGTTGCGGACAGTTGAGGAAAAGGGCCTGAACGGGCGCTCTCTGATCTACCCGCGCGGGCGGGTTCTGGGGGGCTGCTCCTCGATCAACGGTATGATCTACATGCGCGGACAGGCGCGGGATTATGATGGCTGGGCCAATCTGACAGGGGAAAACGGGTGGTCCTGGTCGGCCTGTCTGGAAGATTTCAAGGCTCATGAAGACAACTATCGCCTGGAAGGTGAAAAGGCTGTTTCGGATGATGATCTCCATGCCGGAGGCGGGGAATGGCGCGTTGAAAAGCAGAGACTGAACTGGGAAATTCTGGATGCCTATGCTGCGGCAGCCAACGAAGCCGGTATTCCTGCGACGCCTGATTTCAATTCCGGAGACAACACAGGGACGGGTTACTTCGAGGTGAACCAGCGTTCCGGCTGGCGCTGGAATTCCTCCAAGGCCTTTCTCAATCCTGTAAAGGACCGGAAAAATCTTGAAATCCGGACAAATGCGCAGGTCAAAAAACTGCGCTTTGACCGGGATGAAAATGGACAGAAGGTCTGTGTGGGTGCGGATTTGATCTGGAACGGGCAGGACACATCCGTTCAGGTCAGGGGTGAAATGATCCTGAGTGCCGGTGCCGTGAACAGTCCGGCCATTCTGCAGTATTCCGGTGTCGGGGATGCAGAATACCTGCAGCAGCAGGGAATCCGGCCTGAACATGAACTGCCCGGTGTCGGCAGGAACCTGCAGGATCATTTGCAGCTGCGTACGATCTATCGTGTCGAGGGCGTCAAGACGCTCAACGAGATGGCGGGGTCCCTGCACGGGAAGGCCCGGATCGGGCTTGAATACCTCCTGAAGCGATCCGGGCCCATGAGTATGGCGCCTTCACAGCTGGGGATTTTTACCAGAAGCGCGCAAGGGCAGGAGCATGCCAATATTCAGTTCCACGTCCAGCCGCTCAGCCTTGAGGCCTTCGGACAACCCCTGCACCCCTGGCCCGGGATTACATCCAGTGTTTGCAATCTGAATCCGACCAGCCGCGGGACAGTGCTGGTCCGGGGGAATGATTCCATGAAGCCACCGGAGATCGCACCCAACTATCTCAGTACCGATGAGGACAGGAAGGTTGCCGCTGACTCTATTCGCATGGCGCGCAAAATTGCAGAGCAGCCGGCTCTGGCACAGTACAATCCGCAAGAGGTCAAACCGGGATTGTCCTATGAAAGTGACGAGCAGCTTGTCACTGCAGCAGGTGACATCGGTACAACGATTTTTCACCCTGTCGGAACGACGAAAATGGGTCGTGCAGATGATCCGATGACTGTCGTGGATTCCCATTTGCGCGTTATGGGGATCAGGGGATTGCGCGTGGTCGATGCGGGAATTATGCCGACGATTGTCAGTGGCAATACAAATTCACCCACGCTTATGATTGCTGAAAAGGCGGCGTCCTGGATCAGGGCGGAAAACCGGGCCTGAGAACCCGGCAGAAATGATTGACTCTGGGAGGAGTTGGAATGAACAGCAAGGCCGATTCAAAACTGCCGCTCAAAGGCGTGAAGGTCGTTGATTTCGGGCAATTCATTGCAGGGCCTGCAGTGGGAATGCTTTTGGGGGATCTGGGGGCAACTGTGGTGCACGTCGATCCGCCTTCCGGTCCGTTCTGGGACAATCCGGCGAATGCCGTTCTGAACAGGAACAAGCTGATTGTCTCGCTTGACCTGAAAACACGGGACGGTCTCGACAAGGCCCGGGCGCTTTGCCGTGAAGCAGATATTGTGATTGAAAACTTCCGTCCCGGAAAGCTGAGCCGTCTGGGTCTGGATTTCGCAGAAATGCGCAAGCAGCGTCCGGAACTGATCACGCTGTCGATCCCCGGTTTTGCCTCCGACGATGCAGAGCGCCGGGAACTGAAGGCCTATGAAAGCATCATTGCAGCCAGTTCCGGTGTCTTTACAGATATGGGGCTGAACCGTGTTCTTCTGGGGATCAATCCGTCCTTTTCTCCGCTTCCACTGGCTTCTGCCTATGGTTCCATGATGGCGGCCTCAAGTGCTGTTCTGGCCTTACAGGCCCGTCAGGTGACCGGGCTTGGGGACCAGATCGAAGTACCGCTGGCTGCCGCGGTCATGGAAGGGCTCTGCTACAACTCACTGAAGCTTGAAGGCATGCCCCGGCGTTATCTGACCCAGCGGGAGGTCGAGATTGACCGTCGCCGGGATGCCGGGCTGGCGATGGACATGTCCTATGAGGATCTGCAGGAGCTTCTGGATCCCTTCTATCGCAGTTACATGTGCAAGGACGGACGGATGTTCTATGTTGTCTGTCCCAGCCACAAACATCATGCCAGGCGCTGTTTGCAGGCACTGGGTATCTATGACGAGCTGATTGCGGAAGGTTTGAACGAGCAGGACAACACCTATCTGCCGGTTTCGCAATGGGAGTCCGACACATCCCTTGGTGTCTATCCCATGCCGAAGAAGTGGGCAGACATTATTGCTGAACGCATGAAAAGGGTTTTTCTGACGAGAACCTCCCAGGAATGGCAGAAGGTCTTTGGCAAAACAGGAATTCCCGGTGCGCCTCAACGCTGGCTGCAGGAATGGATTCACGATGACTATGCCGAAATGTCCGGCCTGATGATCGAAGTGGACGATCCTGTCTATGGCATGATGATCCAGCCGGGTCCTGTTGTCTGGCTGGAGGAAAGTGGTGAGGAGGCTCTGAAACCGGCGCCGCGGCAGTGGGTCGAGTTTGACGAGGCTCTTTCGAGCTTGCAGGCAATCCGGACAGAGCTTCTGAAGCCCCGGCAAAGTGATGACAAATCCGGCTGGATGTCAGGTGTGCGCATTCTCGATCTCTGCAATGTCATTGCCGGACCACACTCTGCCTGTTATCTGGCGCGCTTCGGAGCTGAGGTGATCAAACTGGAACCGGCCACACCGCTCTATGACAGCTGGAACACAGTGATCTATGGCATGTCCCAGATGCGGGAAAAACGCTCGGTTCTGGCCGATATTACAAGCGAGAAGGGGCGTGAATTTTTTGAAAAGCTGGTTGCGGGTGTCGATATTATTGTCTGGAATGCGACCGACACGCAGATTCGGAAAATGGGCCTGGATGAACAGAGCCTGAAAGCCATGAACCCGGATGCCATTTTCTGCAAGCTGGACTGTTTTGGCGGGGTCAGGCATGGCACGCGCACGGACTATATCGGTTACGATGATCTGGTTCAGGCTTCGACCGGTATCATGATGCGTTTTGGCGGAGCGATGGACCGACCTGAAGAGCATGCTCATGTTGGAACCATTGATGTCATGTGCGGTTTTGGCGGAACACTGAGCATTGCGGCAGCGCTTTACCAGAAATACACAACAGGGCGGATCGGACGTGGACGAACATCCCTGTCAGCCAACAGTGGTCTGCTTCAGGTTCCTTTCTGTTATGACTACAGGGGCAGAGGACTGTTTGATGAACCCTCCGGCCCGGATATTACCGGCTATGATGTCTGTCACCGGTTCTATCAGACAGCTGATGGCGAGTTTCTGATGCTCAATGCCTATGGCGATGATGCCCACAGGCTTGAGAAACTTTCGGGCTTTGAGGAGCTGGCTGGGCTGGAGCCGGAAAAACGCGATGTGCATATGGTCGCGGTTTTTGCCCGTGACACGGCTTCAAACTGGGTGTCGCGCCTTGCCGAGGCCGATATTGCAGCCGTCGTATTTGACAATCTGGACAGTCTGCGCAGCCGGTACAGCCGTGAGGCGGATGGAACGCCCGGAACGGATCGGGGGAGCTATTCCTTCTCGATTTACAGTGATCATCCGAGCGGGCACGTTGTTACACAGCTTGATCCCTATGCTGTCAGGTCGAAGCGGGCAGTTGTCAGGGCTCTGAGGCCTCCTGAAAAGTTCGGAACCTCGACCCGGGCGGTGTTGTCAGAGTTCGGCTATTCGGACCGGGATATTGAAGCGCTTCTGCAATCGGGCGATGTCAGTGAAAGCTGGAGCGAGGAATACCTGCCAAGCTGACAGGAACCCGGATTTTTGTACAAAAGGCACAGGCTTTTTAGGCTCTGTGCCTTTTCTTTTGGTGTGATCAGCGCGATGATGCTGCGGAGTGAAAAACAGATAACCGATTCCCCTAACGAGAGGATGCCCTTTCATGACACTTCAGGCTGACCAGACCGGTTCCGGTGATATCCCGGTACGTTCCTGCTTTCTGGGGGTGGAAAGCTCTCTTCTGGGGAAGCGCTGGGAAGAGCGTCTGGGGGCTGAAGGATCAGGGGATGAGCGCCATGCCCTGTTGCTCACCCAACGTCTGAACCTGCCGGAAATTATCGGACGGGTGCTGGCCGGACGCGGGGTTTCCCTGGAAGAGGCCGAAAATTTTCTGAACCCGACTCTGCGGGACTTTCTGCCTGATCCGTCGCGTTTTCAGGATATGGACAAGGCAACGGCGGCTGTGGCCTCGGCTCTGGAAGCGGGACAGAAGGTTGCAGTTTTCGGGGATTACGATGTCGACGGGGCAACCTCCACAGCCTTGATTGTTCGTTATTTCAGAGGGCTGGGGCGCGATCTCGCTGTGCATATTCCCGACAGGATTGCAGAAGGTTATGGGCCAAATCTTCTGGCGATGGAAAGCTTCAGAAAGCAGGGTTGTGGACTGGTTCTGACTGTGGATTGCGGAACCACGGCTTTTGAGGTTCTGGAAGAAACCCAGAACTCCGGTCTTTCTGTTGTGGTTCTGGATCACCACGAGGCAGAGCCGAAACTTCCGGCTGTAACCGCTCTGGTCAACCCCAACCGTCAGGATGAAGACCGGAAGTACGGCAATCTGGCTGCTTGCGGGGTGGTCTTCCTGTTCCTGATCGGCCTGAACAGGGAGTTGCGCAACAGGGGCTTTTTTGAACAGCAGGGTATGAAGGAGCCAAACCTGATGGCTCTGCTGGATCTTGTGGCGCTGGGAACAGTCTGTGATGTGGTGCCACTTACCGGTCTGAACAGGGCCTATGTTGCGCAGGGGCTGAAGCTGATTGCCCGGCGCAGCAATGCCGGGATCGTTGCCCTGAGTGATCTTTCCGGCTTGAAGGAGCGCCCTGATGCGGGGCATCTCGGCTTTTCCCTTGGACCACGTGTTAATGCCGGGGGGCGTGTGGGGGAGGCATCTTTGGGCGCGCGCCTGCTTTCCAATGACAATGCATCCGAAGCCGAGGCTATGGCGCAACGGCTGGACAAGATGAATGATGCCCGCAAGGAGCTGGAGGATTCTGTTTTGCTGGCTGCGCTGGATCAGGCCGAGCAGCAGGAACACAGAGGTTGCGTGATCGTTGCGGGGCAGGGGTGGCATCCGGGTGTGATCGGTATTGTCGCCAGTCGTTTGAAAGAACGGTTTAATCTTCCGGCGCTGGTGATTGCCTTTGATGAGCATGGTGTTGGCAAGGGTTCGGGGCGCTCTGTCCCCGGTGTGGATCTGGGAGCCGCCGTTATTGCCGCGCGCCAGCAGGGTTTGCTTGAGGCTGGGGGTGGCCACGTGATGGCAGCCGGTCTGACAGTCTTGCAGCCGTCCTTTGCCGGGTTCACAGCTTTCATGCAGGAACGCCTGGACAAGGCTCTCATCCAGGCCTCCTATGTCCCGACACTGGGCGTGGACGGCGCGCTTTCACCCAGTGGTGTGTCGGCTGATCTGGTGGATTTGCTGGAAGCCTGCGGTCCCTATGGCACAGGCAATGCCCAGCCTCGTTTTGTTCTGCCGTCCGTGCGCGTCGTGCGTCCGTCTGTGGTCGGGGAAAAGCATGTCCGCTGTATTCTGACCGGTCAGGATGGTGCCTCTATCAAGGCGATTGCTTTCAGGTCTCTGGATACAGAGCTGGGGCAGAAGCTTTTGAACACGCGTTCCCTGCCTTTGCATGTTGCCGGGAAACTCAAAAAGGACACCTGGGCTGGACCGGATGGTGTTCAGCTGATTGTCGAGGATGCTGCAGAAGCATCCTGATTCGGAACGCTGAAACGATTCTCCCTGTCTTATCAGTGGTCTGCTTAGATTCCGGGCCGGATGTTTTTTCTTTCTGTATCGGTTTTAAATCCCGGAAAACCGCAGAAAAGCTTGATTTGGAAGCGATCTTTGTTTTTCTGCAAAGAAAAAGTCACAAAGACGCACAAAAGTCCTTGCAAAGGAACAGGGATGCGGGGTAAACACACCCTCGTTGAGCCGCTGACCCCTTCGTCTAGAGGCCTAGGACACCGCCCTTTCACGGCGGCAACACGGGTTCGAATCCCGTAGGGGTCGCCAGCTCAGCTCGACACAGCTCTGAACAAGAGTGATCAGACTTGCCCTTGACCCCTTCGTCTAGAGGCCTAGGACACCGCCCTTTCACGGCGGCAACACGGGTTCGAATCCCGTAGGGGTCGCCAGTCTGATCCGGTTTTTCGAGCCGTGACAAGAGAGTGCTTTGCACCACAGTGACCCCTTCGTCTAGAGGCCTAGGACACCGCCCTTTCACGGCGGCAACACGGGTTCGAATCCCGTAGGGGTCGCCACTCTCTCTTACCAGTTGGCATGATGATCTGTTCACTCGCTTGTGGCCCGGCCCTTGCGGGTTTTTTGTTGTCTGTCTTTTCCCGTTTCCAAATCTTTTTGAAAGCAGGGCCACATCGGACTTGCTTTGCGTTCCAGTCTGTCACACACTCGCATCAGATTTTGTAGACTCTTTGTAGACATGATTTCGAGATGACTGAAAACACACGCTTTAAAGCCGGAGAATTGCTGCATTTAAGAGGGCAGAGCCTTTCCAGGGGAGAGCCGGTTGCCTTGCCTCTGGTGCAGAGTTCCATGTACCACCTGCCTGGACAACCGGATGAAAGCCCGGGCTACGGGCGTGTCACAAACCCGACCTGGGATCATCTGGAGCACGTGCTGGCGCATATGGAACAGGCACCCTGTCTGGCCTTCCCCTCCGGAATGGCGGCAATCGCTGCGGCGCTTTTTGCAACGCTGAAAGCAGGTGATCGCCTGCTTGTTCCCTCTGATGGCTATTATGTCACCCGAAGGCTGTCGGAACGCTTTCTGGCTCAGCTTGGTGTGAGTGTCGAGCAGCGCCCCACAGCGACTTTTGCAGATGGTGGTTTCGAAGGCTTTGCTGTTGTCTTCCTGGAAACACCATCGAACCCGGGTCTGGATGTGATCGATCTCAAAGAGGTGTCTTCGGCTGTCAGGAGCTCTGGTGGAATAACCATTGCCGACAATACGACCATGACGCCACTGGGGCAGCGCCCCCTTGATCTGGGTGTTGATATTGTTGTGGCGTCAGACACGAAATCACCGGGTGGGCATTCCGATCTTCTGATGGGGCACATGGCCTGTCGGGATGAGAGCATCATGGAAGCAGCCCGTGAATGGCGAACCTTCTCCGGTTCCATTCCCTCTGCCCATGAATGCTGGCTTTTGCACAGGGGGCTGGAGAGTTTCGAGGTCCGGTTTGAACGCATGTGTACGACGGCCGGGGTTGTTGCAGAACGCCTGCAGGATCATCCGGCCGTGCGTTCTGTTCGCTACCCGGGTTTGCCGGATGATCCGGCGCATGCCCTTTCTGCCCGGCAGATGGATCGCTTCGGTTTTCTTTTGTCCCTGACGCTTGAAAGTGAAGGGAAGGCCGAAGCCTTTATCAATGGCTGTTCCCTGTTGCGCCCGGCGACTTCCTTTGGTGGTCTTCATTCCTCTGCTGAACGCAGGGCACGCTGGGGAGATGCCGTTGATCCGGCTTTCGTTCGTCTTTCGGTGGGCTGTGAACCGGTTGAAGAACTCTGGTCCGCTTTGAAGCAGTCTCTCGACAACCTCTGATTTACCGGAAAGGGTACAGGACATGATCCGTGTAATTGACAGTCACACTGAAGGTGAACCAACCCGTGTTATCGTCGAGGGTGGTCCGGATCTGGGAGAAGGGACCGTTGCCGAACGCGCTTTGCGACTTGAGCAGGAACACAGCGCGTTTTGCCAGTCGGTGCTGCTGGAGCCCCGGGGACACGACGCCATGGTTGGCGCCTTGCTGGTTGAACCTTCCCGCCCGGACTGTGTTGCAGGGGTTGTCTATTTCAATCCTGTCGGAAATCTGGGGATGTGTGGACATGCAACGATTGGCCTTGCTGTCACACTCGGTTTTATGGGGCGGATCAAGGAAGGCCAGCACCGGATTGAAACGCCCGTGGGTGTGGTGGAGATTACTCTTCATGCAGACAACTCTGTTTCTGTCGTCAATGTCGAGAGCTATCGCCTGCACAGGGATGTTCAGGTAGACGTTGAGGGGTATGGCGTTGTTACGGGTGATGTGGCCTGGGGAGGAAACTGGTTCTTTCTCACTGACGATCGCCCCTGCGCACTGAAGCTTTCAGAGTTGACCCGCCTGACAGCCTTTTCACTTTCTGTTCGCAAAGCGCTGGAAAAGGCCGGCATTACAGGAAGGGACGGCGCATGGATCGACCATGTGGAACTGTTGTCGTCTGCACATTCGGAGGATGCGGATGCGCGCAACTTTGTGCTTTGTCCCGGTGGGGCCTATGACCGTTCCCCCTGTGGAACAGGCTGCTCCGCCAAGATGGCGTGTCTTGCCGAGGATGGCAAGCTTGATGCCGGGGTGGAATGGGTTCAGGAAAGTGTTATCGACAGCTGCTATCGTCTGAGCTACCAGCCCGGTGAGAGGGGTGGTGTGATCCCGACGGTGACAGGGCGTGCCTTTGTAACGGCAGAAGCCAGTCTCCTTTTTCATGATGCCGATCCCTATGCCAGGGGCATTACAGCCTGACCTTCCTTTCCTGTTGTCTGAAGTTGAGAGAACGCACCCATGTCAAAGACACCTGTAATTGTTATCGGGGCAGGGATCATTGGAACGACCTCTGCCCTTGCCCTTCAGGAGCATGGTTATGCCGTTACCCTGCTGGGCAGGGATGATGCCTCTCTGGCGGCCTCATCGCGCAATGCCGGGGCTTTTGCCTTCAGCGAGGTGATTCCGCTGGCCACACCGGGTATCATGCGCAAGGCTCCGAAATGGCTGCTTGATCCGCTTGGACCGCTTTCTGTTCCTCCATCCTATCTGCCCTCCATTGCGCCCTGGCTGCTGAAATTCTGGCGGGCCAGCTGGACGGACCGTTATGAGGCCTCTGTCCGGGCGCAAACAGCCCTGATGGGCTTTTCCAGGGAAGCTCTCTTTGCCCTTATGAAAAAAGTATCGGGAGAGCACTTTCTGGTCAAAAAGGGACAGATGCAGCTCTATGAGGGGGAGGCCGAGTTCAGGGCTTCCATACCTTTCTGGGACATTCGCAGGGAACTTGGTGTTCGCTATGATTTGCTGGAAAGCCCGGAAGCCATTGCAGAAATCCAGCCCGGTCTGGACAGGCGCTTTACGCATGGCGGATTTACACCTGACTGGGTGAATTGCTGCGATCCGGCAAGCTGGCTCCGGTTTCTTAAAGAGGCCTTTGTGGAACAGGGCGGGCAAATCGTCCAGGCCGAAGCCCTGTCGCTCAGGGACAGGGGACAGGATGTTGAAGTGCTGACCTCTTCCGGTGCTTATGATGCCGCGAAGGTTGTTGTTTCAGCCGGAGCCTGGTCACACCGGCTGGCTGCAACGCTTGGGGACAGGATACCGCTTGAAACAGAACGGGGATACAACACGACCTTGCCGGAGGGCTCTCTTGATCTGCGCACACATCTGACCTTCAGCGGCCATGGCTTCGTCATTTCGGAAATTGACGGGAAGATCAGGGTTGGTGGTGCGGTCGAGCTTGGCGGACTGGAAAGAGCCCCTGATTACCGGCGTGCCAAAATCCTGCTGGACAAGGCCAGAAGCTTCCTGCCTGAGCTGAAGACGGATGATGGCGAACAGTGGATGGGGTTCAGACCGTCCATCCCTGACTCCCTGCCTGTGATCGACTACTCTCCACAGTCCCGGCGCGTTGTCTATGCCTTTGGACACGGGCATCTGGGCCTGACCCAGTCAGCCGGGACGGCACAGCTTGTTGCCGGACTGGTTTCAGAGCAGCATGCCGACTTTGATCTGAAGGCCTTTTCTGCAGGTCGCTTCTAGCGTATCAGTGTGTTTGGTTTATCAGCGTGTTTTGGCGTGTTTCAGACGTCGAACCGGCTGAGTGTTTGTGATGCCGTATTTTTCGTGAAGGACTTTTGCTTCAGGGGATTTGCGGACCTTGTCCATGGCCTGTTGCAGTAGTTTCAGGGCGGCCTTGTCCGTTGCATGGTTGGCGGCGATGTAAATGGCAGCATCGCCGAGAACGGCAGTGATTTCAAACTCGTCCAGCAGGTCCGCTTCATTGAGTTTGAACTCGATAACATCCTGACCATAGGCCCAGTAGTGAACCCGGTCCTTGCGGATCAGATCGATAATACTGTCCGGGTCCGGGGTCAGAAGCGTTTCGTCTTCACCGATACCGGCTCTTTCGAGATATTCGAGTGTGATATCTCCGCGAACTGTTGCAATTCTGAAGCTGCCACGGGGATGGGAGGTGGCTTCGACATCCTCGTGGAGACGATGAACGATGACAAAGCGTTCGCTTGTTTCGGAGAAGGGACCCACCCACTGGAACAGCTCTTCTCTCATGGGGGAACGGACGATGCCAACCAGGGCCGAATTTGGCAGGTTGAGAGTGCGTTTGTAGGCTCTTGCCCACGGCACAATGCGCACAAGATCCTGTGCGCTTTTGCTCAGGCCGATTTCCTTGAAGGCAAGGTCCAGCAGTTCGATATAGAGACCTGTAAGTTCGCCATCCTCCTCGTACTGATAGGGAGGGTAGCTTTCGGTCATGTAGGTGAGTTTTTCGAGCGTTTCAACGGCATCCTGTGCCTTGAGCGGGAAAGGCAGCCAGATCGATATCAGGCACAGCACAAGCCCCGCTGCCCTGCGGACAGGATGAGGCAGGCAGGAGACAACTGCCTTGAGATGATCTGAAACAGGCGTCCGGGACAACGCATACACCTTCTTTGCTTCAGCAGGACAAGGGCGCAAAAGGCCCGTTCCTGTCAGGTGCCAGAAGAGTCCTTAAGGCCTCTCAAAGCCTTTACTGTATCGTTGATCAGTTGAAGTGCTTCTGAAGTGTCTTCAGAACCATCAGCGCCTGACTGTTGGATGAGCTTGGAGGCTTTTTCGATATCCGGCAGGGATTTTGCGAGTGTTTTATTGATGTTCTCATTGGCTGTGTCAGCCTTTTCCAAAGCATTCTTGAGTGCTTTCTGATCCAGATAGCGTCTTGTAATGTCTCGTGCAAGTATTATGACCTGCTGTTCTTCAGTTTTTTCGGCGCGAATAAGGGAAGCCCGTCCCTCAAACCAGAATTCGGTGTTGTGAAGTTTCAGATTGTATTCGAAA
This sequence comes from Carbonatibacter coralli, assembly GCF_039592655.1. Lineage (NCBI taxonomy): Bacteria > Pseudomonadati > Pseudomonadota > Alphaproteobacteria > Rhodospirillales > Kiloniellaceae > Carbonatibacter > Carbonatibacter coralli. The sequence continues at coordinate 348,920 of NZ_JBBUTJ010000003.1, read as the reverse complement.
GACTGGGTTTCGCCCTTTTCCAGAGTGTCTTTGATAACCTTCTGCCAGAACTCGGTTTTTTCTCTTGATGCAAAGGCTGTCAGGGGCTTCCCGACAACGTGCTCCCTGTTCATGTAGAGCAGGCCTTCATCACCATAGACGTCAATCATGACACCGTCGTTGGAGATCACCATTTCCAGATCAGGCATGGAGCGCATATGGGCCCGCAGGTGTGATTCGCTCTTGAGCAGGGCCTCCTGGGTGGAGCGCTGTGATGTGACGTTCTGAACGGTTCCCTCGTAATAGAGCAGTTCACCGTTGTCGCCGTGCACCGGGTTGATGTTTTCACTGATCCAGATGTTCTTTTCTGCATGGCGCACCCGGACTTCCGAAACAAGGTTTTCAACCATTTTGCTGTTTTGCATGTTCTCGTGGATAAATGCGAGACGATTGCTGTCACAATACCAGTTGCTCATGGCAGTGGCATCCGGGTTGGCAAGGACCTGATCCTCGTTTTCGTATCCCAGAAGACGGCAGAGATAGGGATTGGCCTTGAGCAGTTGCCCGTCTGTATTGGCCCGGTAAATACCGATTGCAGCGTTGTTGAAGATGTCCTTGTAGCTCCGTTCGATTTCGCTCAGGGATTTCTTCTTTGCCTGCAGATCGCTGTGGAGGGCGGATTCCGTTTTGGCAAACTGTTCCTTCTGCTGACGGAAGAGATAGAACATGACGACAATCAAGAGCGCAGAGAGACCTGTGACAACAAGAATGATCTGTTCTCTGAGGTTGGAAAAGGCGGCTGAAATTTCCTTGTCCGGTGCGGAAAGGGCAATCACAAAGGTGCGGCCATCCAGTTTGGCACTGTTCCAGGCGATCAGCTTTCTGGATTGCTGTCCGGTATCGCGGTCCACTGTAAAGGTGTATTCGTCCTGACCGCTGTCCTCGCTGACCAGACGTCTGTCGATACGCAGAACTTCGGGAAAGTTTTCGTGCATGCCGCCAAAAACATTCTGGCCGATGATTTCCATCTCGTGATCGTAAATCACCATGCCGTCCTCATTGAGCATGTAACCCGCGCCATATTGACCGGACCTCAGATCACGGACGAAGCGCTCGGAGAGCAGGCCGACATCAACCAGCGCAACGAAGGCACCGGCAAAGCTGTTGATTTTTGGAGTGCGAACAGGAAAGAGCAGGGCAAAGAACTGCTCCTCCGGTGTGGCATGAATAGGTGTAACGATCCGGTTGATGCTGTTTTGCTGCAGGGCATTCCAGTTTTCATCCACCCATTTTTGAATCTGCTTTTTCTCTTCTTCCGTGTCGTGACCTTCCTTGCTGACGTTAAAAATGGTCTCACCATTCTGGTCAAGGAAGATGTTCTGAATGACAAAGGAATTCAAAGAGAGGTTCTGTTTGATAAGCCGGAGGGATTCTGCTTCATCGATTTGCCGGGTCAGCAAGGGTTCGATCGCGCTTTGCAGGGTCTGTTCAGAGGTCAGAAGGGTGGTGTTGAGACTTTCCTGAAAGCCTTTTGCCGAGAGGTTTGTGTCCAGTAACTGTTGATCGTTAAAAGACGATTCCTGTTGGCGGATGGCGAATTCCTCAATTCTGAGAATCAGGAAAACAAAGAGGCCTATCATTGCCAGGCCAAGGCAAAAATAGGGGAGGATCGATTTGATCAGGTTTGTTCTTTTGTTTGCCCCTGCTCCGTACCCAGCAAATTCAGCGTCCTTGTCGAGCATTATTCTCTCCGGTTTTTCACCACACCATAACATGAATCGTTTTTTGTATAAACAAAGAGCAATTCTTATTTTACCGAGAGTTAGAATAGGAGAAAGGAGTTAACGATCCTTGAACAAGGGTTGTTGTTTGTACTCTTCACTCGTCTTACCGTGGTAAACGGCATCCTTGAAATGCTTCCGGCAAAGAGAAAGGTATCTGTCGTTTCCTCCGATTTCAACCTGTGCTCCGTCGCGAACAGGTTCTCCATCCTGATCCAGGCGAATAACCATATTTGCTTTTTTCCCGCAATGGCAAATGGTTTTCAGTTCCTGCAGGTTGTCAGCCCAGGCCAGAAGCTTCTCACTCCCCGGAAAGAGATTGCCCTGAAAGTCTGTCCGCAGTCCATAGGCCAGAACCGGAATATTCATTTCATCCACGATTTCACTGGCCTGGAAAACCTGCTCGTGGGTCATGAACTGGGCTTCATCGATAAAAACACAGTCAACAGCCCTGTTCTGACGGACCTGATCAACCATGGCATAGAGATTGTCTGTGGTCTGGTAAATCAGAGCCTCTTCGTTCAGGCCGATGCGGGAAGTAATTTTGCCCACGTCGTAGCGGTTGTCCACGGCTGCTGTGAAGAGCAGGGGCTGCATACCCCTTTCGCGGTAATTGTAACTGGATTGAAGCAGGACTGTCGATTTGCCTGCGTTCATTGTGGAATAGTAAAAATACAGCTTTGCCAATTGTTTAATTCACTTTTTCTGTTCTGCCTGCAAACTGTGCTCAGGGACATGCTTTTGCCAGCAGAGCCTGTTTGGTTGTTTCATCCGCGAAGGAATCTTCCAGGGCCATGCGGGTGACCTGAAGCAGCTCCTGTCTTGAAAAACCGAAGTCGCGGGCTGCTGTTTCGTATTCCTGACCGGCTGTTGTATGAAAAAACGGAGGATCGTCCGAATTCAGTGACAGACGGATACCATGGTCATAGAGCCTGCGAAGGGGATGAGCTTTGAAATCCGGATAGACGGACAGTGCAATGTTGCTGCCCGGGCAGACTTCAAGGGCAATGCCCCGTTCTTTCAGGGCATCCATCAGTGCGGGGTCCTCGATGGAGTGCACGCCGTGACCAATGCGTTGAACCGGCAGGTCATTGATGGCGTTCCACACACTCTGGGGGCCTGCCACCTCGCCAGCGTGGACATTGCATTTCAGACCTGCTTCCGCTGCGAGATTGTAGGCTGGTGCAAAATCGGCCGGACTGTGCGCATTCTCGTCGCCGCCCATACCGAAACCAACGACCATGGGATGGCTTGAGGCTGTTGCCATTCTGGCTACATTCAGTGCCTTTTCCGGTCCGAGGTGACGGACACAGGTGATGATGATGCGTCCGGTAATGCCAAAGTCCTTCTCGGCCTCTTCGATACCGGCAACAATGCCCTCCAGATGATCCTGGTACCCCATTCCCGAGGCAGCCGCATGGTCGGGAGAAGACATGGTCTCGACGTAGATGACCCCCTCGGCTGCACAGCGTTTGAGGTAGTCATAGGTGACATCGCGATAGTCTTCGGGCGTTCGAATGGCTGCGGATGCAAGATCATAGGCCTTCAGGAACTCGAGAAAATTGCTCCAGCGAAAACTGTCTTCCGGAGTGAAGAGATCATCCGAAAGAGTGTAGCCGTTCCGGGAAGCAAGTCGTCTGGTCAGTTCCGGTGTCAGCGTGCCTTCCAGATGGTTGTGGAGTTCCACTTTGGGCAGGGATTTCAGATCGCTCATTGTGACTGTACTGCCTTTTCAAAAACACTTGTGCCATGCGAGAGTGGCTGAAGATCCAGATAGTCTGCGACAGACTGCCCGATATCGGCAAAGGTCGGGCGCTGTCCGATGGAACCCTTCTGACTGACACCGGGGCCGAAGATCAGGACGGGAACCTGTTCACGGGTGTGATCTGTTCCACTCCAGCTTGGATCACAGCCGTGATCTGCTGTAATGACCACAATGTCATCGGGCTGCAGGAGAGCCTCGACCTCCGGCAGGCGGCCATCAAACTGTTCCAGCGCTGCAGCATAGCCGGGAATATCGCGGCGGTGACCGTAAAGGGCATCAAAGTCGACAAAGTTCGTAAAGGTCAGGGAGCCGTCCGGTGCTGATCTGATAGCCTTCAGGGTCTCGTCCATCAACTGGTCATGGCCGCTGGCCTTGACCACCTGTGTTACGCCCTGATGAGCATAGATATCGGCAACCTTGCCGATTGCGATAACCTCCCGTTCTGCGGTTTTCGCATGATCCAGCAGGGTTGGTGCAGGGGGCAGGACCGAATAGTCCCGGCGGTTTCCGGTACGCTGGAAATCTGTTGCGGACTCTCCCGTAAAGGGGCGGGCAATCACACGGCCGATATTGAGAGAGTCAACCAGATCGCGGGCAATCAGGCAAAGCTCCAGAAGGTGATCAAGGCCAAAGCTTTCTTCGTGAGCGGCAATCTGGAGCACGGAGTCTGCCGAGGTGTAAACAATTGGCTTGCCGCTGCTGAGGTGTTCCTCGCCAAGGCGGGCAATGATTTCTGTGCCCGAGGCATGACAATTCCCCAGCACGCCGGGCAGGTTGGCCTTTTCCACCAGAGCTTCGATCAGCTCATTGGGGAAGCAGGGAACTTCGTGGGGGAAATATCCCCAGTCAAACTGGACGGGCACACCTGCTATTTCCCAGTGACCGCTTGGTGTGTCCTTGCCGTTGCTCGTCTCGGCAGCAGAGCCAAAAAGGCCCTCGACGTTGTGCGCTGTGCTCAGGCCGGCCGGAACCCGGCCTGTTGCAATTTGAGCTGCATGGGCAAGGCCGAGGCGTTGCATGTTCGGGATTTGGAGAGCACCGTTCCCTGTCGAACGGTCATCTGCCTTTCCTTCGGCACAGGCTTTCGCAATATGTCCCAGAGTGTCAGAGCCTTCATCGCCGAAGGCTCTGGCATCGGGAGCGTTGCCAATTCCAAAGGAGTCCATCAGAAGAATAAAGGCTCTGGCCATTCTGTTCTTTCCCTGTTGCGTCAGCCGTTGGCTGCAATGCGTTTGAGGATCGCCGCTGTCGTTTCCGGTTTTTGGTCGGTGACGTTCAGGGCTGCCAGATAGGCTTCCTCTGCGGCCTTTGCCTGCTCTTCACTGTGTGCAAGAACGACCGCTGCCGGGGGGTGATCGGGACCGACCTGTGAACCAACAGGCTGAATGTCAACGAAACCGACAGCATGGTCGACAGGATCAGCCGCACGGATCCGTCCGCCCTTCATGGCGACAACCGCGACACCAATGTCACGGGTCTGCATGCCACCGATGAAGCCATTTTCAGGCGGGCGGATTTCCCTGCGAATAGAGGCCAGGCTCAGATGTTTCTCTGCATTGGCGCAAAAATCAACCGGACCACCAAGCGCGACGACCATCCTGTCAAAGACTTCGCAGGCCTTGCCGCTATCAAGAACTTCATTGACCCTGTTACGGGCAGAGGACAGATCATCGCTCAGGCCCGAGAGCAACAGCATCTCTGCACAGAGATCAACGGTGACCTCGTGCAGTCGGGCCTCGCGGTAATCGCCCCGCAGATAGAGCGCTGATTCGAGAATTTCGACAGCATTCCCGGCTGTTGGCCCGAGAACCTGGTTCATATCCGTGATCAGTGCCGTGGTTGGCAGGTCGGAGCCGTTTGCGACTGTCACAATGCTTTCGGCCAGTTCATTGGCCATTTCAAAGCTGTGACAGAAAGCGCCGTTACCGCATTTGATATCCATGGCCAGACCATCAAGCCCGGCTGCCATTTTCTTGGACAGGATAGAGGCTGTGATCAGGGGCACGGACTCAACAGTCGCGGTGACATCGCGAATACCATAGAAGCGTTTGTCTGCCGGTGCCAGATCCGCGGTTTGACCAATGATGGCGCAGCCGACATCCGAAGTGACTTTCTGGAAGGTCTCGATATCCGGATTGGTGTTGTAACCCGGTATGGAATTGAGCTTGTCCAGTGTGCCGCCCGTGTGACCCAGTCCGCGGCCTGAAATCATGGGAACAAAACCGCCACAGGCTGCAACAATCGGTGCAAGCATCATGCTGACCTTGTCTCCGACACCGCCTGAGGAGTGCTTGTCGAGAACAGGACCGCGATCGGAAAGGAACTTCCAGCTGAGAACATCACCGGAATAGGTCATGTTGCGTGTCAGTTCCCTGCGCTCATCCATGGACATGCCCTGAAAGAAAACAGCCATGGCCAGGGCTGCAACCTGACCTTCGGTAACAGATTCGTCCTTGATGCCTTTGACAAAGAAGGCAATTTCCTCGGCAGTGAGATTTTCGCCCTCGCGTTTTTTGCGGATGATTTCCTGTGGGAGAAGCATGGGGACGCCTTCGTATCCTGTGATTAGTAGCTTGAGGAGGTGCCGCTGTCGGAACCGGAAGAGTGACCAAGGGAAGCCAGAAGGTCCGTCAGCAGGCCGCTTGCGCCGAAACGGAATGTTTTCGGGCTGATCCACTCAGGACCCATCACCTGCTCGGCAAAGCCCATGAAGCGATGGGCCTGTTCCGTTGTGCGGATGCCGCCGGAGGCCTTGAAGCCACAGCGGGCTCCGCTGTCACGAATGGCGTGCAGCATGGTCATTGCGGCCTGGGGAGTGGCAGAGACTTCGGTCTTGCCTGTGGAGGTTTTGATGATGTCTGCGCCTGCGCCGATGACAGCCCGTGAAAGGGTGTAAAGATCTTCCTGATCGGAGAAGGCACCGCTTTCCAGAATGACTTTCAGCAAGCCGCGCCCACTGCAAAGCTCGCTGCAGGCCTCGACCATGTCGGTGACCAGTCCGTGCTGGCCGTTTTGCCAGTCGCGGTAGGGAATGACGAGGTCGACTTCATTCGCACCGCTGTCCAGCAGGGCCTTTGTTTGCTCCCTGGCGGCGTCGAGACCTTCGTCACCACCGGGGAAGTTGGCAACGGCGGCAATCTGAATGCCCGTTCCGGCCAGTTCCTTTACAGCCAGCGGGACATGAGGGGCATAGACGCAGACGGCAGCAGTGGCTTGCGGCTGTTTGGCGCGATTGCAAAGGGCGATGATGTCGTTTTGTGTTTCATCCCCGTTCAGGCTGGTGAGATCCAGGCAGGAAATGGCCAGACGGGTGAGAGTGTTTTTGTCTTTTTCGCTCATGACAGGCTCTCCAGATACTGGATAAGGATGCGCTGGAAGTTCTGCGCGGCGCGATCTGCGTTATCCATGGTTTGTTCGTGAGACAGCGGTTCGTCATTCATACCCGCTGCATAGTTGGTGACGATTGATACGCCGGCAATTTTCATTCCGAGGAAGCGTCCGTAGATGACTTCCGGAACTGTCGACATCCCCACGGCATCTGCACCGAGAACGCGCGCCATGTTGATTTCGGCCGGTGTTTCGAAACTCGGGCCGGAGAACCACATATAGACCCCTTCTGTCAGGGGAATATCCAGTTCAAAGGCCGAGCGTTTCAGGCCGGAACGGATCGTCTCGTCATAGGCAGTTGTCATGTCGATGAAGCGTTCGGAGCCGCTTTCACCAATCAGGGGATTCAGGCCGCTGTAGTTGATATGGTCCTTGATCAGGATCAGCTCACCGGGGCCTGTCTCTTCCAGGAGGCTGCCGGCAGCATTTGTCAGAAACAGGGTTTTGACACCCAGTTCCCTGAGGGCCAGCAGGGCGGTTTTCATGCCATCGGGACGGCCGCTTTCGTAGTAGTGACTGCGGCCCTGCATCATGAAGACAGCCTGACCGCCGAGTGTTCCGAGATGCAGTGTTCCTGCGTGTCCCTCGACAGAGGGGCGCGGGAAACCGGGCAGATCGCTGTAGGAGATGGCAACGGCATCCCTGAGGGCTTCAACCAGCGGGCCAAGCCCCGAACCCAGAACAATGGCCTTGGTGGCTGTAAAGCCCGGGGCCCGTTCACGGATGATATCAGCAGCTGCGAGTGCTGTTTCCTTGATTTCTTGTGTGTTTTTCAATGACATTGAATTCTCTGATCTGTCGTTGTCTTGCTGTCTGATCACTATGCGGGTTCTGATCCGCCATTTTAACGGGGTACTGTGTCACAGGTGTTTTTGTTCCGTGACAGCTTTGTAAGAAGCGTCTGTGTGGACGCTTATTTGTCCAGATTGTCCGGGCCGAAAGAGTCAGGAAGCAGGGTTTCCAGATCATAACTCTTTCTGATGCTGTCCGGACCACAGACATGAATTCTGACATCCGGCGCGGCAAACTCCCGAATGCGCTGGCGACAGCCTCCACAGGGGGTGACAAGGGCATCGCCGTGTCCCATGACATAGATCTCGCTGATCTGGCGATCTCCGCCCATAATCATGGCAGAAATGGCAGAGGCTTCCGCACAACACCCTTGCGGGTAGGCCGCGTTTTCCACATTGCAGCCCTCATAGACCGTTCCGTTTTCGGAGACGATCACGGCGCCAACCTGAAAGTTGGAGTAGGGGGCATAGGCCTTTTCCATGGCCTGCCTTGCACGTTTCAGCAGTTCAGCTGTTTCCGGTTTGTTGCTGTTCATCTTCAGCGCTCCTTCACATAGGGGACGCCAATTGCCTTTGGCGCAACGGCCTTGCCGATGAAGCCTGCCAGCAGAACGACGGTCAGGACATAAGGCAGGGCCTGAACAAGCTGAACCGGAAGCTGGACGTCAAGTCCCGGAATGATGACGCCCTGCAGGCGAACCGCAAGGGCATCCAGAAAACCGAAAAGCAGACAGGCCAGCAATGCGGTTTTGGGGCGCCATTTCCCGAAGATCATGGCAGCGAGGGCAATGTAGCCCTGACCGGCTGTCATCTCGCGAACGAACTGGGCGTTCTGGGCCGTTGAAAGATAGGCCCCGGCGATGCCGCAGAGAATGCCTGCGCAGATCACCGCGCGATAGCGCAGGAAGGAGACAGAGATACCGGCAGTGTCAACGGCCTGGGGGTTTTCCCCGACAGCGCGCAGACGCAGACCGAACCGCGTGCGGTACAGCACCCACCAGGTCAGGGGGACCATGGCATAGGCGATGTAAACCAGCAGGGAATGCCCACTGACGACTTCCGCGTAGAACTGACCGAGAACCGGGATCTGTCCCAGAAGCTCGGAACCGATGAAATCAATGGGGGCAAAACGGGCATCACCGGAGAGATTTGGCGTTTGTCCGCCCTGTCTGAACCAGGCAATGCCCAGTGTGACAGTCAGGCCGGATGCAAGAATGTTGATCGCCAGACCGCTGACAACCTGGTTGCCACGGTGCGTGATACAGGCAAAGCCGTGGATCAGTGCCATCATGACGGAAATGCCGATTGCTGCAAAGAGCCCGACGAATGCAGAACCTGTCAGTGCCGCGACTGTTGCAGCTGCAAAGGCCCCGGCAAGCATCTTGCCTTCCAGGCCAATGTCAATGATCCCGGAGCGTTCCGAGAAGATCCCGGCCATGGCGCATAGCACCAGGGGCGTTGCAACACGCAGGGTTGAGTCGAGCGTCGAGAAAACGAGGAGCAGTGTATCATCCATGGTTCTTACTCCGCTGCCTGTGCTGTTGTGTTCCCGGGGCGTGTGAGTGCTGCGAACAGCCTTTCAATCCACGGCTTGGTCATGTAGGTGAGGGCGCCACTGAACAGGATGACAAGCCCCTGAATGGCGACAACCAGATCGCGCGTGACAGTCGGAACCTCAAAGGCCAGTTCCGCACCACCCTGATAGAGGGCACCGAACAGCAGGCTGGCCATGACAATCCCGACAGGATGAGCGCGTCCCATCAGGGCAACGGCAATGCCGGTAAAGCCTGCACCGGCGGTGAACTCCAGCAGGATGCGGTTGTGAACGCCCATGACTTCATTGATGCCGACAAAACCGGCGAGACCACCGGAAATGGCCATGGTCATGATGATTGTTTTCTTCGGGTCAATGCCGCTGTAGATCGTTGCGCTTTCATTGAAACCCAGCATGCGGATGGCATAACCCCAGCGGGTATGCCAGATCAGAACCCAGACAAAAATACAGGCAAAAAGCGCCAGAACGATGGAGAGATTCAGCGGGGAATAGGCCGCTTCAATGCCAAACCATCCCAGAACGTAGTGCATGTAGGGAACGCGTGCGGCTTCCTCGAAGCTGCGTGTTTCCGGTGACATGGAACCCGGTGCGATCAGCAGTTCAACCAGCAGGAAGTTCATCAGGACAAAGGCGATGAAGTTGAACATGATGGTAGTGATGACAATGTGGCTGCCGCGATAGGCTTGCAGACGTGCAGGGATATAGGCCCAGCCTGCACCGAAGAGGGCTGCCGCAACAATGGCAAGCGGGATCAGGGCCCAGAAGTTCAGCCACTGATCCAGAGCCAGAACCAGAAGGCCCACACCCAGCCCGCCGATGTAGGCCTGTCCCTCACCGCCGATATTGAAAAGGCTGGCGTGAAAGGCGACAGCGACAGCCAGTCCGGTAAAGATGAAGTTGGTGGTGTAGTAGAGTGTATACCCCAGGGCCTCGTCATAACCGAAGGCACCCTGGATCATGATCTCGACTGCCTGAACCGGATCTTCCCCGATTGCGAGGATGACAAGGGCCGAAGCCAGCAGGGCGAGAACGATGTTGATGGCCGGGATAACGGCAACATCAATCCATACGGGCAGGGCAGGTTTGCTTTGTGCAGAACTCATTTCCTAAGCCTCCTGCAGATCTTTAGCTTGTTCTTCAGGGGTCTCGCTGACTTTGGCATTGCCCATCATCAGCCCCAGTTTCTGGGTTGTGGCATTGCGTCCCTCGATCTCCCCGACAATCTGTCCGTCAAACATGACCAGAATCCTGTCACTCAGGGACATGATTTCTTCCAGCTCGACAGAAACCAGCAGGATGGCGTGGCCTTCATCGCGCATGCGGATCAGGTTCTTGTGAATAAACTCGATTGCACCGATGTCGACCCCGCGGGTTGGCTGTCCGACCAGCAGAACAGAGGGGCGGCGCTCCATTTCGCGGGCAAGGACCAGCTTTTGCTGGTTGCCACCGGAAAAGTTCGCGGATTTCAGGGACGGATCGGCAGGGCGCACATCGTAGGCTTCCATCAGCTCCAGACAATGAGCTTCGACCTTCTTGTTGTCCATCAGGATCGTGCCGTTGTAGGCCTTGTCATCATGGAAGCCCATAATGGCCGCTTCCTGTGCCTTGAACGCCTTGACCATGCCGGACTTCAACCGGTCTTCAGGGACGTGGCCGATGCTTTTGTTTCTGAAATCCTTTGCATCGGGAACGGTGGAGCTGTCAACTTTTGTTCCATCCGGGAGGGTCAGCGCGCCTTCCTGCAAGGGAACCATGCCACTCAGGATTTCCATCAGTTCTGTCTGACCGTTGCCCGAAACGCCGGCAATACCGACGATCTCACCGGAGCGAAGATCAAGATTGATGTCCTTGAGGCGCTGAACACCCTTGTCATCAAAATAATTGATGTTACGGGCCTGCATCAGAGCATCTCCTGCTTGGCGTTCGTCCTTTTCGGTTTTCAGTAGGACCTTGCGCCCGACCATCAACTCTGCCAGCTCTTCCTTGCTGGTGTCAGAGGTGCGGCGCTCAGCAACCATGGTGCCCTGGCGCATGACAGAAACATAGTCCGTGATCGCCATGATTTCCTGAAGCTTGTGCGTGATCAGAATCACACTGACTCCCCGGTTTCTCAGGGTGGCCAAAATTTTAAAGAGCTGATCTGCTTCCTGTGGTGTCAGAACGCCGGTTGGTTCATCCAGAATAAGGATCTCTGCACCGCGGTAGAGGGCCTTGAGGATTTCGACGCGTTGCTGCAATCCGACGGACAGCTCGCTTGTGACGATGTCGGGGTCCACATTCAGACCGAATTCATCAGCGAGGCGCTGGAGTTCCTGACGGGCCCTGTCCCGGCTTTCGTTCAGACGGGCACCGCTTTCGGCACCGAGCATGATGTTCTCAAGAACAGTGAAACGGTCAACCAGCATGAAGTGCTGGTGTACCATTCCGATACCGGATTCAATGGCCTGACGGGAGTTCTGGATTTTCAGAGGCTTGCCACCCAGCTGGATTTTACCGCTGTCTGCTTCGTAAAAACCGTAGAGAATGGACATCAGTGTTGACTTGCCGGCACCATTTTCACCGACGATACCGTGGATTGTTCCCTTGCGGACGGCAAGATTGACATCCCGATTTGCCTGAACAGGTCCAAAGGCCTTGTTGATATTGGTCAGTTCAATGGCGAGAGCAGTCGCCTGGTCTTGAGTATGCTGTGTCGGAGCAGACATAGGCTGTGATCACTGTAAGAATGAAAAAAGAAAAACGAAGGGAATACCTTCGCATGAAATTTTATATCCGGAAACAAAAAGCAGGCTGCGCGACAATCACGCAGCCTGCATCATCTGTTCGGGTCTGTTACTGAACAGGACAGCTGTTGTCAGACATGTAGTCATGCACCTGAATGTCACCGGAAACGATTGCCGCGCGCGCAGCGTCAACTTCCTGTTTCATGGCTTCGGTGATCAGGCCCTGGTTGTTCTCGTCCAGTGCCCAGGCCACGCCGTTTTCCGCGAGTCCCAGCTCGACCAGACCCGGCTTCCATGTGCCGGACAGGGCTTCCTTGAAGGAGTTGTAGGCTGCAACATCCAGTTCCTTGGTCATGGAGGTCAGCATTGTGCCCGGTTGCAGGTGGTTCTGGTTGGAATCAACACCGATTGCCAGCTTTCCGGCATCCTTGGCAGCCTGATAGACGCCCAGACCGGTTCCGCCGGCTGCGGCGAAGACAACTTCGGCACCACGGTCAAACTGGGATTTGGCCAGCTCGCTGCCCTTGCCCGGATCGTTCCAGGCCGCAGGGGTTGTGCCTGTCATGTTCTGGATCACCTCGGCATTGGCATTTGCGTGTTTGGCACCCTGTGCATATCCGCAGGCAAAACGGCGGATGAGGGGAATGTCCATGCCACCGACGAAGCCGACAGCGCCATCTTCAGCAGCCATTGCAGCAAGCACACCGACGAGGAAGGACCCTTCGTGCTCCTTGAAGACGATGGACTGGACGTTTGGCAGATCAACGACAGCATCAATGATTGTGAAGCGCAGGTCGGGGAATTCCTTGGCGACCTTTGTAAGGGCCTGCTCCTGGGCAAAGCCTACACCGATGATCGGGTCGGCACCACGCTGTGCCATTTTACGAAGAGCCTGTTCACGCTGGGATGGGTTGGTGACTTCGAACTCGCGGTATGAAATACCTGTTTCTTCCTTGAAACGTTCAACGCCGTTGTAGACGCCTTCGTTAAAGGACTTGTCGAATTTTCCGCCCATGTCAAAGACAACGGCAGGCTTGATATCGGCTGCATGTGCAAGGCTTGTACCCAGTGCCACCATGGAAACGGCAGCAAGCTTCAGCAGGCTTTTCATTATGATCCCCTTACGGTGATTGAACCATTTTTCTTATATATTCATATGAGTTATCGGAAAAACGGTGCCTTTATCCCTGTTTCGATTAACCGAAACGATGTCGCTATAATCGGTTCCTTAAGAATCCGTGCGAACATTTATACAAAAAAATATTCGGCAAAAAAAGGGAATAAGGCCCAAGCGGCAAAAGAGGCAAAACAGCAGGAAACTGCAATTTGGCCCGCGGGTAGATCCGGCTTTGCCGCCTTTCGGGGCTGAAGGGCCTTGATAAAGTGTCGTGAATGCGGGCAAAAGCTGCAGAAAGATCTGCTTTTAGCAATAATTGATTAAACTTCATGGCTTATCATCGTCGCAAAACAAAACTCTAACCGGAGCCATTGTCGATATGAGTTTAGAGCCAAAAGGTGAATTTTCCGCAGAACGTGTCCAGCGGTTGCGTCGGGGTTTGACTGCGGATGCCAAGGTATCCAATCTGCAGCTGTTTGAAGCGATTAACGAGCTTCGCAGTGAAATGCATGCCATGAAATCCTCCATTGCGAATGTTCGTACGCAGTCAGCCGAACCGTCTTCTGCACCGGCTGTCGAGGGTGAACACAACGGCCCTCCAGAGCATCATGCAGAGGATGTACGCCTTGAGATTGCCCAGATGGTTCGCATGATCGGCAAGACCAAGCGGGAGATTGCCCAGATCAAGCACCCGAGTGTCGAGGAAGAGGACGACCGGGTCACCAAGGCGACGAACGAGCTTGATGCCATTCTGATGGCGACGGAGACGGCAACCCACTCCATTCTGGATGCCAGCGAGAAAATCGAGCAGACTGTCGATGAGCTGTCCAAGATCATGCACGACGATCCGGATGTGCAGGCCGCCTGTGAAAAGATCGCAGGGCATGTGATCACGGTTCTTGAGGCGTCCAACTTCCAGGACATTACCGGTCAGCGGATGACCAAGGTGATCAACACGCTCCGTTTCATCGAAGACCGTATTATGGCGATGATCAACATTTGGGGTGTGGATGCCTTTATCGACATGCCTGTTGATATTGATGATGGGCGCAGCGATGACGAGAAGCTGATGAACGGCCCGGCCGGTATGAACGAGGGCAGCATCACACAGGATGATATTGACGCCCTGTTTGACTGATTTTTTTCGGACTGATGCACTTTATTGTGTAGCTGGTTTTGAAGAACGGCCCCGATGCTTTACCGGGGCCGTTCTTGTGTTTTGCGAGGAAAAGGGCAGGCAAACAGGGTAAAATTATGTGGTAAAAAAATACCGTTAATATAAGTTGTTGTTTTTGTTTATTTATTTTTAATGGTGCTGTGTAAAAGCGTTTGACAAAGCCTTTGGGCTCCACTAGATACCCTCATCAAACGCGATTGTCTGTGCACTCTGTGGTGCTATCTGGCAAGGACGCGTTCCCCAATCGATGAAACAGCTTGCAGTGGTTCATACAATGAAAACCTTTTCTGCCAAGCCCGCAGACATTGAAAAAAAATGGTTCGTAATTGACGCAGAAGGCCTGGTGCTGGGTCGCCTGGCTGCCGAAGTTGCGAAAATCCTGCGCGGCAAACACAAACCAACTTACACACCTCACATGGATTGTGGTGACAATGTCATCATCATCAATGCAGAGAAAGTTGCCATGACCGGCAACAAGCACTCTGACAAGATCTACTACTGGCACACTGGCCACCCTGGTGGTATCAAGCAGCGCACAGCTGGTCAGATCCTGGAAGGCCGCTTCCCTGAGCGTGTTATTCAAAAAGCGATCGAGCGCATGATCCCGAAAGGTCCGCTCGGCTATCAGCAAATGAAAAACCTTCGCGTATACGCTGGCGCAGAGCACGGTCACGATGCTCAGCAGCCGGAAGTTCTGGATCTCAAGTCCAAGAACTCCAAAAACACAAGGAGCCTGTAATCAATGGCTGAAACTCTGAATGATCTTGGTGATCTGGCTGCTGTTTCTGCAGAAGCTGCAGTTGTAGCTGAGCCAAAAATTGATGCTCAGGGCCGTTCCTACGCGACTGGTCGTCGTAAAGACGCTGTTGCTCGCGTCTGGATCAAGCCGGGCTCCGGTAAAGTCACAGTAAACGGCCGCGAGCAGGAAGACTACTTCGGTCGTCCGGTTCTGCGTCTGGTTATTGCCCAGGCTTTTGAAGCTGCAGACCGCGTTGGCCAGTTCGACGTTGTTGCCACTGTTAAAGGTGGTGGTCTGTCCGGTCAGGCTGGTGCGATCCGTCACGGTATCTCCCGCGCTCTGACATCCTACGAACCAGCACTGCGTCCTGCTCTGAAAGCCCGTGGCTTCCTGACACGTGACGCCCGTGTTGTTGAGCGTAAGAAATACGGTAAGGCGAAAGCGCGTCGTAGCTTCCAGTTCTCCAAGCGTTAATTCTTACGCTTTCGGAACACGCCGAATTCAAAAAAGCCGCTTCCTTTGGGGAGCGGCTTTTTGTATGGCTAAAGGAGTGGTCTTATTTCTTGCGGAGGTTTCGGTGCCATGATTGCCTGGGAAACGGTTGTTGCCTTCTTTGCTGCTGCTGTATTGCTTGCCCTGACACCGGGGCCGGACAATATCTTTGTACTGACGCAATCCGCCCTGAAGGGTCGGGCAGCAGGGATCAGGGTGACTCTGGGTCTCAGCACCGGACTGATTGTGCATACCCTGGCTGTCGCTCTGGGCGTTGCGGCGATTTTCCAGACCTCTGCGCTGGCCTTTTCCCTCCTGAAATATCTCGGGGCGGCCTATTTGCTCTATCTGGCCTATGGTGCTTTCAGAGCCTCGTTTGAAAGGATGCAGCAAACCGCGGAGCCGGACGAGACCCTGCCTGAAAGCCGGGGCAATCTCTACCTGCGCGGTATTGTCATGAATGTGACAAACCCCAAGGTTTCCATCTTTTTCCTCGCCTTTTTGCCCCAGTTTGTTGATGTGAACTCGGGGGCCATTCCCTTGCAGATTGCACAGCTGGGAGGTCTTTTCATGCTTGCAACCCTGCTGGTGTTCGGAGGTCTGGCTTTGCTGGCAGGCTCGGTCGGGGAGCGGGTTGTTTCATCGCAAAGAGGACAGCGGGTGATGAACAGAATTGCGGCGTGTGTCTTTGCTGGTCTGGCGCTCAAGCTTGCAACAGCCGAGCGTTAGGGAGGCGGGCTTGGAAATCTCCATTCGCAGCGCAAATGATGATGATCTTCCGGCAATTCAGGCCATAGCGGAGGAAGCCTATGCTGTCTATGTCCCGGCGATTGGCAAGAAGCCTGCCCCGATGGTTGCCGATTATGCCCGGCATTTGCAGCAGGACACCTGCTTCGTTGCTGAAGATCAGGATCGCTCCGTGCTGGGGTATGCGGTTGTCTTCTTTCTGGATGGAGCAGGGGAGGACAAAGGCTATTGGCTGGACAGCATTGCTGTTGCACCCGAAGCGGCAGGGCAGGGACTTGGTTCGCGGTTGATTGACAGAGTGGAAGCGTTCCTTCTCTCTGCTGGAGCCAGATCCTATCAGCTTTACACCAATCGCTTCATGACAGCGAATGTGGGCTGGTATCAGCGTCTGGGGTTTGAAATCACAGACGAGCGTGAAGAGCAGGGGTATCAGCGGATCTATTTCAGAAAAAAGTTGGTCTGAAGCGGGTGCCTTTCCGGAGCCGGACCTTTTCTAGAACTGGAATCCGCCTGAAATGAAAAGGCGCGGACGATCCGGGCGATCATCCAGATCATCCCGAACCAGTGGAGCGTTCAGGGACAGATCGAACCAGGGGCCGGCGTCATGGTTGAAGCGCAGGCCCAGACCGGTTGAAGCCAGACTGTCATCATCCTGGTCGTTGTGGTTCCAGACACGGCCTCCATCCAGATAGGCAAAAGGCTGGAGTGTGATGCTGCTGTCCAGTGTATAGGTCCTGCTGATCTCGAAACTGGCTGCAAGGGCCTGATCACCTGCCAGGGCCGAGCTTTGATAGGCCTGCCCGAACTGTACGCCGCCCAGTGTAAACTCCTCGGTTGAAAGGAGGGAATGTGGAGCGTACTGCACGGCCAGCCTGATTGTGCCAACCAGCTGGTTTATCAGAAGCTGATTGTGGGTAAAGGAAGCATTGACCTTGAAAAAGTCGGGACGCCCGCCCTCACGGGACAGATCAGGATCGTTTCTGTGGGAGGCGTCAAAGAGATTGAGACCCTTGCTGATGCTGCCTGTAAAGCGTGAAAGGCGACCCGGGCCTGCAATTTCATAACGGCCACTGGCGCTGACGGACCAGACACGATCTTCGAGAATGCGTTCATGCAGCAGCTTTGTCGACTGATTGGAATAGTTCAGGCGAACAGAGCCATAGAGGTTTTCTGTCCTGCTTCTGATAAAGGGATAGTCCAGTGAGACAGAGGCGTTTCTCGAGCTTCCGATGACATCAAGCTCATCCAGTTCATCTCCTTCCTCCGATTGCAGTCCCGATGCATGGACTGTGAGAGAGAGGCCGTCGTTGCCAATCAGCTCCCTGTGGGTCAGACCGAGGTGCAATATCTCTCCTTCACTGCGAACGGGTGCTATGGTGGAGAGATTGAAACGGGTTTGTTCCGAGCGACCTGTCAGGGAATTCAGTGTCAGAATACTGTGGAGTCTTCCGCGCCCGAGTGTCTGGCTGCCGCGGTTGTTTGCGGTTATGACGCCTGAAAACTCATCCTGTTCGATCAGAAGATGCAAATTTGCTGCGCCAACCGTTTCCTTTGAGGGCCTGATCACGGATCTGACCCGGATACCGGGCATGTCGTCGATCAGCAGGAGGCCGCGTTCAATGTCATCAATATGCAGGGGACGGCTTTCTGTAATCCTTTGGGCGTAGGCGAGAATACGGTCCTGATCCGGACCGCCCAGAACTGTTTCATCGATCGGTTCGAGGATAATGTCGTCAATAAAGCCTTCAACAATCCGCAGGGAGAGGGAAGCGCCTGTTGCGCTTTCTTGCAAAACCGGAGCAATCGCCGTGAGGAAGTAGCCTCTGTTGCGGTAATCAGCGGTGAGTTCCGAGACGAAGCTGTCGATTTCCCCGAGTGTGAGAGTGCGACCAACAAGTTTGTCGATGCGATTTTTGAGATCGCTTGCAGGGAAAACCGTATTGCCATCAATGGAAATTTCTTTCAGGAAAACCGGCGTTTGATTGTCGGAGGTTCCCTTGTCTTCATCCTGTTTTTTTTCAAACTCCAGCCTGGGTTGCTCATCCAGCGGGATGTCCGGTTTTTCCAGTTCTTTCAAGAGATTGGAAGGGGTTTGCAAGGATTGGGAATAACAGGGAAAGGCTGTCAGGGAGAGAAGGGACAGGGTAAGCGTGCTGCCAAGGGGAACAAGGATTTTTTGAAAAGGGATTTGATACAACATAAACAAACTCCAACCCCTGTTCTCCGGGCAGTGATTTGAGAGAACAGGGGTAAAAACTTTTGAATTAACGGGTGCTTTGAACGTCAACAGTGGCCGAGCAATCCTGTTGGACGTTCGCAGGGGAGGCGCTGTTATCTTCAGCAGAGCTGTCGCTTGATGAGGAGTTCAGACAACTGGCCACATGAGACAGGGAAGCTCTGGCCCGAATGGTCGAGTAGTCGAGATCCTGTTCGTCTGCTTCCTCTGCTTCCATGGCGATGTCCTCGGTTTCCGGGACTGGCTGTTCCATGAGAATGAGAATCATGCTGTCGGTGTCGGTTGGACTGTCCGGCTCTGAGACAGGATCAGGGTCGGGCACAGGATCAGGGTCGGGCACAGGATCGGGGTCGGGCACAGGATCGGGATCAGGCACAGGATCGGCAACAGCCGGGATATCCGCTGCTGTCGGCAGGCCCGTCAGAAAACCGTTTTCAAGGTTTGTCGCTGCTGTTGCAATCTGGGTGTCGGAAGTTTCAACTTCAGCAGTGACAGTCCCGCCCAGTTCAGGGAAGGCAGTGGCGTCCTGAAGATAGGCTGCTGTCGATTCAGAGAGTCCCTGGCCCAGAAGATTTTTTGTGTCTCCACCATGGCGGATGTGAGAGGGTACTTCGATCTGAACGCCACTGACAACGCCTCCTCCATATGGCTCAGGAGAGGTATTAAAAATACCTGATCCGTGTGCATCAACATTGAAGCCACCCTGATAGAAGTGATCAAGATTGGCTTCAGGCGGAACGAAACCTACACTGTCAGGCTTTGGAAGATTGTCCGGAAGAGGTGTATAAAAAACATCGATTCCGTCGTTGTCTCCGTCAAAGTCGACATTATCTGTTGCTGTTTTCAACTGATGGACGAAGGATTTATCACCCATGATCAGATCAAACAGGAGTTGATATTTATCCTGTTCGGTCATCCCGGGGCTAATTTGAGAAGTATATTGGTGGTAAACGGAGGATTCTGAAGCCAGTTGCCAGGCTGATTTGGGGGATGCGACATAATCCGGGTGACCTGGAGCCAAACCCAGTGCCTTGGAATTCAGGATCCGGATGTCTTTGTGGTCCAGCGCTCCGAACCCAAGCAGGATTTCTACCGCGTGATCCGGGTCAAAATTGTCGATATGAACATCCATAGGACTACCCAGGCCTCCGACGACCTGTGGATCGGCTTTTGAGTTAAAACCATGGATGTCAAGCAGATAACCTGCGCCGTGTGTTTGTTCGATACTGTCCGTCGCCTGATCAATCAGGATATGCCAGCTTTTATAGGCATCGGCTCCCAGATTGTAGGTGCCGCCCTCGTAGGATGTCCAACTGGTGAGGTTCATGGCTTCATCCTTTTCGTCGACCTTCAGGTAGGACCTGTTGACGTCGACATGTCCGCGCAGGATATTGAATTTGAACATATAGGGCTTTGCGTTAACCGGCATACCGGTTTGTCCTGCCACGGCGTCGAAGGCGGCCTGTGCGATGATATGGGTGAAGGTATCCCGCGCTTTACTGGGAAAAATCTTTGGTCCCAGTTTTTCGTCGGCATCAAGATCAGATTCCGACATGTAGTGTCCGGGGGCGTAGGCTCCGTCGTGCCCGGACAGGAGAACAAAGGGAACATTGCCTTCGTAGGCTTCGACAAAGGCTGTGATGACAATATTGCTGTCTTCGTCACCGGGGTTGACGACCTGCTGTGACTGGGCGCCCACCAGAACCGATGTTGCCACGGGGGACTGGGTGATTGGCCCTGCGCCGTTTGTGCCGTCAAGAGGCTGTACAGAGCCACTGATCGTTGGGTTGAATTTATCGTTGCTGCCAATGCCCAGTGTGCCGCTGTTTGCGGTGCCGCTTGCGTTCAGTTCCGAGCCGTTTTCCAGATGAATGTACTGACCGGAGATTGCGATTTTGCCGCCATCTGTGGCTGCGTCGGTTCCTTGAACGGACAGGAGGCCACTGATCTTGATCTCGTTTGCAATTTTCTCGTCACCATACTGGAGTCCGTTCAGGGCATCGTCGGCAAAACCGTTTTGTGAACTGCCTGCATGGACAATGATGCGCCCGCCGTTTCCTGCCCGAATGGTGCCATCCAGATCAATTACAGCTTCATTCTCGGTCAGGGGAGAGAGATTGATGGCCGAGTTGATCACCTGTTTGGCAAAGGCTGCGGTAATGAAGACCTGACCACCTTCGGCTTCGACAAGGGAGCTTTTCGAGTTGTAAATTCCAAGTGGAAGCTCTGTGCCGTTCAGGGAGGCCTTGGCACCAGTCAGGTTCATGTCTGCCATTTCTATTGAAATGAGACCATCTCCGTTCAGATCGAGAACGGTTGATTCGCCTGAAAGAAGATTGACGGTCCCCATATTGGCTCTGATGATTCCCATATTTGCCACGCCGGGAGCCACAAGGGCAATCAGTCCTCCGTCTGCTGCGGTAATCTCGCCGGCATTGACAATGGCTGCTGTGTCATTTGCACCTGCATTGAACTGAAGGTTTGAAAGGTCATCGAGGGATGCATCGTCAAGATCAAGTGTGCTGGCAACCAGTCCTCCAACGTCGACCGTTGAGCCGGGGCCGAACAGAATGCCGTTCTGGTTCAGCAGCATGATCCTGCCGTTGGCCTGAAGGGAGCCGAAGATCAGGCTCGGATCACCTCCGGTGACCCTGTTGACGGTCAGTGCGTTTGTGTCCGGTTGAACGAAGGTAACGGTTTCGGTGGCATCAATGTTGAAGCTGTCCCAGTGGATGACCCCCTTGTCATTGTTTTGTGTAATTGTCATCTGCTCTGTGGCAGGTGTGGTGATTGCAATGTCTCCGCTTTGAACAGAACCGCCCTGGGGAAGAGCCCACGCTGCCTGTGAAAGCATCAGGGCCATCAATGAGGTTCCACTCATAAGGCGCAATGAAAGGGGAGCAGAAGGGGTGGCGCGCATGGTTGCTTCTCCGAACACTTGATGGGGCCGGGCAGCCATTTGTCATGGAGGCCGGACAGCCATTCGTCGAAGCGGTTTTTCGAAAGGTTCAGATTTTTTTGAAAAAAATTATTCCGGTGCGTCGAGGTCACTTGTGGAGAGCAGGACTCTCATGTGCTCGACGACATCCTGTGATGTTTTCAGGGATGTTGAAATGTAAAGCACGGGTTCCATGATCTTGTGATGAAAAATCAGATGTTCCGGCTGTCCCTTGTGATGTTGCATTGTATAGTGGGCCAGGGTTTCATCTGTGAGCCAGTAGTCCACCCGCCCTGTTTGCAGGGCTTTCATGCAGCTGAAGGAGCTGGTTGTCATAACGACGTTCTTGTAGGGACGCTTTGAAATCCAGTTGTCCATCGGGGTTTTGGCTTCAACGCAAATGCGATCGTTGAACAGATGGTCTTCGTCGCCTTCAGCGTGCCTGTGCTCATTCATGTAGGAAATGAAGCCAATCCGCGTTTTTCTGGCAGGGGCAACCCAGTGGTAGAGCTTTTCGCGTTCGGGAGAACGAGCCATGGCAACGATAAAGGTGCCGGGATTGTTTTCCAGCTCCTTGAGCACCCTTTGCCAGGGCATGAACTCGACCTCGATGTAGGTGTTGTTTCTCTCCGCGCTTTCCATGATCGGGGAAAGAATAATTCCTTTGGGCTTCTCGTTTTCCGTAAAAGTGTACGGGGGAAGTTCGGTTGCAAGTATCTTTATTGAATAGTTCGTGCCTGAAGCCTGGGCGCTGAGGGCTTGCATGAAAAGAAATGTCAGAAAAATGAGGCGTAAAGCTTTCATTATCTCTCTGTTTTTTGTTTTCTTATGGGAATTATCTTCTCATCAAAGTCAAACTCTTTTCAAGTGTTTTGTTTTTTAATGAAATTGTTCGGAAATATTTTTTCTTCCTGTTTTTTGAACCTTCGGGTTTTACTGAACGACAGCATGTCAGTTCCCGGAAACTTATCCTTTGTAAGGGGTTGGAAATGGATTTTCTTTTTATTGAACTGGGCGGGTTTCTGCTCATCCCCATTGTTTTGATTCTTCTGCCGTCGATGATTGTCATTACAGGACAACAGAATGTGAAGATCATCGAGACTTTCGGCAAGTATACAAGCACGCGCTCCGCAGGCCTCTCCTTCAAGCTGCCCTATCCGATCCAGACTGCGACAGGGAACTTTTCCCTGCAGATTATGGAGATCGCTGAAACGGTCGGGGTCAAGTCTTCAGACAATGCCTTTGTCGATGTACCAATTCGCGTTCAGTTTGCGGTCAATCCCGATCGTGCAAAGGAAGCCTATTACAAGCTCTCTTTGCCTGAGGAGCAGATCCGTTCCTACATCGTCAACCAGGTGCGTTCCACTGCATCCGGATTGTCCTTTGAGGACCTTTTCAAATCCCAGGCTGCGTTTCAGGGGGATGTTCAGGAGACATTGACAGAAAAGATGGATGATTTCGGTTTCTGGATCATCAACGTTCTGGTGGACGATCCGCAACCGTCTCCGGAGTTGCGTCAGGCCTTTGACAGGGTCCTTGCGGCACAGCGTGAAAAGGAAGCGGCTGTTGCAGAGGGTGAGGCTGCACGTTTGCTGTCTGTCGCCAAGGCCCGGGCCGAAGGGGAAGCCTTGCAGATCAAGGCTGATGCCTATGCCAGTTTCCGCAAGATCGTCGCTGAGGGAAATTCCGAGGCCATTGAGGCTTTCCGCGGGAAAACCGGCTTGTCTGCCGAGGCTGCACTGGAATTTTTTGTCAGCATCAACGAAATGGAAGCCATGCGTGATGCCGCAGCAGAGGGAGGAAATGTTGTGTTTGTCTCCTCTTCGGCCAAGACGTCCGGTGACAAGGCCCTGATGGGACTTTTGGCGCAAAACAAAGGGTGATTTGAAATGACGGACCAACTGGAAGGAGCGGGAAAACGCGACAGAACAGGGCTGGTGAAAAGAGATTTTCTGCGTATAGTCTTGATCTCGTTTCCCTTTCAACTCGTTGCCGCCTGGCTTTTCTACGAGACAGGACAAGGGCAGCCCGATGACGGGATTGGAGCGATCAGTTACAGCTTTCTGCTGGAAATTGTACTTCCCCTGGTTTGGGAAATGGTTGTTTCATTCTATTGCCTTGCTGTCCTGGTTGGAAGAGCTTTCAAAGGCGCCATCTGGCATCTTGTTGCTGTGGTGGTTGTTCTCAACTGTTGGGCAACGCTCCTTTTTTTCGAAGCTTTTTTAATGTAGCTTTTTGTACCAGCAGGATGATTTTATCATGTCCAGAGATTTCGTGATTTTGGCTTTTATAACCCTGCCTTTCCTGCTGGTCTCAATCTGGCTTGCTGTTCAGATGAATGACAGCCGCAACGGATTTGAAGGAGCTGCCTGGTTCCTTGTGCTTCTGGCCGTTGCGGGGGGCTGGGGGCTGATTGTCAGTGGTTACAGCGGCTGGGTGTTACTGCGTGACGGTATCGGGTTGAAAACGCTTCCATACGCTGCTTTTCTGTGCGGTTATCTGGTTCTGGCCGGTTATCTCTATTATGACTATTTTAGTGAGGCAGCTCCGGACAGACAGTCTGGTGTCTTTTCAGATGCCTTTGTCGAAGCAGTCAGTTTTGAGGCGCGTCTCAAACTGATTGAGCGCCACCGAAGTGAACTTGAAAATCCGCATGTCGCCCTTGTCGAGCAACTGGCCTATGTCCTGTCTCCGCACGGAGAGCAGGGAGGTGATGTTTCCTTGATGGATGAAAAGGAGCGTCTGGCGTTGTTGCAGGCTCTTGTGGATTACGGGCTTCTGCCATCACCTGTCGTTTTGAACATCATGGCTGTCAGCAATGCTGATCCGGAGGCCGCGAAACTGCTGATTGCAAAGCGACGGGAAATGCAGGGCTGGGAAGGTGAAGATGTCTTTCCGTCTGTTCGAAAGCGGCTGGCACATGCGGATCTTGCGCAGCTGGTGCCCCAGTATTCCTTTGATCTGGCTCTGAACAATACGCCCTATTGTGATGAGGAACCGGATGAGGCCGGACTGCGGAGCCTGACAGTGGCGCAGCATCTGTGGAATGAGGGCAGGAACGAACTGGCACCTCTTTCAGAGGAGCAGCAGGACAGGCTGTTCAGACAGGGATGCAAACCCTGACGCTGCCGCTACCTATGCAAAGAGGTCGTTTTGTTCCGGTTGAGGCAGGCAGCCTTCGATCTGCAGGAGCTTTTCCTTGGTACCCAATCCACCAGCGTATCCGGTCAGAGAGCCGTTCTTTCCAATGACGCGATGACAGGGGACGAGAATGGAAATGGCATTGGCCCCGTTGGCTGTTCCGACAGCCCGTGTTGCATTGGCATCTCCGAGCCTGTTGGCCAGATCCAGATAACTCCAGGTTTCGCCGAACGGGATCAGCAGCAGCTGTTCCCAGACCCTTTTCTGAAAAGCAGTGCCGGCAAAGGCGAGCGGGACCGAAAAGGCAGTTCGCTCACCGGAAAAGTATTCCGAGAGCTGCTGGATGGTTTGTTCGATAACAGGAGAGTTGCCTTCGACCAGCTCCGTGTTGAAATAGCGCTTGAGGCGGCTGTTGACCTGTTCGTGGGTTTTCTTGTGTCGCCAGTTGCACAGACACAGCCTGTCCCCGATCGACCCCATAATCAGTTCACCTGCGGGTGTGTCGTGGTAATGGATCTGAATGGCGGTCATGGGATGTCTCTCTGATCAATGGGAACAGCATTTGAAAAAGATAGGGCCTGTCGGGTTCCGCGCAAGAAAAAAGCTCTCAACTTTTCGGGAGAGAGCTTTTTGGGAACCTGAAAGGGGCAGGAACGGGATCAGGCGGCTTTTTCATCCCCTGATGCAGGCGTGTCTTCAGAGCCGATATCCGTGCGGACACCTTCAATAAAGCGGTTGGTTTCCTGGGACAGCAGATTGCTGTTCTTGGACAGCTCGTCAATGGCCATCTGCATTTCCTCTGTGGCACCGCCTGTCGAGTTGGCGTCTGTGGAGACCGTGTTGATGGCACTGACAACGGAGCGGATTTTTTCGGCGGCATGATTGGCGGCCTTGGAAACCTCGCTTGTTGCTGAAGCCTGTTCCTCAACAGCCCCGGCAATCTGTGTCATGGTTGAGTTGGTGTTTTCGACCGCTGTGTTGATGGTGTTCACAGCTTCTGTGGAACTCTCGATTTCGCTGAGCATTGTGCCCACGTGTGTGCTGATTTCCTCGGTCGCCTTTTGCGTTTGCGAGGCCAGGGATTTCACTTCGTTGGCAACGACAGCAAAGCCCTTGCCTGCTTCACCGGCGCGTGCGGCCTCAATGGTGGCGTTCAGCGCCAGCAGGTTGGTTTGGTTGGCGATGTCTGCAATCAGCTCGACAATGCTTTTGATCTTCGCACTGGCGGCATTCAGAGCTGCAACCTTTTCGCCTGCATCCGTTGCCTTCAGTGCGGCCTCGTTGGTGAGCTGCGAGGTCTCGCGAACCTGTGCGGACATCTCCACAATGGCCCGGTTGATTTCACTCACAGCGGCTGTGACAGACTCAATTTCCTCACCGGCTTCATTGGCGGAGTGCTGCACGTCTGTCGAGTTGGTGGCCGTGCGTGTCGCGATGGAACTGACCTCGCCGGATGTGGCCGAGAGTTCTGTCGCCGAAGAGGAGAGGGCATCAATGACGGACCCCACGGTCGTTTCGAAATTGTCAGCCAGGGAGGACAGGGCTTCTGCCTGTTCCTTCTTGGTCTGAAGGCGGAACTCTTCCTGCTCCTCGCGGTAGGCATTGGCGGCACGGGTTTCCTGTTTGAACTTGTAGACAGCGCGCGCCATATCCGGCAGTTCGCCCTTGCCTTCGATATTGGGAACCCAGGCTTCCAGATTGCCGCTGGCCAGTTCAATCAGTGTGGCGCGAATTTTTTCCAGCGGGTTGACAACCTGCTTGACGACAATCCAGAGACTGCCCGCATAGGCCACGATGGCGACGATGATGATGGCAATGTCAAAGATCATCCAGAGCAGTGCTGTCGAGGCATCTTTTTTGATCATGGCGGCAATATCGCGTTTGGCGATTTCCTGGGCGGCAAAGATACTGCTCATGGCCCTGGTTGCATTTTCGAACCAGGCTGAAGCTGTCACAGGGTAGGCGGGGTTGCTGCCCGTTGAACCTGCCTCGATCACAGAAGCTCGCAGCGTGCTGAAGTCATCAAAGTAGATCTTCTTGGCGACCTGCATGACGTCGTGGAACTCTGGCGTCAGTTCGGATTCCAGATCGACTGCGTGATCCCAGCCGGTTTCAATGTGACCACGGAAATTCCCGAGTGTCACCAGAGTGCTGTTCAAAGGACGGCTCGCCCCGATTGTGCCGGCGAGCAGGCCGCGCTCACGCCCGGAGTATTCCGTGACAATCCAGAGACTGTCGCGAATACCAAAGGCCATGGCAATGTGAGCGGAGATATGCTCGCCCAGCTGTTCTTCCTCATGCACGCGCAGCTTTTGTGATTCGGTGATCAACTGGGTGATCTTCTGGAAGAATTTGACGCGGAGTTCCTGTTCGTCCTGATTGCGCTTTGCACCCAGAGCGGCATCAACGTTCTGTCGCAGTGATCTTACCTGTGCCAGTGTCCCGTTGACCTTGTTGATGTCGCTTTTCACTGCATCCGAGCCGATTTGATCAATAATGGCGACGGCCTCTGCATAGGTGCTGTCAGCTTCCATGCGCTTGGCACGGATTGTTTCAAGCTGTGCGTCACTTGCCTTTGAGGGGTTGCCCAGCGTTCCGGCCGAGGTGCCTCGTTCTACGGCCCATGATCCCGCAGCCTTCAAAAGCAGGTTGGAGGCCTGGTTGATTTTGATGGCCTTCTGGTTTTCCTGATAGATCTGCACAACTTTAATTGTGTCATTGGCGACAAAAAAGAGCAGGATTAAACCGAGTACTGAAATGGAAAGTAAGATCTTGGCACGAATAGACATAACAGAACCCTGAGTTGTTTTACTGGTTGGGTTGCAACGCACTTCGCTTTTGCTGAAAGTATTATTTGAAAGAGCTATCTATCGAAAAGTCTAGATGCCTTTGCTTAAGAGAGTCTTAAGAGGAAAGGGTAAGCAAAGGTGTGATTTTTTCTCTTGCCCCCTGATATGAAAGGAAAATTGTTTAACTTTGGCAATTTGCTGATACTATTGTCGCCCTTGCGGCAGAAACAGGTGCGCGGCACAAGCGCACCGCCAAAACGAACAAAAGATCAGGTTTCTAACCCCCTAGGAGGCACAAAATGAAACGTATTGGTTTGGCTGCGCTTGCAGCGATGGCAATGACAGTCGCTGCACCGGTCACAAAGGCCGAGGAAGCAAACTACATTCTGACAACGGCATCAACAGGCGGTACCTACTATCCTGTCGGTGTGGCGCTTTCCACTCTGGTAAAGGTCAAGCTCCAGCCGAAACAGAAGATCGGTATGTCCGCGATCAGCTCTGCGGGTTCCGGTGAGAACGTTCGTCTTTTGCGTGAAGGCGAAGCGCAGTTCGGGATCATTCAGGGGCTCTATGGCTACTATGCATCCCAGGGAACCGGGCCACTTGCAGAGGCCGGTGTTCAGGAAAAGCTGCGTTCTGTGACCATGCTCTGGCAAAACGTCGAGCAGTTCGTTGTTGCTGCTGATGCTGTACAGTCCGGAACTTTCTCTGACATGGCGACGCTGAAAGGCGAAGCGATGGCGCTTGGCAAGCAGAACTCCGGAACAATCGGTTCCAATGCTGCCCTGTTGTCCGGGATCGGTGTTGATCTGAGCGCGGATTATGATCTGGTCCACGGTGGTTATGGTCCTTCTGCAGAGGCACTGCAAAATGGCCAGGTCAAGGGGATCGGTACTCCGGCAGGTGTTCCAACCGGTGCCATCAGCCAGTTGATGGCTGCAGCAGGTGACAAGGTCCGGATGCTGAACTTCACTGCTGAAGAAGTCGCAAAGGCTGATGCAGGTCGTAACCTCTGGACACCTTACACCATTCCGGCTGGAACCTATCCTGGCCAGGATGCAGACATTCAGACCATTGCACAGCCGAACTTCCTGGCGACCTCTGCGGACCTGCCTGAAGAGAACGTCTACATGATCACAAAGACGATCTATGAAAACCTGCCATTCCTGCAGGCCATTCACCCGGCAACCAAGGCGATGGCTGTTGAAAAGGCAATTGCCGGTCTTCCTGTTCCGCTGCACCCCGGTGCTGCGAAGTACTACAAGGAAGTTGGCATCGATATTCCGGAGCGCCTGATCGCAAAATAAGGCGATCCAGCTCTGTTTATCAGTACGGCAGTCCGGATCTGAAAAGGCTTTTCAGATCCGGACTCTTTTATTTTCCCTCGGGGTTATGTGGTTGTTGAGGTCTGGAAACGATGTCTGAGAACGAAGAAACACCTGTGTCTGACGAGCAGCAGGGCAAAACGCTGTGGGGATGGTTGCTGTCCGGTTTTTGCGTTCTTTTTGCGCTGGGGCATCTCTATGTTGCGCTGTTTCCTGTTCTGTCCGAGTTTCAGCGCAATGCCTTCCACTTCGCAGGTTTTGCCTTTCTGGCCGTCTGTTTTTATTCGGCCTTCGGGATGCATCGGAAACGCGGGGCTGTCGAACTCGGGATCGACCTGTTTTTCGGTGTCGCCATTGCCATATCAGCCGTTTATCTGACCTTCGCTGAAAATGCTATCTATGATCGCGGGGTCAAGCTGAGCAATCTCGACTGGATTGCCACGATTATCTGTGTCGTCGGTGCCATTGAACTGACGCGCCGTCTGACGGGGTGGGTGATCCCCTCCCTGATCGTGCTGGCAATCAGCTACGTCGGTTTCTGGGGTGCTCATATTGACGGGGTTTTCTCCTTTTCCGGCCTGAGTTGGGAGTCCATTGCCTTTCGATCTGTCTATGGCGATGACGCCATGTTCGGGTCCATTGCCCGCATTTCCTCGACCTTTGTTTTTCTTTTTATTGTTTTTGGCGCTTTTCTGATCCGTTCCGGCGCCGGGGATTTTGTTATTGATCTGTCCCGCGCAATTGCAGGCCGTCTTGTCGGGGGGCCGGGCATTGTTGCTGTTCTGGCATCCGGTCTGACCGGAACGATTTCCGGCTCTGCTGTGGCAAACACGGCTTCGACAGGTGTGATCACCATTCCCCTGATGAAAAAAGCCGGTTTTCCGGGACGTTTCGCCGGTGGAGTTGAGGCTGCTGCCTCGACGGGCGGACAGCTGATGCCACCGATTATGGGGGCCGGTGCCTTTGTGATGGCCAGCTTTACGCAAATCCCCTACGAGACAATTGTCGCTGTTGCGGCGTTGCCTGCCTTGCTTTACTTCCTGAGTGTGATCTTCTTTGTGAGGATTGAAGCGCGTCGTTTGCGCCTGCAACCCATGCCATCGGAAGGCCGCACGCTGACAGATGCCCTCAAGAGTGGCGGAGCGTCATTTATTATTCCCATTGCAATTCTGATCGGGATGCTGGTGTCCGGCTTTACACCGACCTATGCGGCTGTTGTGGGAATTGTGGCTGTTGTGGTCTCAAGCTGGCTGACAAGGAACCCCATGGGGATCAGGGCTGTTCTGGAGGCTCTGGAGATGGGCGCGCGGAACATGGTCCTCACTGCAGTCCTGCTTTGTGCTGTGGGACTGATCGTCAATGTGATTGCCACTGCCGGTATCGGGAACACCTTCAGCCTGATGATTGCAGACTGGTCCGGTGGCTCCATCCTCTTTGCGCTGGTGCTGATTGCTCTCGCGAGTCTGGTGTTGGGGATGGGACTTCCGGTGACAGCAGCCTATATCGTCCTGGCAACGCTGTCGGCACCTGCACTGGCCGGTATGATTGCAGACCGTTTTGTGATCGATGCAATGGCAGCAGGAACACTTCCGGAGACGGCCAAGGCCATCATCATGCTGGAGGCACCGGAAGCGCTCTCGCTTTTGAGCGGTCCTGTTGAACGCGCGGAGGCTGCAGCACTTGTTGGCAGCCTGCCTCTTGAGGTTTCTGCACCTCTGAGGGATCTGGTTGTCCCGGCAGAGGTTGCTCTTGCAGCCCTGCTGTCTGCGCACATGATCATCTTCTGGCTGTCCCAGGACAGCAATGTTACGCCGCCCGTTGCCCTTGCGGCCTTTACGGCTGCGGCAATTGCCAAGTCCCCGGCCATGGCGACGGGGGTGTCCAGCTGGAAGCTGGCCAAGGGACTTTATATTGTTCCCGTTCTTTTTGCCTACACGGGTCTGCTGTCCGGTGACTGGGGGCAGATGCTGACGATCTTCGGCTTTGCGGTTGTGGGGATCTATGCCCTTGCCGGAGCCTTGCAGGGTTGTCTGGAAAATCCGCTGAATATCCTGTTCAGAGGAGTAATCGGTCTGGCCGGTGTTGCCTGTCTCTGGCCCTATGATCAACGCATCCAGATTGCCGGTGTTGCCGTGACAATTCTGATCCTTGTGATCAATATTGCCCGCAAGCCGGACCCGGAAGCTGTTCGATCCTGACGGGAACTGGTGGGACGGAAAATGATTTACCTTCACAAGATTTTGCCCTGGCTGGTGTCACCGATTGCGGTTGTTGTCTTTTTTCTGGTCATGGGGCTGCTTTTCAGAAAAAGAAGCTTTGCCTTTCTCGCCTTGCTGGTTCTGCTGATTGCGAGCAACCCGCTGGTGGCAGGTTTTCTGTATGGTCAGCTCGAAAGGGGACAGATCAGGCTTTCTGCGGAAGACGCCCCGGAAGCGGATGCGATTGTTGTGTTGAGCGGAATGCTGAATCCCAGTCCGGGCAGGGACGGGATTGTCCCGGAATGGGGCGGTGCTGTTGATCGTTTCTGGGGTGGTCTTGAACTGATCCGGGCGGAAAAAGCCGGGTACCTGATCTTTACGGGCGGTGCCGTGCCCTGGATAAAGCTGCCTCCCGAAGGAGAATATCTCCGTGAGAAGGCACTGGAGGCCGGCATAGCCGAGGAGATTGTTCTGGTGACCTCCGATGTTCAGAACACCAGTGAGGAAGCCTATGCTGTCCGTGAAATTCTGGACAGGGACAATCCTGAAATCATTCTGGTGACCTCTGCCTTTCACATGCCGCGTGCAAAGGCGCTGTTTGAGCAACAGGGATTTGCCGTGTTTCCCTATCCCGTTGATTTCAAGATCAGTGACGGGAACCGCGTCACCTTCATGTCATTTCTGCCCAGCGAAGCGGCTTTTTCAAAAACACAGCAAAGCATCCGGGAATTTCTGGGGCGTCTCTATTACAGCTTCAGGACATCACAGGAATGAAGAAGATCTGCATCCGGGACGCCAGAGCTGATGATCTTCGGGAGGCATCAGCACTTTGTCTGCGTTCAAAGGCGCACTGGGGTTATGACCAGGTGTTTATTGACGCCTGTGTGGAGGCCCTGACCCTTTCTCCTGAGGTTTTGGAGGAGGCTGTCGTCAGGGTTGCTGTTGACGGGAATGGTCAGATCATTGGTGTGTGTCAGGTGCTTGGAGATGCTGATGAATGCTGGCTCGACAAGCTTTTCATCGCTCCCGAGGCGATGGGGAGCGGTCTGGGACGCAAGCTCTTTGATGAGTGTGTCAGGATCGCAAGAACCCTGCAGGCCAGAGAACTGGTGATAGCCTCTGATCCCTATGCGCAGCCTTTCTATGAAAAAATGGGTGCTGTGGAAGAGGGAAAAATTGCTTCCGAGGCCATCGCCGGACGGTTTTTGCCGAGGCTTGTCTACCGTTTGCAGGATACCCTGTAGGCAGAAGTCGGGCGGAGCGGTGCGTTTATCTATCAGATAATAGATTTATTTTTGAGCGACCCTTCAAAAAATGAAATTCGTTGTTATATCAGCTGAACCGCAAGCTTTATCAGTTCCCTGATCCTGGCTTTTGACTGTTCTACAACGGAGTTCACTGATCCATGAGCAAACTGGATAGTTTTGATATTACAAAGCGTTGGCCGTCAGACAATCCTGACATCATTCAGCTTTATTCTTTTCCGACGCCCAATGGCGTAAAGGTGTCGATTGCACTGGAGGAACTGGGTTTGCCCTATGAAGCCCATCTGGTCACACTGGCCGATGCCGATGTTAAAAGTCCGGAATTCCTGTCCCTGAACCCGAACAACAAGATCCCGGCCATCGTGGACCCGGATGGACCTGAAGGTGAAGCCATCGGATTGTTCGAAAGCGGGGCGATCCTGATTTATCTTGCCGAGAAGACCGGCAGGCTGATGGGAACAAACGAGCGCGAAAAGTACGAAGTTCAGAAATGGCTGATGTTCCAGATGGGTGGTGTTGGCCCCATGTTCGGACAGCTCGGTTTCTTCTTCAAGTTTGCGGGTTCCGAGATTGAAGATCCACGCCCGCGTAACCGTTATATTAATGAAGTCAAACGCTTGCTTGGTGTTCTTGACAAGCAACTCGATGGGCGTGACTGGGTAGCCGGAGATTTCTCCATCGCGGATATTGCGATTGTTCCCTGGCTGCAAACACTTGAAAAATTTTATGGTGCACAGGACGTTGTCGGGCTTTACAGC
Organism: Carbonatibacter coralli; assembly: GCF_039592655.1. Classification (NCBI taxonomy): domain Bacteria; kingdom Pseudomonadati; phylum Pseudomonadota; class Alphaproteobacteria; order Rhodospirillales; family Kiloniellaceae; genus Carbonatibacter; species Carbonatibacter coralli. Next base: position 316,017 of record NZ_JBBUTJ010000003.1, on the reverse strand, counting down.
TTTAAAAACGTTGTGTCCTATATCGAGCGTTTTGCAGCACGCCCTGCTGTTCAGGCGGGATGGGTTCAGCCGCCGCGTCCCGAATAGGGTGGAAAAATGACGGATCAAGAAGCCTCCTGCAAAAAACGCAGGAGGCTTTTTTTATACGTTTTGTTCCTGTCAGAGTGAAGTTAGACTGCGTGCATTGAAAGAATGTTCAGAACTTCATCCAACAGGGACCAGATATGACTCTTCGCAACTCAATGTTCTCTTTGCTGGCAGGGGCGGCAACGTCTGCTTTGCTGACCACTTCTGCTTTTGCTGAAAACTTTACGCTTCATATCCTCCACACCAATGATCTGCACAGCCGTATCGAGGCTGTGAACAAATACGACAGCACCTGTTCCGGGGAAGATGCTGCCGAAGGAAAGTGTTTTGGTGGCGTTGCACGTTTGAAGACAGCCATTGAAGAGCGCAGGAATGCTCTCAAGGGGGAAAATGTTCTGTTGCTGGATGCGGGTGACCAGTTTCAGGGCTCACTGTTCTATTCCACCTACAAGGGCAAGGCTGCTGTCGAGTTCATGAATGCCATGGATTATGACGTCATGGCTCTGGGGAACCACGAGTTTGATGATGGCCCTGAAGGGCTCAAGGATTTTCTGGATCAGGCAGAGTTTCCTGTTATTTCGGGCAATACCGAAGCTGATGAAGCGTCCGGCATCAAAGGCGCTTTCAGGGATCATGTCATCCTTGAAATCGGTGGCGAGAAAATCGCAATTGTCTCTGTTCTGGCTGAAGACACTGTCGAGACGTCATCCCCAGGCGAACATGTCGAAATTCACAATGCCGGGTCCTACCTGCTCAAGACTGTCGAGGAGCTGGAAGGGCAGGGAATCAACAAGATCATTGCCCTGACACATGTCGGGTTGCTGCGTGATATCAGTCTGGCTGGTCAGGTCAGGGGGCTGGATGTCGTTGTTGGTGGACATTCCCACACACTCTTGTCCAACACGGACCCCAAGGCCTCCGGTCCTTATCCTGTTGTTGTGAAAAATGAAGGCGGCTATGACGTGCCTGTTGTACAGGCCTATGCCTATTCAAAGTATCTGGGCGAGATCAAAATTGTCTTTGATGAAAAGGGACAGGTTGTTTCTGCAACGGGGGAACCTCTGTTGCTGGATGCATCCATTGCAGAGGATGAAACTGTCAGGGCCCGTGTCGCCGAGCTGGCGCAGCCACTGGATGAACTGAAAAGACAGGTGGTCGGCAAGGCAACGGAAACCATTGATGGCAGTCGTGAGAACTGTCGTTCAAGGGAGTGCGCCATGGGCAACCTCGTGACCGATGCGATGCTGGAACGGGTCAGGGATCAGGGTGTATCCTTTGCCATTCAGAATGGTGGCGGTTTGCGGGCTTCTATAGAAGATGGCACCGTGACCATGGGGGATGTACTGACTGTCCTTCCCTTCCAGAACACGCTGGCAACCTTCAAAATCAAGGGAGGCGATGTGATCCGTGCACTGGAAAACGGTGTTGGCCAGATTGAAGAGGGAGCGGGGCGCTTCCCGCAGGTTGCCGGTCTTCGCTACAGCGTTTCCCTGACAGCAGAGCCGGGGCAGCGTGTTTCCGGTGTGGAAGTCAATGAAAACGGAACCTGGGAACTGCTGGACAGTGACAAGCTCTATGGAGTGGTGACGAACAACTATCTCAGATCAGGTGGTGACGGGTATGCCGTCTTTGCCGAAGAGGGGCAGGAAGCCTATGACTACGGGCCATCGCTTGAGGATGTGGTCGCAGACTATCTGAAAGGCCGGGACAGCTATCAGCCTTACACGGATGGCCGTATCACAGTGAAGTAAGGCGTCTTAGCCTGAAACCGGAAAGATGAAAGCCCGCCCCCGATGAAGAGGGCGGGCTTTTGCGTTAAAGCGCTGCCTGATCGGGTTAAGAGTTAACCCAGCGCTTTAACAACCTCGCTCGGCTCCTGCCGGTATGTGTAATCAGCATCCACAAAGGCTGATTTGATTGTGCCGTCGCTGTTGACGATGAAGGTTGCAGACAGGGGCAGGTCAAACTGGCCTTCCCCGTTGTGCTGTTCGACTTCAATGCCGAAGCTTTTGTAAATGGGGCGCAGTTCTTCTGCGAGAGTGAAAACCAGGCCCAGTTCGCGGGCGTAGGCAGAGTTCACGTCGGACAGGACTTCAAAGCCCAGTTCGTTCTTTTCCGTTGTGGAGAGAGAGGCATCCGGAAGTTCCGGAGTGATGGCAACCAGTCCGGCGCCTGCGGCCTTGATCGCATCCAGCTCCAGCTGGAATGCACGCAGTTCCATATTGCAGTAAGGGCACCAGCCACCACGGTAGAAGGTGATCACAAGAGGACCGTTTTGCAGCAGGTCCTCAAGCTTGCGCCTGTCACCATTCTGATTGGGGAGTTCAAAGGACAGCAGCTTTTCACCAGCCTTGGGAGCCGCGTCCTCAATGCCTGATTCCTTGAGGAATTTTGTGGCATTCATCATCGCTGCGTGAACATCGGAAGGAAGGTTTTGAGCAGAAGCGGTGCGGCGCTCTGTCAGTTGATCGGCAAGTGACATGATATCTCTCTTGGAAAGAACTTTTTGAATGATCATTCAAAATTATTCCATGCCAAAGGGTTTGTCAAAAGTTTTTGAATGTCCGCTCAAAATATCATAAATCTGTAAGAAGGATTGAAGGGCAGGATCAATGGCAAAGAAACTTTTTGACAGGCGGGCTGTGCTGGAACAGGCCATGAATTTGTTCTGGCAGGCCGGTTACGGCGCCTGCAGCATTCAGCAGCTGTCCAGGGCTACAGGCCTGCAGGCTGGCAGTCTGTATCACGAGTTCGGCAGCAAGGAGATGCTGTTCAGGGAAGCGATTGAATGCTATGCCCTTGTGTCCCAGCAACGAATTGAGGAAACGCTTTCTTCGGCGGACAATGTTGTCGAGGGGATTGCGCGGCTTTTGAACCTTGTGATCAGCCAGACAAAAGCAGGAGAGTATTGCAGCTGTTTTCTGATCAAGACACAGCTTGAGCTTTCTTCGCTGGATCCCGAGCTTTCAGCCCTTGCGACTGAGAAACTGCAGCTCAATGAAGCGGCTTATCGCAAAGGCCTTGAACAGGCCTTCCCGCCAGAGGAAGCCAGTCTGATGGCAAAGCAGGTTATGATGGCTGTTTTTGCGATCAGGGTTTATGGTTATCAATCCAACAGTCAGGACGTTATGTTTGAAACGGTCCGTTCCATGATCCCCTGGCTTCCTGACAATTTCGGCAAGGCCCAATCCTCCTGATGACTGAATACGCTATTCTTTTTGCCGCCGCCTTTGGTGCAGGTGCGCTGAACGCGCTTGCTGGTGGCGGGTCCTTCCTGACCTTTCCTGCGCTGGTTTTTTCAGGGGTTCCTGTGCTGGCGGCAAATGCGACATCGGCAGTTTCTGTTTTTCTGGGATATCTTGGTTCTGCGGTGGCTTTCAGACAGGAGCTTGCGAACTATGACCGCGGCCTGCTGATCAGAATTCTGCTTTTGTCCATTGTCGGCGGAGCCACGGGGGCCTTTTTGCTGCTCAATACACCGCCTGATGTGTTCCGGGGGATTGTCCCCTGGCTGCTTGTCATTGCGACCGCTCTTTTTGCATTCCAGGAACAGATCAAGCGTCTGCTGAAATCGGAAAGCAAGGCGGGCAGGGGACTGGAAGCAGCTGCGACCTATTTTGTGACGACCTATGGCGGCTATTTCAATGGCGGGGTCGGTATTATCATTATCGCGCTCTTTTCGTTCCTCGGATACAGGGATCTGAAAGCGACAATCGGTTTGAAAAGCGCGATGTCCTTTGTTCTGACAACGGCCTCTGTTGTGATCTATGCCTTCGCAGGATTGATCTACTGGGAGTTTGCTGCAGTCATGATCATCGGTACAGTGATCGGCGGCTATTGCGGATCAATGATCGCGCGCTATTTACCGGTCAGTGTACTCCGGGCCTTTATCATTCTGGTTGGTGTCAGCCTCAGCATTATCTTTTTTGTAAAAAGCTAGAGCAGGCCGGACCAGAGAGCGAACAGCAAGGCTCCGGACAAAAGCAGACGATAGACCACGAAGACGCCAAAACCGGAATTGCGCAGCCAGCGCATCATCAGGATGATGGCTCCCCACGCACTGACAAAGGACAGGGCTGCAGCAATCAGGGCATCCAGTTGCAATGTTGCGGATCCCTCTGCCATGAGGTCCATGGAAACGAGAAGGCCTGCTGCAGCTGTGGTCGGGATGGCCAGCAGCAGCGAAAAGCGGGCTGCTTCGGTACGTTGCAGGCCGCAGAACAGTGCCGCTGTCATGGTGATGCCGGAACGGCTGACACCGGGAACAAGGGCGACAGCCTGAAAGAGACCGATGAGAATCACGACACGCCATGTCAGGTTGGTGAAATCGCCTGTGGCTTCGCCGCCCTTGCGGTCCGACCACCACAACAGCAGACCAAAGAGCGCAGAGGTTGCAGCAATGAGAACAGGGCTTCTGAAATCCGAGCTGATCACATCCTTGAAGCAGGCGCCAACAATGACGACAGGGATTGTACCAACAGCAACCTTCAGCAAAAGGTCGGTGTTCTCGTTGCGTATTTTTCCCTGAAGCAGGTTTATGCCGCCTGCGAAGAGCCGTCCCACATCCTTTCGAAAGGCCATCAGGACGGCCAGAAGAGTACCAACATGAGTGGCAACATCGATCATGATACCCTGGTCGGGAACATGGGCTACGAGAGGCAGGAGGATCAGGTGAGCCGAGGAGGAGATCGGAAGAAATTCTGTAATGCCCTGTACCAGTGACAGCAGAATGAGGTACCAGAGAGGGAGATCGGGAGTATCCAAGGTTTTGCTGTCCTGCTCTGCGAGGTTGGTATGATAAGGGCTGTCGCCTTTTGCCTCATCAGACAATGGCTGATTGCTCTTGAAGGATTTCTTATATAGGACTGCATTTTTCTGACAAGGCCCTCTTGAAAAGATTACATTTTTGCAATGAACATGCCCAACGAAAATCATCACAGACCTGTTTTTGCCGAGCGCGCCGATCTGGAGTGGAGAGATGAACGCACTCCTGTTTCCAAGCGTTTTGACGATGTCTACTTTTCCAAAGAGGACGGACTGGCAGAAAGCCGCTTTGTCTTTCTGGAGGGCGTTGGTGGCTTTGAGGGGCTTTTCTCCGTGGCTGGGGATGACGGGCGCCCCTTTTCCATTCTGGAAACGGGCTTCGGGACCGGTCTCAATTTCCTGGTGACCTGGGCGGCCTGGAAGGAATGGCGTCCGGAGAGCAAGGAACATCCAAAGCCGGGTCTGACCTTTGTGTCTGTCGAGGGCTTTCCGCTCTCCAAAAAGGATCTGGAAGCTGCTCTGTCTCACTGGCCGGAGCTTTCAGAGGAGGCAGAGGCTCTTGTGCAGGCCTATCCTCCCCTGAGCAAGGGAACGCATGTTCTGGATTTTGAGGATGGGGCAGTTCGCCTGATCCTTCTGATTGGAGAAATTTCTGAGGTCCTCCCGGGGTGTTCTGCCAGCATCGATGCAATTTATCTGGACGGTTTTGCACCGGCGAAAAATCCGGAAATGTGGTGTGAGGCCGTTTATGAACAGCTTGGTCGACTCAGTCACAAAGGCACGAGGCTGGCCACTTTTACAGCGGCCGGGCATGTGCGCCGGGGCCTGCAGGCCTGCGGTTTTGAAATGCAAAAGGTTGCAGGGTTCGGCCGCAAGAGAGAGAGGTTGGTCGGAACCTTTTCCGGTGAATCGGATGAGAAGGACGCGCCGGTTCTTTCGGGATTGCCCCGTTATTATGCACTGCCGGACACAAGGCTGCCGTATGGTGCTTCTGTGGCTGTTGTAGGTGCCGGAATTGCCGGTAATACGATGGCCTGCCATCTTCACAGGGCCGGTTTCCAGGTGGATCTCTATGATCGCTTCGAAGCCATTGCATCCGGTGCGTCCGGAAATCCGGCTGCCATGTTCGAGCCGACTCTTTTGAAAGCCAGCAGTGAACTGGGGGCCTATCTTCGTGCTTCTTTTTTCTACGCCGCATCCTTCTATGACGATCTGGCGGCATGTGATGAGGAAATCTGGGCTGCAAAATGTGGAAGTCTGCATCTGCCAAAGGATGAGGAAGACTGGCAGCGCTTGCAGGATATTGTAGCAGAACCTTCCCTGCCGGAGGAACTTTTCCGTCTTGTCACCGCCAGTGAAGCATCCGAACTCTGCGGTCTTGAGATTGAAGAAGACGCGCTCTGGTATCAGACAGCCGGATGTCTTGAGACCTCTGCGCTTGCAAGGGCGCTGGTCAGGGGCGTTTCTGTCCATACCGGAAACAGGGTTCATTCCATCTGCAGAGCCGAGGATGAAGCAAAGTGGCTCTTGCTGGACGACAGGGATATATCGCTGGGCGAGTTTGATGCCGTTGTTCTGTGCAACGGATATGACGCTGTCCATTTTGAACAATGCTGCCGCTTGCCATTACATTTGAACAAGGGGCAGGTCACCACGATCCCTGTGTTGTCGTCAAAAGACAGGCAAAAGGCAATTGTCAGCGGGCGCTGTTATATCTCGCCACCTGTGAAAACAGCCCGGGGAGAACGATGTCAGGTTCTGGGGGCGACCTACGAGCAATGGAAGGATGACAATCCGGAAAGCTGGACTGCTGTGACGGACGAAAACAGACAGGACAACCTGAAGCGTTTGGGACAGCACTTTCCTGAATGGGCGGCTGAGCTGGAGCAGGAGGCCGACGGGAATTTCGGGGATCGTGCTTCCTTGAGAGCGACGGTTTCAGATCGCTTCCCGATCGCAGGGCCTCTTCCGCGTCTGTCAGAATATGATGCGCATTATCAGGGGCTGCACATCAAGGGGCATCCGTCCCGGGAGCGGGATCCGCTTTATTATAACGGTTTGTATTGCTCTGTCGGACACGGATCCAGAGGGTTTGTCACAGCCCCGCTTGTTGCGGCCTATGTAACGGCCCTTTTGACGGGGCAGCCTTTGCCTCTGGCAGCAAAGGAGGTTGCAGGGCTTCATCCTGCCCGTTTTGCTGTTCGGAAACTGAAGAAAGGGAAAAAGCCCTAGCCGAAGAACCGGCTGTCCAGCTCATAGAGATCGCCGGGGTGAGTCAGTTTGACAAAGGAGACAGGCTTCCCGGAACTCCATGTACGCCGTGTGATCTGCAGACAGGGGGAACCGCGCTCTATCTGGAGAAGCTCTGCGTCCTGGCTGTCTGCGGCTTTTGCCTTGATGCGATGCTGGGCGTCACTCAAGGGGGCAGCCTTGATCAGATACTCGTAAGGCGGTGTTTGCTCAATGTCGTTGTCAAGGTAATCGGGGGCCAGAGCCGGGCTGACATAGCGGTTTTCAAGCTGGATCGGCTGTTTGTCCTGAAAGTGCAGGATCAGGGAGTGAAACACCACAGTTGCAACCGGAAGCTCCAGCAGTTCGGCGATGGTGTCGTTTGCCATTTCCTTGTGGTGAGCCAGCACGCGATTGCTGTAGCTCAGACCTTTTCCCCTGACCTCCTGGGCGATGCTTCTAATGCCAAAGATTGCTGTTTGCGGGTTGTGCTCGGCGACAAAGGTGCCTGCGCCGCGTTTGCGAACAAGCCATCCCTCGGCTGTCAGCTCCCGCAAGGCCCGGTGTACTGTCATCCGGGCAACGTCGTACTGCTCCAGCAACTCGTGTTCCGAGGGAATGACACTGCCCACAGTCCATTCGCCGGAGGATATCTTGCCTTGAATGTCTTTTTTAATTGTCTTGTAGAGCGGTTGCTGGCGTTTGTTGCCTGACATTTTTTTGCTTTGGTTCGATATAAAATTCTTTTCATGTTTATTTTAGCACAGTCTCACCACTTTGATACGCAAAACAGAAGGATCTTGTTGCTCTGAACGGGGCTTGAAGGCAGATTGACCCGGAAGATCCTGATAAAGAGGAAAAATGTTTGTGGTGACGAGCAGGAAAGAAAACACGATGGGCAATCGGGAAGAGGCAAGACTCGCTTTTGCAAGGAAGTATGACTGGGGGAATGTACAGGTTCACGCTTTGCCAGCCGATGCTTCCGCCCGACGCTATTACCGTCTGGAGAAACCGGACGGCCAGTCCGCCCTTATTATGGATGCCCCCCCTGAAAAGGAAGATGTAAAACCCTTTGTGAAGGTGGCCGATCATCTTTGCGCCCAGGGGTTTTCTGCGCCACGCGTTCTGGCAAGGGATATGGAGCAGGGTTTCCTGCTGCTTGAGGATTTCGGGGAGGGGACCTATACCCGTCTTCTGAAGAACGGACATGACGAGGTTGCGCTCTACAGGCTTGCAACGCTTTGTCTGGCAGAGCTGCACGCAAAGGATAACTCGGCAGAAATCGAGGTGCCGCCCTATGACAGGACTGTGCTGATTCGTGAAGCCCTGTTGCTGGCTGACTGGCATTTTCCTGCTGTACGGGGGGACATCATGCCGGATGCTCTGCGCCAGAGCTATGTGTCAGCCTGGTGTTCTGTTTTTGACAGCCTCAAGCCCCAGCAACCTCAGCTGGTCCTGAGGGACTTCCACGTTGACAATCTCATGCTTTTGTCCGGGCGGGATGGTGTTGAAGCCTGCGGCCTTCTGGATTTTCAGGATGCTCTTATCGGCACAGCGGCCTATGACGTTGTTTCCCTGCTGGAAGATGCCCGCAGGGATATCGAGCCGGCTCTGATAGAGGAAATGCTGGAAAGCTATATCGGTTTCTTTGAAAGACAGGAGCCTTCTTCAGATTCTGTCATACCCTTTGATCCTTCAGCCTTTATGGCGTGGTATCGCTCGTATGGTGTGCAGAGACACTGTAAGGTTGCGGGTATTTTTGTGCGTCTGGCTGTCCGGGATGGACGGGATCACTATCCTGTCCACATCCCCAGAGTTGTTCGCTTGCTGGAACGGGGCCTTGCCGATCCGGTTCTGTTGCCTGTGAAAGCCTGGTTTGATACGCACTACAGTGACTTTCAAAATGATCCGGTCCTGAGTGACAGAGGCAGAATACTGGAACTTGCGCAAAAGTCGGAAGAGCGTGGTGTGATGATTTAATATACACAATTTTATGTGTTTAAATTTGTGACCGGATGTGTCTTTGTGATGCATCCGGTCATTTTTTTGTGAAACTTTCGTTTCCCTTTACTGCTATAAAAGCAGATGTGTGTTTTAATTTTATAAATTATATTATTGAAAAATATAATTTATTTTTTGATTTGGACAGGGTTTTTGTGGATTTGAAGAGTGCTCTTCCATTTTAAACATCATAAAGATGTAAATAAAATATTTTTTCACATTCGCTCTTGTGTTTTTTTTAAAAGATGCCATCTTCTCTGTAATGTCATTGTAGTTTGCACAGAGTGCCGCAGATGTGGTTTGGCTCTGGCTGCTTCTGGAGAGGGATCATGGAACATTTTCCGATCTTTTTTGGTATCAAACAGCGTCACGTCCTGCTTGTTGGCGGTGGTGACAATGCTGTTCGCAAAGTGCGTCTTCTGCGCAAGGCTGACCCGGTGATCACGGTTGTGGCGCCATCTCTCTGTGATGAACTGCAACAGATGGCAATGGACGGGGCGATTGTTCATGTGGCCCGAAAGTTCCAGCCGGAAGATGTGATCGGCAAGGCGCTGGTTTTCGCTGCAACTGATCTGGACGATGTGGATCTTGCTGTCACAGAGGCGGCGCGTGCGCATTCTGTTCCGGTCAATGCTGTGGACAAGCCCGGTATTTCCGACTTTATCACCCCGGCTATTGTGGATCGTTCACCTCTGGTGGTCGCAATCTGCAGTTCGGGTGCTGCACCGATTGTGGTCCGCAACCTGCGTGAAAAGCTGGAAGCCATGTTGCATCCGTCACTGGGGCGTCTGGTCAGCTTTGCAGATTCCTTTCGCGGGGCAGTGCGTGCAACCCGCCAAAGCGGAACAGCACGTCGCAGGTTCTGGGAGCGCTTTTTCTCCGGTTCCATAGCAGACAACTATCTCGCCGGGCGTGAGCAACTTGCGCATGAGCAGATGCTCAAGCTTGTGAACACGGCTGACCGTTCTGAAGACCTGAAAGGTCATGTTGCCATTGTTGGTGCCGGCCCGGGTGATCCCGATTTGCTGACCTTCCGTGCCATGCGCTTCATGCAGCAGGCCGATGTTGTCGTATACGATCGCCTGCTGGATGATTCCATGCTGGAATATGTCCGTCGCGATGCGGATCGCATCTATGTCGGCAAGGCGCCGGGCAAACATGCGATGACACAGGAGCAGATCAACCGCTTGCTGGTTGACGAGGCCCTGTCCGGCCGTCGCGTTGTTCGCCTCAAGGGCGGTGATCCCTTTATCTTTGGTCGTGGCGGTGAAGAGCTCGATCTCCTGCGTGAGCATGGTGTTGATGTCGATATCGTTCCCGGTGTCACAGCCGCCACAGGCTGTGCTGCTTCTGCTGCCATTCCGCTGACGCACCGCGAGCATGCTTCCATGGTGACTTTCGTTGCCGGACATGCCGGAGACGGTATCGAGGACGCAGACTGGGCCAGTCTTGTGAATTCCCGGCAGACGCTGGTGTTTTACATGGGTGTGGGCAAGTCGTCGGAAATCTCGGCCCGTTTGATCAGACACGGTATGGATGCGCAGACGCCTGCAGCCTTTGTCGAGAATGGGACGCGCAAGGATCAGCGCGTCATTCCGGGCAGGCTGGCTGACCTCGAAAAAATGGTTCAGGACTATGACGTCAAGGCACCGGCTTTGATTGTTGTTGGCAAGGTTGCCGATTATGCCCGGCTGCAACTGGCGCAACCGGATGCCGAATTTGAATTTCCGGCGGATGTGCAGTTCGCCGAATAGGAACAGATGCCCAGGGGCATCAATCAGGTAAGGAAAAGGCAGAACCTCGTCAAAAAGAGGACTGCATCAGGAGAAGAAAAGCCATGGTGCTGCAAATTATGACTGCGAACCGATTGCTGGATGGTGAAGTGGTTTATCTGACCGACAGCGGCGACTGGTCCGAACACTATGCGAAAGCCCGCGTGGTTGAAGACAAGGATCAGGCCGAAGAGGTTCAGGCAATCGCCAAACAGGCGGAACTGGATCACAAAACTGTCGGTGCATACCTCGCAAAGGTTGACCGTAACGAGGATGGTTCGATCCGCTTGATCTCCATGAAGGAAAGTATCCGTGCGGCGGGCCCGACGACGCGCCGCGATCTGGGAAAACAGGCAAAGAACGTCTGAACCCGCAAGTCAGGATGAAACAGTAAATCCGGGCCTTGATGAGAAATCGGCTCGCTTCTGTCAGGAAAAAGACCATGTACAGATATGATGAATTTGACCACAGCTTTGTCAGCCAGCGCGTTGCGCAATTCCGGGACCAGGTGGAACGCCGTCTGGCCGGTGAACTCTCTGAAGACGAGTTCAAGCCTCTGCGCCTGATGAACGGCCTTTATCTGCAGCTGCATGCCTACATGCTGCGCGTTGCCATTCCCTATGGCAGCTTCAACGGCAACCAGATGCGCAAGCTGGCTCATATTGCCCGCACCTATGACAAGGGCTATGGCCACTTCACAACCCGTCAGAACATCCAGTACAACTGGCCTGTTCTCCAGGATGTGCCTGCCATTCTGGACGATCTGGCTTCTGTGGAAATGCACGCGATCCAGACATCCGGTAACTGTATCCGGAACACAACATCCGATCAGTACGCTGGTGCTGCTGCGGATGAAATTGAAGATCCGCGTGTTTATTGCGAGATCATTCGTCAGTGGTCTTCCCTGCACCCGGAATTCACCTTCCTGCCGCGCAAGTTCAAGGTGGCCGTGACCGGTGCGACCTATGATCGTGCTGCGATCCAGGTTCACGATATCGGTCTGGCGCTCAAGCAGAACGAAGCCGGCGAGGTAGGCTTTGAGGTCTATGTTGGTGGTGGTCAGGGGCGTACCCCGATGATTGCCAAGCTGATCCGTGACTTCCTGCCGAAAGAGCATCTTCTGAGTTATCTGGAAGCAATCCTGCGCGTGTACAACCAGTACGGTCGCCGCGATAACAAGTACAAGGCGCGTATCAAGATCCTCGTTCACGAAACAGGTATTGATGAAATCCGTGAACGCGTCGAGGAAGAGTGGAACCGCATCAAGGATTCTGCACTGAAACTCCCGCAGGACGAGATTGATCGCATCAACACCTATTTCGCGCCGCCAAGCTATGAAGAGCTCGAGGATCACTCGGTGAAACTCGAGGCGATGAAATTCGAACACAAGGCCTTTAACTACTGGGTGAAGGCCAATGTCGCGGATCACAAGCAACCGGGTTATGCGATTGCGAACATTTCCCTGAAGCCTGTTGGTGAGGCCCCTGGTGACATCACGGCAGAGCAGATGGACATCGTTGCGGATCTGGCTGAAAAGTACAGCCTGGGTGAAATCCGTGCGACCCACGAACAGAACCTGACGCTTGTCCATGTCAAAAAGGATGATCTTTTTGATCTGTGGCAGGAACTGGAAGCTGCCGGTCTGGGTACTGCCAATCTTGGCATGATCTCTGACATGATCGCCTGCCCGGGGCTGGATTACTGTGCCCTTGCAAATGCCCGTGCGATCCCGGTTGCACAGAACATCAGCAACCGTTTTGCGGATCTGGAACGCCAGCACAACATCGGTGAGCTGAAGCTCAAGATTTCCGGTTGTATCAACGCCTGTGGCCACCACCACGTTGGGCACATCGGTATTCTCGGCGTGGACCGCAAGGGTCTTGAGAACTACCAGATCACACTGGGTGGTTCGGCAGACAACAATGCTGCTGTCGGCAAGATTATCGGTCCGGGTTTCGGCTATGACGATGTGGTTGATGCTGTGGAAAACATCGTGAACACCTACGTTGATATCCGTGAATCGGAAGAGGAAACCTTCCTGCAAACTTACAATCGCGTTGGTCTGGAGCCATTCAAGGAACGCCTCTATGCCGCTTGATTCGAATTGCATCAGGCAGGCTGATACTGCGGGTGCCCGGTTGTCTGCGACAGCCGAGCGCGCGCAGAGTCTGCTGGATCGGGTGCGTGATCTGCCTACAGAGGAAGCACTGGGCCTTCTGATCCGGGAAGAGTTCAAGGGAGAAATCGCTCTGGTTTCATCCTTTGGCGCAGAGTCTGCCGTTCTGTTGCACATGGTTGCGCAGATTGATCCTGCAACGCCTGTTGTGTTTCTGGATACAGGCAAGCTTTTTGGGGAGACCCGCCGTTACAAGAAGAAGCTTGTCGAGTTGCTGGGGCTGACTGAAGTCAGGACAATTCTGCCGGACGAGGAACGCCTGAAGCAAGAGGACCCGAAGGGGATTCTCTGGAACGGAAACGCGAATATGTGTTGCTGGGTGCGCAAGGTCGAGCCCATGCAGCGTGCTCTGGATGGACTGACGGCGTGGATATCCGGTCGCAAGAGATTTCAGGCGGACACCCGTTCCGCTCTGGAAATCGTTGAGGCCGAAGGATCGCAGATCAAGATCAATCCTCTGGCCTACTGGACCGCAGAGGATATCGAGGACTACTTCACGCGATATGATCTGCCGAGACATCCTCTGGTGGCAGACGGCTATCTGTCTATTGGCTGTATGCCCTGTACTGCTCCTGTGGAAGACGGACAGGATGCACGCAGCGGCCGCTGGAAAGGTCAGGGCAAGGTTGAGTGTGGAATCCATTTCTCGAACACGGGAACGCCGGAGCGTTCCAGCCTGACAGAACAAACGAATTGACGGGCCGGACAGGGCTGTAAAAGCACTGCTTGCTCATCTTGTGATAAGATAAAGATGAATATCCCCTTTGAGGATGGTTCCTGTGAACCATTCACAAAAGCAGGAGAGAACGATGCCATTGATTATGAACGGACGCGTGGTCGAAGACAGCTGGACCCGCATTGACGACGAAGCGGCTCTGCCGACAGAAGGGGCTGTGATTGTAAGCTATGATCGCTGGGAAAAGGACAAGGCGAGCCTGCTGGCTGCTGATCTTGATCTTGGCGTCTGGCTGAACTCCGATCAGTCTCCGGAGCTTCTGGATGGAGACATCGACAGTTTGAAACTGGTTGCCCTGAACTTTCCAAGCTTTGCAGATGGTCGTGCCTTTACCTATGGCCGCATGCTGCGTGAGCGCTATGAATTTGAAGGACAGGTTCGTGCAATGGGCGGTTTCATTCTGGATCAGATTGAAATGCTGCGTCGTTGCGGATTCGATGCCTTTGAAACAGAGAAGCCGGAAGTTGTCCGTGGTGTGAATCGCAATGCCTCTGCGAATGTGACTGTCTATTATCAGCCGGGACAGGATGAGCAGGATGAAACAGCGTCTTCCCTGCGTCGCCGCCTGCTGGATAGCCACAAGGAACTGGGCTACAGGAACGCCTGAAGGAGCTTTGTCTGAAAGAAAGAGTAAATCTCTTGTGATCTTCTCTTTCCTTATGCGTCAAGTCGCGCTATTGCAGAGCCGTCAGGAATGAAAAACAATATTTTTGACCTGTGTCCGAAACGGGTACGGGTTAAAAGGCCGGTCAGGAACAAAGTTCCGATTGGCAAATGAGATAGAGTAATTGGAGCATCCAGCCCATGACCTACGTCGTAGTTGATAACTGCATCAAGTGCAAATACACCGACTGTGTGGAAGTCTGCCCTGTTGATTGTTTCTACGAAGGTGAAAACACTCTCGTAATCCACCCGGACGAATGCATCGACTGCGGTGTCTGTGAGCCCGAGTGCCCGGCTGAAGCAATTCTGGCTGATACGGACCCGGCTGCTGATGACTGGTTGGAGTTGAACGCCAAGTTCGCTGAAATCTGGCCGAACATCACCCAGAAGAAAGATGCAATGCCTGATGCAGATGCCATGAACGGTGTCGAAAACAAGAAAGAGCAGTTCTGGAGCGATGCCCCCGGTGAAGGGGACTGATGTCCTTGAGTGTTCTTTGAAGTCCTTCGGGATTTTTGAAAACCGCCAATTGTGCGCTTGACCAAAGCTGCCATTTGGCGGTTTTCTTTTGTCTGCTTCCTTTGTTGTCCTTGAAAAACGATGATTTCTTTTGACACCGATAAACCTGTTTCCGGACCCTTGCCCATTGATGACTGTCTGGAGGATTTGAAAAGGGCCTTGCGGCAATCGCCCTTTGCGGTTTTACAGGCGCCTCCCGGCGCAGGGAAAACAACGCGGGTTCCCCTGGCTCTACTGGATGAGACCTGGCTTGGTGAAGAACAGAGGATCATTATGCTGGAGCCACGCAGGCTTGCGGCACGGGCCGCTGCGGAGCGGATGGCGCAGTCTCTGGGTGAGGCTGTGGGGCAAACGGTTGGGTATCGCGTGCGACTGGACAGCAAGCTTGGGCCGAAAACACGGATCGAGGTTGTCACGGAAGGAATACTGACACGCCGGATTCAATCTGATCCTGAACTTTCAAAGGTTGGCCTGATCATCTTTGACGAGTTTCACGAACGTTCCCTCCAGGCGGATTTGGGATTGGCTCTGGGGCTGGAGATCTGTTCGGCTCTGAGGGATGATCTGAAGATACTGGTGATGTCTGCCACGCTTGATGGTGACCGTGTTGCCGGGAAACTTTCTGAAGCAGCAGGAGGCCCGCACATTCCCGTTGTCACCAGTGAGGGACGGGCCTATCCGGTCGAGCTGCGCTATGGACGAGAGACAGGCCGTCGGGAAATGGTTGGAGAGACCGTTGCTGTCATTGAGCAGGCTCTTCAGGAGGAAAGCGGGTCTTTGCTGGCATTTTTGCCGGGTACCGGGGAAATCCGTCAGGTTCTGTCCGGACTACAGGCTGGGAAACTTCCGGATCATACGAGCCTTCATGCTCTTTATGGAGATCTGTCGCTTGCGGAACAGCGCAAGGCGATTGAACCCGCTCCGCCCGGGTATCGCAAGGTTGTTCTGGCAACAACCATAGCCCAGACCAGCCTGACGATTGAAGGGGTCAGACTGGTTGTCGATTCCGGTTATCACCGAACAGTCCGCTTTGATCCGAACAGAGGCATGGACCGGCTGGTGACAGAGCGTGTGTCAAAGGCAACTGCAGAGCAGCGTTCAGGCCGCGCAGGGCGAACTGAAGAAGGGGTTAGCTACAGGCTGTGGCCCAAGGCTCTGACAGGCGGACTTGCACGCTATGATCGTCCGGAGATTCTGGACGTTGATCTGGCGCCTCTGGTTCTTGAACTTGCGCAATGGGGCAGTGCGCGGGGGGAGGGGCTTGTCTGGATGGACGAACCTCCAAAAGGCAATCTGGAGCAGGCTGTCACACTTTTGAAGATGTTGCTGGCGCTCGACAAACAGGATCGTCTGACAGATCACGGAGGCAGGATGGTGCGTTTGCCGCTCCATCCACGTCTGGCCCATATGATTGTCAGGGCCGGCGAGCATGACTGCACCCGGCTGGCCTGTCTGATTGCGGCCTTGCTGAGTGAGCGGGATATTCTGAATGCAGGTGGTCCGGGCGTGCGCAATGCCGATCTGAATGTGCGTCTGCAGGCTTTTGCCGAAGAAAAGAGCGACAGGCGTTTTGATCGCGGGCGTATGAAGCAGGTGCTGCAAAGCGCAAGACAGTTCTACCGTATTGTTGCCGGAAACGGGAGCTTTGAACCGGCCGTTTTTATGGGCAGGGACAGAAGCTGGCGGGAGAGCGCAGCAGCTTTGCTGTCTCTGGCCTATCCTGATCGTATCGCCCGGCGCAGGACGCCTGACAGCCTCAACTATTTGCTGTCAGGCGGGCGGGGGGCGGCACTGGAGGCTGAGAACCTTCCCGAAGGACTGCGTGGGGCAGAGTTTCTGGCTGTTGCAGAACTGGGTGAGGGACTTTCGGGTAAGGGTGGAAAAGCCAATGCCCGTATTTTTCTGGCCGCACCCCTGTCTGCTGTCCTGCTGAGGGAGTGGCATGCAGATGCGCTTGAGGAGCGTGATCAGGTCTTTTGGGATGAGCAGCGGGAACGCATGCTGGCCGAGCGGCAGCAAACATTGGGGGCACTGGTGCTGGAGCGGCAGCGACTGAAGGATTTTGATCCTGCCCTGATGGCGCAGGGCTTGCTCGAACTGGTTGCAAACCGGGGATTTTCTCTTCTGGGAAGCTACGAAAAGGCTCTGAGCCTGCGTCAGCGCGTTGACTTTGTGCGGCTTCATCAGGGGGGTGATTGCTGGCCTGACTGGTCTGATGAGAGTTTGCTGGAGACATCTGATGAATGGTTGCTTCCCTATCTGGCCGGAGCAACAGGATTGAATGATCTGAAGAAGCTCTCCCTTGAGGAGATTCTCAAGTCCGGCCTTGAGTGGGATCAGCAGCAAAACCTTGAAACACTGGCGCCTGAGAAAATTACGGTTCCGAGTGGTTCAAGCCATCGTGTGGATTACTCCAGTCCTGAAAGTCCTGTTCTGGCTGTCAGGTTACAGGAGGTGTTTGGTTTGGCTCAGACACCGAGGCTGCTCAATGGTGCGTTACCCGTGACACTGCATTTGCTGTCACCGGCGAGAAGACCTGTTCAGGTGACACAGGATATCGCTTCTTTCTGGGTGAACACCTACAGTGAGGTCAAAAAGGATATGAAGGGCCAGTATCCCAAACACTACTGGCCTGATGATCCAATGCAGGCAGAGGCAACGACACGAACCAAAAAGGCAATGGACCGACAGCGGAAATAGAGGACTAGTGCTGTTTCAGGTAATCGTCGATTGTTCCGGCCAGATAGTGTCCCATGGAGATACATCCCTGAAGCAGATAGCCTCCTGTCGGAGCATCCCAGTTCAGCATTTCTCCGGCGACGAAAACGCCCGGCAATTTTTTCAGCATCAAGCCTTCTGTACACTCTTCAAAATCTACACCGCCAGCTGTCGAGATTGCCTCTTCCATGGGGCGCGGCTCACTCAGGCTGAAGGGCAGGCGTTTGATCAGGCTTGCCAGTCGCCTTGAAGACGTGAAATCTTCCTGGTTGGTCAGGACCTTTAACAGGGAAATGGAAGATTCTGTCAGCTTGAGTTCCCGTTTGAGATGACGTGTCATGGAGTGTTTGGCAGGTCGTTTGTTCAGGCGCTCGATAATCTTTTCAAGGGAGAGGGCCGGTTTCAGATCTATAAAGATGGTGACCATGCCTTCTTGTGCGATCTTTTCCCTGACAGAGCGTCCCAGAGCATAAAGTGCATTACCTTCAAGGCCATAGCTGGTGAGTATCACTTCACCGTTTACGCTCTCATCATCCAGATGCAGGGCGATGTTCTTGAGCGGTTGACCGCAGAGCTCTTTCGGGAAAAGGCTGGCGTGATGACTGTGATAACCGCAATTTGAAGGACTGAGCGGCGTAATGGAAATCCCCTGTTCGCGCAGCAGGGGGATCCATTTCGCATCTGACCCCATTCTGGGCCAGGATCCTCCACCGAGGGCGAGAACAGTGGCTTTGGCCCTGATGGTGCAAAGACTGTGATCCGCTCTCTGGATAACAGGGTTGTTGCTGGTGTCGAAATCAATCCATCTGTGCTTTGTGTGCAGTGTTACTCCTGCTGCTGAAAGCGCCCTGATCCAGTTTCGCAGAAGGGTCGTGGCCTTGAATCCTTCAGGGAAAACCCGGCCGCTGCTTCCCACAAAGGTTTCCTCGCCCATTTGTCCGCAGAAATCACGGAGGTTATCCGGGCTGAAGCTTGCCAGATAGTTGGCAAAAAGAGCAGCTTCGGAGCCATAACGTGTCAAAAATCTGTCGACATTTTCGCTGTGGGTGATGTTCAGCCCGCCGCGTCCGGCCAGCTGGAACTTTCTGGCCAGTGAAGGTCGGGCTTCAAAAAGTTCCACTTTGTATCCACGCTCAGCCAGACGGAGAGCTGCCATCATACCGGAAGGTCCACCACCGATAATGGCAATATCTGTATCAATGGTTGTATGCGAAGATGCAGAATTCTGGCTTTTTTTCTTTTTGTCTTCAGATGGCATTGTCTAGTGCGAGTACATTGTTATGGTTGATTTTAAACGCTTTTGTTTCCGGGTTGACCGAGGCTTTAACTATGCACCAATTCAGGTGTGAATGTTACTGAAATCTCTCTAAGCATAATACAATTGTATTTGGCTATATCTTTTTTACAGCTTGAAGTCTTGTCTTGTGCCGGAATGATCTTGCGCGAGCTTTTGGAAAGGAGTAGGAAAAATCATTCATTTTTCGCAAGAACTTCTTCCTTATCACCTTCTTGCCATCATGCAGGGTCAGCATGGGGTGCGTTTCGGATGAGCCAGCCTGAAAGCTATGGGGAATCCGGCGAATTCTGACCCCAAAAACATACGGGAATACGTGACTATGTCTCTAGGTCTGCGTGAAGCACGCAAACGTCGATCTCAAAAGTTCCGCCGCACACTGTTCAAGTGGCTCATGGCGCTGGCTTTCATCGGTGCTGCCGGTACCTTTGCCTATCTGTCCGGAGAGGATCTGGCAAAACGTCAGGTTCAACGGCTGGAAGAAACGGTTGATCAGCAGAAGCAGGACATTGCTGCACTGCATGAGGAACGCAGTGGTCTGAACGCAAAGCTTGCTGAAATGGACAGCAAGGCCCAGGAGTGGGAAGAGCGTTATGACCGGGATGTTCCCAAAGGCGAACTCAAGACCATCATGGACACAGTCATTGCCCGTCTTGACGAAGGCGTTGCTGCGGACCGTGTGACCTTTCTGGTGAGCTCGGCATCAAAGGAGAGGGCCTGTGACAACAATCCCGAAGACAAGCGCTTCTTTGTCAATACTCCCTTCTTCAGCGGTGCTAACGATTCTGTCAGCTTTGCCAGCGGAGGTGTTCTGATCACAGCCAGTGGGCAGTCTGCAACCAATGCGGAAGGCAAGGTAGAGGCCTGGTTTGATCCGGCACAGCCTGTGAAGATTGTCTTCACACTGCTGGGCGGGAAAACGGAAGTCATTGAAGGCAAGCTCCCGTTACACAAGTCGGTTGTTGTGTCCGGAAACGAGTATCGCTTCTCGCTGGTGCAGGGAAGCCGGGGCTTCGCCAACATAACTGGTGATCGCTGCGATTATCCTTAAGGTTTGAAGATCAGGGAGCAGGTTTCGATCTGCTCCCTTTTTTGATGGGAGACAGTAACGATCATGATTCTGGAATGGTTTCGCTCCCTCTTTTCCCCGGCATCTGCTGTGGCGAGAAAAGAGGGTTTCTTGTCTGAGGCCATTGCGATTGATGCACGTTACAAACGTTGCAGGGAAGGCTGGTCCGGGCATTTGCAAAACTGCAGGTCCCGAATTCTTGAAGCTGTCGGGCATTGCTCTGGCAGAAACTCCGTCGTCGTTCTTGGGGCGGGGGCAGGGCACGACCTTCCGCTGGAGCAGCTTTCAGCAGAATTCCGGCAGGTTGTTCTGGTCGACCTTGTGTTTCTTCGTCCCATGCGAAAAAAGGCAGAGAAGCTCGGAAATGTCCGACTTGTGGAAGCGGATGTGACAGGATTTTTTGACCTTTCTCCCGACAGGCGCAAGAGCTTTCTGCACTCTGCTCTTTCCGGAAGTCCGCAAAGGGAGATGCTGAGCCCGCCGGAGATCGGAAGCGGTTTCGATCTGGTTGTTTCGCTGAACCTCATGTCGCAACTGCCGGTTATGCCCTTGTCTGTTGCCCGGGAGCTTCTGAAAGAGGGGCAGGAGTTGACATCCGGGGAAGAAAGGGCCATTGCCCGACATCTGCTGGATGATCACGCAATCTGGCTGCGTGATCTGGGGACGGGTCAGCTTCTGGTGATTTGTGATCGCTGGCATAAAACCCTGCTGGAAGGTGAGCAAACCGCAAAAGCCCATGCCTTGTGGGACTACCGTCTGTCAGGGCAGGGTGGTGTTTTTTCCGAATGGGACTGGGATATTGCTCCCCGCCCTGAGCTTGATGACAGGCACGATGTGCAGAATGTCGTGCAGTGCTGGTTGGGCCGGGCGGGGGATCTTGCTCTGCGAGAAGACGATTAACCCCGGAATTTGCTCTTGATGCGTTCTGCCCAGTAATCCTGCAGACGGAGCCACAGATAAACCGTTTCTGCTGCAATCGGTCCGACAAAACCCCCGTTCCAGTCCAGTCCGAAAGGCGAGAAGAGGCGGTAGCGGTCGCTGTCCCCCCAAAGAGCTTCGACTGTCACGCGGGCTCCTGCAGCCGTTGTGTTCACACCATGACCACCATAGGACATGCAGGTCCACAGACCGGGTTCCAGTTCCAGAATGTGCGGCATCTTGTGTTTGGCGTAACCCATAAGACCGGACCAGGCTGTGGCGATGGGCAGCGGATCAAGCTGGGGATAGACCTGCAGGACGTCACTGTTGAGCAGGGCGCTCAGGCGTTTGACGTTTTCAATATTGCGCGTGGAAATCCGTCCTCCCCAGAGCAGACGATCCCCATCGACAATCCGGTAGTAGTCAGAAGAGCGCCTGTTGTCGACCACAGCAGCATCTGTTTTGATCACGGATTTGAGGCGATCCCCCAGTGGCTCGGTCAGGATGATATAGGTTGCAATCGACAGGAAGGCACGACCAATGCGCCTGTCCATCTTTTTGCCATAGCCGCCTCCGCAGAGCATGACCTTCTGGGCCCGGACTTCGCCCTTTTCCGTTTTGACAGACCACTCGTCCGTTGTCAGGCGTTCCAGACCGGTCATTTCACTCTGCTCGAACAGCCGGGCGCCCTGTGCTGTCAGGGCTTTCCCCAGTTCCAGACAATAGTTCAGCGGATGAAAATGAAAGGCCTGCGGGTCATGGAGACCACCGTGGTAGATGTCTGTGGCCAGATGTTCCTGCAACGCAGGGCGATCCATGAACTCCAGAGCGTAACCGTATTCCCTTTCGGACTGCTCTGCCTTGCGCTTCAGGCCTTCGCATCCGGGATGACGCTGGACGCCAAACTTGCCGGAGACGGCATTGACGGAGGTCATGCTGTGTCGCTGAATTCTCTCGCGAACGATTTCCACGCCTTCGGAAGAAATGTCAAAGAGGGTTTTTGCGTTGTCCCGGCCAACCTTTGCAATCAGGCCATCCTGTCCCTCTGACCAGAAGGAGGAGACAAGACCGCCATTGCGTCCGGAAGCACCCCAGCCGATGTGATTTTGTTCGAGAAGAACAACCGTCTTGCCGCGATCAAGCGCTTCCTGGGCCGCGTTCAGGCCAGCCATGCCGCCGCCAACAATGCAAAGATCAGCATGAAGGGGAGTGCTGGTCCGGAGCTGTTCCCAGGGGGACTGGTCCAGACAGGCCGTACGGCTGTAATAGCTGTCAGGATAACCCCGGAGATGACCGGTGCTCTTTTCTGCTGTGCTCATGTGAAGAATCCTTGCCCTGTTGCGGGGCTACCCCCTAGTTTCTTTTCGGGTGAGCCTAATGGCTCTGCTATCTTCAGAAAAGTCCTATTTATCAAAGAGGCTTGATTCCAATGGATGAAACCACATCAGAGACAGTGCCTTACGAGCGCAGCTTTCCTGCAATCATGTTTCAGGGAACGGGATCTGATGTCGGCAAGTCCCTGCTGGTTGCCGGATTTGCCCGTGCCTACAGCAGAAAGGGTTTGAAGGTGCGCCCTTTCAAGCCCCAGAACATGTCCAACAATGCTGCTGTGACGGAAGACGGGGGCGAGATTGGGCGGGCACAGGCCTTGCAGGCGAGAGCCTGTGGGGTGAGACCCAACACCGATATGAATCCCGTTCTGCTCAAACCGCAGAGCGATTATGGTTCACAGGTGATTGTCCAGGGAAAAATCTGGGGGAATACGGGCGGAGGAGCCTACTGGAAAACCCGCAAGAACCTGATGCCCAGGGTGCTGGAAAGCTTTGAGCGTCTGGGACAGGAGGCTGATCTTGTGCTGGTCGAGGGGGCGGGAAGCCCGGCTGAAGCCAATCTCAGGTCCGGGGACATTGCCAACATGGGATTTGCAGAAGCAGCGGATGTTCCCGTGGTTCTGGTTGGAGATATCGACCGTGGTGGCGTGATTGCCTCGCTCATCGGAACGCGTGAGGTGCTTTCGGAGAGTGAACGGGAGCGTGTTGCAGGCTATCTGATCAACAAGTTTCGCGGTGATGTTGCCCTGTTTGAATCCGGCCTTGATATTATCACGGACCGGACGGCCTTCCCGTCACTGGGGGTGATCCCCTTCTTCAAAAGGGCACGTCTGTTGCCGGATGAGGACGCGGTTTCTGTGCAGGATCGCAAGACACAGAAGCTGAACGAGGGTGCCAAAATCAGAATTGCAGTCCCGTTGATTTCCCGTATCTCCAACTTTGATGATTTCGATCCCCTGATTGCCGAACCGGAAGTGGAGCTGCGCTTTATCCATCCCGGGGAGGTCATTCCGGCTGAAACAGACATGGTTATTCTGCCCGGATCCAAGGCAACACTTGCTGATCTCGCCTTTTTCCGTGCCCAGGGATGGGATGTCGATCTGATGGCCCATATCAGAAGAGGCGGCCATGTTTTCGGCATTTGCGGGGGATACCAGATGATGGGAGAGCTGCTTTCTGATCCGATCGGCATTGAGGGCGAGCCCTCGACAGTTACGGGGTTGGGACTTCTGCCGGTTGAAACCGAACTGACGGCGACAAAAACCCTGATCGAGGTTTGTGGAACGGATCGGATCAGCGGGATCGGGTTGCACGGATACGAAATGCATGTCGGGGAAACGCGCCTTCTGAGGGAAGGCGAAAGCAGGGCCTCTGCGCTTTTGCAACTGGGTGATCGTGCGGAGGGCGTTTATATCGAAGAGGGCAGGATTGCAGGGTGCTATCTGCACGGTCTTTTTTCGGATGACAGTTTCAGAGCGGTTTTTCTTTCAAGGATCAGGAGTGAAGAGGTCGTGTCGGTTAACTTTGAGGCCCTGATTGATCAGGTCCTGGATGAACTGGCTGACCATCTGGAAGAACACTGTGATCTGGATGGCATGCTTGAGGCTGCAACGCGAGGCGTAAAAACATAGAAAATTGATGTTTATCAATGTCCGATAGCAAAATTCATACTTTCTTGCTAGTCTGAGTAGGTTTTGGGCGGCGGAATGGTGTGAGTGTGAGTCGGGGCATTGCAGAATAAAAGCGTTGTGTTTTTGGCACTTTTTGTTGTTTTCAGCTTTTTGAACAAGGCTGCGCTGGCTGTTGATGACAATCAGGCTCTGATTGTTGTGCGTGACAGTGGCAACTATCCACCCTATGAATTTCGCAACTCCAGAGGGCAACTGGTTGGTGTGCATGGCGAGATTCTGGCAGAACTGGCGCGACAGACGAAAACGCGACTGCTGATCAGGGATGTTCCCTGGAAGCGTGCTCTGGCCATGATGCAGGATGGTCGGGCTGATATTCTTCTCTATGCAAGACGAACGGCTGAAAGACTGGCCTACATGGATTTTATTGAGGGCACAGATCTGCTTTCGGTCAACAACAGCTTTTTCATCCAGAAAGACCGGCAGAGCGATGTATTGTACGATGGCGCCATTGAAAGCCTCAGACCCTATACAATCGGAGTCATGCGCGGGTTTGATTACGGTGGGCCGATCAACAGCACTTATGGCCTGAAGAAGGACCTGACAGACAATGGTGTGATCAATCTTGTCCGAAAACTTGAAACAGGGCGGATTGATGTCGCGATTATTGACAGGAACATTGTCGGATATTTCCAGAAGGAAAAACTCGCCAGTCCTGATCTGCTGCCAATCGGGGATGTTTACAGGCCCATTAAAATTTACATGGCTGTTTCAAAAAAATCAGACAGAGCCAGAGAAGCCTATGCGTTTGTTCGATCCATTGCAGATTTCAAGAAGACTGAAAAGTACAAAGAGATTATGAAGAAGTATCAGTCCTATCTGAAAAATTGAATTAATTTTTATATTTGTTTTGTAAATTGAAAACAGGGAATTCAGGAAAGATAAGGATTTGCTTCATAACAAGTGAATATATAAATATGCTTGCGAGCTGAATTGAGTTTTTTTATCTTTTGTAGATGCTTTTGTTTTGTGGAGCCTGGCCGTGAAATTTTTTGCTTTTGCCGCATCTGTTGTTCTGGCGACCGTTCTGACGGGTCAGCCTGCGGCTGCAGAGGATCAGGAACCCCTGATTATCCTGAGGGATTCCGGGAGCTACCCTCCCTATGATTTCCGCAATGAAGCGGGGCAATATGACGGCATTCACGGCAATCTTCTGGAGAAGCTGGCAGAGCTCACCGGAACGGACTATGTTGTCAAGGATCTGCCCTGGAAGCGTGCCATGGCCATGGTCAGGACAGGGCAGGCAGACATTCTGATGTTTGTTCGTAAAAATCCTGAACGTGAAGCCTACCTCGACTTTGTTGAAGGCTCACCGATGTCCTATGTTCAGCACTCCTATTATGTGCGGCGGGACAGACAGGAAGAAATCCTTTTTGATGGGACGGTTGAAAGTCTCAGGCCCTATGTTGTCGGTGTGATGCGTGGCTTCAGCTATGGCGAACCCTTTGATTCAGAAGAAAGCCTGAAGAAGGACCCGACAGATGGCAGTTTGACCAATCTGGTCAAAAAGCTCGAGAACGGTCGTGTGGATATCTCCGTGCTGGATCTGAATATTATCAATTACATGAAAAGGACAGGTGAGATCGTCTCTGATCTGCAACCTGTTGGCCTGGTCTCCGTTCCGGCCGGGGCCTACATGGCCATTTCAAAGGAATCCCCGAACAGGGAGAGAGCTCTTGAATTTGTCCGCTATATTCCCTGGTTCAAGCAGACGCATCATTACCGGGAAATTCTCGGGCGATATCAATTGCCAAAAGACGAGAACGAGTAGTTGCAGACAATAACGAAAAAGCCCCGAAGTTCTCTCGGGGCTTTTTCGTTACAGGAGGCTTGTCATCCGATTTTGAAATCAAGGGGATGCAGGCCGTCAATTTCTGCCTGAACCCTGTCTCCGATGTCCAGTGGTCCGACGCCGGCAGGTGTGCCTGTAAAGATAAGGTCGCCGGGCATCAGTGCAAACAGGCGGGAGAGGTGGGAAATCACTTCCCTGATTGACCAGGTCATGTGGCTGATTTCGGCTTTTTGCCTTCTTTCGTCATTCACGGAAAGCCTGATGGTGCTGTTACCATCCCATTCCTGTCCGGGAAGAGGTGTAAGGGTGGAGACAGGTGCCGAGCAGTCAAAGGCCTTGGCTGAAGCCCAGGGATGGCGTTTGTCCTTCGCAACTTCCTGAAGATCGCGCCTGGTCAGGTCAACACCTGTCCCATAGCCGTAAACACAGGACAGAGCTTCCTTTTTCTTGAGGTTTTCCCCACCCTTGTGGAGGGCAACAACCAGTTCGACCTCGTGGTGCAGCTTTTGCGTGGCCGATGGAAAGGGAACGGTCTGCGGATTGATCATCAGCGCAGAGTCGGGTTTCATGAAAAAGAAAGGTGGTTCCCTGTCCGGGTCGCTGCCCATTTCCTCTGCATGTTTGGCGTAGTTTCGGCCAACACAGAAAATGCGGTGAACAGGAAAGAGTGTGTCTTCGCCTGCAATGGGCAGGGCTTTCGGGTCTTCTGGTTTGAAAAGATAAGTCATCACTTTGGAATGAGTAGCCTAAAAACAGGGTTACGCTACTCCTTAATTCAGTGAATAGGAAGTCAAAAACACAGCTTTATTGTGAGAAGGCAAGAAAGGGTCTTATGAGGACTTCAGTTTTTGCAGGGCATAACGGGCTGTGATCAGGTCCATGTGGGCTCCGCCAGCATTTTTGTAGAGGGTAATATCGCTTTCGAGACGTGGTGTGGACAGGCCGTTCTGACAGATTTCATAGAGATTGGCCTCTATGGAACTGGCGGAGATCACGCCTTCTGCGATGGGGATGGCGAGATCTCCGGACTGTTCGACTGTGAAGCGACGCAGATTAACGAAGAGCCGTGATTTTTTGACAAGGGCACTGTCTGTTTCCCGCATTTGTGGCTGGTAACTGCCCGTCAGGGAGAGATGACAGCCCGGCCTGACCCATTCTCCGAGCACCAGAGGTTCTTCACTGCCGGTGATACAGCATATGATGTCAGCGTTGCGAGCTGCCTGCTCAAGGTTACTGGTTGCCTGCAGCTCCAGGTCCTGAACGTTCTCGCAAAGCGGATCGGAAAAGACCTTTTCGGCCTTGCTGGCTGTTCTGTTCCAGACAGTGATCCTTTTCAGATCGGGAAAGGCGTCCGAAAAGGCTCTGATGTGGTAGGGAGCAAGCAGCCCTGCGCCAACAATCAGCAGGTTTTCAGAGTTCGGACGGGCCAGTTTTTTTGCACCGAGGACAGAGTCTGCTGCTGTTTTCCAGTAGGTCAGCTCCGTTGCATCCAGCAGGGCCAGGGGAACGCCTGTCTTTCCGCAGAACACTGTTGTAACAGCATGGATGGAAGGAAGAGGAGGTCGGGCTGAATTATTTTCGGGGAAAATGGCGCTGAGTTTGACAGCAATCATTTCTTCCGGAGCCCAGGCGTGCCAGCAGAGGTAGGTTTGGTGATCGGCCGGATTGCTACGCTTGGGCTGATCCGGTTTCATGAAGGTGCGTTCCATGACCGGAGGAGCTTTCAGATGCTCCTGTTCCATAAAGGAGAGCAGTCCGGGAAAATCCAGTCCGGCCTTCATCATCTCTGCTGTGTAGTATTGGATCTGCACGGTCCGGCTCCCTGTTTTCTAACTGGGGATCAGACTAGCAAGAATCTCAATTCTCACAAGAGCTTGTTAGAGGAAATCCTGTGTTTCCATCGGGCCAACGTGGAAGCTTTCTCCACAGCCGCAACGCCCTGTTTCGTTCGGGTTATTAAAGACGAACGAACTCTGGAACTGATCTTCAACAAAATCCATTTCGCTGCCAATCAGATACATGATAGCCGTGGGCTCGATAAAGATCTTCACGCCCTTGTCTTCAACGGCGTCCTCGAACTTCTTTTGTTCCTTGGCGTATTCCACGACATAGCTCAGACCCGTACAGCCGCGGCTGCTGACACCAACGCGCAGGCCCAGAACGGGTTCTTCGCTTTGATCGATCAGAAACTTCACGCGGTCTGCTGCTGCATCTGTGAGAGTCAGCATTTTGGGTGCTTGCATTGTCATATCGCTCTTGGAACTCAGTGGGACTTCCTAAATGTAGTGATAATGATTATCCCTAACAAGTCTTAATCATTTGTCACCGACAGGAAGATATTTGTCTTGTGGCCGGATCAGTACATCATACCGATGAGCAGACGGGCATCCTCGCTCATCATGTTCTGGTTCCAGGGCGGTGTCCAGGTCAGGGTGACCTTGGCCACGCCGATCCCTTCCACACCGGCAACTGCAGCAGCCACCTGACGGGGCAGTTCTCCTGCAACAGGACAGGTCGGGGCGGTGAGGGTCATGGTGATATCCGCATTGCCCCTGTCATCAATCTCGATACCGTAGATCAGGCCGAGATCGTAGATGTTGATCGGGATTTCCGGATCGTGAACCTCCTGCATGGCCTCAATGGCAGCAGTTTTCGAAGCGATTGCTGCGCCTTCAGGAAGGGGTTCTCCAACAATCGCAGTGGCGCCTTCTTCGGCAGCTGGCATGAAATCTTTCAAATCGGGACCGTTTTCCGGGAAATGTGATGTCATGGGAATTATCCAAAAAGATCCTGCACCTTTTCAAGTGCTTCTACAAAAGCATCTACTTCAGTCCGGGTGTTGTAAATGCCAAAAGATGCGCGTGCCGTGGCTGAAACGTTGAAACGTTGCATCAGGGGCTGTGCGCAGTGATGCCCGACGCGAACGGCAATGCCACGGCGGTCCAGAATGGTTCCGATGTCATGCGGGTGGGCTTCGTCCATGACGAAGGACAGGATGGAAGCCTTTTCCCTGGCCTGTCCGATAATGCGGAGGCTTTTGATGGAGCTGACGGCATCCTGTGCATAGGCGAGCAGGCCTGCTTCGTGGGCGGCGATGTGTTCCTTGCCAATGGCATTGATGTAGTCAATGGCCGCACCAAAGCCGATGGCTTCGACAATCGCAGGAGTGCCTGCTTCGAAACGATGGGGGATGTCCTTGTAGGTGCTGCCCTCGAAGGTGACAATATCGATCATCTCGCCACCGCCCTGGTGGGGAGGCATGTCACGGAGAATATCGGCCTTGCCGTAGAGGACACCGATACCGGTCGGACCGTAAACCTTGTGACTGGAGAAGACGTAGAAGTCTGCATCGAGTTCCTGTACGTCGATCGGGGCGTGAGGCGCTGCCTGACAGCCATCAACAAGAACCAGTGCTCCGGCATCATGAGCCTTCCTGATGATGTCCCGGACAGGATTGATGGTTCCCAGAGCGTTGGAAATATGTGTCACGCCAACCAGCTTTGTGCGCTCGGTCAGAAGGCTGTCAAAGGCCTCCATGTCCAGATCGCCATTGTCATCAATCGGGATGATCTTGAGTGTGATGCCAATCTGTTCCTTCAGGAAGTGCCAGGGAACAATATTGGCATGGTGCTCCATGGCAGAGATCAGGATTTCATCTCCCTCGCGCAGGAACTTGCGACCCCAGGAACTGGCTACAACGTTGATCGATTCTGTTGCCCCGCGGGTGAAAATACACTGGTCAGAGGATGGGGCGTTGATGAAGCGGGCAACCTTTTCGCGCGCCGCCTCAAAGTGGTCTGTAGCAGTCTGGCTCAGGGAGTGAATGCCACGATGCACGTTGGAATAGTAACATTCATGTGCTTCGTTCATGGCATCGAGAACCTGGCGCGGCTTCTGGGCAGAGGCCGCAGAGTCCAGATAAACCAGAGGCTTGCCATGGATCTGCTGTGTCAGAATGGGAAAGTCCCTGCGGACAGCCTCGACATCAAAGGCAAGGATGGAATTGCTGCCGCTCTGGGCAGGTGTGTCGTGTGCTGAAAGAACCACAGACATGGTGTTGTCCTCTTTCCCGGTTATGCGTTCAGGGTCTTTATGCCAGCCCCGGAGGCCTGTAGGGAAGGGTATTGATGTCGCGCACAACACCCTTCCGTTTCAGAGGCCCTGATCAGGCCTGCTGTGCGAGCCACTCTTCGATCAGTGCAAAGAAGAAATCCTGCAGCTCCTCATTTTGCATTTCCTCAACGGCTTCAGACAGGAAAGCCTGCACCAGAAGGCGCTGAGCGGTTTCCTTGCTGAGACCGCGTGCCTGCATGTAGAAGAGCTGGGTGTCATCCATCTGACCGGATGTGCAGCCGTGGCTGCAGATGACATCGTCTGCAAAGATTTCCAGTTCGGGTTTTGCATCCACTTCGGCTGTTTCCGAGAGGAGCAGAACACGGTTGGACTGATTGCCAACAGTTTTCTGGGCGTCCTGGTGGACAACGATCTTGCCCTGGAACACACCGCGGGACTTGCCGGCAAGCACGCCCTTGAAAACCTCGTCACAGGTTGTGTTCGGAACAAGGTGATCAATATGGGTGGTGATGTCGCTGTGCTGATCGCCATCGGCCATATAGGCCCCGTTGATGTGACAGGAAGACTGTTCCGCTTCCAGTCGAACAGCAATATCGTTGCGGGCCAGACGCGCACCAGTGTTCAGAATGAAGCTGTCATAGCAGGCGCTCTTTCCAACGGATGCACGTGTGTGGCTGATCAGGAAAGCAGCGCTGTTGGCAGCCTGAACGCGGTAGTGATGCAGTCTGGCTTCATCCCCGACCACAACAGTTGTCGCTGTGTTGGCAAAATAGGCTGACTCACTGCTGTCAACGATGCGTTCCAGAATGGTGGCTCTGGATTTTTCGCCTGCACGAATGACGTTGCGGCTGTGCCAGGACAGTTCGGCAGATTGCGAACCGAGGTGAACAATCTCGATGGTTTCCTCAAGCTCGGTTCCCGCAGCAATTGTCAGAACAAAGCCGTCAGTCATCAGGGCCGTGTTCAGTGCAACAAGGGGCGTGTCACCCTTGTGATGTTCACGCGTCAGTTCCTCGTTCAGGCTTTCATCGCCCTTTTCCAGAGCAGCTGCAAAGCTTTCCAGGCTGACACCGGCAGGCCAGTTCTTGCTGGATTGCTCTGCAGAAAAGCGTCCCTCGACAAAGGCAATGCGCAGTGTTTTGTCTGCTTCCAGTGCGAAGGGAACCTCTGCAGTGTTTGCAGCGGAGGACAGCGCGAAGTTCTGTTTGTTCAACAGGTTCAGGTTGGTGAACTTCCAGTCTTCGACGCGGGGTGTCGGCAGGCCACTCTGGCCATAGAGCGCAATGTTTTTTGCGCGCAGGTCACTGACCCAGCCAAGGTCTGCACCGGGCAGGCTGTCCTTTGCCGCGCTGTAATGAGAGACGAAGGGATCGTCTGTCAGGGAAATCACGTTGGCTTCGCTCATTACGCTGCTTCTCCTTCAGCGCCGGTAAAGTCGGCGTAACCCTTTTCTTCCAGCTCCAGAGCCAGTTCCTTGCCGCCGGATTTGCGGATTTTTCCGAAAGCCAGAACGTGGACCTGATCCGGAACGATGTAGTCGAGCAGGCGCTGATAGTGTGTGATCACCACAAAGGCGTTGTCAGGCTTGCGCAGGCCGTTCACACCGTCGGCAACCGTGCGCAGCGCGTCAATGTCCAGACCGGAGTCTGTTTCATCCAGAACGGCCAGCTTTGGCTCCAGAACGGACATCTGGAGGATGTCGTTACGCTTTTTCTCGCCACCGGAGAAGCCAACGTTGACAGAACGTTTCAGCATCTCTTCGGAAATGCCGAGATCACGGGTTTTCTGGCGCAGGTGCTTGACGAATTTCAGGCCGTCCATTTCCTCTTCGCCGCGATATTTGCGCTGGGCGTTGAAGGCCTCTTTCAGGAAGGTTGTGTTGGTTACACCCGGAATTTCAACAGGGTACTGAAAGGCCAGGAAAACGCCTTCACCAGCGCGTTCTTCCGGCTCCAGTTCGGTGATGTCCTTGCCGTTGAACAGGATTTCACCCTCGGTGATTTCATAGTCGTCCTTGCCGGCTAGAACGTTTGCCAGTGTGGATTTACCGGAACCGTTCGGCCCCATGATGGCGTGTACTTCACCTTCTTTGATGGTCAGGTTGATGCCGTTGAGGATTTTTTTGCCGTCGATTTCAACGTGCAGGTTTTTGATTTCCAACATGATGAGTATCTCTCTCGAATCTTGTGTGTTTACAGGGCTGCCAGAGGGAAGGGGGGGTTAGCCCACCGAGCCTTCCAGTGAGATGGCAACCAGCTTTTGCGCCTCAACGGCAAATTCCATGGGAAGCTCTTGCAGAACCTCTCGGCAGAAACCATTGACCACCAGACCAACGGCTTCCTCTTCGGGGATGCCGCGCTGACGACAGTAGAAGAGCTGGTCGTCGCTGATTTTGGAGGTTGTTGCTTCGTGCTCGACCCGTGCAGAGCGGTTTTTGTTCTCGATATAGGGAACAGTGTGTGCACCACAGCGATCCCCCACCAGCAGCGAGTCACACTGGGTAAAGTTGCGTGCGCCTTCTGCCTTTGCACCGATGCGGACCAGACCGCGATAGGTGTTCTGGGATTTGCCCGCGGAAATACCCTTGGAGATGATGCGCGAACGGGTGTTTTTGCCCAGATGGATCATCTTTGTGCCAGTGTCAGCCTGCTGGGCACCGTTGGTGATTGCAACAGAGTAGAATTCTGCCGAGGAGTGATCCCCTTTCAGAATGGTGCTCGGGTATTTCCAGGTCAGGGCAGAACCTGTTTCAACCTGTGTCCAGCTGATCTTGGAGTGATCACCCCTGCAGATGCCGCGCTTGGTCACGAAGTTGTAGATACCGCCGTTTCCGTCTTGATCACCGGGATACCAGTTCTGAACTGTGGAGTACTTGATCTCTGCATTGTCCATGGCGACCAGTTCGACGACAGCGGCGTGGAGCTGGTGTTCGTCACGCTGTGGCGCTGTGCAACCTTCCAGATAGCTGACGTAACTGTCTTCATCCGCGATCAGGAGTGTGCGTTCGAACTGACCGGTGTTTTCCGCATTGATACGGAAGTAGGTGGACAGCTCAACCGGGCAGCGCACACCTTTGGGGATGTACACGAAAGAGCCGTCTGTGAAGACCGCGGAGTTCAGGCAGGCATGTTTGTTGTCACCGTAAGGCACAACGGAACCCATGTACTTTTTGACCAGTTCCGGGTGTTCCTGAATGGCTTCGGAAATCGAGCAGAAGATAATGCCCTGTTCCTTGAGCTCTTCCTTGAAGGTGGTTGCAACCGAAACGGAGTCAAAGACAACGTCAACAGCCACACCAGCGAGGACTTTCTGCTCTTCCAGGGGAATGCCGAGCTTTTCGTAAGTGCGCAGCAGTTCCGGATCAACCTCGTCAAGGCTTTGAGGGCGATCTTCCATTGATTTCGGCGCGGAGTAGTAATAGGCGTCCTGATAGTCAATCGGCTTGAAGTTCAGTTTGGACCATTCCGGTTCTTCCATGGTCTGCCAGTGACGAAAGGCTTTCAGGCGCCATTCCAGCATCCATTCCGGCTCATTCTTCTTGGCCGAGATAAAGCGAACGATATCCTCGTTCAAACCCTTCGGGGCAGATTCTGCTTCGATCTCTGTCACAAAACCGTACTTGTACTTGTCTTGTTCCAGCGACTGGACCTGTTCGACAGTTTCCTGCGTCGCAGCCATGTTATTATCTCCTCGGTACAAACGGTGATTGCTGCAAAATGGCAGCAATCCGATTTTCTCTCTCTTTAGTCACTCTTGCCCTGAGCCTCAAGTGGGCTGATTGCCGCTCTCCAGTGCCTCGTTCTGAGGATTGTTTTCCGGAAGCGGGAAGGCGTGTTCAAAGCTCATCATGTCAGCCAGCGAGACGGTGCGAAGGGCATCAGCAACTGCGGTGTTAACGCGGTTCCAGTTTCCGCGCATCAGGCAGGTCGCCTCTACATCACAGTGGTCATCAGCGCCGTCAACACAGGCAGCCAGTGCAATCGGGCCTTCGGTTGCCTGAATGATATCTGCAACGCTGATGTCATCTGCCTTTCGGTCCAGCAGATAACCCCCACCAGCTCCTCGCATGGAGACAATCAGGTCGTGACGGGACAGTGCATTCAGGATCTTGGATACAGTCGGCTGCGGAATGCCTGTGGTCTGGGCAAGGTAAGGCGCTGTCATGACCTCGCTGTTGCGGGACATGGCTCCCAAAACCACCACGGCATAGTCTGTCAGCCTGTTCAGGCGTAGCATGATCCTTAATCCTGACTAAATCAGTCCTGTTTTTTAAATAACTCAAAAGAAGCAGATTGCAATCCCTTTTTTGAAAGATTCTAAAATTGATTTTTCAAAAAGCTTTTATGGATATCCAAGGCAAGGCTCGACAGAGCGTTGTTACGCTGCTAGCTATAGGGCCAATTCACAACAGCCGGACCTGTTCGTGTCCTTGCGGTTCACGTAACAGTGTGGTGGATCGGGTCCGGATTTCTTTTCGTCCTTAGGGGAAAACTTCCATGACTGTTCATGTTGTTGATCATCCTCTTGTGCAGGTCAAATTGACGCAGATGCGCAAGAAGGAAACGCCAACAGTAGAATTCCGTCGCCTTGCCAAGGAACTGTCGATGTTGCTGGCTTACGAGGTGACGCGCAACCTGCCTCTTACCGAGCGCGAAATCGAAACGCCTGTTGCACGGGCCATGATGCCGGTTCTGAAGTATCTGGAGCCGTGTTTTGTTTCCATTCTCCGTGCGGGGAACGGCATTCTGGATGGCATGATGGATCTTTTGCCGACTGCGCGTGTCGGACACATCGGTCTGTATCGCGATCCGGAAACGCTGGAGGCTGTTGAGTACTACTACAAGATGCCAACCGATATGAACGAACGCGAGGTAATTGTTGTGGACCCGATGCTGGCAACCGGTCACACAGCCGTTGCTGCGATCGAGCGCCTCAAAAAGGATGGTGCCAAACACATCAAGTTCCTGTGCATTCTCGCTGCGCCGGAAGGTATCGCCGAGTTTGAAAAACATCATCCGGATGTGCAGATCTACACGGCTTCTGTTGATCAGTGCCTGAACGAACACGGTTACATTGTTCCCGGCCTTGGTGATGCAGGCGATCGCATTTACGGCACGAAGTAAGCTCTTTGTTTGATCACAAAAAAGGCCTGCTGCTTTTGAGCGCAGGCCTTTTTTTTGTCCGTTTTTATCAGTTTGCGGCCTGTCCTGTTTCCCGGGTCAGGGCCAGCAGGGAGCGCTGGGTGAGCATCAGAAGAATGCCCGTTGAGGCCAGAGCTCCGGAAACCCAGAAGGCCCATTGCGGATTGACCGGGAAGAGTGAGCCGGCAATCAGCATGCCGACGCCCATCATCAGACCGTTTGCAAGGCCGGAGTAGAGGCTTTGCGAGGAGGCTGCGAGCTTTTCGGGGGCGTTGTGGGAGAGGTAGCTGGCAATGCCGAGATGCGTGGTGGCAAAGCTCAGCATGTGAAGGCATTGCAGCAATCCGAAGAACCAGATGTTGTCCAGCTCGGTCATCAGGAACCACCGCAGGGCTGCACCGCATCCGCCCAGAAGGATCAGGTGGGCGGGCTTCAGGAGTTTGAGGATACGCTTGCCGTTGTAGAGCAGAAGGACTTCTGCAACGACGCCGACAGCCCAGACCAGGCCAATCGCGCTTTCATCGTAGCCCAGTGAACTCATGTACAGCGAGCCAAAGGCGTAGAAGGTTGCATGACTTGCGGTTATGGAACTGGCGGCAAAGATAACCAGAAGGAAACGTGGACGTCCCAGAAGGATTTTCAGGGCGGAGCGCTGCTCTGATTTTTCCTCTTCAGTTTTTGCGGGAACGGGGAGTCTGTCCCTGACGCGCGGCAGGACGGATGCTGCAAAGGCTGCGAGGATCAAGGCGCCAATCATAAGCCAGATTGTGGCCTGGTTGGAAAAGACTTCCAGCAGCTTCCCGATCACAACCGATGCCGCAATGAAGGAGATCGATCCCCACATGCGCAGGCGCCCGTAGGACAGATCATGTCTGTTGACAAGTTTCAGGGTCTGGCTGTCCCCGATCGGAATCATACTCAGATAGGTGCAGATTGCTGCGGCCTGCAGGATGAAAAAGAGTGTGAGTTTGGGAAGGCTGGTCAGACCTGACAGGGCTTCTGCATGATAGATCCCGTAAAAACTGAGTGCCGCAAAAAGGGCAATGGCAATGAGTGTCTTTCTGTGACGTCCTGTTTTGTCGGCAATCAGGGCCAGACCGGGAGATGTGAAAATCTGTAACCAGGGGGCAAGGGCCATCAACAGGCCAATCGTTTCGGCATCCAGTCCCTGTTCCTCCAGCCAGAGAGGCCAGAAGGGCAGATATATTCCCATGACGAGAAAAACAGCTGCGTAATAGGAGCTGATGCGCAGATTGAGCATGAAACCTGAACCAATGAATATAAAAGAAAACCGGCCTGAAAACGCAGTGCCCTTGCGACACAATGCCGATCAGGATGTAAACGCAAAAAAGGGGTCTTTCGACCCCTTTTGTCTGCGCCCTTGAGGGGCAAATGTAAAGTATGAAAACAGCAGAACGGCTTCCTGATCAGGCAACCTTGGCTTCGCGCAGCATGAAGGCCGGTGTGTGATCGCCAAAGGACTTGGTCGGATTGTGCGGTTCGTCGGATGGAACACGCTCACCGTTTGCCTCGGCCAGAACCTCGACATTGCTCTGGCGATCCTGATCGTTGCGGCGTCTGCGGCCACGACGGGGTTTCTCTTCGCTGGAGCCGGTCTCTGCAGTTCCACTGGCGGACTGTTCGGAGCTTTCTGCATCCTTGTCATCGGAGCGCTTGCGGCGTCTGCTTCGCGGAGACTTGCCGGAGCTGTCCTCATCCTTGTCAGCTGCTTTTTTGCGACCACGACGCTTTTTGCTTTTGACCAGGGCTTCCGCTTCGTCATCGTCCCAGCGTTCAAAGCCTTCGACAACCAGCTCCTCAATCGTTTTGTTGATTGTGCTGTGGACATTGGTGAGCAGTTTGAAATCTTCCGGCAGGGCAAAGCTGAAAGCCTTGCCTTCTCGTCCTGCGCGTCCTGTTCGGCCAATACGGTGAACATAGTCTTCTGCATTCAGCGGAATATCAAAGTTGAAGACGTGGGAAACAGCAGGGATATCGAGTCCGCGAGCGGCGACGTCGGAACAGACCAGCAGCCTGATTTTGCCTTCCTTGAAAGCGTTCAGCGTTTCCATCCGCTGGGACTGGGCCATGTCGCCGTGAAGGGCAGCGGAGGAAAAACCGTGGACCGTCAGGGACTTGTTCAGAATATCGACGTCCTTCTTGCGGTTGCAGAAGAGGACTGCAGACTGGATGTTTTCACCTTCGAGTTCCAGAACAGCGCGAAGGGCTTCACGCTTTTCCTTGTCGGTTCCCTGAAGGCGGATCAGCTTCTGCTCGACAGTTGTGGCTGTGGAGGAGGGGGCTGAAACCTGAACCTCTTTCGGATTGGACAGGAACTTTTCAGACAGCTTCCTGATTTCCGGCGCCATGGTGGCCGAGAAGAACAGGGTCTGACGGATTTGCGGAAGCAGGGAAACAATGCGTTCGACATCCGGGATAAAGCCCATATCCAGCATGCGGTCTGCTTCGTCGATCACCAGAAGCTTGGTGTCCATCAGCATGATCTTGCCGCGATCGAAAAGATCCAGCAGGCGGCCGGGCGTGGCAATCAGAACGTCAACGCCGCGATCCAGAAGCTTTTCCTGTTCGACGAAGGAAGATCCCCCGATCAGCAGGGCTTTGGAGAGCTTGCAATACTTGCCGTAGTTGTCGAAGTTTTCGGCGATCTGGTAGGCCAGCTCGCGCGTTGGCGTGATGATCAGGGAGCGCGGCATACGCGCTCTGGCCCGACCATTGGCCAGCATTTCGATCATGGGCAGGGTGAAGGACGCGGTTTTACCGGTTCCGGTCTGGGCGACGCCCATCACATCGCGCCCCATCAAGACGAAGGGAATTGCTTTTTCCTGAATGGGAGTTGCTTCTGTATAGCCAACGTCTTCGATGGCTTTCAGGACATCAGGACCAAGTCCAAGATCTGTAAAATTCATGAATACCTAGCACGCAGTTGAATGAAATAAATAATGCCTGACTGGCATTTCGGCGGTTTTCTGCGACGGGGGCATCATACGGAAAGGCAGTGAATTGTCAATTTTTGTATGAAAAACTCTCTATAGCAGAGGTTTTTAACGGTTTCCTGCTTGCATAAAGGGGGCGGGAGTGATGTCTTCTGCAATCAGGATTGTTCGTCTTTCATGACGTTTTGAAATGAAGAGTGACAAAAATGGATAAAGCCAGGGAGCGTATTGTTTTTCTGCCGGGGCTGTTGTGCAACGAAAGGCTCTGGAGCCATCAGATCGAAGCCTTGGGCGATATTGCAGTCTGTGAGGTTGCGGATTTTACGACACAGGAGAACCTGACCGATATGGCGCACTCTGTGCTGAATTCCGTTCGCGGTCGCTTTTCCCTGGCGGGGTTGTCCATGGGGGGCTATGTGGCATTGGAGGTCATGCGTCTGGCTCCGGAGCGTATCAATCGCCTTGCCCTGATCGACACCAAGGCCCGTGCAGACAGCGAGACACAGAAACGTCGGCGCAGGGGGCTTTTAACGCTCGCGAACTCCGGAAAGTTCAAGGGGGTTACACCACATTTGATGCCCTTGCTCATTCACGAGAGTCGCCTGAACGACGAGAGCATCACATCAGTGATTTACGAGATGGCCGAAGAGGTCGGGCGGGAGGCTTTTCTGCGTCAGCAGACGGCGATCCTGAACCGGGAATCCCATCTGGACATTCTCGGGAATTTTTCCTGTCCGGTCACAATTGTTACCGGGAGGCAGGATGAAATCACGCCTGTCGACTGTGCAGAGGAAATGCATGCAGGCATTGCCAATAGCTCCCTGCATCTGCTGGAGCATTGCGGGCATCTTGCGCCTCTGGAAAGGCCGGAAGAGGTCAACCGGCTTTTGCTGGAATGGCTTTCACATTAATTCGGGAAAAATCCGGAAGTACAGGGCGCACATTGCTCTGGATGGATTGCTCTTGTCCTTCAGAGGGTGACAGTTCTGTCTTCCATTATCTTGCCCCAGGTGAAAATTTCGTAGCTGCGGTATTTGGGCACGTAAAAGGGATCAGCTGTGATCAGGTTGACAACGTCCTGTCTGCCTGGAGCCTCTACAATCCATAGTGCGCCGCAGAAATCCTCGTCCTGTTCCGGTTTCAGGCCGCCACCAATGAGCAGCTCGGGATGAGCCTTTGCGTAGGCAACATGCGCATCCCTGCGATCCTGATCAGCCCTGATTTCCAGCATTTCAGGACTGTCCCTGAAGATAACGGCCCAACGTGTCATCCGCTTGCTCCCGTGCGGTTGAGGAGAATTCCCGTTCATCACTGTCCGAGACAGACAGTGGGCAGCATCGAAATCCTAGACGTCAATGTCCGTTACAAAGCGGGCGTGTTCCTGAATGAAATTGAAGCGCAGCTCGGGTTTCTTGCCCATGAGGCAGTTGACGCGCTCTTTCGTCTCGGCAAGGCTGCTGTGATAGTCGTCATCGTGAACAGGAGCAATCTGGACGCGAAGCAGTGTGCGCTTGTTCGGGTCCATGGTGGTTTCTTTCAACTGGCGGGGCGGCATTTCGCCAAGGCCCTTGAAACGGCTGACCTCAACCTTGCCACGGCCTGTGAAGGTATTCTTCATCAGGTCTTCACGGTGGACATCGTCCATGGCATAGATTGTCTTGCTTCCCTGTGTCAGGCGATAGAGAGGGGGCATGGCAAGATAGACACGTCCGGCCTCGATCAGTCCCGGCATTTCCTGATAGAAGAATGTCATCAGAAGCGAGGCAATGTGCGCGCCGTCGACATCCGCATCGGTCATGATGATAATGCGATCGTAGCGAAGCTTGTCGAGGTCGAAATCCTTGCGCAATCCGCAGCCGAGCGCCTGGGTGATGTCGGAGATTTCCTGATTGGCCTTGATCTTGTCTGTGGTGGCCGAGGCAACGTTCAGGATTTTGCCGCGCAGGGGAAGGATCGCCTGGGTTTTGCGATCGCGGGCCTGTTTCGCGGAACCGCCCGCCGAATCACCCTCGACAAGGAAGATCTCGGTGTCTTCCTGTTTGTTGCTGCTGCAATCCGCCAGCTTGCCGGGCAATCGAATACGACGCGTTGCTGTTTTCCGACTTGTTTCCTTGTCCTGGCGTTTGCGCAGGCGTTCCTCTGCCTTTTCGATAATGCGGTCCAGCAGAAGGCCGGAGCTGTCCGGATTGCTGGAAAGCCAGATGTCAAAGTGATCCTTCAGGCTCGCCTCGACAAGCTTTGTTGCCAGAGGGGTCGCCAGTTTTTCCTTGGTCTGACCCTGGAATTGCGGATTTTTGATGAAGGTGGACAGAACAGAGATCGAGCCGCCAAGAAGATCGTCGCCTGTAATCTGGGCTGCTTTCTTGTTGCCGATCAGTTCTCCATATCCTTTCAGGCCGCGCAGGAGGCCTGTGCGCAAGCCGCTTTCGTGGCTGCCGCCATCGGGGGTCGGGATTGTGTTGCAGTAGGAGGTGACGAAACCTTCTTCATCGCGTGGCCAGGCAATGGCCCATTCAACGCGGCCTTCGCCATCGGGGAAGCTTGCCTCGCCAGAGAAAACCTGGGCAGTCAGGGTCTGGCGTTCACCCAGTTCCGCAGCAACAAAATCGCCCAGACCACCGGGGAAATGAATGGCTTCAGAAGCGGGAACATCTGTGTTCTCACCCAGAAGATCCGGATGGCAGGACCAGCGAATTTCCACACCGCGATAGAGGTAGGCCTTGGCCTTTGCCATCTTGTAGAGGCGTTTCGGGCGGTATTTGGGATCACTGCCGAAAATTTCCTCATCCGGGATGAAGAAGACGGTTGTGCCCCGGCGATTGTTGGTGTTGCCAACAAGCTCCAGACCGGTTTGGGTCAGTCCGCGACTGTAGTCCTGCCGGTAAATCTTGCGATCACGGGCAACCTCGACCCACATGGTCGAGGAAAGGGCGTTGACCACTGAAATCCCCACTCCGTGCAGACCACCGGATGTCTGATAGGCATTCTGGGTAAACTTTGCACCGGAGTGCAGGGTTGTCAGAATGATTTCGAGAGCCGACTTGTCCTTGTATTTCGGGTGGGGGTCAATCGGAATGCCCCGGCCATTGTCGCGGATTGTAATGCTGTTGCCCAGACCCAGTTCCAGTTCAATCCTGTTGGCATGACCGGCAACGGCCTCGTCCATCGCATTGTCGAGAATCTCGGCAACAAGGTGGTGCATGGCACGTTCATCGTTACCGCCGATGTACATGCCGGGTCTGTGACGAACAGGCTCCAACCCCTCAAGAACTTCGATGTCCTTGGCGGAATATTCGCTCTGCTGGGATTCGGGAATCGTTTGGAAAAGGTCTGACATGGCGCACATTATGAGGAGGAGGCAGACCCTTGGCAAGAGGGTAGAACAGAACAGTAACAAAGCCTGATTCGTCTTTTAAAATGAGTATTTTGCTCTTTGAGGGACAAAGATATCCGTTCGTGCCATGTTTTTTTTGCAGATGAGCTGTGCGAAGAGGCTGTAACCGGTTGTGTTTTTCTGTAACTTTTTGGAAAAGGAATCCTTTTCTGGGCATAAACCTGATCGTGCTGGAGTTGGAAAACCCTGGTTTGTCTTTTGAAAAACAAGGGATTTATACTTTTTTTGCTGTCGCGAATTCAGGGATTCGCACGGGATGGGACTGTTTTGATTTTGAGATAAATTCCTTGACAAAGAGGAATTTTGTCTAGGTTGATTTTTTTCTTTTTTTGCAGTATTGCTACTGTCGTTTTTATATCAATGAAGTTTCACGGTTTGAAAAAATGCTCTTGGCACACCAGCTATGGAGCAAGCCCGGTGTTTACTCTCAGCGATTGATGGATTTGACTTTTGTTCGGCTGCGACAAGCCTTGAGCAATGGATTTCTCTGTCCTTGTCGAATCCGTCGTGCGCTCCTGGTTGTTGTTATGGGAAATGATCATGACAAGACCTTGTGGCCGTCTCTGGGATTTTTTTGCCGGTAGAGGAGGATCTATGAGCGACCAGTCGAATACAAAGCCGGTTTCTGACCGGGTCTACAACAAGAAGAAACGCAAGTGCCTGAAATGTCGTGAGACTTTTATGAGTGAGTGGCCGGGTGAGCGTATCTGCAAAACCTGCAAGGCTTCTACAGCGTGGCGCGAAGGCGTTGCGGCCTGAGCTGGATTTCAGAATAACAGACCTGAAAAGCCGGACCTTTGTGGTTCGGCTTTTTTCTTGTTCTTTTCCCCTGGCAGAAAGGCTTCACACAAGAATATCGACGATAGTTCCCCGGCTGGTTCCTCCGGGCGGGGGCAGGGCGCGTTGCAGGCTGGCCTGGGTGGGGCCTGCATCAGGTGCCCTGTTTCTTTCAGGGTCGGGTTCCGAAAAGCTGGCATTTTTCTTGTTGGATGCTTCGACGAACTGATCCTGGCGCAAGGCTGTGCGCTCCGCCTGTTGCGGAGAGGGTGCCGCCGGGTTGCGCGTCTGGGGATAGAGCGCATTGCCAAGAGGGCCATATGAAGAAATGGTGGGCACGTCGCTTTACCTCGGCCTTTTCAACAACAAATCAGCTTCCGTATTACATGTGGGGTCTCAAAACGGCTTTGCATACTCACGTGTGATCACGTTTTCTCAAGTGAAACAGTGTTTATAACGAGACCTGAAACCTTTGAAAGGCCGGAGGAGAGCCGGATGTTCCTGATCAGTGACGAGGCCTTTTGTGCCTGATCACGGGAAAATCTAGCTTACTTTGATGCAAAAGTGAAGAACCTGCGTGTCAGGCAAGGCTGAACAACGATCTTTAAAACGGTTTTTAATACGCTTTTCGACGCCGGAGTGCGAGTTCGGTGTTGCGCTAGCCAAGCCAATGTATTAAACCCCCTTCCAAAGTTGTTATCGCGGGTGTGGCGGAATTGGTAGACGCACCAGATTTAGGTTCTGGCGCCCTCAGGGCGTGGAGGTTCAAGTCCTCTCACCCGCACCATGACGTTCGACGAAGAGGAAGGCCTTCAGATTCGTCGCAAATGATCCGGATGCGGCATGTTTTCTCCGGGAAATATGCGCTTTATCGGTCTGTGCGAAAATCAATCGGTTGAAGGCTCATCTGTTACACGAAAGAAAGGCTTGGCCGGCACATGCAGGTTACAGAGAAAAAAGCAGAAGGTCTGGAGCGCGAGTTTGCTGTTGTCGTTTCAGCGCAGGAAATTGATGGCCGTGTTGATGCACGCCTGGAAGAGCTGAAAGGCCAGATCAAACTGCCTGGCTTCCGTCCTGGTAAAATTCCTGCAAATCTGCTGAAGCAACGTTACGGCAAATCTGTTC
Source organism: Carbonatibacter coralli (assembly GCF_039592655.1). NCBI lineage: Bacteria > Pseudomonadati > Pseudomonadota > Alphaproteobacteria > Rhodospirillales > Kiloniellaceae > Carbonatibacter > Carbonatibacter coralli. The sequence continues at coordinate 272,795 of NZ_JBBUTJ010000003.1, read as the reverse complement.
TGGGCGAGGTTCTGGAAGCAGCTGTCAATGAAACATCCCAAAACCTGCTGGAAGAGCGCAGCCTGCGCCCGGCTCTGCAGCCCAAGATCGAAGTGACTTCCTTCGACGAAGGCAAGGACCTCGAGTACAGCATGTCCTTCGAGATCATTCCTGACATCACGCCTATGGACTTTGCCAAGCTGAAGCTGGAAAAGCCGGTTGTTGAAGTTGAGGAAAGTGAAGTTGACGAAGCTCTGGGTCGCATCGCTGCCGGTCAGAAGACCACGCAGAAGCTGAAGCGCAAGCGCAAGGCACGTGAAGGTGACGTTGCAACGATCGATTTCGATGGTTCTGTCGACGGCGAGAAACTGCCGGGCATGGCAGGGGAAGACTTCAAGCTGGAACTGGGTTCCGGTATGTTCATTCCAGGCTTTGAAGAGCAACTGGTTGGCAAGAGCATCGATGAGGATGTGACTGTTAATGTGACCTTCCCTGAAGGTTACGGCAACGAGAAGCTGTCCGGTAAGGACGCTGTCTTTGAAGTGAAGGTGAAGGACATTGAGGAAGCTGTTCCGGCTGAAATCAATGACGAGCTTGCCGAGAAAATGGGCGAAGCCAATCTTGATGCTCTCAAGGAGCGTATCCGTGAGCAGCTGAAAGGTGAGCTGGACAAGGCTGCGCGCTCTGTGATGAAGCGTGAGCTGCTGGACAAGCTGGCTGATGAGCACGACTTCGATGTGCCTGCCGGTATGGTTGATCAGGAGTTCGAAACAATCTGGCGCCAGATTGAAGCGGACAAGGCTGCGGACCGTCTCGATGAGGAAGACAAGAAAAAGTCTGATGACGAACTGAAAGAAGAGTATCGCAAGATTGCTGTTCGCCGTGTTCGTCTCGGCCTGCTGATGTCTGAAGTTGGCACCAAGAATGAAATCGAGGTGACCCAGGAAGAAGTAAACCGTGCGCTGATCCAGGAAGTTCAGAACTACCCGGGCCAGGAACAGCAGGTTTTCGAATTCTATCAGAAGAACCCGCAGGCAATGGCTGCTTTGCGCGCTCCTGTCTTTGAGGAGAAGGTTGTGGACTTCATGGTTGATCTGGCGAAGGTGTCCGAGAAGAAAATGTCTCAGGACGAGCTGAAGGTTGCCATGGGTGCAGAAGATGCGCCTGCCGACGAAGAGAAAAAACCGGCCAAGAAAAAAGCCGCGCCAAAGAAAAAGGCTGCACCGAAGAAAAAGGCTGCAGACGCCGAGTAATTGGCTGAATTGACGGCTCCTGATCAGCGGGGTGTCCTGAAATGTCTGGAAAAGGGTTGTTCGCAAATGCGTGCAGCCCTTTTTTGATTCTTGAAAAAGGAAAGCGGACTTCCAAGATGAAGGAAAAGCTCTTTCATCACAGAGCTTTGCAATTCCTCCAATCCGGACTGGTGCGGCCTGACACGACATTTTGCGAGGCGAGAGCGACAGAATCGAAAGACTTTGGGAATCGTCCTCATCTGTGGTCTTGCCTTCTTGCGCCAATTCGTTCTAATGGGGGAAAGACACAATTGGCCCTAAATTTCGAGAGGAAGCCTTCATGAGTGATCCCCATGATATCTTTATGAATACACTCGTTCCTATGGTTGTTGAGCAAACAAGCCGTGGAGAGCGTTCTTATGATATCTATTCACGGTTGTTGAAGGAGCGCATTATTTTCCTGACTGGTCCTGTGCATGATCAGGTTGCCAGTCTGATTTGCGCCCAGTTGCTTTTCCTTGAATCCGAAAACCCGAAGAAGGACATTTCCTTCTACATCAACTCTCCGGGTGGAGCGGTCACGGCAGGTCTGGCGATGTATGACACCATGCAGTACATCAAACCGGATGTTTCCACTGTTTGTCTTGGTCAGGCTGCGTCTGCCGGTTCCCTGCTTCTGATGGCAGGTGCTGCGGGCAAGCGATTCGCGCTGCCGAACTCCAAGGTGATGATCCACCAGCCTTCCGGCGGTTTCCAGGGGCAGGCCACAGATATTGAAATCCATGCCAAGGAAATCATCAAGACGCGGACGCGCCTCAACGAGCTTTATGTTCATCACACAGGTCAGAGCATGGAAACAATCGAGGCGGGGATGGAACGCGACAACTTCATGACCCCCGAAGAAGCCAAGGCTTTCGGCCTGATTGACGAGGTTGTTTCCCAGCGCCCCGGCTCTGAAGAATCCTGATTGAACCCCCTTTGAGCTGTGAGGGAGACGGGATCTTCCTCACAGGTTTCAGTAACGTGCTGTTTTATAAAGTTTGGGATGGGTGAAAGACCGCGGACGGTGCCGGAAACTTCAGGCAGAGTATTAGGGTTTGTCTATTTTTTCGTTGTGTGGTCCCTGTTGGTCTGTCACCATTTAAACTGTCCATAATAATATCTTGAATTCGAGGCAAAAGCCCCATGACGAAATCGAGCGACGGTGACTCGAAAAATACCCTCTACTGTTCCTTCTGCGGCAAGAGCCAGCATGAAGTCAGAAAACTGATTGCCGGGCCGACTGTTTTCATCTGTGATGAATGTGTCGAACTCTGCATGGATATTATCCGCGAGGAACACAAGTCCTCTTTGGTCAAGTCCGGTGAAGGTGTTCCGTCTCCACGGGAAATCTGCGGTGTTCTGAATGATTATGTCATTGGGCAGCAGCAGGCCAAAAAAGTTCTCTCCGTTGCGGTGCACAATCATTACAAGCGTCTGTCTCACGGGACCAAGACCGGTGATGTCGAACTGGCCAAGTCCAACATCATGCTGGTCGGTCCGACCGGCTGTGGTAAGACGCTTCTTGCGCAGACACTGGCCCGTATCCTTGATGTTCCCTTCACCATGGCTGATGCGACGACATTGACGGAAGCCGGCTATGTCGGTGAGGACGTCGAGAATATTATCCTCAAGCTTTTGCAGGCTGCCGACTATAATGTCGAGCGTGCCCAGCGCGGTATCGTCTACATTGACGAGGTCGACAAGATCAGCCGCAAATCGGACAACCCTTCAATCACAAGGGATGTGTCCGGTGAGGGTGTTCAGCAGGCGCTTCTGAAGATCATGGAAGGCACTGTGGCCTCCGTTCCGCCGCAGGGCGGCCGAAAGCACCCGCAGCAGGAATTCCTGCAGGTGGACACAACAAATATCCTCTTTATCTGCGGTGGTGCCTTTGCAGGCCTTGATCGTATCATTGGCGAGCGTGGCAAGGGTGCTGCGATTGGCTTTGGTGCGGATGTAAAGGCCGAGGAAGAGCGGACCATTGGCGATCTGCTCAAGGTTCTCGAACCGGAGGATCTGTTGAAGTTCGGTCTGATTCCGGAATTCGTTGGCCGTTTGCCTGTGATCGCCACTCTGGAAGACCTCGACAACGATGCGCTTGTCGAAATTCTTTCCGAGCCCAAGAATGCCCTAGTGAAGCAGTATCAGCGTCTCTTTGAAATGGAAGATGTGAAGCTGGTCTTTACCGACGGTGCTCTGAAGGGGATTGCGGCAAAAGCCATCGAGCGCAAGACAGGTGCCCGTGGTTTGCGTTCCATTCTGGAAGGCATCCTGCTGGAAACCATGTTTGAATTGCCTGACATGGAAGGCGTTGATGAAGTGGTCGTAAACAGCGAGGTCGTCGAAGGACGATCCCAGCCGCTTTATATCTATGCTGAAAAGAATGAGGACACTGGCACAGAGGCCTGATGTCTGCATGAATGAAAAGGGCAGAGTTCAAAAAGAACGATCTGGCCCGGACCTGAAAAGAGAGCAAGGCAGGATAGTTTCCTTTCCTGCCTTGCCTTTGCTTTGATAGGGTTCCATATAATGAAACAAAGGGGCGTCACAGAGTGGTGTCCTTATTTCCCATTGCTTCGGTTTATAGCCCTTGTGAGGACTGATGCTCGAATTATCTCGCGGTGATCTTTATCCGGTTTTGCCTCTGCGTGACATTGTGGTTTTCCCACATATGATTGTTCCGCTGTTTGTCGGTCGGGAAAAATCCGTTCGCGCGCTTGAAGATGTCATGAAAAACGACAAGCAGATCCTGCTTGTGACCCAGCGAAACGCATCCCAGGATGATCCGGAACCCTCCGACATCTATGAAGTCGGGACTGTTGGCTCCGTGCTGCAGCTGCTCAAGCTTCCTGACGGAACAGTCAAGGTTCTGGTCGAGGGAGCTCATCGCGCCCGTGTCGTCAAATACGAAGAGGGTGGCGAGTTCTTCCAGGCCTGGGCTGAAACACTTGACGATGGTGAAGAGAGCGAGGGCGAGCTGGATGCTCTCTCCCGTTCCGTGGTGGCCCAGTTTGAACAGTACATCAAGCTGAACAAGAAAATCCCGCCGGAGGTCCTTGTTTCCATCAACCAGATTGATGAGCCAAGCAAGCTTGCTGATACTGTTGCCTCCCACCTGTCCCTGAAGATTTCAGAGAAGCAAGAATTGCTGGAATGCTCGACCATTGGTCAGCGCCTTGAGCGGATCTATGGTTTCATGGAAGGCGAGATCGGCGTTCTCCAGGTCGAAAAGCGGATCCGCAATCGCGTGAAGCGCCAGATGGAAAAGACACAGCGCGAGTACTATTTGAATGAGCAGATGAAAGCCATTCAGAAGGAACTTGGCGAGGGTGAGGACGGCAAGGATGAGCTGTCCGAAATGGAAGAGAAGATCAACAGCCTGAAAATGACGGCCGAAGCCAAGGAAAAGGCACAGGCGGAAATGAAGAAGCTGCGGTCCATGAGCCCGATGTCTGCCGAGGCGACTGTTGTGCGCAACTATCTGGACTGGCTGACGGCCATTCCGTGGAAAAAGCGCAGCAAGATCAAAAAGAATATCCCGAATGCCTCAAAAATTCTGGATCAGGAACACTACGGCCTTGAAAAGGTCAAGGAACGTATCCTCGAGTATCTCGCTGTTCAGCAGCGTATGCGCACAGTAAAGGGGCCGATCCTCTGTCTGGTTGGGCCTCCTGGCGTGGGCAAGACGTCACTGGGGCAGTCCATTGCCAAGGCAACGGGGCGTAACTTTGTGCGCATGAGCCTGGGTGGGGTCCGCGACGAGTCCGAGGTCCGGGGACACCGGAGAACCTATATCGGCTCCATGCCGGGCAAGGTTATCCAGGGGATGAAAAAGGCAAAGACTTCAAACCCGCTTTTCCTGCTGGATGAAATTGACAAGCTTGGCAACGACTATCGCGGAGATCCGTCTTCTGCTCTGCTGGAGGTTCTTGATCCGGCACAGAACGGGACTTTCAACGATCACTATCTCGAGGTCGATTACGATCTGTCCGATGTGATGTTTGTCACGACCGCAAATTCCCTGCGCATGCCACAGCCCTTGCTGGATCGTATGGAGATCATTCGTATTTCCGGTTACACGGAAGACGAAAAGATGCAGATTGCCCTGCGCCACCTGACACCGAAGCTTCTCAAGGATCACGGTGTTCGGAAAGGGGAGTGGGAGATCGAGGACGAAGCGCTTCGCAAGCTCATTCAGCTTTATACCCGCGAAGCCGGTGTCCGTTCCCTCGAGCGCGAGCTGGCGAAGCTTATTCGCAAGGCCGTCAAGGATATCGAAATGGGTGAGGCGACCTCTGTAACCGTCACACCTGAAAACCTCGACAAGTATGCCGGTGTTGCGCGTTATCGCTATGGCGAGGCTGAAGAGAAAGACCTTGTTGGTGTCTCTACCGGTCTGGCCTGGACCGAGGTCGGTGGTGAATTGCTTTCTATTGAAGCCGTGACTGTGCCGGGCAAGGGGCGTGTGAGCTCAACCGGCAAGCTTGGTGATGTGATGAAAGAATCGATCCAGGCTGCGGAATATTTTGTCAAAAGCCGCTCTTTGGAGTTCGGAATTAAGCCGAGTCTGTTTGATAAAAAGGACATTCACGTCCATGTTCCGGAGGGTGCGACACCAAAAGATGGCCCTTCTGCGGGTATTGCGATGGTCACAGCGATTGTTTCTGTTCTGACCGGAAATGCGATTCGAAGCGACGTTGCCATGACCGGTGAAGTCACGCTGCGTGGTCGCGTTCTGGCAATTGGCGGCCTGAAAGAGAAGTTGCTTGCGGCACTTCGCGGAAACATCAAAACTGTTATTATTCCTCAGGAAAATGAGAAGGATCTGGCGGATATTCCTGATAACGTGTTGAAAGGATTGAAGATTATTCCTTGCTCAACTGTTGATGAGGTTCTGTCTGTTGCTCTTTCCGAAGAGCTGATTCCGATCAAGGACTGGAGTGAGGATGCCGAGCTGGATTTAAAATCCGATCAGGCTTCCAGTGACGTGGTCACACACTAAAGAGGAGCGTCGAGACGGCGAAAATGGTTAACGAATTGTATAGCACTTTACACAAAATGCATGAAAACCCTTGTTTTTAGAGCGTTTCCTGCATTGACGAGACCTGTAGAGGCGATTTACAATCCACCTGCTTTTAAAAAAAGTCGTTTCGACATTTTTTCAATTTCTATCCCAATCCTGGAGGGGGGTAACGTGAACAAGAATGATTTGGTAGCAGCCGTTGCTGAAAAAGCTGATCTGTCCAAAGCAGATGCTGGTAAAGCTGTTGATAGTGTATTTGAAGCAATCGAAGGTGCTCTGAAATCCGGCGACGAAGTTCGTCTGGTTGGCTTTGGTACTTTCAGTGTTGCAGCTCGTGCTGCTTCTCAGGGCCGTAACCCACGCACTGGTGAAACAATCCAGATCCCTGCGTCCAAGCAGCCTAAGTTCAAGGCTGGTAAAGGCCTGAAGGATGCGGTGAACTAAGAGCTCTGCTTTAGTTTATTGTAAAAACGGCTGATCTTCGGATCAGCCGTTTTTTTATGAATTTTTTGCTTGCAAGCTTTCGGTAAAGCTTTTACAAGCACCTCCACAGACCGCAAGGCGGGTATCTGGTGGGCGGTTAGCTCAGTTGGTAGAGCATCTCGTTTACACCGAGAGGGTCGGCAGTTCGAGCCTGTCACCGCCCACCAGATACCTGAACAAAAACCGGCTTCGTGAAAACGGGGCCGGTTTTTTTGTGTGACCGGACGATTTTGTACTCCTTTTGCCAGTGATGTCCTGTCCGAATGGAGCAGGCTTTTTTGCGATTCGGAATCGTTCTTTTATTCCAATGGGTTCCTGATGGAATTTTCAGGAAATTTTTTTGTCAGGAATCTGTAAAAAAGTGAAAAAAGGCTCTTGCCAAGGGCAGGGCGGCTCATTAAAAGAGGCTCATCGGAACAGAGTTCTGGTGGGCGGTTAGCTCAGTTGGTAGAGCATCTCGTTTACACCGAGAGGGTCGGCAGTTCGAGCCTGTCACCGCCCACCAGAACTCTGAAACACAAAAAAGCCCGGCTTGCTTGAGCCGGGCTTTTTTGTGTTTGCTGTCTGGCCGGTTCGTGTCCGGCTTGCCAGGAGTGTTCGGGTGGTTGTCTGGGCGGACCAAAGAGTGATTCGTTATTTTGGGGCAGGAGGTGTATAAACAGGGAGAGGATTGGGAGCCTTGTGCCGGGTGTCAGGCCTGGTGGTGTTTTTCCGGCTTTTGAAACGCGGGGTTAATTCACTGAAATCCTTGGTTCTTATGATCTTTGTAAGAAAAACGAAAAAAAGTCCGATTCATCGCTTTTACCCTGCTTGACAGCATCGAGGTGGTGGATTAAACAAAGCCTCGTTCGCGGCGCTGTCCCAAAGACAGGAAGCGAACAGGAAAGAAAACGTGGGGGTGTAGCTCAGTTGGTTAGAGCGCTGGCCTGTCACGCCAGAGGTCGCGAGTTCAAGTCTCGTCATCCTCGCCACTTTTCTTTCATCGTCAGATGTGGGGGTGTAGCTCAGTTGGTTAGAGCGCTGGCCTGTCACGCCAGAGGTCGCGAGTTCAAGTCTCGTCATCCTCGCCACTTCTGACAAAGCTGTTGTCGAGCTGAAACGACACACCTTGCGGGGGTGTAGCTCAGTTGGTTAGAGCGCTGGCCTGTCACGCCAGAGGTCGCGAGTTCAAGTCTCGTCATCCTCGCCACTTATATCGAATGCATTGAAACAGTCGCCGGAATTTTCCGAGCGGCTTTTTTTGTGTCTTAATGTTTTTTTTAGTGAAGCTGTGCAGACTGTTTTTGGAAGTTTTTCGTACAACGCTTCATATGTACCTATTCTGAATTTTTTGTATGGTTTTTACCCCAGTTCAGAAGCGTTCGCAATTGGGCTGAAATGTGGCGTTTTTTTTGCAAAACGGCGATTCTGTGTTTGCTAACGCATGCATAGGGGGATATTACATAGGCACGTTGGAGAAAGAAAAAGACCGTAAAAGGGTCTGCCACCCTAATCATTAAGAAAGGCGATTGGTCATCGTTCAGTACACCGAATGGTGACGGATTGTGTGGAGAGATGAACCTGGATGGATTGTTGGCAGAATACCTGCCAATTCTGATCTTCCTTGGAATTGCAATTGGCCTGGCCTCTGCCATGGTAATTGCATCCTATTTCGCGGGGCGCCAACGCCCGGACTCAGAAAAAATCAGTGCGTACGAATGCGGTTTCGAGGCCTTTGATGATGCCCGCAGCCAGTTTGACGTCCGTTTTTATCTGGTCGCGATCCTCTTTATCATTTTCGACCTTGAAGTTGCGTTCCTGTTCCCCTGGGCTGTTTCTCTCAGCGATATCGGAATGTTTGGTTTCTGGTCCATGATTGTCTTTCTGGTGATCCTGACTATCGGTTTTGCCTACGAGTGGAAGAAAGGGGCTCTGGAATGGGAGTGATTTCCAACTCTGCCTACAAGGACGGAGCGCCGATCGCGCCAGGTGCTGATCAGGACATGATCCTTCAGCAGGTTAATCAGGAATTGACCGAGCGCGGTTTCGTTCTGGCGCAAATGGACAAGCTCACAGCCTGGGCCCAGTCCGGCTCTCTCTGGCCGATGACCTTTGGTCTGGCCTGTTGTGCTGTCGAGATGATGCACGCGGCCTGCAGCCGCTATGATATGGACCGTTTCGGTCTGCTGTTCCGCCCGTCTCCACGTCAGTCCGACGTGATGATTGTTGCGGGAACCCTGACAAACAAGATGGCTCCTGCCTTGCGCAAGGTCTATGACCAGATGCCGGAGCCACGCTGGGTTATTTCCATGGGGTCCTGTGCCAATGGCGGTGGTTACTACCACTATTCCTATTCTGTTGTTCGTGGCTGTGACCGAATTGTTCCAGTGGATATCTATGTTCCGGGCTGCCCGCCAACAGCGGAAGCCCTGATTTACGGAATTCTCCAGCTTCAGAAAAAGATCAAGCGGACTTCCCAGTTCCGCCGCTGATCTTTTTTGCGTTCTGAACGGCTGCTTTTCCGGCCGATAATCGAATAGTGGTGACATTATGAGCCAAAGCCTTATTGATCTGGGTGAATACCTGCAGGGCAGTCCTGCTGCCGGGGTATCCAGCACAGAGATCAGAAATGAAGAGCTGATTGTCTGGACGACAGCGGATCGGCTTCTTTCCCTTCTGAAGTTCCTGCGGGATGACCAGAACTGTCAGTTCCGTCAGCTGGTCGACATGACAGCTGTTGACTTTCCTCAGCGCGAAGAGCGCTTCGAGGTGGTTTATCTGCTCCTGTCTCTCAAGAGCAATCAGCGTATTACCGTCAAGCTCCCGGCCGTTGATGATGCAGTGATTCCCTCTGCTGCCGGTTTGTTCAGCTCAGCGATCTGGTACGAGCGCGAAGCCTGGGACATGTTCGGTATCTTCTTTGATGATCACCCTGATTTGCGCCGTATGTTGTGTGACTACGGTTTTGAGGGGCACCCTCTGCGCAAGGACTTCCCGCTGACAGGTTACACCGAGGTTCGTTATGACCAGACACAGCGTCGTGTCGTGTACGAACCGGTCAAGCTGGCCCAGGAATTCAGAAACTTTGATTTCCCGAGCCCCTGGGAAGGCATGTTGAACCTGCCGGGTGACGAGAAAGCTGAAAAACAGGATGAAGGAGGGGCGGCATAATGGCTGAAGCTGCAATCAAACCTCTTACGCTGAACTTTGGCCCGCAACACCCTGCTGCGCACGGTGTTTTGCGTCTGGTTCTGGAAATGGACGGCGAGGTGATCGAGCGTGCCGATCCTCACATCGGACTGCTGCACCGTGGTACAGAGAAGCTGATCGAGTACAAAACCTATACCCAGGCTTTGCCCTATTTTGATCGCCTCGACTATGTTGCCCCGATGAACCAGGAACATGCCTATGCCCTGGCTGTCGAGAAGCTGCTGGGGATCGAGGTACCAAAGCGCGGTCAGTACGTGCGTGTTCTCTATTGCGAAATCGGTCGTATTCTCAATCACCTGCTGAACATTACCACCTTCGCCATTGACGTTGGTGCGATGACACCCATTCTCTGGGGCTTTGAGCAGCGTGAATCCCTGATGGAATTCTATGAGCGGGCATCCGGTGCGCGTCTCCACGCAGCCTATTTCCGCCCGGGTGGTGTGCATCAGGACCTGCCGGCCGGTCTGGCAGAGGACATCCTGACCTGGTGTGAACAGTTCCCGGCCTTTATTGACGATCTGGAAGGCCTGCTGACAAAGAACCGTATCTTCCTGCAGCGGACTGTCGATATTGGTGTTGCGAGCTTTGACGAGGCGATGGACTGGGGTTTCTCCGGCCCGATGCTCCGTGGTTCCGGTGTGGCATGGGACCTGCGCAAGTCACAGCCCTATGACTGCTATGACGAGCTCGACTTCGATATCCCGGTGGGCAAGAACGGTGATTGCTATGATCGCTATCTTGTGCGTATCGAGGAAATGCGCCAGTCCCTTCGTCTGATTGAACAGTGTATCGAGAAAATGCCTGAAGGTCCGGTGATGAGCGAGAACAACAAGGTTGCTCCTCCGCGCCGCGGTGACATGAAGCGCTCGATGGAAGCGCTGATCCATCACTTCAAACTCTATTCAGAGGGCTTCCGTGTTCCGGAAGGCGAGACCTATACAGCCGTTGAAGCACCCAAGGGTGAGTTCGGCGTCTATCTGGTTTCCGATGGAACCAACCGTCCGTATCGCTGCAAGATCAAGGCCCCCGGCTTTGCGCACCTTGCTGCGATGGACTACATGTGCCGCGGCCACATGCTGGCTGATAGCGTGGCTGTTCTCGGCTCCATGGATATTGTATTCGGTGAGGTTGACCGATGAAAACAAGCTCGTTCCCCAAACACGAAACAGGCAGCTTCGAGTTCACGGCTGAAAACAAGGTCGAAGCGGATCGCCTGATCGCCAAGTACCCGGAAGGCCGTCAGGCCTCTGCCATCATTTCCATGTTCTATCTGGCCCAGAAACAGAACGGTGGATGGCTGCCGAAGGAAGCGATCGAATACGTTGCGGAATACCTCGGTATTGCTGCAATCCGTGCCCACGAGGTTGCGACCTTCTACACCATGTTCAACCTGAAGCCGGTTGGAAAATACTTTATTCAGGTCTGCCGCACGACCCCGTGCTGGTTGCGTGGTTCCGAGGACGTGCTCAAGGCTGCTCTCGACAAGATCGGTGTCAAGAACGTTGGTGATGTCAGCGAAGACGGTCTTTTCTCCGTTGTAGAAGTGGAATGCATGGGCGCCTGCTGTAACGCCCCTATGGTTCAGATCAATGACTGGTACTATGAGGATCTGAATGCAGAGAGCATGATGAAGATCATTGACGAACTGCGTGCAGGCAAGGATGTTCCTGTAGGGTCCCAAACCGGTCGTATGAGCTCTGCTCCGACAGGTGAGTGGACAACACTCCATGATTTCCCGCCAACGGAGCAGGGCAAGGGAGGAACTGGTGATGCTTGAGGACAAGGATCGTATCTTTAAGAACCTCTACGGTCAGGATGACTGGGGGCTGGAAGGCGCCAAGCGCCGCGGTATCTGGTCCAATACAGCCGAACTGGTCGCGATGGGGCGCGATGGTATCATCAATGAAATCAAGGACTCTGCCCTGCGTGGTCGCGGTGGTGCGGGTTTCCCGGCCGGTCTGAAATGGTCCTTTATGCCGAAGGAAAGCGATGGCCGCCCTCATTATCTGGTGGTCAATGCCGATGAATCCGAGCCAGGGTCCTGCAAGGACCGCGAAATTCTGCGCAATGATCCGCACCTTCTGATCGAGGGCTGTGTGATTGCCGGTTTCGCAATGGGGGCCCATACGGCCTATGTCTACGTCCGTGGCGAGTATTATCTTGAAGCACAGCGCCTGGAACAGGCTGTCGAGCAGGCACGGGAAGCCGGTCTTCTCGGTGATAATGCCGCCGGTTCCGGATGGGCCTTCGACGTTCACGTGCACCGTGGAGCAGGGGCCTATATCTGTGGCGAGGAAACGGCGCTGATTGAATCGATCGAAGGCAAGAAGGGCCAGCCTCGTCTGAAGCCGCCTTTCCCTGCTGCTGTCGGTCTTTTCGGCTGCCCCTCGACTGTGACCAATGTTGAAACGGTTGCTGTGTCTCCGACAATTCTGCGTCGCGGTGCGGACTGGTTCAAATCCTTCGGTCGCGAAAACAATACCGGCACGAAGATCTTCTCCGTTTCCGGTCATGTGAACAATCCCTGCAACGTTGAAGAGTCCATGGGGATTTCCCTCAAGGAACTGATCGAAAAACATGCAGGTGGTGTTCGCGGCGGCTGGGACAATCTTCTGGCCGTGATCCCCGGTGGTTCTTCCGTGCCTTTGCTGCCAAAGGACGTTTGTGACACCATCACAATGGATTTCGATGCCCTGCGCGAAGCTGGCTCCGGTCTGGGAACGGCAGCGGTGATTGTCATGGACAAGTCCACGGACATTATCGAAGCGATCCACCGTCTGTCACACTTCTACAAGCACGAGAGCTGTGGTCAGTGTACGCCGTGTCGTGAAGGCACGGGCTGGATGTACCGCATCATGGGGCGCATGGTTCGCGGTGAGGCTGAAATCGACGAGATTGATACCCTGTGGGAAATCACCAAGCAGGTCGAAGGTCACACCATCTGTGCTCTCGGCGACGCTGCGGCCTGGCCTATTCAGGGCCTGATCCGCAATTTCCGTCCGGAAATCGAGCGCCGTATCATGGAATACAAAGCTGCCCGTCAGGCTGCGGAATAGGAGATTTTGACCAATGCCAAAGTTGACGATTGATGGCAAGGAAATCGAAGTCGCCGACGGCCTGACCGTTCTTCAGGCCTGTGAACTGGCGGGTGCCGAAATTCCACGCTTCTGTTATCACGAACGCCTTTCCGTTGCGGGCAACTGCCGGATGTGTCTGGTTGAAATGGAGCGCGCTCCAAAACCGGTTGCTTCCTGTGCCATGCCTGTTGGTGAAGGCATGGTGATCAAAACCAACAGCGAGCTTGTTCAAAAGGCCCGCAAGGGTGTGATGGAGTTCCTGCTGATCAACCACCCGCTGGATTGTCCGATCTGTGACCAGGGTGGGGAGTGTGATCTTCAGGATCAGGCCATGGCGTTCGGTCTGGACAAGGGGCGTTATCGCGAGAACAAGCGTGCCGCGACAGAAAAGCACATGGGGCCTCTGATCAACACGATCATGACCCGTTGTATCCAGTGTACACGCTGTGTCCGTTTCGCGACCGAAGTTGCGGGTGTCGAGGAAATCGGCCTGATCAACCGTGGTGAGAATGTCGAGATCACAACGCTTGAGCGCGCGATTAATTCCGAGCTTTCCGGCAACCTCGTGGATGTCTGTCCGGTTGGTGCGTTGACCAACAAGGCCTACGCCTTCAATGCGCGTCCGTGGGAGCTGAAAAAGACCCTGTCCGTTGATGTGATGGATGCCGTTGGGGCAAACATCCGTATCGACAGCCGTGGTCGCGAGGTTCTGCGTGTCCTGCCGCGTATTCATGAGGATGTGAACGAGGAATGGCTGGCTGACAAGTCCCGCTATTCCATTGACGGTCTGAAACGCCAGCGTATCGACAAGCCCTACGTTCGTCGCGACGGCAAGCTGACACCGGCGACATGGACGGAAGCCTTTGAAGCCATCAAGGCCGGTTTCAAGGACCTGAAGGGCAGCGAGATCGGTGCGATTGCCGGTGATCTCTGTGATGCCGAGTCAATGCTGGCGCTGAAGGATCTTATGGCGTCCCTTGGTTCTGCCAATATCGATTGCCGTCAGGACGGGGCCGCTCTGGATGCCTCTGTCCGTTCATCCTATCTCTTCAATTCCGGTATTGCGGGTATCGAAGAGGCTGATGCGATCCTGATCGTGGGTTCAAACCCGCGGTGGGAAGCACCACTGGTGAACGCACGCATCCGCAAGCGTTTCCTGCAGGGGGGGCTGAAGGTTGGCATGATCGGCAACTCTGTGGATCTGTCCTATGATTACGATTACCTCGGTGCAGGTTCTGACACTCTGAAGGATGTTGCCGGAGGCAAGCATGCCTTTGCAGAGGTTCTGAAGTCTGCCGAAAAGCCCATGATCATCCTGGGTATGAATGCCCTGACACGATCTGACAGTGAGGCTGTCCTTGCCCTGGCAAAATCCACGGCTGACACCTTCGGTATGGTTCGTGAGGGCTGGAACGGCTTCAATGTTCTTCACACGGCTGGTGGTCGTGTGGGGGGACTGGATCTCGGTTTTGTTCCGGGTGAGGGCGCACTGAATGTTGCTGGCATGCTGGATGCTGCAGAATCCGGTTCACTCAAGGCTGTCTATCTGCTTGGTGCAGACGAGATTGATACTGCAAGGCTGAAGAATGCCTTTGTTGTGTATCAGGGCAGCCACGGTGACAGGGGTGCTGTTGCAGCAGATGTTGTTCTGCCTGGTGCAACCTACGCCGAAAAGAACGGCACTTATGTAAACACCGAAGGCCGTGTGCAACTGGGGCGTCTGGCCGTCTTCGCGCCGGGTGAAGCCCGCGAGGACTGGACAATCCTGCGTGCGCTGTCCGAACAGATTGGTGAAGCACTGCCTTATGACAATCTTGGTCAGCTGCGTCAGCGCCTGATCGAGGTAAACCCTGTCTTTGCTGCTCTGGATACTCTGCAGGCTGCGGAGTGGGCTGATTTCGGCAAGGCTGGCGAGCTGTCCGGTGAAGCCTTTGCTTCAAACGTTTCAAACTACTACATGACAGACCCGATTTCCCGGGCTTCTGCCACCATGGCGGCTTGTACGGAAACCTTCGTACTGAACCGCGAAGCAGATCAGGGGGCCACAGGAACCAATGGCTGAGTTTATTGATCTCTATGCGCTTCCGGGCGTGATCATCGTCGCGCAAATTCTTGCGATTGTTGGTCCTCTGCTGATTGCGGTGGCCTATCTGACACTGGCCGAACGCAAGGTGATTGGCGCGATGCAGATGCGCAAGGGGCCAAACGTTGTTGGGCCTTTCGGTTTGCTTCAACCCTTTGCCGATGCGGCCAAGCTGATTTTCAAGGAAACGATTGCTCCTGTTGGGGCCAACAAGGTGATCTTTTTCCTGGCACCAATGCTGACCTTCATTCTGGCTCTTGTGGCCTGGGCGGTTATCCCCTTTGCAGATGGCTGGGTTGTCGCCGACATCAACGTCGGTGTGCTCTTCCTCTTCGCGATTTCCTCCATGGGGGTTTACGGGGTTCTGATGGCGGGTTGGGCATCCAACTCCAAGTATCCCTTTATCGGTGCCCTGCGTTCCGCTGCGCAGATGGTGTCCTATGAAGTGTCCATGGGTCTTGTGATTGTGACTGTTCTGCTCTGTGTCGGTTCGCTGAACCTGTCCGACATTGTGCGGGCACAGGAAACAGTCTGGTTTGCGATCCCGCTGCTGCCGATGTTTGTTGTTTTCTTCATCTCGGTTCTGGCGGAAACCAACCGTGCTCCCTTTGATCTTCCTGAAGGTGAGTCCGAGCTTGTTGCCGGTTTCTTCGTTGAGTATTCCTCCATCAGCTTTGCGCTGTTCTTCCTGGGTGAATACGCCAACATGATCCTGATGAGTGGCATTACGGCGATCCTCTTCCTTGGTGGCTGGTTGCCTCCGGTGGATATCGCACCCTTTAACTGGATCCCGGGTCCGATCTGGTTTGCAATCAAGATTGCATTCCTCCTGTTCGTGTTCCTGTGGGTTCGCGCAACCTTCCCGCGTTTCCGTTATGACCAGCTGATGCGTCTGGGCTGGAAAGTCTTCCTGCCATTCAGCCTCATCTGGGTGGTTCTGACCGCGGGTGTTCTGGTTGGCTTCGACCTTCTGCCCCGATAAGGGCAGGGAGAAGCCTTCCAAAAGCCTGCGGGGGCAACCCCGAACAAACGTAACGAAACAAAGAAACGAATTTAGTTGGAGAGATAAAAGGCGATGGCATTTCTGGACCGTACAGCCCGCAGTCTCCTGTTGACGGAACTTCTGTCCGGCATGTGGCTGACACTGAAGTACTTCTTCAAGCCAAAGGTGACACTCAACTATCCTTATGAAAAAGGGCCGATCAGCCCGCGTTTCCGTGGGGAGCATGCTTTGCGTCGCTACCCTAACGGGGAAGAACGTTGCATTGCATGTAAACTCTGTGAGGCCATCTGTCCTGCGCAGGCTATTTCCATCGAGGCGGAACCGCGCGAGGATGGCAGCCGCCGGACAACCCGTTATGACATCGACATGACCAAATGCATCTACTGCGGTTTCTGTCAGGAAGCCTGTCCGGTTGATGCCATTGTCGAGGGTCCGAATTTTGAATTTGCGACGGAAACCCGTGAAGAGCTGTTCTACAACAAGGACAAGCTGCTTTTGAACGGCGACCGTTGGGAGGCTGAAATCGCGCAAAATATCGCGATGGATGCTCCGTATCGTTAAGGGGCTGACTGATGGTAATTCAGGCACTTGTCTTTTATCTCTTCGCTGCCATCACGGTTGCATCCGCGGTGATGGTGATTTCCTCGAAGAACCCGGTTCACTCGGTGCTCTTCCTTATCCTGGCCTTCTTTAACGCAGCAGGGCTCTTTGTTCTGCTGGGAGCAGAATTCCTGGCGATGATCCTTGTGGTCGTCTATGTCGGCGCTGTGGCGGTTCTTTTCCTCTTTGTCGTGATGATGCTCGACATTCATGTGGAGGACCTGCGCAAGGGCTTTATGCAGAACCTGCCGATTTCGGGACTGGTTGGCCTGATCCTGCTGATCGAGCTGCTGCTGGTTGTCGCGTCCTGGGGAATCAACCCGGATGTTGCCGCGACACAGATTGCAGAACCCATTCCGCCGATTGATCAGATCCACAACACGCAGGCTCTTGGTAACGTGCTGTACACAGACTACGTTCTGCTCTTCCAGGGCGCGGGCATGATCCTCTTCGTTGCGATGGTTGGCGCAATTGTTCTGACCCTGCGTCAGCGCGAGGGTGTGAAGCGCCAGGACATTGCAAAACAGGTCAGCCGCACACGTGAGGAAGCCGTTGAAATCAAAAAAGTTGAAAGTGGGAGCGGTATCTGATGCTTGAAATCGGTCTTGCACATTATCTGGTTGTCGCTGCCATCCTGTTCTCCCTGGGGATTTTCGGGATCTTCCTGAACCGGAAAAATGTGATCATCATTCTGATGTCCATCGAATTGATGCTCCTGGCTGTGAACATCAACTTTGTTGCCTTTTCATCCTATCTGGGTGATCTGGTCGGACAGGTCTTCACCGTCTTTATCCTGACCGTTGCTGCTGCAGAAGCGGCGATTGGTCTGGCTATTCTGGTTATCTTCTTCCGTAATCGCGGTTCCATCGCGGTGGAAGACATCAACGTTATGAAAGGCTGAGGGGACAAATGGAAAAGCTTATCGTCTTCCTGCCCCTGCTGGGCTCTTTCATTGCAGGCGTTTTCGGCAAGGTGATCGGGGATCGCGCCGCACAGGTTCTGACAACCGGTTTGCTGCTGGTGTCTGCGGTTCTGTCGATTGTGACCTTCAAAAATGTCGCTCTGGATGGCAATGCCTACGTTGCGACGCTTTTTACCTGGATTTCATCCGGTGACTTCACTCTGTCCTGGGCGTTGAAAATCGATACCCTGACAGCTGTGATGCTCATTGTTGTGACTGTGGTGTCCTCCATGGTTCACCTCTATTCCTTCGGCTATATGTCAGAGGACAAATCCAAGGCGCGCTTCTTCAGCTATCTCAGCCTCTTTACCTTCATGATGCTGATGCTGGTGACATCCGATAACCTCGTACAGATGTTCTTCGGATGGGAAGGGGTCGGTCTGGCATCCTACCTGCTGATCGGTTTCTGGTATCACAAGGAAAGTGCCTGTGCCGCTGCGATGAAGGCCTTTCTGGTCAACCGTGTTGCCGATATCGGTTTTGCTCTGGGTATCATGGGAATCTTTGTTCTCTTCGGTACTGTCAACTTTGCTGAAATCTTCCCGGCTGTTCCGGGGCTGGCAGAGGCACAGTTCAGCTTCCTGTGGTTCGAGGGTCATGCGCTGACCATCATCTGTCTGCTGCTCTTCATCGGTGCAATGGGCAAGTCGGCCCAGCTGGGTCTGCACACCTGGCTGCCGGATGCGATGGAAGGCCCGACACCGGTGTCTGCGCTGATCCACGCGGCGACAATGGTGACAGCGGGTGTCTTCATGCTGGCACGGATGTCTCCGGTCTTTGAATTCGCTCCGACGGCTCTTGAAGTTGTGACCTATGTTGGTGCTGCAACTGCGTTCTTTGCGGCGACTGTCGGTTTGACACAGTTCGATATCAAGCGGGTGATTGCCTATTCAACCTGTTCCCAGCTGGGTTACATGTTCTTTGCAATCGGTGTTTCTGCCTATGGCGGTGCGATTTTCCACCTGATGACACACGCGTTCTTCAAGGCGCTGCTGTTCCTTGGTGCGGGTTCCGTGATCCACGCCATGCATCACGAGCAGGACATGCGCAAGATGGGTGGTATCTACAAGCTTATCCCCGCGACCTACATCCTGATGTGGATTGGGTCCTGGGCTCTGGCCGGTCTGCCGCCTTTTGCCGGTTTCTTCTCGAAGGATCTGATCCTCGAAGCCGCCTGGGCTGATCAGACAACACACGGCAACCTGGCTTACTGGCTGGGTACAGCTGCGGCCTTTATGACAGCTTTCTATTCATGGCGTCTGCTGATCATGACCTTCCATGGAAATCCGCGTGCCGACAAGCACACCATGGACCATGTGCATGAATCACCAATGGTCATGATGATCCCTCTGCTGGTTCTGGCTGTTGGTGCGGTTCTGTCCGGCTGGCTGGGTTACAGCTATTTCGTCGGTGAGGTTGCAGAGCGTGCGGCCTTCTGGGGCGATGCGCTGTTTATCCTGCCTGAAAATGACAGCGTGGCGGCAGCTCACCATGTTCCGACATGGGTGAAACTGACACCGCTGGTGATCTCTGTGCTTGGCATTGTCGCGGCCTATGTCTTTTACATGTTTGTGCCGAGCCTGCCCGAGACCTTTGTACGGATTTTCCGTCCGGTTCATGCCTTCCTGTTCAACAAGTGGTACTTTGACGAGCTCTATGACGTTCTTTTCGTACGTCCGACAAAGGCTCTGGGCCGCGTGTTCTGGAAGGGCGGGGATGAGGCCATCATTGATGCCTACGGCCCGAACGGGGCAGTTTCCCTGACACGTGTGATTTCGGCACAGGTCAGTAAACTGCAGAGCGGTTACGTTTATCACTATGCCTTTGCCATGCTGATCGGCGTGGTCGGGTTGATTACCTGGTACATCATTGGGAATGCGGGTCAGTAAAGAATGTTGATAGATCACCTTCTGTCCGTTGTGACATTTGCGCCGCTCATCGGGGCGGCAATCATCCTCCTGATCAAAGGGGATGAAGCAGTGGTTGCCCGCAATTCCCGCGCGGTTGCTCTGTTCGTCTCTGTTGCAGTCTTCCTGCTGTCGCTGGTGCTGTGGTTCAATTTCAACAAAAGCTCTGCGGACTTCCAGTTCACAGAAAAGGTTGAATGGATGCCCGCTCTCGGGCTGACCTACCACATGGGCGTTGACGGTATTTCCGTTCTCTTCGTCCTGCTGGCGACCTTCCTGACACCCATTTGCATCCTGTCCAGCTTCGGGGCGGTGGAAAAGCGTGTGAAGGAATACATGGTGGCCTTCCTGGTTCTGGAAACCATGATGGTGGGCATGTTTGCGGCGCTTGATATTGTGCTGTTCTACATCTTCTTCGAAGGTGTCCTGATCCCGATGTTCATCATCATCGGTGTCTGGGGTGGTGCACGCCGTGTCTATGCGGCCTTCAAGATGTTCCTCTATACCTTCGCAGGTTCGGTGCTGATGCTGCTGGCCATTCTGGCGATGTACTTCGAGGCAGGGACAACAGACATCCCGACCTTGCTGGGTTATGTCTTCAATCCTGACATGCAGTTCTGGCTGTGGCTGGCGTTCTTTGCATCCTTTGCTGTAAAGCTGCCGATGTGGCCGGTTCACACCTGGCTGCCGGATGCGCACGTTGAAGCGCCGACAGCCGGTTCCGTTATTCTGGCGGGTGTTCTGCTGAAGATGGGAGCCTATGGCTTCCTGCGCTTCTCGGTTCCGATGCTTCCCGAAGCGACCGAGTATTTCACTCCGCTGGTTTATGCCCTGTCTGTTGTCGCCATTATCTATACCTCTCTGGTGGCGCTTGTTCAGGAAGACATGAAGAAGCTGATTGCCTATTCCTCTGTGGCTCACATGGGTTATGTCAGCATTGGTATTTTCACCCTGACACAGCAGGGCGTTGAAGGTGCGATTTATCAGATGCTGGGACACGGCATCGTGTCGGGTGCGCTCTTCCTCTGCGTTGGTGTTGTCTATGACCGGATGCACACCCGTGAAATCAGCAAGTACGGCGGTGTTGCCGACAGGATGCCACGTTATGCGCTGATGTTCATGGTCTTCATGATGGCTTCCGTCGGACTGCCCGGGACTGCCGGTTTCATTGGCGAGTTCCTGGTGCTTGTCGGTGTCTTCCAGGTGAACACCTTTGTTGCACTTCTTGCTGCTTCTGCCATGGTTTTTGGTGCAGCCTACATGCTGTGGCTCTTCCGCAAGGTGGTTTTCAGTGCCCTGACATCGGAAGAGGTCAGGAAGCTTGGCGATCTGTCTGTGCGTGAAAAGGTGATCTTTGCACCGCTGATTGTCCTGACAATCTGGATGGGGGTATATCCTGTCAGCTTCCTCGATTTCATGGCGCCATCTGTTGAAAACCTGATCACCAACTACAATGCGGCCATTGCCGCTTCTGACGCCGCGCCGATGTTTGCGCAGCTCTTTGGTCAGTAAAAGGGAGATACCAATACCATGACCTTTGCTGAACTCTCCATGGCCCTGCCGGAAATTGTTCTGGCCTGTGCCGCAATGCTGCTGCTGATGCTTGGCGTATACAAGAGCGGGAACACCACTCCGATGGTCTCCGGTCTGGCTGTTGCGTCCCTGGTGGTAGTTTTCCTGATGGTGATCTCCGGTGGTTATCCGGCCGGAACAGGCTTCAATGACCTGTTTGTTGTCGATGACTTCAGTTCCTTCATGAAGCTGATCATTCTGATTGCCGCTGCGGTTGGTATCCTGATGACCACGCGCTTCATCCAGCGCGAAGGCATGAACCGTTTTGAAATTCCGGTTCTGATGTTGCTGGCGACACTGGGGATGATGATCATGGTGTCCGCCAATGATCTCATGACCCTCTACATCGGTCTCGAACTGCAGTCTCTGGCGCTCTATGTGATTGCTGCAATCCGTCGTGAAACACTGAAATCCACTGAGGCCGGCCTGAAGTACTTTGTTCTGGGTGCGCTGTCTTCCGGTATGCTACTCTATGGCAGCTCTCTGGTTTACGGCTTTACCGGTGCGACGAACTTTGATGCCATTGCCCGGGCGATTGTCGCTGCCACATCCGGTGAAACGACGGCTTCCATCGGTCTTGTGCTGGGGCTGGTCTTTGTTGTTGCAGCCGTTGCCTTCAAGATTTCCGCTGTTCCCTTCCACATGTGGACGCCGGATGTGTACGAAGGTGCGCCGACACCTGTGACCGCTTTCTTTGCTTCTGCACCAAAAGTGGCTGCGATGGCACTGTTCATTCGCCTGCTGGCCGAGCCTTTCGGTGATCTGGTCAACGAGTGGCAGCAGATCATTGTCTTTGTTTCCATTGCCTCCATGGCGCTTGGTTCACTTGGCGCGATCATGCAGAAGAACATCAAGCGGATGATGGCCTATTCTTCCATTGGTCATGTGGGCTATGCCCTTGTTGGTGTGGCGGCCGGTTCTGCCGCGGGCATTCAGGCTGTTGCCGTTTACCTGACCATCTATATCTTCATGAACATGGGTGTCTTTGCCTGTATTCTTTCCATGCGTCAGCAGGGCGAGATGATGGAGAATATCGAGGACCTGAAGGGCCTGTCCAAAACAAGCCCTGCGATGGCTCTGGCTCTGGTGCTGTTCATGTTCTCCATGGCCGGTGTCCCGCCGCTTGCCGGTTTCTTCGGCAAGTACATGGTCTTCGCTGCTGCAATTGATGCAAACCTTTATGGTCTGGCTGTTATTGGTGTTTTGACCTCTGTGATTGCTGCGTTCTATTACCTGCGCATTATCAAGATCATGTATTTTGACGAGCCTGTTGCAGCGATGGATGCAAACGGTGGCGAGATCAAGGCTGTCATGGTTGTGTCCTCAGCCTTTGTTCTCTTCTACTGGCTCTTTGCCACCCCGATTATCAACGGGGCATCCCAGGCTGCTGCTGCGTTGTTTGCAGCGGGCTAAAGCCTGATGAGTAAAATGAAAAGGCCGTTCCGATGTCCGGACGGCCTTTTTTGTTGCCTGCCTCTTCGGGATGAACGTGCTTCGGGCAGGACTGGACAGCCGTCTGCTTTTGTGGTTTTCAGAGGAAAGCGAAAAGGATGAGATTAATCCCATGACTGACACAACGCCTTCATCTCTGTTTCTGCCCGGTTTGCCTCAGGGTTTTTCCGTGCTGGCCTATGAGGAGCTGGGGAGCACAAATGACACAGCGCGTCAGCTGGCGCAGGAGGGAGCTACGCACGGTACTGTCGTCACGGCAAGGCGTCAGACTGCGGGGCGGGGGCGTCAGGGGCGTCAGTGGAGCAGTCAGGACGGGAATCTTTTTTGTTCGATCCTTTTGCGCCCTGATTGTGATCTGGCTGATGCGGCCAACCTGAGTTTTGTTGCCGCCCTGGCTGTACGGGATGCCCTGGCTCTTTTGAGTGGCCAGCAGCTCAAGCCCCAGTTGAAATGGCCCAATGACATTCTGGTCAATGGAGCAAAGGCCTCCGGATTGCTTCTGGAAAGCGCCTTGCAGCCGGGATCAGCGGAGCGTGCAAGGGCCGAATTTGTCATTCTGGGGATTGGGGTGAACCTGCAGCATTCCCCGGATGAGATGCTTTATCCGGCGACCTCTCTGGCCCGTGCAACAGAGGGAACTGTTATTGTTCCGCCGGATCAGGCACTTGTTTCCTTGCTGACAACCTTCGAGCAGTGGTATCTCTGCTGGCAGCAGATGGGCTTTCTGGCTATTCGCGAGAGCTGGCTTGATCATGCAAGAGGGGTCGGGCAACAGATCAGGGTTTCCCTTCCGCATGAAGAGATGACTGGACGTTTTGAAGGGCTGGACAGTTCAGGTGCATTGCTTCTTCGCACGGAAACAGATGAACTGGTGACTGTGACTGCTGGTGACGTTTTCTTTGGATAGGAAAAGAACGGGATCGGGACGACAATGCTTCTGACCATCGATTGTGGGAACACCAATATTGTTTTCGCCCTTCATCGGGGAGAGACGCAGCTGGCAAGCTGGCGCACAGTGAGTGACAGCCGCAAGACAGTCGATGAGCTGGTGTCCTGGCTTTATCCCCTGATGCAGCTTGAGGGGTACCAGCCTTCGGATGTAACCGGAGCCATTCTCGCCTCTGTTGTGCCTGCAGCACGACGGGCATTGGAAGGCCTTTGTCAGAAGCTTTTTGGCCTCTTGCCGCTTGTCGTTGGTACAGAGGCTGTTCGTCTGGGCGTTCCTGTCCGTGTTGACAGGCCGGAACAGGTTGGTGCTGACCGTCTGGTCAATGCTGTTGCAGCCTATGCCCGTTTTGGTGGTGATCTGGTTGTCATCGATTTCGGGACTGCGACAACCTTTGACGTGATTGCCAGGGATGGAGCCTATGAAGGCGGAGTGATTGCACCGGGGATCAATCTTTCGATGGAAGCCCTGCACAATGCCTCTGCCCTTTTGCCGCGCATTACGGTGCAGCAACCGGAGCGCGTTATCGGCAAGGCAACGATTCCGGCTATGGAATCCGGCGTCTTCTGGGGCTATATCGGGATGATAGAAGGTATGATCAGCCGCATTCAGGCTGAATACGGTGCAGAGATGACAGTGATCGCGACAGGTGGGCTGGCTCCACTCTTTGAGCGCGCAACAGAAGTAATTGATCATCTGGACAGTGATTTGACCCTGCGGGGTCTGCGGATGATTTACGAGCTGAATGTCAACAAACGCAACATTGATGGGCGTACCAGAGGGAAATAGCTTCCCGTTTTTTACGTCCGAATTGAAATTACAGGCAGTCAGGGGCCTTCATTGCCCTGACATTCCGAGGCTGTTTGAAGCAGCCCGTGTTGAAACAGAAAGTTAATTTTGATGTCTTTTGGTACAAAGCCCGGGGATGATGAAGTCCTGTATCTGCCGCTTGGTGGAACAGGTGAAATCGGCATGAACCTGAACCTTTATGGTCACAAGGGCAAATGGCTGATGGTGGATCTGGGGATTTCCTTTGCTGATCATCGTCTGCCCGGTGTCGACGTGATCATGCCGGACCCCGATTTTATCGAGCAGCAGAGTGAAAACCTGGTCGGACTGGTTCTGACCCATGCCCATGAAGATCACATTGGTGCTGTCCCGCACCTCTGGCCGTTCCTGCGTTGTCCGATCTATGCAACACCCTTTACCCGCACCATGGTCTACCACAAGCTGGTCGAGCATGGTCTGGAGAATGATGTGGAAATCAATGTCATTCCTGTTGGCGGGCGCTTTGAAGTCGGGCCTTTCGATATCGAGCTGCTCTCCATGACGCACTCCATTCCGGAACCGGCGTCTCTGGCCATTCGTACTGCTGTCGGCACTGTCTTCCATTCGGGTGACTGGAAATTTGATCCGGATCCCCTGGTGGGCGCTGATTATGACGAGAGTGGTCTGAAGGCACTGGGTGAGGAGGGGGTCCTTGCCATGATCAGTGATTCCACCAATGTGATGTCAGAGCGCGAAGCCGGTTCTGAAGCCACTGTTCGCGAGGGGCTGACAGATGTAATCGCCGGCTGTACAGGGCGTGTCGCCGTGACCTGCTTTGCCAGCAACGTTGCACGTGTTGAGTCCGTGATCCGGGCTGCAGAAGCCTGTGACAGACGTGTTCTGCTGATGGGGCGTTCCATGCATCGTATCTATCAGGCCGCGCGGGACAATGGCTATCTGGAGAACATGCCGCCCCTGGCGTCTGAGGAAGAGTTCGAATACCTTTCGCCTGATCAGGTGGTGATCCTTTGTACAGGATCCCAGGGTGAACCCCGTTCGGCCACAGCACGTCTGTCGCGCAATGAATTCCGTTCTGTGTGGCTGGATGAAGGCGATACCGTGGTTTTCTCCTCCCGCGTTATTCCGGGCAATGAAACAGCTGTTTACAGCCTGCAGAACAACTTCTCGAAAATTGGTGTTGAGGTTATCACGGACCGTGAGGCACCTGTCCACGTTTCCGGCCACCCGAGCCGTGACGAGGTGATGGCGCTCTACGACATGATCAAGCCTGCGATTGCGGTTCCGACGCATGGTGAAGCCCGTCATTTGAGAGAACATGCAAAGGTTGCTGCACTCAGCGGCACCAGCCAGCAAATCATTGCCGGAAACGGAGATTTGATCCGTTTTACCAAAACAGGCAAGGCCGAGAAGATTGATTCCATTACAGCCGGAACCCTGGCTGTTGAAAGTGGCCGTCTGGTTGAAACAGGCAGCGCAATCCTGAAGGATCGCCAGAAAATGAGCTTCAATGGTGCGGCAACGGTGACAGTCGTGCTGGATGAGGCAGGCGATCTGCTGGATACCCCCATGCTGTCCCTGCGCGGTCTGATCGAGATTGATGAAGAGTTCGATATCTTTGAAGAGGCTGTTGATGCCGTAAAGGATGCTCTCAAGCGCCTGCGCAAGGGAGAGCGCCAGAAGGATTCCCTGATCGAGGAGACAGCGCGCATTGCTGTGCGCAGGTACTTCAACAAGGTCTTCAACAAGAAGCCTGTGACAGATGTTCATGTGGTGCGCATTGCCGAAGAAGGGTAAGCTGTCCTGATTAAAAGCGGATAAAAGCTTGAATGAACAGGAGAAGACCATGCTCGACCGTCTCAATCATGTTGCCATTGCAGTTCCGGATCTGGAGGCTGCGACTGCGCTTTACCGCGATACAATGGGCGCCGGGGTTTCAGAACCCCAGTCCCTGCCGGAGCATGGTGTGACGGTTGTTTTTGTCACGCTTGCCAACACAAAGGTTGAACTCCTCCATCCGCTTGGTGAGGCATCACCTGTTCAGGGCTTTCTGGAGAAAAATCCGGCAGGGGGGATACATCATATCTGCTACGAGGTTCCGGATATTCTTGCGGCAAGGGACCGGCTGATTGCGGACGGTTTGCGGGTGTTGGGGGATGGAGAGCCCAAAATTGGAGCCCACGGCAAGCCGGTTCTGTTTCTGCATCCCAAGGACTGTTGTGGAACCCTCATCGAGCTGGAAGAAGAAAAACAGTTATAAAACAATAAAATAAACGGGGATACTCATGAACTGGGTAACTGGTATTCTGGTCTATGTGATCATCTGGTGGGTGACGATTTTCATGGTTCTGCCCTGGGGAGCGCGTCCTGCGGAAAACCCGGAAGAAGGTCATGCGACCTCTGCGCCGGCAAAGGCGATGATCGGTCGGAAGTTCCTGATCAATTCGATCGTTGCTGCTGTGATCTGGGCTGTTGTTTTTTGGCTTATCGAAAGCCAGGTGATTTCCATTGAGGACATTGCACGCAATCTCGGGGCCTGATCCATAGTGGTCCCGTGCCATCCGCTCCGTCTGAAACAGGTTTGTGACGCTTTTTCACGCAGAAGGCTCTTTTATGGTTTTCCAGTGGGTTGTCATGGCAAAAAAGCGAAAGACTCTCTTGGCTTTGTCAGCCAGAGAGGGTATGAACCTTTTTTTGTGCGGACGACGGGTTTGGATGAAATTCAACCCCATCTAAGGGAAACCGCGAAAAGCGGTAAAACTGAATTCTATGACGCAACACGGCAATGAGGTGCCTCGTCTCAAACTGACGGGCATGACCAAACGTTTCCCCGGCTGTCTGGCAAATGACAGTGTTGATCTGGAAATCGCACCGGGTGAAATTCACGCGCTGTTGGGAGAGAACGGCGCAGGCAAATCCACGCTGATGAAGATGGTCTATGGTCTGCTCAAAGCAGATGAAGGCACGCTGGAGTGGGATGGGAAACCCCGGGATATTGTCTCGCCTGCGATGGCAAGAGAGCTGGGTATTGGTATGGTATTCCAGCACTTTTCCCTGTTTGAATCCCTGACTGTTGCGGAAAATATTGCGCTGGGCCTGAACAGTAAAGAGCCTCTGGAAACCCTGTCAAAACGCATTGCAGAGGTCTCAGGACACTACGGTTTGCCTCTTGATCCCGCGCGACATGTTCACAGTCTCTCCGTCGGTGAGCGCCAGCGTATCGAAATTGTCCGCTGTTTGCTGCAATCACCACGTCTGCTGATCATGGATGAGCCGACCTCGGTGCTGACGCCACAGGAAGCTGAGACGCTTTTTGGTACGCTGCGTCAATTGTCAGCTGAAGGCTGCTCCATTCTCTATATCAGTCACAAACTGGATGAAGTCCGCCGTCTTTGTGCCCGTGCAACTGTTCTGCGTGCAGGGCGTTGCGTGGGGGCCTGCATTCCGG
Organism: Carbonatibacter coralli; assembly: GCF_039592655.1. NCBI lineage: Bacteria > Pseudomonadati > Pseudomonadota > Alphaproteobacteria > Rhodospirillales > Kiloniellaceae > Carbonatibacter > Carbonatibacter coralli. Next base: position 245,012 of record NZ_JBBUTJ010000003.1, on the reverse strand, counting down.
CTGAGGAAACGGCACGTTCCATGGCACAGATGATGATTTCTTCTGAGCTGCAGGCTCCGGAACGCGTGCAGGACAAGGAAATCGGAGACGTTCGCTTTCAGGTCGATCGTTTGTCCCTGACAACGGATGATCCCTTTGGCGTTGAGCTTTCGGATATCAACTTTTCTCTCCATGCCGGAGAAATTCTGGGTGTTGCCGGAGTGGCCGGGAATGGCCAGGCTGAGTTGCTTTCCGTCTTGAGTGGTGAGTCAACCGAGGCTCGCCACGGGGCGATTATGATCGAGGGTCACAAAGTCGGTCAATTGAATGCCCGGCAACGTCGTGATCTCGGGCTGGCCTTTGTGCCTGAAGAGCGCCTGGGGCGTGGAGCAATCCCGGGAATGGGACTGGCAGACAATGCCCTCCTGAGTGGCTATGCCCGTAAGTCTCTCGTTTCGTGGGGGATTGTTTCCTTTTCAAAAGCAAGAACTTATGCGGAAAATATTATAAAAGACTTTAATGTTGTTGCTGGTGGAACAAAAGCGGAGGCAGGAAGTCTGTCCGGTGGAAATCTGCAGAAGTTCATCGTTGGTCGGGAGATACTCCAGAAGCCGCGTATTCTGATTGTGGCTCAGCCGACCTGGGGAGTTGATGCTGGCGCTGCAGCAGCTATTCACCAGGCTTTGATCAATCTGGCACACGAGGAAAAGACTGCAATTCTGGTGATCTCCCAGGATCTTGACGAGCTCTTTGCGATTTCGGACAGGCTGGCTGTGATTTCCCATGGTCGTCTGTCACCAGCCGTCGCAACCCATGAAGCAACAGTTGACGAGATTGGCCTGCGTATGGGCGGTCTGTTCGAAGGAGAGGAGCAGGCCCATGCTGCCCATTAAGCTTGAACCGAGAGGCGAGAGCGCTCGTACCGTTGCCTATTTTACACCACTTCTGGCTGTGATCCTGACGATGATCGGTGGCTTTGTTCTCTTTGCCCTGATGGGGCAGGACCCTCTGGAAGCACTTTATGTTTTCTTCATTTCACCGCTCACCAGCTATTACGGTTTTTCCGAACTGCTGTTGAAAGCGACGCCTTTGGGGCTGATTGCTGTTGGGCTGTCTATCGGTTTTCGGGCCAATGTCTGGAATATCGGGGCTGAGGGACAGTTGACCTTGGGGGCCATTTTTGGTGGTGGCATGGCTCTGGCTTTCTACGAAATGGACGGCTTCTGGATCCTGCCTGTCATGTTGATCGCTGGTGTGCTGGGCGGAATGGTCTGGGCTGCAATTCCGGCCTTTTTGAAAACACGCTTTAACACCAATGAAATTCTGACTTCGCTGATGCTGACCTATGTTGCGACGTTGCTGCTGAGCTTCCTTGTCCACGGTCCATGGCGTGACCCGGACGGTTTCAACTTCCCTGAAAGCCGCCTGTTCTGGGATTCTGCATTGTTGCCCGCCCTGCTGGAAGGGACCCGTCTGCATGTTGGTTCTCTTCTGGTTCCTCTGGTCGTGGCTGTGGCCTGGGTTTTCCTGAACAGAAGTTTCGTCGGTTTCCAGATCAAGGTCATGGGCTTGACGCCGGCTGCTGCAGGATACGCAGGTTTTAACCAGAAGCGCCTGACATGGCTGGCGCTGATGATTGGTGGTGGCCTTGCCGGTCTGGCTGGTGTGCTTGAAGTGGCTGGTCCGATCGGGCAACTGAACCCGACGATCTCGCCCGGTTATGGCTTTACGGCCATTATTGTTGCCTTTCTGGGGCGTCTTCATCCCGTTGGTATTTTCTTTGCTGCCCTGCTGATGGCTCTGTCCTATCTGGGGGGAGAGGCCATGCAGATCCAGATGGGACTGCCCCTGGCTGTAACCGGGGTCTTTCAGGGGATGATCCTGTTCTTCCTGCTGGCATCGGATGTTCTGATCCGCTATCGCCTCAGATTTACAATGAATTCGGCCAAAGCAGGACAGGAGAGCGTGTGATGCTTGATACAACCCTGGCTATTCTTCTGACTGTTGTTGCGGCTGCGACACCTCTGGTTTTTGCAGCACTGGGCGAGCTGATCACCGAAAAGTCCGGTGTTCTCAATCTGGGAGTGGAAGGCATGATGCTGATGGGGGCGATTGCAGCCTTTGCCGTCGGCATTTCAACAGGAAGCTCGATGCTGGCCATTCTGGGTGGTGCGGCTGCGGGCATGGCGATGGCTGCTCTCTTTGCCCTCATGGTGCTGGGACTGTTGTCAAACCAGGTTGCCACGGGGCTGGCCCTGACCATTTTCGGGGTCGGGCTGAGTGCGCTGGTCGGCAAGGGGTTTGTCGGAACACCTTTGCCTGCTCTGGACAAACTCGACATTCCGGGCCTGACTGATCTTCCCTTTGTGGGGCCCTTGCTGTTTGGGCAGGACTTTCTGGTGTACCTTTCCTTTGTCATGCTGGTTGTTGTGGCCTGGTTCCTTGGCAAGTCACGCGCCGGTTTGATTTTGCGTGCTGTCGGTGAATCTCACGATGCTGCTCATGCCATTGGCTATTCCGTCATGAAGGTGCGCCTGCTGGCCATCCTTTTTGGCGGTGCGATGTCCGGTCTGGGGGGCGCTTATCTCTCCCTGGCCTACACGCCGATGTGGGTGGAAAACATGACGGCCGGACGTGGCTGGATTGCGCTGGCTCTGGTGGTGTTCGGAACCTGGAGACCCTTGCGGGCCTTCGCGGGTGCCTATCTTTTTGGCGGAGTGACCATTCTGCAGCTTCATGCGCAGGGCTTCGGTTTTAATGTTCCAGCGCAGTTCTGGTCCATGCTGCCTTATCTGGCGACAATTGTTGTGCTGGTGATGATTTCCCGCGATCAGACACTTGTTCGCTTGAATGCTCCGGCTTGTCTTGGCAAGGTGTTCGTCAAAACAAAATAGAAAACCTCACTGTCTTCATTCAAAAAGGAAGAGTTCTATGAAAAAACTGGTCATGATGGCTGCTGCCGCTGTGTTGGCAGGCATGAGCGCGGTTCAGGCTGCTGATCCGCTGAAGGTTGGCTTCGTCTACGTTGGTCCTGTTGGTGATCACGGCTGGTCTTACCAGCACGATCAGGGGCGTCGTGCGATCATTGAAAAGTTCGGTGACAAGGTTGATACGACTTTTGTTGAATCTGTGCCTGAAGGTGCGGATGCCGAGCGTGTGATTGCCAATCTTGCTCAATCCGGTCATGACCTGATTTTCACAACATCCTTCGGTTTCATGAACCCGACCCTGAAAGTTGCCAAGCGCTTCCCGCAGGTCAAGTTCGAGCACGCAACAGGTTTCCGCCGTGCGCCAAACGTCAGCACCTATGCCGCGCGTTTCTACGAAGGCCGTACCGTCAGTGGCATCATCGCCGGTCACATGACTGAGTCCGGCAAGATCGGCTACATCGGCTCTTTCCCGATTCCCGAGGTGGTTCGTGGCATCAACGCAGCCACACTGGCGGCCCGCTCTGTTCGTCCCGATGCTGAAGTCAAGGTGATCTGGGTCAACTCCTGGTTTGATCCAGGCAAGGAAGCCGATGCAGCCAAGGCCCTGATCGATCAGGGTGTTGATGTGATCCTGCAGCACACAGATTCTCCTGCGCCGGTTCAGGCGGCTGAATCCCGCGGTGTCTGGGCTGTTGGCCAGGCTTCCGACATGGCCCGCTTCGGCGAAAAGGCACATCTGACAGCCATCATCGATGACTGGAGCGAATACTACATTGCACGGACAGAAGCGGTTCTGAACGGCGAATGGAAATCCGAAGACACCTGGGGTGGCTACACCACTGGAATGGTGAAACTGGCGGACTTTAACGCAGCCATTCCTGCCGAGGTTGTCGAGCAGGCCAAGCAGGCAAAGGCGGACATTGAATCCGGCAAGCGTCACTCTTTCCAGGGTCCGATCCGCAATCAGGCCGGTGAGGAAGTTGTTGCAGAAGGCGAAGTGATTTCTGACGAGAAACTCCTGTCCATGGACTGGTATGTCGAAGGTGTTCAGGGCTCTCTGCCGAAAAACTAGGCCTTTCTGTCAAGGTTCTGAAGGAAAGCCCGCCGTGCATTTGCGGCGGGTTTTCTTTTGCTTTCCTGCCCGGGAAAATGGCAGACTGTGTCTGTCGGTTCTGTCTTGCGGAGTTTAAACCATGCGAAGACCCTCCGGGTTTCTGTCTGCTGGTGTGTTGGTATTCCTGCTTTTCATCCCTGTTGCTGCGCTGGCACAGAATGCCGGTGTGAGCGAAGGGGCAACAGATATTCTGGGCGGACGTCAGGACGTTCTCAAACCTGCAAACAGCTCCGGAGGAGACATTGTGCCTTCCGGAAAGGTTGAGCTTTATCAGGATCAGCCGGAAGGAAGTTTCTCAAAACTCCTGATCAGCCGTGAGGATTGTCTCAGACTTCTGCCGACTTTCGAGACAGATCCTTCTACGGAATACAAACCGGGGATTGATGCCAACGGCAATGAGGTGACCTCTGCGGACTTGAACCCGCAACAGGTGACTGTTCCCGAAACCTTCGAAATTCCGATTGAGGTTGATCTGCAGCAGTTTCTGGGACTTCCGGCAAGCGTGACACAGTTTACAGATGATCTGAAAGTCGGAACGGTGACCGTTGACAGGGAGGGCCGGCCTTCGTTCAATGGCCAGCCGTTGTATGATCAGGGACAGGCCGAACTGGAAGCAGCCTGCCGCGACGCCCTCGCAGCTTCATCCAAAAGCAAAAAAGAGGGCTGAGCCCTCTTTTCCGGATCACATCGGGAGTGCTGTGATTTTATGAAACCAGCAGGGGGCTGACAGCACGTGTCATGTCATCAAGGGTTTCTGTCTGGGCAATAATATTGGAGCGCTGGTCAATGGCGCAGTACCAGTCGGAAATCTTGCCGAATGCACAAACCAGCTCCTCACTGTCCTGCGACAGCAGTGCAAGAACGTGATCGCCCTCGGCTGTGCTCAGGGGGACGGTACGCATTTTGTTGCCGGTCCGGGTTTGCAGCTCCACAAAGGACTGGAGTTCTGCAATTTCCTGATGGGTCAGATTGTTTGAAACCGAATGAGTCTGCTGTGACATACCTTGCCTCAATAAACAGAAAAAGATTGCTGGCTTCTGCCATGGGAAAATCATGGCATTCAAAAGTAACCAAAATCTTTACGCCGGAGGTTCAGGCCGATTTTTTTTGAAAAAAACAGTCAAAGAGACGTTTGAAAAAATTTTGATGAATCAGTGCTTTGCTTCAAATGAGGATCAACACCAGTTGCCAATCAGGTGATACTCTTCAGGCGACATGCCGCGTTTGAAAGCTGTGACCCCTTCGGCTTCCTTTTCATTCATGCCGCCGAGATCAAGCCAGCGTGTGTCTTCCTTTTTCAGGATTTTCAGTCCTTCCCAGAGCAGGAAGTTGTGAGCGGCCGCAGAGCGTCCCTCAGGGCTGCTCCACCCAACCAGATAGGTGGCAGCCTTTTCATGCCTGACCAGAACGATGGCAGCCACGGGACGCTTGTCCTTCAAAGCACGGAGTAGCAGAAACTCGTTTTTGTCCCTTGTGAAACGGCAAATGTGGGCCAGTTTGGCCATGGAGGGGCCGCGGAAATTTTTGAGCTGTTTGTCCAGTTCATTGTGCTGCATCAGCCAGCCAAGATGCTTGCCCTGTCTGTCAATTTCCAGTGAAAGCCCCTGTTTCAGGGATTTGTTCAGGGCACCGCGCCAACGTCCCTTGAAATCGGCGAGCAAGGTCTCTTCGTCCTTGCCCAGATCAAGCCAGGCCGAATGATAACCTTCACCGGAAAGAGCCGTATAGCCGAGTTCTGCCAGTTCCTTGCGGTTTGTTTCATCCTCCGGGATTTCCAGCAGAAAGTGGATGCGACGCCAGGGGCGACGGGGGAAGCTTTTGCGCAAAAGCTGCAGGGCTTCCCGCTTGTCTTGCTCTGTCACACTGTCCGATGTCCAGAGTGGTCCCCGATGTACGCGGACAATGTGATAAAACCCCAGCACTTTTTGCTGAATAACCTGACAGATTCCTATGATCTCCCTGCCTTTGTGAAAGGTACCAAAATAGGCACGCTGACGCTCTGTCATCATCAGTGTCTGGGCATAGGGCCAGGTCTGCAGAAGGTTTGAACGACCGGCTTTTGCTGTCAGTTCCCTCCATTCGCGTATTTTAACCGCGTCCCATTTCAGTTCAATTTTATCTCTGGAAGAAGAGGAGGAATTCTGGGCAGACATTGAGACCTGTAGAGCTGTAGGCTGGAAGGGAAGAAATGAAACAGTTTGAAACTATTTGCAATAGTCAGAATTTCTTAAGGAAATCATGCCATAGTAGTGGATAATTTTCTAATAAAATCACACTTTTATCTGGTTAGAATGCGATATGGGCAAGGTTGTTTCCATCCACAACAAAGAGCGTCGAAAAGATATGCGGCGCCCGGTGCGAATTTCAGCACGTCTTAACGGTTGGCCTGTTGAAGTCGTTGATATCTCTGTAACGGGTGCAGGAGTGGGAGAAGCTGTCCAGGACAAGGCCTCTGACGACAATCCGGACATCCTTATTTCAGAGCCGGTCACGGATTTTGGACGCTTCCCGGTTGAGATCGGTGACATCATGAAGCTGGAAATCCTGCCGGAGAACAGCGAGACTTTTGACCTGCAGCTTGAAATTGTTCGCAAGGATGACAGACGGAACAATCTCGGCGGACGCTTTGTCCAGATCAACAATCCGGCTTACAACAAGCTTGAAAAAATGGTGATCGGCCGTCTGCGCTAGGTGACTATTTCAGGTGATAGCTCAGGGCCCTTTTGATGAGGAGCCTGATCTTGTCTTCCGGCAATCTTTCTTCGACAGAAAAGTGGACTGCCCTGTTGCCTTCAAAATTGAAGTCTTCTGGAAAAAGCTCCTGAAATTCCGACATGACAGTGGTCTGGCAATGGGTATAAAGCGCAAAGCCGCCTGTTTTGGGCAGTCCGAGCCGTATGGTTGTCCCCGATTTGCTCTTCTCTGTCAGATAGGCGGGTTGCCCCCATTTGACTGTTTCTCTGATTGGCCCGATTTTCGGATTTTCTGCTGCGAGTTCGAAGATCAGTCTGCGCAGAAAAAGAAGCCCTCTGCGCTCTTCGCCCGGATAGGAGGAGAAAAGCTCTTCCATTGCAGGATCAGAAAAGGCAGGGCGGGCTTCTTCGCTTGTCATGTTCTTACTATGGCAACTGGTCCGGACTTCCCTGGGCTGTGGCGATAATCCGGCTTTCGATAAAGGTGGTCTCGCCAGAGATTTCGACGATGCTGTCATCGCGCTCAATGGTCACCTCTGCATTTGAAGCACCACATTCACGGGCTTGCTGCAGCACCAGTTCGGACAGTTGATCCGTTGCAAATTTTGCGGCTTCCTCCAGATCAATGAAATCCTTTACACCCAATGCAATGTGCACGCGGTATCGTCCCTTTTCCGGTGAGAGAATAAGGGCTTTGAGCGTTTGAATGACACCTCCGGCAACCGCGCCGACTGCATTGGTCACCTCGGCGTGTTCCGGTACGACCAGACGGGTGTTCAGACGTGGCGCAACATCCGGATAATAGGTCGCGGCAGGCGCGCCAATCCCGACAATCGGGCGGCTTAATCCGATGGAAACATTCAGAAGAGGGGGCGCGTTTTCCTCTGCGCGATTGCGCAGACCGTTCAGCAGGACCTGTTCCGCCAGCTTTTCTTCCGGGCTTGCTGCAGGCAGTTTCATTTCGCGCAATGCCGAATCAACAAGCGTTTCGCCGGTCTGTACGACCGTCTGTTCATAGATCCTTGCCGCGAGGTCTGTTGCCGTCATGTCAGAGACGATATTGTTGAGGACACCTGCGCGGATATAAAGGCGGGCTGCGATTTCAGCAGCTTCCCTGTTCCAGGATGAATGGCGTCCCAGAATGTGGCTGGCACAGGAAGGTGTCAGTCCCGACTTGATGACAAGTCCCCGATCGACGAGGCGCATCAGGGGACGGGCCAGTGACGGTTTGTCCAGCAGTCTGTTCAGGGCAACAGGACCGTTTTCCAGGGCATCCCAGATTTCGCGCTCCATTTTCGAGAGACTCTCGGCCCCTGTATCGAGCTTTCGCAGACGAATGGCAAAGCGTCCGTCGTATTCGCGCGGGCGCTCGTCGGCTTCCTGACTTTTGAGAACCTTCAGGATTTCGGGATACTCGTGTCCCAGCAGGGAGACAGGTTGCGCCCGTCTCGGGCCGAGCTTGACGATCCGTTCGCGATCAAGATGGACCTCACTGTCTCCGCCCAGGCCGTAGGTGTGAACCGCAACGGCCTCAACCATTGTTTGCCAGCCACCCACCATGGCACCGTTGTCATCCAGAACAGGGCGACCGTTTTTAAGCAGGGCAATATCGGTTGTTGTGCCGCCCATATCTGAAACAAAGACATCCTGCTCGCCGGAGAGATAGCGCGCTCCGACAACAGAGGCAGCCGGGCCCGAGAGAATGGTTTCAACAGGGCGTCTGATGGCTGTGTCGGCCGTGATGAGGGAGCCATCACCCTTTACCACCATCAACGGAGCCTTGATGCCTTTGGTATCCAGCATTTTCTTCACGGCTGCGATCAACTGGTGGATCTGTGAAATCAGACGGGCGTTCAACACGGCTGTCAGGGCGCGGCGGGGGGCATCCAGACCGGAGCTGAGTTCGTGCGCGCAGGTGACAGGCTGTCCCGTTTTTTCCAGAATGTAAGCCCGAACCCGCTTTTCATGCTCGGGATTGCGTACAGAAAACATACTGCTGATGGCAAAGGCCGAAACGCCCGGGGCATGTTCCGCGACAGCAGCTTCAACAGCGGCCATGTCGAGAACCTGCTGTTCATCGCCGATCGAATTGTGACCGCCTTCGATAAAGACGCAGGGATTTTGGCCAATGGCTTCACCAAGTTTTGAGCGCTGAAGGGCGTTTTCCTTGAAACCGATCAGGACCAGACAAACCGGGCTGCCGTGCGCTTCGACCATGGCATTGGTTGCCAGTGTGGTTGACAGGGAGACCATCCGGATGGTCTTGCCCTTGCTGTCTTCCAGAATGGCATCGACAGCGCGGGTGATACCCAGTGACAGATCATGCTTTGTTGTGAGCGATTTGGAGGTTTTCAGGACCCCTTCTTCTTCTGTAAACAGCACCGCATCTGTATAGGTGCCCCCTGTATCAATACCCAGCAGCATGGCTTCTCTCTGATCAATTTCAACAACTCGGATTCAGGCGTTTATGCCTTTTGTATTTCCGATTGATATTGTCGGGTTTTGAGCAGGATGCAAGAGAATCCTCAGTGCTTTATCCTGCCCTTGAACGCTTTTCCCGCCGGATCTTCAGAAGCCCGAGGGAGATCAGCATGCCAATGGTCACGGATGCTGCTCCGAACATGCCCGCCCACGACGGTATCTGGTCCAGAACCGGCACGGCGAGGATCAGTGCGACAACCGGGACAAGGCTGGCAAAGATGGCACCGCGGGCTGCTCCCAGCGCAACAAGGGTGCGGGAATAGAAGAAGAGAGCCAGCACGGCAGCCATAACACCCTGGAAGAATCCCTGCAGCAGCAGTTCCTCTGTCGGTGCCGCAAGAAGCTGTTCGCTGCCAAACCACAGATAGACCGGGCTGTAGAGCAGGGCTGAAATGACGGAGACAATTGCCGTAGCATGAAGGGAATCAAAGCCCCAGTAGCGGCTGGAAAGTGTGAAGATTGACCAGCAGGTCCCGCCGCAGACAAAGAGAAACTGCCCATAGCTGACCATGTCGCTCTGTTGCTGGCTGGTGCTGGCGGCCAGATTGGCCCAGGCGAGCACAACAATGCCGGACAGGATCATCGCAGCGCCCACAAGGCGTTTCTGATCCGGTTTGTCACCAAAGAGTTTCCAGCCGCCCAGAAGCGTCAGAATAAGCAGTGTCCCCGGACCAAAGACGCCGCTGTGGGCTGCCGGGGCATACTGAAAGCCCTGGACTGTAATGGCAACGTAGGGAATACCTGCGCCAAAGGCGATCAGGCAGGACGGAAAGATGCCTTTTGGAAAGAGTCCCTTTTTGATAACGATCGGCAAGAGCAGAACCCCCGCGATTGCAAAGCGCAGGAAGGTAATGTCCCAGGCGTTCAGACTCTGGTGGATTCCAAAGGCAGAAACAACGGGCCAGCTTCCCCAGATCAGGGCTGTCAGAAAGCCGAAGAAGAGACCTTGTTTGATGTCTGGTTGATTGTCCGGATTGGCCTGTGTCATTGTTTGCTGCTCTTATGCCCGGTTAAAATGTGTTTCAAAGCTGGACTGGTAAGCGCTGAGGACCTGTGCTCCTCCAGTGTGAAGGAACACAACAATGTCTTCCTCCCTATAGATGCCCTTGCGAATATGGTCGATCAGGGCTGCCATGGCCTTGCCTGAATAGACCGGGTCCATCAGGATTCCCTCGGTTTTTGCGAGCAGATCCACGGCAGCAATTGTTCCTTCATTCGGAATGCCGTAGGCCGGTCCGCCATAGCCGCCCAGAACCTGAACGTCGTCCTCGTCAACGGTTGCGAACCAGCCCAGACGTTCCAGGGTAGCGGGGACCATTGCATCCACAACGGCCTTGATGCCCTCAACGTTGTCTTCGTTGTCGATGCCGATGACAGGGAAGGGGCGTTTGGCAGCGATAAAACCGGCTACCAGCCCGGCCTGGGTTCCTCCGCTGGAAGTGCAGTGATAAAGAGCACGCGGGTGAATGCCCATGGCTTTGGTCTGTTCAAGCAGTTCCAGATAGGCTGCGGCATAGCCCATAGCCCCTGTCGAATTGGAACCCCCGACCGGAATAATGAAGGGCTTGCGGCCTGCTGCTCTCAGTTCGGCGGCCTTTCGTTTCATCAGGTGATCGCGATCCGAACCTTTGGGATGCACCGTAATCCGGGCGCCCATCATGCTGTCGAGCTGCAGGTTACCGACGGTCTGATAGCCTTCTCCGTTCCAGTCCACGTTCTCGACCAGAACGAGGTGGCACTCGAGATTGTATCGTGCTGCGGCGGCGACTGTCTGGCGGCAGTGATTGGATTGAACACCGCCTGCTGTGATCACGCAGTCGCATTCCTGTTCCAGTGCATCGGCAATCAGGTATTCCAGCTTTCTGGTTTTGTTGCCGCCCCCGGCCAGTCCTGTACAGTCGTCGCGTTTGATCCAGATTTGCGGAACAAAGCCGGAGGAGCTCTCTTTCAGGACTTTTCGCAGGTTCTGAAGTTCAACCAGTGGCGTTGGCAGAAAGGCCAGGGGAACGGTCGGGATAAAATCAGTAAGCATCTCGGGCACCTGCCATTTTTATCAGTGGGTCTGTTACTTTAGGGAGGAAAGAGCCTCCGGCTCAAGCATGAAGTCCTTTCTTTTTTGTTTTTTCAGGGATTTGGCTCTTGTCTTTGTCTCGTTTTATACCAACATCAGAATTGACTTTGGGCCCGATTTCTGTAGAAATCAGGGAAACGTTCTACATTATTACGAAATACGTGGACTGACGGCTCGCCGTCTGGCCGATCTATTCCCTGACAATGTGACCGTTTCTCTTGCCTGGCACGCGGTGTGTCAGGCTGAATATCACTCTTGTTAGAGGTTATAAGACATGCCAGTAGGTACAGTTAAATTCTTCAATGAAACCAAAGGCTACGGCTTTATCGAGCCAGAGACAGGTGGCAAGGACGCATTCGTTCACATCTCTGCTGTTGAGCGTGGCGGTCTGCGCACTCTGCGTGAAGGTCAGAAAGTTTCCTATGAACTGGAAGTTGGCCGTAACGGTAAAGAAGCTGCTGAACAGATTTCTCTGGTTGAGTAATTCCTGTTTGATACAGTTTGAAAAGCCCGCCGGATTGTTCCGGCGGGCTTTTCTTTTTAGTGCTTCAATGAGCACGGCAATAAAAAAGGCCGGTCATTCCTGACCGGCCTTTTTGTCTGTCATGTACAGGACATTATTTCTGTGCGTTGTCAATCGCTGCCTGGATCATGGAAGCTGCCTTTTCAGAGCCTTCCCAGCCGACAACCTTGACCCACTTGCCGCTTTCGAGATCCTTGTAGTGCTCGAAGAAGTGGCCGATCTGATCAATCAGGATCTTCGGCAGATCAGTGTATTCCTTGATGTCTGCGTAGGTCGGGTCCAGCTTGGTGACCGGAACAGCCAGAATTTTTTCGTCCTGACCTGCCTCGTCTTCCATGACGAGAACACCAACCGGGCGACAACGGATGACAGCGCCTGGCAGAATGGCCTGGGTGCCTGCAACCAGAACGTCTGCAGGATCACCATCATCGGACAGTGTGCCCGGAACGAAACCGTAGTTGCAGGGATAATGCATCGGAGTGTGGAGGAAGCGATCAACCTCGATTGCACCGGAATCCTTGTCCAGCTCGTATTTGATGTTGGAGTGCAGAGGCACTTCAATCACAACATTGATGTCCCAGGGGGCGTCCTTGCCAACAGAAATCTTGCTGATGTCCACGGGAATAATCTCCTATAGCGGGCTTGTATCGGAACAGATCTGAACGATCTGCTTTTCGGGCTACTAAAGGCCACGAAAGCTGTCAAAAAACAAGTTTTTTCTGCTCTTTTTACAGACGGAAATAAGGACTGTTTTCTCTCCTTTCCGGCAGGAGGAAGGAGTCCTTTACAGGAAGAGCTATGAAATTTTTGTTTGTTTTTTCATGAAAGACTGTGGTTGGCTTTTTTGCGAAGGAAGACAAACGATAAAAACCACAACCGCTGCAGGGACAGAATGAGGAGCAGGCCATGAAAAACCAGACTGAGGTCGTTGTCATCGGAGGAGGCATTGGCGGTTGCTCCACCCTCTATCATTTGACACAGGAAGGTGTGAGCGATTGTGTTTTGATCGAGCGGGATGAAATCACATCAGGAACCACATGGCACTCTGCTGCACAGGTGACCGGTTTTGGAACCAATCAGACCATGATTGGTTTGAAAGCCCATTCAATCAGACTCTACAGGGAACTTTCTGAAGATCCGGAATATCCGATCAACTATCACCACGGCACCGGTGGACTTCGGCTTGCCTCGACACAGGATCATCTCGACGGGTACAGACATTTTACAAGTCTGGCCAGGGGCATGGGGGTTGATTTTGAACTGATTGATGCCGAGGAAGCCCAAAGACGACACCCGCTGATAACAACAGATGGTTTGCTGGGTGCTTTGTGGGATCCGCTTGATGGTGACATTGATCCAGCCCAGCTTTGTCAGGCTCTCCTGCTCAGGGCCAAAAAGGCAGGTGCCGAGGTCTATCGCTTTAACCCTGTGCTTGCCCTGACGCAAAAACAGGACAGCAGCTGGATTGTCCGTACCCGAAATGGCGACATTCACTGTGAGAAGGTTGTGAACGCCGGGGGATATCGCTGTAACGAGATTGCGGCAATGATGGGGGTACAGCTTCCTGTTGCTTCAATGGAGCATCAGTATTTGCTGACTGAGACAATTCCGGACATTGAAGCCCTTGATTTCCGAGTGCCCCTGATTCGCTGCCCCACGGATGACTTCTATTCCCGTCAGGAAAAGAACGGATTGTTGCTTGGATTCTATGAACAGGACTGCAAAACCTGGGGGCTTGAAGGGATTGATCCGAATTTCACAATGGCTTTGTGTCCGGATGATCTTGATCGGGTCATGGATGTGATGGAAGGGGCCTTTGAACGTGTTCCCTGTCTGATGGAGGCAGGCATCCATTCTGTTATCAATGGTCCTATCACCTACACTCCGGATGGTGTCCCGCTGGTCGGGAAGATACCGGGCAAGCGGAATGCCTATTGCATTACGGGACTTCGGGCCGGGCTGGGAGAAGGTGGAGGTCATGGCTGGCTGATGGCACAGATCATTGTTCATGGAGAGGCCTGTTATGATACCTGGTGCCTTGATCCGCGCCGGTTCACCAGACATGCCAATCTTCCATATGCCGCACTGAAAGCTGTCGAGGATTACCAGAACGAGTTCCGGTTTCACATGCCGCACGAGCATCGGCCAGCGGGTCGGCTGATGAAGACAACACCGCTGTATGAAACACAGAAGGCTGCCGGTGCTGCTTTTACTGTCGTTAATGGTTGGGAGCGTGCTGACTATTACAAACCTGATCCGGATTTCACGGAAGAGTATTCCTTCCGTTTCAACAATTGCTTTGAGCCCGTCCGGGATGAAGTTGAGGCCGTTCGCAACGGTGTTGGGATTATGGAGGTCTCAGGTTTTAACCGCTATGAACTTGTCGGGGAGTCTGTACACGATGCTCTTGATTTCCTGTCCTGCTCCCGCGTTTCCAGAAAAGAACAAAAAGTCGGACTGGCCTATTTCCTGAATCACCAGGGGAACATCAAGGCGGAGGCAACGCTTGCCAACCTTGATGACGGAAGGGTCTGGTATTGCTCGGCAGCAGCAGCAGAGCTGCACGACATGGACTGGCTGACAGAAAACCTGCCGGAAGATGGTTCGATCCGTCTGCAGTGCCTGACAAACTGCTACACCACTCTGGTTCTTGCAGGACCACAGTCACGCGCATTGCTTCAAAAGGCAGCGCCGGGAACGGACTGGTCAGGGGAAGCCTTTCCCTGGCTTTCTGTTTGCAGGGCTTTCATCGGAACTGCTGAAGCCGTTGTCATGTCGGTATCGTTCAGTGGAGAACTTGCCTATGAGCTGCATATTCCCAATGAACAGCTGGTTTTGGCCTGTGGAATTCTGCGGTCCTGCGGAAAGGAATTCAATTTGCAGCCCTTTGGACTGAGAGCCGCTGAGAGCATGCGGCTGGAAAAGGGGTATCGTCACTGGAAGGCTGACCTGATCACAGAATACAACCCGATGGAAAGCGGCCTGAAGCGTTTTGTACGGATGGACAAGGATTTCCTTGGCAGGGATGCCCTTCTGGTGCAGGAACAGAAAGGCAGGCGGGGACAGTTTGTGTCCATGCGACTGGAAGCAGAACATGCCTCTCCTCAACCGGGAGACAGCATCCTTTCACAGGGGCGTCTGGTTGGGACTGTGACCTCTGCAGGATGGGGGTACAGAACCGGATGCAATATCGTCATGGGCTTTGTGAAAGAAGAACACTCTGCTGTTGGTGAGGAGCTTGGCGTTGAGGTCATCGGTGAGCCCTGCAAGGCGACAGTTTGCGAAGAGTCCCTTTATGATCCGGAACACTCTCTGGTTCGATCATGATGTCATGGATATAAAAAAGGCCCGTTTGGGACGGGCCTTTTGAGGGTGAGGGTTGTATCTCAGGCTTTCAGGGCTTCTGCGTGATGGCGCAGGTGATCCTCGATAAAGGACGCAATGAAGTAATAGCTGTGATCGTACCCTTCCTGCATGCGCAGTGTCAGTTTCTGTCCCGCTGTCTTGCAGGCCTCTTCCAGCAGTTCGGGCTTGAGCTGATCAACAAGGAAGTTGTCGGCAGCGCCCTGATCGACAAGCAGGTGAGCAGAAGAGGGCTGTGATTTGACCAGCTCTGTCGCGTCATAGGATTTCCAGCTTTCGCGGTCGCTGCCAAGGTAACCCGTCAGAGCCTTTTCACCCCAGGGACACTGCATCGGGGCGCAGATCGGTGCAAAGGCCGAGCAGGACTTGAAGGTATCGGCATGCTTGAGGTGAATGGTCAGCGCGCCGTGTCCGCCCATGGAGTGGCCTGTGATGCCCTGGCGTTCCATGTCCGCTTCGGGGAAGTTTGCCGCGATCACGGATTGCAGTTCGCAGGTAATGTAGCTGTACATCCTGTAGGCCCCTGACCAGGGGGCTTCTGTCGCATCCACATAGAAGCCTGCAGCGGAACCAAAGTCGTAGCTGTCGTCTTCACCCGGAATGTTCTGTCCGCGCGGAGAGGTATCCGGAGCAATGAAGATCAGGCTCAGCTCGGATGCGAGGCGCTGTGCGCCAGCCTTGGACGTCACGTTGTCTTCTGTGCAGGTCAAACCGGAAAGATAGGTCACAACGGGGCATTTTTCCCCTGCCAGAGCTGCCGGTGGCAGATAGATGGCAAAGCGCATGGCGCCGTTACAGAGTGCGGAAGTGTGGCTGTAGACGCGTTGCGCGCCGCCGAAAGAACGGGTTTCGCTGACCAGCTCCAGCGTTGTCACATCAGACATGGAAGGCTCCAACCAATGGCAAGTTTGTTAGGGAAAGGTGAAAAGTGAGAAAGGGAGCGTGGGTTTGTTTGCCCGGGCAAAAAAACACCCAACCCCAAAACAGAATATAGTTAAAAAAAACAAA
>NZ_JBBUTJ010000003.1:0-228840 GCF_039592655.1 Carbonatibacter coralli | reverse complement strand
TTTTTTTTTTTTTTCTATGTTTTTTTGGGGGGTGTTTTTTTTTGCCCGTGAAAAAAAAACCACGCTCCCTCTGAGCAGATTTTAGTAAAGCACGACAGAGCGGATGGATTCACCGCTGTGCATCAGATCGAAGGACTTGTTGATGTCGTCCAGCGGCATTGTGTGGGTGATGAGATCATCGATGTTGATCTTGCCATCCATGTACCAGTCAACAATTGTCGGAACATCTGTACGTCCGCGCGCACCACCAAAGGCTGTGCCTTTCCAGACACGTCCTGTGACCAGCTGGAACGGACGTGTTGAAATTTCCTGGCCGGCACCGGCCACACCAACGATGACAGAAACGCCCCAGCCCTTGTGGCAACACTCAAGAGCCTGACGCATGGTTGTTACGTTACCAATACATTCAAAGGAGTAATCTGCACCGCCATTTGTCAGATCCATGATGGCCTGTACGACATCACCGTCAATTTCCTTGGGATTGATGAAGTCGGTCATGCCGAACTTCTCAGCCAGGGCCTTGCGGTCGTTGTTCAGGTCAATGCCGATGATCTTGTCAGCGCCAACCATGCGCGCGCCCTGAATGACGTTCAGGCCGATCCCGCCGAGACCGAAGACAACGACATTGGAACCGGGCTCAACCTTGGCTGTGTTGACAACAGCACCGACACCCGTGGTGACACCACAGCCGATATAGCAAACCTTGTCGAAAGGTGCATCCTCGCGGATTTTCGCCAGCGCGATTTCAGGCAGAACGGTGTAGTTGGCAAAGGTGGAGCAGCCCATGTAATGGTGCAGCATCTTACCATCCATGGAGAAGCGGCTTGTGCCGTCAGGCATGAGGCCCTGGCCCTGTGTCGTGCGGATTTTCTGACAGAGGTTTGTTTTCGGGTTCAGGCAGTATTCGCACTCGCGGCATTCAGGCGTGTAGAGCGGAATAACGTGATCGCCCTTTTTCAGGGATGTGACACCGGGGCCCACGTCGACAACAACACCGGCACCTTCGTGCCCGAGGATTGTCGGAAAGAGACCTTCCGGATCAGCGCCGGACAATGTGAAGTAATCTGTGTGACAGATACCGGTTGCTTTAACTTCAACCAGAACCTCACCAAATTTTGGGCCTTCCAGTTGAACGGTTTCGACGGTGAGTGGCTTCCCAGCTCCCCAGGCTACGGCGGCGCGAACATCCATTGGGATTCTCCTTATTTGCCTATTTTGATTGTTATAACGGCGGTTCATCATATAGCAGTTTTTTACGGATTTGTGGACCTGTTGGCGGTTTTTGTCCAGCCCCGGAAAAGCTCTTTGCTGATGAAAAATGCTTTTTTTCCTTTTATGACTTAGCTCTGATCATGCCCGAACAAGATGACTTTATTTTGGGTTGTTCCGTCCCGCTTTTTCACATTCGCGTCATCATCCTGCTTTGTTCGCCGGACTTTTCCGATTCAGGTTGTCATCTGACGCAAAAAAGACAAAATGCTGAAGCACTCTGGCACCGACTCAACAGATTGGGATGGGGGGATGTCATTGACCAATCGTTTGAAGGGGAAAAGATTCTTGTCCTGGCTTTTGCTGCTACCGGCTTTGTATCTGCTTCTGGCGCTTGCGCTGTATCTTTACCAGGACCGTTTGCTGTATCCGGGTGGTCGCGAGCGACCTCCGCTGGAAAGCTACGAGTATATCGAAGGCAGTCAGAGGCTTTCTGAAGTCTCCCTTTTGCATTCCGGAAATGTAGAACTGGTTCACTGGTTTGCTCCACCGCGTGATCCGGCCAAGCCGATTGTCGTGTCCTTTCACGGCAATGCGGGACATACAGGCGACAGGCTCGAAAAGCTGGTCTGGCTGCTGGAACAGGGCTATGGCCTTTTCATGGTTGAATATCGCGGTTATGGCGGTATGCCGGGGCGGGCCAGCGAGGCCGTTTTTCGCGATGATGCGCTGACCGTTCTGGACTGGCTCGAGGAACAGGGGTATCCCGCCGGGCGTCTGGTGACCTATGGCGAATCACTTGGAACCGGCCTGGCGACATGGGTTGCGGCTCAGTTTCCCGTTCAGGCTGTTGTGCTGGAGGCACCTTATGATTCCATCCTGAGCCTTGGCATGCGTCGCTATGGCTTTTTTCCGGTGAAATGGTTGCTGCGCGACCACTGGAGAAGCGATGTCTGGGCCGCTGATGTGACAGCGCCTGTTTTGATACTTCATGGCTCAAGGGATCGCATTATTCCGATTGAGCATTCCCGTCATCTGTTTGAAGCCTTTGCCGGTCCCAAGCAGATGGAGGTTTTTGAAGAGGGGCAGCATATTGATCTCTATGATCATGGTGCTGAAGCGGTTGCAACCAAATTTCTGAACACGCACCTGAAAGCCTTTGCAGGCTGAAGACCGATAGAAAAAGAGAGTAGAATGAAACTGACCAAAACCGCCGTACTGTTTCTTGGCATCGCTTCCGTTTCGCTGACAGCCCCGGCCAGTGCACAAAGCTGGCTGAACAAGGGCCTTGATACCCTGGAAACCCTCTCGGGTTCGGATAACTCCGGGGAGAGTTCAGGGACTTCGTCTTCTGCAGGTTCCGTTCTGGGCGCAGCCCTGAGTGATGGCCAGATTGTTGACGGCCTCAAGCAGGCTCTGGAAGTTGGCACCGATACGGTTGTCAGCCAGATTGGTGTTGTCGGGGGCTATTTCAACGATGACAACATTCGCATTCCCCTGCCGGGATACTTACAGTCTGCCCAGAAGGTGATGCGTGTCACCGGTTTTGGCCAGTATGCGGATGAACTTGAACTGAAGATCAATGAAGCGGCTGAACGGGCTGCACCGGAGGCACGCGACCTGTTTGTTGACGCCATTTCAGGCATGTCGCTGGAAGATGCCCGCAACATTCTCAATGGTCCGGATGATGCGGCAACAGCCTATTTCCAGCGTGTCATGACGCCTGCGCTGACGGAACGTTTCACGCCGATTGTCGAGCAAAGTATGGCCGAGGTCGGTGTTGTTCAGGCCTATGATGAAATGACCGCAGCCTATCAGGCTGTTCCGCAGGTTCCCGATGTGAAAAGCGAACTGTCTTCCTATACCGTTTCCAAGGCTCTGGAAGGGCTGTTCTATTATGTGGCCGAGGAAGAAGCCAAAATCCGCGCCAACCCGGCAGCACGGACAACGGATCTTTTGAAGACTGTCTTTGGCAGTTAGGCTGATTGTGATCGCAGTTGGTTTATGACCTTATGACATAAGCGCTGCCAGACGGGAAATCCTGTCTGGCAGTGAGTCGTAATGGTCAAAATCGTGCGGGCAGTCCAGCGATGTCGGTCCGGAAGGATCAAAGACAAGGGGAAACATTCCCGCAGCCTGTGCGGCAATCAGGCCGGGTTCACTGTCCTCGATGACGAAACAGCGGTCCGGTGTGACTCTCATGCTTTCTGCTGCTGTCAGAAAAAGCTGTGGCTCGGGTTTCCAGGCCCTGACGTCATAGGCACTGAAAAGCCTGTCGGCAAAAAAGCGATCCAGCCCTGTGAGCTTCGTCAGACGCTCCAGCTTTTCCGTGGGCGCATTGGATGCCAGACAGATCGGGTAATCGGAGGAGAGTGTCTCCAGAGCTTCAAAAACGCCCGGAAAAACCTCCAGTTCGGTTTCATAGAGGCTGTTGAGGATCTCTCTGTATAGCGGCACGACCTGATCGGGAATGTCCTTGCCATAGCGGGAGGCCATGTCTGTGAAAATATCACTGACCTTGACGCCCCGATAACGTTTGGCCAGTTCGGTTTCGGATACCGGGAAGGGGCCGAGCAGCTGGACAAAGGCCTTTGCGCAAAGCTTTTCACTGTCCAGAAGCGTGCCGTCCATGTCGAAAATAATACCGATGGTCATGAGATGTTTTGCGCGTCTTTGAGTTCTGTCATCACGTTGTCCAGACGACTGAAAAAATCATTGGCCAGTCTGTCTGCTGTCTTGGTGACCAGTTTGGCTGCCAGCTGGGCGAGTGGGCCGTCAAGAGCACCGCTGGCCTGGAACGACAGTTCGGTCAGTCCCTGATCTGTTTCTGCCAGAGTGACACGGGCCCGGCCAGCGGCCATGTCTGCGAGCTTGCCGGTTCCCTTTGCTGTCATGACATAGCTGTCGGGTGCCTGAACCTCTGAAAGTGAAATATGGCTTTCCAGCCTGAGAGGCAGAATCCCCAGGCGAAACGAAAAAACAGCTCGAAAGTTTGTGTCATCAAGACGGAAGGCATCCTCGCACTTTGGAATGGCCTGCTTCAGGATTTCCGGATCGGTGATGGCGCGCCAGACCTGATCCTTGGGATGAGACAGAGTGTATTGACCAGTGTACTGCATGGATGCCTGTGCGTTCTTTTTGATGAAGTCCCATTCTATATAGGCGCAAGGTCAGGTGGAATCAAAAAAGGCTCTCGCATCTGTTTTGCGAGAGCCTTTTTACGGGAACCTGCGGATGGATTATTGCAGGCTGAGATCAGGACCGTAGACAAAATCCGGCAAGGTCGTTGAAATCGCAGGGATATAGGTCACGAGGATCAGGAAGACCAGCAGGATCATCAGCCAGGGCAGGGCGGCCTTGACCACGTTGAGGATCGACATGCCGGTAATTCCGGCCGTGACAAAGAGGTTGAGGCCGACCGGAGGTGTAATCAGGCCGATTTCCATGTTCACCACCATGATGATGCCGAGATGGATGGGATCAATACCCAGCTCCAGCGCAATCGGGAACAGGATAGGAGCCATGATCAGCAGGATCGCGGACGGTTCCATGAAGTTGCCGGCAACCAGCAGCAGGATGTTCACAACAATCAGGAACATCCAGGGTTCAAGACCGGCGTCCAGAATTGCGTTTGTAATGGTTTGCGGAATGCGCTCTGAAGTCAGAACGTGGGCAAAGAGCATTGCATTGGCAATGATGAACAGCAGCATGATGGTGACTTTTGCCGCTTCAAGAACTGTCCTGTGAATATCGGCATCAAAAATCGACTGGGGCAGAACTGTGATGTAATTCACAGCGCCAAGACCATCACGATCCTTGAGAGGCCCCATGTCACGGTAGACAAAGACAGCAATGAACCATGCGTAGACGGCTGCAACGGCTGCGGCTTCTGTCGGAGTGAAGATGCCGCCGTAGATGCCTCCCAGAATAATCACGATCAGGAGCAGTCCCCAAATGCCGTCCTTGAACGCTTCGCCCAGTTCGGCTGCCGTTGCCCGGGGCATGGAAGGCAGGTTTTTGATCCGTGCGGTAATGTAGATGCCAATCATGAGCATGACGCCGGCGATAATGCCGGGGATCACACCTGCCATGAACATGCGGCCAACGGAAACATCCGTTGCTGCGGCGTAGACAACCATGACAATTGAGGGCGGGATCAGAATGCCCAGTGTGCCGGAGTTGCAGATTACACCGGCTGCGAATTCCTTGGAGTAACCGGCCTTGACCATCCCGGCGATGACGATGCTCCCGATGGCGACCACGGTTGCCGGGGACGATCCGGAGACTGCGGCGAAGAGCATGCAGGCCAGAACGGAAGCCATGGCCAACCCGCCACGGAGGTGTCCGACCGTTGCTATTGCAAGACGGATCAAACGGCGTGCCACTCCGCCTGTG
Organism: Carbonatibacter coralli; assembly: GCF_039592655.1. Lineage (NCBI taxonomy): Bacteria > Pseudomonadati > Pseudomonadota > Alphaproteobacteria > Rhodospirillales > Kiloniellaceae > Carbonatibacter > Carbonatibacter coralli. The sequence goes on along the minus strand of NZ_JBBUTJ010000003.1, from coordinate 223,236 downwards.
GAGAGAAAGGCGGATGACAGAATAAAGAAGGGAATGGCCAGCAGTGTGTAGTGCTCCATTGTCTCAAAGAGAGTCAGCGCAATGGAGGCCAGAGAATCGTTCGAGAAAAAGAGGATTGTGACAAGGCTCGCCAGTCCCAGGGAAACCGCGATCGGTGTGCCAATGAGCAAAAGAACGAAAAGCGTGATGAAGAGTGTTGCAATCGCCATTATTTCTCGTCCTCTTTTTTCTCATCCATGAAGCTGTCGATGGCTTCCTTGCTTTCATCTCCAAGGATGGAAACAGTTTTTTCATCAGCAATAATGTGCCACCCGGCCTGCAGAAGGCGGATGATCAGCAAACCGAAACCGACGGGAAGAATGGCGAGGGGAACCCATTGTGGAACTGGCAGATCCTCTGCCTCGATTCCAATGCGGAAAATTTTGTAGACGTAATCATAACCGCCATAGACCAGCAGACCGCCGTAGGTCAGACAGGCGAGTACGACCAGAATCCCGAACAGCTTTTGCCCTTTTCTGTTGAAGAGCTTTACAAAGGCGTCAACACCAATGTGTGCATGAACACGCACGCCATAGGAAATGCCGAAAAGCACCAGCCAGGCGAAGAAATAGGTTGTCAGTTCAAGAGCCCAGATGGCCCCGCTGTTGAAGATATAGCGCGCAACAACCTGTGAGAAGGTCACAAGCGTCATGGCTGCCAGCAGAAAGGAAATGAAGATTTCCTCTGCCTTGTGAAAAAGTAGGCTCATTTGAGAAGCTCCCCTGAAAGAGCGCACGTCCCTGCGAACACACGTTTTTTTGGGTGTCAGGTAATGTAGGAGATGTAGAAAAAGGGCAGGCTGTTCAACAAAGCCTGCCCTTTTGGTGCTCAAATCCTATTCGGACTGGTTGGATGCAATTGCAGCATCCAGAACATCCTGACCGATATCATCAAGAAACTTGTTCCAGACCGGAGCAACCGCTTCACGCCATGCAGCCTTTTGCTCTGGTGTCAGTTCACGGATGGTGCCGCCTGCTTTCAGGATCTTGTCCCGGTTTGCAAGGTTGATGGACTCGGAAATCGCATTCCGTTCCTGGGAAACTTCGCGCAGGATGCGCTCCAGATCGGTGCGGATGTCGTCCGGCAGGCCGTTCCAGAACTCGGCAGAGGTTACGACCATGTAGTCAAGGACACCGTGGTTGGACTCTGTGATGCCGTCCTGAACCTCGAAGAACTTCTTGGTGAAGATGTTTGACCAGGTGTTTTCCTGACCATCGACAACCCCCTGTTGCAGGGCGCCGTACACTTCAGAGAAGGCCATTTTCTGTGGGCTGCCGCCAAGCTGTTCGAACTGGGCAACCAGAACGTCGGAGGTCTGAACACGGAATTTCAGGCCATCGGCGTCTTCCGGTTTGATCAGGGGCTTGTTGGCAGACAGCTGTTTCATGCCGTTGTGCCAGAAGCCGAGACCCAGCAGGCCCTTGTCTTCCATAGCACGCAGCAGGTCCTGACCGGTTTCACTGGATTGGAAGCGGTCAACAGCCTGAATGTCGTCGAACAGGAACGGAAGATCGAAGACACGGTATTTTTTTGTAAACTTTTCAAACTTGGAGAGGGACGGAGCTGCCATTTGCAGGTCGCCCAGCAACAGTGCCTGAAGAGCCTTGTCGTCATTGTAAAGTGAAGAGTTCGGATAGACCTCGACAACAACCTTGCCGGCCATTTCCTCGTTCACACGATCAGCAAAAAGTTTTGCTGCCTCACCTTTGGGGTGACCGGTTTCCTTGGTCACGTGACTGAGTTTGATCACAATTGGCTCGGCTTGTGCAGCGCCAGCCATTGCAGACAGTGCCAGCGTTGCTGCTGTCACCATAGCCAGATATTTTTTCATTCTTGCCTCCACTAGGGGTAACCATGGCCTGTTTTCAGACTTCTTTGCCTGAGATCAGGCCTCTTTGCTTTCACATCCCTGAACCAGACAGACTGTCCGGGACAGGGATCATTCCTATAGAGCAAGGAACGGGCCAAAAGGAAAAGTGTTTTTTATGAGTGGTTTAGCGGGATGCGAAAGAAGGCTTTGAGCGGATTTATGCCGACAGGACGAGAGTGAATAAGCGGAAATCCGCCGATCTATCCTGTGTGCTCGTCCTTTAAAAAGCTGTCCCGTTTCAGGTCGTAGCGCTGCATTTTTTCATTGAGCGTCCTTCGGGGAACAGCCAGCTCTTCCATGACGGCTGAAATATTGCCTTTGTGTCTGATCAGGGAATCTTCGATCGTCCGTCTTTCAAAAAACTGAACCTGCTCCTGCAGGGAGCTCGATGTGTCCTGTTCGATCGGCAGTTTTTTGCCGAAGAGGATATCGGAGCGCTGTTCTTCGGGACGTGAGGACAGGAGGTAGCGTTCAGAAAAGTTCCTCAGCTCCCGGACATTGCCCGGCCAGTCGTAGTCCCGCAACTGTTGGAGAGTGCCTGACGAAATCTGTTCCGGCAAGGGGCGCCCGAAGGTTTCGCTGGCCAGACCGAGGAAATGTCTGAAGAGCAGAATGGCGTCGTCTCCCCGTTCGCGCAGGGGGACGATTGGAAGGAAGACGGTGGAAACCCTGTAGTAGAGGTCCTTGCGCAAGCGCCCGCTTGAAAGGGCATCCTGCGGGTCTTCCTGTATGGCCGCGACCAGTCGGAAGTTCAGGGTACGGGCCTTGTTGCTGCCCAGTGGTGTCACCTGTCGTTCTTCCAGAACGCGCAAGAGCTTGGCCTGGCTGTCCAGAGGCATGGAGGAAAGCTCATCAAGAAACAGGGTGCCTTCGTTTACGGCTTCCAGCTTGCCGATGCGTTTGCTGTGCGCTCCGGTAAAGGCGCCCTTTTCGTGCCCGAAGAGTTCACTTTCCAGCATTTGCTCGGGAATGGCCGCACAGTTCAGGGCGACAAAGGGACCATCAGCGTGTCGGGAGTGGGCGTGCAGGCTTTGGGCGACGACCTCCTTGCCTGATCCTGTTTCTCCCTGAAGAAGCACGGGGGCCATTGTCGGAGCAATGTCCATGATTTCTTCCTTGAGGAAACGCATGGGAACACTCTGGCCGATCAGACGGGCATCCAGACCTTCAGCGGCTGCGAGGGTCCTTCGCAGAGTACGGTTGCTGAGGACCAGAAGACGCTTTTCCAGTGCGCGTGAAATCTGTTCCAGCAGACGCTCCGGTTCGAAGGGCTTTTCAATAAAGTCGTAGGCTCCCTGTTTAAGGGCATTGACTGCCATGGGGACATCGCCGTGCCCGGTCATGAGAATAACCGGGAGGTCCTCGTCCATTTCCTGAAGTTGTTCGAGGAGCTGCAGGCCGGATGTTCCCGGCATTTTCACATCGGATACAAGGGTGACGTAGGCCTGTCTGAGCTCGGAGACGGGCCAGCTTTTCAAAAAGTGATCGGCCGAGGAAAAGGCTTCGACAGTGTAGTCGGAAAGTTCCAGCCACTGGCGGGTTGAATCCCGCAGGGACTGTTCATCATCAATCAGGATGACAACAGGGGAACGGGGAGAGGGCGTATCGGAGTGATCAGACATTTTGGTCGTGTTGTTCTTCTGGAGAGTGCAGGGGAAGGACGATTCTGAAGACAGCACCGCCGCTGCTGTGGTTTTCGGCTAGGATATCGCCCCTGAGATCCTTGACAATACCGTAACTGATCGAAAGGCCGAGGCCGACACCTTCGCCAACAGGCTTTGTTGTAAAAAAGGGGTCAAAAAGATTTTGTCTCGCCTCGTTGCTCAGGCCGGGGCCGTTGTCGCGAATGGTGATCTGGACCTGTTCCGGATCCTTCAGTTTCAGATTGACCCACACCTTTCTGTCCGTCTTTTCCTGAAGGGCGTCGATCGCATTCCTGATAACGTTGATAAAAACCTGTTCCAGCCGGACTTCATCCCCCAGAACGGTGACGGGTTCGCTGAGGGTTGACCCCGTATCCATCATGACAATCAACTGGGTGTCATTGTTGCGGGCATAGGGACTGATCAGGGAAAGGGCACGATCCAGGGGGATGTGCAGATCCACCGGACCGAAATGTGACGGGGCTTTTCTTGCAAAGGTTTTCAACTGACCGGTGATGGACCCCATCCGCTGTGTCAGATGCCTGATTTCCGAAACAGACTGAAGGGCGGTCTCGACACGGTCTTTTCTGAGTAACAGCTCTACAGAGGCAGCATAGTTCCGGATTGCAGCAAGGGGCTGGTTGATTTCGTGCGCAATGGCTGCTGACATCTGTCCGAGAGCGGCAAGCTTTCCGGTCTGGACAAGTCCTTCCTGGGTGTTGCGAAGTTCTTCCTCTGTCCGCTTTCGCTCCTCGATCTCCCTTTCAAGCCTTTGATTGATCCTGCGCACCTGTTCCGTTTCCTGTCTGGCGATCAGGGAAGCCCGTTTGAAGCGGCGGGCCCGGACAAAGAACAGAAGACTGAGAATGGCGATCAGGATCAAAACGGCGAAAAGACCTGTTCTGGCCGTTGATGCATCGATGGGTTTGACGGGGGAGGCATAGTGAAGGACCCAGCCTTTTGAACCGATCGGTCTGCTGTCCAGCAGGAAAGAGGACTTGTCGATCTGATAGAGGGTTGTCCTGTCCAGATAGCGTTTTGTTGTAACCGGCAGGGGAGACAGCGCTGCCTGACCATACTGCCGGAACGAGCGGATCAGGTTCTTTTGTTCATCATGCAGGGGAGTCAGTGTTTTGTAGAGCCAATCGGGATTGCTGGAGAGGAAAATGACGCCATAGGCATCTGTCATAAAGACGGTTTCCTCGCCCTGTTGCAGGAAATCCTGCAGGGAGGAAATGTCAACTTTGACAACTGTAACGCCAAGAATATAGGGGCGCGAGGAACTGTCGGCTTGCTCCTTTTCATAAACAGGGTGGGAAAAGTAAAAGCCCGGTGTCTTTGAAACGGCACCGACGGCAAAGAACTGTCCTTCCCGCCCTTTCATCGCATCCTTGAAAAAGGGTCTGTAGGAGTAGTTGTGACCAACAAAGCTCCGGTCCGTTTGCCAGTTGGAAGAGGCAAGAGTTGTACCGTTGGGTGACATGACATAAAGCGCGCTGCTCTTTGCCTTTCTGTTGGTGTCGTTCAGCAGGGAACTGACTGCAATGGAGCGTTCCGGCAAAAGGGAGAAGATTGAATCGGGAGAGGTGTTTTCCGGATGGTCCAGTCTGGTTTCCCCACGGCGAATGTCTTCGAGCAGGGAAATCACATCCTCGTTTCGCGAGAGGATATAGGGCAGATAGGTGTATTTGTTCAGGGTGTTCAGGAGGGCATCCTGATAGAAAACCAGTCGATGCTGCGCGCTTTGCCGGGTTTGCTGGACAGAGTCCAGCTTGACCCACTGGATCAGGGACCAGGTTGCAAAACCATAGAGAGCCAGAAGGGACAGCCAGATGACAATACGCCATGAACGCGCAGGTGGAATTCTGTCATTGGTCCTGCCCGTCTCCTGCTCGTTATGAGACTGTCCGGCTGGCTGCTCCCCGGGTTGGGATGCCTGTTCTGCTCCGGAATGATCTCGTTCAAAGGGTTCGGCTGTCATCAGGTGGGTTACTTTATTTCAAAACAATGAGCTTTTTAATTTAAATTCCCGATCACGAAGATATCAACGCCTAATAAAAAAACACGATATTACAAAGAGTTTCGGGGTTTTTGTACGATATTTCCAAAAGGGAAGCCTGCGTTCGTCATGAGTTTTCGACAAGGCTGGCTTGTGTTTCTTGCAGTTCCCCGTTAAAGAAAGGTAAAGATCCAGAGCGCTTTTTCGTGAAATCATTCTGTCACAAATATGGAATACATGGAAAGCGTGACAATAAAATAAGGCTGGTGTTTCAATGGCTTTTCGACTTGGGGCTTTCTGCCGGAGACCCTCTCTTTCTGGCAGTCCGTTGAGCGGGAATAGAATTTCCTTTCCATGTTTCTCCAAAGTTCTGATGGCTCTTGTCTTCGCGTTTGTTGCAGGTCCTGCAATGGCGGCGGGGGCAGGTGCGCCTCATCTTGAGGGTTCCGAACTTGGGCTGATCTGGGTTATCCCCTTTGCGGGGATGTTGCTGTCCATTGCGATCTTTCCTCTTATTGCGCCACATTTCTGGCATGACAATTTCGGAAAGATTTCTGCTTTCTGGGCTTTGATGTTCTTTGTGCCCTTTACCCTGCTCTTCGGATGGGAACTGGCTCTTTACGAGGCCCTGCATACTCTCATTGGCGAGTATATCCCCTTTATTATCCTGCTTTACAGTCTCTTTACCGTTGCGGGTGGTATTCGTGTGACGGGATCGCTGGTGGGAACGCCACAGCTCAATACAGGAATCCTTTTGATTGGAACAGTGATTGCCAGCTTCATGGGCACGACCGGGGCGGCGATGCTGCTGATCCGTCCGCTGCTGAGAGCCATCGAGGTGCGACGTCACAAGGTGCATGTGATTGTCTTCTTTATCTTCCTCGTGGCGAACATCGGGGGTTCCCTGTCTCCACTGGGTGATCCTCCGCTCTTCCTTGGTTTCCTGAAAGGGGTTTCTTTCTTCTGGCCAACCACGCATCTTTTTGTACCGATGGTTCTGGTGTCTGTCATCCTGCTGGTCCTGTTCTATGTTGTCGACAGCTGGCTTTACAGAAAAGAGGGCGGAAAGTTCGGTATTGATCAGCATACAAAAGAGATGGTTGCGCAGGGCAAGCTGGAGCAAACAGATGAAAAACTCGGACTGGAAGGAAGCTTCAACCTTCTGCTGCTCTGTGGTGTGATTGGCGGGGTTCTGCTCTCCGGTTTCTGGAAGCCGGGCGTTTCCTTTGAAATCTTCCACGTGCATGCCGAGCTTCAGAATATTGTGCGCGATGTGATCCTTCTGGCGCTGGCCTGGCTTTCTCTGCGTCTGACCAACGATGAAAGCCGTAAAAACAATGGCTTTAACTGGTTCCCCATTCTGGAGGTGGGCAAGCTCTTCATCGGTATCTTCGCAACAATTATTCCGGCGATTGCCATACTCAAGGCCGGAACAGACGGAGCGCTGGGAGCTGTTGTCAGTTCGGTCAGCACGGAAACGGGTGAGCCGATCAATCTCATGTACTTCTGGGCCACGGGTATTCTCTCCAGTTTCCTGGACAACGCGCCGACCTATCTGGTGTTCTTCAATACGGCGGGCGGCAATCCGGAAATGCTGATGGGGGATCTGTCCCAGACCCTGCTGGCAATCTCTGCCGGTGCGGTTTTCATGGGGGCCAACACCTACATTGGTAATGCGCCGAACTTTATGGTGCGTTCCATCGCGGAAGAGGGCGGTGTGAAAATGCCGAGCTTCTTTGGCTACATGATCTGGTCCGGCGGTATTCTGATCCCGATCTTTATTCTGATCAGCTTCATTTTCTTCATTTGATCTCCGGATAAAAGAACAGGGAAAAGCCCGGTGCCATAACGGTGTCGGGCTTTTCTTTTGTGCGCAGTACAGGGGCGATGGACAAAGTCCCGCTCTTTGCCTATAGAGGAAGGCAACAGATTGTCTTACAAAGCTCATCAGGACTGAACGATGCGTCTTTCCCAATACTTTATGCCCACCCTGAAGGAAAACCCCAAGGAGGCCCAGATTGTTTCTCACCGCTTTATGCTGCGTGCAGGAATGATCCGTCAGGCCAGCGCCGGAATCTATTCCTGGCTGCCACTGGGTCTTCGCGTTCTGCGGAAAATCGAAAACATCGTTCATGAAGAGCAGGAGCGCGCGGGTGCCCAGAACGTTCTGATGCCGACAATCCAGTCTGCCGACCTGTGGCGCGAGTCCGGTCGTTATGATGACTACGGTCGGGAAATGTTGCGTATCACCGACCGTCATGATCGCGACATGCTCTATGGTCCCACAAACGAGGAGCTGATCACCGATATCTTCCGTGGCTCGGTCAAGAGCTTCAAGGACCTGCCCAAGAACCTCTATCAGATCCAGTGGAAGTTCCGTGACGAGGTTCGCCCGCGTTTCGGTGTGATGCGTGGTCGCGAGTTCCTGATGAAGGACGGTTACTCCTTTGACATTGACTACGATGCGTCCCAGGCAACCTACAACCGCGTGTTTGTGTCCTATCTGCGGACCTTCACCCGCATGGGCCTGCGTGCGATCCCGATGGCGGCGGATACAGGACCGATTGGCGGCAAGCTGTCCCACGAGTTCATCATTCTGGCCGACACTGGCGAGAGTGAGGTCTTCTGTCACGAAGACTATCTGAGCAAGCCTGTTCCGGGTGCGGATGTGGATTACAACGGTGATCTGCAGTCCATCGTTGATGACTGGACAAATGAATACGCAACGACAGACGAGATGTTTGACGAGGACGGCTGGAATGCTGTTCCGGCAGACAAGCAGATGAAACGTCGCGGGATCGAGGTCGGGCACATCTTCCACTTCGGTACAAAGTACTCCGAGCCGATGAACGCTGTTGTGTCCAACTCCGAAGGTGCACAGGTTCCTGTCTACATGGGATCCTACGGTATCGGTGTCTCCCGTCTGCTGGGTGCAATCATCGAGGCTTCTCACGACGAGAACGGCATTATCTGGCCGGAAGCGGTTGCGCCTTACAAGGTTGGTCTGATCAACCTGCGCACGCAGGACGAGGACTGCACAAAAGCCTGCGATGATCTCTATGGCAAGCTGCAGAGCGCCGGTGTTGAGGTGCTGTATGATGATCGTGACGGTGGTGCGGGTGCCAAGTTCGCCGACATGGACCTCATTGGTCTGCCATGGCAGCTGGTTGTCGGTCCACGCGGGCTGAAGAACGGTGTGGTTGAACTGAAGAACCGTGCCTCCGGTGAGAAGGTCGAGTTGTCTATCGAAGATGCACTGGCAAAACTGGTTGGTTAGCCTCCCGTTTGTTTGCCGGAAAAGCGACAGGATGAAGCCGGAGCTTGAGTGCTCCGGCTTTTTTGTTGCCCGGGGAGGAGGTCGCATCCGAAAATATCTATTCATTTATGTTTTTGAATGCTTTATCAATTTGTCCTATGGCTTTCGTCACTTTGAAATAAAAAGATCTGTAGCACTTGTGGTAGCCTGTGCGGATACCCAGATCTTGTTCTGAATTCATGAAAAGGAGAATGGCTGTGTCTTTGAGAATCAATGATGTTGCTCCGGATTTTACGGCGGATACAACAGAGGGAAAGATTTCCTTCCACGACTGGATTGGGGACGGCTGGGCTATCCTCTTTTCTCACCCCAAGAACTTTACACCTGTCTGCACCACTGAACTGGGTTACATGGCGGGACTGGAAAAGCAGTTTGCCGCGCGCAACTGCAAGATCATCGGCCTGTCTGTTGATCCGGTAGAAAGCCACGAGGGCTGGGTTGGTGACATCGAGGAAACACAGGGCAACAAGGTGACCTATCCGATGATCGGTGATCCGAACCTTGAGGTTTCCAAGCTCTACAACATGCTGCCTGCTTCCGAAGAGGGGACATCAGAAGGGCGCACAGCCATGACCAACGCCACAGTGCGCTCGGTCTTCATGATTGGCCCGGACAAGAAAATCAAAATGATGATGACCTATCCGATGAGCACAGGCCGGAATTTTGATGAAGTGATGCGGGTTCTCGAAAGCTGCCAGATGACTGCGGAACACCAGGTTGCGACACCTGTGAACTGGAAATCCGGTGAGGATGTGATCATTGTTCCGGCCGTTTCCAACGAGGAAGCTGCGAAGAAATATCCGGAAGGCTGGCGTGAGTTGAAGCCATACCTGCGCTATGTACCGGACCCGACAAAGTAAGTCCGGTATCCTGCAAAGCATAAAAGGCAGAGGTTTTTGACCTCTGCCTTTTTTCTTTCTGCCCACTGGGCAGTGCGGAACCGGGGTGTCTCTTTTTGATGAGACTTCCTGTTTATGTATACATAAAAAATACATTTTGTCTCCCCTGAGAATGCCAGGGCCGTTTTTTGAACAGTCGGGGTAGAGTGATCATTCTACCCTGTTGGTTATGACAGACACAAAACAGCAGATTGCGAAAAAGCTATATTATCTTTTTATCGGGACAGGCTTTGCGACCCAGGGGGTGGAAGCCCTGCGGGCAGAGGCAGATGTCTCCCTGCGGACGCTCTACAAGTACTATCCGTCCCGCGAAGCCATGATCATTGGTGCGCTGGAATACCGGGAAGGGCTTTATTGGGACTGGATTGAGGAAGGCCCGGAAAACGGGGTGGATCATCTGCTCTATCCGCTGGTGCGGTTGGGAGACTGGCTGGAGCAGGTCGGAAATACAGGCTGTCTTTTCATGAACGCCCTGTCGACCTACCCGGAGAGTGAGGCCATTCGCAAAGCTGTGGAAGCACACAAGGAACGCCTGAGGAATGTCTTTGTCAGGCGCCTTGAAACCGTTGCGCCTGATTGTGAGGTCGGGGCTTTGGCTGACAGGCTTTTTCTCTTGCACGAAGGGCTGACGGATGTGGCTCGCTTGCGGGGTGTACAGACCTCGACAGCAGCAGCACTGGAGGCAGCCCGGGCGCTGCTGGCCCGTGAAGGCATACACTGAATTCTTATACTCAACAGGGAAAAGTGGAGGCGCAGATGCGCATCAAGGAAATCCATATCTATCAACATGATCTGCCGGTCAGGAATGGCCCCTATACCATGGCGAATGCCGAGGTCTGGGCTCTGGACACGACCCTGGTCAAAATCGTGTCTGACAGCGGTGTTGTTGGCTGGGGTGAAACCTGTCCGGTCGGGCCGACCTATGCCGAAGCGCATGCTGGTGGTGCACGGGCTGCCCTGCTGGAAATGGCGCCGGGGCTTGTCGGTGCGGAAATGCAGCCACTCGCCATGCGTCGCAAGATGAACAGTCTGCTTAACGGACACAACTACGCCAAGGCCGCTGTGGATATTGCAACGCATGATGCCATCGGCAAGGCTCTGGGTGTGAATGTTGCCGATCTGCTGGGTGGGGCTGTGACTGACCGTGTTCCGTCCTATTATGCAACCGGGGTCGGAGCACCGGATGATATTGCCCGTCTGGCGAGGGAGAAAATGGATGAAGGTTATCCGCGCCTCCAGATCAAGGTGGGGGGACGTCCGGTGGAACTGGATATCGAAACCATCCTGAAGGTTTGGGAGGTTGTTAAAGGCTCCGGTATGCGTCTGGCGGTTGATGGCAACCGGGGCTGGACAACGCGCGATGCCCTGCGTGTCAGCCGTGAATGTCCCCATGTGCCATTTATTATGGAACAGCCCTGCAACACCATTGAAGACCTGAAAAAAATTCGGGGACAGGTCTCTCACGGGATTTACATGGACGAAAACTCTGTGGATTTGAACACCGTGATCTCTGCAGCGGGAACAGGCTTGGTGGATGGTTTTGGCATGAAGCTGACGCGTATTGGCGGATTGCAACAGATGATGGCATTCCGTGACATTTGCGAAGCGCGCAACCTGCCACACACCTGTGATGATTCCTGGGGAGGGGACATTATTGCTGCGGCCTGCACACAGATCGGTTCAACGGTGCGTCCACAGCTTCTTGAAGGGGTCTGGCTTGCGGCGCCCTATATCGAAGGCAACTATGACAGCCAGAATGGCATTTCCATCGAGGGTGGACATATCAGACGCCCCACAGGACCGGGCCTCGGGATCATTCCTGACGAAAGCCTCTTTGGCGGCCCGCTTGCCTCGTTCTAAAAGGGAGAATTCAAATGCGTTTTGAAGGAAAGAAGGTTCTGATTACCGGAGCAGCGGGAGGCATTGGTGCAGAGATGTTGACCCGCTTCCGGGCGGAAGGTGCAAGGGTTGCTGTTGCAGATCGGGAGACCGGGGGACTTGAGGCCGATGCCCTGCTGCCGGGTGACCTGCTGGATCATGCCTATGCGGACAGGCTGCCCGGGGAGGCTGCAAAAGCCTTGGGAGGACTGGACATTGTCATCAACAATGCAGGTGTGATCACAAGGGGAGCAGTGACAGAAACGTCGGATGAGGACTGGTCGCTGTCTGTCGGTGTCAATGTGGAAGCTCCCTTTCGCATCTGCCGGGCCGCCATTCCGATCATGGAGAAGACGGGTGGCGGAGCCATTGTCAACACGGCATCCTGCTGGGGGCTGCGTCCCGGTCCCAATCATGCCCTGTATTGCATGACAAAGGCGGCCATAGCCTCCCTGACGCAATGCATGGGAATGGATCATGCCCACCAGGGGATCCGGATCAATGCTGTCTGTCCGAACGAGGTCAACACACCGATGTTGCGCTCAGGCTTTGCCAGGCGGGGGTTCGATCCTGATTCTGCGGTTGCCGAACTGGGTCGGACTGTTCCGCTGGGGCGCATTGCAGAGCCTGCGGACATTGCCGATGTGGTGCTGTTCCTTGCTTCTGATGAAGCGCGCTATGTTTGTGGTACGCTTCTGGAGGTCAACGGAGGAAAACCGGTATCATGAAACGCTTTGAGGGAAAGGTTGCGCTCGTGACAGGCGGGCGCAGCGGTATTGGTCAGGCGATTGCCAGCCGTCTTGAAAACGAGGGCGCCCGTGTCTTTACTGCACAGCGTGGTGAAGATGACCTTTTCGAAGCCATTCCGGCTGATTTCACGGACCCTTCTGTTCCACAGCAGGTTGTCGATACTGTTCTGGAAAAGGCCGGTCGTCTTGATGTTCTGGTTAACAACGCGGGCATGATGCAGGAAGTTGCTATTGAAGACATGTCTGTTGAAGACTGGCAACGCAATCTGACAGTCAACCTGACCGCACCTTTCCTGATGATCAGAGCAGCTCTGCCTGCCTTGCGTGTTCGGGGTGGTTCCATTGTCAATACCGGGTCTATCGAAGGACTGGGGGCCAATCCGAACCACGCGGCTTACTGTGCCTCCAAGGCGGGTTTGCATGGTTTGACCCGGGCGGTTGCGATTGATCACAGCCATGAGGGCATTCGCTGTAACGCAGTGGCTCCGGGCTGGATTGATACGGAACTCAATATGGATTTTATCGAAGCCATGCCTGATCCGGACGCGTTCAGAAGGGACATCGGGCGTATCCACCCTGTTGGACGTACGGGCAAGCCGGAAGAGGTTGCAGCTCTGGTTGCCTTCCTGTCCGCAGAAGAGAGCGGCTTTATTACGGGGCAGGTGCTTACGGTCGACGGGGGGCGTATGGCCAAGCTCTCCTTGCCCTGAGAAAAACGAACAGCCCCGCAAATGTGAAATATTCTGTAACGGGTGAAACAGTTCTTTTCATGCTCTCTTTTGAGTGTCACAACTTTGTTCAGGTAGAACTTTCAAAAGAGTCATCATGTCTGGCATCCAAAACGTTATTTTTGATATCGGCAATGTTCTGGTCAAATGGGATCCCTATCAGGCCATGACGGACCTGTTTGAGGACAGGGGTGCCATGATGCGGGCCTTGCAGGAGATTGGCTTCTTCGTCTGGAACCACGAGCAGGACCGGGGGCGCAGCTGGGAAGAAGGACTGGCCTGGGCAGAACAGAACCGGCCGGAGCATCTGGAAATCTTCCAGGCCTATGCAGGCAATATCGCAAAAACGTTGCAGGAGCCGGTCGATGGATCGGCAGAGCTGGTACAACGCCTGCTGGCCCGGGGCGTTCGGGTTTTCGGCCTGAGCAATGCACCCCTGATGGCTTTCGATACCATGCTGGAAACGGCACCGGTTCTTTCCAAAATGGAAGATGTTCTCGTTTCAGCACGGGAGTTTATGGTCAAGCCGGACGCAGAAATTTTTGAACTGCTGCTTCAGCGAAATGGCCTTGCTGCCTCGGAGTGTCTTTTTATTGATGACACGGCTGTCAACTGTGAAGCTGCCGAAAGGATCGGGATCAGGGCGCATCGCTTTACTGTCGCCGCTCAGCTGGAAGCTGTGCTGGATGAGCTTGATCTGCTCTAGGCTTTCCTGACAGTTACACGCGATCAAAAACAGAGGCCAGAGAGCCTCTGTTTTTGTATCTGTTGTGGAGTCCTTTGCCCTTACTGGAACCGGCCACCGCGCTGAATGACTTCAATTTTGTAACCGTCGGGATCGGTTGCAAAGAAGAAGCGTCCAACCAGTTCTCCGTCGGGTGCAAAGTCGATGATTTTACCGACATCCAGACCTTTTTTGACCATGTCCGTGTGATGTGCGTCGACATTCCCGACCACCAGCGCCAGATGTCCGTAGCCTTCTCCGAGATCATAGGGTTCCGTACGCCCCTTGTTGAGTGTCAGTTCCAGTTCGAACCCTGTTTCACTGTTGGAGAGGTAGGTGAGGCGAAAGCTTTCAAAATCAAGCTGTTCCGCAACCTCCAGTCCAAAAGCCTTTCTGTACCAGTCAATTGAAGCCTGATCGTCAAGGACGCGGATCATGGAATGCACCATTTTGCTCATATCTGTTTCCTGTTCAAAACAAGTCGCCTTGTCAGATGACACTGCCTTTTCATGTCTGTGTCAAAGACATCAGCTGGTTGGTGGTTTCTTCTCTGCCCAGGGATAAAACCGGAATGTCTGACCCCTGAAGTCAACTTTTTGTCGCAGGGGCTGCCTGTCGCAGGGTAAAATACCCATATCCGTTTTATATAAGTCTGAGAAAAAGGTTCACAAGTCAGGACGGAACCATGGACGCACTTTTGCTGTCGCGCATTCAGTTTGGCGCGAATATATCCTTTCACATTCTTTTCCCGACCATCACCATTGCTCTGGGTTGGGTGCTGCTGTTTTTCAAGCTGCGCTTCAACGCAACAGGTCATGAAAAATGGATGGCAGCTTATCGTTTCTGGGTGAAAATCTTTGCCCTGTCCTTTGCGATGGGAGTTGTCTCCGGTATCACGATGTCGTTTCAGTTCGGGACCAACTGGCCCGGTTTTATGGAAACGGTCGGAAACATCGCCGGACCACTTCTGGCATATGAGGTTCTCACAGCTTTCTTTCTGGAGGCTGTTTTCCTCGGGATCATGCTGTTCGGCTTTTCCAGGGTGCCGGGCTGGCTTCACACCTGGGCGACAGTGCTTGTGGCCTTCGGGACGACCATGTCGGCTTTCTGGATACTGGTTTTGAACAGCTGGATGCACACGCCTGTCGGGTTTGAAATGCGCGATGGTGTTGCCCACGCAACAGACTGGCTGGCAATCATCTTTAATCCTTCCATGCCCTATCGTCTGTCCCACAAGCTTCTGGCCTCCGGCCTGACAGTGGCTTTTCTTCTGGCCGGGATTTCCGCTTTCCGCCTGTTGTTAAGGGACCGCTCGGAGGATGTCAGAGCCGCCTTGAGAACCGGACTGGTGCTGGCAGCCCTGTTGATACCGGTCCAGATCGTTGCGGGTGACATGCACGGCCTGAACACTCTGGAGCACCAGCCCCGGAAAGTTGCTGCGATGGAAGGGAACTGGCAAACTGGCCCGAACAAGCCATTGCTTCTTTTTGCAGTGCCGGATGAGGCGGAGAGAACGAACCATCTGGAGCTCGGTATTCCAAACGGGGCTTCCCTGATCCTGAAGCATTCTGCTGAAGGGATCATTCCGGGGCTTGATGACTTTGTCGCAGAGGACGGCACAGTCCTGCATCCGCCCGTTGCACCTGTTTTCTGGAGTTTCCGTGTCATGGTCGGGACCGGTCTGGCCATGCTGATTGTCAGTTGGGGTGCTCTGTGGCTGCTGTATCGTCGTCGTTCTGTTGAAGAGGGCCTGTCAAAGCCGTGGCTCTACGGGCTTGTGGGCATGACCTTTTCCGGCTGGGTTGCAACGCTGGCAGGCTGGTACACAACCGAAATAGGACGCCAGCCCTGGCTTGTTGATGGTGTGCTCAGCACAGCCGATGCTGTCGGGTCTGTTTCCGGAGGGCTGGTCCTTTCGACCTTGCTGGCCTATCTGGTGATCTATGCCCTTTTGCTGACGGCCTATATTTCCGTGGTCTTTTATCTGGCCCGCAAGGCTGCGACGGGTGATGTTCCCGAAGACACAACTCCACGATCCGTTATCGAGACAGCGCCAAGAGCAGCAGGAGAAGTTCAATGACTGAAGCCCTGATTTTCCTGACGGATCTGTTCGGTGTTGAACCAACGGTTTCCCTGCCGCTGATCTTCGCTGTTCTGCTCGGTATTTCGATCCTGATTTACGTTGCTCTGGATGGCTTTGATCTGGGAGTGGGGCTTTTAAGTCCCCTGGTGCCGGAAGCGGACAGGGATCGCATGGTGGCTTCGATCGGTCCCTTCTGGGATGCGAATGAAACCTGGCTGGTTCTGGCGGTTGGGCTCTTGCTTGTTGCCTTTCCGGCAGCGCATGGGACCATTCTGACGGCCTTGTATCTTCCGGTAGCTGTTTTGCTGATCGGTCTGATTTTGAGGGGAGTTGCCTTTGAATTTCGTGCAAAGGCGCCGCATCATCTCAAGGCACGGTGGGACAAGGCCTTTTTTGCAGGGAGCCTGATGGCTTCCCTGTCCCAGGGGTTCATGCTGGGGCTTTACATCATGGGGCTGGAGTTCACACTTGAAACGGTTCTGTTTGCCATGCTGACAGCGGGAACACTGGCTGTGGCTTACAGCTTCATCGGGGCAACCTGGCTGATCCTGAAAACAGACGGAGCCCTGCAAAGACAGGCTGTTGAGTGGGCTGGTCGGGGGCTCTGGGGCATGGTGCTCGGTTTCGGGGCAATCTCTCTGGCAACACCTCTGGCTTCTCCGCGAATATTCGACAAATGGTTTTCCTTCCCCGAAGCCCTGCTTCTGGCGCCTTTGCCACTGATGTCTGTTGCGATTATTGCCATTCTCTGGCTGGCTCTGAAGCGTTTGCCGTCTTCCACGGACAGCTGGTCGTGGGCACCCTTTGCAGGAGCTGTGATGCTTTTTGTGCTGTCCTTTACCGGGCTTGCCTATTCTTTCTATCCCTATGTCGTGCCGGAGAAAATGACGATCTACGAAGCGGCCTCCTCACCGGAGAGTCTGCTGATCATTCTGGTCGGAGCGCTTTTTGTCCTGCCGGTTATTCTGGGCTATTCCATCCTGTCCTTTGTGATCTTTCGGGGAAAGGCAACCGAACTGCGTTATGATTGATCTGTCAGGGAAAGGGATGACGGGAGCCGGACTCTTTTGTCTCTCTTCACCTTTCCCCTTTCTTTTGCCTTGTTTCTGCTGCACAAGAAGAAACTGAACTTTACATTCGCTGATTTTCAGAAGGCAAAAGGCTGAAATGGCATGATTTTTGGTGCATTTGAGCGCATGGTTGCGGGACGCTATCTGAGGTCCCGACGCAAGGAAGGCTTTATTTCCGTGATTGCCGGGTTTTCGCTGGTCGGGATTGCCCTTGGTGTGGCAACCCTGATCATCGTTATGGCTGTCATGAACGGTTTCAGGCAGGAGCTGCTGTCCCGTATTCTGGGAGTGAACGGGCACCTCGCGGTTTACGGTGTGGCGGGCGAACTGACCAGCTATGAGGATATTCGCGCGCGTGTTGCAGCCATACCCGGAGTTGTTTCTGCAACGCCACAGGTGCAGGGGCAGGTGATGGTGACAGCATCCGGCAAGGCCAATGGTGGTCTCGTGCGGGGAATGTCTCCGGAAGACCTGCGCAGCCGTGCCGTTATTGCCGACAAGATCGATCAGGGAAGCCTTGTGAATTTCGAAGGCGATGATGCGGCTGTGATCGGTTACCGCCTTGCCCAGAGCCTGCGTGTCCAGGTGGGCGATACCATTCGTCTGGTGTCCCCGCAAAGCAATGTCACGGCCTTTGGTTCCGTTCCCCGTTTGAAAACCTTTACCGTCGTTGCAACCTTTGATGTCGGGATGCACGAGTATGACAGCAGCTTCATTTATATCCCGCTGAGTGCTGCGCAGAAATTCTTCCGTCTGCCGGAACGCGTGAACACCGTCGAGGTGTTCCTCAGCGATGCTGATCTGACCTATCCGGTGCGCCGTGCCGTTTCAAAGGAATTCGGGCCTGCCATTCGTACGCTGGACTGGCAGCAGAGCAATGCGAGCTTCTTCAATGCCATCCAGGTTGAGCGCAATGTCATGTTCCTGATCCTGTCGCTGATTATTCTGGTGGCGGTTTTCAACATTGTGTCCGGCCAGATCATGCTGGTGAAGGACAAGGGGCGTGATATCGCCATCCTGCGAACCATGGGAGCAACCAGCGGGATGATCCTGCGGATTTTCTTCCTGTCCGGTGCATCCATCGGGGTGATCGGCACGCTGGTCGGTTTCGGGCTGGGTCTGGCCTTTGCCGAGAACATCGAGACAATCCGCCAGTTCCTGCAGGGGTTGACGGGCACCGAGCTTTTTAACGCGGAAATCTATTTCCTGTCCCAGCTGCCTGCCGAGGTTGATCCGGCCGAGGTGGTGCAGGTTGTTGGCATGTCACTCTTTTTCTCGTTCATTGCACCCATTTTCCCGGCACTGCGTGCTGCACGTCTCGATCCGGTGGAGGCCCTGCGCTATGAATAGGATTGCAGAGAAAGGAAAGGCTGCTGTTGCCGGGCTTGAGCTGGTGGATGTCGTCAAGACCTATCAGCAGGGCAAGAGAACCCTTCACGTTCTGGACAAGGTCAACCTGTCACTTGAGAGCGGTCAGGCCGTTGCTCTGATCGGTCCTTCCGGTGCAGGCAAGTCGACACTCCTGCAGATCGCCGGTCTGCTGGAACAGCCTGATGCCGGGGAAATCCTGGTCAAGGGTGTTGCTGTGTCCGGAAAAGGGGATGCCCATCGCACGGCCCTGCGCAGAACGGGGATCGGGTTTGTCTATCAGTATCACCATCTTCTGCCGGAGTTTTCCGCACGGGAAAATGTGATCCTGCCCCAGATGATCAACGGGAAAAGCCGCAAGGTTGCGGGGGAGCGTGCAGACTATCTGCTGGACCTTGTTGGTCTGGCCGAGCGTGGAAGCCATCGCCCTGCAGAGCTTTCCGGGGGAGAGCAGCAGCGGACTGCCATTGCGCGGGCCCTTGCAAATGATCCGGCTGTGTTGCTGGCGGATGAACCGACAGGAAACCTTGATCCGGAAACCTCGGAACGGGTGTTTGATCTGCTGATGAAACTGGTCCGCACAGAAGGTCTGTCTGCCTTTATTGCCACACACGATCACACCCTTGCCAGACGTATGGACCGCGTTTTGCATTTCGAGGGTGGCAAAGTGGTTGAGGGCTAGAAGACTGGAAGTTCGGGTAATCCGGATGCATCATTCCTTTTCTGATCCCTTTGAGAGAGTCCGGATTTCCGGGCTCTTTTTTGTTTCTCCCTATCGACAAGTCGAATATTCAAGTTGCACTATTTAACAAATGTTCCTATTTTGTTCCCGTTGTGCGTTGCGGCCTTCCAAGGCCATTGGGAGAGAAGAGGAATAATCTGATGTCAAGCTTGCTGGTGGTGTCAGAAGGTTCTGTTCCGGCGGGTTTCCCGTCTCCGTCGGATGACTATCTGGAAACCCGTCTGGATTTGAATCAGCATCTGGTTGCGCATCCTCATGCGACCTTTTTGCTGCGTGCTTCAGGCGAATCGATGATGGGAGCGGGCATTATGCCCGGCGGTCTGCTTGTGGTGGACCGTTCTGTCGAAGCCCGTCACGGTCATGTTGTGGTCGCGGTTGTGGACGGGCAGTTTACGGTCAAGCGCCTGTGGCGCAAGCCTTGCCTCAGGCAGCCGCAATGGCCGCAGGGCGATATCAGGACAGCTTTGCGAAAGGGCGTCGATCTGGACGGTCTTGCCTCGGATGCCTTTGACCCGGATGGGGGAGAGGAGCGCGGCGCTTCGCTGGCCGAGGAAATTCGCCTGATGCCGGAGAATTCCAATTTTGATCCGATTGAAATTTCGGACGCTACAGCCCTGGAAATCTGGGGCGTGGTGACGTATGTCATCAATGATCTGTCGAGGTAAGGCCATGTTTCGGGAGGAAGGCACTTACAGGAAGCGGGCCGAACGCTGGATTGCGCTGGTTGATGTGAACAGCTTTTACGCTTCCTGCGAGCGCCTGTTTCGCCCTGATCTGAAAGGCAGGCCCGTGGTGGTCCTGTCCAACAATGATGGTTGCGTGATTGCCCGCTCGGCAGAGGCCAAAGCGCTTGATATCCCGATGGGAGCACTTTACCACGAATGGAAGGCTGATTTCCGGCGTTTGGGAGTGTCGGTCTTTTCTTCCAACTATCCCCTGTACGGTGATCTTTCCGACCGTGTGAACGATCTCTATCGCCTCTTTACCCCTTCTGTGGAGACCTATTCGATTGACGAGAGCTTTCTGGATCTGGGGCAACTGCCCTTTACGGGAGCGGGACCGCGTGCTCTGGGAGCAGAAATCAGGGGGAAGGTTGCGCGGGATGTCGGATTGCCTGTGTGCGTTGGACTGGGGCCGACAAAAACACTGGCCAAGATCGCCAACCGGGTTGCAAAGACCACACCCGCATTGAACGGAGTGGCCGTTTTGCGGGCCGCAGAGGACTGTGAGCAGACCCGTGTCATTCTCGATCGCATGAGCCTGCAGGAGGTCTGGGGGATCTCCTTTGGCCTGAACAAGAAGCTTGAAGGTCTGGGGCTTTGGTCCGCGCTTGATCTGGCGCAGGCAGACCCGCGGATGATACGCTCCCGCCTGGGGGTGGTGATGGAGCGTATGGTGCGGGAACTGAACGGACTTCCGTGCCTGCAGCTGGAGCAGATTGCCCCTCCACGCAAGGGGATCAGGGTCTCCCGCGGTTTTGGCAAGCGTATCACTGAGCTGGAACCCCTGCAGGCTGCGGTGGCCAACTTTGCAACGCGGGCAGGGGAAAAACTTCGGGCCGACAGGCGGGCGGCTTCCGTTTTGTCTGTCTATCTGCGCACCAGTCCGCATGAGGGGCTGGATCAGTATCGCAGAGCGGCCTCGGTCGGCTTTCCCGAGGCAACCAGTGACACAGCCCGCTTGATACAGGCTGCCCAGCACTGTCTGTCACAGCTTTACAAGCCGGGGCTGCGCTATCAGAAAACAGGGGTTTTTCTGCATGAACTGGTCGACCAGAGTGCGATCCAGCACAACCTGCTTTCTCCGGAAAACACACTGGTGCGCTCTGAGACACTTCGGAACCGCGAAGGTTTGATGCTGGTTCTGGATCAGATCAACAACCGCTTTGGGCAGGATACCCTGCGCTATGGCAGTTCGACCTTCAATGATGCCTGGCGCATGCGCCGCGCACTGGTTTCTCACGCCTGTACAACGCGTTGGGACGAGTTGATCGAGGTGGATTAGAAGAGGAGAAAATACGAACAGGGCAGACCGTTGAAACACGATAACGCCTTGTCACCGTTCGCACCTCTTTGTAGAACAGAGTGAGAAGAACAAGAGGCATCCATGGGTTATTCCAATTTCGTACATCTGCGCGTGCACACGGCTTACTCTCTGTCGGAGGGGGCGATCAAGGTCAAGGATCTGATCAAGGCCTGTGCGGAACAAAAGATGCCTGCGGTTGCTGTGACCGACAGCAACAACATGTTTGGCGCGATGGAGTTTGCCTCGACGGCTGCCGGCGAGGGTGTGCAGCCTGTTATGGGCACACAGTTGATGGTCGCTGCAAAGGAGCGCTCGGCCAGTACTGCGGGGTTGCCCGGGCAGTCCAGGCAGGTTGCCGAGCAGTTGATCCTGCTGGTTCAGAGCGAGAAGGGCTATCAGAATCTGATGGTTCTGATTTCCCGTGCCTTTATGGAAACCGAGCCGGGAGAGACGCCCTATGTGCTCCTTGATGCCCTGGCGGAGCACAGCGAGGGGCTGATCGCCCTGACTGGCGGTCCTGCAGGCGGTGTGGGAACGCGTCTGCTGAACAATCAGGACGGGGAAGCGGAGAGCTTTTTGCTGCGCCTGAAGGACATCTTCGGGGATCGTCTCTATGTCGAGTTGATGCGCCACGGTCTGCCGGAAGAGCAGGAGATTGAGGAGCGCCTGCTGGACCTGGCCTACAAACATGACATTCCGCTGGTGGCGACAAACGAGGCCTTCTTTATGGACGAGGGGATGCACGTTCCCCACGATGCCCTGATCTGTATCGCGGAAGGCACCTACATGTCGGTGGGCGATCGTCGTCGTCTGACACGGGAGCACAGTTTCAAATCCGCACAGGACATGACACGGCTGTTTGCCGATATTCCGGAAGCCATTCAGAACACACTGGTGATTGCGCAGCGCTGCAGCTGGTTTATCGAGCCGATCGCCCCCATTCTGCCACCCTTTGACTGTGAGGGCGGGCGAAGCGAGGTGGATGAACTGCGGGCCCAGTCGGAGGACGGTCTGCGCAACCGTCTGGAAGCCCATGTCTTCACGCCGGATATGGACGAGGCCAAACGCGAGGAAGTGGCAAAGGCTTACTGGGATCGTCTGGAATATGAGCTGGGTATCATTGTTCAGATGGGCTTTCCCGGTTACTTCCTGATCGTTGCGGACTTTATCAAGTGGGCCAAGGAGCATGACATCCCCGTCGGTCCCGGCCGTGGTTCCGGTGCGGGTTCGGTTGTGGCCTGGGTTCTGACCATCACCGATCTTGATCCCCTGCGATGGGGGTTGCTGTTTGAGCGCTTTCTCAATCCCGAGCGTGTGTCCATGCCCGACTTTGATGTCGACTTCTGCCAGGACAACCGGGAAAAGGTGATCAACTACGTTCAGAAAAAGTACGGGCACGACAAGGTGGCCCAGATTATTACCTTTGGTAAGCTGCAGGCCCGTGCGGCCCTGCGTGATGTGGGGCGTGTCCTGCAGATGCCCTATCCGCAGGTGGATCGCCTTTGCAAACTGGTTCCGAACAATCCGGCAAAACCAACGCCTCTGCATCAGGCGATTGCCGAAGAGGTGGGGCTGAGAGAGGCGGCGCGGCAGGATGAAGCCGTGGCAAGCCTGCTGGATATCGGTCAGAAGATCGAGGGTCTCTACCGCCATGCCTCCACCCACGCGGCAGGGGTGGTGATCGGAGACCGTCCGCTGGATCAGCTTGTTCCCCTGTATCGTGATCCGCGTTCCGATATGCCCGTGACGCAATACAACATGAAGTTTGTCGAGCAGGCAGGACTGGTCAAGTTTGACTTTCTGGGGCTGAAGACGCTGACAGTGCTGGAGCGGGCCTGCAAGTTTATCCGGGACAGCGGCACCGAGATGGACCTGAGCACGGTGGCACTGGATGATGTCCCATCCTACGAACTGATGGGGCGTGGTGAGACCGTGGGAGTGTTCCAGCTTGAATCCACGGGGATGCGGGATGTTCTGCGCCGGATGAAACCGGACCGTTTCGAGGATATCATTGCGGTGGTCTCGCTCTATCGTCCGGGACCAATGGAAAATATTCCAAGCTATGTGCGTCGTAAAAAGGGCGAGGAAGTTCCGGATTACATGCACCCTCTGATCGAGGAAATTCTGAAGGAAACCTACGGCATTATCATCTATCAGGAGCAGGTGATGCAGATTGCCCAGACACTGGCCGGCTATACGCTGGGTGGTGCGGATCTGTTGCGCCGTGCGATGGGTAAGAAAATCCAGGCCGAGATGGACAAGCAGCGCGTTATCTTCGAGGAGGGCGCGGCAGCCAATGGTGTGGATGCGAAGAAATCCAACGAAATCTTCGATCAGGTGAACAAGTTCGCCGGCTATGGTTTTAACAAATCCCACGCAGCGGCCTATGCGCTGGTGGCCTATCATACCGCCTATCTCAAGGCCAACTATCCGGAAGAGTTCATGGCTGCAACCATGACCTACGATATGGCCAACACCGACAAGTTGAATATATTTCGTCAGGAACTTCAAAGGCTTGAGATTCCTCTTTTGCCACCTGACATTAACAAATCCTTTGCCGAATTTACCGTTGAGGTGAACGGGGAAGGTATCAAGGGTGTGCGCTATGCGCTGGCCGGGTTGAAGAATGTCGGTGAGGCTGCGATCAAGACCATTACAGAAGAGCGTGAAGCCAATGGCCCTTTCCGGGATCTTGTTGATTTCGTTTCCCGCGTTGATCCTCGTTCGGTGAACAAGCGTCTGGTTGAGAACCTGGCCAAGGCTGGTGCCTTTGACGAGTTGAACGGCAACCGCCAGCAGATCTTCATGGGCGCGGAGAACATTGTCAGAAACATTTCGACCGCAGCTCAGGAACGCAATTCGGACCAGGTTTCTCTCTTTGGCGGAGGTGGCGGGGAGTCCATGGTGAAACTGGCCCTGCCAAAGGTCAATGACTGGCCGGATCTGGACCGGTTGCGTCAGGAGTTTGATGCCGTCGGATTTTATCTGTCAGCCCACCCGATTGACACCTATGGTCAGGTCATTCGACGTTTGAAGGCGATCTCTGTCGAAAAGATTGTCGAGGAGGCAAAAAAGAAGCGCTCCTGTTCGGGCAAGGTGGCTGCGATTGTTCTCGGGCGTCGGGAGATGACCTCCAAACGGGGGTCCAAGTTTGCCTTTGTGCAGTTCTCCGATGCGACGGCAAGCTTTGAAGCCATGATGTTTTCTGAAATCCTGCTGCAATCGCGTGAACTGCTGGACAGTGGGCAGCCGGTTTTGCTAACTGTAACCGGAGAGATGAAGGGGGATGCCGATGAACCCCGTTTTCAGGTG
Source organism: Carbonatibacter coralli (assembly GCF_039592655.1). Taxonomy (NCBI): domain Bacteria; kingdom Pseudomonadati; phylum Pseudomonadota; class Alphaproteobacteria; order Rhodospirillales; family Kiloniellaceae; genus Carbonatibacter; species Carbonatibacter coralli. The sequence goes on along the minus strand of NZ_JBBUTJ010000003.1, from coordinate 198,791 downwards.
CAGGCCATCACCTATCTTGATGAGGCGGCTTCGAACACCGATGTTGGTTTGAGCATTTCCCTGACGCAGACAACGCCGGCAGGAGCCGTTTCCTCATTGCAGTCCATCAAGGATATTCTCGACAAGTATGCGGTTCCTGGCAAGGGGCGTATTTCGGTGACGGTGGTGACAGAGCAGCAGGAAACCGTTGAGCTTGAGCTGCCCAAGTCCTATTCGATTTCCCCGCGTCTGAGGCAGGCGATCAAGGCACTTGATGCCATTGAACTTGAGGAAATCTGAAGGGATTTCTCCTCCCGGTGGAAACAGCAGCAAACAGAATTTCGACCAGCTCTTTTTCGGGAGAGTAAGTATCACTCTCAATTTGTTTAAGCAAATTGAGCTAAAAAAGTGATGTATTATGCTGTATTAATTTGTTTTTTTCAGATCGGTCGTTTGAATATCCTGTTTTTGTAATATAGACTGGCTCATAGTTTTCTTTTGGGGACACCGGAATATCGGTGAAAAGGAATGGTAGCTATGAATGCAAACAAAGGGGCCGTGGCCATTCTGGAGGATGACCATGGTTTGCGTCGTGACCTGAATGATTTCTTCCGCTTGCGGGGAGTCGAGGTTTTTGCCTGTGACAACGGTACAGACTTCAGCAGGATTGTGCTGGAGCGACAACCGGAAGTTTTGATTGTTGACGTCCTGCTTGGAGAAGAGAACGGCCTTGATATCGTCAGGGATCTTCGTTCGGATGGCTATGAAGGCGGGATTGTCGTCCTGACGGCTCTGGATGACACGCAGACTGCCGTTGCCGGTTACAACAGCGGCGCAGACATTTATCTGAGCAAGCGATCCGATCTTCTGGTGATTGAAGCCTGCTATCGCCGTCTGGTGAGCCGTAGCGCCGAACATCAGGGCATCAGGGAGGAAAGGGTGGACTGGGTTCTGGACATCCTAGCACGCGAATTGCGAACACCTGCCGGAGCCTCTGTCAGTCTGACAGGAAAGGAACAGGAGGTTCTGCTGTGCCTGATGGACAAGCCCGGCGAGGTTATCGAACGGCAAAATCTGGTGGCTGCCGATGTTCGCTATCTGACACCGGCAATTGAACGCCGCGTGGATTCTGTGATTTGCAGATTGCGCAAGAAGGTAAAATCCCTGTCCGGGAATGATGTGCCGGTTGAAAAGGTTTACGGGCGTGGCTATTCCTTTGCCAGCACGGCGAAGGTTGTTGGCATACTTGACGTGGCAGCTGCTGAATAGCAGGATGCCAGCTTGCTGATGTGAGGACCGGAGCCCTTGAATAGATGTTGAACCTGTGGCTGGATTTGGGGGTTTCGGCGGTTATCCTCGTTTTTGGAATTGTGCTGCTATATGCCTGCTACAGCTTCCTGACGATGTTGCGGGGGCAGGCCGATGAACCCTCTATTGTGTGGTGGCTGTCCAGCTTTGCGACACTGGCTGTGGGATGCTTTGCCATTGTTGGTCGTTACGAGTTGATACCCGAGAGCTTCTCTGTTGTCCTCACAAATCTGGGGCTTCTGTTCGCCCCGGCATTCTACTGGACGGCTGCGCGGGTCTTCTTCAGAAAGAAAACATCTCCGTGGCTGACCTTTGGCGTGCCTGCCCTTTTCATGATCCCCGTGCTTTATTTCACCTTCTGGGTGCCCTCAATCTATCATCGCAGTTTTCTGGATCATCTTGTTCTGTTGATCTTTTCCTGTGCTCTTGTTTACGAGTTTATGCAGCCGGCGAACCAGAAGCTGTTGCCCCGGGGTACTGATTTTACGGTTGTTCTGCTTGTCCTTTTCATGGTCCTGCTGTCTGCCTTTCTGGCGGTGTACTGTGTCGTTCTGCCCTGGGATATTTTTTCGGGAACTCTGGCCGAGCATGAAGCCTACCTGTTGAAGGCCAACTGGATTATGGGTTTCCTGGCGATCAGCTTTCTGGCTTTCTCCATGATTGGCCTGATTTTTGGCCGTCAGCAGGAAAAGCTCTCGGACTTGCTGAAGAAGGAACAGGAAACCCTGCGGGAAAAGAGAGCGCTTTTGCTGACACTCTCCCATGAAATCCGGAACCCTCTGGCCGCAATTGACCGCTCTGCCCAGTTGATGGAGTTGCGCGACGAGATGGAGCAGGGACAGGAGGAGAGCAGACAGGGGCGTCATCTCAGGCCTTCGCTGATGCAAATCAGGGAAAGAGTGCTCCATCTTCATGACCTGATGGACAGCCTGCTGAAAAAGGAACGTCTGGAAAATGCGAATTCCGGAAACTCTCCGGCGACTGTGACACTTGAAGAGCTTTGGGAAAAGGTCAGGCTGGATATCAGGGACAGCCGGGATTTGCAGCGGGTTCGTTTTCTGGCCGAGGCAAGCAGGGCGACCGAGATTGTCTGTTACCGGACGGAACTGGTTCTGGCTTTGGCAAACCTTTTGAAAAATGCACTGAAATATTCTGATGATGATCAGGAAGTGCGTCTGGATTTCTTCGAGAACGAGACCTACTGCGAGTTTACGGTTCTGGACTACGGTATCGGTATTCCCGAAGCTGATGTGCCCAATGTTTTCCGGGAATTTTTCAGGGGAGGGAACACCCGGACGATCGATGGTACAGGGCTGGGGCTTTCTGTCGTTGCCTGGGTTGCGCGCCTTCACAAGGGAAGCGTGGATTGCCAGAGTGAAGAGGGGCAGGGAACTGTCTTTTCAATCAGGTTCCCCAAAAGCACGCCGGAACAGTTGGTCCGGGACGGGGAAATCCTGATGGAGGCGACAGCCTGAAGCTGATCCGGCCGGGAAGTGTAAAGAGAGATCCCGATGGATAAAAAAGGCTTGCAATCCGTTTGCTGAAAGGGTAAGACCCGCACATTCAAAACACACGCAAACCTGTGATCCTGCCGAAGGATCATGATTTCGGTGTTGCTCCTGGTCCCCGGGACTGGAAGCAATATGTGGTTTGCGGAGGTTCAACCGGAAGAAAAAGGCATAGAGAAATGGCACTTCCTACATTTACAATGCGTCAGCTGCTTGAAGCTGGTGTTCACTTTGGTCACACAACACGCCGTTGGAACCCGAAGATGGCTCCGTACATCTTTGGCGAGCGCAACAACGTACACATCCTTGATCTGCAACAAACTGTTCCTCTGCTGCACAAAAGCCTGACTTTCGTGCGCGAGATCGTTGCCGGTGGTGGCCGTGTTCTGTTTGTCGGTACAAAGCGTCAGGCTTCCGAGCCTCTGGCTGAAGCTGCAAAACGTTGTGGTCAGTACTACGTGAACCACCGTTGGCTCGGCGGTATGCTGACCAACTGGAAAACTGTTTCCAACTCTATTCGTCGTCTGCGCGAACTGGAAGAAATTCTGGACGGTGACCAGTCCGGTCTGACCAAGAAAGAACTGCTGAACCTGACACGTTCCCGCGACAAGCTGGAGCTGGCTCTGGGCGGTATCAAGGAAATGGGTGGCATTCCTGATGCGATCGTTGTGATCGACACAAACAAGGAACACCTCGCAATTGCAGAAGCTGTTAAACTCGGCATTCCTGTTGTTGGCATTCTTGACTCCAACTCTGATCCTGCAGGTGTGACATTCCCGGTTCCGGGTAACGACGATGCCGTTCGCGCGATCGCGACCTATTGTGATCTGTTCGCTGATGCCGTTATCGACGGTCTGCAGGCTGAACTGACCGCTTCCGGTGCCGATCTGGGTGAAGCGGAAGATGCTGGTGAGCAGCTGCCTGCTGCGGAAGAAGCTTCTGCTGAAGAAGCTGCCCAGGCTTAAGGTCGCCAAATGATTGCCCGGACATATCACATGCACGGGTGAGCACAGGTTTTTGAAACGGCGACTTTCCATGAAGGTCGCCGTTTTGTTTAAAGTCGTATGCAGGAAGACAGGGCTCCGGGACTGGTGGTTCCAATAAAAGGCTCCCTTGTCGATTTTTCGTAAGAAAAAACCTGTAAGAGATAGGGCAGAGTGACCCCGGTGTATGAGGGGCTCTGTTGTAACGTCTATTTGAAGAGTGAAAAGAATGGCTCAGATTACTGCTGCTCTCGTTAAGGAACTGCGTGAGAAATCCGGCGCAGGTATGATGGATTGTAAAAAGGCTCTGGCTGAAGTCGACGGCAACATTGAAGAAGCTGTTGACTGGCTGCGCAAGAAAGGTCTTGCGACTGCTGCGAAAAAAGCGGGCCGTGTTGCTGCTGACGGTCTGGTTGCCGTTGCTTCCGAAGGCACGAAAGGTGCTGTTGTTGAAGTAAACGCTGAAACTGACTTCGTTTCCCGTAACGAACAGTTCCAGGGCTTTGTTTCCAAGGTTGCTTCCCTGGCTCTGTCCACAGGTGGTGATCTGGATGCGCTGACAGCTTCCGAATACGAAGGTGGCAAGTCTGTTGCAGACACACTGACAAACCTGGTTGCGACAATCGGCGAGAACATGAGCATCCGTCGCACTTCCGTTCTGGAAGTTTCCAGCGGTGCCGTGGCGTCCTACGTTCACAATGCAACTGCTCCTGGCCTGGGTAAAATCGGTGTTCTGGTTGCTGTTGAGTCAACCGGTGACGCTGCGAAGCTGGAAGCGTTCGGCAAGCAGGTTGCAATGCACGTTGCCGCTGTGAACCCGCTGGCTCTCGACCGTGATTCTGTCAGCGCCGAAGAGCTGGAGCGCGAGCGTCAGGTTCTGATCGATCAGGCTGTTGCTTCCGGCAAGCCGGAAGAAATTGCAAAGAAAATGGTCGAAGGCCGTATTCGCAAGTACTACGAAGAAAACTGTCTGCTGGAGCAGACATTCGTAATCGATGGCGAAAACGCTGTTGGCAAGGCTGCTGAAAACCTCGGCAAAGAGCTGGGTGCAGAGGTGAAAATCACTGGTTACCTGCGCTTCCTGCTGGGTGATGGTATCGAGAAGAAAGAAGAAGACTTCGCTGCTGAAGTTGCTGCTACTCTCGGTCAGTAAGGCATTTGCAAAAGGCCGCGTTTCGGAACGTACTTCCGTGCGCGGCCTTTTGCGCGTCTGCTTTTTGGAGTATTAAGGCAAAGAGCAGTTATAAAGTTATTTGTTTGTAGATCGCGTCCTGTTTGATCTGCTGTCCGGCTGGGCAGCCTGTGAGGAAATGAATGAAGGAGCTGACCGTGTCAGACGTGCAAAACTCTCAAGAACCCAAAAAATACAAACGTGTTTTGCTGAAGCTTTCCGGTGAGGCCCTGATGGGATCCGGTCAGTTCGGTGTCGATCCGGAGACGGTCAACCAGATTGCCGAGGATATCAGGGAAGTGGTCGACAGCGGGGTGCAGGTTTGTGTCGTCGTTGGTGGCGGCAACATTTTCCGCGGACTGTCCGGTGCGGCGTCCGGTATGGAGAGAACCACAGCGGATTATATGGGCATGCTGGCAACCGTAATGAATTCCCTGGCCATGCAGAATGCTCTGGAGCAGCTGGATGTCCCCACGCGCGTCCAGTCTGCCATTCCGATGGATACTGTGGCCGAGCCCTACATCCGCCGTCGCGCAGAGCGGCACATGGAAAAGGGGCGTGTTGTTATCTTTGCGGCCGGTTCCGGGAATCCCTATTTCACAACGGACACTGCCGCAGCGCTTCGCGCCTCTGAAATGAAGTGCGAGATGCTGCTGAAGGGAACAAAGGTTGATGGTGTTTACACAGACGATCCTGTGAAGAACCCGGATGCCAAGCATTACGATCATCTGGATTACAAAAAAGTCCTGACCGATGATTTGCGTGTCATGGATACATCTGCTATTGCCTTGACGCGAGAGAACAATATACCGATAACTGTCTTTTCAATTTACGAAAAAGGGTCTTTTGGCCGCGTGCTGCGCGGTGAGGGCCGGTTTACAACAGTTCAGAGTGAGGGCTAACCCGTGTCTTTCAAGGAACAGATGAGTGACATCAACCGTCGTATGGACGGTGCTATCGAGGCGGTCAAAAAGGATTTTGCCGGTTTGCGGACTGGCCGGGCGTCCACAGCTCTTCTGGAGCCTGTTATGGTTGAAGCCTACGGTTCCTCAATGCCAATGACTTCTGTTGGCACAATCGGTGCTCCTGAAGCGCGTATGCTGACTGTGCAAGTCTGGGACAAGTCGATGGTTGCTGCTGTGGAGAAGGCAATCCGCAACTCCGGTCTGGGGCTGAACCCGTCGCCGGATGGTCAACTGATCCGTTGTCCAATTCCTCCGCTTTCCGAAGAGCGTCGCCAGGAAATGGCAAAAATCGCCGGAAAATATGCCGAGCAGGCACGTGTTGCTGTTCGCAATGTTCGCCGTGATGGCATGGATGAACTCAAGCGTCTTGAGAAAGATGGCGAGATTTCCAAGGACGAGCATCACAGCCTCAGTGACGATGTACAGAAGGTAACGGACGAGCACATCAAGATGATTGATGAGCAGCTCGCCAAGAAGGAAGAGGAGATCATGCAGGTCTGATTCTGCAGGATCACCGGTATTGCGTTAGAGGCTGAGGCTCGTTACATCGTTGCTTCAGCCTTTTCTTCACAAAAGTGCCTCAGGCTATCATCAAAACACCCATTTTGACTTACAGGTTTGTCTGGACTGGTTGTACCGGTCAAAATCCGTGACAGATCAAAGGTTGGAAAATGTCTGAAACTTCTATCCCGAAGCATATTGCCTTCATAATGGACGGCAACGGCCGTTGGGCAAAAGGCCGGGGGTTGCCGCGCGCCATGGGACACCGCAAGGGAGCGGAAGTCCTGCGCGAGGTGATCAGGGCAGGAAGCAGGCTGGGCGTTTCCACCATGACCTTTTACTGCTTTTCTTCCGAGAACTGGAAGCGTCCGGAAGATGAGGTCGAAGGTTTGATGAACCTTCTGCGACGCTACCTCAAAAGTGATCTGGCTGAATTTCACAGCGCAGGGATCAGGCTGAAAATCATCGGCGACCGGGCACCTTTGCCTGAGGATATTGTTCAGTTGATTGAGCAATCCGAAGAGCAAACGGCCGACAATGAAAAGATGACGGTTTGCATGGCGATCAGCTATGGTAGCCGGCAGGAAATCTCTTCTGCGGCGCAGGCTCTTGCCATAAAGGTGCGAGACGGTGTTCTGTCTCCGCAGGATATTACACCGGAAAAAATCGGAGAAGAGCTTTATACTGCAGGGATTCCCGATCCGGATCTTCTGATCCGGACCAGCGGGGAAACGCGGATCAGCAACTTTCTTCTGTGGCAGCTGGCCTATAGCGAAATGGTATTTCTCGATAAATACTGGCCGGAATTCAGCAAGGAAGATCTCTGGTCAGCTGTGGAAGAATATCAAAGACGGGACAGACGCTATGGGGTTGCCCTTGGTACTGCATAATCTCAAAAAAGGCGGTCTTCTGACGCGAACAGCCTCCGCTGTTGTTCTGGCTCCGCTGGCAATTGGCGCACTGTTGCTGGGCAGTCCGTTTCTGGAACTGGTGATCTTTGCAGTTGCCTTTCTGTCCGCCTGGGAATGGTCCGGTCTGTTGTGGGCCTCTGCTCTTGGCCGGACGGCACCCGGGCGGAATGCCTATGCCATGGTAAGCGTTGTCACGTTGACAGTTCTGGCCGGTGTTCTGGGATATTATTCGCAGGCCGTCTGGGTTCTTGCTCTTGGGATTGTGATCCAGATGAGTCTGGCAGCAAACAAGGAAAAGGATCGCGAGCGTTGCAGATGGTATCTTCTGGGTTCTGTCTATATTTCCCTGAGTTGTCTTGCAATTGACTGGCTCAGGGGACTGCCGGAAATCGGTATGGGCAAGGTTATCTGGCTTTTTGCGATTGTCTGGGCGACAGACATTGGCGCTTATTTTGTTGGCAAGACAATCGGAGGTCCGAAAGTTTTGCCAATCATCAGTCCAAACAAAACCTGGGCCGGGCTCTTTGGCGGAATGTTTTTTGCTGCGATCTTCAGCTATGTCATCGGGCGTTACTTTGAGCTGCCGTCTGGAAACCTGGAGCTTCTGGTTATCGGTATGTTGCTTGCCATTATTGCGCAGGCTGGTGACTTCTTTGAATCCTATCTGAAACGCAAGAGTGACAAGAAGGATTCAGGACGTTTGATCCCGGGGCATGGCGGTATTCTGGACCGGATTGACGGGCTGATGGCTGTGTCCATTGTCGTTGCTGCCCTGCAGATTTCGGAACAGCTCCCATGATGCAGAATTCCGGGTGTGTTCAGCGGTCCATTACTGTGCTGGGGGCGACGGGGTCCATCGGAACCAGCACTCTCGATATTGTTGCGCGTCATCCTGAGCGTTTCAGGGTGGAAGCGCTGACCGCCAATGGAAATGCCCGGAAGCTGGCTGAATTGGCTATACGCTTTAATGCGAGCTATGTCGCGCTGTCTGATCCGGCACATTTTTCGATCCTTCAAGAGGCTTTGAACGGGACCGGAATTGAGTGTGCAGCAGGTGTCGAAGCTGTGACAGAAGCTGCACGGCGAAACAGTGACATGGTGATGTCTGCCATTACCGGTTCGGCCGGTTTGGCGCCGACCATGGCAGCGATTGAGCGTGGTTCAAAAATTCTTCTGGCGAACAAGGAGGCTCTGGTTTGTGCCGGTGAGCTGATGAAGAAAGCTGTTCTGGAAAACAGGGCGGTTCTTCTGCCGGTTGATTCCGAACACAGTGCCATTTTCCAGGTTTTTGATGACAAGGGTCGTTCCGGTATTCATTCTCTGGTTCTGACTGCATCCGGCGGACCTTTCCGCGGCTGGACTGCGCAGCAGATGAAGGCTGTGACGCTCAAGGAGGCGCTCAATCACCCGAGATGGTCCATGGGGGCCAAGATCACGGTTGATTCGGCGTCCATGATGAACAAGGGGCTGGAGCTGATCGAGGCTTCCTATCTTTTTGACATGCCTGAAGACAGAATTGATGTGGTGGTGCATCCGCAATCCATTGTGCATTCCATGGTCAATTATATTGACGGCTCGGTGCTTGCCCAGTTGGGAGAGCCTGACATGCGAACACCCATTGCCTATGCGATGGGATGGCCCGAACGGCTCAGAACCCCGGTTGAACCCGTTAGTCTTGCGCGTTTGGGACAATTGACCTTTGAAGAGCCTGATGAGAAAAACTTCCCCTGTCTTGCGCTTGCCAGACAGGCTCTGCGTGCTGGTGGCTCCGCATCCGTTGTCCTGAATGCAGCGAATGAAGTGGCTGTGGATGCATTTTTGAATGAGAGAATTCACTTCCTTGATATTGCCTCATTTGTCGAAGATGCTCTCGCCTCAATACAGCCGGGGGCGTGTTCTTCCATTGATGAAGTAATTTCGTTGGATCGTGAGGTGCGAAACAGCGTGAAAGCATGTATAAAGGCCTGAGACCTTCATAACGAATTGCCTCAGCAGCTGAGGCCACGCGGTGGTTTTCAATTGTTCCGGTGAATTGGTATTTTAAAAGGCAGAATGTTCGAATGGATCTTGTTTCAATTCCAGCCTTCCTCGTTTTGATAACGATACTGGTTTTTATTCACGAGTTTGGTCATTTCTGGGTCGCCAGAAAATGCGGGGTCAAGGTTATGACCTTCTCCGTCGGTTTCGGACCCGAGCTTTTCGGGATGACGGACCGGCACGGGACGCGCTGGAAGTTTGCCGCGATTCCTCTCGGCGGCTATGTCAAAATGTACGGAGATGGCAACGCCGCAAGCGCCGATGCTATTGATCCGGATGATCCTGCGCGGGATATCGACAATCCTGAAGCGGCATTTCGGACCAAAACGGTCTGGCAGCGTTTCGCTATCGTTGCAGCCGGTCCCCTGGCAAACTTTCTGCTCGCCATTGTCCTGATTACCGGGCTTTTTTCGGTTTTTGGTCAGCCTTATGCTCCTGCGAGGGTCAATTCTGTCGTTGAAGGATCTCCGGCAGAGGTCGCAGGTTTTCTTCCGGATGATCTGATCACGGCTGTTGATGGCAAGCAAATCGACAGTTTTGATGAACTGCGCCGGACCGTTCAACTCGGTGATGGCTCTGCTTTTGTGTTCACTGTTCTCAGAGACGGTTCAACACTGGAACTGACCGTTGTTCCCGAGGTAATCCGTGGCACAGATCCGCAGGGGCGGGAAACAGTTCGCTATCAGATTGGAATCGGCAGCGTCAGTCTGGAGCGCAGACAGCTGGGATTTGTCGAGGCCTTCAATGCCTCTCTCGTTGAAATCTGGTCTGTAACAACAGGCTCTTTCAAGGCCGTCAAACAGATTATCGAAGGCTTTCGTCCGGCATCGGATCTGGGAGGTCCCATCCGGATTGCACAGATTTCCGGAGAGGCGGCGCAAAACGGTTTGCCCAGCTATATCTGGACGATGGCTCTCTTGTCGATCAGTCTGGGTGTTCTGAATCTTCTGCCAATCCCTGTTCTGGATGGGGGGCATCTGCTTTTTTATATTATTGAGATAGTTAAAGGCAGTCCTCTTTCGCTGAAAACACAAGAATACTGTTTTCGAATAGGGCTGGCTCTGGTATTGAGCTTAATGGTCTTTGTAACCTGGAATGACACCTTCTATACGTTTTTGACGAACTAGACGTGGCATACGGGTTCTGTTTGATTTTATCGATACGCTGTTCGATGCGTTTCGGGGGGTAACAAAAAGAATGTTAAAACCTGTCCGGGCTTATTTTTCTGGGGTGAGTTTTTCCAATTGGCTGGCTGCCTTTGCGCTTGTGGTCGGAATGCAGGTGACGGGTTTGATCCCGTCTGCTTCCCTGGCGCAGAATCTGGCGTCCAATCAGCCCATTCAGCAGATTGTTGTTGAGGGAACCCAGCGTATCGAACCTGAGTCTGTTCGGTCCTATCTGACTGTCAAACCCGGGGATGTTTTTGATCCGATCGAGTTGAACCAGTCGCTCAAGGCCATCTTCTCGACCGGGCTTTTTGCAGATGTCTCGTTCCGCAGGGAAGGAGCAACCCTGGTTGTGAACGTTGTCGAGAACCCGATTATCAACAGGGTCGCCTTTGAAGGCAACCGCAGCCTGAATGATGAAGTCCTTGGTGCGGAAGCCACATTGCGTTCCAGATCGGTTTACACGCGGACCAAAGCCCAGGCAGATGCGCAACGCCTTCTCCAGCTCTATCGCCGTTCCGGACGTTTTGCAGCATCTGTGGAGCCGAAAATCATTCAGCTCCCGCAGAACAGGGTTGATCTGGTTTTCGAGATTTCCGAGGGTGAAAAAACTTTTGTGAATGCGATCAACTTCATCGGAAACCGTGCTTTTGACGATGACGATCTGCGCGACGTTGTTTCAACCTCTGAAACTGCATTCTACAAGTTCCTGAGTTCCTCTGATTCCTATGACCCGGACCGGCTGACCTTTGACCGTGAACTCCTGCGCCGTTTTTACCTCAAGAACGGCTATGCCGACTTTGATGTCCTGTCTGTGGTTGCAGAGCTGACCCCGGATCGCAAGGCCTTTCTGGTGACCTTTACTCTCGAGGAAGGCAACCGTTACCGCTTTGGTTCGATTGAGGTGGAAAGCAGCCTGAAGGATTTCAATGTTGCGGATGTACAGGATGATATCCTTACAGTTGATGGTGAATACTACAACGCGAACCTGGTTGATGACACCGTTTCCGTTCTGACCGACAGGGTCGGTGAATTGGGCTATGCCTTTGTGAACGTTAATCCCCAGCCTGATGTCGATAAGGAAAACAGGTTGATCAGCCTGCTTTACTCGATTGATGAAGGTCCCCGTGTTTTTGTTGAGCGGATTGATATTGAAGGCAACGTGCGGACTTTGGATCGCGTGATCCGTCGTGAGTTTGAACTGGTTGAAGGGGATGCCTTCAACGCGGCGAAGCTGCGCCGTTCGCGTGAGCGTATTCAGCGTCTTGGCTTCTTCCGTACAGTCAATGTTGACAATGTTGCCGGTTCCACTCCGGACAAGACCATTGTGAAGGTCGAAGTCGAGGACCAGTCGACTGGTGAACTGAGCCTTGGTGCAGGTTTCTCTTCAAGTGATGGCCCTCTGGGGTCCATTGGATTGAGGGAGAGAAACTTCCTGGGGCGTGGTCAGGACGTTCGTATTCGCCTGTCGCTTGCCGGTTCCGGTTCCCAGGCGGACTTTGGTTTCACCGAGCCCTATTTCATGGGCAAGGACATCTCTGCAGGTTTCGATGTCTTCCGTATTGAACGGGACAACGATGAACTCTCCTTCGACGAGGTCAGCACCGGTGGCGCCCTGAGAACAGGCTTTAATCTGTCCGACGATCTCAGACAGCTGGTGAACTACAGGCTTGAATTCACGGAAGTGAGCAATATTGACAGTGATGCCTCGCTTCTGGTGAGAGAGCAGGAGGGGGACACCGTCAAGTCTGCTGTTGGAACATCCCTGATTTACGACAAGCGTGATACAGCCTTCAACACCAAGGAAGGCTATGTTGTTCGTCTCGATACCGAACTGGCAGGTTTGGGTGGGGATGTCAGCCACCTGAGGACAACATTGAGCTCAACCTATTTCACATCCTTCTTTGATGATGAATACACCCTGTCTGTCCGCGGTGAGGTTGGCAACATTATTGGCCTGGCTGAAGACACAAGAATTTCCGAACGCTATTTCCTCGGCGGCAACAGGCTGCGCGGGTTTGAAAATTCCGGTGTTGGACCACGTGACAGCGTGAGCGATGATCCGCTTGGCGGCAAGCAGCTCTACAATGGTTCTGTCGAGCTGAGCTTCCCGCTTGGATTGCCGGAAGAGTTTCCGGTCAAAGGTCGCCTCTTTGCCGATTTTGGTGCAACCTTTAACATCGATGGCAATGAGACAGGGGTCGAGGACGAGAGCACGCCGCGTCTGTCGATCGGTCCGGGGATCAGCTATGACTCTCCATTCGGGCCGTTGCGTGCGGATGTTGGTATTGCAATCCTGAAAGAGGACTTTGATGAAACAGAAGTGTTCAGTTTCAACTTTGGAACAAACTTCTGATCTGGATTGGCTGTGAATGGCTTCTATGACGTCTTTTGCAATGTTCCCGGGTTATCTGCAGCGTGATGGTCTGTTGCGCTGTCTGATGACAGCACTGTATGCGGTCGTCCTGGCTGTTGCATTGCAGCCGGATGCCCGTGCCCAGGAAACCGGGAGTGGTTTGAAAATTGCGATTATCGACACCCAGAAAGTCCTGTCTTCATCAACAGCGATGACCCAGATTAACAGGTCAATTGAAGACAAGAGAGACGCCTTGCAAAACAGGTTTCGCGAGAAAGAACAGCAGCTCATTCGTGCCAGCCGGAACCTTGTTCAGGAAAAGTCCGTTCTTGATCCTTCGGTTTTCGCCCAGCGCAAGGGGGATATTGACCGCGAAGCTGCTTCTGTGCGCAAGCAGGCGAAAGAGTTGAAGGCTGAGTTGAACATCATCTATGCCAACAGCGTTGATCTTGTCCGCAAGGAAATGAACAGGATTATCCTTGAAAGAATCAAGGCGCAAATGTTTGATCTGGTTGTTGAAAAGAGAGCCACAGTCTTTTTCAGAAGCGATCTGGAAATTACAGACCAGATTATTGAAGAGTTAAACCGGGTTCTGCCTCGTGTTTTGGAAGCACCTGAGCAAGTACAATAAAAAGGGATCCTGTCACACAATGGCTGATCAAAACTTTTTTCATCGCTCAGGCCCTTTTACCCTGAAAGAGCTGGCTGGAATTGCCGGAGCCGAACTGCTGCTCAGGACGGAAAACGACATTCTGATCGAAGATGTGGCTCCATTGCAGGCAGCCTCTGACGGGCAGGTTTCCTTTCTGGACAACAAAAAATACCTGCAGGCGTTCAGGGACACCAAAGCTGCTGCCTGTATTGTTGCGCCCGAATTCAAGGATTTGGCTCCGGACACTGTCAGTCTGCTTGTGACCAGCAATCCATACAAAGCCTATGCTCTCGTAACACAGGCCTTTTATCCGGAAGCAGGCCGGATCCCCCGGGAATGCGGGATCAGCCCCCATGCCCATGTTGCAGACACTGCAGACATTGGAGAAGGCTGTGAAATTGCAGCGGGTGCTGTGATTGAAGAGGGGGCCGTTCTTGGTAAAGCCTGTGTTGTCGGAGCGAATGCCGTTGTTGCAAGAAACGTGGAGGTGGGCTCCGGAACCGTGATCGGGCCCAATGCCTCTCTGGAGTATTGCCGGGTCGGTTCAGGCTGCCAGATTCATGCCGGCGCCAGAATTGGAACCAGAGGTTTTGGCTTTACAATGGATCCTGACGGTTTTCTGGATGTGCCTCAAATCGGACTGGTTCTGATCGGCGACGGGGTTGAAGTGGGAGCAAACACGACAATTGACCGCGGGGCCGGACCGGACACCATCATTGGCGATGGAACCCGTATTGATAACCAGGTCCAGGTCGGTCACAACGCAAAGGTTGGGCGGAACTGTGTCCTCGTGGCCCAGGTTGGTGTGGCGGGAAGTGCCGAGCTTGGTGATTTCGTTGTCATGGCTGCCAAATCGGGCGTTGCCGGTCATATCAAAATTGGTACAGGTTCCCAGGTTGCAGCAAAATCGGGAGTGATGAAATCCATTGCTCCGGGACAAAAAATCGGAGGCCATCCCGCCATTCCTTTAAGAGACTGGCTCAAGCAATCGGCCTATCTGAATAAACTTGTGAAAAATAGAGGAAATTCTGATGACTGAACAAAGCGCAAACGACAAAGAGCTGCGCTCGGCTGACATTTTGAAAATCAAGGAAATGATTCCGCACCGTTATCCTTTTCTGTTGATTGACAAGGTCGTTGATATTGCTGTGGATGAAGGCGCTGTCGGCATCAAGAACGTGACAATCAACGAACCCTTTTTTGAAGGTCACTTCCCGCGTCAGCCAGTGATGCCGGGCGTTCTGATTGTTGAGGCCATGGCGCAAACTGCGGCTGTGCTGGTGGTGGAAACGCTCGAGGGTGAAGCTGCCGGAAAGCTGGTTTACTTCATGACGATTGACGAAGCCCGTTTCCGCCGTCCGGTTGTTCCGGGGGACCAGCTTCAGCTCCATGTGACAAAATCCCGTAATCGCAGGAATGTATGGAAGTTTGACGGCGTTGCAAAGGTCGGCGACACTGTTGTAGCTGATGCAAAATTCTCTGCAATGATTATGGATGACTGATTGTGACAATTCACCCCACAGCCATCATTGAAGATGGTGCACAAATCCATGAAACGGCGGAAGTCGGCCCTTATTGTGTGATTGGTCCGAAGGTTCAACTGGAAGCCGGGGTCAAGTTGCACAGCCATGTTGTGATCGTTGGCAAAACATCTGTCGGGGAAGGCACGGAAATCTATCCTTTCTCTTCAATTGGGCAAATTCCACAGGATCTGAAATTCTCGGGCGAGGATTCAGAGCTGGTGATCGGAAAGAACAATCGCATCCGGGAATATGTGACCATCAATTTGGGCACCAAGGGTGGCGGCATGGTCACCAGGATTGGTGACAACTGCCTGATTATGGCTTCCGCTCACGTGGCACATGATTGTCAGATCGGCAACAATGTTATCCTCGTGAACAATGCAACTCTTGCAGGGCATGTCGAAGTTGGTGACTTTGCCATTGTCGGCGGCCTTTCGGCTGTTCATCAGTTTGTCCGGATCGGCCAGCACGCCATGATTGGTGGCATGTCCGGTGTCGAGAATGATGTAATCCCCTATGGCCTTGTAATGGGTGAACGCGCACGTCTGAGCGGTCTGAACCTCGTTGGTCTGAAGCGCAGAGGCTTTGAGCGCAAGGATATCAGCGATCTTCAGGCCACGTTCCGGCAGATTTTTGCAGACGAGGGCACAATGGCCGAGCGTCTGGAAAAGGAACAGTCCGAAAACCGGCAGGGTCTTGCCAGGGACGTTCTGGATTTTATTGGCTCTGATTCATCCAGGGCTCTTTGTCAGCCGAAAGACTGATTGGACAGCAGAGGCATCATGACGATGAATTCCTTGTCTCAATCTGATGCAGGACAGACGCTTCCCAAGCTTGGTATTCTTGCTGGCTCGGGGCCGTTGCCCAGAAAACTGGTCGAACTTTGCCATCAAACAGGCCGTCCGGTCTTCGTCATGGCTTTTGACGGGCATACCGATCAGGAAACTGTCGAGGGTGTGGATCATGCCTGGTCCAGGCTGGGGGCGGCCGGAACTGTCATAAAGACCCTGAAGGCGAACGCGGTTCAGGAAATGGTGATGATCGGGCCAATCAAACGTCCTTCAGTCAAGGAATTGCGACCTGACTGGCGGGCCATGCAGGTGCTGGCCAGGGCTGGGATGAAAAGTCTTGGCGATGATACGCTGTTGCGTGGGGTCATTGACACTCTCGAAGAGGAAGGGTTCCTTTTCCGGGGGGTGGATGACTTCCTGCAGGACCTCCTGATGCCATCAGGGCCTCTTGGCGAATTTGGTATTGATGATCCGGAAACCGTCTCGGATGTTCGCAGGGGAGTGGAGGTTGCCCGCGCTCTTGGTGCTGTTGATGTGGGGCAGTCCGTTGTTGTTCAGGACGGGCTGGTGCTGGCTGTCGAGGGTATTGAAGGCACGGATGCGCTGATCCTGCGGAGCAGAGAGCTGAAACGTGAAGGCAGGGGAGCTGTTCTGGTGAAGCTGAAGAAACCGGAACAGGATCGCCGCGCTGATCTGCCAACGGTAGGGCTGACCACTCTGGCCAACGCTGTTGCGTCCGGCTTCAGGGGGATTGCCCTTGAGGCAGGAGGCAGTTTGCTGGTTGACCGGGAACAGGTTGTCCGGAAAGCCAATGAAGCCGGTGTGTTTGTTTGTGGTATCCATCCCTCTGATTTCATGGAAGAGCAGGAAACGGAACAGTGAGGGAAAAACCTCTTGTTTACATCGTGGCAGGTGAACCGTCGGGGGATCTGCTTGCTGCTCGCCTGATGGCTGCGCTCAGGCGAAGAACATCGGATCAGGTCGAGTTCGTCGGGATTGGTGGCAGCAACATGCAGGCTCAGGGGCTGAGCAGCCTGTTTCCGATGAAGGAACTCTCGGTGATGGGCTTTGCGGAAGTCCTGCCCCATATCCCCCATTTTCTGCGCCGGATTGGACAAACTGTTGAAGACGTGAAGCAGAAAAAACCGGATGTCTATATTTCAGTGGATGCGCCCGGTTTTTCCCTGCGTGTCAGCAAACGTTTGAAGAAGACCGGAATACCGCTTGTTCACTACGTTGCCCCTTCTGTGTGGGCCTGGAAGCCTAAGCGGGCCAAAAAGATATCGGCCTATCTTGATCATCTGCTGGCTTTGCTCCCGTTTGAACCCCGGTATTTTACCCGCCACGGACTGGAGACGACCTTTGTTGGTCACTCTGCACTGGAAGATCAACCCAGGGGACTGAACAGGGAAGAATGCCGGGAAGAACTGGGGCTTGATCCCGGTTGCACAACGATTGTTGTCTTGCCGGGAAGCAGGGAAAGCGAGATTTCACAGCTTGGCAGTATTTTCAGCCAGACGCTCAGCAATCTGCATGCCTCCTACAGGGACAGTCTGCAGATTGTTGTTCCTTGTGTGGATCAGGTTTCTGATTCTGTTCAGCGGCTTGTTGAGCGCTGGCCGTTTAAGACTGTTGTGTGTCATGGCAAGGATAACAAGTACAGGGCCTTTGCCGCAGCGGATGTGGCTCTGGCAGCTTCCGGTACAGTCTCTCTCGAACTTGCGATTGCTTCGGTTCCGACTGTCGTGGGCTATCGTGTCAAACCGCTCTCGGCCTGGATCATCAGGCGTTTTATCAAGACGCGCTATTATTCCCTGCCCAACATTCTGCTGGACGAGGAGTTGCAGCCTGAACGCATTCAGGAGTGTTGTCGTCCGGATATCCTGGCGGCAGATCTCAAGCTTTTTCTAAGAGACCCGGCCATGTGCAGGGAGTCTGATGAAGGCTGTGCCCGAATAGTGGAGATGCTTTCTCCGGAGGAGGGAACCCCAAGCGACAAGGCGGCTGAAGCTGTGCTTGAGGTGATCCGGAAAAATCAGCAATCCGGTTAAATCCGTGACATTTTGCGACAGATCGTAAAAAAGAGGCTGCCGGATGGGCAGCCTCTTTTGTTGTATCCGCTATGAATGATGGATTGCCTTATTTGCGTTGGTCCATCGGGACAAAATCGCGTTTGTCTTCGCCCAGGAAAAGCTGGCGAGGGCGGCTGATTTTCTGCATTGGATCCTCGATCATCTCGTTCCACTGAGCGACCCAGCCGACAGTCCGGGCAAGAGCAAAGAGAACGGTAAACATGGAGGTCGGGAAACCCATGGCCTTGAGAATAATGCCGGAATAGAAATCCACATTCGGGAAGAGTTTCTTTTCCTTGAAATAGGGATCGGAAAGCGCGATGCGCTCCAGCTCCATCGCCAGTTCCAGCAGTGGATCGTCTACATTGAGTTCTGCGAGAACCTCGTGGCAGGATTCACGCATGACGGCCGCGCGTGGATCGTAATTCTTGTAAACGCGGTGACCGAAGCCCATCAGACGGAAGGGATCATTCTTGTCTTTCGCGCGCTCGATAAACTCCGGAATGCGATCCTTGTGACCGATCTGCTGAAGCATTTGCAGGACGGCTTCGTTTGCACCACCGTGCGCAGGACCCCAGAGCGAGGCGATGCCCGCAGCAATACAGGCAAAGGGGTTCGCACCGGAAGAGCCGGCGATCCGGACTGTGGATGTTGAGGCATTTTGCTCGTGATCGGCGTGGAGAATGAAAATGCGATCCATTGCACGCGCCAGAACCGGGCTGACCTTGTATTCCTCTGTCGGTACAGAGAAGGTCATGTGCAGGAAGTTTTCCGAGTAGCTGAGATCGTTGCGGGGATAAACAAAAGGCTGGCCGATGGAATACTTGTAAGCCATCGCTGCCAGTGTCGGCATTTTTGCAATCAGACGATGAGAGGCGATCAGTCGCTGTTGCGGATCACGTACATCGGTTGAGTCGTGATAAAAGGCTGAGAGCGCGCCAACTACACCCACCATAACAGCCATGGGGTGGGAATCGCGACGGAAGCCGCGATAGAAATTCATGACCTGTTCATGAAGCATGGTGTGATAGGTGATCTTCTTGGAAAAGTCTTCCTTTTCCTCCACATTGGGCAGTTCACCGTTCAGCAGCAGGTAGCACACTTCCATAAAGTCACTTTTGGATGCGAGCTCTTCAATGGAATATCCCCTGTGGAGCAGGACACCCTTGTCACCATCAATATAGGTGATGGAGGAATCACAACTCGCGGTGGAGGTGAAGCCGGGATCATAGGTAAAACAGCCAGTCTGGGCATAGAGACGACGCACATCAATAACAGAAGGGCCAACCTTTCCATCCATCAGGGGCATTTCGAAGCTTTCGCCCGTTCGGTTGTCCGTTAGTGTGAAAGAGTTCCTTTTGTCAGCGCTCATGTCTTTTACCTTTTGTTTTTTTGTTAAAAGTCCCTTTGCGCCAGCATAATGGTTAAAGGCTTAAACATCAATTACAGAACGCATTTTCTTCAATGAAGGCTTCGGGAAAAAACAAAAGCCCCTGCCGGGGGAGACAGGGGCTTTCAGACGCTCGTGCTCTGGCAGGGGTCAGAGAGCCTGATCCCCGATACGGCCAAGGGATTCTTCCTTGCCCAGAATTTCCATCACTTCAAAAACACTCGGGGAGACATTGCTGCCTGACAGAGCGGCCCGTACAGGCTGTGCGACCTTTCCAAGTTTGAGTTCCTGGCTTTCAGCAAAGCTTTTGAGCAGCTGTTCGATTTTTTCAGCTTCCCATTCCTGAAGGGTTTCCAGTTGGGCGTGGAGGAGGGAAAGTCGGGAGCGGGCCTCATCATCCAGAAGTTTGGCGGCCTTTTCATTCAGTTCCAATGGGCGAGGGTGAAGATAAAAGGCAGCAGAATCAGCCAGTTCCAGAAGGTTTTTTGCACGCTCTTTCAAGCCGGGCATTGCTTTTTTCAGCAGTGTTTTCTGCGCATCGCCAACCTGCAACTCCTGACGGTTTGCCAGAAGCGGGGCGACAAGCTCCACCAGAGCTCTGTCCTGGCTGTTGCGGATGTAGTGACCATTGAGGTTGTCCAGCTTCGCAAAATCAAAGCGCGATGGGGCCTTGCCTACAGCATCAATGTCGAACCATTCGACAGCCTGTTCTGTTGAAATGATTTCCTCGTCACCCTTGCCCCAGCCAAGACGCAGAAGGTAGTTGCGCAGTGCTTCCGGAAGATAACCCATCTCGTCGCGATAGGCTTCGACGCCAAGAGCACCGTGACGTTTGGAAAGCTTGGCACCATCTGCTCCGTGGATCAGCGGGATATGGGCAAACTCGGGAATGTCCCAGCCCATGGCAGCATAGAGCTGATACTGGCGGAAGGCGTTTGTGAGGTGATCATCTCCGCGGATGACGTGGGTAATGCCCATGTCGTGATCGTCGACAACAACAGACAGCATGTAGGTGGGTGTGCCATCTGCGCGCAACAGGATCATGTCATCGAGCTGGCTGTTTGGAACTGTCACATCACCCTGAACGAGATCCCGGATTGTGGTTTCTCCGTCCTGTGGCATCTTCAGACGCACGACAGGCTTGACGCCTTCGGGAGCCTCGGATGCATCACGGTCGCGCCAGGTGCCATCATACTTGATCGGGCGTCCTTCTGCCTTTGCCTTTTCCCGCATGGCTTCCAGTTCTTCGGGCGAGCAATAGCAATGATAGGCCTTGCCCTGTTCCAGAAGACTGTTGGCCACTTCTGCATGCCGGTCACGCTGTGCGAACTGGTAAACAACGTCTCCATCGTGGTCCAGTCCAAGCCAGGAGAGACCATCCAGAATGGCATCAATCGCTTCGGGGGTGGAGCGGGCACGATCCGTGTCTTCAATACGCAGTGTGTAGCGGCCACCGTGGTGCCGGGCGAAAAGCCAGTTGAACAGTGCTGTTCTGGCTCCCCCGATATGAAGAAAACCGGTTGGGGAAGGTGCAAAACGTGTCACGACTTGTTTGGCAGATGCAGACATTGCAAAGGGCTCCATAACGGCTTGTCTGTTTCAGTGAACGATCTCCGTTTCGCCATTCCTGTGAACGGCTTGCAAGGAGGGTCATTCTTCTTTCCGGCTGATGTATCACAGCTCTTGAGGAGTATCAAATGCCGGGAAGGGGGAAAGACGTGGAAAAAGGGAGGGGCTGTAAGTTATGATGGAAAAAGAGCAATGGATAACAAGGCGCTTTTCCTGAAATGCTGTGGGATCGTTTGATTGTTGAGGGGCGGAATCTGAATCGCAGGCTCGGGAAAAGCGGTTTTCTGGACAGGGCCTTTTCCAGGATCCGTCTGTTTTACCTGTGTGTTCTATGCTTTGGTTTGGGAATTGCCACCTATTTTCTGCCGGATTATGAACCTCCCGAATGGATATGGCTTGCGATCATCGGAGCCTTGCCGGCCACTCTGATTCTTTCAGCAGGATTGATGTCCCTGACACGGTTTGTCCGGTTCGGCGCAGTTCTTTTGCTTGCCGGATTGTTTTTCTGCGGGTTCGGGTTCATCAAGTACAGGGCCGAAAACGCAGGAACAGTGATGCTTGAAAGAGAACTGTTCGGAGCACCTTTCAAGGGATGCGTTGCCGAAATCGAGCCCCATCGGCAGGGTGCCCGTCTGACATTCAGGGAGGTAGAGGTTCCCTGGCTGGGAAACGGGAAAACACCATCGGGTCTCAGGCTCACAACCCGGCAGGAGGATGTGTTTGATATTGGCGACTGTATAGAAGGCAGGGCAGCGCTTCTTCCCTCTTCCGGGGCCCTTCATCCTGATGGGTACAATTTTGCAAGGCAGAACTATTTCAGGGGGATTGGTGCTTCGGGCTTTATGATGGGAGATGCCGAAAAGATCGACGCCGGTGGGGCTCTTGTCCGGGGCAGTTTGACGGAAGCATGGACAAGGCTGTGGAATGGTCTCCGGCTGGATTTGATCCGCTCCATCAAAGCGTATCTGCCAGAGGACGAGCAGGCGTTGGTGATTGTTTTCCTGACAGGCCAAAAGGGCAAGCTGACGGAACAGCAACAGGAGAGTATGAGGCAGTCCGGTCTGGCTCATCTTCTGGCCATTTCCGGTCTGCATATGGGATTGCTGGCAGGAATTCTCTTTGGGGGAACGCGTTTTATGCTGGCCCTCTGGCCTGCGCTGGCCTTGCGCTATCCCATCAAGAAACTGTCTGCCGTTGTTGCCTTTGCCGGTTGTTTTCTCTTTCTGCAGCTGATCGGCGCCCCTGTTCCGGCGCAACGGGCCTTTATCATGATTGGTTTTGCCCTTGGTGCAATCCTGCTGGACAGGAATCCCTTTTCCTTCAGACTGGTTTTTGTCGCGGCTCTGGGGGTGATGATTCTGGCTCCGGAAGTTGTTGTCAGCGCCTCTTTCCAGCTTTCCTTTGCAGCTGTTCTCGCTCTGGTTTCCTTTTATCAGACGATTGCACGGGCAGACTGGGTGCATCGTTTGAAAAATGCCGAGCTTGAGGGAAGACCCGGTGCTGTTCTGAGCCTTTTGCCCGGGGCTGTGACCGGACAGGTTCTGTGGTGGCTTTGCAGCCTCTTTCTCTGTTCACTGGTGGCATCCCTGGCAACCCTGCCATTCGTCGCCTATCACTTTCAGAACATATCCCTGATGGGAATTCCGGCCAACATGCTGGCTGTTCCCTGGACAGGTGCGGTTGTCATGCCATTGGTGCTTGTGTGTCTGGTTGCGCTCCCTCTGGGCATGGGGGAGCCTTTCGTGAGAATGCTGTCGTGGTCTCTGGATCAGTTGCTGCTGATCGCAGAGTTCTTTGGTGCCTTTTCCCTGGGGGCAGTTCATGTCCCGCCTCTGGGGG
This sequence comes from Carbonatibacter coralli, assembly GCF_039592655.1. Lineage (NCBI taxonomy): Bacteria > Pseudomonadati > Pseudomonadota > Alphaproteobacteria > Rhodospirillales > Kiloniellaceae > Carbonatibacter > Carbonatibacter coralli. Next base: position 176,070 of record NZ_JBBUTJ010000003.1, on the reverse strand, counting down.
TGGAAGGTTTGCTCCTGCTTCTGCTGATCTTTCTCTGGCTTGTTTTGATCGAGGGTCCACTGCGTTGGGCAGCTTTACTTGTGGTGCCTTTTTGGGCCATCCGGATTGTCGCCCAGCCTCAGCCCGTCATGCTGGTTGATGAGAAGGCGAAGCTGATCGCGTTCAGGGACGAGGAGAGTATTGTTGTTTCAACCCTGCGCAGTGAACGCTTTGCCCGGAACATCTGGAAGGACTATTGGGGAAGCGACCAGATCATTGACTTTCAGAAGGCTGCTGTGACTTCTGAGCGGATCAACTGCGATCCGTCAGGATGTCTTGTTCATTTTGACAGTCCGGAGCAGGAAGAAGCGTTTGACGTTGCCTTGTCCTTCTCGCCGAATTCCCTGAGGCAGGATTGCAGAAACGCAGATTTGGTGATTGCACGCTATCCTGTTTACCGCTTTTCCTGTGAGGTTCCTCTTTTCGACAGGAGAGTTCTGGGAAAAACGGCGGGCATCGCGCTCTGGCCGGAGGATACGGGACACTCCGGATACAGCATTACAGCTCTGAACGGCAAAGCTCTTGAACCATCAGGAGAGAAGCGCCCCTGGGAGAGATAGGCACAGACAGGATCAGTGATAGTTTCTGACCAGTCCGACCAGACGTCCCTGAATCTGCACGTCACTGGCATGAAAGTGCTGGGCCGTATGTGTGGCGTTTGCCGGCTCCAGAATGACTTCCTGTCCCTTGTGATAAATGCGCTTCAGGGTCGCTTCTTCACCGTGGACAAGAGCAACAGCAATGGTGCCGTTTTCGACGCGGCTTGTGCGTTCCAGAACAATGGTATCACCATCCAGAATACCCGCTTCGATCATGGAATCCCCGTCAATTGTCAGGGCGTAATGCTCACCGGAACCGACAAGGTGCGGAGGAACATCCACAAAGTTTGAAGGATCACTGATGGCTTCAATGGGCGTTCCGGCAGCAATCTTTCCATAAAGGGGAAGCTGTGCCGATGGTGTTTCACCTGTTTCCGGTGCAGATGCTCCCGATTTAAGCGGGACAACGTTGTTCGCCTGATCCGTTGTCCGGTTTTCCGTTTTCCTTGCAGGGATCATGTCTTCGGGAAGGCGGACAATCTCGACCGCCCGGGCCCGGTGGGCCAGACGACGAATGAAACCTCTTTCTTCCAGTGCTGTGACAAGACGATGAATACCGGATTTCGATTTGAGATCCAGGGCATCCTTCATTTCATCGAAGGACGGTGGCAGGCCCTTGCTCTCCATGTGAGAATGGATGTAGAGCAACAAGTCACGTTGTTTGCGTGTCAGCACGTTTGTCTCCTGCCGAAAATGGAACAAAGCAAAAACATCTGCTTTTGTTCTACTTTGGTTCTCTTTTTGTGTCAAGACAGAAGAGCTGCGGTTTTCTCTTTAAAACACTGCATTTATCAGGCCTTATGGGACAACGGCCCCACGGGTGATACTGGCCACAACCTTTTTGCCGCGCAGGATTGAAAAAACACCGACATAACGTCCGGAAGCCTGCTGTCCGCTCGGGGGCAAAGGCAGGGTCAGAAAGTGGTATCCGTTCACACGGGATTCTTCTGCAACGGATGAAACACGGGCGATCTGACCGTCCGGCTGATGAATTTCCAGTGTGATGTGATCCCCTTTTTGCGTGCCCCAGTGGCCGGACCAGAAGGTGATCTGCTGCGTTGATGTCAGGGTTTGTGATCTGGAGAGCAACGGTTTTGTCTTGAGATCATCAATTCCTTCAACCCTGTCTGAGAAACCTGCATTGAGAATGCCGACCTTCCGTTTGGTCAGAATGGCCTCTGCTGCTTCTGTCCACAGGCTCTGGCGCGCCGGTTGCTGACAGCCTGCGTCATCTTCCCGTGCCGTAAAGGGATCAATGACACGGTTATTGAACATCACGCCAAAGTGCAGGTGAGGGAAGCTGGTGCTGCCCGAGAGGCCGATTTCGCCCAGAGGCTGTCCGCGCCTGACACGTTGTCCCTTTTTGACTGCAACTGTCCCCTTTTTCAGATGGCCGTAAAGACTGTACCAGTTCCGGCTGTGGCGGATCACAACCTGATTTGATTTCAGAACAAGGCCACTGTTGGTCAGAAACTCGTTGACTTCCCTTTGATTGAGCGCCCGGTCCGTGACGCCGTCACGCACAATAATGACTTCACCCTCGGCAGCGGCAATGACATTGACCCCCTGTTCCATCTGCTCAAGGGTGGTGGTCCGGATGTCAATGCCACGGTGATTGTTGTAGGTCAGGCCTGAGCAAAAGTGATCCTGGGTGCGTGAGCCGGGACCATGGTCAAAATAGTGTTGAACAAAGCAGGTTGTATCAAAGTCGCAATCAACAGGAACAGAGAATTCCGGCGCTTCAGCGAGCTGTTCTGCTGTCAGTTCAATGCCGCCACCAACAGCCTGGGCCTTCGGATTTGACTGAAGGCTGAAAAGCGCAACGGTTATAAGCGCTACGCTTTTTGCAAGGGAAACCAATTGCGCCGAAAGCCGGTTTTCACCGGGTGTTGATAACAAGCTGTCCGTTCTCCAGATGCAGGGAGAGTTCACCCTTTTTGAGTTTCTGGGCGACTTCCCCGAAAACTTCGTAACGCCAGCCGTGCATGGCGGCGATGTCACTGTCCTGATCAGCGGCAATCCGGTCCAGATCCTGGCTGTTACAGATCAGTTTCTGTGCAACATTGAAGTCGTCGCAACGCTGTTTGAGCAACACTTTCAGAAGGTCTGAAACGGCACCACGACCGGCGGGAACCTCGATGCGTTCCTTTGGAATGGCCTGCTGGTCCTTTGGCAGTGACAGGGCTGTTTCAACAGCCTCCAGCAGGGCCTTGCCAATGCGCCCCCGGGCCATGTCTTCCGAGATACCCCGTGTTTTCGCCAGCTCCTTCGGAGTGCGGGGACGTTGGGCCGCGATGTCAAAAAGCTGTTCGTCCTTGAGCACTCTGCCGCGCGGCATGTCCTTGCGCTGGGCTTCAGCTTCACGCCAGGCAGCCAGTTCGCGCAAAACAGTCAGATAACGCTTGTCATTGGAACGGGTTTTCATGCGCTTGTAGGCATCTTCCGGCTGGGTCACATAAGTGGCCGGAGATTCAAGGATGGCCATTTCTTCTGTCAGCCAGTGTTCCCGTCCGGCACTGGAAATCTGCTTTTGCAGTTTTTTATAGATGTCCCGGAGGAAAGTGACATCCGAGAGGGCATAGTTGATCTGCTTTTCAGTCAGAGGTCTTTTTGACCAGTCTGTGAAACGCGCTGACTTGTCAATTTCCACATTGATCAGTTTACGCGCCAGATTGTCATAACCAACGGAATCTCCAAATCCACAGACCATTGCAGCAATCTGTGTATCAAAGAGCGGTGCGGGCAGATCTCCGCCCATCAGCAGATGAAATATTTCCAGATCCTGGCGTGCAGAGTGGAACACTTTCAGCACGGCGCTGTTGCGCATCAGGTCAAAGAGAGGAGTAAGGTCAATACCTTCTGCAAGCACATCGACAGCCGCGAAGACGTCCTCGTTTGCCAGTTGAACAAGGCAAAGCTTTGGCCAGTAGGTGCTCTCCCTCAGAAACTCCGTATCGACGGTGATATAGTTGGATTGGGCGAGCTGTTCGCAGAAAGAGGTGAGTTGGGCTGTATCGGTAATCATTGTCATGAGGCGCACTATAAAGTGCTGTTTTCCAAAAAAGAAGCATCAAATCGGTCTTGTTTGAAGAAAAGCCCGGATCAGGCGCACGCAGGACAGCAGGAAAGAGGCCGGAGAATATGCCGGGGAAAATGAGACCGGGACGCATACTGCAAAGCCCAGGCAGCTTTGCTGAAAAGCCTCTTGCGATCACTTTGGTTCGTGCTTTGTCCGGAAGTTCCAAAAAAATGCCTTTCCACAAGAGTTTTTAAGCTCCTGCCTTGACAAACAGCAGGCAAAATGTGTTTTTCCAAAGCGAATTGTTTTGTCAGGTCCGGATCAGTGAATCGGACCTTCTCATTTGGGTGTTCAAACGCGCCCGGTTACAGCGTCTAAGGAAAGATCATGCATCTTTATCGCACACACTCCTGTGGAGAGCTTCGTCAGGATCAGGCAGGCGAGCGGGTTCGTCTGTCAGGTTGGGTTCACCGTAAACGAGATCACGGACAGCTGCTGTTTGTTGATCTGCGTGACAGCAAGGGTATTACACAGTGTGTGGTTGATAGCTCCAGTCCTCTGTTTGAAACGCTGGAAAGCGTTCGTGTAGAGTCTGTTATCACTGTGACCGGAACAGTCGTGGAGCGTATTGCCGAGACGATCAACGAGAACCTTCCAACAGGTTATATCGAGGTCCGCGTCGAGGAACTTGATATCCAGTCCCGTGCCGAAGTTCTGCCCCTGCAGGTGAATTCCGATGAAGATGCCGGCGAAGACACACGTCTGCGTTATCGCTACCTTGATCTGCGCCGCGAGAAAATGGCTGCCAAGCTCAAGCTGCGCTCGGATGTGATCGCATCGCTGCGGACCAGAATGATCGGGCAGGGGTTCCAGGAAATCCAGACACCGATCCTGACGGCGTCTTCTCCTGAAGGCGCGCGTGACTATCTGGTTCCAAGCCGTGTTCACCCGGGCAAGTTTTACGCCCTGCCGCAGGCACCCCAGATGTTCAAACAGCTTCTGATGGTGGGTGGTGTCGACAAGTATTTCCAGATTGCTCCCTGCTTCCGTGATGAAGACAGCCGTGCTGATCGTTCACCGGGTGAGTTCTACCAGCTCGACTTTGAAATGAGCTACGTCACGCAGGATGATGTTTTCGCTGCTGTTGAACCCGTCCTTGAAGGGGTTTTCAAGGAGTTCGCAAACGGCCGTGAAGTTACACCTGCGCCGTTCGTTCGTATTCCCTATGCGGAAGCCATGGCAAAATACGGCTCTGACAAGCCGGATCTGCGGAACCCGATTATGATTGCAGATGTGACCGAGGCCTTCCGCGGTTCGGGCTTTGGTATCTTTGCCAAGTCCGTTGATGCGGGTTCTGTTGTTCGCGCAATCCCTGCGCCGGGTGCTGCGGGCAACCCGCGCAGCTTCTTTGACAAGCTCAACGACTGGGCGCGCTCCGAAGGTGCGGCAGGTCTTGGCTATATCATTTACGGTGAAGACGGTACGCCAAAGGGTCCAATTGCCAAGAACCTGGATGATGAGCGTCTGGCGCAGATCAAGGACGCTGCCGGCCTGAAAGATGGCGATGCGGTTTTCTTCGCCTGTGACAAGGAACTGAAAGCAGCGAAGTTTGCCGGTCAGGTTCGTATCAAGCTGGGCAACGATCTTGATCTGCTTGAAAAGGATATCTTCAAGTTCTGCTGGATTGTCGACTTCCCGATGTTCGAACTGGATGAAGACACGGGTCGTATTGATTTCAGTCACAACCCGTTCTCCATGCCCCAGGGCGGAATGGAAGCTCTGGAAGGTCAGGATCCCCTGACGATCAATGCCTTCCAGTACGATATTGTCTGTAACGGTATCGAGCTGTCTTCCGGTGCCATTCGTAACCACCGTCCTGACATTATGTACAAGGCCTTTGAAATTGCAGGCTACACGGCAGAGGATGTTGAAGAAAGCTTCGGCGGCATGCTGAACGCCTTCAAATACGGCGCGCCTCCGCATGGTGGTTCTGCCCCGGGTGTCGACCGTATGGTCATGATGCTTGCTGATGAGCCAAACATCCGCGAAGTGATCGCTTTCCCGATGAACGGAAAGGCAGAGGATCCACTGATGCAGGCTCCTGCGACAATCGATGAAGCGCGTCTGAAAGAGCTGCATCTGAAACTCGATCTGCCGCTTGAGGAAATTGAAAACGAGGCCTGATTGCCTTTTCAAAGCATCCTTTTGAAAATCCTCGCTGTATTTCACTGCAGCGGGGATTTTTTATAGCTGTTTTTAGGTATCATTAACCTATTGAGCGCTACTATCTTGCCAGATTTTGTTCTTATTGGAGTAGATGGCTCAATGAGCAGCAGTGGCATTAACATTACAGAAGAAGAAGTCAATCAACAGGCAGAGGCTGAAATCCTTGATGAAGCGCGCGATGTCGCGTCAAGTCTGGAAGTCACACTGCAGCAGGTCCGTACAGGGGGAACGGATCCGAAGGATGCTCTGGCAAGGATGTCAGGGGATGTTTCAAACATCCGTTTGAAAGCCAAGTCCGTCAATGTTCCTGGTTTGACAGCAATCACACACCGCCTTGAAGAATACATGTCCAGTGTCAAGGAGCTCGATGACAAGGCGATCGGTGACCTTCAGACCTACAGTGACAAGATTTCCTCGCTTCTGGATGGCGAGAGTGTCGACGTCAGCGAAATTGCTGAAGTTGTGCGCTCCATGCCACACCACTCGACCTTCAACGTTGAAGACATTGAAATCGACATCAAGGAAGTTGTGCTTGTTGTTCCCCAGAAAATTGCTGGCAAGGTTGTGGCCCGGGAGCTGGAAGCCTGTGGTTATCGCGTTACAACGATCATGGATCCCTTTGATGCCATTGCCCTGATTATGGAATTGAAGCCGGACATGATCATGACCTCGATGGTCCTGCCGAGAATGTCCGGGGCCGATTTGGCCTGTGCGCTTTCTGCAATGCCCTCGACAAAGCATATTCCGGTTACGGCTTTGACAAGCCTGGAGCCTTCGCATCCTGACATGCGTGCACTGCCGGTCAATGTTGGTGTTGTCCGTCGGGGTCCCAACTTTGGTGACGATCTGGCGCAGGTGCTGTCGAAATTCCAGATTACCTGATATTTTCCGGTCGAGAATCCGTGACACAGCCCGACTTCCGTTGCATGCGAAAGTCGGGCTGTTATTGTGTTGGCTGTTTTGATTTTACCAACAGCGGAGAGAGTTATGTCTCAAGTTCGTGCTTCCCATATCCTGCTGATGTACGCAGGGTCCATGCGTTCCACTGCATCCCGTTCCAAGGAAGAGGCTCAAAGCCTGATTGAAGAACTGAAGGGTCGCGCTGCAGGCGGCGAGGACTTTGGTGCTCTCGCGCGCGAATTTTCCGATTGTCCTTCCGGTCAGGAAGGTGGCGATCTGGGCCATTTCGGCCGTGGCATGATGGTGCCCGAGTTCGAGGAAGCTGCCTTTTCAATGAACGTTGGCGAAACCAGTGATGTTGTTGAGACATCCTTTGGTTATCACCTGATCCATCGCACGGAATAAAATCTTTGCCTCTCTGGCGTTATGATCTAGAATTTATCGCAGCCTGGGGTGGTTTTGTCTGAAAAACACAAAGGTTGGGCGTACAATGAAAGTCAGGACAATAGAGAGCGATACCCGCAGACTTTTTCAGCGGTTCGAGGTTGATGGCTCTGCGCTTGTGCGAATAGCGGAAGAGTGGCATCGTGTTGAGTGTGTTGATCTTTCAGCCGGTGGCCTTGCGGTGCAAAGCGAATTGCGACCCGATGCAGGGTCCCTGATTGACCTGCATGTTGAAACGCTGGGACGTTTCAAGGGGCGTATTCTGAAGCACACAGATGCCGGATTTGTGATTGAGCTGGAAACATCCGACTTCGTTCAGAACCAGTTAAATGAAGAGCTGGATGAAAAAGCTGACGGCGACTGAGATATTTTTGTGTAGGCAGTCTTGTTTTGTGGCGAGACTGCCTATGTTATTGTATAACGTCAAAACTTTCGCATCGTAAGCTGAGTTATACAGTATGCATTTTTCTATTAAGTCATTTGGTGCTTCTGGTGTGCGGTCCTCCCTTGGCGGGCTGGCAATTGCCTTGATGACATCTGTTCCGGGTGCCAAGGCACACCCTCATGTTTTTGTTGATACTGCAGTGATTGTCTATCACGAGCAGGAGAAGATCGTCGGATTGGAGCCGATCTGGATCTTCGACGATCTCTATTCGGAAACCCTGATTGCCGACCTTGATCTTGACCGGGACGGTCAGTTGTCCGATCAGGAGCTTTATGACTTCGCGGGAGAGGCCCTCTCAAATCTCAAGGAGTGGAATTATTTTCTGGAAATCGAGGGGCTGGAAAATCAGGACCGGATCGACATCAATGCCACACGCATTCATGCGTCCATTCAAAGCGGGCGTCTCGTTCTGAGGTTTCTTGTTGAACCGGAAAGTGGCGAGACTTCCCTCGGGGAAGCGGTACAGCTTAAAATGTTTGACCCGTCCTATTTTATTGCCATGGATTTCGTCCAGTCCGATCAGACGGTCAGTTATCTTCCGGCCAGTGCAATTGAGGGTGGGCAGGCCAGGGCTGTCAGTGGTGCCGATGCGGATTGCCGGACTGAAAGAAAGGCTGCGACCGGGGTTGACGAGCAGACCAGATCTCTTCTGGAAGCCATTCCGATTGACGGTACGCCGGATGATCCCCGTATCGGGGCTGCCTTTGCTGAAACCATGATTGTGGATTGCAGAGGATAAATGATGAAAAGAGTGCTTCCTCTGCTGTGCGCTGCCCTGTTGCTGGCCGCGCCAAAAGCGGCTTTCGCCTTCGAGGTTCTGTCTGCCTTTCAGGAAACCTGGGCGGGGCTGATTGATATAACCCGGGCCTATCAGCAAAGTTTTTCTGCAGAAATCTCATCGGCTGTTCGTGCCATGGCGACAGAAGGGCTGGGCGGAAATGCAGCCTGGCATATGGCATGGGTTTCATTTCTCTATGGTGTTTTTCATGCTGTGGGCCCCGGACATGGCAAGGCGATTATTTCCTCCTACAGCCTGACCCATCACGTTTCGGTACGAAAAACAGCCTCGCTGGCCATGATCTCATCCTGTGTGCAGGGATTGACAGCCATTGTTATCGTTGGAGGAGCCTGGCTCATTCTGGAAGGAGGCGTGCGCTCCTTTTCCCTGTCGGTTGAAGACGCGCTCGAACCTGTCAGCTATGGAGCCTTTATTGCTGTCGGGGTTTTCCTGATGTTTCGTGGTTTCAGAAACAGCGAAGGTCATCATCACTGCTGCGGGCATGACCACGGGCACAGTCATGATCACGCGCATTCCGGATGTGATCATAACCATGGGCATCAGGACGAACATGCACATCATGAACACCATGATCACAGCAGGCAGAGCAAGCACGAGATCAGGAAGAGGGATTTCTGGCTGCTGATTTCCTCGGTCGGGATCAGACCCTGTACAGGTGCCTTGCTGGTCTTGATCCTCTCATTCCTGCTGGGAGAATGGTGGGGAGGCCTGATGGCCGTCCTGGCCATGTCCCTCGGGACCGGGTTGACGGTGAGTGCGATTGCCCTGACCGCCAAGGGGATCCGTGTTCCGCTTTTGTGGCTGGTCGAGGATATCGGAGGCAATCGCCTCTGGGTTGGGCGGGTTATTCCTGTTCTGGGGGGGGGGGTGATCGCTCTTTTCGGGGGCGCCCTGCTTTATGACTACTGGATCACACCGGCACATCCCTTTGTCTAGAGCCTACCAGTATTCGGGATAGTGGCCGCCTTTGGGCAGGTTGTTGACCACAAGACCAACCAGCAGGATTACAAGGGCACCGCTCAGAATGGGCGTCACCAGAAATGACCAGTCTGCCTGTTCCAGCATGACAACCAGCGGTGTTGCACCGGCCGGTGCGTGAAGAGTGCGGGTCAGCTGCATGGCCGTGATTGCGGTTGCGACGGCAATGCCCATGTAAATCCAGTCGTTCCCGAGGGTATGAAAAATGGCCAGACCGACAAAACCGGCAACGAGATGACCCAGAACGAGATTGCGGGGCTGGGCAAGCGGAACATTGGGGGCCGCAAAGACAAGCACACAGCTTGCTCCAAAGGGAGCCATAAAGAAGGGAGCGTTGGCCCAGTTTGATAAACCGGCTGTTGCAGCAATGGCAATGCAGGCTCCAATCCAGGCCCAGACCAGCTTGTCTGTTTTGGGAACAGGCGGCAAGGCCTGTCCCTTGCCGCTGTATTTTTGAAAATGTGCTCTCATTCTTCTGACTCCGTTTTTGTCTGCCTTAAAAGCGCGGGACTTGTTGAAGCCTAGATGGACCGGTTCGTGACAGAGGTCTATTACTGTTTACCTATCAAGTGATAGATTTGTGGCAGAGGTTCAGGCGGAAAGGGCCTCTTCCAGCTGTTCCTGTGCCAGCATCCAGTCTTCTTCAGCCTGTTCCAGAGCCTTTGTCACCTTGCCCATTTCGATGTTCAGCTCCTGAACTTTTTCTGACGGGCCACTGTAAATCTCCGGGTCTGCAAGCTTGTTTTCAATCTCCGCTTTCCGGGATTCCAGCTTCTCGATTTCCTTCTCGGCCTTTTTCACGGCTTTCCTGAGGTCTGCCGAGGCAGCCCGCAATTCGGCTGCGGCCTTGCGTTTGTCTTTTTTGGAGAGGCTGTCTGTGTCGGCGTTGTTGCTGTCCTGTCCTGTTTCTCCTGCCTTTTGGGCCTGACGCTCCTTGCGGCGCTGTTCGAGCAGGAGCTTGCGATAGTCTTCCAGATCGCCATCAAATGGTTTGACGTCGCCATCTGCAACAAGCAGGAGGCGATCCGCTGACAGCTCGATCAGGTGAGGGTCGTGAGAAACCAGTACAATCGCTCCTTCAAAGGCATTCATGGCCTGTATGAGAGCCTGCCGGGAGTCAACATCCAGGTGGTTGGTGGGTTCGTCCATCAGCAGGATGTGAGGTGCTTCGCGTGTCATCAGGGCAAAGAGGAGGCGTGCCTTTTCTCCGCCTGAAAGGGAGGCAATTCTGTTTTCGAAGTGGTTTTCGCCAAAACCGAAGCGGCCCAGCTGGGCGCGAACCTTTTCGGGCAGGGTTCCCTGTGGCATTGCGCGCGCCATCAGCTGGTAGGGAGTGGCGTCCAGATCCAGTTCGTCGGCCTGGTCCTGGGCAAAGTAACCCACGCGAAGCTTTCCGGAACGACTGATCTCGCCAGAGAGAGGCGCCAGGCGTCCTGCGAGAAGCTTCATCAGGGTGGACTTGCCGTTGCCGTTTGCACCAAGCAGGGCAATCCTGTCTTCCTGATCCAGCCGCATGGAAATATTGCGCAGGATCGGTTTGCCTGCCTCGTAACCGATGTTGACACGATCAAGTCCGACAAGGGGAGGAGGGAGTTCGTCAGGAGATGGAAAGTCAAAGGATACAGTCTGATCTTCCATGACAGCAGCGATCGGCTCCATCTTTTCCAGAGCCTTGATGCGGGACTGTGCCTGACGTGCCTTGGAAGCCTTCGCCCGGAAGCGGTCGATGAAGGACTGCATGTGTGCCATCTGTGCCTGCTGCTTGGCGTGGTGGGCGGCCTGCAGTTCCAGACGCTCCCGGCGGGTCTGTTCAAACTGATCGTAGTTTCCGGTGTAGCTGTTGAGCTTCAAATGTTCCAGATGAACAATGCGGTTGCAGATCTTGTTGAGAAGTGTGCGATCGTGGGATACCAGAAACAGTGTCCCGGAATAGCTTTTGAGATAGCCTTCAAGCCAGAGTGTTGCTTCCAGATCCAGATGGTTTGTCGGCTCGTCCAGCAGCAGCAGATCGGGTTCGGCAAAGAGGAGTGAGGCCAGGGCAACGCGCATTCTCCAGCCGCCTGACAGGGCAGAGCAGGGCTGTTGTTGTGCGCTTTCGCTGAAGCCCAGTCCGGCCAGAATTCTTGCAGCCCTTGCAGGGGCTGTGTCTGCGTTGATGGAGTGCAGGCGTTCGTGGATTTCGCCAATCCTGACCGGATCGGTCGCTGTCTCTGCTTCACTGAGGAGTTCTGTCCGTTCATGATCGGTTGCAAGAACAGTATCAATCAGTGACACATCACCGGAAGGCGCTTCCTGATGAACCTTGCCCACACGCTCGTTTCTTGGAATGACAATTTCCCCGGGTTCTGACGGAAGTTCACCGGAAATCAGACGGAGCAGTGTGGACTTCCCGGTGCCGTTGCGACCGACAAAGCCAACCTTGTCACCCTTGTGAATGGTTGCGGAGGCCTTGTCCAGAAGGACGCGGCTGTTGATACGGTATGTAAGATCATGAACTGTCAGCATGGTCGTTCTTTATCATTTCGGGAGCGGCCGGGTAAGTTCTTTTTTGTTTTCGTTTTGTTCTATTTTGGCGTATGGTGTTCCCGAGAATGTTCTCCGGTGTGTTGCCTGTCAGAAAATGATCAAGTCTTGAGGGAAATGTCATGTCTTCCGGAAGCGATACTCCTGTTGAAAAGAAGTCTTTGAAAGGTCAGTGCCTGTGCGGTTCTGTCCGGATCGAGGCCAGTGAATGTGATGCCCATTATCATGCCTGCCATTGCACCATGTGTCAGAAATGGTCCGGTGGTCCGGGGCTGTCTGTTCTGGCCGGAAACGTGGTGTATCAGGGAGAAGAGCATATCAGGAGCTACAGCTCTTCCGATTATGCTGAACGGGGCTTCTGTTCGAACTGCGGCAGCAACCTTTTCTGGCGTATGAAAGATGGCAGCATGACCTTGATGTCGGTCGGCATTTTTGATGATCAGACCGGTTTGAATCTCGGCGGGGAAATTTATATTGATCACAAGCCTGCCGGTTATGATTTTGCCGGGGATCATTCCCGTATGACGGAACGCGAATTCCTGATCTCCATCGGTGCGATTCCGGCCGGGGCCTGAGAACACAAAATGAAGCTTTCATGATTTTGGGGGCGGGCTTGGTAAAAGCCTTGCCCTTCCTCTTTGGCGGACGTATAAGAACGCAGAAATTTACCTGTTGAAGCTTTATTGAAAAGGTTCCGAACTATGGCTCTCGAGCGTACTTTCTCTATCATCAAACCAGATGCAACCAAACGTAACCTGACCGGCAAGATCGTTGCCAAGTTTGAGGAAGCTGGTCTGCGTATCGTTGCGTCCAAGCGCATCCGCATGTCCCGCGAGCAGGCTGAAGGCTTCTACGCTGTTCACAAAGAGCGTCCCTTCTTCGGCGAGCTGGTTGAATTCATGATGTCCGAGCCAGTTGTTGTTCAGGTTCTCGAAGGCGAAAACGCGATCGCGAAAAACCGTGAAGTTATGGGTGCAACAAACCCTGCAGAAGCTGCTGAAGGCACAATCCGTAAAGAGTTTGCTCTGTCTATCGGCGAGAACTCTGTACACGGTTCCGATGCTCCTGAAACAGCTGCTGAAGAAATCAAGTTCTTCTTTGCTGATGAAGAGATCGTTGGCTGATCCAGCTGATCCTTCTGAAAGACAAAACCCCGGCAGGGTTTCTGCCGGGGTTTTCTGTTCAGGAAAAGTATTCAATTTTTGAGTTAATATACTGATTATAAAATATTTATTTTCCTTCTGGTGTAATCATAAAAGAGATCAGAACTCTCTTTTGAAGGCAGGCCGCCTGCGCAGAGACAGCTGCGCACAGATTGGGGAATGTCGCCTGTGAAACTGCTTGAACTGATCCAGTGCTGATAGACGACGGGGTTACCAGCCATAACCGTGATACGGGGCAGGAGCCCGGTCATCCGGACTGCATCAAAGCTTTTGAGATAACAGATTTTGCTGCCACTCAGCAGAGCCATGTTTACAAGCGAGAACAGGCCGTGTTTCTGATAGGCAGGAAGGGCGTGGAGCAGGACATCTTCCCCGTTCAGGCTGTGCTTTTTTACAAGATCCCTTGCTTCGCGCAACAGGTCAGCCTGGGTCATGGATGTCAGAACCGCCCTGTTTTCTGTTGTTCCTGAAGGGAGCAGGGCTGCGGGAGTGTCTGCAGCCAGAGGACTGTCCTGAAACAACAGGTCCTGGGTGATGCAGGCTGACATCAGGCTGCCATCCCCGCGTGTCCCCAAAGTCAGAATAGAAGCGATGTTCAGATCGGCTGCACTTTCCTGTGCCTGTTCCTCTTTGTCCGGGCTGCACACCAGAAGGGAGAGCCTTTGCGTTTCAGGGCTTGCCGACAAATCCGAAAGGGCGATCGAGGGATTGAGAGGAAGGCAGGTCAGTCCAACTCGCAAAGATGCAAGATAGAGGAAAACAAGATCAGCGGACTTCCCGGTCTGGATGGCTATTGTGTCACCGCTTTTCAGGCCGTTCTGCTGCAAGGCGTTGGCAAGCTGGCCTGAAAATTCATAGAGATCCCGGTAGCTGTAGTGTTCGCTATCACAGGTCCACAGGACGGTCTGGTCCGGATCGTTGGGAAAGGCCTCCAGGAAAGCCTGAAAGAGGGACATGTTCCTATCCCTGCTTCAGGCGTCGGGCCACATCCTTGGCAAAGTAGGTCAGAACGCCGTCTGTGCCTGCACGCTTGAAGGCCATCAGGCTTTCCATCATGGCGTTGTCGTGATCAATCCACCCGTTCTGGCTGGCTGCCTTGATCATGGCGAACTCCCCACTGACCTGGTAGGCCATCGTTGGTACGCGGAAGGTTTCCTTGACGCGCTGGATGATGTCCAGATAGGGCATGCCGGGCTTGACCATGACCATGTCTGCGCCCTGTTCGAGGTCTCCTTCGATCATGCGAAGGGCTTCGTCACTGTTGGCGGGATCCATCTGGTAGCTTTTCTTGTCGCCTTTCAAAAAGCCCGCTGCGCCCACGGCATCGCGGAAGGGGCCGTAGAATGCACTGGCATACTTGGCTGAATAGGCCATGATCTTGGCGTACTCGTGTCCTGCTTCATCCAGTGTTGTGCGAATGGCACCGATACGCCCATCCATCATGTCGGAAGGGCCGACGAAATCACAGCCGGCTTCGACCTGTGCAAGAGCCTGTTTACAGAGAACCTCGACTGTTTCGTCGTTCAGAATGATCCCGTCGCGGACAATTCCGTCGTGCCCGGCGCTGTTGTAGGGATCAAGCGCAACATCACCGATCAGTCCGATTTCCCGGTGATGCTTGCGAATGGCGCGAGCAGCCGAACAGATCAGATTGTCCGGATTGAAGGCTTCGCGGCAGTCAGCCGTTTTGCTGTCGTCCCTGTTATAGGGAAAAATGGCAACGGCAGGGATGCCCAGTTCAACGGCTTCTCCCACTGCGTCAACCAGGGTGTCCGGACCGTAACGTTTTACACCGGGCATGGAGGCAACATCGCTTGTGCCCATCTCGTCCTGTACAAACAGGGGCCAGATCAGATCGTCGGTGCCCAGGCGGTTTTCTGCGACCAGACGACGGGTCCAGCTATCGGTTCGGTTGCGACGCGGACGGTGCACGAGGAATGGGGAGAGGCTGCTCAATTGATTGACTCCACTGACGTGTTTTTTTGCCCTTGCTTACAGGAAAGGCTCAGGTCCCTTATAAAACCTGTCAAATAACAGGTCCAGAGACTTGAGCCTTTGAATGGAACTTTCGGCGGTCAGGGATTAATTTGTCGCACCCAGAGCCTGTGACAGATCGGCCAGAATGTCGTCGATATGCTCGATGCCGATTGAAAGGCGAACGTAGCTGTCGGATACACCTGATGCTGTCAGTTCTTCTGCTGTGAGCTGGGAGTGTGTTGTGGTTGCGGGATGAATTGCGAGAGAACGTGCATCCCCGATGTTGGCAACGTGATAGAAGAGTTTGAGCGCGTCAATAAAGGCCGCTCCTGCAGCACGTCCGCCTTTCAGCTCAAAGCCGATCAGTGCACCATAACCGCCTTTGAAATGTCTGTCGGCGATTTCCCTTTCCCGGCCGGATGCCAGACTTGGATGGATGACCCGTTCAACAGCGGGATGAGTGCTGAGGAACTCGGCAACTGCATTTGCATTTCTGCAGTGTTCGCGCATGCGCAGTGGCAGGGTTTCCATGCCCTGGATAAACTGGAAGGCATTGAAAGGGGACATCGCAGACCCAAGATCGCGAAGCAGAATCACGCGGGCCCGGAGGATATAGGCTATTGGTCCCAGTGGCTTGACGGCTTCTGTCCAGACTGCACCGTGATAGCTCGGGTCTGGCTGATTCAGTGTCGGAAAGCGATCCTTGTGGGCTTCCCAGTCGAACTTGCCGCTGTCGACGATCATGCCGCCAATGGAAGTGCCGTGTCCCCCGATGTATTTTGTTGTGGAGTAAACGACAATGTGCGCTCCGTGTTCGATCGGGCGGCAGATGACCGGGGCTGCCGTGTTGTCCATGATCAGCGGGATGCCGAGTTCATCACCGATTGCTGCCACATCGGAAATCGGGAAAACGGCAAGGCGCGGGTTCGGAAGGGTTTCAGCATAGAACGCCCGGGTTTTGTCATCTGCTGCCTTGCGGAAGTTTTCCGGATCTGACGGATCAACCAGTCTGACTTCAATGCCCATTGTTGGCAGAATATTGGCAAAAAGATTGTAGGTGCCGCCATAGAGTTGTGAGGACGCAACAACATTGTCGCCGACCTGTGCAATGTTCTGAATGGAAAAGGCAGAGGCAGACTGCCCGGAAGAAACAGCCATGGCGGCAACGCCGCCTTCCAGTGCAGCAATGCGCTGTTCCAGAACGTCTGTCGTCGGGTTCATGATGCGCGTGTAGATATTGCCAAGTTCCTTGAGAGCAAAGAGATTGGCTGCATGTTCTGCTGATTTGAACTGGTAGGATGTTGTCTGGTGGATCGGGACGGCGACAGAACCGGTGTTGGGATCGGCCCGGTAGCCTGCGTGAAGGGCAAGGGTTTCCGGTTTGTAATCAGCGGCGCTCATACATCTTTTCCTTTTAAAAACGAAAATTTTCCAAATCGCGTATTGAAGTTTTTCACATCTGTGGCGGGGACGTTATTTTGACTTATTATCAAATGAGTGTTTGTTTGTGCGCCCGGAAGAGAAGCTGGAGCTTGTGAGTTTTGGCTTGCTTGCAGGGCGTTACTTCATGATTCGACTTTCAGATTATCCCAATAAAAAAGCAGGTAAAAAGCAACAATTATTTTTGTTGAATTCCTTCGTGCGTCCCGAAAAAGGCTGTGTCTCTCTGTCTGGTGAATTCACTCCACAAAATGGATCATCAGGACTCGAAGCCGATATTCAGAAAAATGCAATTTGTGGCAAAGGGTGTGATCACAAGTGTTTGCCTTTCCTTTCTTTTTCTTCTGGCTGTCAGCGCAGTCTCCAATGGCAGGTCGACCAGCAGCTTCAGCGCCGGATTATTGTAAGCCGGGAGCAGCCAACGGATGATATTTCCTGTCATGCGCAGGATATCAGGGGCGGAACCGGCAATGTGCAGAAGGCCATGATGTCGGTGCGTAAAACCTCTGAGCAGAACCAGTCGACCTCTTCCGAGTTTCTGCAGGATTCCAGAGGGCTTGGAGATCAGTCGAAACATCTGGGATCGGAAGTTGAAGAGCTCCTGAACGGAATTCGCCGACAATAAAGACGGGGGGCAAAAGAGGGAGCTTTTCTGTTCCCTCTTTTTTTAACGGTTATGTTGATTGACACCCCTGTCACAATGGCTCCATCATATCCCCAATTAAAAACAGGGTATGCTTGATGACGCAGACAATTGAAGAAGATATTCTCTTTTCAGAGGAAAATGGAGTGGGGGTTGTTGTTCTGAACAGACCCAGAGCACTCAATGCCTTAACCCATCATATGATTGCCGCGCTCTATGAAAGATTGCTCGAATGGCATGACAACGAGGCAATTGATGTGGTGCTGATCAAGTCCTCATCGGAACGTGCCTTTTGCGCTGGTGGTGATGTCAGAGCGGTCTGGGATGACGCAGACCGGGGTGAGGGTCTCTTTCGCGTCGAATACCGCCTGAACAACTTTCTGGCGCATTTCAGGAAACCCTATGTGTCTCTTCTTGATGGCTATGTCATGGGCGGCGGGGTTGGCACATCCATTTACGGCAGCCACCGCATTGTCACCGAGCGCAGTGTCTTTGCCATGCCCGAGATCGCCATCGGTCTTCATCCTGATGTCGGTGGCGGGTATTTCCTCAACCAGATGCCGGGGCGCCTGGGGTGGTTTCTGGGGCTCACCGGATATCGCTGTTCCTATCTGGAAGGGCTTTTCTGCGGTTTTGGGACGCACTTGCTTGATGCATCCGATCTCAAGGTTTTTGAGGAAAGGCTTGTGGCCGCAAGCGACAAGGGATTTGCCCGTGTTGATTCCGTTCTGAAATCTCTGGCCAGAGACTGTTCTGCTGCAGATACCTTTCTGGCGCGCAATCAGAAAGTGCTGGATCAGGCTCTGGATCACAAAACTCTGGGGGAAGCCGTCGATGAGCTCCTAAAGCTTCAGGAAACTGTTGATGGGCAGGATGGGGAGATCCTTGGCAAGGCTCTCAAAGCCATGGGGAAGGGAAGCAAACGCAGTCTTCTTTTGACCTGGGAAAACCTCCGGCAATCCAGGGGACAGGCTATTGGTCAGGTTCTGGAAAGAGAGCTGAGAATTTCAACAGCGTCTGTTTACACCTCTGATTTCAAGGAAGGCATTCGTTCTGTTCTGGTCGACAAGGATGGCAATCCGGACTGGGAAGATCTGGACCTTCACAATCCGCCTTCGGATTTCATGGATTACTATGACAACTGGACGCTGAAGGATGGTGCGCTTTTAAAATAGATGCGCAATGAAACAATAAAAAGGAGGCTTGAAATGGCACAGGTAGGTTTTGTCGGGCTGGGTAACATGGGCAACCCGATGGCAGCAAATCTGGTAAGGGCAGGGCATGCTGTCAAAGGATTTGATCTGTCGGAAACGTCAATCGAACTGGCAAGGGAAAATGGCGTTACTGTTGTCCAGTCCCAGCTGGACGTGCTGGAAAATGCAGATGTCGTCATCACGATGTTGCCTGCAGGCCAGCATGCAAAGGCTGTCTACCTTGGTGCGAATGGTCTTCTGGCAAAGGCGCATCGGGGAACTCTGTTTATCGACTGCTCCACAATTGATGTTGCTTCCTCGCGGGAAATTCATGCCAAGGCCGAAAGTCATGATCTGTCCATGCTTGATGCCCCTGTTTCCGGGGGAGTGATCGGGGCGGAAACAGGGAAACTGACCTTTATGGTCGGTGGCAGTACAGAGGCTTTTGAAAAGGCCCGGCCGTTTCTGGACATTATGGGGGGGCGTATTATCCATGCAGGCGGTGCCGGAAACGGTCAGGCTGCAAAGATTTGCAACAACATGATTCTTGGAATTTCGATGGTTGCTGTATCAGAGGCCTTCAATCTGGCCGAGGCACTGGGGCTGGATGCCAGGACCTTCTTTGATATTTCCTCCAGTTCTTCCGGTTCCTGCTGGGCCATGACCACACACAATCCGGTGCCGGGAATTGTCGAGGGAACCGCATCAAGCAACAACTATGAGGCAGGGTTTGCTGCAAACATGATGCTCAAGGATCTTGGCCTGGCACAGATGGCTTCGGACTACACAGACTGTCCCACTCCCATGGGAGCCGAAGCGCGGGCCATATACCAGATGCTGATCAAGGCGGGACAGGGAGACAAGGATTATGCCTCTGTTATTAAAATGCTGAAGGGTGAACTGAGCTGAGCAGCTCTGAATCTGTTCTTCCGGAGGGTCCCGGGATCAATGAAAAGCAGTTGGAGCCTGTGAAAGGTTCTGGCTGCTTTTTTATCACTCCCTTTTGACGGTCAGGGAAAGGCGGGGGCGAAACATGGCGCGATGACTGATAATCCGATCCCCGATGATACTGACAAAAACGGGGCGGTACTGGAAGTAAACCTCGGCAACAATAATCGATTGATTGTTGTTGATCAGGAAATTGTCGGGAAGAACTGCGGCGCCGCCCTGTATACCGACGCTGCTGATGGAAATCAGGCTGCCATCATTGTCCTGCCATCCGACAACGGGATTGTCGTTGCCGTCATTTTCCACGGATGAAATATAAATTCTGCTGCTGCCATCCAGTTCAAAGGGTTTTGCGACCTCCTGTGCCGCTGCAAAGAGGTTGTTGATATCGTTCTGGTCAATGGTTTTGGTTCTTGAGGCCAGATCTGCCAGTGTCATTGCTGTCCGCTGGATTTTCTGGCTGGTGTAGATATAGCGCGCTGTTTCAAAGCTTCCGACCAGTACAAGCAGAAGGACAGGTGCGACAAAGCCAAACTCGATCAGAACGCCACCTCTTTCGTTGCGCTTGAAAGACCTGCACAGGGAACCCAGACGGGAAAGAAGTGTTTCAAGGGTCTTCATAAGGCTCATTCCTGACTGCAATGGAAGCCTGCATGTCAATGCTGGTTCCAATCGCTTTTGCAAGCATTCCCGTCATCAGAGGCCAGGTGTAATTGACCCGATAGATTACAACGTCCTGCGGTCCTCCGGCGCCGGCAACACCCATATCCTGATCCCATACACCATTACCATTGATATCGTTAAAATCTTCCCCGTCATCAAATTGTCCGTTTGCCGGCGCTGTATCCTGAAAGGGTTCGGGCTTGCCGATGTCTTCGAAGCTTGGATAAATCAGGATGTCGACATTGCTTTCATCCAGATTGAAGAGATTTAGTGTCACCTGATTGACGCGATCAATGATATGCTCTTCTCTGGATCTTCCGTTGATTTCAGAGCCGGTGATTGCAAAACGGGCGGCTTCGCGCACACCGCCTTCAACCAGACCGTTGGCGAACATGATCATGGCAACTTCCATGATGCCGACAATAAAGAGAATAAGGATGGGAGCAACAAATCCGAATTCGATCAGCGCGCTCCCTTTTTGACACAGCCTAAAGCGCTGGAAAAGATTATCAATTTGTCCTAGAGTATTATTATTACTATGTTTCTTGAAAGTCATCAGCAATGTCCCTTCCAGTGAGTAAGAACAGGAACGTGCCTCATTTCGTTCATGGTAAAGGTTTCTTGAAAACAGCGCTCTTTGTCTCTGCTGCGGTTCTTCTGTCTGCCTGCCAGTTTGACAAGAGTGTCGAGTTTGGAAAGGGCGCGCCGGAAAGCCAGTCGGAATTCCAGTCTGCTTCGAAAACCTATCAGGCCCTTGTGGAATCGGCCCGGGAAGCCGAGAGAGCAGGACGCTTTCAGGATGCTGCGACGCTGTATCGTTCCGCGGCCAGAGTTGATCCGGACAGGCTTGAAGCGCTTGTTTCCCTCGGTGACGTTCTTGCCAGGGGTGGGGCCAGTGACGAAGCGGCAGAGGCCTTCAGGGCCGCCTTGCAGAAAGATCCCAAAAATACCGAGGCCCTGCGTGGACTGGGCAATGCCCTTGTTGTTCTGGGCCAGCCTGATCTTGCCGTCACCTTCTACCGTCAGGCCCTGGAGCAGGATCCGTCTGATCACAGAAGCTATCTTGGACTGGGAGTGAGCAACGATTTGTCCGGTGCCTTTGATGTTGCGCGCAGCTACTATGACGCAGGGTTGGCGCTGGCTCCTGAAAATGCCGATCTGCTTTCGAACAAGGGGCTTTCCCTGGCTCTGACCGGTCAATACGATGAAGCCATTCAACTGGGGACCGAAGCGCTGGAAAAGGGCGGCCGCCGGTATCAGCACAGAACCACTCTTGCGCTGATTTACGGTATCTCCGGACAGTTTGAAAAGGCACGTCAGCTTTCTGCACAGGATTTTGACAGCGTCAGCCTGGAGCGGAACATTCAGTACTTCCGCACTTTGCACGGTCTGCAGGACCCGCTGGAACGGGTTCGCTCCCTGCGAGCATTCTATCAATCCCTGAGCAGCTGATACGCACTTGAACATTCCGGTTTCCCTGCTGCTTAAAGCTTGCTGAAGGCATCAATCGCGCCCAGAATACCCGGGCCGATGAGAACAATAAAAAGCGATGGCATGATAAAGATCACCATGGGGACTGTCAGTGTGGCTGGCAGTCTTGCAGCTTTTTCCTCTGCTTTCATCAGGCGTTCATCACGCATTTCGTTGGCCAGAACCCTTAGAGATGCAGACAGGGGGGTACCGTATTTCTCGGCCTGAATGAGTGTGCTGGTCAGGGCTTCAACGCTGGGGATGCCTGTTCGCTTTGCAAAGTTTTCCAGAGCGATCCGGCGTTCGCTCATAAAGCCGAGTTCGATGGATGTTAGTTCAAGCTCGTCTGAAAGCTCCGGAGAGGTCAGGCGGATTTCCCTTGCGGCGCGCATCAGGGCAGCATCAAGGTTCAGGCCTGATTCCGTACAGATCACCATCAGATCAAGAGCATCCGGGATGGATTTGATGAGCAGCTGCCTCCTCTTGTCTGTCTGGTTTTTGACATAGATATCAGGCGCAAAGGCACCAATGATAACCAGCAGCAGGGATGTGATCAGCTTTCCATTGTCACTCAGGTCATAGAGATTGAGCCCATAGAGTGCGATGACTGCGCCAATGGCAAAGGTGGCGGGCAGACAGACTTTCAAAAAGAGATAGTTGATCATGGCCTCTCTGGACCGATAGCCGGCAGCAGCCAGTTTCATCTTTGCTGTCTCGGCTGTCTGTCCGCCCAGGAGTTTGGTTTTGGTGACCATTTTGCTGGCGAGACCGTGCCCTTTTTCGCTCAGTCCACGACGTTTGGCTTTCGTTGCCTGATCCATCAGGTCTGTGCGTTTGTCCCGAAGGGCCTTGAGGCGTTTGCTGTTGGGGCGTTTCTCCACAAAAGGCAGGGCTGTAACGATGACCGCGAAGGCAACAGAGAGGCAGGCGGAGAAAATCGTCAGCTCTTCTGTTGACGTCTCGAAAGGCAGAAATTTCAGATAGACATCCAGATTCATATCTCGAACCTCACCATCTTGGCCATGACCGCGATACCAAGTGTCATGGATGTCAGTCCCGCAGCGATCAGGACATGACCTCTGGGATCATTGAGCATGCCCATAATGTATTCGTTGCTGACCAGATAAATCAGACAGAACATGACAAAGGGCAGGGAACCCAGAATCATTGCACTGGCGCGCGCCTCGGAGGAGACAGCCTTGATCTTGAGCTGCATCTGACGGCGCTTCCTGAGAATCTCGGAGAGGTTTTCCAGTGTTTCGGCCAGATTGCCCCCCGTCTCGCGCTGGACTGACAGAGTGATTGCAAAAAACTTGAGTTCATTGGCTTCAATATCGCGGGAAACAGCTGTGATGGCTTCTTCGAGGCTGTCCCCAACCTTGATCTGGTCGGCAACGCTGCGAAAGAGTGAACCTACGGGTTCAGCGGCTTCGCGCCCGACAGCAGCAATTGATTCCGTGACCGGCAAACCGGCTTTCAGGCCGCGAACCATAATGTCCAGAGCCTCAGGGAAGTTCTGAAGAAACTTTGTCTTTCTCTTGTTGATCAGATAGGTCACCACAACGTGGGGAATAAAAAGACCACCTGCAAAGCCTGTCATCACTGCGATAATGGGCACCGCGTCCATCCTGAACAGGAGAAACAGGGTTTCTGTTGCCCAGATGGTTGCGCAAATCAGGAGATAGTGAGCCGGACGGATCGAATAGCCGGTCTTTCTGAGCCTTGCGCGCAGCTTTTCAGGATTGGGCAAATAGCGCATCAGAACCTGATCAAGTTTCTTCTCGTTGCTTTTGACAAGAATGGAGTTCTGCAGAGCGGCTTTTTCAGATGTTGTGACGGCGCTGACACGGGAGAGGCGGCTGGCCTTTTTCTTTTTGTTGCTGTCGAGAATGCTTGAAAACAAAAAGATGACAGAGAGGATGGCCAGCAGTGCTGTTCCCACGAGAATGAGTTCAACTGTGTCTGCGTCCAGGGTTTTGAGGAGACTGTTCATTCTTTCATCGCCTCCAGCAGTGGTTTGTCCAGACCGAAATAACGGGCTTTTTCTGCAAAGTTAGGACGCAGGCCGCTTGGCTCGAAATTGCCGATCAGGTTGCCGTCAGCGTCCTCGCCCTCGAAGCGATAGGCGAAAAGCTCCTGCATGGTAATGATGTCACCTTCCATGCCGACGACTTCGCTGACGCTTGTAATTCGCCGCTTGCCGTCGCGCATACGGCTGACCTGCAGGATAATGTCAACCGCAGAGGCGATCTGCTGACGCATTGCCTTGGGCGGGAGGTTGAAGCCCCCCATGGCGATCATGTTTTCCAGACGGGTCAGGGCTTCACGGGGGTTGTTGGCGTGAATGGTGCCCATGGAGCCTTCGTGCCCGGTGTTCATGGCCTGAAGCATGTCGAGGGCTTCGCTGCCGCGAACCTCGCCAAGAATGATGCGGTCCGGACGCATACGCAGTGCGTTTTTCACAAGATCGCGCATTGTGATTTCGCCCTTGCCTTCAAGGCTGGGAGGGCGGGTTTCCAGGCGGACAACGTGAGGCTGCTGCAATTGCAGTTCTGCCGCATCCTCAATGGTTACAACGCGCTCCCCGATATCAATCATGCGGCTCATGGCATTGAGTGTTGTGGTTTTCCCTGAACCTGTACCCCCGGAAATCAAAACGTTCATGCGGCAGCGGGAGGCAATCTGCAAGACGCGCATCATCGGAGTGGAAATGGTGTGGGTCTGTGCCATCATTTCCAGTGTGATTTTTTTCTCGGAAAATTTCCGGATTGAAATCGAGGGACCGTCGATGGCCAGGGGAGGGATGATGATGTTGACACGCGAACCGTCGTCAAGGCGGGCATCGCAGAGTGGTGAGCTTTCATCAACACGTCTGCCTACATTGCTGACAATGCGTGTTGCAATGGCCATGACATGGGCATTGTCACGAAAGTTTACGTCACTCAAAACGAGCTTGCCACCGCGCTCGATATATACCTGCTTGGGACCATTGACCATAATGTCGGTGATGGCATCATCTGCCAGCAGGCTTTCCAGCGGTCCCAACCCCAGCATGTCATTGACCAGAATGGTCACCATGTTCCGGGTTTCAAGCGAGTTGAGCTGAATTTTTGTATCCCTCAAGGCATCACCAACAAGTTTGTTGATTTCTTCTGCCAGTTCCTGTCGGCTCAGGCGGGCCGCAGCAGAGACATCCATATTGTTCAGCAACACAGGGCGGACCTTTTCAACGGCTTCCCGGACGCGTTCATTGTTTGCACCGGTTGCTGAAAAGGCATCATTCCGGCTTTCGGTTTTTTGCTGTTGAACCTCGGGTTCGGTGACTTCGCTCCTGCCGGAAGGTTTGTCCTGTGGTGTAGCCTCTACCGGATCAAGATCATACTGCTTGATCAGGCGCTGCTCTTCCTCGAGTTTTGCAGAAGCGATGCGGGCCTCTATGAGTGCTGTGACCAGATTGCGTTCCTGCAGGGGGTTCAGTTCAACGGAGAACTCCTGCTTGAACTCTTCCACAATGGACATGACGAGCGCCGCCTTTTCGCCTCTGGGTTTGGCGATATAGCTGTCCGCAGGCATGGCAAGCGTAACCTTGGGGAGGATTTTATCACGAAGCGCCATAAGATTGACGCTTGTTGAACTGTCCTGATCGTCGCCGGAGGCGCGTCTGCTTCGGGCGGCGATGCTGTCAACTATCGCCACCATTTTTTCCTCGCTTTTTGCTGCTCCTGTCCGGAGATTTTCTGGACAAGTTCATTGATGTGTTTTGTGTAGACAGAGCGTTTTCCGCAGACATCGGACAGGGCCTTGCCGGACGCCTGGGCCTCTACAGACTGCTTTTCCAGTGCTGGCAGGATGAAATCAATTCTGTCTGTCAGGCCTTTTTCGAATTCAGCCTTGTTCAGCGCTGTTTTGCCCTTGTTTTTCTCGTTGATCACAACGGAGCACGCTGCGTCGAGGTGTTGTTCCTTGAGCCAGCTTTTCAGGCGGAGCGTATCGCGCAGGCTTGCCAGTGTCAGATCGCTGACAATTGTGATGCTGTCAGCATCACGCAGCAGATCCGGGTGAGACAGGGCCATGTGCCGGGGAAGGTCCATAATGATGGACTGAAAGTTTTCGGACACGGCTTTCAAAAGTGTTTTTACGGCGTGTGAGCTGAAAAAAAGCTCCTGATCAAGCGGGTCTTCTCCACCGAGAACAAAAAGCCTGTCCGTTGCATTGACCATGGCACTGCCAACAAAGAGCGCGTCAATGCGCTCCGGACTTTCCAGGGCTTCACGGAGACCTCTTTCCGGCATGAGATCCAGGGCAAGGGCACAGCTGCCATAGTGAACGTCCAGATCAATCAGGGCTGTCTGCTGATCAAGATAATGGGCATTTTGCCAGGCCGTGCTGACGGCAACAGTTGTCGTGCCGACACCGCCTCTGGCCCCGATGATCAGATGCAGCTTGCACTTCTGTTCAACAACAGCTTTCGGAGCGGGAGCTTCCTTTTGAACGGGAAGCAGTGTTGAAAGGATAAGGGTGTCATCATCAACAGGTTTGAAGACGTAATCCGATGCGCCTGCCTTCAGATAGTTTCTGTAGGTCGCGATGTCGTTCTTTTCGCCAAGCACAACAATACGGGCTTCGGTCATCTGGCAGAGGGTTTCGATGGATTCAAAGGCCGTGTCGTTGCCTGCAACATCCAGCAGCAGGACCTCGCAATCCAGATCGTCCATCACAAGTGCAGAGGAAAGACCACCCGGGATAACCTCGGTTTTGCCGATGCGTTTCTCGTGAACAAGTCTGGACAGGGTCTGGGCCAGTTCCGCATCGTCTGTAAAGCTGAGGATGTGCTTTGCATGCCGCAGGTTTTCGGGCAGAGCACGGCTTGTTTCGGCGCTGCTCTGCAAAACATCCGTGTCGTCCTGGCGCAGGCTGACATTCTGGTCTTTCTTGTCATCCTTGTTGAAGAACTGAAGAGGGGAGAACTGTGCGACTTGCATTACTGTTCTCCTGTTGTGTTTGAGCTGGTTGCTTCCTGGGTGCGCAGAGTGCCGGTTCTGTACTTTTGCAGGCCGAGTATTTCCGGACCAGCAATGGTATTGGAAAGTGTTCGGCCGTTGCGCAGATCGCCAGGGGCTGCAAGCATGCGCGCCAGATTGTTCCTGTTGGCGCATCCGTGATTGTCCGGAAGGGCCTGTCCGTTTGTCGGATCTTCAACCTCGTTCCAGTTGCCGCAGTTTCCAACGGTCACGACAGCTTTGGACAGAAGCAGTGTAATGTTGCTGTTAGAGGATGTCTGGCGGTAAACCTCGAGATTACGCGCTTTGAAAAAGCGTTCCAGCTCAATCTGGCTGTCCTGCGACCCGCCTGTGATGACCACACTGTCACCGAAGGTCGGATTGATTTCGCTGACAAAGCTGTCCAGTCGTGCCAGTTCGGAAACCGCAATGGTTCCATCTGCTGTGGCTGGCACCCTGTAGCTGTATTTCAAATCGCTGACAACAGGATGGGTGTTCTGCCTGATGGCTGTCGGGGATGGCTCATCCTTGGCGCAGGCTGAAAGGGCCAGAGCTGCCAGAAGGGAGAGCGGGAAGATTTTCTTCATCATGGTTTGAGCCTTTCTAGAACACACAGGTCAGAAATCAGCGAAGAATAAAGCCCACGGGGCCGACAGGACCCATCCGTCCTGTTCCATCCACCGGCCCCGTGGTTCCATCTGCCAGACGTGCCTTGTGGAGCCGTCCATCCAGGCTGCGTTCAAGGTCGCTGGCAGGGGAATAACCGTCTGTTGGAAGTGCAAGCTGTGTTGAAACAGGACGAACAAGGTAAGGAGTGACGATGATTACCAGTTCGGTTTCCTGTCTCTGGAATTTATTGGATCTGAAAAGAGCGCCGAGGATCGGGATTTCCTGTAGTCCCGGATACTCATTCAGATTTTGTGTGGTGTTATTCTGAAGCAGGCCTGCAATGGCAAAGCTCTGTCCACTGCCGAGATTAACAGCGGTATTGGCCCGGCGCACTGTGATGGCAGGAATTTGAAAACCGTTCAGTTGAAGAGCGCCAACATCGGAAATCTGGCTTGATTCTGTGGCCACCTTGATGTGGATGGTTTTCTCGTCCAGAACGACGGGAACAAAGTCAAGACTGATGCCAAACTGTTTGAAGGAAATTTCCAGACCGTCATCTGTCGCCAGAGGGATGGGGAATTCCCCGCCGACCAGAAAGTTGGCAGACTCACCACTGATTGCTGTCAGATTGGGTTCTGCCAGAAGCGTGATTAATCCTTTGTCATCAATGGCATCAATAACAGTTCTTAAAGCAGTGTCTCCAAAGGTAGTGTCTGCAAAGAGTGCTGATGTACCGGTAATGATATTGTTGTTGATAGCATCTGCTGACCCTGAAAAGAGCGTGACACCAAGATCACCAAAGGAGGAAGCTGCCTGAAAATTCAGCCCCAGTTCCTTGGTAATATCCCTGCTGACCTCTGCAATCTGAACCCGCAGGTTAACCTGGTTCGGGGCTGCAATGCGGAGGTGGTTTTCTATTGTTGCAGGATCACCGGTCACGCGTCCGGCAAGGGCGAGAAGACTGTTGGCCATCTCTGCGTCCTTTGCTTCACCGGATACAACCAGATTGCCGTTCAGCGAGCTGAACTGTACGTCTGTATTTGGATAGATCAGCTTTACGGTTTCATTGAGCTGTTGCGTGTTGTGCTCAATGAAGATGTTTCTCGTATAGATAAGTTCTCCACCTTTTCCGAGAACGGAAAGCGTCGTTGCTCCGTAGGTCTTCCCGTAGAGGTGAAGGCGTCTTGAGCTTTCAAGCTGAATGTCGGCAATTTCCGGATTGGCGATGAAGATGCTTTCTGCAGGTTTGCCGAGTTCAATAAAACGTCCTGCGTTGATTTCCAGCTGCAAGGGAGGGAGGGCATCCACGCCGACAGTGCTCTTGTCGGTTTCAGCGCTGTGGGACGGCGTCATTGTCATTGGTGACAACAGCAATCCGAGGGCGACCAGGGAACAAAGCTTTTTTAAAACAGTTTTTCTCATGATCCTGACCTCACTTTACCGGAACTTTTGAAATGTCATTGCCGCGGATAACCCGAATGGTTTTGGTGCTTTGCTTCTTGGCAACCTGCTTGGGAAGGTTCAGCAGCTGACTGGCTTGTGTATCAAGCGTATAGGTGGGTTCCGGCTGATAGGTGACGACACCGTTTTCAATGCTTGCTTCTTCTGTCTCTGTCAGTGCCAGACTGCGCAGAGCCATGGAGAGACGCCCGATTTCCATGGCAACAGCAATGATTTCAACCTGTTTTGCTGTGACTTCCAATGTTGCTGTTTTGGCCGGTGTGGGCGTGCCTTCACTGGCGCTGACTTTCTGGTCAACAGCCAGCACGCGAACCTTGTGCAGAATGGTTTCGGAAACCCTTCTTTCCGTTTCTCCCTCCGGCATGGAGTGCGTCAGGACAATGTCGACAAGATCACCGGGGAAGATAAAGCCAGAAATCCCGGTTGTTGCATTGATGGGAACTGAAATGGCGCGATGCCCGGCCTTCAGGACAGCAGCCAGGAAACCTCTGTCGCCGGGCTTAACGATCTTGCCTCTGGTCAGTGGTTCACCCGGAGTGATACCATTTCTCAAAACGGCACCGGTGATGTCTTCAAAGACCTGTTCTTCGGTGCGTTCCGGTGTCTGGGAAAAATAGCTTTCCAGAACAGAATCTTCCGGGAAGGAGACCCATTGTGTCATCTCCTGTTTGAGGAAACTGCCTGCAGGGACGGCTTCTTTCATCACAAGAACCATGATTTGGGGCTCTGGCTCCACCTCTTGTTGCTGATTGGCAAACTGTGCAGAGAGAGCGGCCCGCTGTGACTGAAGCCAGTTGTTTGCAAAGAAGACTGTTGCCGTTGCTGAAATCAGTGCCAGAAGGAGTATGAAGACAAAACGTACTGACATCCCGAAAACTCCTTAAATCACAAACTTTTGCCAGGTGACGAAAAAACCGGCAGCCGCAATGGCGACGCCATAGGGGATGACCTGTGGAATGTCGTGTTCAACAGGCAGGCCGTAATAAACAAGAATTTTTCTGAGAAATCCTGTCCTGACCCAGACAAGGGCAAAAAGTCCGCCAAAAACGGCTGTGAAAAACAGGAAGGATAGCCCCTGCTCAAAGCCCATGAAAAGAGAGCCTGCAGCAAGGAGTTTGACGTCACCGCCACCAAGAAATTTAAAGGCAAAAAGTATAAATCCGGCACTTAAAACGCAGGCAGCAAAAGCAATTGCAATCAGAATTTCTCCGAAGAAAAGCTGATATGCCAGTGCCGTAATGCCTACAGCCAGATTGATGTCATTGGTAATTTTGAAAGAGCGAAGATCCATCACTGCTGCAAGTGTCAGCAATGATAGAAAAACAGTCACAAGAAAGACTTCGCCGGAAATGACGTTAAACATAGTGAACTCCTGATGGATGGAAAAAGGAATTCAGATTTTTGAGAGCCCTGCCGACTGGCCGGATGGATAGAAATGGCTGCCGGCAGGGTTCGGTTGACTGTGGGTTTGCGCGAACGCTTAGCCGCCAGTTGTTGTCGTTGTTGAGCTGGAGCTCGAGCTGGAACCGGAAGAGGTTGCACTTGTGCTGGCATTGGTCAGCTCGGTGTCAACAACGCCGAAAATGGATTGCAGTGAGCCACCCATTGCCTGCAGGGCACCAATGGCAGCAACAGAAACCAGCGCGGCGATCAGACCATATTCAATAGCTGTTGCGCCAGACTCGTCTTTAAGAAATTCGTTGAACAGTTTCATGATCTAATCTCCAGATTTTTGCTTTGATCATTGAACACACAAGATCAAGTTGATGGACTTGATGATCAGACTGTCCTTTTTTTGACTGATCTTTGCAACAACTATCGTTTCGGTTTCTATGAAAAGACTAATAAAAATGCATCTAAAGATTAGTAATGTAGTAATAATTGAAATTAACATACTGTTTTTTAATGATAAAAATATTTAAATAAAATTTTAAATTAACAGTATTGTTTAAAATTAAGGGTAAATAAAAGTGATTAAAAAGTGAAAAGGAAAGGGTTTTGAGGTACTCTGCCCTTATGAAAACGTGCGCTGCATCTACAGGAATTCGGAATGAGGCAAGTTATTTTGCATATAAAACGTATGATCCGTTCCTTCACAGGAAATGAGGACGGCGCGAGTGTCGTCATGGTTGCTGTGGCGATGGTGCCCATGCTTGGCATGGCTGGTCTGGCTGTTGATACAACACGGGCCTATATGCTCAAGAGCCAGTTGAGCTACGCGCTTGATGCGGCAGGATTGGCCGGAGGCAAGGAGCTGTTTTCCGATGATCTCAACAGAACAATCAATACAGTCTTCAAGGCAAATTTCCCTGACAGCTATATGAATGCACAGATGTTGTCCTTTAATCCGGTGGTCGATGCACAAGGGGAAAGCCTGACCATTACAGCATCTGTGAGGATTGAAACCACTTTTCTGAAAGTCATTGGGCAGGACGAAATTACTGTCGCAGCCTCTACCACAATTCAACGGGCTGTTCGTGGAATGGAGCTGGCGCTTGTTCTGGATACAACCGGTTCCATGCGCAACAACAATAAAATAGGGGCCCTGAAAACAGCGGCAACCGACCTTGTGAACATTCTTTTTGGTGACAATGAAACGGTTGATGATTTCTGGGTTTCCCTGGTGCCCTTTACATCAACAGTCAATCCGGGTGCTGATCGTTTTGGATGGGTCGACAATCACAGCGCTTCCGATTTCCCCGGGACCAGCTGGAAAGGGTGTGTTGTGGCAAGGGATGCGCCGAATGACCAGAATGACGCAACGCCCGCTGAAAGTATGTTCCAGACCTTCGTCGCTCCGTCACGAAGCTATAACTATAATGACTACGAACGATTTGGCACCCGGGAATCCAATGATTACCCGCGCACGCCCAACAAGAACTGTGGCCATGAAATTACATCGCTTACAGATTCCAAATCCAAGGTTCAGGCCGGTATTGATGCGCTGACCTATTGGAGAGGCGGCGGAACAATGGGGAACATCGGTCTGGTTTGGGGATGGCGGACACTTTCCCCGAAGTGGCGGGGCCTGTGGGGGGACGATACGCCCGCTGCACAACCCTTTGACTATGACGAGCCGCTTATGGACAAGGTCGTTGTCATGCTGACTGACGGACGAAACGAGTGGGTTTCGACAGACTATACAGCCTATGGAGAACTGGGGGATGAACGTCTGGGAACAAGCAGCCAGTCTGCTGCAACAACGATCGTCAATCAGAGAATGGCAAATATTTGTGAAGCCATGAAAGATGAAGGGATCAGGATTTTCACCATTATCTTTCAGCTCAATGATGCAGCGACAGAGCAGCTTTACAGAAATTGTGCCTCCCAGGCGGATTACTATTTTAACAGTCCGGACAATGAAACCCTCCAGCAGGCCTTTCGCAAAATCGGATCGGAACTCAGTAATCTGCGGATTGCTGAATAGAAAGCTTGAGCGGAGCAGGGTGATCTGAGACAAGAGCCGGGTTGAGAGCGTGCTGTTGTCCGGAGCTGCTGGTGGATATTCTTTTTGCTGATGACTGTCTGGTGATTGTCCGAAAACCGTCAGGCCTTTTGTCTGTTCCTGGCAGGGCAGAAGACAACAAGGACTCTGTGGCCTTGAGGCTGGCTGAAATCTATCCGGATGTTCTGACGGTTCACAGGCTGGATATGGATACTTCGGGTCTTATGGTCTTTGCCCGCAGCAAGGATATTCACAGGGCACTTTCAATTGCCTTTCAGAACAAGCTGGTCAATAAGCGTTATGTCTCCCTGGTTTACGGAAAAGTCGAGCAGGAGAGAGGGGAAATTGATCTGCCCTTGCGCTGTGACTGGCCCAATCGTCCCCTGCAAATGGTTGATCACGATCTGGGAAAAAAGGCCCTGACGCGCTGGCAACTTTGCGCTCATGAAGAAAGACAGGGAGAGCCGGTCTCCAGAATTGATCTGGTGCCTATAACAGGCCGTTCCCACCAGTTGCGGGTTCACATGAAGGAATTGGGATACTCCATTCTGGGGGATCCATTCTATGCAACGGGCAAGGCTCTTGAGCTGTCAGAGCGCCTTTGTCTTCATGCGTCATTGTTGTCCTTTGTTCATCCGGTGACGGGAGAAGAGATGACGTTTCAGGATCCGGCACCTTTTTAGGGGCGCGCTCTCGGACTGAAGATATTTCCTGCTCTTTTAAAAAACAGGGTTGCTTTGGCTTTCAAAGCTGAGGCACAAAGTTCTCAAATGTTTTTTTGAGGGCAGGCTTATGCATCACTTTGATTATCGTAATGGCACTCTCTTTGCCGAGGATGTTCCGCTGACCAAAATCGCGGAAGAAGTTGGCTCACCTGTTTATGTTTACTCTGCTGCAACCTTGCGTCGGCACTATCATGTCTTTGCGGATGCCTTTGCAGATATTGATGCAATGGTGTGCTATGCGATGAAAGCCAATTCCAATCAGGCCGTATTGTCGTTGCTGGCCAGGGAAGGATGTGGTGCGGATGTCGTGTCTGCAGGCGAGCTGAAGAGGGCTTTGGCAGCAGGCATTCCTGCTGAACGCATCATGTTCTCGGGTGTTGGCAAGACACATGAGGAGCTTGCCTTTGCCCTTGAAGCCGGCATCTACTGTTTCAATGTGGAGTCAGAACCGGAACTTCGCCGTCTTTCGAAAGTTGCCACAGATCTTGGCAAGACGGCTCATGTCTCCCTGCGCATCAATCCGGATGTTGATGCAAAGACCCATGCGAAGATCTCGACAGGAAAATCCGAAAACAAGTTTGGTATTCCCTGGAAACAGGCCCCGGCTGTCTATGCCCTTGCCAAGGAGCTTTCCGGCGTTGAGGCGACAGGCATTGACATGCATATCGGCAGTCAGATTACGCAGCTTGAACCCTTTGATGCCGCATTTGCGCGTCTGGGAGAGTTGATCGGGAACCTGCGGGCGGATGGTCATCCGATTGATCATGTTGATCTGGGTGGCGGTCTGGGTATTCCCTACAAACATGATGAAGAAACGCCGCCGTTGCCGACCGAATATGCTGCTGTTGTCAAAAAGCATGTCGAGAAACTCAACTGCAAGGTGGTTTTCGAACCGGGGCGTCTGATTGCGGGAAATGCCGGGATCCTTCTGACAGAAGTCGTCTATGTCAAGGAAGGCGAAGGAAAGAACTTCGTGATTGTTGACGGAGCCATGAATGATCTGATCCGCCCGACACTTTATGAGGCACATCATGAAATCGGTACCGTGAACGAACCTGATCCTTCAGGAAAAACAATCGTTGCGGATATTGTCGGTCCCGTCTGTGAAACAGGCGATTATCTCGGTCTTGGGCGGACCCTGCCTGTTGTCGGGGAAGGGGATCTGCTGGTTGTCTATTCTGCCGGAGCCTATGGTGCTGTACAGGCCTGCACCTACAATTCCCGTCCGCTGGTTCCCGAAGTGCTGGTGGATGGTGACAGGTATCATGTCATCCGCAAGCGTCCGGCCATCGAGGACATCATTGCCATGGACAGCGTTCCGGAATGGCTCTGAGCAGAACTGTTGCATCAAGAAACAAAAAAGGCTGCATTGCAGCCTTTTTTTATACCCAGAGCAGGTGGTTGTCCCATTGCAATCGTGTGCGGGTCTTTTCAAGTCTGTAGGGATCAAAACCCAGTTCCATATCCTCTGACAGGATATCGCCTGTGCCGGTTGTCAGAAGAATGCTGTTGTTTCTGGCGCCCAGACCGCAGATGTCATTTGCTGCAAAGCTCTCAAGTTCCAGTTCGTCGGGATTGTCGAGAGCTTCGAATACAGAACCGAAAACAACGGTCCCTCCGCGTGGACTGGTAATGGCAAAGCTTTCCGCGTTCTGGGTAAAACGGACAGAGCCGCAATAGTGATTGAGGCGTTGCAGCAACTCCGGTGCAACCGGTGCGAAAGACAGGGACTCTCCGAAACGATGCAGTGCAATAAGCGGAGCGACAGTCTGTTCCGGGCCTTCATATTGAGCACCCACAATGGTCAGCAGGGTTCCGTCTTCATCCTGTGTCACGTCCAGATGACGGAGTGAACACTGGAACCATTTTGCCGGAGGTTCTGCCCGCTGGAGAACCTGTCCCTGTTGCACTGAGACGTAGGAGAGATTGGGGCGCATTGTCTCGAGATTGAGCTTTTCCCGCCCTGTGTCAGGATGTGTTTGTATGCCGCCATTGCCAACAACAAGTGTTGTACCGTCGGGAGACAGGACAAGTTCGTGGGGACCAATGCCGCCACTGTTCCATTCGCCAATGCGTTGCCAGTTCGATGTTTCCCAGATGCCGATAATGCCGATGGCTTTTTCGTAGTGGTTCTCTGTCGTGAAGACGTGGCGACCATCCCTGCTGAAAACAGCGTGGCCGTAAAAGTGTCGTTTTGCCGGGCTGGAGAGACGGGTTATCGTCTGTCCTGTTCCCATGTCGATCACTTCGGCCCATCGGCCGGGACGACGGGCTGCCATAACGACGATGCTGCCATCGGGGGAAAGGGCCGGTCCATGTGCCCGGTCGGGCAGGATGGTTTCAAAAAGAACGCCTTCTTGCAGATCATACAAAACTGCTGCATTCATACCGTCACTACGCAGGGCGGAGGACAGGAAGCGCTGGTTCCAGGTCTGTGCGGCTGCCGGGCGTGTCAAAAGTGATGCGCCCGCCAGAGAGGCAAGGGGACACAATCCCAGGGCTGTCAGGAGCTCCCGCCGATCAAGGGCAGGACCTGAAGGACGCCTGCTTCCCATCAGTCGCCATCGAGGGCATTAAAACCAATGCCCAGCCCCATGATGTTCAGCAGATCGGTTTCTACGGCATCGCGCGCGTTCAGAAGGTTTTCCCTGACAAGCTGGAGTTTCTGGTAGTTTTCCTCTGTTTCCAGAGCGGCTTGATAGCTTGGCCCCA
Organism: Carbonatibacter coralli; assembly: GCF_039592655.1. Taxonomy (NCBI): domain Bacteria; kingdom Pseudomonadati; phylum Pseudomonadota; class Alphaproteobacteria; order Rhodospirillales; family Kiloniellaceae; genus Carbonatibacter; species Carbonatibacter coralli. Next base: position 140,649 of record NZ_JBBUTJ010000003.1, on the reverse strand, counting down.
GTTCTTCCAGCAAGGCGATGCTGTTTTTGAGGGCTGTCACTGCGATGCGATCAATGCTTTCCGCTGTTTCCTCGTCTCTCAGGAAGGATTGCATGGAGGGAGACCCGGCTTCATAGAGGGCCAGTGCAGCTTCAAGGTTGCTTTTCATATTGAGAAGGGATTGTTCGCTGCGCCAGCTTTCCGCGCGTTTCAGACGGGCTTTCTTCTGGGTTTTGCCCATGACTGACTTGAGCTTGATATCGTCCACAAACTGCAGCAGTGCAACCAGTGAGGAGTGGAGTTCCCGCGCAGTTTCCCGGGAGGAGCGGTAAGCGAGATCCTGTTCTGTCGGGGCTGTGAAAATCCTGGAGAAACCTCTCGGGTTTTGCCATTCAGAAAGTGTCTGGAAAGCGATAACCTCGATGTTTTCTGCAATGACAGGGGCCAACTGGCAAAAGTTTTTCCTTTCATCCGTCAGCATGCGTTCATAGGCAGAGAGCCCTTGCACTGCGATGCTTTTTTGAGCCAGTTCCGCGCTGGTGACGGGGCGTTCGGCCGTTTCCCTGATCAATTTGGAAAGGTGTCGCGCTGTCAGGTTTTTCTTGTCAGGCCAGAACTGCATGCGGTGATGGCGGTTGTCTTCAGAAATCGGACCAAAGCGAAAATGCTGAACGGTTTGCCAGGCCTGCATGGTTTTCCTGAAGCCCTGGAAAACATCGCTGTACTCTTCTGCGTTCAGATCGTTGTCACGACAGGCCCCGGCTGTCATTTCCGAAAGGGCGGAACTTTCTTCGGAGAGCGTTTTGTAGGACGGAACAACAACCTGTTCGGTCACGGATTTTGTCAGGGCTGACAACGCTGCGCTGTCAGCTTCCTGACCCTGTGCCGAAACAGGAAGGGAAAGGGACCCGAGAACAAAAAGCGGGCCAAGCAGGATTGAGCGATAGAGGGACTGTTTCAGCATGGGTTTCTCTCAAAGGGAGTCCAAAAAGGCGAGCAGGTTTTGGCGATCTTCCGCAGACAGGGCTATGACCCTGTCACGCGTTTCCCGAGCCTCGCCACCATGCCAGAGAATGGCTTCAAGATAATTGCGGGCACGGCCATCATGAAGGAAAAATGTGTGCCCGTTGACGATGCGGGTTTTTCCGATCCCCCACAATGGTGCTGTCCGCCATTCCTGCCCGTTGGCAAGAGCTTCAGGTCGATTGTCGGCAAGACCTTCACCCATATCATGCAGCAGCAGATCGCTGTAGGGCCAGATCTTCTGACTGGCCAGATGTGGTGAGCTTTCCGAGGGGCCTGTGACATAGCTTGGACGATGACAGTCTGCGCAGCCGATGGAATTGAAAACGGCCTTTCCGGCAAGAACTTCGGGTTTGCGGGCATCACGCCTGATTGGCAGCGCCAGGTTTCGCGTGTAGAAAAGCACCAGATCTGTAACCTTTTGCGAGGCTTCCAGATTGTCGTATTGCGGATCTGCTCCGTTTGGTGCTTTCCGGCACAGAACCTGGGATGGCGTGCATTCACCTGCATGTGACGGAAAAAGCGGAGTGGAAAGGCCGATGTCTCCGACAAAAGCTCCCTGGTTTTGCTGGTCGACATCCGGATTTCCGGCCTTCCAGCCAAAGCGCCCAAGAGCGAGCCTGTCCTGATGCAGGCTCCATACGCGCTGTGCCTTTCCGGATATGCCGTTGTTATCCTGGTCGTCCTGATCTTCACGGGACAGGATGTCCTCTTCCCGGATCAGTTCCAGCAGGCCCAGTCCGACCATTTGGGGGGCCACCCTCGGGGACAGCATGGTGTCAGGATGAAGTTCTCCGTATTGAAGATCTGTAACGCTGTAAGTCGGGTGTCTCAGGCTGACTTCAACGCCATCAGACAGGGTGATGATCTCTTCACTGTATTCAATGTGCATGCGCCCTTCGGCGGGAACGCCCTGCACGGAGAAATCCTGCAGCTGTGTGCCGTAGTTTGGTTCGGCAATGACATTGAGGCGACCGCTTTCCAGTGCACGTCGATCCTCTTCCGTTTGAGGCGGGATGCTGAGGCGGAGAAACATGGAAACAGCATTGTCTTCAGGAAAATTTGCCTTTGGAGGGTGTCCGCGTCCGTCTTTTAAATGGCAGCGCTGGCAGGAACGTGCGTTAAAAAGGGGACCAAGGCCGTCAGAGGCTTTTGTTGAAGCCGGAGAGGATACCCAGATTTTCTTGAAAAAGCCGTTGCCGACTTTGAAATCCAGCTCCTTTTCAAACGGCAGGTTGGCCGAGGAATGGGAAAAGGCGTTCTTGTTCAGACGTTTTTTATGGCTTGTGTCACCCCCCGGTTTTTCTTCTCCTGCCTCATAGAGCTCTGACGGGATGGAAGTGGCCCCTGAAGAAAACGGAAGAGCGCTGATCAGGCCTGCTAGGAGAAGGGACGGGAAAAGAATGGGGTGACGCATGGTATTGTTTTCTTTTGTTTTAAACGGGAAAGGGCAGGCCACAAGAGCGGCCTGCCACTTATCATTCAGAGCCCGAAATCAGGCAATGATTCAGATCACTGAACTGCAGAAGGGTTGTCCAGGCTGTCAGAGCCTTCGAACTCGATTGCATCCAGTTTCAGCGCAGATGTGGCGCGCTCGATCCCCTTGGTTTGAACCAGCAGGGCATCGATGGCAGCTTGAACAGCCGCATTGCCTTCTGTGTTGCCTTCGCCAATCAACTGGTCATAGGACTGACCTTTTTTCTCTGCAAAGTCGACCAGAACCTGCATCTTGGACATGGTGTCATCCAGTGCACCGCCAAGCTCGGAGGCTTCTGCCTTAGGCAGCAGGTCTTTCAGGCCCGGGCCGGAGACGACAGAGCCATCAACACGTGTGTAGGAACCGGCAAACACGTTCTGGATGCCTTTTGCATCATAGAAGTGAGAGTAGTGTGTGTTGTCAGAGAAGCAATCGTGCTCTTCTTCCGGATCGTTCAGCAACAGGCCGAGTTTCATGCGCTCACCTGCCAGTTCACCGTAGGACAGACTACCCATACCGGTCAGCATGGTGATCAGGCCGCCGTTCTCGCCTTCCTCGTCAAGGGCTTTGGAGGCAGAACCGTTTGCAGTCCACTGCTCTGTCATCCACTGCAGGTCGTCGATCAGAAGATCTGTTGCTGTCAGCAGGTAGTGGTTACGGCGTTCACAGGAACCACCGGTGCAGTTGTTGACATCAAAGTCTGTGTAGGGACGATCACCTGCGCCAGCACCGTTACCGTTGGTGTCCTGGCCCCACAGCAGGAATTCAATGGCGTGGTAACCTGTTGCAACGTTGGCTTCCACATCGTCAACTTCATGAAGGGTTTCTGCCAGCAGTTCCTTGGAGATCACGGAGGCGTTGATTGTCTCGCCACCCAGCTGGAATACAGGGTTCGCAATCACATTCGCACGGAACAGAGCATTTTCATCAGACTCTTCGCCGTAATAGCCGCCGTCTACATAGTCGATCAGGCCTTCGTCCAGCGGCCAGGCGTTGACCTTGCCTTCCCAGTCATCAACGATCGCATTGCCGAAGCGGTATACTTCTGTTTGCTGGTATGGAGCGCGGGACTCAACCCATGCCGTGCGCGCAGCAGCCAGTGTTTCCTCTGAAGGGTTTGCAACCAGTGCCTCAACAGCCTTTTGCAGTGCCTTTGCAGTGATCAGGGAGTCTTCGTAACCAGCGTGCGCAATCTTCTTGTATGTTTCCAGAACAGCGGCCTTGTCAGCAGCAACAGCCTGTGAGCCGAAAGATACAGAAAGAGCGATCAGGCTGGATGCAGCCAGAAGAGTTTTGCTTTTCATAACACGATCCAAAATGTGACTAAGAATAGTTCGCAATATTCATGAGGCAGTTGAGACCTGTTGTCAATGAGAATTATTCTTAGGAAATCCTGAGTTTTTCAGTCGGAATTGGAGCTTTTTCAGCGCAGGGTTTTGACCTTCATTCGCAGCTGTTCAAAGCTGAAGGAGCCTTTTGCAAGCTTCAGCAGAATGCCCTGCAGATACCATGCAGCAAAACCGCACAGAACACCGATCAGAATGGACAGGGGGATGAAAAGTTCCGGGAACTGTTCCTTGCCCAGCCATTCAGGGAAGTGTTTTGGAATGATACGGTGGAAGAGGTAAATGTGATAACCGGCTGCAGCAACAGACAAAACGGCTGTCGCCACGACCTTGTGCACTTTCGCTCTGGGAAGGAAGAGCAGGGCGACGATGACCACAATCTGCAGGCTGTATTTGACCCATCCCGGTGTCATGTTTCCGCCAAAGTAGGCCGCTGCCGGAAAGGCAATCAGGCCAAGAACCAGCAGGGTCAGTTTTTGTCGGGTTGTTTTTGCGAAGCAGATCGCCCAGCCAAATCCCACCAGATAGAAGTTCCAGGGAAGGGTGAAGATCTGGCGGCCGCTGAAATCCCATGTTTCTGCCAGACCAAAGCGGAGCAGAAGCCCCAGTCCAATCAGTGCCAGCGCGAATTCGAAGGAATTGTTTTTGGCGTAGTCCCGAACGGAACTGATGCACAGCAGCAGATAGATCAGCAGAACAGACTGAACATAAAGCTCTACAAACCAGTAAAGGAATGGCAGCATCTCCCGGTCCAGCGGGTGGACAAGACCCAGATTGCCAACAAGCAGTGCCGAGGCCCATGGGAACTGTTCATAACCGATTGTATAGCCCATCAGAACAAGACTGTAGGGAAAGAGCACAAGGGGAATACCATTGAGCAGCCGTCCGGGATTGCCGTTCACAACAGCATCCCAGTGGAAACGTGCCAGCCCCAGACCAATCAGGACTGTCATGGCTGCAGCACCGCCCGGAATGGGCCAGTGCGTGGCGTGGTGGACGACGACCAGCAGGATGGAGATGGCCCGGATCAGCAGATCAGTGCCAATGGTCAGATAGCTTTTGGAGCCAGCTCTGGTGTTCCCGAGAGCGGTAATGCTTTGTTCTTCCCACTTGTCAGGCAGGGTGCCCAGAAGTTTTTCCAGAGCGATCGAAAGCTCTACAAATCTGAGTGAATCACCACCCAGGGAGACAAAGCTGTCATCCGGTTTGACGGTTTTTGGAGCAAAGATGTCACTGTAGAGCTGTTGAACCGAAGAAGGAGATGTCTGTCTTGCAGAGGAGAAAAGGCTTTTTGCCTTTTCGTAATCGACCTTGCCTGATGCGAGCAGTGGAAGGTTTTCGTTATAGAGGACTTCAATGGCCAAGTTCGGGAGTTTTGTGATATCTGCGACCAGTTTCCGGACATGCTCATCCTCGTAGGAGGAGCAATGCAGGACCGAGAGTTTGCTGTCATTGCCTGTGACGATGGCCTCAATATCATGCCCGGCAAGGGCGGCCTCAACACTGTCATGCCCTATGCGTAGACCGGAGATCTTGGAGATGCGTTTCAGGCGTCCGACAATTTTATAGAACCCCCTGTCATCCCGCGTGGCCAGGTCTCCTGTTCGGAGCTCGTCTGTTTCCTGTCCTTTGGAGAGATCATTTCGATCAAGGGCATAGCCCATCATGACATTGGGGCCACTGTAAACCAGTTCGCCGGTTTCACCTGCTTTTGTGATTTCCCTGCCGTCTTCATTCAGTAGTTTCAGAGTGCCACCCGGGATCGCCTGCCCAATTGTGTCTGCGTGGTGGACGGCGTCTTCGGGGGGCAGATAGGCAATGCGGGCGGTTGCTTCTGTTTGCCCGTACATGGCAAAGAACTCTCCACCGCTTTTGCGCAGGAAATGGGTGTACTGCGTGATGGTTTCCGGAGATGCCCGCCCTCCTGCAACCGTCATGAAGCGCAGGGAAGGGATTTCATGTGATCTGAAGTCGGTTTCCTCCAGCAGCCGGAAACTGTGGGGAACACCCGAAATATTGGTGCACTGATTGTCAGCAACTGTCCGGGCAAATCCTGCCTCCAGCACCGAGCCATCCGGAATGTAAAGACTTGCACCGGCTTTCAGGTGTGAGTGGAGAACAGACAGTCCATAGCTGTAATGCAAGGGCAGGATCAGTGCTGATCTGTCGTGCTCTGTCAGGTTCAGATAGTCAATGATGGCCTGTGCATTGGATTCAACATTTTGCCGGGAAAGACGAACAACCTTACTGACACCGGTGCTCCCCGAGGTCGGGAGCAGAAGGCAAAGATCAGGGTGCAGTTCACAGGGAACTACAGAATGAGATTGCCGGATTTCAGGCAGACCGTTTTGAAAGCAAACACTGATGTCCGGTGCAAAATCCCGCTCGAAGGCCTTCAGCGCCTGCGCGTCATTCGGGGGAAGCATTGCCATCACGTGACCGGATTCAATTCCCGCCAGATACGCAAAAATGCTTTCCGCGTTTCGTTCTGCAGCGAGGGCGATGAGTTTGCGTTCCTGGCCAAATTGTTCTTGCCAGTATGCTGTTTTCTCCTTCAGGTCCTGCCAGGTGATCCGGTTGCCTGTGCCCGGAATCAGGACCGGTGTTGCTGGGTTGGTTCGGTCTGATTTTGGCAGGATTACGTTCAACTCATTCATTGCCTTGCCCTGTGAAGAGATATTGCAGGTCGATTGTATTGATAATCAATCGCAGGAAATAGCCTGAAGTCAGGGGCCTGATCAAGACAACATTTGCGAATCCCTCACAGAAAAAGGGGCCATCACCAGCCCCCTTTCTCCATATTGTTCTGTTGCCGGGATTTTTGCCCGGACAAGACCCGACAGACCTTATTGCATGTTGGCTGCAATGGCTTCCGCTTCCTGCGGCGTCAGGCGGGGAGGGTGCCATCCCTTGCCGGGTGCGGCGTCCAGAAGCTTTCTGGTATAGGGATGCTGAGGATTGTTGAAGACTTCATCTGCCGTTCCCAGTTCAACCATCTGTCCGCGTTCCATAACCGTGATGTAATCAGAAATCTGTGCAGCAACGCGGAGGTCATGCGTGATGAAGATAATGGAAACCTGCAGGCGCTTCTGCAGGTCGTTCATCAGGCGCAGAACCTGCTTCTGAACGGAAAGATCCAGCGCAGAGACAGATTCATCGGCAATGACAACTTCCGGTTCCATGGCCAGAGCCCTTGCAATGCCGATACGCTGGCGTTGACCTCCGGAGAAATTGCGCGGTTTGCGATGATAGGCTTCGGGTTTCAGGCCAACAAGCTCCAGAAGCTCTCTGGCCTTTGCCTTGGCCTTGGCGTTGGTCATGCCTGCAAGCTCGGCTGCTCTTGCAATCATGGAGCCGACGGAATGGCTCGGGTTCAGTGAACCGTAGGGGTCCTGAAAAATCATCTGAATATGTTTTCTGGCCTGATCCAGATTTTTTCCACGGAGGGCGAGAAAGTCTTCATCATTGATAAAGATGGCACCGCTGTTGGGTTCGACGAGCCGTATCAGGGCCTTTGCCAGGGTGGATTTTCCGGACCCGCTTTCCCCCACGACCCCGAGGGTTTCACCCGGACGGAGCACAAAGCTCGCTTCTCTGAGAGCATGAACCTTGCTGGCTCCGTATCCGTAGGTTTTGTGCAGGGATTCTGCTCTGACAACGGGAGGGTCTGTTCGTTGTTCATCAGGCGTGCGGGTGGTTTCAAGCAGAGGCATCGCATCGACAAGGAGCTTGGTGTAATCTTCCTTTGGGTGAAGCAGGATGTCCTCTTTGCTTCCCTGTTCGATGACCTGTCCCTTGTACATCACCGCCACGCGGTCTGCGACCTCGGCAACGACACCAAAATCGTGCGTGATGAAAATTGTGGCGTTGTCGTAAACTTCCTTGAGCTCGTTGATCAGCAAAAGGATTTCATTCTGCGTTGTGACATCCAGCGCTGTGGTCGGTTCATCAGCAATCAGGATATCCGGTTTGCAGGCCAGTGCCATGGCAATGACGACACGCTGGCTTTGTCCGCCGGAAACCTGGTGAGGATAGCTTTCGTAAATACGTTCGGGAGACGGCAGTTTCATTTGCTCGAAAAGCTTTATTGTTTCTGCTTTTCGGCCCTTTTTGTCGATGTCCGGTCTGTGAAGCTCAAAGACCTCATCAACCTGGGCGCCGATCTTTATCGAAGGGTTCAGGGCGGCCATGGGCTCCTGATAAATCATGGAGATTCTGGCACCGCGCATGTCATTCAGCTCTTCATCAGTGAATTTCAGCACATCCTTGCCATCGAACAGAACCTCACCTGACGCAATATTCAGTCGGGGAGGAACATCGTTCATGATGGCACTGGTCATAACGGATTTGCCGGACCCGCTTTCTCCTACAATGCAAAGGACTTCGCCCTTTTCAAGCCGGAGATTGACGTTTTCAACGGCAAAAGGTCTGTCGCTTCCCCTGGGCAGCTCAATCGACAGATCCTTGATGTCCAGAATGGTCCGGTCATCATTTGATTCAGCACGAGACATAAAAACTCCCTCTCAATTTGATAGCTTTTGTTTTTTTATTCTTTGAGTTTTCACCCGCTTTTTGACGTGCGGGCTCCTGAAAGCACACAGTCAAAAGAGAATGAGAATCTTTCTCAATTAAAGAGAGGAGAGATGTAAAAGTCAAATATGGGAAAAGAAAAAGTTTTTTTCTTTTGGGAAGCAAGGAGTTGCGAGCTTTCTTTCCGCAGATGAGACTTCTGTTTTCCTGCTTCGGTGGGCTGGAAAGACCGGGAGAAGAACAGAAAGCAGCAGAATGCGCGATTGTTCTTGACTGTTCGGGGGCTCTGCTGTTGTTTCTGCTCAATCCGTTTTTCACGAGAAGAACGTTCAAGCGATAACAAAAGTGTACACAGCCCACGTACATGATGCCGAGATTTGAGCCTTATGACATCCCAAGTTGCCACTGAAGCCGCCAATCGTAGAACCTTCGCGATTATTTCTCACCCGGATGCCGGTAAGACCACCCTGACCGAGAAACTTCTTTTGCTGGGTGGAGCCATTCGCATGGCGGGGCAGGTCAAGGCCAAGGGTGAAAACCGGCGCGCGCATTCGGACTGGATGAAGATTGAGCAGGCCCGCGGTATTTCTGTCACGACATCTGTCATGACCTTCGAATACGGCGGTGCGATTTTCAACCTGCTTGACACACCGGGTCACGAAGACTTCTCGGAAGACACCTATCGCACGCTGACAGCTGTTGATTCGGCGATCATGGTGATTGATGCCGCCAAGGGTATCGAGGCGCAAACCCGGAAGCTTTTCGAGGTTTGCCGTTTGCGCGACGTTCCGATTATCACCTTTGTCAACAAGATGGATCGTGAAGGTCGCGATCCCTTTGAAATCATGGACGAGGTCGCCGAAGCTCTGGCTTTGGACACTGTTCCGATGATGTGGCCGGCCGGAGGAGGGGGGACCTTCAAGGGCTGTTACAGCATGAAGGACAAAAGCTTTATCAGCTTCGATGGTTCTGACAGCTATGGTGAGCCGATCCCTGCAGAGCTGGATGACGAGAAGATTACGGCTCTGCTCGGTGAGGAACAGCACACGGAACTGATGGAGGGAGCCGAACTGGCGCAGGGGGCCTGTCTTGAGTTTGATCTGCAAAGTTACCGGGATGGTCACATGACACCGGTTTTCTTCGGGTCTGCCTTGAAGTCCTTTGGTGTGCAGCAATTGCTGGAAGGGGTCCTGGATTTCGCCCCGTCTCCGCGTCCGCAACCGGCTGAACCGCGTGAAATTCAGCCGGAGGAGGAAAAGGTCACCGGATTTGTCTTCAAGGTGCAGGCCAATATGGATCCGAAGCACCGGGACAGGATCGCGTTCATGCGTCTGTGTTCCGGCAAGTTCAAACGGAACATGCGACTGACTCAGATGAGTTCGGGCAAAAGCATGTCCATCCACAATCCGATCATGTTCTTTGCACAGTCGAGAGATCTCGCGGAAGAAGCCTGGCCGGGTGACATTATCGGCATTCCGAACCACGGGACCCTGCGTGTCGGGGACACTCTGACAGAGAGTGAGAAAATTCACTTCACGGGTATCCCGAACTTTGCTCCTGAAATTCTTCAACGGGTCCGTCTGGACGATCCTCTGAAGGCAAAGCATTTGCAAAAGGCTCTGGAGAGCCTGGCCGAGGAAGGGGTGACCCAGGTGTTCCGCCCTCAGCTTGGAGCAGGCTGGATTGTCGGGGTTGTGGGACGTCTGCAGCTTGACGTTCTCCTGACCCGTATCGAGCACGAATATGGCATCAAGGTTGGCTTTGAGGCTTCACCCTTTGTGACAGCGCGCTGGGTGGATGGTGATGATCCCGCAGAGGTGAGACGTTTTCTGGATCGCAACAAGTCGTCCCTTGCAGAAGACCGCGACGGTTGTCCGGTCTATATGGCGAGAAACATGTGGGATGTGAACCGCATTCAGGAAGATTTCCCGAAACTGCGCTTTACGGCAACACGCGAACGGGCTTTCGTGGTTTGATTGCCCTGCTGCAACTGAATTTGAAAAGGCTCCGGCTGTGTATCTGCCGGAGCCTTTTTTGTGGCCTCAGGAGGGCTGACGCTGATACTGGGCCAGTCTGGTAGCGGCACCGACAGAAGAATCGAAAAACTCTTTTTTTACCGCAAGATAGTTCGAATCTGAGAAAAAGGCTTTCTGGGCATCCTCATCGGGAAAGTGGAGTGTGAAAACCCGATTGATATCGGTGTCTGTTTCACTCCTGAGGACTTCGGAGACGCGAAAGTCATACCCGAAATCCCCGCCGTATTCGTGCAGAAGCGGTTTCATGGCCGCACGGTAGGCTGCATAGCGTTCTTCGTTGATAACATTCAGTCCCACCAGTATTTCAAACACCATCTGTTTCCCTTGAAGAAGTGAAAGAGACTATACAGTGGTTTGAAAAACAAAAAACCTCAAGCCTTTCGACTTGAGGTTTTGATGTTGGCTCCGCGAGCAGGGCTCGAACCTGCGACCCAATGATTAACAGTCATTTGCTCTACCAACTGAGCTATCGCGGATCAGTGTTTGCCAGCGTTTCCCGCCGACAAGGGGCTTATAGCAATCTGCTTTGTGCCCTGCAAGAGGTAAAATTCAAAAAAAACAAACAAATTTGTCATGCAACATCAAAAAAAGAAAAAGCTCAAGCTTTTGATAAGCCTGAGCTTTTTCTGATTGGCTCCGCGAGCAGGGCTCGAACCTGCGACCCAATGATTAACAGTCATTTGCTCTACCAACTGAGCTATCGCGGATCAGTGTGTTTTCAGGCTGTAAACCTGAAGTGGAGGCCCGAGCCGGAATCGAACCGACGTACAAGGATTTGCAATCCTCTGCATCACCACTCTGCCATCGGGCCACCGGGCAGGAAAGCGATCCTGATTATCAAGCATTGCAACGCTTGCTTCAAGGCCAATTCCCTTGTGGTGGAGCAGGATATAAAGGGCGAAGAGTCATCGGTCAAGCATGATTTATCCACGAATCATCTTTTTTTTAAAACCAGCATCTTGAGCAATTTTGAAAGGGCTTGTTTACCTCTTGTTTCCCTTTTTTGCGATATTTGGATTTCGGGTTGAATCAGAACTGGAAAGCTCGGGGACACTTGGTTATGATCCGATCCAAATATCAATAACGATCCGGTCAAGAGAGTTGCTTTCATGAAAGATTACACTCAATCCCGCCTCAATATGGTCAATTGCCACCTGCGTACAAACAAGCTGATTCACCAGGGGCTGATTGACGCTTTTTCCCAGGTGGCGCGTGAGGCCTTTGTTCCAGAGGAAAGCAGGAATATTGCCTATGTTGATGAGGACCTGGCTCTTGGAAACGGACGTTTTCTGATGGACCCAATGGTTCTTGCGAGAATGTTGCAGGCACTTGATCCGCAGGCAGAGCAGACGGCTCTGATCGTTGGTGGTAATGCGGGGTACAGTGCAGCCGTTCTGGCAAACCTGATCAGCACCGTTGTTGTTCTGGACAGTGATGAAGGTCTTGTCGAGACAATGACAAGGCACTTTGATGAACAGGCGGTAAACAATGCTGTTGCTGTTCAGGGTGATCTCAAGGCCGGCTATGAAAAGCAGGGGCCTTATGATCTCATTGTTTTTGATGGTGCAGTTGATGATGTTCCGGAGAGCTACTCCGCACAGCTGGCTGAAAATGGCCGCATGATTGCTGTTGTTATGGATCAGTCCACAAAGGGCAAACAGCAGCTCGGTCGTGTGTGCCTGTTTGAAAAGCTCTCGGGAACTGTCAACGTCAAGGTTCTTTTCGATGCAAATATTCCACTTTTGCCGGGTTTCAAAAAAGAAGAATCTTTCACCTTTTAATCTGTCATAATCGTCACATCTTAAGGCAGGGACTTTGAAACTGCCCGTGATGATTTAAAACCAACTCGCATGGAAAAAAGAATGACGAAACTCAAACACGCTTCCAGGAAAACAGCTATTCACCGCTTATGGCTGAACTCTGTCGCCGTCTTGGCACTAACCGGTTCAGTCGGTTTTCTTGGCTCCTCGTCTTCCCATGCAGAAAGCTTGCAGGAAGCGCTGGTCAGCACCTACAACACGAATCCGACGCTTCTGGCTGCGCGCGATGCGCTGAGAGCCGTTGACGAACAGGTGCCGCAAGCGCTTTCCAACTATCGTCCTGACCTCAGCGGAACGACCTCTGCAGGGCTTCAGAGAAGCCGAACCCGGACTTCGACAAACGGGGATACAACCCAGAACACCCAGCCTCTCTCTGTTGCGCTGAACATCAGTCAGTCCCTCTATCGCGGTGGGCGGACCGAGGCACAGGTTGAACAGGCGGAAAATACAGTGCTGGCACAACGGGCAACACTGCGCTCTGTCGAGCAGTCTGTTTTTCAGAGTGCTGTCAGCGCCTATGCGGATGTCTGGCGTGACGAAGCCGTTCTGCGCCTGAACATCAGCAACGAACGTGTTCTTGCCCGCCAGCTGGAAGCTGTCCAGGACCGTTTCGAAGTCGGTGAGCTGACACGAACAGACGTGGCCCAGGCGGAATCCCGTCTGGCTCAGGCTGTTGCGACGCGTGTTGCTGCCGAAGGTGACCTGAAGTCATCTGCGGCGACCTATGAACAGATTATCGGCATGCCTTACACTGTTGTGGAGCAGCCGTTTCCGTTCGGACAACTCCCCGGAAATCTGGAAGGGCTGCTCAACGAGGCGGATTCAAACAACCCGGGTGTTGTGGCTGCACGTTTTACAGAGCAGGCTGCCCGCGACACGATCCGCCTTGTAAAGGGGGAGCTTTATCCGGAGGTCTCTTTGAACGGATCCGTTGCCTACAACGATGAACAATCGTCCCGCGATACCGATGTGACATCGGGTGCGGTTACTGCCCAGGTGACGATCCCTCTTTATCAGCAGGGTGTTGTCTACAGCCGGGTACGCGAAGCGAAGCATACTGCAAACCAGCGGCTGATTGAGGTTCGGGAGCAGGAACTGGCGGTTCGTGAGTCTGCCATTTCATCCTGGGAACAGCTGGTGAGCACACGTGCCCAGCTTCAGTCCCTGCAAACAGCTGTTTCAGCGGCTGAGGTTGCTCTTGAGGGGGTGCGTCAGGAGGAAGAGGTCGGTCAGAGAACGATTCTTGATGTCCTTGATGCTGAACAGGAGTTGCTGGATGCGAGCGTCGATCTGGTCGTGGCTCAGCGTGACGAAGTTGTGGCAACTTACAATGTTCTTGCGGCCAGCGGAAAGCTCAGTGCTGACTTTATCGGCCTGAATGCTGACCTTTATGATCCGTCTCAGAATTACAACGCTGTCCGTGATCGCTGGTTCGGAACAGACATTCAATAAAAAAGAGTGCAAAGTTGCTTCTGTTTCAATACTATGAACGCAGTTTAATCTGTAGGCGAGCTCTTCCTTAAGGTAGAGCTTGTCATATATTGCAGCGTCTAATCTGTTTTTAGGGTCCATTTTTAATGAGTGAAGAACAAACTCAGGGTGAACCGTCAATGGAAGAAATCCTGGCGTCCATTCGCCGGATTATTTCAGATGATGAGGCTGATGAACAACAGAACCCTGCGGAGAATTCTATGGATGCACAGGCCGTTCCTCAGGAAGAAAATGAAGAAGATGATATTCTCGAGCTGACCGACAAGGTTGAGCCGGAAATGGAAGCTCCTGAAGAGGCTGAACCTGAACCGGAGGTCGAGGCTGAACCGGAAATGGAAGCCCAGTCTGCTGAAGAATCGGAAGAGCTGGACGGCGGCGATGCCTTTGATGCGCTTGCCGATGCCATGGAAACGGAAGTCGCTGATGACACATCTGACGAAGAGGGTGTTGAACTCGCTTTTGATGATGGTGACAGTGAAAGTGATGACGGGGATGAGGACGACTTCACGTTCGAAGAGTCTGTTTCAGAAACGGAAATGCCCCTGGTTGCTGCAGAAACAGATGCTGTGTTTGAAGCAGACGAACCTGCTGAAACCAAAGGGCCAAGCATGCTGGCGGATGTCACTCAGGAAGTGACAGCATCCGCTTTGTCGGAAATTGCCAAGGCTGCTGTAGCGCAGCGCTCGCTTGCGATTGGCAGCGGCAAGACAATCGAGGATCTTGTCCGTGAAGCCCTTGTTCCGGAGCTGAAAGCCTGGCTGGATGTTCGTCTGGCTCCAATGGTTGAAAAGATCGTGCGCGAGGAAATTCGCAAAATGGTCCGGCGTGCCGAGGATCTCTGAAGAACAGGAAATACACCTTTATCAGAAGGCCGGAACTTGTTCCGGCCTTTTGCCTTTTCTGGAGACTTTTGGATATTTGGGAACTTTTCTGACGATAAAATCTCAAGCCCTCTTTTCTTCATACCGTCAACCTGCTAGCTAAGGTCAATCTGCCCTGTGTTCGAAGAGCGTTCACAGTTTTTGCATCAATGGATTGATCAGGATAAAAAAGGACCCGGCAATGCTGGACAAAACCTTTAACCCGGCTGAAATCGAAGCCAAGCATTATACACAGTGGGAACAGTCAGGGGCCTTTTCTGCCGACCCAGGCTCTGATTCCCTGCCTTATACAATCATGATGCCGCCGCCGAATGTGACAGGCAACCTCCACATGGGGCATGCTCTGACCTTTACCCTGCAGGACCTGCTGATCCGTTTCAAGCGCATGAAGGGTTTTGATGCCCTCTGGCAGCCGGGTACGGACCACGCGGGTATTGCAACGCAAATGGTTGTCGAGCGTCAGCTGGCTGAAAAGGGTATTTCCCGACACGATCTTGGCCGGGAAAAATTCCTGGATGCTGTCTGGGACTGGAAGGCTGAATCCGGCGGCAATATTGTCAAGCAGCTCCGTCACCTTGGCGCATCTGCCGATTGGCCACGTGAGCGCTTTACAATGGACGAGGGGCTTTCCGAGGCCGTGCGTTCCGTGTTCGTACGACTTTACAAGGATGGCCTGATCTACAAGGACAAGCGTCTGGTCAACTGGGACCCGAAGCTGCTCACGGCGATTTCCGATCTGGAAGTGCAGCAAAAGGAGCTCAACGGCAAGCTCTGGCATTTCCGCTATCCGATTGACGGGGAAGAGGGACGCTACATTGTTGTGGCGACAACACGTCCGGAAACAATGCTGGGCGATACCGGTGTTGCCGTTCACCCTGAAGACGAGCGCTATCAGGATCTGATTGGCAAGAATGTCAAACTGCCGATTGTTGGTCGTCTTATTCCGATTGTCGGGGATGAATACGCGGATCCTGAAACGGGTTCCGGTGCTGTGAAGATCACACCGGCTCACGATTTCAATGACTTTGAAGTCGGACGTCGCGCCGGGCTTGAGATGATCAACGTCTTTGATAAATTCGCTCACATCAATGAAAACGGGCCTGCCGAATATCAGGGCATGGAACGTTTTGATGCGCGCAAAAGGATTGTTGCGGAATTCGAGGCTCTTGGTCTTCTCGAGAAGATTGAAGATCACGTACACATGGTCCCCCACGGGGACCGTTCGGGTGTGCCGATTGAGCCATGGTTGACAGACCAGTGGTATGTTGATGCCGAAACACTGGCCAAACCGGCTTTGGAAGCGGTGGAAACAGGCAAGACAGAGTTTGTCCCTAAACAGTGGGAGAACACCTATTACGACTGGATGCGCAACATTCAGCCGTGGTGTGTTTCCCGACAGCTTTGGTGGGGCCACCAAATTCCGGCCTGGTATGGGCCTGATGGCGAGATTTTCGTCGAGGAGAGTGAAGAGGCTGCACAGAAGGCCGCTGCAGCACACTATGGCAGGGATGGTGTTGAACTGAACCGTGATCCGGATGTTCTGGACACCTGGTTCTCTTCTGCACTGTGGCCTTTCTCGACACTGGGCTGGCGTGGTCCGGGCGATGAAATTCCCGAGCTGGATCGCTACTATCCCGGCGATGTGCTGGTGACAGGCTTTGACATTATCTTCTTCTGGGTGGCCCGGATGATGATGATGAGCCTCTACTTCATGAAGGAAATTCCTTTCAAGACTGTCTACATTCACGCTCTGGTGCGTGATGAGAACGGTCAGAAGATGTCCAAATCCAAGGGCAATGTGATTGATCCGCTGGAAATCATCGAGGAATACAGCTGTGATGCCCTGCGCTTTACCCTTGCTGCCATGGCGGCACAGGGGCGTGATATCAAGCTGGCAACCTCACGCGTTGAGGGCTACCGGAACTTCGGAACCAAACTCTGGAATGCGGCTCGCTATTGCGAGATGAACGGAGCCGAGTTCGATCGGGCCTTTGATCCGCTGTCCTGTAATCTGAAGGTCAACAAATGGATCGTTGGCAAGGTTGCCAAGGCGACGCAGGAAATTGAAACAGCGCTTGAAGGCTATCGTTTCAACGATGCAGCCAATGCTGTTTACCGTTTCGTCTGGAATGATTTCTGTGACTGGTATCTTGAGTTTTCCAAGCCGATCCTCGGCAGTGAAGATGCCGGAGCAATTGAGGAAACCCGCAAGACCATTGCCTGGGTTCTGATGCAGATCCTGCATTTACTGCATCCGTTCATGCCTTATATCACCGAAGAACTCTGGGAGAACTTTGGCGGAAAGGATGCCGGTTTGCTGATTTCTTCAGGCTGGCCGACCTTTACCGATGCGCATATCGATGCGCAGGCCGATGCAGATATGGACTGGGTGATCCGGCTGATTTCCGACGTCCGTGCCGTTCGTGCGGAGATGAACACGCCTCCGTCAGTCAAGGCTCCCCTGTATCTGAGTGACGGGAATGACGAAATTCGTCGCCGCATGAGCGAAAACACTGATCTGATCAGCCGTCTGGCCCGTCTGTCCTCTCTTGAAGAGCTGTCCGGTGAAATGCCAAAGGGTGCCATTCAGGTCGTTGTCGAGGAAACAACCTTTGTGATGCCACTGGGTGACCTGATTGATGTCGGGCAGGAAAAGGCGCGTCTCAACAAGGAGATGGAAAAGACCCTGGTCGAGATTGAAAAGATCAACAAGAAACTGGCCAATGAAAGCTTTGTCTCCAAGGCACCAGAGCATGTTGTGAAGGAGCAGCATGATCGCAAGGCTGATTTTGAAGGCACCAAGGCCAAGCTGGAAGAAGCTCTGGCACGGCTGGCTGATCTGTAGGACTTGCCCGGTGATTTGAACAAAAAGGCCTCTGCTTCAAGTGGAGGCCTTTTTTGCGTGTCAGCAGGTCTTGGCAAGGACATTTGCATCCCGCGGACTTTTAAACAGGCGTGTTGTTTTGGAAAATCAGGGAGTTGATGCAGAAAACCGGCACAGGCAGCAAAGGGACAGATATTTTGATCTTGTCTGTTCGAGAGATGCCGGGGATCGCTCTGATCTGCATAGAGGTGAAACTGCGGTTTGCCGACTTGTCGGGGAAGGGGCGTCAGAGAGCAAAGCATTGTGTTTTGAATAACGGGATCGCGGAACACATTTCGGTATCCGAGTATCTCTGATTTGGTGATCGACATCGTCAGCGCAGGAGCGTTGAATCCGCAGTGCCCACTCTTTGGACCGTGCCCTTCTTTTTGGCGAAACAGATTGAAAACTGTCGTTTTTTTCTGTTCATACAACTTCTTTTTTTGCAAAGATCGCTTCAATAGCAAACGAGGGAGAGCCTTTCACCATGTCTCAAAACAGCAAAGCCGTTATTCAGGCCTACTATGATGCCTTTCATGCTGCGGATGTTGAACAGTTTCTGTCACTGCTGACAGATGATGTGGCCCATGACATCAATCAGGGAGAACGCCAGATCGGCAAGGAGGCTTTCAGAAGCTTTCTTGAGCATATGAACCGCTGTTATCGTGAAACGCTGACTGATATGGTCATTATGATGTCGGAAGACGGGACACGCGGTGCGTCCGAGTTTGTTGTGAATGGTGAGTACCTGACGACAGACGAAGGATTGCCGGAAGCCACGGGACAGAAATATGTTCTGCCGGCAGGCGCTTTTTTTGAAGTCAGGGACGGCAAGGTTGCCCGGATCAGCAATTACTACAATCTGGAAGACTGGATTGCCCAGGTCTCCAAATAAAACAGGGGTACAGCAGCAACAGTGTCAGGGAGGACGAAATGACGCTTGAAACAGGACTGGTGCCACCGAGTGAACGTGGCGGTTTGACCTTCAAACCTCTGACCGGAGAGGCACTGCTGGATTATTTGCCGGATCTTGCGCGTCTTCGAATGGAGGTTTTCCGCTCCTTTCCCTATCTCTATGAAGGTGATCCCGCCTATGAGGAAAACTACCTTCAGACCTATGCACAAACCCGGGATGCTGTTGTCGTCTGTGCCTTTGATGGCGATCGTGTGGTCGGGGCTTCAACAGCCTTGCCTCTGGAGCAGGAAGAGGAAAATTTCCAGAAGCCTTTCCGCGATCTGGGGATTGATCCTCGTGATGTTTTCTATTTCGGTGAATCCGTTCTGGAAGCTGCCTATCGCGGGCGTGGTGCCGGAGTGGCTTTTTTCGAGCATCGTGAAGCCCACGCGAGGAGCTTCAACCGCTTCAGGGCAGCCGCTTTTTGCGGTGTGATCAGGCCGGATGATCATCCTCTGAAGCCGGAAGGCTACAAGCCGTTGGACAGCTTCTGGACCAATCGCGGATTCAAAAGACTGGAAGGGGCTGTGGCTCAATACTCCTGGCAGGATATCGATCAGGACGAGGAAACCGGAAAACCTCTCCAGTTCTGGATCAAGTCACTGCTGTAAGGGACCTGATAAAATGTCTTCTCTGAAGCTTGCTGCGGCACAGTACCCCATTATTGAGCATCAATCCTGGGATGGTTACTGCGCACATATTGAAAAATGGGTACTGGAGGCGCAGGGAGGTGGAGCAAATCTCCTGCTGTTTCCGGAATATGGAGCGATGGATATCACTGCGCTTATGGGCAATGATCTTCGACAGGACCTGTCAGGTCAAATCGAAGCGTTGCAGGATTTTCTGCCGGATTTCCTCAGGTTGTTTTCCGGGCTGGCCCAACAGCAGGCCCTGTGGATCGTTGCTCCTTCCATTCCTGTCCGGGTTGGATCGGAGTACAGAAACCGCGCTTATGTTTTTGGTCCGCAAGGGCAGCAGGACTATCAGGAAAAACTGGTGATGACCCGGTTTGAACGGGAAGTCTGGAACATTGCAGGTGGAACAGAACCCAGGGTTTTTGAAACAGCGTTCGGGACCTTCGGGATCAATATTTGCTATGATGTTGAATTCCCGCTGATTGCAAGGTCACAGATTGAAGCCGGCGCCAGTCTTATTCTGGCGCCGAGCTGTACAGATACGCTTGCGGGCTATTACCGGGTGCGTCTGGGGGCGCAGGCACGGGCTCTGGAAAACCAGTGTTTCGTGGTTCAGTCTCCGACTGTTGGCGAGGCCCTGTGGTCTCCGGCTGTTGACGAGAATCGCGGCGCGGCCGGTATCTATTCGCCGCCGGATTACGGGTTGCCGGATGACGGTGTCGTCCTGAGCGGGGAGCTGGACAGGGCCTGCTGGATTCATGCGGATCTGGACCTGAAGGAAAGCGCCAGAATTCGCCGGGAAGGACAGGTCTTCAATCATCGGGATTGGCAGGACCAGTCCAGACTTGATAGAGTTCAGGCAGTTGTATTGAAATAGGTGCAGGTTACTCTGCCTTTTTGAAAGGGTCTGGCTGTGAAAATAAACCGTCGCACCTTGCCATTGAATTCCCTGCGGGCTTTTGAAGCAACAGGACATCATCTGAGCTTTACGCGAGCCGCCGACAGTCTCTCTGTGACGCAGAGCGCTGTGAGCCGTCACGTGATCAATCTGGAAGACTTGCTGGGCATCAGGCTTTTTGAGCGCAAGCACCACCAGCTTGAACTGACCGAGCAGGGCCGTGCCCTGTTGCCTGTTGTCACACAGGCCTTTGACAGTCTCGAGAAAAAGATGAGTGACATTGTTGTCGGGGATGGTCTTGGGGCCTTGCGACTGGCCATGCCGCCAACCTTTGCAGAGCGCATCGGGATCGGCCTGATCAGCGAGTTCGAAACCGCATACGAAGATACAAACCTTTCTCTTAACTCATTGAGAGATGCTGTTGATCTTAAAAAGGAAAATCTTGATCTGGCTCTGGTTTACACAGCCCCGAAAGTCAGTGAATATGTGATGGATCTGTTGTGGCTGGAAAAGATTACACCGCTTTGCAAGCCGGATGTCTGGGCTGCTTTCGAAGGGGACAGCTTTGAGGATTTCCTTTTGCAAAACAACCTGCTGCACATCAAGGTTGACGGGCTGCCCTATCTGACCTGGAGCAACTGGCTACGTGACAAGGGGTACAATCGCACAGACCCCCAGAGCGGTCAGATTTTTGATACGGCAAGCCTTGCGACACAGTATGCGCTCAAGCAGGGCGGTATTGTGATCACAGATCCGCATCTTTTTCAGAGGGAACTGGAGAGCGGAGAACTGGTTGCTCCGCTGGAGGATCGCCATCCGAGTGGTTACGGCTATTATCTGCTTTCCCGCCCGGAAGATCTGGAAAGCAGCTCGGTGCAGAATTTCCGCCGCTGGATCATTTCCGAGTCCGACACGATTTCCTCGATGCGCAATTCCCTTGAAGAGATGGCCTATCAGGCTGAAACCGTTGCGACCCTGAGGGAGCGCGTGACGAAAAGCTCTTTGTAGCAGTTTTTTGGGTAGCAGCTTTTTGGTTGTTAGCGGTCGAGACGAATAATTCTGACACTGTCGCCCGGTTTCATGACGGGGGACAGGGCAGGTCTGATGATCAGTGCTGTTGCCTTCTGAAGAGTTGAAAGCATGCCGCTGTCCTGCTTTGAGTAGGGTGTGACCAGAAGAGTACCGGTTTCAGAAAAGCTCAGTTCGGCACGCATGTATTCCATACGCTGATCATTTTCAGGAATGACGCTTCCCAGAATGGCACTGTCGTAGGCCAGTGAAGGATTGGAAAGACCGGAAAGACACTGCAGGGCAAGTTTCAGCATTGTGTGGGCACCGACAATGGCGGACACCGGGTTGCCGGGTAGAGCAAGAACGGGAATTCCCCGACGTTTTGCAAAGATTACGGGCTTGCCCGGACGAACGGCAAGTTTGCTGAAGTAAACCCTGGTTTCTTCTTCCTCGGCCAGCAGTCTGCGCACAAGATCAAAGTCACCCACGGAAGCGCCACCTGTCGTGACAATCAGGTCAAACTGGGCAAGCTGGGACAGCACCTTGTCTTTCAGGTCGTCTTCGTTGTCACGTGCGATCCCGAGGAAAACAGGATCACACTCCTGATTTTTGACAAAACCGGTCAGGGCAATGGTGTTGCTGCTGATGATCTGGTTGTCAGCCATGGGCTCGCCGGGCAAGACAACTTCATCGCCTGTTGCCAGAATGCCGATACGCGGACGGCGACGAACGGAAAGCCAGCTGTATCCCATCGCAGCTGCCAGTGCCAGATCGCGATCGTTCAGGCGCTTTCCGGCCCTGATGCCAATATCTCCGGCAGAAAAATCCAGCCCGGCTGGCCGGACGAAACGACCGGGGTTTTCACTTTGAAGGACCCGGACAGTGGTTTCTGACGGTTTTTCAGTGTTTTCCTGAATAACAATGGTGTCGGCGCCTTCGGGCAAAGGGGCGCCTGTGAAAATACGGCAGGCTTTGCCTTGCGGAAGGGAACGGGGAAGAGCACCACCTGCCTGTGCAACTTCAACGACATCCAGATCAACCGGAACAGTTTTTATGGAGTTTGAATGCACAGCATAGCCATCCATCGCAGAAACAGCCCGTTTGGGATGTGTCAGGCGGGCAACAACGTCCCCGGACAGCACGCGGCCCTGCGCTTCAACCAGCGGAATGTCTTCCGAGCCAACTGCGGAGAGCTCCTTCAGGAGAATGTCGAAAGCCTCTTCCTGCGGGAGCAGGGGGGATGCGTGTTTCATGTTCTGATCTCCGCCTTTTTCAGCTGGCTGTAAAGTGACCTGATTTTCCGCCCTTTTTCTCAAGCAGGCGCACATCCGTTATGACCATGCCCTTATCGACAGCCTTGCACATGTCGTAGACTGTAAGGGCGGCAACTGAAACGGCAGTGAGCGCTTCCATCTCGACGCCTGTTTGCCCCTTGAGCTTGCAGGTCGCTGTAATCTCAACAGCTTTTTCTGTTTCAGACAGCTGTAGATGAACCTTGACAGAAGTCAGCATCAGGGGATGACAAAGGGGGATGAGATCAGGGGTCCGTTTGGCCCCCATGATTCCGGCCAGTCTGGCAACAGAGAGAACATCGCCTTTCCTGAAACCACCTTCACGGATCAGACGATAGGTTTCATCGGAGACGACAACGCGTCCTGCGGCTGTTGCCGAGCGCTCTGTTTCGGCCTTGTCAGAAACATCCACCATGACGGCATGACCATCCTGGTCAAAATGCGTGAAGTTTTTTTCTGACATGGCAATACTCCGATTTCGGGTCTCTACTGGGCAAGCAGTTCTTTTGTTGCTTTTTCAACATCATCGTTGCGCATGAGTGATTCGCCAATGAGGAAAGTCGTCGCACCAACCCTGGACATGCGCAGAAGGTCTTCCGGTGTGAAGAGGCCGCTCTCGGCAACCAGCAGACGATCCGAAGGAACACGTTCGGCCAGTTCCTCTGTTGTTTTCAGGGTCACGTCCAGCGTTTTGAGGTTGCGGTTGTTGATCCCGAGCAGAGGCGACTTCAGATGCCTGAGGGCGCGATCCAGCTCCTCGCCATCGTGAATTTCAATAAGGACATCCATGTCCAGCTCAAAGGCCTGCTGTTCAAAATCACGGGCCTGCTGGTCATCCAGGGCGGCCATGATCAGCAGAATACAGTCGGCTCCAAGGGCACGGGCTTCTGTAATCTGGTAGGGATCAACCATGAAGTCCTTGCGCAGTGCGGGCAGAGAGACAGCCGCACGTGCTTCTTTCAGATAATCGTCATGGCCCTGAAAATAGGGAACATCTGTCAGGACAGACATACAGGCTGCGCCGCCGTTTTCATAGGATCTGGCCAACTCCGCCGGGTTGA
Source organism: Carbonatibacter coralli (assembly GCF_039592655.1). Taxonomy (NCBI): domain Bacteria; kingdom Pseudomonadati; phylum Pseudomonadota; class Alphaproteobacteria; order Rhodospirillales; family Kiloniellaceae; genus Carbonatibacter; species Carbonatibacter coralli. The sequence continues at coordinate 117,351 of NZ_JBBUTJ010000003.1, read as the reverse complement.
AGTCCGCACGAATGAGACCTTTGGACGGAGACGCTTTCTTGATCTCGGCGATCAATCCGTAGCGGCCAGCATCTTTTTTGGCCTGAAGAGCCTTGTAAAAGCCGCGTGCCGGAGATTGCTCCTTTGCAAGATATTCCAGCCTGGACAAGGCAACACGGCCTTTGCACTCTGCTACATGATTGCGTTTGTCATTGCAGATTTTGGTGAGAACATCACTCACGATTGTCTTTCCTGTCTTTTGAAGGTTTCGTCAGTTGCCATTGCTGATGGCAACCAGTCCGTCGAGACGTTTCAGGGCCTCGCCACTGTCTATTGCTTCGGTAGCGCGGGCCACGCCGTCTTTCAGATCGCTCGCAATTCCGGCAACGATCAGGGCAGCGGAGGCATTGAGCAGAACGGATGTGCGATAGGCACCGGTATCCTCTCCGGCAAGAAGTGCACGCATTGCCCTGGCGTTATGAGCGCCATCGCCTCCTCTGATTGCATCAAGAGGGGCGCGTTCGAGGCCTGCGTCTTCCGGAACAACACTGAAGCTGGAAAGCTGGCCGTTTTTAAGTTCCGTTACGAGGGACTCACCGCAAATGGACAGTTCATCCAGACCTTCCGCACCGTGGGCAACCCACGCAGTCTCGTGTCCGAGCTGCTTGAGGACCTGTGCAAGAGGCTCGACCCAGTTGCGATCAAAAACACCCATCAGCTGTTTTTTGATCCGGCAGGGGTTCGAGAGGGGGCCGAGGAAATTGAAGATTGTCCGCATACCCAGTTCAGCACGGCTTGGTCCAACGTGACGCATTGCCGGATGATGGCGTTGAGCAAAGAGGAAGCAGGTGCCGTTGTCCCTCAGGGCCTTTTCAACGAGGTCGAACTCGGCGGCACAGTTGATGCCAAGGGCTTCAAGAACGTCTCCTGCGCCGCTTTTGGAAGAGGCTGCACGGTTGCCGTGCTTGGCAACTGTCGCGCCTGCAGCTGTTGCGACAAAGGCGACGGTTGAGGAGATGTTCAGTGTGCCTTTTGCATCGCCTCCTGTCCCGCAGACATCAATGGCTCCTTCAGGAGCCGAGATCGGCACCATGCGATCGCGCATGGCTTCTGCTGCACCAGTGATCTCGGGCACAGTTTCGCCTTTCATGCGCAAGGCTGTAAGGAGGGCGCCAATCTGTGTCGCACTGGCTTCACCATCCATCAGGCAACCGAAGGCTTTCTGCGTTTCTTCAAAGCTCTGATCGTTGCCTTCAACGACACTGGCAATAAAGCTTTTGAGATCAAATGATGTTCCTGCCGCCATGATGAGGCCTCTCTATTTTCCTGAGTTACAGTGCCAGAAAGTTTTTCAGCAGATCGTGCCCCTTTTCGGAAGCAATCGATTCCGGGTGGAACTGAACGCCGTGAACAGGAAGTGTCTTGTGACTGACACCCATAATCACACCATCCTCGGTCTGGGCTGTGACCTCCAGACACTCCGGTACAGTCGCAGGATCAATTGTCAGGGAATGGTAGCGGGTGACCGTCAAGGGGTTGGGCAACCCTTTGAAAACGGAGCTGTCTGTGTGTGTGATCTCGCTGAGTTTCCCGTGCATGGGTTTTTCGCGCACAATGGAGGCACCATAGACCTGACCGATTGACTGGTGTCCAAGACAGACGCCAAGAAGCGGGATACGGCCCTCGAGTTTTTCGATCAGCTCCAGGCAAATCCCGGCGGAACTCGGGTCACAGGGACCCGGCGAAATAACAATGTGGTCCGGTTTCAGAGCCAGAGCTTCCTCAACAGTGATCTGATCGTTCCTGTGAACAACAGTGTCAGCACCAAGCTCACCGAAATAGTGATAGAGGTTGTAGGTAAAGCTGTCATAGTTATCAATGAGTAGAAGCATGGCGGCACACTTTGAAATCAAGATTATTCTGCAAACCCCTGATTGCTTTCAAAACAGGAGAAGACCCTTATATCAGGTGCTTTCGTCGCTTTGAAAGCCTTTCCGTAACATATTTTCAAGAATGTCTTCTGGCGTCTGACTTTTGTCTTCTTGACCTTGCCCCTGGGGGAAGGCCCATTTTACGTCAGTAAACACATAACCATTGCTTTTTGAAGATCATGACAACACTTGAAAAGACAGAAACCCACACCCTGAACCTCAGGATTTCAGGCATGTCCTGCGCCGGTTGTGTCCGTTCTGTTGAAAAGATATTGCTGAGTGACAAGGCTGCGCTGGGCGCATCCGTTGACCTGCTTGGTTCTGAAGCTGTTCTTGAAATTGATGCCCGTGAAAATCCGGACACGGTGAAAAGACGGCTGATTTCATCTCTGGACAAAAAGGGTTATCAGGCATCCGGAACCGGGGATGAAACCGGGCAGGAGGAGCCTGTCTCTTCAAGAGCGCTTTGGGGACAACCCCTTTTGTTGATGGCTCTGGTTCTTACCCTGCCGCTGATGGGGCAGATGCTCTTGCCTCTGTTTGGCTATCACGCAGGAATTCCTCCCCTGCTTCAATTGCTGATGGTTGCCCCTGTTCAATTTCTGGCTGGCGCACGGTTTTACCGCGGGTTCTGGCAGTCTCTGAAAGCGGGAACCGCCACAATGGATACGCTTGTGGCTATTGGAACCACAGCGGCGTTTGTGCTCTCGCTCGGGATCATGATCCAGGATGTGTCTTTTCGTGGCACGGAAGCGCTTTGGTCGGTTCATCTGGCCCACAACCTTTATTTCGAGACATCTGCTGTTGTGATTTTGCTCGTTCTGGTTGGGAAGATCATGGAGGAACGCGCCAAGAACGAAACCAACCAGGCCATTCAGGCTTTGCTGGCCTTGCGTCCGGCAACAGCCCTTGTCAGGCGGGACGGGCAGGAAAGAAAAATCAGGGCTTCGGAGATCAGGCAGACTGACCGGGTTATTGTTGCCGCGGGCCAGTCAATCCCCTGTGATGGTATAATCGTTCAGGGAGAGAGTGCCGTGGATGAAAGTCTGGTAACAGGTGAATCACTTCCTGTCACCAGAAAGGTCGGCGATACAGTTATCGGTGGAACTCTCAATCAGAACAATATGCTGGAGCTGGACCCTGCATCATTGGGTGAGGATTCTTTCCTTTCGAAAATTGTTGCCCAGGTTAAAGAGGCACAGCAAAGCAAACCACCCATTCAAAAGCTGGTCGACAGAGTGGCTGCACTTTTTGTCCCGGCTGTTCTGGGAGTGGCACTCCTCACATTTGGTGGCTGGTGGCTTTGGACCGGCGCCTTTGTCGAAGGAATCGTCCCTGCCATTTCAGTGCTGGTGATTGCCTGTCCCTGCGCCCTTGGTCTGGCAACTCCGACTGCGTTGCGCGTGGGAATTGGCATGGCGGCCCGTCATGGTATCCTTTTCAGGGATGCGTCTGTCATTGAGGCCCTGCAGGGGATTTCCCTGGTTGCCTTTGACAAAACCGGAACCCTGACAAAGGGGAAGCCGGTGGTCGTCAGGACATGGAAAAACGAGGCCTGTTTTGATGATCCCGACAACCAACTCGTCAGGGTTCTGTTCAGCGCGCTGGGAGGCAGTACACACCCCTTGTCTTCGGCCATTCGTGCATTTGAACAACCTTCGGAACCTGCTCATGTTTTCTATCAGTCCAGCGAAGAAGCAGGTTCGGGCCTGAAAATTGTTGTTGAGGGCATGGGGACTCTTCTGGCTGGCTCCCTGGAAATGGTGGAGAACCAACCGGAAGATTTCAGGCCGGAAGCCGACATGAGCTGGGTGCGGGAAATGACGTCTGTGGTTGTAACCTTTGTTCCCCTTGATTCCGGAAGCCAGACGCTCGTTGCCCTGTATGGCTTTGAAGATGAAGCGAGAGAGGATGCCCGGGAAACCGTTTCCATGCTGGCTAGTCTCGGTCTCGGGACTGCCGTGCTCAGTGGTGACCGGGAAAGTTCCGTGTGGCGGCTGGCTGAGAGATTGAATATTCAGGAAGTCTATGCCCAGCAAAAACCGGATCAGAAGCTCTCTGTGATCAAAGCTCTGCAGGCCAGCGGGAAAAAGGTGGCAATGGTCGGGGATGGCATGAATGACGCTCCTGCACTGGCTGCTGCGGATGTTGGTATCGCAGTGGGTGGGGGAACAGACGCTGCGATCAAGGCCGCACCGGTGAGTCTGCTTTCGGATCGGGTCAGCCAGACTGTACAGATTTTTCTGTCCGGGCGACTGATCTATTCAAAAATACGTCACAACCTCTTCGGGGCTTTCATATACAACTGTCTGGGAATTCCCCTTGCGGCCTTTGGTATTCTCAGTCCAACCCTTGCCGGGGTGGCCATGGCCTTTTCCTCCGTAACGGTTGTTGTCTCTTCCCTGCTGCTTTATCCTTCTTTGCAAAAGTGCTTTGAGCAGTATCAACCATCCAGACAGTCAACAGGGGAAGACCAATGAAAATTGGTGAAGCTTCTGATCAATCCGGCGTTTCGCGAAAGGCCATTCGTTATTATGAGTCTGTAAAGCTGATCGAGGCTGCAGGACGAACAACTGCCGGCTACAGGGATTACAGTGAAAAGGATGTGGAAATCCTGAAATTCATTTCCCGGGCAAGGGGGCTGGGTTTCAGCATTCCGGAGGTCTCGGCTCTTGTTGATCTCTGGAAGGACCAGAACAGGACTTCTGCACAGGTCAAGGAACTGGCTATGGCTCATCTTCAGCAGATAGAGAACAAGATTGCCGAACTGCAGGCCATGCGTGACAGCCTTCTGCCGCTTGTTGATCGCTGCCCCGGTGATAACAATCCTGACTGTGCGATTCTCAACGGATTGGCCCAGCGGAAGTAGAGCTTGACCTCTTTGTTCTCTGTCTGCACAAGAAGTCTTTGTTGCTGAAGATAAAACAGGAAGTTCCCGAAAATGCCGGCACGGAAGGGCGAAAGCGCAGATCGCTTCAAGGCGAAGATTGTCTCCTTGCTGAAATGGCCGGATCGCCTTTCTCTCGGGTTACAGCTGACTGTCCTGTTTTCTGCACTTTTCGGTATTGCCCTGATTTTTGGTTTCATCCTGTATCAGTTTGCCGAGCGTCCGCATGACGAAAGGGAGGTGGCCAGTTACGGGGACCAGCAGCCTGCGCAGACACAAAGGCCTGAAACGCCTCAAATCGTTGAGGATCCCGACAAAGCCTACAGCAAACGATCCAACAAGCCTCATCCCATCGATCTGAGCGAACTTGCGATTGAAGATACAGTTCTTGACGATGGCACACGGGACCTTTCCCGCCTGCCACCCAACCTGACCCTGACAGAAGAACCCTTACTGACAGATGCAACACCGCAGGCATCACCTCCGGGACAGGAGCTGAAACCGGAGGAACCTCAGGAATCCGAGCAACAGGCGGCTTTGACAGAACAGTCTTTGCCGGTAGATGCGAACAGGAAAACGTCGCGGAAAAAAACGGTTCTCGAAACGGAAAAACCTCTTGTTGTTGTTGTGCTTGATGACGTTGGCGTCAACAGGACAGGCGCACGCGGGGCAATCGGGTTGTCCACGCCTGTAACCCTTGCCTTTATGACCTATGCAGCCGGTGTGCGTGAACAGGTCGGGCAGGCCAGGGAAATGGGGCATGATGTTATGTTGCATTTTCCCATGGAACCCCGGGGCGGGCAGGACCCAGGACCACAGGCACTGCTGACATCGCTTTCTGAGGATGAGCTGAAAGCCAGACTGGCGTGGGGGCTGGATCAGTTCGAGGGGTATGTCGGTGTCAACAATCACATGGGAAGCCGCTTTACAGAGTGGTCTGATGGCATGCGGCTGGTGATGGAAGAAATGCGCAAACGCAAGGTCTTCTTCATGGATTCAAAGACCAGTGCAAACTCTGTTGCCGAGCAGGAGGCCGAGCGTGCCGGAGTGCCCTTGCTGATAAGGGATATCTTTCTGGACAACGATTACAAGAAGCCCGCGACCATCATGTCACAGCTTCTGAAAGCTGAAAGAATAGCCAAAAAACAAGGGTACGCCATTGCGATTGGGCACCCTCATCTGCAAACACTGAATGTTCTTGAACAGTGGTTCCCCGAAGCCAGAGCCAGAGGAATTGAAATTGCGACAGTCTCTAAGCTGGTTGATCATCTTGAAAAGATCGACCCGGACTTTGCCTCTCTGGAAACGCCTGATTAATCAGGCGAGAATAAACATAATCCCCATGGCTACAAGAAACGCGGCAATCGTTCCGTATTTGGCAGCAAAAACAAAATGATCCCAGCCTTCTTTCTTTTGCTGAAGAAGTTCATCATTGTGCGACATGAATAGCTCTCCCTTTTATTCTGCAGAGCTATTCTGAACTGATTTTCAAATGAAAACAAGTTGCTCTTAAATTGAGAGAATTAATTGCTCATTACTGCTCTGATAGCGCCCGGAGTAGAGAAGGGATTCTTCGCTAACAGTGATCACGCGCTCTGCAATCTTTTTCAGACAGGCAGGATAGAGCTGGTGCTCTGCCTGCAAAACGCGTTGCGCCAGAGAAGCTGCATCATCCGAAGGCAGGACAGGAACAGCAGCCTGTCCGACAATCGGCCCGGTATCCATTTCATGCCTTACAAAATGGACTGTGCAGCCGTGGAGTTTGCATCCTTCATCCAGCGCGCGCTGATGGGTATCCAGACCGGGAAAAAGCGGCAACAGTGCCGGATGAATATTGAGCATCCGGTTGTGCCAGTGATGAACGAACTCTTTTGAGAGAAGACGCATGAAACCGGCCAGACAAACAAACTCGGCTCCTGAGGATTCAATGATCCCTGTCATGGCCTGATCAAAGGCAACCCGGTCTGTCCTGCCATCGCTCTGGCGAAAGTCTCTGTGATCCAGAGTTGCTGTTCTGACCCCGGCCTTTTCTGCCCGTTCAAGCCCCTGAACGTCCGGAACGTTTGACAGCACAAGCACAATTTCCGCAGGGAAGGCAGGATCCTGACAGGCATCAAGAAGAGCCTGCAGGTTTGATCCGCGACCGGAAATAAGCGCCGCCACTTTCAGGCGAGGGGCCTGTGCTGTCATCAGAAACGTTCCTTTCAGAGTTGCAGGCCTCAGGCGCCCCAGCTCTCGTCAAGCTTGTTGATCTGCACTGAGGTCTCGCCTTCAGAACGCTCTTCAATGGTTCCGAGGACACAAACCTTTTCACCCTGATCTTCAAGGATCTTCCGGATGTCCTGTGCTTTTTCAGGAGCAACAACCACGGCCATTCCGATACCACAGTTGAAGGTGCGCATCATTTCCGAAGGTGCAACGTTGCCCTGATTGGCAAGAAATTTGAACACAGGCGGAACAGACCAGCCGATACCGTCAATTGTTACACCCAGTCCTTCGGGAAGAACGCGGGGCAGGTTCTCGACAAAGCCGCCACCTGTAATGTGCGCCAGGGCTTTTACGCCTTCACCATGGGGACCAAAGGCCCGAATGGCCGCAAGGCAGCTTTTGACATAAAGGCGGGTCGGGGTCAGCAGGGCAGCGCCGAGGTTTTCAAATTCAGAGCCATCGGCATCCTTGAAGGGAGCCGGGTCGGAGTAATTCAGTCCCGTGCGTTCAATGATTTTGCGAACCAGTGAATAGCCGTTTGAATGCAGACCGCTGGATGACAGTCCGAGAACAGTATCACCGGCTTTTACATGCTCACCCGTAAGAGCCTCACCACGCTCGACAGCGCCAACGGAAAAACCGGCAAGATCGTAATCACCTTCGGCATACATGCCAGGCATTTCGGCCGTTTCGCCGCCGATCAGTGCACAGTTTGAATCCCTGCAACCTTTGGCAATACCTGCAATAATGTCGCGACCTGCAGAAACCTCAAGCCGTCCTGTTGCGTAATAATCCAGAAAAAAGAGGGGTTCCGCACCCTGGACAACCAGATCGTTCACACACATGGCAACCAGATCGATTCCGACAGTGTCGTGCCTGTTCGCATCGATTGCGACTTTGAGTTTTGTGCCAACGCCATCGTTACAGGAAACCAGCAGCGGATCGTTGAAGCCAGCGGCCTTCGGATCGAAGAAAGCGCCGAATCCGCCCAGTCCGGCCATGGTGCCGGGACGATTTGTTGATTTTGCCAATGGTTTGATCTCATCGACAAGCTCATTCCCTGCGTCGATATCCACTCCAGCAGACTTGTAGCTGAGAGATGAGGGATTGTTTGAACCGGTAGCTATGGCATCCTCCTGTAACTTAGAGTATGTATGATCTGGTCAGGAAGCTTCGGGAAAGGTTTTTGTCTTTCCGCGCTCTGTTTTTCAGGGCCAGAAGTTTCTCAATGGGAAAATACTCGATCCGGGATGGTTTGCAATGCGGTTTCACCGCTTTTTTTGTCACTTTCAGACGCTTTTTCACGCTCTTTTTGTTTCTGCAGTGGTTTTGGGGCTTTTTTCTGCAGGGGCTCAGGCCGGCAGTGGGACGATTTATACCGTTCAGGATGTGAACATTGATGTCACGGCTGACAGCGTTTCCCAGGCGAAGGAGCAGGCTCTGAAAGAAGGCAACATGACAGCCTTTGCCTTTTTGATGGACCGCCTTGTCGCAAGTGATCAGCGCGCTTTGGTGCCCGAGCTGACCCAGGAGCAAATCGTTCCCTTTATCCAGGACTTCTCCCTGAAGGATGAAAGAAGTTCTGCTGTCCGCTACACGGCCAGGCTGACTGTCAGGTTTGTGCCTGACCAGGTTCTGGCGCTGTTGCGTCAATCCGGAGTTTCTGTGACAGAGACTGTCAGCCGTCCTGTTCTTTTGTTGCCAGTCTGGTCCGGCAATGGGCAGGTTTTCCTGTGGGAAGACACAAATGCATGGCGGGATGCCTGGCTGAATATTGACCTGCAGGGGGCTTTGGTTCCCCTGGTGGTTCCCTTGGGCGATCTTGAGGATGTTGCAGTTCTCAATGCGCAAAGGGCAGCAGATGGCGGTCAGGAAATCTGGGCTCTGGCCAGCAAGTACGGTGTCCGGGACGTTATTCTCGCCTCTCTGGTGAGCAATGATGCCGGAGAGATTGTTCAGGGATCAGCCCTGTGGCTGGGACGCGATGGCTCTGTCAGGCAGGACGTCTCAATTGCCGGAGGACCTGCTGACATGGAAACAGCTGCAAGACAGTTGAACAACCAGCTTCAGGAAACCTGGATTCTGGCCAACCGGGTCAACAACACCACGGAACAGTGGCTCGCGGTGTCTGTTCCCTTGCAGGGACTGAGTGACTGGGTTGCAATTCGAAACAGGATTGGGCGTATCTCCGCCGTCAAACGGAGCACTGTGAGATCGCTGAGCAAGAATGCGGCCGAACTTGATCTTTTCTTTCTTGGAACCATTGACCAGTTGTCCAGGGCACTGGCACAGGAAGACGTTTCCCTGCGTTTGAACGAACTGGGAGACTGGATGCTGTTTCTGGACCGTCCTGCCCAGGCCCGGCAGGGGTTTCCGGATGATACATTGCTGGAAAGAGAACAGGTTTCGTCTGACAACAACCCGCCAGGGACCGTCGAGACATCGGGCAGTGACACACCTCTGGCTCCGACAGTGATTATCGAATAAGAACAGGCAAGATTCCGGGATCGTTGAAATGGTAGCAGAAAGACAAATCCGTTTTTGGCTTTTCAGTCTGGTTTTTTTCCTGATTTCTGTTTACCTGCTGCGTGAGGTTCTGTTGCCGTTCGTGGCAGGGATTGTTGTTGCCTATTTTCTGGATCCTCTCTGCGACCGTCTTGAAAACACAGGATTGTCCCGCACGGCTGCGACTGCCGTTGTCACAGTCTGTTTTCTTTTGATTCTGCTGGCGGCTCTGGGGCTGGTGCTTCCAGTTGTTGCCAATCAAACTGGAAAGCTTATCAGTGCATTGCCTGATTTTGTTGAAGCTGTTTCCAAAAAAGCCGATCTGATCAGAACAGAATTTGCCACGTCTGTTGATCCCCAGATTGTTGCCCGGGTCAAGGCATCTATCAACGAGGTTGTTTCGACAGCGGGAACCTGGATCGGCAGTCTGGTCAAGGACGTCATTGAAGGTGGTGTGGCCTTTCTGAATCTGTTGTCCCTGATTTTCATCACTCCGGTTGTTGCTTTCTATCTTCTGCGGGACTGGGATCGTCTGGTGGCCAAGATTGATGGCTGGCTGCCCCGGATGCACCAGAAAACAATTCGTGTGCTTGCTTTCGAGGTGGATGAAACCCTGGCAGGATTTATTCGCGGGCAGGGGACGGTTTGTCTTGTCCTGGGAGCCTTCTATGCTTTGGGATTGAGCCTTGCCGGGCTGAATTTCGGACTTGTCATCGGATTACTGGCGGGCTTTCTCTCCTTTATTCCCTATGTCGGCGCCATCATTGGCCTGCTGCTTTCTGTCGGTCTTGCACTGTTTCAATTCGACAGTCTGACTTCTGTGGCAATTGTGGCAGCAGTTTTCTTTGCCGGGCAATTCCTTGAAGGAAACGTTCTTACTCCAAAGCTTGTGGGTGAACGCATTGGTCTTCATCCTGTCTGGGTGATTTTTGGCCTGCTGGCAGGAGGAACGCTTTTCGGGTTTGTCGGAGTTCTTCTGGCCGTGCCGGTGGCTGCCGTGATCGGGGTTGGCGTACGATTTGCTCTCGACCAATACATGATGAGTGGGTATTACTCTGGCCTTTCGGTTGCCCGTCAGCAGGAAAACAACGGGGAAGACGAAACAGATCTTTTCGAACAGGACACTCGGGATTAAACTGGTTCCTTCAATTTTTTCAATGGTTAAGGCAGGTTCACGTTGTCCAGGCAGCAGTTACAACTGACATTGGATCTGGGAATGGCCCCCAATCTGTGCAGAGAGGACTTTCTGGTCTCTGCCTGTAATGAAGAAGCCCTGGCCTGGATAGAAAGCTGGCCCGGCTGGTCCACTCCTGTTGCGTCCATATATGGCCCGAAAGGATGCGGCAAAACGCATCTGGCCCATGTCTGGAGCGACTGCTCCTCGGCAGAAATCATAACGCCTGAAATTTTCTGGAAGCTTGAGCCGGATCAGATTCTGTCCGGTCAGAATGCCTTTGTTCTGGAGGATCTGGAAACAATTGTTCCCGGAGATCGCTTTCTGGAAGAAAAGCTGTTCCATTTCTACAATATGGTGCGGGAAGAAAAGGGGTGGCTGCTTCTGACAGGGGAGACGTCACCTGCGCGCTGGCCTGTTACCTTGCCGGACTTGAAATCACGGCTTTCAGCCGTTTTTTCCCTGCGGATGACAGCTCCTGATGATGAGTTGTTCGATGCTTTGCTGGTCAAGCTCTTCCATGACAAGCAGATCGCACTTTCACCCGAGGTGTTGAATTTTCTGACCGCACGCTGTGAGCGGTCCTTTGATGTCGCAAGAAGGCTTGTGGCTCAAATTGACCGTGCTTCTCTGGCACTGCACAGGGAGATTACGGTGCCGCTTGTCCGGCCTTTGCTGGAAGATCTGGCAGAAACCGGAGAATAGTTTTATGTCCGGTTCACAGACGTGACTGGAATTCCGAGATTCTGTCATCCGGAGCTTTTCAACAACGCACCCGTCTGACTTAGAGTTTTCTTTTGCCTTTGGCTTCATACATGGTCTGATCGGCCTTTTCCAAAAGCGTAAAGGCTTCTGTCTCGGGGCCGTAAATTTCGTGTCCCACGCTTGCTGAAACCGGGATGAAATCGTTTTCCCACGGAACAATCATCCTGTTCATCAGTTTTGACAGCTTGTGAACGACCCGGTCGCCTTTGTCTGTGCAGACATTGGGCGTCAGGACAACGAACTCGTCCCCTCCGATCCGGGCGATGCAATCGTTAGCCCGGACATTCTGCTTGAGGATTTTGGCAACGTGGATCAGCACTTCATCGCCGGCAGCATGACCGTAGGTGTCGTTGATTGCCTTGAAGTGATCCAGATCGCAAAGGATGAGAATGCCTGATTGCTGATCGCGTCTGGCCTGGGCCAGTGCTCTGTTTAACTCTCGATTCAAACCGCGACGGTTGAGCGTTTCGGTCAACTCGTCAGTCATGGACAGGTTTTCAAGATAGGTGACGCGTTCCTGCAGTTCGGAAATGCGCTGTTCGGCTTCGGCTGCCACATCCAGAAGTTCCGTTACGAAATCCTCAGACGTTCTTTCCTGTGTGAGAGACGAACTGTGGAAGAGAGAAGATGTTGTGAAGCGCCCATACAGAATTTGACGCAATCTGAACAGAAGATTGGTATTCAGGCTCTTTTGCAGGTTCTGAATATCGTCCGATTGCTGAAGCAAGTTATGAAAGCTGCTTGAAAACACCATGTTTTCTCTCTCCTCAAGAGTGGTGTCCTCAACAAGCAAAAAGTATGCCTTGGATTTAAGTCATTATAATCTATTGATTGAAAAGAAATTTTAACGCTTTTGGGAGTGTCACGAACAAGGTGGAGGAAAAAAATGCCGGGTAACTTTTGCCAGATCGGTAAAAAATTCCACCTTGTTGATTGTAAGGCTATTTCTTCCTTATTTTTGGCAGGTCTTCAAAAAGCCCGAAGGGTTCATCCTGCCTTTTTGGAGTTTTCTGCGCGGGTCTTTCTTCTTCATTGGCATTCTTTCCGGGCAGGGAAGGAAGCGGAGGAATGACAATTTCGCCGTCATTGTATTCTGTTTCCAGCAGGTCCTTGTCCTGACACGCAGTTGCCGAAACAAGATCACTGCCGCCAATTCCCAACAGGCGATATTCAAGGTCTGCCGGAGCACGTTCCAAACATTTCAGGCCAATTTCGAGGACATCCTCTGCCTTGAAAACGGGATACTCTGCAGTATAGCTGCGTGTGACTGTTTTGAAGTCGGCTGTCTTCAGTTTCAGGGTGATGGAACGCGCAGCAGCATTCTTGCGCTCAAATCTGGATTGAAGGCTGAGGCACAGCTTTTCGAGGATCCTGCCAAGGCCTGAAGTGCCCCGTTCATCGTGGGAAAAGGTCGTTTCAACAGAAATGCTTTTCATGATCGAGGAAGACGAAATCTTCCGCTCGTCAATTCCTCTGGAAAAGTTATAGAGCCTGTGCCCCATGGCACCGTAAAGGTGGTTCAGTTGGCGTTCGCTTTCCCTGCGAATATCGCCGATCGTAAAAAAACCGTCCTGATGCAGTTTCTTTTCCAGACTTTTTCCGACGCCGAAAATTGTCCGAACCGGTTTGTCTTCAAGGAATTCCAGGGCATCCTGTCGTCCCAGAACGGAGAACCCCCTGGGTTTGTCCAGGTCGGATGCCAGCTTTGCCATGCTTTTGTTGTAGCTCAGGCCAATTGAAACGGTTATGCCAACCTTGTCCTCAATCTCCTTGGCCAGCCTGACAAGACATTCTGCAACAGACAGTTCTTCTGCCTTCTTGCCCAGCCATTCCGGTGTGTGCCTTTCCTCCAGATCCATAAAGGCTTCATCAATCGAGAGAGGTTCAAGCTGGTCTGTAAGGCTTGCCATGATGTCACGCACCTCGCGACCGACCTTGCTGTATTTTGAGTGGTCGGGATGAACAACCGTGGCTTCCGGACAGGCTTTCAGTGCCTGATAGAGAGGCATGGCAGAGCGCACGCCATACAGGCGGGCAATGTAGCAGGCTGTCGAGACAACGCCCCTGTGACCACCACCAATAATCAGTGGTCTGTCCAGAAGCTCCGGGTTGTCCCGTTTTTCGACAGAGGCAAAGAATGCATCGCAATCGAGATGGGCAATGGCAAGACTGTCCAGTTCGCCGTGCTGAACCAGCCGGGGCGATCCGCAGGAAAGACAGCGTCTGATGAGGCTGTTTTCCCGGTTTTCTTTTTCTTCTGGGACGGTTCTCATCTTGTGAAAACAGTCACGACACAGGCTGATCATCTTTAAAGGGCGGAGCAATGTACATGATTTGTTCTTTGTGTATTTTCTTCATTCCCCGATGGAAAAGCAAGAGAGTAATGGGGCAGGGTTGAACAAAAAGGAGCAAAAGCTGGTTTTGCCCTGACCTTTATGCTTTATGCTTACTTTATATTAAGAATAACGAGGGTACTGTCGAACCCAGACCAGACGGCTTCTGATTTCAAAGGCATGCAGTTTTGCAATAATTTGTTATTGTTTAGTGTATGTTTTTATTCAGGGTTTCATTGCATTCGCTGTCTTTCACAGGCAAACTGTAAAGACGCATTAAGGATAAGAGAATCGATTGGCGATGTCCCAAAACGCTGCAAAAACCGTACTTATTGTCGAGGATAACGAGCTGAATATGAAGCTCTTCCACGATCTTTTGGAAGCACAGGGATACAATATCCTGCAATCCAGTGATGGCATGGAGGCTCTCAGTATAGCAAGAAACCATCATCCGGATCTCATTCTGATGGATATTCAGTTGCCGGAGGTTTCTGGTTTGGAAGTCACCAAGTGGCTCAAGGAAGATGACAACCTGCGTTCCATACCTGTGGTCGCGGTCACGGCATTTGCGATGAAGGGCGATGAGGAAAAAATCCGCGAAGGTGGGTGTGAAGCCTACATTCCAAAGCCGATTTCTGTGACGAACTTTCTGGAAACTGTGCAGCGCTTTTTGAACTGATGTCGTCTGACCTGGATATGATTACCTTGAGCCGGAAAGAGAATTAATGGCAGCACGCGTTCTCGTTGTCGATGATATCCCAGCTAACGTCCGTTTGCTTGAAGCAAAGCTTATGGCGGAATACTTCGAGGTCATTTCCGCAACAGACGGCCCTTCTGCACTGGAGGTCGTGGAAAGTGAAATGCCGGATATCATTCTGCTTGATATCATGATGCCCGGTATGGACGGTTATGAGGTTTGCACCAAGCTCAAGGCCAATCCAAAAACACGACACATTCCCGTTGTTATGGTGACCGCACTGAGTGATCCCAATGACAGGGTACGCGGCCTGGAAGCCGGTGCTGATGATTTTCTGACCAAACCCCTGAACGATGTCGCCCTCTTTTCACGTGTACGTTCCCTCGTACGCTTGAAGATGATGACTGACGAGCTGCGTGTCAGGCAGGAAGCCAGCGCCCAGTTCAACCAGAACAGCAACAATCAGTTTGATGAACAGATCAATACCGAAAATGCCGCCATCCTTGTTGTGGAAAGCAGTGAGCTGAACGCTGGCAAGATTGCCTCTGAACTCGTTGAACAGGAACACACCGTTTCTGTTGTCAACAACTCCGAAAAAGCCATGCAGATCGCCAAGGATCAGTCCTTTGATCTGATGATTATCTCCCTGTCCCTTGGCGGGGAGGATGGATTGCGTCTCTGTTCCCACTTCCGGGCAAGTGATGATACACGGCATGTTCCGATCCTGCTGGTTATTGAGGATGAAAATCTGGATCAGCTGGCAAAGGGTCTGGATATCGGTGTGACTGACTACCTGATCAAGCCGGTCGATCTGAACGAGCTGAGGGCGCGTTGCAAGACGCAGATCAAGCGTAGACGCTATCATGACCGCTTGAGCACTATGCTGCAGCAATCTGTGGCAATGGCCTATACAGACCCGCTGACCGGGGTCTTTAACAGGCGCTACATGAATGCGCATCTTGATCGTTCCATCATGGAAATTGCGCAAACGGCCAAGCCGGTTTCTGTACTGATCTTTGATATTGATCACTTCAAGTCTGTCAATGACACCTACGGGCATGCCTGCGGAGACGATGTTCTCAAGGAACTGTCCGGCAGGGTCAAGGGGTCCATGCGAGATTTTGATATGCTGGCCCGGTACGGCGGCGAAGAGTTCGTTGTCGTGATGCCGAACACGGCCGAAGAGCAGGCTTTGAGTATCGCAGAACGTGTACGCAAGGGAGTGAACAATCAGGACTTCAGGCTGGCCAGCACAACACTGGCTGGCGAGGAAAACCTGAAGCTGTCTGTGAGCGTTTCAGTCGGTGTTGCGACAACCAGAAACCCGATGGAAATGGCTGATGAGTTGCTGTCCCGGGCTGACAGAGCGCTGTACAGTGCAAAGAACCAGGGGCGCAACAGAGTGATGAGTGCCTGAAGAAAAAGCACCGCTTTCTTGATCCCTGATCCCTGAAAAGCAAAAAACCGCTGATGATGTTCACCAGCGGTTTTTCTTATTCTTCAAAGCGAAGGAAATTACTTCATCTTCGCTTCTTTGAACAGAACGTGCTTGCGCGCAACGGGGTCGTACTTGCGCAGCTCGAGCTTTTCGGTCAGCGTACGTGGGTTTTTCTTTGCTACGTAGAAGTAGCCGGTATCCGCGGTGCTAACCATACGGATCAGTTGTGTAGCAGGCTTAGCCATTGCGAAGTCCTTATCGCGCTATCTTATTGGTGTCAAACTATGGGCGGAAGATACAGTGCTAAACGCTTAAGTCAAGAGGGCATGACAACTTTTTTACAGATAATCTGCAATGGGTGTCCTTTTCCCGGAAAAAACGATCTAACGCGTTGGGTTCTTAACGAAAAGCGTCGAAAAGCTCTTTGTTTCCTATGATCACTTCAGCAAGTTTTTCATCAGTGAGGCTGCTCTCGAAGCTCTTCGGACAGTCCTGTTCTTCATTTTTGGAGAGACCCTGGAAGTGCCTGATACGCAGTTCCTTGAGGTAAGCTCTGATCTGCTCGGGTGACCAGTCTTCCTGAACGGTAAAATCCGGGCGGGAAGAGCAGATGTCAGGAGAAATCCCCAGCTCATGGATCAGCTGTCCGGAAGGGGCATAGAAGAGGGACCAGGTCAGAGCCATCTCGCCACCATTGGGTAGACTGGACGGTTTTTGGACACTTCCCTTGCCAAAGGACTTGCTGCCAATGATCACGGCTCGATGATTGTACTTCAGGGCTGCAACAAGGATTTCAGAGGCCGAGGCCGAATTCCCATTGACGAGAACGACAATGGGAAGGCCGTCAAGAATGTCTCCCTTTTCAGCCTTGTATTGCTCGATACTGCGCTCGTGGCGTCCGTCCGTATCAAGGATAATGCCCTTTTCGAGGAAAAGATCTGCAATCTGGACGGCCATGGAGACAAGACCTCCGCCATTGTTGCGCAGATCGAGGACGATACCCTCAAGTCGTTCCTCCGAACCTGATGTGTCTGTTTCCAGCAGACTCTCGAGAATGCGTTCCAGATCATCAAAGGTTTCCCGGCTGGTGAAGTTATCAATCCTGATAAAGGCAAGGCTTTCACGCTTGTCGAGGTGAACTGTCTGAGTGTGAACAAAGCGGCGTGTGATATATTGTGTGAAGTGTTCCTCGTCCGGCTGGCTGATATTTCTGACGATGGTCAGCTGAACCTTTGTTCCTCTCGGGCCGGTAATCTTCCGGACAATTTCTGCATCACCGAGACCTTCAACGGATTGACCATCAATGAAGGTGATCAGATCATTCGGTTTCAAACCGGCATTGAAGGCTGGTCCTGTCTCAAAGACTGAAAGAATACGAACACCCTGTTCATCCGTAATGATTGTGATGCCAATGCCTTCATACCCGTCTCTTCTCTGACGATAGCTTTCGACCTGCTCCGGGTTGGAATAGCGGGAAAATCTGTCCAGTTCACCCATCATACCGTCGAGAACAGCCTGATAGATTGCACCGTTTTTGAGACGGCTGAGATCACCGGACTGTTGTTGTATGGTTCTGATGGCAGAACTTGTCAGCCGGGCCCAGGCGCCGTGATCATTGCCCTCAGGTGTGGAGAGAATAAACAACTCTTCACCATTGTAGGAAAACAGGATGGAATTGTCCGTCGCTTCGCTTTCAAGATCCGGATCAAGGGTTGAAAGATTCTCAATTCCGGCCAATGCCAGCTCACGGGTTGTTGGAGGATCAATGTGATAGGCATCAATGAGATCGAAGCTTTTCTCAAAAAGTCTGCTGCCAAAGGCCGTATCGAATTGACCATCTTCATTGTACTTGCCGGTCCCGCAACCGAATAGAAACAACGCAAGCAAGAGGGGAAGGCCAATCCTGAGAGAGTCTGGCAGAAAAATCTTGAATGGCGTCACTTTAAATCAATCCGGAATGCTGTCTGGCTTTTGAAATCCACTGTGATCAAGCCATACCAGAAAGAGGCCCTGATCACGAGACCGAAAAAGAACACACCGGAATATTATCGCGTTGTTTTGCTTCTTTTGCGTGAGGTCTTTGAAGAAAAAGAGCGTTTGGGTGCTGTGCCGGGTGTTTTTTTCCTGCTGCGTCCAGATGTCCTCTTGCGATCATTTGAGCGAGTCGAGCTGCGCACATTCCGTTTGGGGCGATCCGTGGTTTCCCCTTCGTCATGCTCAACAAGCTCGAAGGTAATGGAACCAGCCACAGCATTGGCTTCGAAAACGCGGACGGCCACCTTGTCTCCCAGAGAGAAGACACGTCCCCAGCGCTTGCCGACGAGCTGATGGCTTTCTTCGTTATGGTGATAGTAATCTTCCGGAAGATAGCGCATTGGCAGGAGACCATCTGCACCGCTGTTATCAAGGGTTATAAAAAGGCCGGCCTTGGTGACACCGTTTACCTTGCCTGCGAAGACTTCTCCGACATGGCGGGACATGAAAACCGCTGTAAAGCGGTTGTTGGTGTCTCTTTCTGCAAGGGCGGAACGTCGTTCTGTGCCGGAAATCAGTTCAGCAATTTCCTCGAGCGTGCCGAAGGCCTCATCCGGCAGCCCATCAGAACCGAGACTGTTTTTCCGGATAATGGCGCGGTGCACCATCAAGTCAGCGTAACGGCGGATCGGCGAGGTAAAGTGTGCATAGCGTTGCAGGGCCAACCCGAAATGCCCTGCGTTTTCACAGGTATAGAGAGCCTGACTTTGGCTACGCAGGACCAGTTCGCTGATCATGGGATATTCAGGGCGTTCCGATGCACGGTCCAGTACCCGTGACAGAACTTTCGGGGTGATGACCTGTCCCTTTGCAAAAGGCAGATCCATGGATTTGAGAGAGGCTGCCAGCGCTTCAATCTTGACGGGATCGGGCGTTTCATGGACACGGTAAATACAGGGGATACGGGTTGTTTCCAGCTCGGTTGCCGCAGCAACATTTGCTGTGATCATCAGTTCTTCGATCAGCTTGTGACTGTCCAGCCGCTGCCTTTTTTCAACGGCGACAACATCACCGTCCTCGTCAAGAACAGGTCTGAATTCCGGGATTTCCAGTTCAAGCGTGCCGCGCTCGGACCGGGCCTTTTCCAGCGCTTTGAACGTGCCGAGGAGAGGGGAGAGGACGCTTTCCATCAATGGTGCTGTCGTCTCGTCAGGAAAACCGTTGAGAGCCTCCTGAACCTGCTCGTAGGTCAAACGCGCCGCAGAACGCATCAGGCCGCGGACAAACCTGTGTTTGATCAGATTGCCGTCCGCTGAAATCCAGAGATGAACAGCCATACAGGGGCGCTCTTCATCGGGAACGAGCGAACACCAGCCGTTTGAAATGACTTCGGGGAGCATCGGGACAACGCGGTCAGCAAAATACGTTGAATTTCCCCGGTTTCTGGCTTCCATATCAAGAGGGGAGTTCAGCGTGACATAGTGTGAGACATCTGCAATGGCGACCAGGGCATGCCAGCCGCCCGGATTGTCCGGATCACTGTCAGGCTCGGCCCATACCGCGTCATCAAAATCGCGGGCGTCGGCTCCGTCTATGGTTACAAGGGGAATGTCGCGCAGATCAGTCCTGTTTCCCAATTCGGTTGCCTGGGCTTCATCGGCCTGTTTCAGAGCGTCTTCCGGGAAAACGTTCGGAATTTGATGTTCGTATATGGCAACCAGACTGAGCGCGCGAGGATTGTCAATTGCGCCAAGGCGTTCCACGACCTTGACCTCTTTGGGCCCCCGACCACGGGCGTTGCCCAATGGTTCAGCGAGCACCAGTTCATTTGGCTCTGCTCCAAGTGCGTGTTCTTTCTTCAGAACAAACTCGTCTCTGGAGCGTTTGTCCACGGAACGTATCCGTCCGCCTTGCGATGTTTGTTCGTAAATTCCCAGAACCCTGGCAGGGTCCTTGTGGATGCGCCGGATGGGAAGGGCTTCATATTGTCTCTTGCCGATCGGTTTGATCTTGGCAAGCGCGCGTTCGCCCTCTGCAAGCACAATTCCCTTGCGCCTGTCTTCCACCATGTAAAGGATCGGGGGATTTTCCCTGCCTGCAGGCCAATCCTGGGGAAGGGCAATCATTTCGCCGTTGCGGTCCAGTCCCTGTGCGACAACGACCAGAACGGGCGGGAGACTGTCCGCGCTGAGAACCCGGGATTCCTCGGGACGTTTTCCAAACAGTCCCTGATCCTTCAGCCGACGAAGGATCGCCTTGAGGTGGATGCGATCCTGTCCCTTGAGATTAAAAGCCTTGGCAATTTCTCTTTTGCCAACCCGGGTCGGACTCTGCTGGATAAATTCCAGAACTTCTGCTTCTGTCGGCAGATAGGGCTCTTCACCTTTGCCTTTGGGTCCTGCCATGGACTGTCCTTTTCTTCAACTCCCGGAGAGGAAGAGCTATTCTGCTCCATCATCCTTGGTGGCTGTTTTTTTAGCTGCTGTCTTTTTGGGGGCAGCCTTTTTGGTCGCTGCCTTTTTCGTTGTCGTTTTTTTTGCAGCCGTCTTTCTGGCGGACGCTTTTTTCTTCACGCCTTTCTTTTCAGCCTGTTTTGCAAGGAGTTCGACAGCTTCTTCAAGGGTAAAGCTGTCCACTTCGCGGCCTTTCGGCAGGGAAGCGTTCAGTTTGTTCCACTTGACATAGGGGCCGTAACGACCACTGTAAATGTTGATTTCTGCCTCGTCTTCCGGGTGCTTGCCAAGGGATTTGAGGGCCGTTGCAGCACCGCGTTTGGGGGCCTCTGCCAACAGGGCGACGGCGCGGTTCAGTCCGACAAAGAGAACATCATCATCCTTGGTCAGGGACTTGAAGGTGCTGCCGTGCTTGACAAAAGGACCAAAGCGACCAATTCCGGCGGTGATCATTACACCGTCATCCGGGTGGGGGCCCACGTCACGAGGCAGGGAGATCAATCCCTGCGCCATTTCATGGCTGACATCTGCCGGGGCAACACCTTTGGGGACAGCAACACGCTTTGGCTTCTTGCCATCTTCGCCTTCACCAAGTTGCAGATAGATGCCGTAAGGACCTTTGCGCAGGGAAATCATCAACCCTGTGGTCTCGTCCGGACCCAGTTCCCTGGGCTGGTGCAGATCGTCTTCGGAACCGCCTTCGCCGGCAATTCCCAGCGGACGGGTATAGCGACATTCGGGATAGTTTGAGCAGCCAATAAAACCACCTGTCCGGCCGAGCTTGATGCCCAGGCGGCCATCACCACAGGTCGGACACTGTCGGGGGTTCGGCGCATCCGGGTTGTTTTCCTCAACCGGGAAGAAGTGAAGGCCAAGTTCCTCATCCAGAGTTTCGATAACCTCTGTGATGGTTAGATCCTTGGTGCCGGAAATCTTCTCGTCAAAGGCTTTCCAGAATTCGCGCAGAACCTCTTTCCAGTCCAGAGAACCGGCAGAGATGTCATCAAGCGAGTTTTCGAGATCCGCAGTAAAGTTGTATTCGACATAACGTCTGAAGAAATTCTCCAGGAAAGTTGTGACGATACGTCCGCGATCTTCGGGGATGAAACGCTTGCTTTCCAGACGCACGTAGCTGCGATCCTGCAGAACCTGGATGATCGAGGCATAGGTTGAAGGACGACCAATCCCGAGTTCCTCAAGGTTTTTCACCAGTGAAGCCTCACTGAAACGCGGAGGAGGCTGGGTAAAGTGCTGATCAGCCTGTACATCTTCCCGGCGCAGCGTATCACCCTCGCTCATGCGGGGCAGGCGCCTGTCCTGATCATCACCCTTTTTGCTGTCATCACGGCTTTCCTGATAGATCTTCATGAAGCCGTCAAAGGCCATGATTGAGCCGTTGGCCCGCAAGGTCGCCTCGCCCTGATTGACATCAATGTCTACAGCAACCTGGTCCAGCACTGCCGCTTCCATCTGGCTGGCCATTGTCCGGTTCCAGATCAGTTCGTAAAGGCGGTAGCTGTCCTGATCCAGAACGCCCCTCAGGTCACGGGGCAGGCGGCTGAGATCTGTTGGTCTGACCGCTTCGTGCGCTTCCTGGGCGTTTTTGGCCTTGCTTTTGTAAATGCGTGGATTGGCGGGCAGGTAGTCCTTGCCGTACATTTTCGAAATCAGATTGCGCGATGCTGCAATGGCATCACCGGACAGGCTGACACCATCCGTACGCATGTAGGTGATCAGACCTACTGTTTCACCGCCAATATCCATGCCTTCGTAAAGGTTCTGGGCCAGCCGCATGGTTCGGGAGGCACCAAATCCCAGTTTTCTGGACGCTTCCTGTTGCAGGGTGGAGGTGGTGAAGGGAGCATAGGGGTTGCGTTTGGCTTTCTTGCGCTCGACCGTTGTCACGCCAAAGCTGCTGGCGCCTCTCAGCAGGTCGGCGGCCTTTTCAGCTTCTGCGGCGTTCGACAGGTCAAACTTGTCCAGTTTCCTGCCGGACAGATGTGTCAGACGGGATGTAAAGGAGAGATCCTCTTCTGTCTGGAGCTTGGCTTCAACAGACCAGTATTCCTGCGGCTTGAACTTTTCAATTTCTGACTCGCGCTCGCAGATCATGCGAAGTGCCACGGATTGAACCCGTCCGGCTGACTTGCTGCCCGGCAGTTTGCGCCACAGAACAGGGGAGAGGGTAAAACCAAAGAGATAATCCAGAGCCCGTCGTGCCAGATAGGCTTCAACCAGTTCCATGTTCAGTTCACGGGGCTGGCTGAAGGCATCAACAATGGCCTTTTTGGTGACCTCGTTGAAGACGACGCGCTGAACATTCTTGTCCTTGAGAACCTTCCGGCGGGTCAGTTCTTCGGAAATGTGCCAGGAAATGGCTTCCCCTTCACGGTCGGGGTCAGTCGCAAGGATCAGGGTGTCTGCCTCTTTCAGGGCAGCGATAATGTCCTTGATCCGCTTTTCGGACTGCCCATCAACTGACCAGGCCATCGCGAAATCATGATCGGGAGACACCGAACCGTCCTTGGAGGGCAAGTCCCTGATATGACCATAACTGGCAAGCACCTCATAATCGGAACCAAGGTATTTGTTGATCGTTTTGGCTTTGGCAGGGGATTCGACGACGACGACGTTCATGAGTTCTGGATAGACCTGTGGTTAATAAGCTGCATTACACTGCGATTTACACGGCAGAGAAGCCGCTGTCCAAGGATTTTATGCTGCATTTTCCTTCAAAAGCGAAGGAGATGCATCTTTTTCGTTGTTTTTTTTGGAAAAGATCAAAAAAGACCTCCTTTTCCACCGGAAACGATTTTGATCACCCTGTTGCCGGGAACCCGTTCAATTGTGCCTTCAAGTTCGAGTTCCATCAGTCTCGAATTGAGTTCGGCGAGAGGGATGCCGGACTGCCTGGCCAAATCATCCACGGCAACAGGCTCTGCCCCCAACAGGTCTGACAAAGACCCGGGACAGACCGGAATATTCACGATTTCCGTTTCAGCTGTTGGTTTTGGTTCCGCATTCAGCCCCGAAGTCCCTGATCTGTTTCTTTTGTCAGAGGAGACAGTTTTTGTCCCGGGCGGTTCCTGGTTTTCAAAAGGTCTGTGGAGCTGCTCGAGAATGTCATCCGGACTTTCAATCAGAGCAGCCCCCGATTTGATAAGCTGGTTACAGCCTTTGCTCCTCGGATCAACAGGGTTGCCGGGAATTGCCATTGTTTCGCGCCCCTGTTCCTGAGCCAGCCGGGCCGTGATCATGGAACCTGACCGGAGAGAGGCTTCAATCACAAGAACGCCTCTGCTCATGCCGGAGACAAGCCTGTTCCGTCTTGGAAAATGTCGGGCCTGTGGTTGGCAACCCAAAGGCATTTCTGAAGCTATGACACCTGCTTCCCTGATTTTGTCGTACAGGAGCTGATTGCTCCGGGGATAGACAACATCAATCCCGCCTCCGACAAGTGCAGCTGTGCCGCTATGCAGGGCGCCTTCGTGTGCGGCAGCATCAATGCCTCTGGCCAGACCGGATGTAATGAGAAAGCCTTGCTGGCCCAGAGCGGAAGCAAAATCCCGTGCATGCATCAAACCGTTTGCAGAGGCATTGCGGGCTCCGACGATTGCAATGGATCTTTTTTTGAGAAGCTGTGTGCGTCCCAGTGCCATCAGGACGGGAGGAGCATCTTCCAGCTGTCGCAACAGGGGCGGGTAATCATCGTGACCATAGTCAATCAGCGTACCTCCCAGAGAAAGAAGCTCATCCACTTCCCGCGCAACAGAAGAAGGCTTTGCAACCGCAATCTCTTTTTTCCTGCATTTTGAAAGGGAAGGAAGGGCATCCAGAACAGCTTCTGCCGTCTCAAACTGCTCCATCAGTTTCCAGAAACTGACAGGGCCAAGGTTCGCAGAACGGATCAGACGCAACCAGTTCAACTGATCATTTTCATCACGCGGGATCGGACGATCAAACATATCAGGAGTTTGGTGCCGATTGCGTTCAAGGTCAACAAGGATGATCGCGCAGTGGTTGATGTTTTTTCAGAAAACAAAAGGGATCAGGTTTTCTTTTTGCCGATCCTTGGTTCTTCACCTTTGAGGATGCGCGCAATGTTCTGATGGTGTTTGATCCAGACCAGTACAGCAATAAAGGCTGTGATTTCTGCCAGTTGCAAATCCCTGAAATAAAACCAGGCTGCAAGTGGTGTTGCAGCCATGGCAACCAGGGCTGAAAGGGAGGAGATGCGGAAGGTAAAGGCCGTTAGCAGCCACATTGCACCGGCAAAAAGTCCCAGCATCCAGTTCAGCGCAAAGACAACCCCGAGTGTTGTTGCAACGCCCTTGCCACCTTTGAAGCCCAGCCAGACAGGGAAAAGATGTCCCAGAACAGAACCGGCCGCCGCAATCAGGGCAACATCATATCCGGCAAACCCGTAGGCAAGGATAACAGCAAGAGCGCCTTTGCCACTGTCGCAAATCACTGTTGCAAAGGCCAGATCCTTCCGTCCGGTCCGCAGAACATTGGTCGCACCGATGTTGCCGGACCCGATGTTGCGAATGTCACCCAGACCGAAAAGCCGGGTGATCACAAGTCCAAAGGGAACAGATCCCAGCAGGTATCCCAATGCCAGGGCAATGGCATAGATATGAGCAACTTTTTCCCAGGAAATAGGATCCGGCATTTTTAATATTATCCGTTAGTTAAAGAACATTCTTGATTTTCAGTTTAAAGAACAAAAATGTCCCTGGCATCGACAACGCTACGATTGACCTGTCCCTGAACAGGGTAACCTGTAAAGGGCGAGTTCTTGGACTTGCTGCGGAACTTCAGAGGATCAATAAAGTGTGGACGATCAGGGTTGAAGAGGACAAAGTCAGCGGCTGCCCCGGCACCAAGTGTTCCTGTTTCCAGACCCAGAAGTCTGGACGGGGCAACTGTGATGCGTCTCAGAACCTCCAGCAGACTCAGATCTCCTTTCTGGAAGAATTGCAGAGACAGCGGCAACAGGGTTTCAAGGCCTACGATGCCAAATTCCGCCTGTGCAAAGGGCAGGCGTTTGGAATCCTGATCCTGTGGACAGTGATCGCTTGTGATGATGTCAATGGTTCCGTCCACAACTCCCTCGTAAACAGCAAGACGATCCTCCTCGCTTCTCAGGGGCGGGAAGACCTTCGCAAAGGTTCTGTAATCAATCACAGACTGTTCGTTGAGCGTAAAATAATGAGGCGCCGTGTCACAGGTGACAGTCAGTCCCCTGGCTTTGGCTTCGCGGATCACCCGGACAGATTCAGCTGTGGAAACATTGGCAATGTGATATCTGGCGCCTGTCATCTCGACCAGTCGGAGATCCCGCTCGATCATCATGACTTCTGCAAGGGCCGGAATGCCGGACAGTCCCATGCGTGTGGCAATCTCTCCGCCGTTCATCACGCCACCGGACAGGCTTGGTTCTGACGGATGCTGGATGATGACCTTGTTGAAGGCTGTGGCATAGGACAGGGCACGCCTGAGGGTCTGGGCATTTTTGACAGCCTTGAGGCCATCTGTGAAGGCAACGGCGCCGTAATCCGACAGCAAGCCGATCTCGGTAATCTCCTTGCCTTCCAGTCCTCTGGTCAGAGCGCCGTGGCAGTGGATTTTTGTCATGCGTGTTTCGCGCGCACGTCTTGCAATGTATTCAACACCTGAAATGTCATCCAGAACCGGTGTTGTGTCCGGCATGGCAACCATGGTGGTGATACCACCTGCTGCGGCTGCCTCACTTGCTGTTCTGATGCTTTCCTTGTGTTCACCACCCGGTTCACCCAGATAGACACGCATATCGACCAGGCCCGGTGCCAGACACAAACCGTCGCAATCGATAATCTCGATACCTTCAGGAGCTGTTTCGGCCGTGATATGAGAGCCAAGGTCGACAATTTTACCGTGCTCGCAAAGGATACCGCCAGGGCTATCCAGATCAGATGACGGATCCAGAAGGCGTGCATTGACGAAGACGCGTTTTTTGATTGTGTTTTCCATGACCTATACCAACTCCAGATCCAGAGAGCCTTCCTCGCGTCGGGCATCCCACTCGGCACAGAGCAGGTGGAGGCAAGCCATTCTGACCGCAACACCCATCTCGACCTGGCGGCGGATCAGTGAACGGTCAATGTCGTCCGCCAGCTCACTGTCGATTTCCACGCCGCGGTTCATCGGGCCGGGATGCATAACCAGTGCATCAGGTCTGGCAGCCGCCAGTTTGGTCGCATCAAGGCCGTAGAAGTGGAAATATTCCCTGACAGAAGGGACAAAGCTTCCCTGCATACGCTCCAGCTGAAGGCGGAGCATCATCACAATATCGCAGTCCTGCAAACCTTCTTCCATTCTCGTGAAGGTCTGAACACCCATTCTGTCAATTTTGGAAGGCAACAGGGTGGGGGGAGCAATCAGGCGCACTGTGGCCCCCATGATACTGAGCAGATGAATGTTCGAGCGGGCAACCCGGCTGTGGGCAATGTCCCCACAAATCGCCACGCGCAGGTTTTGCAGGGCACCGCGACGGCGGCGGATCGTCAGGGCATCCAGCAGCGCCTGTGTCGGATGCTCATGACTGCCGTCACCTGCGTTCAGGACCGGACAGTTCACCTTTTCGGACAGCAGTTTGACTGCGCCGGAATCAGAGTGGCGAACAACCAGGGCATCGGGGTGCATGGCATTCAGCGTCATGGCTGTATCAATCAGGGTTTCGCCCTTCTTGATAGAGCTTGAGGCCACAGTCATGTTGATGACATCAGCGCCCAGCCTTTTGGCTGCAGCTTCGAAGGAGGTCCGGGTTCGTGTCGAGTTCTCGAAAAACAGATTGATTACTGTTTTTCCCTGGAGAACATCGGATTTCTTGCTGGTGGAACGGCTCTGCTCGACATAATCGTCAGCAAGGTCGAGCAGTTGATTGATCTGAGGAGCCTTGAGCCCTTCAATACCAAGGAGGTGCGGTTCGCCAAAGCGAAGCGGGGAAGCCGGATTGGAAGAAGAATGTGTATCAGTCATTAAAGCGGCACTATGTCACCAGCGCTTTAAAAGTGCAATGGCTTTATCGCGTATTCCCTTACTCTTCGTGGGTTTCTGTATGATCGAGAATTGAATAGCGATGGTGACAGTGCGGACAGGTGTGAATGCTGCGCTTGCGCAGGGCTGTTCTGGTCTTTTTCAGAATATTTCTGGCTTCCAGTTCCGAGAGCCCGAGCTCCTGTCTCAGAAGGTCAAGCCGTATGGCTTCATCCTCTGTCAGCAAACCATCTTCAAGATAGTTGTAAGCTCTCGCCTTGAATTGCTGTTCACGGTTTTTCAGCTCTTCCGAAAAGCGGGAGGCCAACATGCCGGCGGGCAGGGCAACAATACCGACCCCGAGGATAATAACGGCCGCTCCGACCACCTTGCCGGCTGCTGTAACCGGGGTCACATCCCCATAACCGACTGTTGTCAGGGACACGATGGCCCACCACAGGGCCTGGGGAATTGTGCCGAAGGCTTCAGGTTGAACATCATGCTCCAGAACATAGAGAGCTGAAGCCACAAAAAGGCACAGGATCAAAAGAACCATTATCGCTGCAGCCAGAGACCGGAATTCGGCCCGGATGACATTTGCCAGCATGCCCAAAGCAGAAAAGTAACGGGACAGTTTGAGAATTCTCAGCAACCGCAGCAAGCGCAACAGGCGCAAATCAATAGGAATAATAAAAAAGAGCAGGGTTGGCAGAATGGCCAGCAGATCAATGATGGCAAAGGGGCTTTTTACAAAGTGCCAGCGCGAACCGGCTTCCTTGGAGGACCAGAGCCTCAGGGAATATTCAACAGAGAAAAGGAACAGGGACAGGAATTCAAAGGTAATAAAGTATGATCTGTATTGAGCGTTGATCTCCGGTATCGTTTCGACAACAACAGAGAAGACATTCAGCAGAACCAGTATCATCAGGGAGATATTGAAAAATCTGCCAGCAGGCGTGCCAAAGCCATCCAGTTCGAGGATTCTGTAAACTTTCGATCTGACCGGATTGGCGAGGTTGCTCATTTAAAAACCATCAAAATCGTCATTGTCAGAAGGGTTCAATCGCGCAAAGGCATCCAGTGCACCCTGAAGAATATAGGCAGCCGCTGCCTTGTCGACAATTTCAGCACGCCTCTTTCTGGTCATGTCGGCTTCCTGCACAAGAAACTTCTCAACAGCCGAGGTCGAGAGCCGTTCATCCCAGAAGAAAATCGGGATATCAAACCAGTCCAGATTTTCAAGGTTGCTGGCAAGCTGACGGACAGACTGGCATCTCGGTCCCTCTGTTCCGTCCATATTCACAGGCAGACCCATAACAACGCCACCGACCTTGCGCTCTTCACAAACCTTGCGGAGCTCTTCGGCATCATGTTTGAATTTTGTGCGGTTAACTGTTCCGATAGGAGAGGCGACAGCCCACCCGCGATCGGAAATGGCCATGCCCAGGGTTTTGGTTCCCGGATCAATTCCCAAAAGCCTTGTGCCGTTTTGCACAGACCCGGCAAAGTCTTCGAGGCTCAGGGTATCGTCGTGATGCACATCTCTTCCTTTCATGGCCGATGGCTTCAGGCTTGTATTCTCTGTAAAAAAACACATGACAAAAGGCTGCAAGCTATTGAACTGTGCTTGAAAAATATAACCTGTTACAATGGATCTATGAATAGCAATAACAGGCTTTGACCGATGGCTCAAAAAAGAAAAATCATAAAATCACCAGTTGTGAGAGCACTGTTGATTGGCCTTGGTTTTGTTGCAGTCGGGTTAGGGGGCATTGGCATTGTTTTGCCCGGCATTCCGACAACACCTTTTTTGCTTCTGGCCCTGTGGGCCTTTTCCTTGAGCTCAAGGCGTTTCAGAGTCTGGTTGCTCAGCCATCCGTGGTTCGGGCGCTCCATTCGAAACTGGAACCGTTATCGTGTTGTTCCCGTCAAGGCCAAGGCACTGGCCGCCATTTCCATGTCAGGAAGCTGGATATGGTTCTGGTGGAGTGAAAGCCTGGCGTTCTGGCCCTTGTTGCTGATCGGTGTTTTCTTCATTGTGGTTCTGACATTTCTTTTTTCAATGCCATCCAAAGCACCGGGTTCACCAGGCGGTGATGTGATGCGCTCCAATGTATAATCTTCCGTAACGGGACAGGGCTTGAGACATCCCGGTGATACGGCCTGAAGTCCATCCGTGACAACAAGGGGCCGAAGGCTCTGGGTCGAAGAAGCTGCAATTTCGTTCAGGAAAAGAGTGTACAAGAGTTTTCAGGCCTATGCCTGATTGTTGAGAAAATTAAGGGAAGAACTTGACGCGTTTCTGTAATTTGCGAAGCTGACAAGATAAATTCGCATAATTTATATTATGGAAAATTATGGATGTGGGCATGAAAACAAAACTTGAGGCTTCAGCTCAGATTTTATGACGACCAAACTCGCCTTATGACTTTGGCTATCGCACTCCAAAGACCCCACATGGTTTGACGGCAGCAACTTTTGCACAGAGTTGCTGCAGCGTTATTCTGGCCGCTGCAGAAATATACACGCGTGCACTGTGTCTGTTCGTACAAAAATCATTTGCTTCGGAGCTCGTGTTCTCCGTAAATTTTCTGCAGGATTTCGTCTTGGTTTCTGCCCGTTAATCCAAGACTGCTCAAACGCACACCGACAAAACAAAGAGTCTGGGCTTTGAAACTTTCGAAAGCGCATTGATGCTTGCTGAGAAGATTGCCACTGGAATCTTTGATTTTTAAAAGTAATTCCTGTTCCGTTGTCTGGTGGAATGATTGAACCCAGTAAATGGCAATATCACTTTGCCCCAGAAGAACTTTCGGCTTGTCAGGGTTGTTCAATTCCCTTGATTTTGGTTTTTCACCCAGCCAGCCGGATTTTGTGCGGGTGTCCTGATATTGCAGGGATGGATTGTTGTCATCACTCCAGAGCCTTTGCTTTTTTGATCTTTCCTCCACGCAGGTTTCATTGCCCTGAAAGGAAAAGGGATCGACAAACTCGGTGCGGGCCGTTTTTCTTCTGATTTCAAAATGCAGATGAGGAAACTCTGTAAACCCGCTCAACCCCACAAAACCGATTACATCACCTGCTTTGACATAATCGCCCGGCTCAACGGTGACGGAACCCTTTTTCAAATGGGCATAAAGAGTGCGATAACCAAAGTCATGTTGCAACAGAACCACATTTCCCGCAGGATTCCTGCGTTCTGCGGCGGGCTGATTTTCCAGATAAAGTCCATCGGGTTCGCGTCCTTCAATTCTGGAAACGCGACCATCGGCAGCTGCAAAAACAGCAATGCCGTCACGATATCGTTTGTCGTCAAGAACGCGAAAATCTGTCCCTGTGTGACCATCATAGCCTCGCGGACCACAACTGAAGTCCTTGAAGCTGGTTCGTGTAGTATCATGGTCCTTGTAGTTCTGGATCAGACAATCCGGAGTGCCCCCCTCATCGGTTCTGCAATCGACGGGCAGCTGGAAAAGGATCGGGCTGTTGCTTTGGTTGGTTTCTTCCGGGTTGTCTGAAGCAATTCCGTTGTCCGGTGACGTTCGCATGAGAGACACCGGAGTGTTTGCTTTTTCTGCAGTGTAACCCTGAGGTGACGGATCAGTCGACGTCCCTTCTCCTGAAAATCCCCAAAGCACCAAAGCAAGGATGCCTACACCAAAGACTATTTTTCTCAAACTGTTCGACATCAAAATCAGGTTCTCTTTTTTCCTGTCAGAAGATCCAGTGATGCCAAAGCGGCGCCGCCACAAATCAGAAGGCATGACAGAAGCAATATAAGGGATGCTTCTGTAAAACCAAAGAAAATGAGAACAAGGGTGCTCAACAGTGGTGTCGCATAGGACCAGACGCCCAGCAGCCTGATGTTTCCGTTTTTTGTACCGTGATCCCAGGCGTAAAAAGCCAGACCGACAGGCCCTGCTCCCAGTCCGGCAATTGCCAGTCCCTGCCCCGGATCAGGAAAAATCCATTCTTCCGTGAAAAGATGTGTCATGCCACTCAGCAACGCCGTCAAAATGCAAAAAACAGCGACTGCTTCGGTCGGGACCGAGGCCTGGGTTTTGTTGTAAACAGAATAGCTTGACCAAATCAGCGCACAGGCAATGGCAGAGAGATAGCCGACAGTATAGTCATCTGAAAAGGCAAGGGATTCTGTCTGATTGTCCATCACCAGAGCTGCAGCACCGGCAAGTCCCAGCAAGCCGCCAGCAATGTGGAACCAGCGCAGTTTCTCTCCCGGAAGGAAAGCGGAAAACAGGACGATCAGCAAGGGCCAGAGATAGGCAATCAGACTGGCCTGTTCAACCGGAGCATGTTTGAGGGCTGTGAAGTAGAAAAAGTGGTATCCAAACAGACCGGCAACGCCAAAAATCCAGACTTTCAGGGGGAGTTGCAGTTTTCCTAAACCGTCCCTGCCCTGTGAGAACAGAAAGAAAAGGCCGATTGAACCGCCAATGGAAAAGGTCATAAACAACAGTTGGAAGGGTCCAATGCCGTTTGTCTTTGCTGTGAGGAGCGCCAGAATACCCCAAAGAACAATCGCGACTGTTCCGATCAGTGTTGCCCGCATGCTGTTTGAAGCGTTTTGCATCTTGATAAATCCAAATCTGTAAAAGCCTGAAGGTCTTCTGTGCCCGATAGTGTTGCGAAAATCTGGTATAAGACTCTTGTTCTTTGGATTGTTACTCTGCTTTTGTGTTTCTTTTGCTGAATTGTCCGGGTGTTTCGTTAAAAGCCTTTTTGAAAGCGCGCCCGAAAGCGCTCTGGTCTGCAAAATTCAGCGCAGCGGATATTTCCGATGATCTGTGCCCTCTTGCAAGCATGTTCCTTGCGCGCTGAAGTTTCAGTTCGACGATGCGTTGTTGGGGCGTCTGACCTGTTACTTTCCTGAAAGCGTTGTAAAATGCTGCTTCTGACAGATTGGCGATTTCGGCCAGTTCCCTGTTGCGTAAAACGCGTGTGTAATTGTTTTCAATATAGTCGATGACCTTTCCAATTCTGCGGATTGAGGATCCTGTGTCATCTGTACAGGAGACTTCACAGAGACTTGTCAGGTAAAGGCGCTCCCATTGTTCCATCCATTTCCGGTCAACAGTCCTGTGCAGCTTGCTGCGTGCGTAGTTCTGCAGTGCACGAAGTTCATCATTTGCGGGCAGAAAAGCATATCCCTGCAATCTGGAAAGAAGATCGTTCTCTTCCCCTGAAGCAGGCACATCCAGAACAACAAAACTGTTTTCATCCCGGGAGCTGAAACTGTGCCTGGCTCCACAGGGAACAACACCCGTTGTGCTGTCACAGACCTCACCTTCGCGGCCCTCAACATCAAGCTGCAGACGGCCTTCAAGCGGAATGATGATCTGATGAAAGCTGTCGTGGCGATGCTCTGTTTCATTGAGGTCGTATGTGCGCAGTTCACCATGCATTTCCAAAGGCCCTCAAAATGCAGCGAAGGGAAAGAGCTGCTCCTGCTCCAGTTTCGTGCAGAAAAGCCATAAAGTCCATGCCGTTGCTCTGTGCGCCGGCCAGGTCGCTGAGGGAGCGGATAATCAGGAAGTCTTTTCCAAACCTCTCACAAACCTGGGCAACAGCAGCGCCTTCCATCTCCACACAATCGGCATTGTGCTGGGCGTGGAGCCTTTCCCTGGTTTCGACGCAGTCAAGAAACAGATCCCCGGTCAGGATTGTCCCTCTGTAAATTTCAGGCTGGCGCGGTTGACCACCGGCGGCTTCAGCGGAAATAACAGGCAGGGCAAGCTCCTGAAGGGCCTCCAGAGCCTGTTCAAACGGTTTGCCTGACGGTTTGTATCCAAGCCGTTCTGTTGGTTCGTGAATGGGCAGATGCCCCGGCTGATAGCAGGTAAACTCTCCGGCACTTTGAATGCCGTAATCATACTGGATCAACTTTTCTCCCAGGATAACATCACCAATGCTCCTCTGAGGTGAAAGTCCGCCAGCGATTCCGGAAAACAGAATGAAATCGCATCCGAACTTCTCAACAAGCAGTGTGGTTACAACCGCCGCGTTGACCTTTCCCATGCCTCCTTCGACCAGCACAATGGACTGCTGCTCCAGTTTCCCTTCCTGAAACAGCAATCCTGCCTTTTCCGAGGTTTTCTCAATGTCGAGAAATTCCTGCAGATGAGCTGTTTCGTTGGGGATAGCAAAAATGATGCCAAAGCGCATGGTGTCGGTTCCACTTCCTTGATTTTTGTGCCGTCTGGATTGTTGCCTGCCAATTCTTTTCGCAGATTTTGAGGATTTTTTCCAACACCAAAATGGAATGTTGCCTTAATCCGTTTTGGTGTTATTGTTTTTGTGACAATATCTTGGAGTTAAGTTTGCAAAACCGGATAAGAGAATTGCGTCTTCAGAGCGGCCTGACCCAGCAGGAACTGGCTGTGCGTTCCGGGACATCCCAGGCCCAGATCGACAGACTGGAAAAGGGGACAAGACGAATCACGCCTGACTGGCTTGAAAGGCTCGCCCCTGCCCTTGACTGCAAACCGCTTGAAATTCTCGGACAGCAAGGCGGACAGAGGCTGACAGATCAGGAGCAGGAACTGCTTGACCTCTTTCGTTTTCTCAACAGGGAGCAACAGCAGGCCTTTATCGGGACCTTAAGAGCCTTTCAACCACCCAAGAGCTAATCTATAACGACAGAACACGCGCCAACAGACAAGGAATGGGGAGCTTTCTATGCAGGCACACCGGATCAAGGGGTTGCGAAAAGCAATGGGATGGACCCGCGTCGAGCTTGCCAAACGCTCCGGCCTCTCATCCGAACAGATCAAAAACCTTGAGGAAAGTGACAGGCTTCTGTCTGAGGCTGAAATTCAGGCCTTGGAGCGGGCTTTTGGTTTTCAGGCACTGGAGGAGGACAAGGCACCCGCTCCAGTAGCGTCGTCCACAAAAAGCAATGTTGCTTCCTTGCTGGAGCATCTGCCGGAAGGACAACGCCTGAAGGCTTTAAGGGAGCGCCGCGATTTGACGCGAAAGGAACTGGCACAGGAAATGGGAATTTCCTGGACGCAGATCAGCGAGTGGGAAAACAGCAGCAAGCCTTTGCCCCAGGCAACCCTGAATACGCTGGCAACAGCGCTTGGTTGTCGGGTTGATGAACTCAGTTCACGAGCAACCGGAACTGTCGAGGCGAAAGCCCCTGAAGCGCCCTCTGCGCATGCACTGCAAAACAGTCAGAGTCCGTCCCGGATTCCCGAGGAGAGCCCAAGTCTTGAAGAGGCTGTCACACGTCTTTCTGCAAGCGAACAAAGTGCCTTGCTAACGCTTCTGGGATCTGTTGATAAAACCCGCGATCCTCTCAAGGCAGAGTTGAACGCCCTCTTCGACCGGATGAGTGAAAGACAAAAACAGGCACTTGTCGAGCATATCCGGGCCATGCTGGGATAACAGTCTGGAAGGATGCCATAAAAAAAGGCGCTCAAATGAGCGCCTTTTCTTTGTTCGGGATCAGGAGAAATAGGGAAGTTTTCTTTCCTTTGCGACCCTGACCCAGGCCGATACAAAGGGAATGATTTCATCCTGGGTTGGCACATTGATTTCAATAAAGTTTGCCCCCTGATGATTGATGGCTTCGCTCAGGATGCCTTCGATCTCGTCCTCTGAATTGATCCTTGCTGTTTTAAAGCCGAAGCCTTCGGCAACCTTCAGATAATCGACGGGGCCAAAATCTGTCGTAAAGGACACATCGCAGTTGTCCAGCAAAACAGCCTCGCCCTTGATCCAGCCAAAGGTGTCGTTGCGTGTCAGAATAATGGTGACGTTCTTGTTGCTGCGCTTGATTGTTTCCAGATCTCCCAGAACAAATCCAAGCGAACCATCGCCCGTGAAGCTGATCACCGGCCCGTCGTTTGCATAGGACGCACCAAGTCCCGCCGGAACAGCATAGCCCAGTGCTCCCATGGAATAGTTGGTGATGTAGCGGCGTCCCGGTTTTCTGACGGTGAGCAAGGCAGAAGGATAGATTGCAGCGACACCCGGCTCTGCCGTGACGATCGCATCGTCCGGAAGAATTCTGTCCAGTGCCTGTGACAGTTTGACAGGAGACACGACACCTTCCGGCATCCGGATCGGAGAATTGAAAACAGCATCAAGCGCTTCCTGCTTGACCGGATTGAGATCAAGCTTTTCCCTTTGCAGATCGGGATGCTCGATGCGGACAAGCTCTGCCATGTATTCGAGGGTTGCCCGCGCATCACCCACCATCCCCACCTTGACGGGAAAGTTGTTTCCAATGTGAGCTTCTGCAATATCCAGATGTATGAAGGTTTTGCTTTTGGGGTCGCCATAGAGCTTCCAGGCATCCGTGGCACTTGAGTCCGTGTTGGTGCCCACAAAGAACACGACATCGGCTTCATGAACATAAGAGTTTGAGTATTCCATTCCGCCGCGCGCACCGATCACCCGAAGGGCCAGAGGATGATCTTCCGGTATGGTGCCCTTGCCGGGTGTGGTTGTGGCGACAGGGATTTGCAGAAGTTCTGCCAGCTCCACAAAAGCGTCCGTTGCCTTGGAAATCAGGCCGCCCTGTCCCGTTACAATAACAGGCTTCCGGGCTTTCAGAAGAATCTCGATTGCCTGGCGAATTCTGGAGTGATCGGCAACGGGACGATGCGCAGGATAGACGCAGTAATCACTTTCAGCATAAAGGTCGGTAATATCCGCCTCTTCATGGAACACGTTGATAGGCACGCGAATATGAACAGGAGCCGGTCGGCCGGATGTCGCAACCCGGAATGCACGGCGCAGCAGAAACGGAATCTCCTCAACGTTTGTGACGTAGAAGGATTCCTTTGAAATGCTTTCATAGAGCGCAGTCTGGTCCACGCCGGTCAAACCGTGCTTCTTGTCCTGGTTGATCGGAATATCGGAACTGAAATAGATAACAGGAACAGAGCTGAGATAGGCCTCTGTGATGCCGGGGCTGCAATGGGTCACCCCCGGGCTTGGAGCTTCCAGAACACATGGGCGTCCTGTGATTTTTGCATAGGCTTCAGCCGCATAGGATGCCGTGCGCTCATCGCGAGTCAGAATGTATTCGATATCCGAATGTTCACGCCATTCCTTGTACCAGCCGATTGTTGTCTCGCCCGGCAGACCAAAAACATGCTTTACATCATGCAGTTCCAGCATCTTCAGAATGGTCTGAGCACCGTTCATTTTCATCGTTCTATACCTGTTTTGGAGGAGTATCAAAAAGCATATCAATTGCGTTATTCAGGATTGTATACAGTTCTGAATAATGCGTCAACCGCCGATCATCCCGGCATGTGAAATGCTTATGTCCTGTATGTGCTTTTTGATTTAAGCCATTGATAAAAGGGTTTGAAAAAAAGTGGTGCAAGGTAGATTGGAAGCTGTGCAAGCGTCAGGAAGAGAAACAGTTCCTGTTTGAGTGCAACGGGAAGAACAGCCATGAACAATGCAAAGTTCCTGTTGGCGCACAGCATGGACAGGCTGCCTTTCGTTTCCAGCCACCCTTCCCGTCTTTTCAGAAGCAGGCAGCCGAGAAAGCCTAGGAACATGAAAACAAGGAAATGTGTTCCCCAATTCATGAAAAATGCCAGAGCGAAGGTTTGGAAAAAATAAGCCGGTTTTTCAAGCACATCGGCATTGACTGCATTCAGTACAAAGAACGCAAAAAGCATCAAAAGCAGCGTCGAAATGCCGTCCAGAGCCTGTTTTTGCTGAACAAGCGGTTTGAAAAAGGGGATCCTGCGCACGAGAACAGCAATGACAATCGCGAGGACAATCGCCAGGATCAGCCTGAAGAACAACTCCTCCCGTCCCAGTTCCGGGATTGGAATGGCAAAGAGGGAAAGAACAAGCGGAACGGAAAAGGGAGCAATCAGAGTGCTGATCAACATGATCGGAACGGAAAGCTCAATATCCAGTTTCAACAAAGCGATGAGGCCGGGATTGGACGCCAGTGGCGGTGCTGAAGCCAGAAGCGCGACGATCAGCAGGAATTCTCCGGACAGGCCAATTGCTCTGGCACCGATTATGAAAACAACAGGTGAAACAAGCATGATGGCCGAAACCAGCAGGAACAGTCTTGCAGGTCGGGCAAACTTTTGCCTCAGAGCCTTTACATCCGCGCGCACAAGAGGAACGGCGATCATCAAAACAATCAGCGGGGACAGCAACAGCTCTGCAATGCCGTCAATTTTGGGCAGGACCATCCCCAGAAAGACGGAGCCTGCCAGAAAATAGGCGGCGTAATGCCCCAGATAATCAAGCGTCTTTACCACAGGAGGAACCCTTCGCAAGAGTGCCCTGGAAAATGGAGGACAGGGAAGAAAACGCGAAGCGCTCCCTTCCCCGTTTTTCAGAGCCTACTGAAACCTCTGACCGTAATGTTCAAGCTTGCTGCGATCGACATTAACACCAAGCCCCTTTCCTTCCGGAACATGAACATAGCCGTTTTTGACCGGGAAAGTTTCCTCGAGGATATCTTCCCTGAGGTAGTAGTTTGCCATGTAGAACTCGCAACTGAGTTCCAGTTCGGGCGCGCAGGCCATCAGATGGGCACCGGCTGCATGAGCAATGCCTGTTTCAAACATGCAGCCCCCGTAAACACCAATTCCCGCGGCACGTGCAATCGCAGCAACCTGCAGGGCCTTGCGAATGCCGCCGCTCTTCATCACCTTGAGACTGAAAATGTCTGCAACCCGCATCTGGGCGCCAACCAGTGCCTCACGCGGATTGAACACAGACTCATCAGCCATCACCGGTGTTGTCAGCACATGTGTAAAATGCTTCATGGCCTCCAGGTTGTCCCGCGGCACCGGCTGCTCGATAAATGACAGGCCGAAGCTCTCGAAATCCTTGAGTTTTGGAAGGGCTTCCTGAGCCTTCATGCCCTGATTGTAATCGATCCTGAGGTCCAGAAGGTCCCCGAATTCGCTGCGGATCTTTTCCACGCGCATCAAATCAAAGGCGTGGTCCTTGAAGCCTGTCTTGAATTTGAAGATCCTCACGCCGTCTTCGACCATGCGCTGAACCTTTGCAAAGTCCTGGTCAAAATCAGGATTGGCAATGGAAAAACTCAT
Organism: Carbonatibacter coralli; assembly: GCF_039592655.1. NCBI lineage: Bacteria > Pseudomonadati > Pseudomonadota > Alphaproteobacteria > Rhodospirillales > Kiloniellaceae > Carbonatibacter > Carbonatibacter coralli. Next base: position 78,921 of record NZ_JBBUTJ010000003.1, on the reverse strand, counting down.
CAGGGATTTTTCGCGATGCGCCCCGCCAAGCAGATCGCAGACACGGGTATCCAGGGCCTTTCCCGTCAGGTCAAGCAGCGCCATTTCAAGCGCAGCCTTGGCTTCAGAGGCGTGGACAACCATCCTGTCCATCTGATCCAGAATAACCTCAACATCAAAGGGGCTGCGTCCGATAATGGCCGGAATGAAATAGTTTTTCAAAGCGGCAGCGTTGCTTTCGACAGTTCCGGTGAAGACAGCCCAGGGAGAAGCCTCTCCCCAGCCTGTCAGGCCACTGTCTGTCGTCAGCTCAAGCAACACAGAACGAATGGTTTTTACGTCACCGGAGCCATGCGAGTGAACCTCTGTGACAGGCAGGTCTACGATATAGACTTCGCCTGAAACAATCTTGTGAAGGTCTTTGGTCATTGTCGTCGTCTTTAATTGTTTAATTTGCTCATGTTTTCAGGGAGGTAGGTGGCAATTTCCGGAACAAAAATCAGGACAAAGACCATCAGTACCATGATCAGGAACATCGGGATTGCCGCTCTGGCAATATAGCCCATTCCGTGATTGGTAATTCCCTGCATAACAAAAAGATTGAAGCCGATTGGCGGCGTAATCTGGGCCATTTCCACAACCACAACGATGAAAATACCAAACCAGATAATATCGATACCTGCCGTGCGGATCATGGGCTCGACAACGGCCATGGTCAGCACGACCGACGAAATCCCGTCAAGGAAACACCCGATCACCACATAGAACAGCAGCAGAGCCATCAACAACTCAAAGCGGCTGAGTTCAAGTTCTGCAATTGTCTCTGCAAGAGCGCGTGGCAAGCCGGTGAACCCCATGGAAAGGGACAGGAATGCTGCACCTGCAAGAATCAGTGCGATCATCGCGGAGGTTCTTACCGCCCCCATGAGGCTCTCATAAAAGGTTTTCCAGGTCAGAAGCTTCTGACTGGCTGCAAGGAGCAGAGAGCCGATAACACCAATTGCAGCAGCTTCCGTTGCCGTTGCCAGCCCGGCATACATCGAACCAATGACGACTGTGATCAACAGAATGATGGGGATCAGGAAGCGGGAATTTGCAAGCTTCTCGAAAAAGGTCTGTTTTGCTTCACTGTCAGGATTGTAGTTGCTGGAAACAAAGGAATAGATTGCGACATAGGCCATGAACATGCTGGCCAGGATCAGTCCCGGCAGAATGCCTGCAATGAAGAGTTCCGAAATCGACTCATTGACCGTTACACCATAGACAATCAGCGTCAGGGATGGCGGGATCATCAGACCGAGTGTTGCGGCTCCTGTCAGGGTGCCGATCACCATCTTCTCGGGGTAGTTCCGCTTGCGCAGTTCCGGGATGGACATCTTGCCAACTGTTGTCAGCGTGGCAGCAGAGGAACCCGAGACAGCCGCAAAGATTGTACAGCCAACAATATTGGTGTGGACCAGACCGCCGGGTAGCGGTGCAAGCCAGGGGGACAACCCTTTGAACATGTCCTGTGACAGACGGGTTCTGTACAGGATTTCACCCATCCAGATAAAGAGGGGCAAGGCTGTCAGTGTCCAGGATGAAGAGGCACTCCAGATCGTTGTGATCATGGTGTCACCAACGGGACGTGTGGTGAAAAGCTCCATCCCGACAAAAGCAACCCCCAAAAGGGCCAGCCCGACCCAGACACCTGTTCCCAGCAGAAGGAACAGGACAAAAAGGAAAATGGCAATCAGCTGAAATTCTTCCATCTTTACTCTCCATGCCCCTGTTCAACCACATCGGCCTCAATGCGGTGAGAACCGGCAAACACGACGTGAAGAAGATGATCTGTCAAAGCAATTGCGAAAACGATGCTGCCCAGCACCATGGACATCTGCGGGATCCACAGCGGAGAAGCATCCTGCCCCTGGCTGATGTCATTGAATTTCCAGGACCAGTAGGTCGCCTTGCCTGCGTAATAGACAAAATACCAGGCCAGAGCGGTCCCAATGGCAAAGCACCAGCCTTCAACAATCGGTAAAACCTTTTTGGGTACAGCATTAAGAAGCAGGCCGACCCGAATGTGTGCTCCCTTGTTCAGGGCGTGCGCAAAGGCGAAGAAGGAAGCCGCTGCCATGCTGTAGCCTGCATATTCAGGGGCACCCGAAAAGATTTCCCCTGTCCAGCGTGCCAGCATCTGCAAAACGATCAGAAACAGAATGGCAATGAGAAAAACGGCAGCGATCATGCCACTGCCAAGATACAGCGCGTCCAGAAAAGACCGGACCCGGCGAAGAAAGATCTGCATTGTTAAGCCTCACAGAACTAGCACGCGCCTCTGCCTTTCAGAAGCACAGGGCGTTTTAAGGGCGAAAGAGGAAGGCCCAAACAGCCCTCCTCCCCGATCCGTCTTATTGGGAAGCCCTGAAGGCTTCGACAATGGCCTTGCCTTCGTCCCCGGCCTTTTCGAGCCATTCAGCAGTCATGGTTTCACCGATTTTCTTCAGATCGGATGTCAGCTGGTCTCCGGCAGGTCCGACACTCATGCCACCTTCACGCAAACCGTTCAGCGTGAAGTTTGTGTATTCGATGGCACGCCAGTTGCCTGCGTACTCGGCCAGATCGGAACAGGCATTGATGACGTTTTTCTGTGCGTCTGTTGTGCCTTCCCAGACATCCTTGTTCACCATCACGTAGTTGCGTGGCAGCCAGGCATCGACTTCATAGAAGTGTGTCAGGCTGTCCCAGACCTTGCGGTCATAGCCAGTCGCTCCGGAAGAGATCATTGACTCGGCAACACCTGTGGAAAGGGCCTGGGACAGTTCGGCAGCCTCAATGGAAACCGGACGCATTTTGGCCAGCTCTGCAAGGCGCGCTGTTGCTGTGTTGTAGGCACGGAACTTGATGCCTTCCATTTCGGCAACAGAGTTGATTTCACGATTGAAATAGAACCCTTGCGGAGGCCATGGAACAGCGTAAAGCAGGTGCAGGTTCTGTTCGTCGAGGATCTTTGTCAGTGTTGGCTTGGCAGCCTTCCACAGCTTTTCGGAATCCTCGAATGACGTTGCCAGGAACGGAATGGAGTCAAAGCCGAAGATGGCATTTTCGTTCTGGTTTCCGGACAGCAGGCGCTCACCGATCGGAGCCTGTCCGGTCTGAACGGCACGCTTGATGTCAGCACCCTTGAACAGAGAGCCGGACGGGTGTGTTTCGATCTCGATTTCACCGCCGGTTCCTGTCGTGACACACCGGGCAAACTCGGCACCTGTCACAGAGTGGAAGTTGCTCGCAGAATAAGCCATGGGCATATCCCATTTTTCCCCGGCTGACGCGCCAGAAAAAGCAGCAACACTCAGAACTGCAGTCACAGCAGTACCGAACAGAGCAGTCTTGAAAGAGGTTTTTCTCATGATATGAATTCTCCCTGTTGTTTGTTTTATTCTAGAGTGTTCTGTCTGGTGCATAGGCACTCAGATCAATGTCAGGCTTGCGACCTGCCGCAAGCTGTGCTGCAAGCAAACCTGTTTTCGGGCCTGCAGTCATGCCGATGTGGTGATGACCATAAGCCAAAATAATGTTCCGGTTTTTCGGAGCGTGCCCCAGAATTGGAAGACTGTCTGCGGGAGCCGGACGATGCCCCAGCCATTCTCGCACATCCGTCAGTTCCAGATCGGGCAGCAGATTTTTTGCGCCGCGTTTCAACAGCGCCAGCGGACCTTCTGACTGGGGAGCCTCCAGTCCGCCAAACTCGACAACGCCTGCAAAGCGTATGCTGTCACCCATGGGTGTCACAACAAACTTGCCCGAGGCATCCATGAGAGGATTCCGGGGCATGACAGACGGATTGTCCAGCTCGATATGATAACCGCGTTCTGTTTCCATGGGGACTGTCACATCGATTTTCTGCGCCAGTTCATTTGACCAGACACCTGTTGCAAGCACAACCTTGTGCGCAGCCAGCCGGTCTCCCTGTTTTAGTTCCACTGTCAGGCCGTCGTTGTTTTCGGAAATGTCAACGACTGTTCCGATCCTCAGGTCTCCGCCATTTTCCAGGAAAGTGTCTGTCAGGGCCTGAACATAATTGCCGGGCTTGTGAATAAACCCGTGATTTTTGAGCAGGACAGCATAGCGGTAGTCGTCATTCAGATCCGGTTCGATTTCCCTGACCTCCCCGCCTTCTGCCGTTTCCCAGCTGTAGCCGTTTTCCCGTCGAAGGTTCCAGCCATAGGCGTCCCCTTCGAAGCCGGCCTTGTCCCTGTAGAGATAGAGGTAGGTCGACGGATGCAGGATTTCACTGGCCCTGGATCCCTTGCTGATGTCCTGATGCTGTTCCAGACCATCCGCCAGAAGGGGCTGGAGCCCTCTGGCAATGTGTTCGACAACTTCGTTTTTCGAGGAGGCAATGTACTTTTGCAGAAACGGCAACATACGCGGAAGATAGCTCCAGCGCATAAAAAGCGGGCCGTTTTCATCCATCAGCATTTTCGGTGCACGGGACATGATACCTGGCGTAACGACAGGAACCACCGCACTGCAGGCCAGAATGCCGGCATTGCCATAGGATGTGCCTGCGGCCGGGCCCTGTCTGTCCAGCAAGAGAACCCTTTCCCCCATTCGCTGGAGATGAAGGGCCGTGGAAACCCCGACAATGCCTGCCCCCACAACAACAATAGGGTTTTTTTGTCCCTGCATGCCTTTTTGCCTCACCCTTTGAGCCACAGAGAGGCGAACTTTTCCCCGCCCTTTGAACTGCTGACTCTGTTCTGCGTCCGGTGTGATTTTTCACGGTTTGTGTTGTGGTCACTTCCCGGCTTTAATTGTATACAGTTTTGTATTTTGAAAATTCATTGTCAATCCTTTTCATGTGTCGCAGATCACAAAAAACAAAGCGTACTCAATAAGGGAATTGAAATCCTTTGGGTTATCCTTTAGTTTCAAACAGTACAAATTGTATACAATTCAGGTTTCAAGATGACAGACGCACCCAAAAAAGAGAACAAAAGCAGCGTTGTGCGCCTTTATGAGGAAATAAAGGAGATGGCCATCAGCTACAGCTTCAAACCCGGTGAGCGGGTGAATGAAGTCGAGCTGGCCAAAAACCTCGGAGCCAGCCGCACGCCACTGCGTGAAGCTTTGAACAGACTGGTTGCCGAGGGTTTTCTGACCTTTGTTCAGGGGCGCGGGTTCTTTTGTCGGGAACTCAAATCGCGCGAAATTTACGAACTCTATCAAATGCGAACCATCATTGAGGTTGCCGCTGTCCGTCTGGCCTGTGAGCAGGCAGCCGACAGTGAACTGCAGGATATTCAGAATTTTCTGGATGACCGGACCAGCAACTTCACGGAAGGCACCTCCAACAAGGAACTGGTTGCCCACGATGAAGAGTTCCATCACATGATCATGGCTCTGACCCGCAATAGCGAGATGTCACGATTGCTCGGGAATGTTTATGATCGCATCAAGTTCTTTCGCTGGATTGACATGGACAGCCAGCATGCCAAATCGCAGCTGGAGCATGCCGACATTTTGAAGGCCCTGATTGCAAGGGACGCAGAAAGTGCGGCGAAACTGATGGAAAATCACATCAGGCGTCGCCTTGATCAGATTACAGAGGCGACCAAGGAAGGTTATTCCCGCATTTACATGCACTCCTGATTGCCACACTCCCCAATGACTGACTGGATAAAAAACAATGACTGATTTCCCGAGCAATCATGCCGTTGGTGGCAAGGCTGTCTATGGTGCCTCCGTCGGTATTCTCATGCTGGATGCCCGTTTCCCGCGCATTCCGGGGGATATGGGCAATGCAATGACCTGGCCCTTCCCGGTTCACTACAAGATTGTTCGCGGAGCAAACCCGAACCTTGTTGTCCGCAATGGCGCAAAGGGCCTGCTGGATCAGTTTGTCGAGGCAGGCAGGGAGCTGGTTGAAAACGGCGCAGACGGGATTACAACAAACTGCGGCTTTCTCTCGCTCTTTCAGGACGAGCTTGCTGATGCGCTCGGGGTTCCTGTCGCGACGTCCTCACTCATGCAGGTTCCGATGATCAAAACCATTCTGCCATCGGACAGGAAGGTCGGTATTGTTACCATTTCTGCAGAAACCCTCACGGAAAAACACCTGACAGCTGCAAGGGTTCCGCTGGATACTCCGGTGATTGGAACGGAAAACCGCCGTCATTTCACCAATGCCATTCTGGACAGTCACCCTTCCCTTGATCCCGAAGCGTCCCTGCTGGACATGATTGATGCCACCCGTGATCTGCTGGAGGCCAATCCCGCTATCGGCGCGATCCTTCTGGAATGCACCAATATGGTTCCCTACGCTGCCGATCTGCGTCGCATTTTCGGCTTGCCGGTTTTCAGTATCTATTCCTTTGTTCAATGGTTCCAGGCTGGCCTGATGCCCCAGGCTTTTGACCAGAAGCATTACGATACCCGACCACAGCATTTCCGTTAACCCGACGTCCACCCTTTGCCGATTTAAAAAGCCCTCTGTAAAATCAGAGGGCTTTTTCTCTGCAGGGCTATCCGGCATCCTTGATGTAGATTTCACCGACTTCCTTGAACCTGTCGGCCATCATCTGCATCCCTTCCTTCTGGGCCTCTGCACGAATGTCGTGACTGATCCGCATGGAGCAGAACTTGGGTCCGCACATGGAACAGAAGTGTGCAACCTTGTGTGCTTCCTTGGGCAGGGTCTGATCGTGGAAATCCCGCGCCGTTTCCGGATCAAGAGCCAGATTGAACTGATCTTCCCACCGGAATTCAAAACGCGCGCGACTGAGCGCATCATCCCGTCGCTGTGCGCCTGGCAGGCCCTTGGCAAGATCCGCAGCATGCGCCGCAATCTTGTAGGTGATCACGCCTGTTTTAACATCGTCGCGATCAGGAAGACCCAGGTGTTCCTTGGGCGTGACGTAACACAGCATTGAGCAGCCATACCAGCCGATCATCGCAGCCCCGATACCACTGGTGATATGGTCGTAGCCGGGTGCGATGTCTGTTGTCAGTGGCCCGAGAGTATAGAACGGGGCCTCGTGACAGCACTCGAGTTGCTTGTCCATGTTCTGTTTGATCTTGTGCATTGCAACATGTCCGGGTCCCTCAATCATGACCTGACAATCCTTGGCCCAGGCAATTCTGGTCAGTTCACCCAGTGTCTCCAGTTCTGCAAACTGGGCTTCATCATTGGCATCGGCGATAGAGCCCGGACGCAACCCATCTCCCAGGGAAAAGGCGATGTCGTACTGGCGACAGATATCGCAGATTTCATCAAAGTGCTCGTAAAGGAAGCTTTCCCTGTGATGATGGAGGCACCATTTTGCCATGATTGATCCACCACGCGATACAATCCCTGTCACACGATTGACGGTCATCGGAACCATGTGCAAACGAACCCCGGCATGGATTGTAAAGTAATCCACGCCCTGCTCGGCCTGCTCGATCAGGGTGTCGCGGAACACTTCCCAGGTCAGGTCCTCTGCAATTCCATTGACCTTTTCCAGGGCCTGATAGATTGGCACCGTTCCGATCGGTACAGGTGAATTGCGGATAATCCATTCGCGTGTGTTGTGAATGTTTCGTCCTGTCGAAAGGTCCATAACGGTATCTGCGCCCCAGTGAATCGCCCAGACCAGCTTGTCGACCTCTTCTTCCATGGACGAGGTGACAGCGGAGGTTCCCATGTTGGCGTTGATCTTCACCAGAAAGTTTCGCCCGATAATCATCGGTTCGCTTTCGGGGTGATTGATGTTGGCTGGCAGGATGGCCCGGCCTTCTGCGATTTCCTGCCGGACAAATTCCGGTGTTACATAATCGGGGATCGAAGCACCCCAGTCCTGACCATCACGTTCGCTTTTGACAGCTTCTCTCAGCTGATTTTCCCGAATGGCCACGAATTCCATTTCTGGCGTCACAATCCCTGCCCGGGCGTAAGCCAGCTGTGTGACAGCTTTCCCTTCCTTTCCGCGCAAGGGGCTGGTTTTGCATGGAAATTCCGGGGTCAGACGGCTGCCTTCCACAAAGCCGTTGTCTTCCGGCTTGATATTGCGTCCGTCATAGCGTTCGACATCATCACGGGCTTCAATCCAGGTGCGCCTCAGTTCCGGCAGACCTTTGCGAATGTCAATCTCTGCAGCCGGGTCTGTATAAGGGCCGGAGGTGTCATAGACAGGCAGTGGTGGTTCGCCTGCAGTTGGATGGACGGAGATCTCGCGCATGGGGACGCGAATATCCGGGTATATTGTGCCTTCAACATGGATTTTACGCGAAGCCGGCAACGGCCCGGTTGTTACTTTTGGTGTGGGATGGTTCATCTCTCTTCAGTGCTCCCTAAAGCATGGGTACTGTGACACTGGAGATCAGAAGAGAGAGGCAAAAGCTGCACGAAGGTAAAAAAGGACCAACCCTGTGAGCGCTTTGTCAAAGCTTCCTACGCCAGTGTCAACTGGTTCAGGTTCAAAGGGTCGCTGTACCGGATATAATCCTCTCAGCCTCTCAGTCCCCAACGGCGGGACTCCCCTGCTACGCCGTAACCGTTACACAGGATCGCAGCAGAGCGCAATGCACAAAATGTCAGATTGTTTTTTCACACAGGCAGAGTCTAACAGAACGTTATCGCTAATATTTTTTCTGAAAATAACAAATAAGATATTGTTATAAAAAACTATCTCTGTTTGCGAGACGGCAAAAACAGTGGAGCGTTCTGAGTCGTTTTTCTCTGATTGTAACGGGCACTGTTCATCTAAATCGGCTCAGGAACGGCCTTTTCCATGACAACAAGAAAGAGAAAAACACGCAAAACAAGACAATCAGGCAGAGATATTTTTCTTTTAAACCCTGCAAAATAAAAAAATGACATAACGCTCGGCATTACTATAAATATTCAAAAATTTCGGAAAAATATATTTGCTTGCACCAAAAAAAATCCCCGCCTGGAAAGAGCGGGGAAGAAGGGCAGAAATTGTCCCGTTTTCTGCGTTCAAAGGATGTTGCATGCAGGGGTAAAGGGATGAAACCCGTTGTAACATCACTCCCGCAGACACTGCTAAAACTAAAGCAGAGAAACTTGTTTGTCAAATAAACGGCTGAACATTCTTTAAGATTAACATATGAATTTCAGTATTTTAATTGAATATTCTCAACAAAAAGACATAAAGCACTTTCGTAAAGACATATGCAAAAAGCACCCCGTCAGAATAAATCCAACGGGGGTAAGTGCAAGTGAGTTTAGTCTTTTTATTTGATCCGGAAAGGCTCTGGTAAGACGCTTGGCGGAAAGCTCCCAGAGTTTTTCCAGACAAAATGAAACTAAATAACGAAACTCGTTTCATCAATATAATTTCATGGATTCTGAAATAATATTAAATACATCATATCAGTGTTTAATGTAATTTTCAAATTTTTGAGTATTTTTTATCAATATATATGATATTTATATAACAATATATTTTATATATTATCTATACTCCTTTACTGAAAAAGGAGGAAAATCAGGAGGCTTTGACTCATAAAAAATCTCTTTATAATTGTAAAAATTTTATAATTGTCAGGATTTTTATGAAGAGCTTTTGGCTTCAAACACAGATGATGTAACAACTGCATTTGTCCGTTAGAAAACAGAAAAAAGGTCGGGCCTTTCTGTTTGAAACAGTTCCCGCTGTATCGAGAAGCCGTGACTGTCTTTTAAAAAAAGTGTCCGGATTTCCCCTCAATCTTGTGCTCTGTCGGCAAGGTTATGCAAACGTTCAAGCCCCACTCTTCTCTTTCAGAGCGTACCGGGCAAGCAAAACACCCCAACATCACACAAAATATCTAGGGAAAAACCGGGACATAACTGGAGTTACAGAGACAGTCTGCTGGTTATATTCTGCTCATGCTCCAGGCGTTCTTGTCTTCGATCCTTACAAACACAGCGGCGATGGAAGACGTTACCGATCACAGAAACAGGACGCCCAGCACAGGTCCCTTCTCTCAAAAGCAGTATATTTTCCGGCCCCGCCTTAAAACCCGGAACCCATATCAGGTGAAGTCAAACCTGAAGTCTCATCAGTGCAACGCCTCTGATCTCTGCTAAGCATTCAATCCGACAGCGTGTATACAGCATCAGAACCTGTACCCCAGTGATACCGATCCAAAAAGGGAATTGTCACGCTGATTGTCAAATTCATCAGAGCGCCAGTTCAGGGTGTAGGCGATCTGGGTCCGGCCATAGGTCACGGTAAAGCCCGTGTTGACATCCAGCACACCGTACTTTTTGTCAACAGATGGACTGTCTTCGAAACTGTTGCCATCCAGGAAAATGTTACGGGCCACGGCACGGCCCTCTACCCCGGCAAAGATCAGCCATGAAAACTCGTCCTCTGGCACATAGAACTGACCGGAACCGGGAATGGCGGGACGCACACGCGCTGGCGCCGTTTGCCATCTGTGTCGCTCCGGAACAAGCAGAAACGTCAAACCGGCATTGGCATAGGTATAGGCATTGCCAAGTGTTGCCCCGGCATGCGGAGCAATCCGGAAGTAAAAGGGATCAAGAGGCGCGCTGAACAGATCCGGCCAGATCCGCTGATAGGCAAGCATGACGACAGGCTCGTTTTCCAACTGGCTGTCCCAGCCTTTGGGGTCATCGCTACCAATCAGGTCGTGGACAAATCTTTGCGTTTCCTCCCCCAGGGCAGCCGGCCCCACAACCCCCAGGGTAAGCTCAATATCATCAACATGGTTGTCAAACAGGGTTCTGTATCCTATCGAGCCATAAAGAAAGCCTGCATAGGGGCGGTCATTCGGGTCCGGTATCCGGGTTGTAATGACCTCGGGAGTATAGAGGTTCTGACCTGCAGAGTAGTAGATGCTGGTGGTTTCATTGATATTGAAGAACGGGACAGCATCACCAATCGAGCGGACAAATTCCGGCGGACTGGCCTTGTCATTGAAATAGGTCAGCCGCACGCCGCTTGTGTAGTTCTCGTCAGTTCCGCTCCCGAAGAGATCATTCTCGACTGTTATCGTCAGAAATGAATTGTCTTCACTCGTGATTGCTTCCGGGATGCGATCCTGCAACGTATCCTTGGCCAGTGCCGGAGGAAAGGCAGCAATCAACGCAGAGCTTATGCCTGCCAACAAAGCCTTGTTCATTCTTTCCCCCGATAGCAAATCCCTGAAAATATGAAAGAACCCAACGTTCGCAACAAGGATATTGGAAATCAAATAAAACAGAATTACAAACGGTTTCATCATTGATCAAACCGGTTTGTAATCCCCGGGACCGGATGCATGAAACCCGTCTGCTACCCTCCGGGTTTCCTTGTAAGGAAATCTGCCCCGAACCAGGTTTGAAGGCTATCCGGGGTGATGATCCATGCACAGTCCTGATCAAAAGCGCAAAACTTTTGAAGCGCAGTTTTGGACCACTGTTTCAGGAATTGAAAACACCAAAGTGACAGAGCAAGAAATGCGAACGTTCCAACAGGCTGAAAACAACAAAAGCGGCCTTCGAACGAGAGCCGCTTTTTGTTGTATCCGTTTGAACCGGAACACTTGCCAAGGTGGTGAGCCCGACAGGATTCGAACCTGTGACCCACTGATTAAAAGTCAGTTGCTCTACCAACTGAGCTACGGGCCCTTACCTTGTATGTTGCCAACGCATCAGAAAAAAGTGGTGAGCCCGACAGGATTCGAACCTGTGACCCACTGATTAAAAGTCAGTTGCTCTACCAACTGAGCTACGGGCCCTTACCATTTTTTCCTGCTTTCCGAGCCGCGCTGTTGCGCTGAACCCCGTTAGCGAGGCGGAACATAGAACCTCCCTCGGGAGAGGTCAACAGCCTTTTTCAGATTCACTGCAAAAAAAATGACTTATTTGATTTTTCTGCATTTTTTCGAGCTTTATCAAAGTTCTTCGCAAGGCTGTCACGGAAAGAATCAACTGCCGGAAGCAGCCTTCAGACGCTTGAGTGTCTCCGGCGTGACAAATTCGCTGACATCACCACCGAGGGCTGCCACCTCCTTGACAAAGCGTGAGGAAATGAACTGATGTTTGTCCGAAGCCATCAGGAAAAGCGTTTCGATATCCTGATCCAGCCGGGTGTTCATTCCTGTCATCTGGAATTCGAATTCGAAATCCGATACTGCACGCAATCCCCGAATAATGACAGAGGCTCCCTTCTGACGCGCAAAATGAACAAGAAGGTTGTCAAAGGCACAAACTTCGACGTCATGGCCCTGATCTCGCAGATGCTGGACATCCTGCTCGACAAGTTCAACCCGTTCGTCTGTAGAGAAAAGCGGGCCCTTGCGATCATTGCGGGCCACTGCGATGATCAGGCGATCCACCACCCGAAAGGATCGGGTGATGATATCCAGATGTCCGCGGGTAATCGGATCAAAGGTGCCGGGATAAAGCCCGACACGCTTTGTCATGGAAGCATCAGAAAGCGCCATGGCACTTAAGCCTCTTCGTTTCCTGTGTTGTCATCTGCTGCAGGTTCAGCCGTCCCGGACGCTTCCGGGTTCCCGGCAGAGCCATCAACAGCTTCTGTGGTGCCCTCTTCGCCTTCGAGAAGATCATCGTCATCCTCGTCAAGATCAGAGACGCGGGAAACCGAAACGATTTTCTCATCATCAGCCACATCAAAGAGCTTAACGCCACGGGTAGACCGTCCAGCAATACGGATATCATGGACAGGGCAGCGGATCAGCTTGCCGGCATCTGTGACCAGCATGATCTGGTCTGTTTCCTCTACCGGAGCAACCCAGGCCACAGACGGTTCCTTGCCCCCTGCACGGCTGAGATCGAGGTTTCCAATTCCCAGACCGCCACGGTTGGCCACACGATACTCGTATGCAGAGCTTCGCTTGCCGAGGCCGTCATCAGAGATGGAAAGAATGAACTGCTCGTCTTCAATCAACCCCTCAAGAGCCGGACCGACTGCAGAAGCCAGTTCGTCCAGATTCTCTGTTGTATCACCTTCGGCGTTGTCAGCCCGTCGTTTTGCAGAGGCATAGCGCAGATAACTGTCGCGCTGCTCGATATCAAACTCCTTGTGATCCAGGATCGCCATGGAAATTACATCATCGTTGTCGGACAGTTTGATTGCCCGAACGCCTGTCGATGTCCGGCCTGCAAAAACCCGAATGTTATCAACGCCAAAGCGGATACACTTGCCACGGCGGGTTGAAAGCAGGACATGCTGGTCTTCCCGACAGGTTTCCACACCGATGAGGAAACTGCCCTCGTCCAGCTTCATGGCGATCTTGCCGTTGGCGTTCACGCGCACAAAGTCTGACAGCTTGTTGCGGCGTATGCCACCTGTTGAAGTGGCAAACATCACATACATGTCGCCCCAGGTGTTTTCATCCTCAGGCATGGGCATCAGGGCTGTGATCTGCTCGTCCGCATCCAGTGGCAGCATGTTGACCAGAGCCTTGCCCCGTGACTGCGGATTGCCGACCGGCAGGCGGTACACCTTGGTTTTGTAGACCATTCCCTTGGAGGAGAAGAACAGAACCGGCGTATGGGTGTTGCACACAAAGATACGGGACACAAAGTCCTCGTCACGGGTTGCCATCCCGGCGCGTCCCTTGCCACCGCGGCGTTGCGCCCGGTAGGTGTTCAGCGGTACACGCTTCACATAGCCCCCATGGCTGATGGTCACAACCATCTCCTCACGCTGGATCAGGTCCTCATCATCATAACCAAAGGCACCATCCAGAATTTCGGAGCGTCGTGGCGTTGCATAGCGTTCACGCATCTCAACCAGCTCGTCACGCAGGATGCCCATCAGCTTTTCGCGGGATTCAAGAATTTCCAGATAGTAGCGGATCTTTTCAGCCAGATCTTCGAGTTCACCGGCAATCTTGTCACGCTCAAGGCCGGTCAGTCTTTGCAGGCGCAGTTCAAGAATGGCGCGCGCCTGGGCCTCGGACAGATAATAGGTCCCCTCTTCCGTTACGGAACGACCTGGCTCGTCAATCAGCTTGATCAGGAACTCGACATCACGCGCATCCCAGGCGCGGGACATCAACTGCTCTCGTGCGACAACAGGATCAGGCGCGGCACGGATCAGTTCGATGACGGGATCAATGTTCGCAACAGCAATGGCCAGACCTACCAGAACGTGAGCCCGATCACGTGCCTTGCCCAGTTCGTAGATGGTGCGGCGTGTAATGACGTCTTCACGGAACTTGACAAAAGCCTCGATAATGCTGCGGAGATCCAGCATTTCCGGACGTCCACCGTTCAGAGCCAGCATGTTGGCACCAAAAGAGGTCTGCAGAGGCGTGTAACGGTAAAGCTGGTTGAGAATGACCTCTGGCTCGACATCCCGACGCAGTTCCACAACAACGCGGACGCCGTTACGGTCACTCTCGTCACGAATATCGGTGATGCCTTCAATGGTCTTGTCGCGAACAATATCCGCGATCTTTTCCATCATGCGTGCCTTGTTCACCTGGAACGGGATTTCGGTCACAACGATGGCCATCTTGTCCTTGCGGATTTCCTGGATATCGGCCTTGCCGCGCATCACGACAGAGCCACGCCCTGTGTGATAGGCATCGCGAATGCCGGTACGACCAAGAATGACACCGCCGGTCGGGAAATCAGGTCCCGGGATAATCTGGTTCAACTCGTCAATGGAGATATTCGGATCATCAACATAGGCGCAGCATCCATCCAGAACCTCACCCAGGTTGTGTGGCGGAATGTTCGTCGCCATACCCACGGCAATACCACCCGCTCCGTTCACCAGCAGGTTCGGGAAACGCGCAGGCAGAACGGTCGGTTCCTTGGTGGTTTCATCGTAGTTGTCCTGGAAATCAACCGTGTTGCGGTCAATGTCCTCCAGCAGGGCTTCACTGGAAACGCGTTGCAGACGGGATTCCGTGTAACGCATCGCAGCAGGTGGATCACCATCCATGGAACCGAAGTTCCCCTGTCCGTCCACCAGAGGCAGACGCATGGAGAAATCCTGTGCCATACGCACCATGGCATCGTAAATCGCCTGGTCGCCGTGAGGGTGATACTGACCCATTACATCACCGACGATACGCGCAGATTTGCGGTATGCACGGTTCCAGTCGTATCCGGACTCTTTCATTGCATAGAGGATCCGGCGGTGAACAGGCTTCAGACCATCACGTACATCAGGAAGCGCACGGGACACGATCACGCTCATGGCGTAATCGAGATAGGATCGGCGCATTTCGTCTTCGATGGTAACCGGAGAGATGTCCATTGGACCTGTAGGCGTTGGGGTGTTCGATGTCACGACTGTGTCCCGTAAAACATTGGTAATGCGAGTGCCTGCTGCACCTGATCAGTCACCTTGAGCCAGTGCTGCGACAACAGGTCTTAAATTTGAAGGGAAATTGTAACAAAGCGGTTCGGAGCGAACAACAAAATGGTGCCGTTTCGCCCGTAAAATCAGCTTTTTATCGCAAATTTTCACTCTTGACAGAATCATCTCTGTCAGGTGCGCAGTTTTCGAACCATGTCACAGTGCGGAATACCACCGTCATCATAGGCATCACCCGGTTGTCTGACGAATCCCAGCTTCTCGTAAAAGCTCTGCTGTTCGAGTTGTGCTGACAGATAAACACTTTGCAGTTCGGGCTGTTCGTCACACCAGTGCAGCCCGCGAAGCATCATCATCTTTCCCAGTCCGCTTCCCCTGCCATTCCTGGCGACAGCCACCCGGCCGATTTTCGCCTGTGTTCCATCCTTCAAAAGGCGCAGTGTACCGATCATTTCCTGCTGCCCGTCCTGATCTCCCTCAACCAGAACATGCCAGGCTCGAGTGTCATCTCCATCAGGGTCGAGATAAATTGATTCCTGTTCAACTACAAAGACTTCTGATCGTAATTTCAGAATTTGATAAAGCTGATGTGAAGACAGTTCATTAAAAGAAAGAAGACTGGTTTTTGCTTTCATGCCCGACACCTTCCCGAACGAAAAAGAGGAGCCCTGTCAGGCTCCTCCCGAAACAATCTTTGGACTGGATCAGAACGGGATTTCGTCGTCCAGATCATCGCCCATACCTCCGCCAGAGGACGAGCCACCACTGCCACCGGCAGAACCGCCACCAAATCCACCGCCACTTCCGCCGCCGTAGCCTCCTCCGGAACCGCCGAAGGGATCGCCGCCACCGGCAGAACCTCCACCCTCGCCGCCCATTCCGTCATTGCGGCCATCGAGCATGGTCAGTTCGCCACGGAAGTTCTGGAGAACAATTTCGGTCGTGTATTTTTCAACACCGGCCTGGTCTGTCCATTTGCGCGTCTGGAGCTGTCCTTCGACATAGACCTTGGAACCCTTGCGCAGGAATTTTTCTGCGACATCGGCAAGACGGTCATTGAAAATAACAACACGGTGCCATTCGGTGCGGTCACGGCGTTCGCCGCTCATTTTGTCGCGCCAGGACTCGGAAGTCGCAACATTGAGGTTCACCACGCGCTGTCCATTGTTCATGGAGCGGATTTCCGGGTCGCGCCCCAGATTGCCGACAAGGATTACTTTGTTTACAGATCCAGCCATGGTGTTCTGTGCCTTCCATTATTCTTCTGATTGGCGAATCACGGTTTCGTTCATCCGCCTCGTGTTTGTTTGAACACTATACCTAACGAAGTGATGACGCCACGACAATAAAAAGAAAAAGGTCTTTGATACAATTCCTCCGGAAGCACCAGAAATCAAGGCGCTGCCAAAATGACAGCGCCTTTGAAAAAGTAGCCTGCTTTTGAACAGGATCAGAATCGGTAGCCCACGCCAATACCGACAATCCAGGGATCGATATCAACATCGGCATCAACGATGCTGGCCCCTGTATCAATACGAACATCCGTATTGAGCATGATGTGTTTGACATCCAGATTCACAGACCAGCTGTCATTAAGCTCGTAGTCGACACCGGCCTGGAAAACAGCACCGAAGCTGTCATCATAATCAATATCCCGGAACCCGTTTCCGACCTTTTCGTCATAGAAAACAGTGTAGTTGATCCCTGCTCCCAGATAAGGCTTCAGGCCGGGCGTCAGGACATCATTGAAGTGGTATTGCAGTGTCAGGGTCGGTGGCAAAAGGCGCACATCGCCAAGATCAAGCTGACTTGCAACAGAGCTGTTGTTCCACTTCACATCGTGCTGGGTGGTTGCCAGAATCAGCTCTGCCGCAATGTTGTCCGTGAAGAAATAGGTAAAATCGACTTCTGGTACGAAATCGTTGTCGATTTCCGGGCTGCCGTTGATATTCGAGCTGCCATCTTCATCCGGAAGCACGCCGATACCGCGCAAACGGATCAGAAAATCACCCTGTTCGCTTGCCAATGCCGGAGCTGCGACAAAAGCTGTTGTTGCCATAAGTGCTGCGCAAAAAGCTGACTGAAGCTTTTTCATTGAATTCTCAATCCCCTTGATCGCTTTCAGGAGTCTCCGGAAAGCTGATGTTGACACTCAAAGACACAAACTTTCTGTGCTCTTTGTATGCCTCCTAACATCCTGAAAAAAGAGATGAATTGATCTGGATCATATTCGGCAGCAATGACGGATGCGTCAAAAGTTCACATCAAATCCGGCAAGGGAGATAGAGCGTAATTTAATATCATGTCTTCAGAAAAAGAAGACAGAGTGATCACGAAGACTTGCGTTTTGTTCTTGCTTCGTTCATCTTTTTGATCCAGACAACTAGGCCTATACAGGGCACAAGCCTTTCTTCATGTGAACACAGGACCCTTCAATGACAATCGCTCATGAAAGCCGGTATATCTCGGTTCGCGGTGCGCGCGAGCACAATCTCAAGGATGTCTCTCTGGATATTCCGCGAAATGAACTGGTTGTCATTACCGGTTTGAGCGGATCCGGAAAGTCATCCCTGGCTTTTGATACAATCTATGCAGAAGGTCAGCGGCGCTATGTGGAATCGCTTTCAGCCTACGCCCGCCAGTTTCTGGAGATGATGCAGAAGCCGGATGTTGATTCCATTGAAGGCCTTTCTCCTGCGATTTCCATCGAGCAGAAAACAACATCCAAAAATCCGCGCTCGACAGTCGGCACCGTGACTGAAATCTATGACTACATGCGACTTCTGTTTGCGCGTGTCGGGATTCCCTATTCGCCTGCAACCGGCCTTCCGATTGAAAGCCAGTCTGTCAGCCAGATGGTTGATCGGGTTCTTGAAATGCCGGAAGGAACCCGTCTGTATCTTCTGGCTCCTGTCGTCAGAGGCAGAAAGGGAGAGTACAAAAAAGATCTGCTGGCCCTTCAGAAGCAAGGCTTCCAGCGTGTCAAGATTGATGGAACGCTCTATGAAATTGCAGACACTCCCGATCTGGACAAAAAGAAGAAGCACGACATCGATGTCGTCGTTGACCGCCTTGTGGTCCGGGAAGACATTCAGTCAAGACTGGCAGATTCCTTTGAAACAGCCCTGAATCTCTCGGACGGGCTGGCCTATGTTGAGGATGCAAAAACCGGGGAAACAACAGTTTTCTCGGCGCGCTATGCCTGCCCGGTTTCCGGTTTCACCATTGATGAAATCGAACCGCGTCTGTTTTCCTTCAACAATCCCTTTGGTGCCTGCCCGAAATGTGACGGTCTTGGCTCCACGCTTTATTTCGATCCGGAACTTGTTGTTCCCGACAGGAACCTTTCCCTCAAGGCCGGAGCCCTTGCTCCCTGGGCCAGCACAACATCCAAGTATTACATGCAAACGCTGAATTCCCTGGCCCTGCACTACGGGTTTTCAGTCGAGGCGGCCTGGAAGGATCTGGGCAAGGATGTTCAGGAGATGCTGCTTTACGGTTCCGGCAAGGAAATCATCTTGATGACCTACAGCGACGAAAAGCGCAGCTATCAGACTGAGCGGCCGTTCGAGGGTGTCATTCCAAACATGCAGCGCCGCTATCGTGAAACCGACAGTGACTGGGTCCGCGAAGAGCTTTCAAAGTATCAGGCAAAGCAACCCTGCCCGTCCTGCGAGGGCCACCGCCTGAAGGATGAGGCGCTTTGCGTCAGGATCAACAACAACCACATTTCCGAGGTTGCCGCACTTTCCATCGGACAGGCTGCAAAATGGTTTGAAGAGCTCCCGCAGCACCTCAGTCAGAAAAACCAGGAAATCGCGGTTCGCATTCTCAAGGAAATCAATGATCGCCTGTACTTTCTGGTCAATGTCGGCCTTGACTACCTGACCCTTTCCCGATCATCCGCCACCCTTTCCGGAGGTGAAAGTCAGCGCATTCGACTGGCTTCCCAGATCGGCTCGGGCCTGACCGGCGTTCTCTATGTGCTTGATGAGCCTTCCATCGGCCTGCACCAGCGCGACAACGAAAGACTGCTGCAAACCCTCAAGCGTCTGAGGGATCTCGGCAATACTGTTGTGGTTGTTGAGCATGATGAGGATGCCATTCGCACCGCAGACTATCTTGTCGATATGGGGCCGCGTGCAGGCGTGCACGGGGGCGAGGTTGTTGCGTCGGGAACACCTGCCGAGGTGATGCAGAACAAGGACAGTCTGACAGCCCGGTATCTGACAGGCGATTTGGCAATCTCCCTGCCCGCCAAGCGCAGAAAAGGCAAAAAAGGCAAGGCACTGGAAATCGTCAAGGCTTCCGAAAACAATTTGCAGGATGTCTCTGTCAGTCTGCCGCTCGGAATCTTCACCTGTATCACCGGCGTCTCCGGGAGCGGCAAGTCCACACTCATTCTTGAGACACTGTTCAAGGCAGCTTCGCGCAAGCTCCACAATGCTAAGGCGCACCCCGGCAAGCACGAAGACATCAGAGGGCTGGAACACGTCGACAAGATCATCGACATTGATCAGTCTCCGATTGGCCGGACACCGCGTTCCAACCCCGCGACCTACACCGGGGCCTTTACACCGATCCGGGACTGGTTCGCCGGTCTGCCGGAAGCCAAGGCACGCGGTTACAAACCCGGCCGTTTTTCATTCAATGTCAAGGGTGGTCGCTGTGAGTCCTGTCAGGGTGACGGAGTGATCAAGATTGAAATGCACTTCCTGCCGGATGTCTATGTCGAGTGTGATGTCTGCAAGGGCAAGCGCTACAACAGGGAAACCCTGGAAATTACCCACAAGGGCAAATCCATTGCCGATGTCCTTGCCATGACAGTCGATGAGGCTGCCGAGTTCTTCACAGCAGTCCCCTCCATTGCCGGAAAGATGGAAACCCTGCAGCGCGTTGGTCTGGGCTACGTTCAGGTTGGTCAGGCCGCCACTACCCTCTCGGGTGGTGAAGCTCAGCGGGTCAAGCTGGCCAAGGAGCTTTCAAGGCGCTCCACAGGCAAAACCCTTTATATTCTGGATGAACCAACGACCGGTTTGCACTTCGATGATGTGCGCAAACTTCTGGAAGTGCTGCAAACCCTTGTAGACCAGGGCAATACTATTCTTTGCATTGAGCACAATCTGGAAGTCATCAAGATTTCTGACTGGATTGTTGATATGGGGCCTGAAGGCGGGACAAAGGGCGGTCTGGTTGTTGCGACCGGAACCCCTGAGGAAGTTGCCCGGGTTCCGGAAAGTCATACGGGACGCTTTCTTGCGCCCTACCTCAATATCGAAAGCTCGTCCAAAGCGTCTTGAGGACCAAAAAAGCCCCGATCCGGAAGGTCGGGGCTTTTTTCATCAAACGGTCAGTTTCTCTTCCGTCTTCTGTGCTGGCAGATCAAGCTGGAAACAGCGACCAAACTGGCTCGACATGTTTGGATCAATGCCATAGACAGGCAGGGCCTTCTGAACACCGGCCACCTTGTGATCCCCCATGTGCTGAAGGCTGTCACAGTTAATTGTGTCTCTGAAGGACTGGCTGCAAAGCACTCTTCTATCAAGAGTTTTTGTCAGACTTTCAAGGCGAGAGGCCTCATTGACAGCAGGACCGATTGTTGTGAACTGCAGGCGATCCGGCAATCCAACATTGCCGAACATGACATTTCCGACATGCAGGCCCAGACCGAAATCAATGTTGCAGCGCCCATCGGCACAGGTTCCTTCACTGTTGATCTGGGTCATGCGGCGTGTTGTGTCTTCCGCAGCCATCAGGGCCCGGAAACAGGTTGCCTGATGATCTTCCCCTTCATTCAGCGGGAAAATTCCCAGAACGGCATCGCCAATGAGCAGGAGAACATCTCCGCCGTGGTCCATAATGGCACCGGCCGTACATTCAAAATAGCCATTGAGGACCTGCAGATATTCTTCCTCGGGAAGACTGTCCGCAAGGGCTGTGGAGTTTCTGAGATCGCTGTACCAGATGACAGAGTGAATTCTTTCCCCGTCCCCGCGCTTGATCTGTCCCTTCAGAACCCGGTTGCCGGCATTGCGACCCAGATAGGTTGTGCAGATATTTTTCGAGATATTTTCCTGAATGATAATCTTGCTGATCACAGCAAGCCTTTTTTGCAGGCGCACCAGGCTTTGCAGATGTGCATCCGAAAAACCGCCTTTTGAATCCGATGCCCAGCTTCCGATCATTCCCTTGGTGTCAAAGTGATCGTCTTCCCTGCTGTCCTCGAAGGAAAAGGCATAGGCCATGTAGTCTGTATAGCCCTGCTCTTTCAGTTCGGGGAGAATGCCGAAATCCATAATCGCAGTGTCATCACACAACCGCCTGCGAATTTGGGGGATTCCCTCGTTGAACATCAGATTGAAGGGACTGTTTTGCCAGGCGGCTGTCTGTTCTTCCCTGGCCGAGTTTTCGTGAGTGTAGCCGACCGTTCGCACGCCCTTGTCCAGCTCCCACGTTACGCCCATCACCCGGTAAAGGGGATGCAGCGTTCGAAAGGCGATATAGGCGCGACCAATGGGAATGCCGCTTGCACGAAGACGCTTGCAACACCCGCTGAAAATATCTTCCATCGTCGCAGAGGACGAGAGGGATTGATCCATCATCCAGTCAATGATTGAGCTGATCAGGCTGTCATTTTCTGTACGTAAGGCTGTGGGGGCCTCATTGACGGGCATGGTTTACTCCTGATTTTGATGCCTGAATTCTTATTATGAGCAGGATTTCCTGTCTGAACCATTAATATATGGATTTGCACAGATACAATTCCAATGTTAAAGGCCTGAGAAATCTCTTTTAGCGCGATCCTCTCAGCGATCAAATCACAAGGATATGATGATGTCCGGCACTGACATTAAACCTGTTCATGTAATCGGCGGCGGCATGGCTGGCTGTGAGGCCAGCTGGCAACTGGCCCAGGCAGGCGTTCCGGTTATTCTGCACGAAATGCGTCCGGTACGCAAAACAGATGCCCACCAGACAGAGTCCCTGGCCGAACTGGTTTGTTCGAATTCCTTCCGCTCTGATGACTGGGAAAACAATGCTGTCGGCCTCCTCCATGAGGAAATGCGCCGCATGGGCTCCATAATCATGACCTGTGCGCAGCGCAACAAGGTTCCCGCTGGCGGAGCGCTTGCTGTTGATCGTGACGGCTTTGCGGAGGATGTAACCCGAACTCTTGAAAGTCATCCGCTTGTTACCATTGCCCGTGAGGAAATCACCACTATCCCTCCTGAAGACTGGGATTCTGTCATTATTGCGACCGGACCTCTCACATCCGGTGCAATGAGCGAGATTGTTGCCGCGTTAACCGGTGAGGAATATCTCTCTTTCTTTGATGCCATTGCTCCGATTGTCCACAAGGACTCAATTGACATGAGCAAGGCCTGGTTCCAGTCCCGCTATGACAAGGGTGATGGAGCGGACTACATCAACTGTGCCATGGACGCAGAACAGTACAAGGCTTTCATCGCCGCACTGCTGGAAGGTGAGAAGACAGAATTCAAGGAATGGGAAGGTACGCCCTACTTTGAAGGGTGCCTGCCTATCGAGGTCATGGCGGAACGTGGTGAGGAAACCCTGCGTTTCGGACCAATGAAGCCTGTCGGCCTGCAACATCCGGAGACAGAGAAACCACACTACGCCGTGGTTCAGTTGCGTCAGGACAACAAGTTGGGAACGCTTTACAACATTGTCGGCTTCCAGACGAAGCTGAAGTATGGCGAACAGGTTCGGATCTTCCGCAGCATACCGGGGCTTGAAGAAGCAGAGTTTGCGCGTCTGGGCGGCATCCACCGGAACACCTTTATCAACTCGCCCCGCTTGCTGGATCACAGCCTGCGTCTGAAAGCCCACCCCCGCTTCCGCTTTGCTGGGCAGATGACCGGTGTGGAAGGCTATGTTGAGTCCGCAGCCAGTGGTTTGATGGCTGGGCGCTTTGCTGCTGTGGAACGTTTGGGATTGAACGAACTTTCTCCGCCTCCCGTCAACACGGCGCACGGTGCACTTGTAAATCACGTTACCGGTGGTGCGGATGCCAAAACATTCCAGCCAATGAATGTGAACTTCGGCCTGTTCCCGCCTCTTGAGCACATCAAGGGACAAAAAAAGCTGAAGAAAAAAGACCGCAAAACAGTCAAGTCCCATCAGGCGATTGAGGCCTTGACACAATGGCTGAATGACAATGCCCTGCCTCAGGATGAAGCAGCAGGTTAGGCAGAAGAGACAAACCGGACAAAAAAAGGTCGACTTGTTACAGGTCGACCTTTTTGTTGAACCGCTCAAAGCCCTAACGGCTTTTCAGCTGATAGCCGTATTCGAGTGAAGCATCCGTGAACCACTCAAACATGGATCGTGCAAAACTGCGCGTACAATAGACATCGCACGCCTCTTCCGAGTGTTTGATCACCAGGGTCGAGATGTGACTGACAGGCGCCTGGAAATGCTGCCCCTGTAAAAGCCTGTCCTGATCGACAGCATAGGATTTCAACAGAAGGCTTTCGGTTTTGTGACCGCTGATCCGGATGCCGCTTCTGCTGTGCGCCATTTCAAGAACAGTTGCCTCTTCGTCCTCAAAGGCACTTCGAACAGACGAAAAGAGATCATTTTGTTCGGACAACAGCAGGTATTTACCCGGTGAAACACACAGACACAGATCACCCCTTGGACCGACAGTGAAGTCTCCGACCTTTTCGGGAAGCGCTGCATCAAAAAGCTTTGCCAGTTTCTCCCGCACCGTGCTGTGACTGTCCGGCCAGGAACCAATCTGAACCAGAGATGTCAGAACAATCTCGGACAGCTCTATGCCGGCCTTTCCGTCTCTGGGTTTGCTGCTCTCCTGAAAGGATTTTTCCAGTGCAGAACGGAAAGCGTTTTCTCGGGTCATAAGATCAGACATGCATCCGTCCTCCTTCCGGGTCATAGAAATGCGGGGAAACCAGTTTGACAGCCTGCGCATCATCCTTGAGCGGATAGGCGGACCGCAAGGTTTCACCAATCAGGGCCTTTCCGTTTTCGACCAGTGCCAGGGCAATATATTCCTCCAGAGCCGGGCTGTAGGTCACCGAGGTGACATGCCCGATGCTTTGCCCCGTTTCCCGGCTCAGAAGATGGGCGCCAACCTTGAGGGCACGTTTTTCCTGCGCAACAAGACCAACAAGCTGTTCACGGTCATTGCCTGTCATGGTTTCGCGGTTTCTCAGGACAGAGCCGATGTAATCCTTCTTGCCTGAAGCCATGGCACTCAGACCGACATCCTGAACCGTTGTCGTCCCATCCAGTTCCGGTCCTGCAATGTGGCCCTTCTCGATCCGGAGTGTCCCAAGGGCTTCAAGGCCATAGGGAAGAATGTCGAATTCCTCACCGGCTTGCATCAGGCCTTCCCAGACTGCAGCACCATAGTTGGCTTCCGCATAGACCTCATAGGCAAGCTCACCGGAAAAGGACAACCTTGCTATCCAGACAGGAATCTCGCCAATCCTTGCCTGTGCCACGCCCATGAAAGGCAGGCCTTCATTGCTCAGATCAAGCCCGGATACAACCTTTTGAAGGACCTTGCGGGCATTCGGGCCGGAAATGGCCAGACCGGACCACAAATCCGTCACAGATGTCACCTGTACCTTCAGGTCGGGCCAGACAACAGCAAGATAGTATTCCAGAAGCCCCATAACACCGGCTGCGTTCGCTGTTGTGGTGGTCATCAGAAATTGGTTCTCGGACAGACGCCAGGTTGTCCCGTCATCATAGAGGAAACCGTCTTCCCGCAGCATCAGACCATAGCGTGCCTTCCCGACCGGCAGTTTTTTAAAGCCGTTTGAATAGACACGGTTGAGCAGTTCTGCTGCATCGGGCCCCTGAATATCGATTTTTCCGAGTGTGGAAACATCAACTATGCCCACAGATTGTCGCACCGCCCGGGCTTCGCGAACATAACTCTGTTCCAGAGTTTCACCAGCCTGACCGTAAATACGTGGACGCGCCCAGAGGCCAACATTGAGCATCTCGGCCCCCTGCTCCCTGTGCCAGTCGTGCAAGGGGGTGTGACGATAGGGGCGCATGTGGCCATGAATTTCACGTCCGGCTATCGAGCCAATTGTCACAGGAGTGTAAGGAGGCCGGAAGCGTGTTGTTCCAGTTTCGGGAATTGTTTGCGCTCTGGCCTTTGCCATCAGGGCCAAACCGTTCACGTTTGAGGTCTTGCCCTGATCTGCAGCCATTCCAAGCGTGGTGTAACGCTTCAGGTGTTCAACAGACTCAAAACCCTCACGCTGAGCCAGCTCCACATCCGCTGCGGTTACGTCATGCTGCTGATCCACAAATCTCTTGCCCTTGCCATCAGCAGAAGGAATATCCCACAACGGCAGGATCGGGGTTTCCCTTTTCTCGCGGAGCTGCGTTGTGTTCGGGACAGGTTTTTCAGCGTTTTTCCCGAGTTCTGCCAGCAGAGCCGTCATTTCACGGACGGTTGTTTCAAAAAGGGCGGACAGATCAAATTCACCGGTACAGCTTCCCAGAGCGAGCCAGTCCCTGCCATCAGTCTTGCAGCGGTTCTTTTCCGGAACAAAAGCCTGAATGTTTTCATTGAAAACTGGTTTGTCACCGGCCTGACTTGCGAGGTGAACAGTTGGTGTCCAGCCACCGGAAACAGCAAGGGCATCGCAATTGATAACCCGGTCATCACCGGACAGCGTCCCTGTCTGAGGATCATAAAGGTGCACGGTAACCCTGTTGAGAGCCTGTCCTCCTTCGGCCTTTGAAACGACGGACCCGCTGTAAAGAGGCACCCCTTTTTCGGCCAGTTTCCTGTGCAGATCCTGCGGTGGAGATTGACGCGCATCAATAACCCCAGCCAGTGGAACGCCCAGAGAAACAAGTTGAAGAGCAGACTGCAAACCACTGTCATTGTTGGTAAACACGCAGACTTTCTGTCCAACGGAAACAGCGTAGCGTTTTGCATAGCGCACGGCAGCGGAAGCCAGCATAACACCGGGCGTATCATTGCCGGCAAAGACAAGCGGACGCTCGATAGCTCCGGTCGCAATCACAACCTTGTCGGCCTGTATAGTCCACTGACGCTGTCTTGGATCGACAGCCGACGGGGAGGCCTGATGCTCGGTAACCCGTTCCGTTGCAACAATTGTGTTGTCATCAAAGTACCCCCAAACAGTTGTCCGGGGCAAAAGCGTCACATTTTCCAGTTCCCCAAGTTCATGAAGAACCTTTTTTGACCATTCTTCAGCCGGATGCCCTTCAATCCTCTCGGAAATTTCGTCAACAGAACCACCGAGAGAGGCATTCTCGTCAGCGAGAATAACACGGACACCTGTGCGCGCTGCCATCAGGGCTGCAAGCAATCCTGCCGGTCCGGAACCAACCACGAGAACCTCTGCAAAGGCATTCGTTCGCTCATAGCGATCCGGATCGGGCAGCAGGGTCCCTGCTCCCATACCTGCTGCATTGCGAATAAAGGTCTCGCAGAACATCCAGAATTTCGTGTTCCTGAAAGGCCCGATGAAAGTTTTGTAATAGAAACCTGCCACAAAGATTGGCGACAACAAGGACGTCAGGGACATAAAATCCATTTTCAGCGAGGGAAAACGGTTCTGGCTGACAGCTTCCAGTCCACCATACAGCTCGACCATGGGGGCCTTGGCATTCGGTTCTGTCCGGTTTCCCGTCCCGACTGTGACCAGGGCATTTGATTCTTCCACACCAGCCGACATCACACCGCGCGGGCGGTGATATTTGAAACTTCTGCCAAAGAGAACCTCCCCTTCGCCAAGCAAGGCAGACGCCAGGGTATCCCCTTCAAAACCGACATAGGGCTGATGGTCAAACCGGAACGACAATTCCCTGTCCCGCTTGATTCTTGAACCGGGTGAAAGCGTTTCGGGCAAACGATATCCACTCATGCTGTTTCTCCCTTGCCTTGCTGATCCGCCCAGGGACCAACCAGCCTGACGCTTCTGATTTCATGCGTGACAGTGTTGCGTTCAACTTCAAGGATGGATCTGCATCCGCCTGTGTGTTGCCAGTATTCCCTGTGCCAGCCTCGCGGATTTTCCCGTCCGTAAACGTAGGAAGCCCAGTTTTCCCTGTCCTGATTGTCATCTGCCGGTCTTGTTCTCAGGGCATCTCCCTCATAGGAGAATTCGCCAGAAGACCTGGGGCCGCAGCAAGGGCAGTTAATTTTCATTTGTGATGCTCCGAAATTCTTGTAACCCGCTCAGGATCCTGTTAGTGCGCTTTGGGTGTCGGGCCTGCGCCCCGTTCGTCAATCGGTGTTCCGTTCCTGAAACGCTCCAGTGTCATGGCAGCGTTCAAGTCATGCGGCTGATCATTCGCAATTGTCGAGGCAAAGCACCAGCCGGATGCCGGGGTTGCCTTGAACCCGCCATAGCACCAGCCTGTATTGATAAAGAGTCCGGGTATGGGAGACTTGCCGATAATCGGACTTCCATCCATGGACATGTCCATGATCCCGCCCCAGTTTCTCAGAAGCCTGATCCGCCCGAGGTTCGGGAAAATCGTGGCAACCGTTGCGCTGACATCCTCGATGCGCGGCAGGTTTCCGCGCTGGGCGTAGCTGTTGTACATATCCAGTTCCCCACCAAAAACCAGACCGCCCTTGTCTGACTGGGAAATGTAGATATGTCCCTCTGCACCAAAGGTAATGACTGTGTCGATCAGGGGCTTCAACGGTTCGGAAACAAAGGCCTGCAAGACATGGCTTTCCAGCGGGAGATCCCTCAGTCCGGCCATTTGCAGGACAACAGAACTGCTTCCCGCAACCGCAACACCAATCTTTGGTGCACGGATTTGTCCCTTGACGGTCTCCACACCGACAATGCTGTCCCCTTCGCGGATGAAACCGGTGACTTCACAGTTCTCTATAATATCAACGCCCAGACGATCTGCCCCCCGGGCATAGCCCCAGGCCACGGCATCGTGTCGCGCGGTTCCGGCTCTTCTTTGCAACAGGCCGCCGTGAACCGGAAAACGGGCGTCGGGAGAACAGTCCATGCCCGGCACCATGCGTCTGATGTCTTCCGTTGAAAGAAGCTCCGCATCAACTCCGGCAAGGCGCATGGCATTTCCGCGCCGGGCGTAGCTGTCCAGCTGTCCGGGCGTGTGCGCCAGATTGATAATACCCCGTTGAGAGAACATGACATTGTAGTTCAAATCCTGGGACAGCCCTTCCCAGAGCTTCAGGGAATGCTCGTAGAAATGGGTATTGGCTGGCAACATATAGTTTGAACGCACAATTGTTGTGTTGCGTCCGACATTACCGCCACCAATCCAGCCTTTTTCAACAACGGCAATGTTGGTCATGCCATGGAGTTTGGCCAGGTAATAGGCTGTGGCAAGTCCATGTCCGCCACCGCCAACGATGATGGCATCATATTGCGGTTTGGGTTCAGCGGATCGCCAGGTTCGCCCCCAGTTTTTGTGGCCACTAAAGGCGTGTTTTACGAGGGAGAAAATGGAGTTTTGTTCCATGGGTCAAAGGCTCTTTTAAACATTGGATAAAAGACTTGTTCACAAAAGCATCATGAAGTTCAACCTCAAACGGTCAAATCATATTTTTTAATACAGAGTATAAGAAAAACACTGTTCCCTGAGGCTTTCTCATCCCGTTCTTTTCAGAGGACAAAACGGCAGCTCACAAAGCAGCGCACAAAAGGGTGATCATTTTTTCGGCACAGAGCCCCGAAACAGAAAATTTCCAAAAACAAACATTAAAATTAACAATATTCGAAAAAAGCGCGGTTATGACGCACACAAGTTATCGCTTTCTCTTTTTTGCATAAAAAAGCATCAAACCCGTCCAGGCGTCGCTCACGTGCAAGATTTTTTCGCATCAGGGCTCTTGCGTCCTGAAAAAATCAATATAAAAGAGGCATTGAACAAAACTGGATGTTTTGCCCGCCAGAAGGCAGGACCCGGATTTCCCCGATTGTTCTCCGAAAATGAAGACAATCTGCTTTGCCCCAGAAGCAGAGCAAAGGTACTGAGCCCGAAAGGCTCCCATCCATAGTGAGAAGGAAATAAGAGATCATGCCCTCTATCGATGACCTCAAAGCGCTACGATCCGCCTCTCTGGCTGCAACCGAAAACGGTGCTCCAAAGCGGACTATCAACCAGTTCTTCGGTGTTGGCCCGATCACGGACATGTCTGAAGACGAAGTCTATGGCCGTCGCATGCGCTTCGAGTTTGATCGCTGGCTGGAAGAAAACTACGCAAAGGTCGATGACAAAGGCAACCGCATCGGCAGCCTGACCACTCCAGAAATCGGTCGTTCCATGCACCGCGGCTATCCTGCAGACAAGGTTCTTCTGGACATGGCGCAGGCAATCCACAGCTACTTCGAATTCCCGAAGAAAAACAAAATGGCGATCGGCCTCGGTGGCGGTCACAGTGGTTTTACTGTTTCTGTCATGCACATGCTGAATGCCAACAAGGATGATCTGCATGTCTATGTGGACACACCGGCTCCGGAGACAGAAGCAAGCAATTCTGGCGGCTTCTTCCGTCAGTCCTGGGGTGCACAGATCATGGAGCTCTACAAGAACTCCCAGAACAGCGACCTGAGCCGCCTGCACTACTCCACATCCGAAGGCGTGATCCCTTCTGCGGATGAGCTGGAATCAATGGGTGTGAAAGTTTTCGTTGGTGTTGGCCACGAAACGACCGGCGCGACCTGTTACACCGAAGAGGAAGTCAAAGGCCTGCTCGCATGGATCGATCGCAATCCTGCGGAACACCACGCCATCATCGACAGCACCTCAATGCTGGGTGCCATGCCATGGGCGCAGGAAGTTGTCAGCGAGTTTCTGGACAAATGCTGCATGTTCATGCCATTCCAGAAGGCAATCGGTGGTGCATCTGCATACTTCATCGCATCCTACACCCCGCAAGCTCTGGCGTTGATGGATGACAACATCAAGAACCCGAGCTGGGCAATCCCGCGTCAGCTGAAAATCTGTGCGCCTGCCGATCCGAAAGCTCCTTTCTCCAGCGAGAAAAGCTGGCAGTACGGTCCTGTGTACGATCCACAGGAAAACAAGATGCTGGGCGGTATCATCAACACCTTCTCCACCATCAACTTTGCCGAAACAACGTTCGGTGTTCTGCGCGCTGGGAAAAACGTTGGCACAGTGCGCGACATGAACCAGCGTTCTGTTGAAAACCGCGAACTCGTCAACAACTGGATTGCACAGAATGACACACTGGATCTGGGCGTTGAAAACGCTCCGAACCGTGGTGCGGCCGTTACTCTGCTGAAGGTAAAGGCATCGCAGACTCTGGAAGATCCGGCGCTGCACGCAAAGGTGATCGCAAAGTCCAAGCAGCTGCTGGGCTATGAAGGTCTGACACACCCGAACGGCGATTATGAAAAGCCGCTGGATGCAGCCCGTTATGTCAATGCCTTCCCGGGCACACCGGGTGATTACCGTGCCTGGATCGGTGGCATCCGTCCAAACGAGGACATTCCTGCCCTGCTGGAAAACCTGCGTTATGCCTACCACCGTGCCAAGGTAATTGTTCTTGAAGAGGAACTGGCTGCACAGGGTGTAACATTCGAAGCCTCTGCAGAAGCAGCTTCCGGTGAAAAGGTTCGCAAGGATGATCAGTCCAAAGCCTACAAGGTACTGGTTGCCGATCTGATTGGCCTGAAGTTTGATGCCAATGGCAACCCGGATCACTCTGTAGTAAAAGCCTATGTTGAGTCCAAAGGCGGCGTCTTCCACGAAGGTCCGATTGCCGAAGGTGCAAGCCTTGAGGCTGGCAAGATCCACTTCTCCTACCAGCCGAACCTTAGCACGGAAGAAGAGCTGCTGCCACAGACAGACAAGGGCCAGTACGATGCAACCATCGTTGCGGCGACTTTCCTGCCTGCCGGTTCGCTCTTCAAGGAAGGCGGCGTTCGCATTGGTGCCGGTACAGGCAACATGGGCTCTGCATCCTGGGGTGGCGGAAATGGTGATGGTGGCGAAGCACCACTGATGAACACACCAAGTTTCAACAGCCGTGCGACAGCACAGATGGCAATGAAGGCCCTGCTCAAGGTTTCTCCGGATCTGCCTGTTGATGAAATGCACAAGCTGGTCGTTGACGGTAACTTTGACACCGGCAAGGACCTGTGCAAGTTCCCGACAGTGAAGCTCGAAGGCAAGCGCATGGCCGTGATCGGCTACGGCAACATCGGTCGTGAAGTGGCGAAACTGGCCAAATCCTTTGGCATGAGCGTTTCCATCTACGCCCGTCCTCACCACCAGCAATGGATTGAATCCGAAGGCTTCATCTACGCTTCCTCTCCTGTAGAGGCAGCAAAGGGTGCCGACGTTCTCAGCCCACACACCGGTCTGGGTGCCTTCAATGCTGAAACAGGCAAGTTTGCCAACGACAGCCTGGTCAATGATGACGTTCTGTCCGCAATGAATGACGGTGCGATCATTGTGAACTACGACCGTGGTGAAGTGGTTAACGTTGATGCCCTGGACAAGGCCCTGTCTTCCGGCAAGGTATCCTATGCTGCGATTGATGCCGACCTGTTCAAGAATGCTGAAAACGGTGAACTGTCAGGCCCGATGGTTCCTTACCTGGGGCTCGTTGAAAAGCACGCTGACAAACTGGAACTGCTGCCACACGCAGCAGCCGATACCGAGCACATGTCCCGTGTGGAAGGTGCAAAGCAGGCTGTTGATCAGATCTTTGATGCTATCCAGTACAAGGCCGTTACAAACCTCAAGGGTGATCTGCCAGCCGGCTACAGCTCCGAAGGTGCCAAGACTGTCAATGGTGTTGGCAAGGTAACCGCAGATGCGATCAACAAGGTTGCGGTAACTGCAGAAGCTGACGAACTGCGTACTCTGACCGAAGATCTGGCCGCTCTCTGGGGTGCCTTCTCCGTCACACAGGATGATGATCAGCGCACTGCCCTGATCGCCAAGTACGGTTCCGATGCGACACTGAATGCAAACCGTCTGGTGACCCTGCTGGAAAAACTTGGTCTGACAGGTCCCTATGGCGGATAAGTCCGACAGATTTCTCTGACAATCAGAAAAAGCCCTGCCGTTTTTTGGCGGGGCTTTTTTGTGTTTCAAACAAGAATTCTTTTAAGAAACCCCAAAACTGTTTGAGATTAAAAGAGAAAACACTTCCGAAACAGGTGGAAAATAACTCTATGATCTAAAAGGACAAACAGCCCGTAAAGAGCTCTGTAATCAGGCCTGTCCCCATCAAGAGCCTGAACAATATGACCCGTAAATCAAGTCAAAGGAGCTCTCTTATGTCACTCAAGAAATCCATGATCGCTATCGTCGCAGCTGCTGCTTTTTCCAGCCCTGTCTATGCTGCAAATATTGTTGAAACTGCATCCAGTGCCGGATCTTTCAACACATTGCTCGCAGCGGCACAGGCCGCAGGCCTGGCAGATGCTCTGGCCACCGGCGAAAATCTGACTGTTTTTGCCCCGACCGATGAAGCCTTTGCCGCGCTTCCCGAAGGAACTGTTGAAAACCTTCTGAAGCCGGAGAACAAGGAACAGCTCGCAGCAATTCTGAGCTATCACGTTCTGCCAGGCAAGGTAATGGCTGCTGACATCAGCTCCGGACTGAACAAGGTTCACACGCTCAAGCAAACAGGTGATCAGACAGTTGATATTTTCAAAAACGGTTCAGGCGTGAAGGTCGATGGAGCTCAAGTCATTTCTGCTGACATTGAAGCCTCCAACGGTGTGATTCACGTCATCAACAAGGTTATTCTGCCATCCAGCTGATCCCGGGATGGATTATGATACCAGCAAAGCAGGTCCGTACTTCTGTTCGGGCCTGCTTTCATTTATGAAAGACTCATCTTTTTTCTGAGCTTTTGGGGCGTGATTGCAAATTCCTCCCGAAAAGCACGCGTCATCGCACTGGCATTGATGTACCCGCAGCGGTCTGCAATTTCTGCCACAGAATAATTGCTTTTCTCTATCTGCCTTCTGGCTTCCTGCAAACGGATACGTTTGTAGACTGTCCTGGGACTCTCCCTGAGCCTCTGCCTGAAAAGCTGTTCCAGTTTCCGCTGCGAACAACCGCTGTTTCTGGCAATTTCCGCAACGGTTACAGGTTCCGAAAGATGACGCCTCATCAGGGCGACAGCCGCATCGATGGTCTGCAATCCTGTCGGTTTCAGAGTTGGTTCAAAGAGCTTGCTTCGCTCTCCGTGCATGAAAAGCGCAGCAACCTCCAGACGGAACATTGGGCCCAGCTGTCCGGAAATCAGTTCCAAAATCAGCTCAAAGGTCGTCGAAACCCCGCCACAGCTCAGAATATTGTCATCAACAACATAGCGATCCTCAACAACATCGATTTGAGGAAAGGCTTCGGCGAAATTGTCCAGTTCATCCCAGTGAATGGTCGCCTTCCTCTGGTTGAGCAGTTCTGCCGCAGCCAGTAACCAGCTTCCCGTATCCATGCCAACAAGGTTCTCAAACCGCTTTGCTGCAGATTGCAGGGCGCGAAGATACTTCGGTTTGACAAACTGTCTGAATTCATAGCTTGGCAGCACAAAGAGGTAATCTCCCCCCGTACTGTCAAAAAGGGTCTTTTCCGGTGCGACAGGCAAACCGCTTGAGGAATGGACGGTTTCCCCGTCCACGGTCAGAAACTCCCACCGGTAATAGCTCTCTCCGAGAAAGGTGTTTGCTGCACGCAATGGTTCAATTGCATTTGCCAGACAATGATTTGAAAATTCCGGAAACAAAAGAACACCGATTTTGCAGGTTCTGCTCATAACAAAATCCAAAAGCGCATGAATGTAATCCAGTTTTGCACAATAATGTTGCGCTTTTCTTCTAGAGTCAAACCAGAGGCTTTTAAAACTGGAACAAAAAAATGCAATTTGGTCTGACACAAGAACAGGACATGATCGTCTCGACGGTACGGTCCTTTGTCGAAAAGGAAATCTACCCTCACGAAGAGCTTGTTGAGAAAACCGGCTCTGTCCCGCATGAGGTTGCCGAGGACCTCAAGAACAAGGTTCTCGAACTGGGTTTCTACGCCTGTAACTTTCCCGAAGAGGTTGGCGGCGCAGGTCTGTCCCATCTGGACTTTGCCCTTGTCGAGCGCGAGCTCGGGCGCGGCTCGATGGCTCTCACCCACTTTTTCGGACGCCCCCAGAATATCCTGATGGCCTGTGAAGGCGAACAGAAGGAACGTTATCTCCTGCCCGCAGTGCGCGGTGAGAAAATGGACGCTCTTGCCATGACAGAGCCGGATGCCGGTTCTGATGTTCGCGGCATGCGCTGTACGGCTGTCCAGGATGGAACAGACTGGGTGATCAATGGTTCCAAGCACTTCATTTCCGGGGCGGAACACGCTGATTTCTTTATTGTCTTTGTCGCCACTGGTGTTGATGAAACCCCGCGGGGGCCAAAAAAACGCATCACCACCTTCCTGGTTGATCGCGGAACACCGGGTTTTGAAGTGCGCGATGGTTACAATTCCGTTTCCCACAAAGGCTACAAGAACTACATCCTTTACTTTGACAACTGCCGTCTTCCCAAGGAACAGGTTCTGGGGGAGGTCGACGGCGGTTTTGATGTTATGAACGAGTGGCTTTATGCCACACGCATCACAGTTGCAGCCATGTCCGTGGGCCGGGCAAGACGCTGTTTTGACTATGGGCTGAACTATGCCGCCGAACGCAAGCAGTTCGGTCAGCCGATTGGCAAGTTCCAGGGGGTCAGCTTCCAGCTTGCAGACATGATCACCGAGATTGATGCAGCAGACTGGCTCACGCTTAGTTCGGCCTGGCGTCTGGATCAGGGATTGTCTGCAAACCGTGAAATTGCATCGGCAAAGCTTTATGCGACAGAAATGCTTGCACGCGTCACGGATGCCACCCTGCAAATCTATGGCGGAATGGGGCTCATGGATGATTTCCCGATCGAACGGTTCTGGCGCGATGCCCGCGTTGAACGCATCTGGGATGGCACCAGCGAGATCCAACGCCATATTATCAGTCGGGATTTGCTGAGACCTCTTGGCGCATAACGGGAGGTCCGGACAACTGAAATGAAGGCAAAAACAGAAAATCTCGACAGGTTGCTCCAACCCGACACCATTGCAGTGATCGGTGGAGGAGCATGGTGCAGCAGCGTTATCAAACGCTGCCTTGAGCTGGGATACACGGGGCAAATCTGGCCCGTACATCCAAAAAAAACCGAAATTGAAGGCCTGAGAGCCTACGCGTCCGTTGACGAACTGCCTGCGGCACCGGACAGCTCCTTTGTCGGTGTGAATAAATATCAGACCATCGAAGTCATCAAGGCACTTTCTGCGCGTGGCGCAGGAGGTGCCGTCTGCTTTGCAGCAGGTTTCAAGGAAGCCCAGCAGGAAACCGGGGACGGTCTGGAGCTTCAGGAGCAGCTTCTGGAAGCCGCTGGTGAAATGAGGATCATGGGGCCGAACTGCTATGGTTTCCTCAACTTTCTGGATGGTGTCCTGCTCTGGCCGGACATTCACGGTGGCAAGCGGGTAGAAAAAGGCGTCGCGCTGATCAGCCAGTCCTCCAACCTTGCCATTAATCTGACCATGCAACAGCGCGGACTGCCCGTTGCCTATGTTGTGACAACGGGAAATCAGGCCCAGACCTCTCTCTCGGAAATTGGCGAGAAATTGCTGGAAGATGACCGTGTGACAGCGCTTGGCCTTTATATCGAGGGCATTGGCGATCTGCAGGCCTTTGAAGCCATGGCTCTGAAGGCCCGGAAAATGGGCAAGGGAATTGTTGCCGTCAAATCCGGACGTTCGGAACAGTCCCAGGCTGGTGTTGTTTCCCATACGGCATCGCTGGCAGGCAGCGCTGCAGGCAGTGACGCCCTGCTCAAACGCCTCGGGATCGGACAGGTTCTGTCCCCTTCTGATCTGCTGGAAACCCTGAAAATCCTTCATTTCGCAGGCCCTCTGAAAAACAATCAGCTTGTCTCTCTGTCCTGTTCAGGTGGAGAAGCCAGCCTTATCGCTGATAACGCTGTTGACCGCGATGTGACCCTGCCTCCCCTCAATGATCAACAAAAGGTCAAGCTTGCAAACGCTCTCGGTGAGCATGTCTTCCTGGCCAACCCTCTGGATTATCACACCTTTATCTGGGCCAGACCTGAAGCCCTGCATCAATGCTTTATGGCTGCCTTTGAAGACAGTGAAGCAGCGATAGGCTTTGTTGTCCTTGATTTCCCGAGATCGGACCGCTGCGGTATTGCCGAATGGGAAATGGTGGTGGATGCCCTCTCGGAAGTCAGGCAGGCAACGGGGAAAACACTGGGGGTTCTCTCCAGCATGCCGGAAAACCTCTCGGAAGATGTTGCAGAGACCATCCTCTCCAGGGGACTGATCCCGCTTGCAGGAATAACGGAAAGCCTTGTTGCAATCGAGACAGCAGCGTTCATTCATGAAGCCGCACAAGAAACCCCGCTTCCGCTTTTGCCCCTGCGCACCCTCTCTGACAATCAGAGAACGATCAGCGAATCAGAGGCAAAGGATCTGCTGAGAAGGTCCGGACTTTCGATCCCTCAATCTGTTCAGGCTTCTTCTCTTGATCAGGCTTCCCGGGATATTGACAGGCTCTCCTATCCACTTGTCCTGAAAGCGGTGGGGCTGGCTCACAAGACAGAAGCCGGTGGTGTTATTCTGAACATTCAGTCCAGACAGGAACTGGAACAGGCTGTAAGCAGTCTGCCAACCCGCGATTTTCTTGTCGAGGAGATGGTGGAAAAACCTGTTGCCGAACTGCTTGTGGGACTTTTGCACGATCCGGCTTGCGGATATCTTCTGACACTCGGTGCCGGAGGCGTGATGACAGAGCTTTGGCAGGACACCCGCACAGTCCTGCTTCCGGCTACAAGAGACGAGATCCTCAGAGAGCTGGAACAACTCAGGGTTTTCCCGCTTCTCAAGGGTTACAGGGGAATGCAGGCTGCAAACATGGATGCAGTCCTGGATGCCATTGACAGGATGCAGACCTTTGTCATTTCCTTCAATGAAGCCGGAAACAACAATGAAAACATCACAGAACTGGAAATCAATCCACTTTTGTGCACGGCAACTTCTGCAACAGCAGTTGATGCCCTGATGAGAACAGGAGCACTTACAGATGACCACTGAAACACCGGTAAAAACAGAGCAGCGTGACGGCATCCTCATTGTCACGCTGGACCGCCCCAAGGCCAATGCAATTGACCTGGCAACCAGCCGCGTTATGGGCAAGATTTTCGCTGATTTCAGAGACAATGATGATCTGCGTGTTGCCGTTGTCACAGCCTCGGGCGAAAAGTTTTTCTGCCCGGGATGGGATCTGAAAGCTGCCGCTGACGGCGACGCTGTTGACGGCGATTACGGCGTTGGTGGTTTTGGTGGCCTGCAGGAACTGCGCGGACTGAACAAACCGGTGATCATGGCAGTCAATGGAATTTGCTGTGGCGGCGGTCTGGAACTGGCGCTGTCCGGTGACATTATCATTGCAGCAGAACATGCAAGTTTTGCCCTGCCTGAAATCCGCTCGGGAACAGTTGCTGATGCCGCATCGGTCAAGCTGCCAAAGCGCATTCCCTATCATATTGCGATGGAACTTCTTCTGACCGGCCGCTGGATGGATACAGCGGAAGCAGCACACTGGGGATTGGTCAATCGCGTTGTTCCCGCAGAAAAGCTCATGGAAGAAGCCCTCTCCATGGCAGAGCTTCTTGCCAAGGGGCCACCTCTTGTCATTGCCGCAACCAAGGAAATTGTCCGTGAGGCGGAGGACATGAAGTTCCAGGACGCAATGAACAGGATCACCAAGAGCCAGTTTGCGACTGTTGAAAAGCTGTACAATTCGGAAGATCAGCTTGAAGGCTTCAGAGCGTTCAAGGAAAAGCGCGACCCGGTCTGGAAGGGTCGCTGAAATATCAAAGGGCGATGAAAATCGCCCTTTTTTACCCTGCTGCTTCAGTAGGCAGCGGAATATTTCTCATTGAAGGAAACCGTTCCCAGGGTTCTGACTTCCTCAAAACCCGTGTGGGATGTTTCACCGTCAACAGTCACCATAAAACGCACGTGTGGAATGCCTGTTAAGTCATCCTTGATAGAAATCACTCTGGCCGTTTCGATCGTGTTGTAATCACCGATATGATGATATGTCCCACCGACCTCGATAGCCTGATCTTTTTTGTTTTTATAGAGAGAAGAAATAAAACCCATCTCGATCTCTTTCTTTAAAGCAACCATGGCACCACATTACTTTGATTACTTTAAGGAATAGTAAATTTTCACAACTCATTTTAAGAATCGAAAATCAGACCGAACGAAGCTGTTCAAACACGGCAGGCAAGGCTTCCGGCAAATCATCAGCGATAAGCCCTTGGCCCAAATGGTATCCGGCGCAGCTGTGCAGCCATGCACCGGCACTTGCAGCCTGAAAGGCTGTGAGCCCCTGCGCCAGAAGTCCGCAAATAATTCCGCCCAATACATCACCGCTTCCTGCGGTTGCCAAGTGGAACGAAGCAAAAGGTGAAGACAAACGGACCATGCCGTCAGGATCTGCAATAATCGTTGAGGCACCTTTCAGCAAGACAACAGCTCCAGCCTGACGAGCGGCCTGCCTCACGGCTTCAATGCGATCCCCTTCGGGATCAAGCCCCGGAAAGAGTCTGGAGAATTCGCCCTCATGAGGTGTCAGGACACAGTTTCTGTGCAGCTTTGCAAAAAGTTCGTCCGGCGCATCCCTGAAAACAGAAAGCCCGTCCGCATCCAGCACTGTGGGCAGCTGTGCTTCCAGAAATCCGAGAACATCCTGCTTTAAGTCCGGATGGGTTCCACCACCCTGCCCGATCATCAGGGCCGAAAGTTTTGCCATTCCGGAAATTTCCGCTGCTTCAGCTTTTTGGTCATGCAAAACAAGGCTGGCTGAATTCTGCAGGAAGAGCGACTTCAGTTCCGGATTACACAGAACCCTGACCAGTCCTGCCCCTGTTCTCTGGCAGGCACGGGAGGCCAGAACTGTGGCACCTGGCATTTCACCACAGGCAATCAACGCCTGGCCAAAATGGTATTTGTGCGTGTTCCACTGACGTTGCGGGATATCCTCCTTCCAAAGGGCTGGAACATTCTCCTCAACGTCGGGGGCGATCCTTTCCAGAACGGCATCATCAATTCCGATATCCGCGCAGATGATCTCTCCGCAATCGGCTTTGGCAGGATAAAGGCAGTGGGCGCGGCGTTTCCTGAAGAACGTAACGGTCTTTTCTGCCGAAAAGACAATATCACCGACCTTCTTCCCGCTTGATCCATCGTACCCGCTGGGAACATCCACAGAAAGCACCCCTGTTCCACTCTCTTTTGCCCAGAGGGCGCAGTGGGCAGCCATGCCCTCCAGAGGGCGTGAAAGCCCTGCACCAAACAACGCATCAACAATCAGATCGGCATCCAGGAAATCCTCGAAAACAGGTGTGCCCCTTGCCTTAAAAGGCAAAAGCCTGAAATGTTTAAGGCTTTCCCCCTGATAACCATCCGTCCCGAAGGGGCAACAAACAAGAACATGATGCCCCTTTTCAAAAAGAGCACGGGCGGCGACGAAACCATCACCTCCGTTTTTTCCGGGCCCCGCCAGAATCAGAACAGAGCGGCCAGAACGATCACCGAGCATTCCTCCGGCAACCTCCGCAACAGCTCGCCCGGCGCGTTCCATCAGGACAAAACCTGTCTGACCGTTTTCAATCGCCAGTCGGTCAGCCTGATACATTTCATCAGTGGTCAACAAAAGCTGTTGTGTGTTTGCCATCATCAGGGCCGTTTCTTGGGAACTCCGGGAGCATCAGGGTCCGGACGTCTTTTGGGAAAGGGAATGTCCGCCGGCCAGTTTTCTGTCAGTTGAACGGAATTGCTCTCCTGCTCCTCTTCACTTGAGGTCTCAGCCGCACTTTCTTCTTCAGCAGAACTCCCGGCAGGTTTCTGTTCCAGAGGCGCCAGTTCCGGCAGCTGCCCAAGAAGTTCAAGAGATGCGATGTGCCCTTCATCTGCAGCCTGTTGGAGCAAAAGGCGAAGATTGTGCCTGGCTTCAGAGCCTTCCGGCAGCTTGTCATCATAATAGCGCGCCATGGCATAGCGTGCGTCATTCATGCCACTTTCCGAAGCCTTGTCGAACCAGAGAAACGCCTCGTCTTCCAGATCCTTTTTGCCGTCGCCTTCAAGGGGCTGAGACTCTCGGAGCAGGGCAAGACCATAGTTGTATTGCGCAACGGAATGCCCCTCCTGACTGGCATATTTCCAGTGTTCAAGAGCCTTGTCCCAGTTGTAAAGCACACTGTCACTGTCGGCATAAAGAACAGCCAGATTGTTGTCAGCCGCCACCAGGCCGGACTTTGAGGCCGCCAGATACCATTGCTCTGCACGCTTCAGATCAGGCTCAATCTGCCCAAGCCCGGTTTCATAGAGTTTGGCGAGGGAGTACTGTGCCTGGGCGTCTCCCTCTTCGGCCAGCACGTTCCATATTTCAATGGCTTCACCACCATTGCCAGCCTCAAAGGCCTTCATTCCGTCACTGTAAAGCTGTGCTTCAACAGCCGGTGCAAACGCGACCAGCCCCAAAAGTGATACGCCAAACAGACTTTGACGATTAAACCTACGCATTTTTAATTCTTAATCCTGATCGGAAACTTCAATGTTCTGCGGTTGTGGGACATCATGATCCGGAAAGACCGCAAGACAGGTAAAGCGCAAGACCCTTTCCCGTTCCGGAGCGGTCATCTCAACTCTCACTCCGAAAACATCAGGTCGCGTCCAGACCACCACACCCTCGAAGGTCCCGGCAACCGGATGTGTCAGGGAAATACCGCTCCCCAGTTCGGGCTGGGCTTTGCTGGCAATCCGAAAGCCCCCCAGAGACATATCCAGAATGACACCCTTGCCAATCTCCCTTTCACCGATGGAAAGGACAAAGGTTGTCTCGTCTGTTGATGCCAGACGCTCATGTATGCGCCGGTTGTTATCCTGTGAATTGTTATCAGTCATGCCACATTCCCTGCCCTAACACATTCAGGCTTATTAGATTGATGCTATTCATGGCAATTATCAGGCAATGACACGGAACAATCCAGATTTTTCATATCTTTGTTGTTTTTCAATGCGCTAAAAACAAAAAAACAGAGTATCCGCTAGGATAACCCTGTTTGAAAATGGGGTGGCTGAAGGGATTTGAACCCTCGACCCCTGGTACCACAAACCAGTGCTCTAACCAACTGAGCTACAGCCACCATCATATTTTTCAGTCTCCGGAGCATTGCCCCGTCGACGAAGATGCTTTTAGCGAGCAGCAGGCAGGCCGTCAAGCACAAGAATTCAAAAAAGAAACTTTTTTTACGAAAACAACTCAAGTCTCTGTTTTTTATGACAGTTACAGTCCGAAACTCTTATTTTCCCTGTCCTGTGAGCATTTTAAGAGCATTCTTTTTGCGGCAGCATGCACAAAAAACAGGCAAAAGGCTTTTTTTTATGCTTCCCTCCTTGTTCCGCTCTGACTGTACGGTTGTCAAAATCCGAATCTCTGCACGACAGATTTTTATAAAACCCTATGTTTTTCAGAGACCTAACAAATCAAAAAATCAAAAAAAGAATTTTGGCACGAACCTTGTTTTAACAGCAGCGAACACCAAGTCTATCGTGACGGAGAAGACCTCATGAAAAAGATCGAAGCCATTATCAAACCCTTCAAACTGGATGAAGTCAAAGAAGCCCTGCATGATGTCGGGATCAAGGGCATCACCGTAACCGAAGCGAAGGGCTTTGGTCGACAAAAAGGTCATACAGAGCTTTATCGCGGTGCGGAATATGTTGTAGACTTCCTGCCAAAGGTAAAGGTCGAAATCATCCTCGAAGACGAACTGTGTGACCGCGCCTGTGAGGCCATTCTTCAGGCCGCCCAGACCGGACGCATCGGTGATGGCAAGATCTTCGTGTCCACCATTGATGAAGTCATCCGTATCAGAACAGGTGAGCGTGGCGCAGACGCCATCTGATCCTTTTATTCCTATCAATCACAATCCCTCCCCAACCCCCCTCTTCTCTACAAGTTTTGAAGTTTAAAAGAAGGAAGACGTAAATGTCAGACGTTCAAACAGTACTCGACATGATCAAGGAAAACGACGTCCAGTTCGTGGACTATCGCTTTACTGATCCTCGCGGCAAATGGCACCACATGACCATGTGTGCTTCCGCTGTTGGCGAAGATGAACTGGAAGAAGGCATCCTGTTTGACGGCTCTTCAATCGCTGGCTGGAAAGCCATCAACGAATCAGACATGGTCATCAAGCCTGATCTGTCTTCCGCTGTTATGGACCCCTTTGCTGCACAGGCACAGGTTATCCTGTTCTGCACAGTCTACGAGCCCGACACTGGTGATCGCTATGCTCGTGACCCGCGTGCAACTGCTGAACGTGCGGAAGCCTATCTGAAATCCACTGGCATCGGTGATGAAGTCTTTGTTGGCCCGGAAGCCGAATTCTTCGTGTTTGACGAAGTGACCTACTCCACAGACAGCCACAGCACCTTCTTCAAACTGGATGACGAAGAAGCGCCACACAACTCCGGCAAGTCCATGGAAGGTGGCAACTCCGGTCACCGTCCACGCATCAAGGGTGGTTACGTTCCGGTTGCTCCTGTCGACACTGTCGCTGACATGCGTGCAGAAATGGTAACAGTCCTCAAGGAAATGGGCGTTACTGTAGAAAAGCACCACCACGAGGTTGCTCCTTCCCAGCACGAACTGGGTGTAAAGTTCAACAGCCTGACCATTGCTGCGGATGAAATCCAGCTCTACAAGTATGTCATCCACAACGTTGCCCACTCCTACGGCAAGACCGCGACCTTCATGCCAAAGCCGGTGGCTGGTGACAACGGTTCCGGCATGCACACTCACCTGTCTATCTGGAAAGAAGGCACCCCGACCTTTGCAGGTGAAGGCTATGCCGGTCTGTCCGAGAGCTGCCTGCACTTCATCGGCGGTATCATCAAGCATGCGAAAGCCCTGAACGCTTTCACAAACCCGTCCACCAACAGCTACAAGCGTCTGGTTCCAGGCTACGAAGCACCGGTTCTGCTGGCCTATTCTGCACGCAACCGTTCTGCATCCTGCCG
Organism: Carbonatibacter coralli; assembly: GCF_039592655.1. Classification (NCBI taxonomy): domain Bacteria; kingdom Pseudomonadati; phylum Pseudomonadota; class Alphaproteobacteria; order Rhodospirillales; family Kiloniellaceae; genus Carbonatibacter; species Carbonatibacter coralli. The sequence continues at coordinate 35,509 of NZ_JBBUTJ010000003.1, read as the reverse complement.
TATCCCGCACGGTTCCAACCCGAAAGCGAAGCGTGTTGAAGTTCGCTTCCCGGATCCGACTGCAAACCCGTATCTGGCCTTTGCAGCCCTGATGATGGCCGGCCTCGACGGCATCAAGAACAAGATCAATCCGGGCGAAGCAATGGACAAGGATCTGTACGATCTTCCAAAAGAAGAGCTGCAGGACATCCCGACAGTTGCCGGTTCCCTGCGCGAAGCTCTGGATGCGCTGACAGCAGACCACGACTTCCTGCTGGCGGGCGATGTTTTCTCCAGGGACCAGATCGAAGCTTACGTCGACCTGAAATGGGAAGAGGTAGAGCGCTTCGAAATGACACCTCACCCTGTTGAGTTCGACATGTACTACAGCGTATAAGCTGAAAAACTGACAGCCTGTCAGACAATGGCCCCGCAGATTTGCGGGGCCATTTTTCTTTGGTGGTCACGTCCGATCAGAACACAACGTTTTTGCAGAGCGACTTTTGCCCATATATTTAAAATTCCTCTTTTGGGAACGGGGCAACTGCTGTATGAGTGAGATTAATTCGCAACAAGTTCTTTTCCTGCCTGATCTTTTCACGAATTACAGGAAAGACATAAATTCAGGCAAGCCGTTCAGAAAAATGGTGCCTGCCTTTAAAGGGTGACACCCATGACTGACACGCCTGCTGTTCCACAGAAAAAAGCAAAGAAATCCAGAGAGCGCGATCTGACGGAAGGCTCCATTGTCGAGCACTACAAGGCTCTGGCCATTCCTGCTTCCATCGGGATGCTGTTCAGTACCCTTTACAATGTCGTGGACAACTTCTTTGCAGGACTGATCTCGACCACAGCCCAGGCCGGTCTGTCACTGTCCTTTCCCGTCTTCCTGATTATCATCGCCTTTTCCATCGGCGGCAGTCAGGCCCTCAATGGTCTGGTCGGAAATGCCAGGGGACGCAAGAATGCCGAGGAAGCCAGGCGCGTTGCGGCACAGGGGCTTGGCTTTATCTTCCTCCTGTCTGTCGCTGTCGGAATCTTCGGCATCTTCACGATCCCCACTCTTCTGGGATTTATTGGCGGACAGGGAGAATATCTGGAAGCCGCAACCAGCTATCTGACGATCGTCTTTTTTGCAACGCCAACATTCCTTCTGGCCTTTGCTGCCAATGGAATTCTTTCCTCCCAGGGTGATAACGTCTCCCACAAACAGTCGGGAATGGTCTCCTTTTTTGTGAACTGCGCCCTGAACCCTGCCCTGATTTACGGCTTTGCCGGCTTGCCAGCCCTCGGTTTTACAGGAATTGCCGTTTCAACGGCTCTGATCCAGTTTGGCTCGGCCTGTTTCATGCTCTATCGCGCCGGGACATCGTCTGTCCTGAGAGGCGTTCAGTGGAAAGAGTTTATCCCGACAGGAAAAACTGTCCGGGAAGTCTGTGCCCAGGGCCTGCCGCCTGCCCTGAATTTCATGACCATCGCAGTGGGCTTCTTTATCTGGCAGTACTACCTTCAGCCACTGGGAGAGGAAACAGTTGCGGCCTACGGCATTGCCCTGCGTGTTGAACAGCTTATCCTGCTTCCAAGCATCGGGCTGACCATGGCCATGCTGCCCATTCTGGCGCAGAACTTTGGCGCAGAACGCATTGATCGTCTGCGGTATGCCTTCTGGTGGGGACTTTCTGTCGGGTTGGGTTACATGGTGGTGGCCGGAACGCTCCTGCTGGTCGGACGCTCCCTGATTATCTCTTTCTTTACAGCAGACGAGGCCGTGATTGCAGTCGGCAGCAGCTACCTGATCTATGCCGCCCTCGCCCAGCCTGTCTATATGGGACTGAGCGCCATTCTGACACTGATGCAGGGGATCAAGAGACCGGCTTTGAGTATTGTGATCGGTCTGTTCAGACAGATCCTGGCAGCGCTGGCCTTTACCACGCTCTTTGTCACCATTCTTGACTGGGGGGCTGAAGGGGTCTGGATTTCTGTCCTGATGGCCTGCACGTCCGGTTTGATTCTGGCCATCTTTATTGTGCGCTCACTTGTCCGCAAAACCATTGACCATCTGGGTTCACCCTATAAAGTCTTGAAACAGATGCCTTCATAAGGGGCACACGACAAAAACAGGACTTTCCACAGGACTTTCCCATGCTCAATTTTGCCAGTGATAACGAATCTCCCGTCCACCCGAAAGTGATGGCTTCCCTGCAAAAAGCCAACGAGGGTTTTGTCAAAAGCTATGGAGAGGACGAAATCACGGCAAAGGTCAGAGAGCAGCTGCAAACCCTGTTTGGGCCGGAGGCAAAGAGTTTCCTGAGCTTCAACGGGACCGGTGGCAATATCATCGGATTGCAGGCTCTGGCAAAGCCCTACAGCGCGATTTACTGCAGTGCAGAGGCTCATACCCTGCTAGATGAATGCGGTGCCGTCGGCAAACATGCCGGCGCTCAACTGATCGGAATCCCCTGCAAGAATGGGAAGATTGATCCGGAACAGCTTGAGCAGACAATCAGATCAGGCCGCGGTATCCACTCGACAAAACCGGGGGTTCTGTCCATTGCCCAAACGACAGAACGCGGGACAACCTACAGCAGGGAAGAACTGAACATACTGATTTCCATAGCCCGGGAAAACGGTTTGAAAGTCCATATGGATGGTGCCCGTCTGGCCAATGCAGCGGCCTTTATGGGCACCCGGGATCTTAAGGCAATAACAGCCGATCAGGGCGTTGACGTTCTGACCTTTGGTGGCACGAAAAACGGCTTGATGATGGGTGAAGCTGTTGTTCTGATCTCTCCCGAAGCTGCAGAAGATTTCGCATTCGTTCACAAACAGGGGCTTCAGCTGGCTTCAAAAAACCGCTACATGGCTGCACAGTTCGAGGCCTATCTCGATCAGGACCTGTGGTACGAAAATGCGCAGACCGCAAACCGGATGGCGCAGCGGCTCTGGAACGGACTGAGCAAAATTTCTGCGGTCGAACTGTCTGTTCCCCTGGAGGGAAACTGTCTCTTTGTAAAATGGAACCAGGAGATTCACAATCGCCTCAAGGGGAACGTCCGCTATCACTACTGGACACCCGAAATCTTCGAGGCGCGCCTTGTTACCTCGTTCTGCACTTCAGAAGCAATGGTTGATGAAATGATCGCCCTCGTATCAGACGCTGCTGTCTGAAATCCTGATACAAAAAATTCTTCTTCCGTTTTGAGCGATATCAATGCGCCCTCGCCCTGATCTGTCAGAATGAAGCTGTAAACACAGTGTGTTGGCTTTTCTCTAGCGCGAGGACAGGAAGATGAAAGATATTCAGGTCTACATCGACACGACACCGGAATGCCAAACGCGTCTGGATGCTGCATTCCAGCTTTCCAAAGCTCTGAACGGTGCCTTTGTAAAGGGACTCTACCCGAAACCCCAAGCAGAGGCTGTGCTTTTTGCCACAACTCACGGTGCTGCCGGTTATATTCCCGAAGAAATTGTTGAGGAACAGAAAAAGCGTATCACAGAGACAGCAGGTGAACTGCAAAGGGACTTTCTGGTTTATCTGGAGCAGTCTGGCTGTCCGGGTGAATGGCGGGAAAGTAACGGAGTTCCTCTGGATGTAATGGCCTATCACGGGCGTTTCAGTGATCTCACGGTTGTCAGCCAGCTTGATGAGGGCTTTGCGGAAGGCTTCGATTTTGCCGGGACCCTTGTGATGGAAAGTGCCCTTCCGGTACTGGCTGTTCCTGCGGAGGGACTTAAAAAGCCGATCCTGGATCATATCCTGATCGCATGGAACGGTTCAGCCGAAGCCTCCCATGCTGTCAAGGCAGCTCTGCCCCTGCTCCAAAAAGCCGGGAAAGTGACCCTTTTGACTGTCGGAGAACTGCCTCGACGCCTGATCAGCCAGAACGATATCGCAGCCTATCTCGGACACAATGGCGTGGACGCAACTCCCGTCACCCTGCCCGAAGGCAAGGCAGAGAAGCTTATACCGGAGCAGGCGGATACGCTTGAAGTCTCTTTGATCGTAGCAGGTGCATGGGGGCACAACCGCCTTCGCGAGATGATCTTCGGCGGAGCGACCGCAAGCCTTTTCGCAAACCAGAAAACACCTGTTTTCATGTGTCATTAGGACTTATCGCGTCCCGACCAAATGAAGGTTTGGTTCAGACCGGAAAATCGGTTAGCTTTGTAGCCCGGAGTGCATTGCATTCCGGGTTATCTGTTAAAAAAATTTGGACTTTGAGATGCTTAGAATTTCTTCGGCTTTTGATGCTGGTAATATCCGCTGCCTCAAGCTGGATGATGCTTCCGATATTGTTTGTGAAATTGAAAAAGACAGCAATTCCGATTTTTACCAATGGTTCTATTTCCGCCTTTCCGGTGCTGCGGGGCAAAACTGTACAGTTCGCATTACCAATGCAGCAGGTGCTGCCTATCCAAACGGCTGGGAGAACTATAACACCGTCGCATCCTATGATCGCGAGCACTGGTTCCGTGTTCCGACCCGCTATGAAAACGGTGAGTTGATCTTCTCCTTGCAGCCCGAACAGGACTCTGTCTATTTTGCCTACTTTGCCCCCTATTCCATGGAACGCCATGCAGATCTGATTGCAGCCTGTCAGTCTTCGGATCGCGTCAGTGCGGAAGTTATCGGGCAAAGCCTGGATGGGCAGGACATTGACCTGCTGAAAATCAGTGATCCGGAAACTCCCGGGGCAGACAAACTGAAACTCTGGGTTCTGGCACGCCAACATCCCGGTGAAAGCATGACAGAATTCTGGATTGAAGGCTTTCTGGATCGCCTGCTTGATGAGGACGATCCCGTTGCGCGTGAAATCCTCAAGCGTGCTGATTTTTATGTAATTCCCAACATGAACCCCGATGGCTCCCGTCGCGGAAACCTGCGCGTCAATGCCGCAGGTGCCAACCTGAACAGGGAATGGGAAAACCCGACACTGGAAAGAAGCCCGGAAGTCTTCTATGCCCGCCGGAAAATGATGGAGGTGGGCGTGGATTTCTCTTTCGATATCCATGGTGATGAAGGCCTGCCCTACAACTTTATTGCCGGAACACACGGCATCCCGTCCTTTGACGAACGCCTTCTGAATCTCCTTGAAACCTTCAAGGAAGATTACGAACGGGCCAATCCCGATTTTCAGAGGGTTTATGGCTATCCCCAGAACCGCCCCCAACAGGGCAATCTGACCATGTGCAGCAACAATACAGCCGAGACCCACAACTGTCTGGCCATGACACTGGAAATGCCTTTCAAGGACAATGCGGATGCACCAAACGAACTGGAAGGCTGGTCTCCTTCCCGGTCCCAGGCTCTTGGATACGCTGCCATGGATCCTATCTGGCGTATTCTTGATAAACTGAGATAAATAACTTCCTGAGCTATTTGTTTTTTAACAGGATTTCCCTGATGATCTTCTCATTCAAAAACTGCAGCAAGACAACAATCGGAACCGTTTTTCTGAGCAGTCTGTTGTTACCGTGCGCTTCTCTGGCAGATGCTGTCATCTACGAAAGCCCGGCCTATGAGAGCTTCAATGTCACAGAGATGCAGGAAACTCCTATGCTGAAAAGCAAGGTCGCCAGCGGAGACGTTCTGCCGGTTCAAGAACGCATTCCCCAAACCCCGTTCATCGTCAAACCCGACGGTCAATGGCAGACAGGCAAACAGGGCGGAGCCATACGGACGCTTATCTCGCGCTCCAAGGACGTGCGGCTGATGGGAGTTTATGGCTATGCGCGCCTGATCGGTTATGACAGCAATCTGGATCTCCAGGTTGATATTCTTGAGCGCCTGGAGGTTGAGGATCAGAAAACCTTTACCCTGACACTGCGCAAGGGCCACCGATGGTCAGACGGCGCTCCCTTTACCACCGAGGATTTCCGCTTTTACTGGGAAGATGTCGTTGGGAATGAGGATCTCAGTCCTCTGGGTGTGCCTGCCGATTTGCTGGTCAATGGCAAACCGCCAAGCGTCGAGATACTGGATGAACAACGCATCCGCTACAGCTGGGCAGATCCGAACCCCTACTTCCTGCTGCGACTGGCTGGAACCCGCCCTGCCTTTATCTACCAGCCTGCCCATTATATGAAACAGTTCCATGCAGGCTTTGTGAAACCGGTCGAGCTTGGCAAGCGGGTCGAGGAAAACGGTGCCCGCAACTGGGTACAGCTCTTCAACCGGAAGGCAAGACAGTACAAATTCACCAATCCGGCGTTGCCAACACTTCAACCCTGGATCAACACCGTAGAACCCCCTTCAACCCGCTTTGTCGGTGTTCGCAATCCCTATTACCATCGCGTCGATGAAAAGGGGCAGCAGTTGCCCTATGCCGACCAGTTTATCCTGAACCTGTCCGGTGCCGGACTGATCCCGGCCAAAACAGGTGCGGGCGAAACCGATCTCCAGTCCCGTGGCCTCGGTTTTTCGGACTACACCTATCTCAAGGAAAATGATGACCGCTTCGGTTACAACGTTCACCTCTGGAAAACGATCCGGGGTTCCCAGTTTGCGCTCTATCCCAATTTGAATGTACAGGATCCCGTCTGGTCCGGGCTGGTTCGCGATGTCCGTTTCCGCAGGGCGCTATCCCTTGCTGTTCACAGACGTGAGCTCAATCAGGTGCTTTACTACGGTCTGGGACAGGAAGGTAACAACCTCATCCTGCCGGAAAGTCCTTTCTATTCGGAGGACCTGCAGAAACGCTGGGCAACTTACGATATAGAAAAGGCGAACAACCTTCTGAACGAACTCGGACTGATCAACCGCAATGAAGACGGCATCCGCATGCTTCCGGATGGACGGCTTGCAGAAATCATTGTGGAAACGGCCGGTGAAAGCACGGACGAAACAGATATCCTGGAACTGATTTCTGATTCCATGGCAAAGGTCGGTCTCAAGGTCTACAGCAAGCCGTCATCCCGGGAGGTTTTGCGCAACAGGATCTTTGCGGGAGAAACTGTTGTTTCCCTCTGGTACGGCTATGAAAACAGCCTGATCACACCCAATACACCACCCCTCGAATACACCCCCCGACAGCAGCAGTCTTTCCACTGGCCAATGTGGGGACAGTATGTCGAAACCAAAGGTTCGGCCGGGCGTCCGGCTGATTTGCCGGAAGCTCAGCGCCTTGAGGAACTCTATCACGCGTGGTCCCGCTCAAAGTCCAAGGAGCAAAAGGAAGAAATCTGGCGCGAGATTCTCGAAATCCAGGCTGATCAGGTCTACACCATCGGGCTGGTTGCCCAAATTCCACAGCCTGTTGTCAGCGCCGGCAATCTCATGAACGTTCCGGACAAGGCCTTCTACAACTGGGAACCCGGAGCGCAGTTCGGGATCTACAGGCCTGACGGCTTCTGGCTAAACGGCAATTGACGAACAACAGATCAGAAAAAAGGGGGAACCATCAGGCTCCCCCTTTTTCATGGTCTCATCACAAATGATCATCAAGAGCATGACTTTATTCAGCTTGTCGCTTTCCCTCCCGGAATAAAGAATAAGGGTCAGAAACACTCATTCCGAAAGCACAGAATCATGACTGTCGAGAACACCGAAAAACCCAGAACCAGCAGACGCAACAGACGCGAAAAACGACAGGCTGGCGGTTTCTCTCAACTCCCCTGGCGTCATGTCACCAATCCCTATGACCCGATCAGGGTCCTTGACAAGACACAGATTGAACGCATTCATGACGCCAGCATGCGCATTCTCGAAGACATCGGCATTGTCTTTCTTCTGGATGAAGCACGGGACATTCTGCGCAAGGAAGGTCTGAAAATTGATGAGGACACCAAAAAGGTCTATCTGGACCGGGAGTTTGTCCGAGAAAAGATCGCTCTGGCTCCGTCTGTTTTCACCCTTCATGCCCGCAATCCGGAACGGAACCTGACCATTGGCGGCAATGCTGTGAACTTTACCACAGTGGCTTCTGCTCCGAATGTCACAGATATCGACAACGGACGCAGGGCGGGCAATCAGGAAGACTACAGAAAGTTCATCAAACTTGGCCAAAGTCTGAATATTGTACATTTTTTTGGCGGATACCCGGTTGAGCCTGTGGATATTCACCCTTCCGTGCGTCATCTGGATTGCCTTTTTGATATTGCAACACTCTCTGACAAGGTTGCGACCTGCTATTCACTTGGCAGACAGCGCAATCTGGATGCGATTGAACTGACCCGTATAGCCCGGGGTATCTCCAGAGACCAGTTGGAAGCAGAACCGAGCCTGAGCACCATCATCAACTCGAATTCCCCCCTTCAACTGGATGAACCCATGTTGACCGGCATTATTGAAATGTCAAAAGCGAACCAGTGCATCGTGCTGACTCCCTTTACACTGGCGGGCGCAATGGCTCCTGTCACCATTGCCGGGGCCATTGCACAGCAAAACGCGGAAGCTCTCGCCGGTTTGTGTTTTGCCCAGACTGTCCGGGCCGGTGCTCCTGTCGTCTATGGCGGCTTTACCTCCAATGTCGACATGAAGTCCGGCGCCCCTGCCTTTGGAACGCCTGAATACACCCGCGCAGCCCAGATTTCCGGACAGCTCGCCCGCTATTACGGTCTCCCGTTCCGCTCCTCCAATGTCAACGCCTCCAATGCCACAGATGCACAGGCGGCCTATGAGAGCATGATGGCGGTCTGGGGCGCTGTCATGGGCGGAAGCCAGTACATCATGCACGGCGCAGGGTGGCTGGAAGGTGGCCTGAGTGCCTCTTTCGAGAAAATGATTATCGATGCCGAAATCCTGCAGGGAATGGCCGAATACCTGATGCCTGTTGATACATCGGATGATGCCTTTGCCCTGGAAGCCATTCGCGAAGTTGGTCCGGGTGGTCATTTCTTCGGAACAGCACACACCCAGGAACGTTACCAAACGGCCTTTTACAATCCGATGGTTAGTGACTGGAGGAATTACGAGAGCTGGACAGAAGGCGGTTCTCCGGATGCGACGTTGCGGGCCAACAGGCTCTACAAGCAAATCCTTGAGGACTACAGTCCGCCACCGATGGATGAAGCCATTCGCGAGGAACTCGAGAGTTTTGTCGCAAAGCGAAAGGAAGAAGGCGGCGCACCGTCCGATTTTTAAGCCTGTTAAAGAAAAGGCCGTCTGATACGGCCTTTTTCCTTTTATCTGTCCTGTCCCGAACCGAACATGTTTTCCCAGCGGTCCCTGTCAGCGGTGTAATCCTGTCTGAGGTCAGTCAGAACCCTGACACCCTCCTGTACCGCCGGGCGGGCCTCAATCCTGTCAAACCAGACCTTCAGCTTCGGAAAGTCTTCCAGATCAATCCCCTGTTTCTCGTGACTTCTGATCCAGGGGAAGGTTGCGATATCAGCAATGGAGTATTCATCCCCTGCCAGATACTCTGACCGTTCAAGCTGCGTGTCGATTACACCATAGAGCCTTCGGGCTTCACGGCTGTAACGCTCAATCGCATACTGGATCTTTTCCGGGGCATAGATCCTGAAATGATGGGCCTGTCCCAGCATGGGACCAACGCCCCCCATCTGGAACATCAGCCACTCCATCACCCGGTAATGTTCAAGCGGTTCCTGAGGCAGGAAACGATCATATTTCCGGGCCAGATAATAAAGAATGGCACCGGACTCAAAGATATGGAACGGCTTTCCATCAGGACCGTCAGAATCAACAAGAGCAGGAATTTTGTTGTTTGGCGAAATTTTCAGGAAGTCCGGCTGAAACTGGTCACCTGCACCGATATCTACAGCATGAACCGTGTAGGGCACATCCAGCTCTTCAAGCATAATGTGCACCTTGTGACCATTTGGGGTTGCCCAGCTATAGAGATCAAACATTTTCAAATTCCCCGTAAACTTCAAGCAGAAGCCTGCCTTGTTCTTTTCTATCTGTTTTGCATTACAAAATGGGGTCTTTCATGGAAATCTACAACAAAAAAGCTCTGAACAGGACAATCTGTTCAGAGCTTTTTCAATTCTTTCGGACGGATCAAATGCCCGGAAAGACCAAACCTAGTCAGCCAGTTTCTTCTTCAGCAGCTGGTTGACCATACCGGGATTGGCCTTGCCGCCAGTGGCTTTCATGGTTTGACCAACAAACCAGCCGATCAGCTTTTCATTGCCGCCCTTGAACTGCTCAACCTGTTGGGGGTTGTTGGCGATAATGTCGTCGATGGCAGCTTCGATTGCGCCTGTATCCGTGATCTGCTTCAGACCTTTTTCCTCAACGATCACGTCGGCATCCCTGCCGGTTTCCCACATGATTTCAAAGACGTCCTTTGCAATACGACCGGAAATCGTGTTGTCGGAAATCAAACCGACAAGGCCACCAAGCTGCTCGGCAGAGATCGGGGAATCAGCAAGCTCCAGATTGTTCTTGTTCAAAGCTCCGAAGAAATCACCGATCATCCAGTTGGAAGCAAGCTTGGCATCACGTCCCTTGGCAACCACCTCGAAGAACTCGGCCCTTTCGCGGTCGGCAACCAGCACGGAAGCATCATAGGCCGGCAAGCCAAGATCCTTGATGAAGCGGTCTTTCTTGTCATCCGGAAGCTCCGGCAAATCAGAGCTGAGTTCATCAATAAAGGACTGTTCGATCACCAGTGGCAGCAGATCCGGATCGGGGAAGTAGCGGTAGTCATGTGCCTCTTCCTTGCTGCGCATTGAACGTGTTGTGCCATTGGAGGGATCAAACAGGCGGGTTTCCTGAACAACCTCGCCCCCGTCCTCGATCAGTTTGATCTGACGCTTGGCTTCATACTCCACAACCTGCTGTACAAAGCGGATGGAGTTAACGTTCTTGGTTTCTGTACGCGTACCGAATTCGTCACCCGGCTTGCGAACAGAAACGTTGACATCCGCACGCATGGAGCCTTCGTCCATGTTGCCATCACAGGTTCCCAGATAGCGCAGGATAGACCGCAGCTTGCGCAGATAGGCCCCGGCCTCTTCCGGAGAGCGAAGGTCCGGTTTGGAGACGATTTCCATCAGGGCAACGCCTGAACGGTTCAGGTCAATGTAGGACATTGTCGGGTGCTGGTCGTGAATGGACTTGCCCGCATCCTGCTCAAGGTGCAGACGCTCGATTCCGACTTCCCGGGTTGCGCCATCATCCAGATCAAGGATCAGTGTCCCCTCTCCCACAATCGGCTCCAGATACTGGGAAATCTGATAGCCCTGTGGAAGATCCGCATAGAAGTAGTTCTTGCGCTCGAAAACTGATTTCAGGTTGATCGCTGCCTTCAGGCCCAGACCTGTCCGCACAGCCTGACGCACAGCCTGTTTGTTCAGGACAGGAAGCATGCCCGGCATCGCAGCATCAACAAGGGAAACATTGTCGTTCGGATCAGCACCGAATTTCGTGGACGCACCGGAGAAGAGTTTGGACCGGGATGTCACCTGGGCATGGACTTCCATACCGATCACAACTTCCCATTCACCCGTTTGGCCTTTGATACGATAGCTCATCTTATTTGCCCCCGGCAATCAGTTGCGGCAGAGCTGTAAAGCCCGCAGCCTTTTCCATGACATCAGCAATTTTCACAACGGTTCCTTCGTCGAAGGGACGGCCGATCAGTTGCAGACCAAGCGGTGTGCCCTGTGAGGACAGACCGGCGGGAACAGAGATACCGGGCAGACCCGCCAGGGAAGCCGGCACCGTAAAGACGTCGTTCAGGTACATGGCCAGCGGATCATCCTGATTTTCCCCCACACCAAAGGCTGCAGACGGTGCTGTTGGCGTCAGAATGGCATCGACACCACTGTCATAGGCCTTCTGGAAATCCTGTGCAATCAGCGTACGGATGCGACGCGCCTTGTTGTAATAGGCATCATAATAACCGGCAGACAGAACATAGGTTCCGATCAGAATACGGCGCTGAACCTCGTCACCAAAGCCTTCACCACGGGTGTTCTCGTACATTTCATCCAGGGAACTGCCTTCAACACGCAGGCCATAACGCACACCATCATAGCGCGCGAGGTTGGAAGAACACTCGGCAGGAGCAACAATGTAATAGACAGGCAGGGCGTATTTTGTGTGCGGCAGGGAGATATCAACGATCTCTGCACCCGCATCCTTCAGCCAGGCGATCCCCTGATCCCAGATTTTCACGATCTCTTCGGGCATGCCATCCATGCGATATTCCTTTGGAATACCGATTTTCAAACCACGGATATCACCGGAAATGGCGTCCTTGTAGCTTGGTACAGCCCGATCAACAGATGTGGAATCCTTGGCATCATATCCGGCCATCGCTTCCAGCATGATCGCAGCATCACGAACGGTCCGGGTCATCGGTCCGGCCTGATCAAGAGAGGACGCAAAAGCCACTGTTCCCCAGCGGGAGCAGCGACCATAGGTCGGCTTCAGCCCGACAATACCGGTAAAGGATGCCGGCTGGCGGATGGAACCGCCAGTATCGGTACCTGTTGCTGCCATGGCAACGCGCGCTGCAACAGAAGCAGCAGAGCCACCGGAAGAGCCGCCCGGAACCAGCGTGGTGTCATCCCCTTCGCGCTTCCACGGATTTTTCACAGAGCCATAATAGGATGTGATATTCGCAGACCCCATCGCAAACTCGTCGAGGTTTGCCTTGCCCAGCATGATCGCACCGGAGTTCCACAGGTTTGCAGAAACGGTTGATTCATACTCCGGCTTGAAGCCGTCAAGGATGTGGGAGGCAGCAGTAGTCAGAACACCTTCGGTACAGAAGAGATCCTTCATTGCGATCGGAATCCCCTCCATCACACCGGCTTCACCCTTTGCACGGCGCGCATCGGACGCGGCAGCCATTTCACGGGCTTTTTCGGGTGTTTCGGTAATGAAGGCGTTCAAATCGCGCAGTTCATCCATTGCCGCGATATGTGCCTCTGTCAGTTCGACAGCGTTAAAATCACCTTTTTCAAGGCCTTCCAGAGCTTCGGAAATGCTCAGATGTGTCAACTTGGTCATTATTCAACCACCTTGGGAACGGCATAGAAATCGTGCGCGGATTCTGGCGCATTGCTGGTCACACGTTTGGCATAACCGCCATCATTGACCTCGTCAGTACGCTGCGGCTGGAACATTTCAACGACGGATGTCATCGGCTCCACACCATCGGTATCGATTTCGGAAAGTTGCTCGACCCAATCAAGGATCTTGCTCAGCTCGTCAGACAGAGCTTCCTGCTTGTCCTCTTCTACACGGATGCGCGCCAGTTTGGCGATCTTCGCAACCGTTGCCTTATCAACAGACATGAATCCCGTTCCATTTTCAAAAGGTTCACGTTGACGCCATGACAGACTCTGGCATGGCAGACTTCGAGCGGACATTAGCACCCGTACATCTGCCCTGCAATGCTTCAACAGGGCCTTATTTGAAAATGCTCCGGCAAAAGTTCATTTGACGTAAAAAGCTTTTAAGTCAGAAAGCTGTTACCATATCCATAACAACAACCAGCAAGGCAGTCAGACGGGAGAAATCATGCAAAGAGAAAAGCTGACCTTTACAGGCCACGGGGGAGAACAACTGGCCGGTGCACTTGAAAAACCCGTGCAGGGGAAACCCCGGGGCTATGCGCTCTTTGCGCACTGTTTTTCCTGTGGCAAGGACATTGCAGCAGCATCACGCATTTCAAAAGCCCTTGTCGATCAGGGCTTTGCAGTCCTGAGATTTGACTTTACCGGGCTGGGTGACAGTGAAGGCGATTTTGGCAACACCAACTTCACAACCAACGTGCAGGATCTTGTCGCTGCGGCAGGTGTTCTGAAGGACAGTTACGAACCGGCCATGCTGCTCATCGGCCACAGTCTGGGTGGTGCCGCGGTTCTCGCAGCCTCCGGGTATCTTCCGGATGTTCGTGCTGTTGTGACAATCGGCGCTCCCGCCTCTCCCGATCATGTTCTGCATCATCTGGAAAAGGAAATGGCCGCCATTGAAGAACAGGGGTCAGCCCCTGTCAAACTCGGCCCCAGAACCTTCAACATTCGCAAGCAGTTTCTGGATGACATTTCCTCCCACAGTCTGAAGACAAAAATCCGGACCATGAACAAGGCTCTGCTGGTCTTTCATTCGCCTCATGACACAACAGTCAATATTGATGAAGCCCGCAAGATTTTCAAAGCGGCCTCCCACCCCAAAAGCTTTGTCTCCCTGGACAATGCTGACCATCTGCTCACCCGGAAGGCCGATGCGAACTATGTTGCCAACACAATTGCAGCCTGGGCCGAACGCTATCTGGACGTGAAAGAACGGGACAAGCGCCCTGCGGTTAAAAGCGGACAGGTTCTGGTTGAAGAGGAAAACAGGGCCTTCACACGCAAGGTTACAACAGATCATCACCAGTGGCTGGCTGATGAACCCGAAGCCATGGGAGGTGAAAATCTGGGGCCTGACCCCTACGAGATGCTGCTGGCCTCTCTTGGGGCCTGCACTTCAATGACAATCCGCATGTATGCCGGACGCAAGAACTGGCCCCTGGAGGACGTAAGGGTCGAACTGTCCCATCACAGGGAACATCTGGATGACTGCGCCGATAACTGCGATGATGGCAAAAAGACAAAACAGCTGGATGTCATAGAACGCAGGATTGCCCTGAGCGGCCCGCTTGACCAGAGCCAGCAGGCCCGCCTGATGGAAATTGCCCACAAGTGCCCCGTTCACAAGACCCTTCACGGGACAATTGTTGTGCGCGACGAACAGGTGCCGGAATAGAAAACGGGGGCCCTGGCCCCCGCTGTTTTATCAACTATGCGCAGTCATCACCGCAGGCAATCACCATGCCGTCATAACCGGGTTCAACACCTTCCGGGCATTTCGACAGCAGGTCATCATAGTCAACCTGCTGGTTCATGTGCGTCAGGATTGCCTTTTTGGGTTTGACCCGTTCAATCCATTCCATGGTTTTGTCAAAATGAGCGTGGCTTGGATGGGGATCATAACGCAGGCAGTCAACAATCCAGTACTTGACACCGGCCAGGGTTTCAAAGGCGCGTTCATCAAGTTCCACAACATCTGTTGAATAGGCAATATCGCCAAAGCGATAGCCCATCGAATTGATTTCCCCGTGGTTCTGAACAAAGGGGATCACTTCAATGTCTCCCACCATGAAGGGGCCATCAATCAGATGATCCTTGAGCATAGCCGGATACTGGCTTTCCGGATTGGCCGAGGAACAAAAGGCATAGGGAAAACGCTGCGTCAGGCTTTCACGGACGGTTTCATCCATAAAGGCATCAATGGCTCCACCCGCCTTGTAGGACATATAGCGCAGTTCATCGAGGCCATGCGTATGATCGGCGTGATCATGCGTGTACAGAACTGCATCGATGAACTCGGCATCGGTATCAATCAGTTGCTGGCGCAAGTCAGGACCGGTATCGACCAGAATGGTCTGCCCTTTGCCCTCCACCAGAATAGAGACACGGCGACGACGGTTTTTGGGATTGTCCGGGTTACAGTTCCCCCAGTTTCCGCCTGGCACGCCAGAGCAGATAGGAACTCCGCCAGATCCACCGCAACCGAGTAGTGTTACTTTCATTCTTTTCTGTTCCCCACCACAGCTGTCGTTCAGACTGTGCCTGTCGATGCCTTGCTGAAAAGACGGAAAAAGTTTTCCGTCGTCTGTCTGCTAATTTCTTCCTCACTGACAGACTTTACTTCAGCCAGCACGCGCGCTGTGTGTTGTACATAGGATGGTTCATTACGCTTTCCCCTGAAAGGAATGGGCGCAAGATAGGGACTGTCGGTTTCCACAAGCAAACGATCCATCGGAACATCCCTGACAATGTCACGGATCGGCTGACCACTTTTGAAGGTCAAAACACCGGAAAGCGAGATATAAAAACCCATTTCCAGCGAGGCCATGGCCAGATCCCGTCCGGCTGTAAAGCAGTGGATAACAGCCGGATATTCACCCTTCTCGTATTCCTCCCGCATGATTGCGACGGTGTCTTCGTCTGCATCACGCGTGTGAACGACCAGAGGCAAACCCGTTTCCCGAGCAGCTTCGATATGGGCGCGAAAGCTGACAGCCTGTTTTTCACGGGGCGCGTGGTCATAATGGTAATCCAGACCACTTTCGCCCAAACCGACAACCCGGGGGTGCTGTGAACGTTCGATCAGAACATCCGGAGAGGAAAGCCCCTCATCCCCGGCCTCGTTCGGATGCACACCGACTGTACAGAAAATATCGGAATGATTTTCTGCAATGGACAGGACTGTATCAAAAGTGGAAATACGTGTCCCGATCGTGACCATACATCCGACTTCAGCTTCTCTCGCACGCTGGAGGGCGTCGTTGAGATCGCCATCGCGCAGGAAGTAATCCAGATGACAATGGGAGTCCACAAGCATGGGGCATCCTCTAGAAGTGTCGCAGGCAAAAAGAGGGACAGCCTGAGGCCGCCCCGTCTCTTTCATTCCATCAAGGCTCTATATCGAATTGATCTTTTTTGCAATGCAAAACCCGATCACTTCTTTTCATGGCAGAGCCGTGAAAAAGGTATGACTTTCAATGAAGGGGCTCAGGCCTCTTCTTCCACAAAGCGCGGGAAGACCCCGACAGGTTTTTCCAGCGCATATCCGGACTGCAGGGAAAGACCAATGTCTGCAAAGCTTCTTTTTTCCGGATCCACGCCCATTTGGGAGAGCATTCTGTCCATTGATTCCGGCATCACAGGCTGTACCAGAATGGCGATTTGCCGGATGACATCTGCCAGCACATAGAGCACTGTCTTCATGCGCTCCGGATCGGTTTTCTTGAGACCCCAGGGAGCCTGCTCGTCCACATAGCGGTTTGCTGCAGAAATGACATCCCACACCTGCTCCAGCCCCTTGTGGAAGCTTTGCCTGTCGAAATGATCACGCAGAGCGGGCAAAAGGGCTTCGGCCTGCTGTAACAGGGCCTGATCTGCTTCGGTATAAGCCCCCGGTGTCGGGATTTGCGCATCGCAGTTCTTGAAAATCATGGACAGCACACGCTGGGACAGATTGCCGATATCATTCGCCAGATCACTGTTGATGCGCTGGATCATCTGGTGGCGGGAATAATCCCCGTCATTCCCAAAAGGCACTTCACGCAGCATGAAATAACGCACCTGATCCAGGCCGAATTCGTCCTTGAGCGCAAAGGGATCAATGACATTGCCCAGGGACTTTGAAATCTTCTGACCTTCATTTGTCCACCAGCCGTGTGCAAAAACCCGCTTTGGCAAGGGAAGATCTGCGGCCATCAGGAAGGCAGGCCAGTAAACGGCATGGAAGCGCAGGATATCCTTGCCCACCATATGCAGGTCTGCCGGCCAGAATTTCTGATAGATTCCGCTTTCAACGTCGGGATATCCCACCGCAGTCATGTAGTTTGTCAGGGCATCCAGCCAGACATACATGATGTGTTCGTCATTGCCCGGTACAGGGACGCCCCACTTGAAGGTTGTACGGCTGATGGAAAGATCACGCAAACCACCTTTGACAAAGGAGATCACTTCGTTGCGACGACTGGACGGGCCAATGAAATCAGGATTGGTTTCATAATGCTCCAGAAGCTTCTCGGTGAAGGCGGAAAGCTTGAAGAAATAGGATGGTTCCTCCACCCACTCAACCTCGGCACCTGTCGGAGCCAGTTTTTGCCCATTCGGCCCTTCCACCAGTTCGGTTTCGGTGTAGAAGGCTTCATCACGAACCGCATACCAGCCTTCATAGCCCCCCAGGTAGATAAAGCCTTTCTCCTCAAGGCGTTTCCAGAGAGCCTGACAGGCTTTTTTGTGACGTTCCTCGGTTGTGCGGATGAAATCGTCCTGCGAAAAACCAAAGCCTGCAGTCAAATCACGGAAGTTTTGTGAAACCTGATCTGTAAAGGTCTGAGGGTCCACTCCGGCCTTTTCAGCAGACTTTTCAACCTTCTGCCCGTGCTCGTCCGTGCCTGTCAGGAAATGTGTCTCGTAACCGTCAAGGCGCTTGAAACGTGCCAGAACATCACAGGCCAGCGTTGTGTAGGCATGGCCGATGTGTGGCTTGTCATTTACATAATAGATGGGAGTCGTAATGTAATAACGCTGCTTCCCGGAAGAAGATGTCATGGTTTGCTCCAAAGCATAGGCATCACAGGCACTGGACTTGCCGATAAAGAATCAACTTACCAGTGCTTTTAAGTCAGCGAGCGCTGTCAGGACAATCTGTTTTTTGTCCAGATTTATGCGCTCGGCCTTTGTTGTCAGTTCTGAAGTCTTATCCCAGAGCTTCAACCAATCTTCAAGAGAACTTCTTTGCCCGACAGCCCTCATCAATTCCAGTTCACCTTCAAGAATGGGATGAAGATCGCGACCGGATGCCTGCATGTTGATCACACGGCCAATCCACCAGAGATAAAGCTCCATTCCCGTTCTAAAGGCTTCCGGTCGGGCCGGTGAAGCCAGCAAATCGGCAAAGGCATAGAGCGCCGCAGTATCGAGCGCCGGTAACCTTTGAACGAGATCGATCATGGAGCGATAGAGATCAAGCCCCCCTGTCTCCCAGAGTCTCAAGGCCTTGCCCGGTGCTCCTTCAGACAGGGCGGCCAGCACCTCGGCATCTACAGAATCGATATCCTCCACAAAGCCGCCCAGCATCTCGGCCACAAGATCTGTCTCCAGTGACTGCAGCGCCAGATGACAGCAGCGGGAGTGAATGGTCTGAAGAACAGCCCCCGGATTGTGACAGACAAGAAGCAGCACCGTTTTTTCAGGTGGTTCCTCAAGAACTTTCAACAAGGCATTGACAGCATTGACGTTCATATCATCTAGAGAATCAACGATGACGACACGCCATCCTCCTTCGGCAGAGGTTTTGTGGGAAAAGTCGACAATCTTGCGGACATCATCAACAGGGATAACAGAACGCATCTTCCCCTTGTCGTCAGGAGAGCGCTCCAGAACAACAAGATCACCATGGCCACCTGCTGTTATCCTGTGGTTGATGGCACTGTCTGCAAGTGTTCCAAGCCCTTCGGCGGGCTCCAGATTTTCCTCCGGCATCATACCGCCGAAAATATCCGGTTCAGAGGTCGTCTCATGCAAAAGGAACCTTGCAAAACGATAGGCAAGCGTTGCCTTTCCCACCCCCTTTGGGCCGGTAAACATCCAGGCATGGGGCAATCTTCCCGATGAATAGGCTCTCAGGAGAACGGCCTCGGCCTCTTCATGCCCCAAAAGCCGCGTACTCAGACGCGGATGAAGATCGCCCTGTTCATCTGTCTGAAGAGAACTGCCCGCAGCCATGACTACACAGTCCCCGAAGCGAGATCGTCTTTTCTGGACAGGAAGACAGGCTCCAGCAGTTCGAGGATCTCTTTCGTGACTGTATCAGCAGACTGCTGTGCATCGATCACCTTGCAGCGCTCGGGGTCTGAAGCTGCAATACTCAGAAAACCTTCACGCAAGCGCTCATGAAACTCGATTGCCATGCCTTCAAAGCGCACCTCGTCACCACTGCGCCGGGTTGTACGCTCCAGCCCGACCTTCACCGGAATGTCCAGCAAAAGTGTTATATCCGGCTTGAAGTCACCCAGAACCCAATGATCGAGTTCCGCAAGCTTTTCCAGCCCCAGTCCGTGCCCCACTCCCTGATAGGCCATACTGGAGTCAGAAAAACGGTCGCAAACCACCACTTCACCACGCTCAAGAGCAGGCTTGATCACCTTCTCGACGTGTTCCTGACGCGCTGCATACATCAACATGGCCTCTGTTTTCGGGGTCCAGCGATTGCTTTCTCCCTTCAGCACAAGTGCCCTGATTTCCTCGGCTCCGGGCGTTCCACCGGGTTCACGGGTCTGAACGGTCACGATGCCCTGCTCATTCAACCAGTCAACAACGCGTTTGATCTGCGTTGTCTTGCCTGCGCCTTCCCCTCCTTCAAAGGAGATGAAAAGCCCCTTGCGTTTTTCCCTACTCATCACATCACCCAAAGAGCTTCATATTGCCGGAAACCAGCATCAGGGCTGGCCAAAAATCAGAAAGTTCAAGGCTGAGACGATGCGCCCGAACCCACCCTGGCGATCAACAGACCGGGTGGCAACCAGAGGCACCTCGGTTGGCTCCAGCCCTTCAGCTTCAATCCTGATCAGCCCAAGACGCTGCCCCTGCTCGATCGGCGTCTGGATGGGGCCTTCATAAACAACTGTTGCAGTCATTGTACTCTTGGCTGATTTTGGCAGAGTGAGAACCAGATCGCGCTCCGGACTGAGACCAACCGTTTTTTCCGTACCCAGCCAGACCGGAGCCTCTTCGACGATTTCTCCGGCCTTCAGGAGGTCAAAGTTGTCAAACTCGCGAAAAGCCCATGACATCAAGCGCACAGACTCTTCAGCCCGTTCCTTGGTAGAGCCCAGACCGTTCACAACCATGACAATCCGGCGGTCTCCCTGAACAGCCGAGGAGGTCAGACCATAGCCAGCTTCTTCCGTGTGTCCGGTTTTCAGGCCGTCAGAACCAATGTTGCGGTACAGAAGCGGGTTTCTGTTGTTCTGCTCGATACCGGACCAGGTAAAGGAAGCTTCGGAGAAGATATGATAGTATTCCGGAAAGCGCGTGATGATAATATCCGCAAGCTTTGCCAGGTCTTCCGCAGCCATGCGCTGATTGGGGTCGGGCCATCCTGTTGCGTTGGCAAAGGTGCTGTTTTCCAGTCCCAGCTCACGGGCCTTCTCGGTCATCAGTTCGGCGAAGGCATCCTCGGATCCGGCCAGTCCTTCTGCAACAACAATACAGGCATCGTTTCCGGACTGGACAATAATCCCCCGCAACAGATCCCGAATGGCAATTTCATCGCCAACCTCGACAAACATCTTCGAACCGCCCTTGCGCCAGGCCTTTTCACTGACAGGCAGCTTGTCATCCAGGCTCAGGCGCCCATCCTGCAAACGTTCAAAAACCATAAAAGCGGTCATGATCTTGCTCATGGATGCAGGAGGCATCGGACGGGATGCATCCTTGCTCAGGAGCACCGTCTTGGTGTCATAGTCCATGATATAGGCTTCACGCGCTTTGGTTTCCAACGCCTGCGATACACCCGGAACAAGCAGTGCAGCCATCACACTGCCACAGACCACTGTACGGAGGGCGGAACGGAAAGAACGAGATTGCATGGAAGAAGCCTTTTGAACTGCGGTTGGTAAAAGTCTGACTATCTATAAAAGCGAAATAAGCCGAAAATATGCTAGGAACGACGAAAAAACAGTGGTTGCTGCTTTGAAGCAGTCCTATTGATCAATAACAATCCTGGAATCATCAAAACCGTTGTTTCTCAGAAGGGCCAGCATATTGTCAGCCTCCTCTACCGAATTGAGCGGTCCGACACGAACACGGTAAAAGATACGCTCACCCGATTTGATCTCGGTTACCGAGGTGTTGCCGAGTGAAGACAGTCTTGCCTGAAGCCTGTAGGCGTTGTGCACCTTGCTGAAAGCGCCCGCCTGCACAAAGAAATCCGCCTTCCCGACAGGCACCCGGGTCACCACGCCATCGTTGGCCGGGAGCGTGCTCTCAAGCGTTCGCGCAGAGCTCTGCGGTGCAGTTGAAGCAACTGAATCGGACGACGAAACAGTGCCGGATGGCAAGGGTTCCAGTTCTGTCAGCCCCTCAACCTTGACCTTCTCAACCGGTGCTGACAGTTCCTCATTGACAATTGTTGTCGACTCACGATTGGCAACAACCTGGCTGGCAGGCTGATTGGGTTTCAGTCCTTCAGGCTGTCCGCCCTGGGCAAGGGATGCGATCTGTCTGCTTTCTTCCGGCATGATCTCGACGCGCACCTTCGCCGTTCCCTGCAAGCGGAAACCAAGCAGCTCTGCCGCGCGTTTTGAAACATCAATAATGCGATTGTGCGCAAAAGGCCCACGATCATTGACCCTCAGAGTCAGAACACGGCCATTGTCAAGGTTTGTAACCCGTACAAAGGATGGCATTGGCAAGGTGCGGTGAGCAGCCGTCAGGGCATTCTCGTCAAAAATCTCTCCGTTGGCCGTCTGTTTTCCGTGAAAGCCCGGACCGTACCAGGAGGCCACACCCGTTTCGACATAGTCGTAATCAACAGCCGGATAGTACCACTGCCCCTTGATCTGATAGGGCTTGCCAACCTTGTAATAACCGCCTTCCCCGATTGCCCTGTCCGTGGAAACGCTGTTTGCCACCTTTTTGGTCGTGTGACTGATCAGCTCGATTTCCGCACACCCCGACAGGGCCGTTGCGATCAGGGCCATACCGGCAACCCGTCTGAAAAGTGGTCTGCTCAAGGAAACAGGAGGCTGTTGAAAGATGTGACGTGCAATATCAAACATGAATGAAGATTACCTGAAGAAGATCCGGAAAAGATCAAAGTGATTTATTGGTGCTTATAATCGCGAAGAATTTGCAGAAGATCATAATCCGCATAACCGTCACCGGGCAAGCCTGCTTTCACCTGAAAGGCCCGAACCCCCCTTCTGGTATTGCTTCCAAGAATTCCGTCGGCCTTTCCAACATCATATCCCAGACGATTCAGATGGTTTTGAATTTCAACAGCATTGTCCCGTGACAGGGGCTGGACCCTTGCCGGACGCGGCGTCAAAAACCGTCCCCTGCCCTCGATACGGTCTGCCAGATGTCCCACGGCGAGAGCATAGAGTGTGGAACGGTTCCAGTTCAGAATCTTCCGATAGTTTTCATAGACCAGAAAGGCTGGACCCTTGTGCCCCATCGGCAACACCAGTGAGGCCGCAAGATCAACAGATGGCAGGTTGCCACCCACCGCCTTTCTCAGGCCAAGCTCCTGCCATTCTGCCAGTCCCTTCCGGACAGACAGACTGGCAAGTGTCCAGTCAAAATCTGCGGGAACCTTTACCTCGCGCCCCCAGGTGTAATCGGCATTCCAGCCCAGCGAGGAAAGATAGTTTGCAGCCGAACCGAAAGCGTCGGGAAGATCTTTCCAGATATCCTTGCGCCCGTTGCCGTTTTCATCGACAGCATAGGCCGCAAATGTGCTCGGCATAAACTGGACATGTCCCATCGCTCCTGCCCAGGACCCTTCCATATCGGCAAGGGCAATGTCGCCATTGTCGACGATCCTGAGAGCCTCCATCAGTTCTGCTCTGAAAAAATCATCGCGGCGCGGATCGTGGGCCAGCGTTGCCAGGGCACCAATGACCGGGAAGCCTCCCATAAAGCGCCCGAAATCAGTCTCAAGTCCCCAAAAGGCCACCAGAAACCTGCTCTGCACACCGTATTTTCTGCTGATTTCATCCAGCAATACCTTGTGTGTCCGCATCATTTCGCGTGCCTTGTTGATGCGGTTGTCATTCACAGCACGGTCCAGATATCCCCAGAAGGTCCGGGTGAATTCAGGTTGCCTCTGATCAAGTTCAAGAACCCGTTCAATGGGTTCAAAATCCTTGAAAACAATCTCGAGGGTCCTGTCTGAAATACCGGCTTTCCTTGCATCTTCCTTGAAGGCGACCAGCCAGTTGCTGAAACTTTCACCGTTCTGCCGAGGCTGCACGTTCTCCTGGGCCAGTCCGGCAGGGGAAGCAAGGAGCAATCCGGAGGAAAGCGCACAACTCAGAAGAATCTTTTTCACGTTACAGTCCCAGTTCTCAAATCATTGTTGGTCAAAAGCTCGCTGCCGACAATTCTGCTCAAAACCCCTGTGCGTTACAACAGGGAAAGAAGAGATTTTTTAACTTTTTAATCCCTTGCTTATTAATGATTTTTTCAAAATTCGCCTGTTAGGATACCCGAAGCAATGTGTTCTCTCCCTTTCAATTTCGCTCTAGAGGCGCAACATGTTCAAACGTATCTGGCACAGCCTATTTAAAAACAGTGGCCCGAGGCGGGAAAAACGGGAGACAGATGTCAACGGGACAATCCTGATCAACGGCATACATTATCCCATGGTTGACTGGAGCTTCAGCGGCTTTTCTGTCAAGGATTTCGAGGACACGGTCTACCGGGGAGATCGCCTGCCCATTTCGGTACAGGTTGAAACCTCCAAAGGGGCAAGTTTCACCTTTGACTGTACAATGATTGTCGTACGCTTTGCCGAAGACAGCAAGGAACTGGCTGGCGCCTTCGTTGAAGTGCCGCAGGACGTCCGCGTTGCACTGGCAGACTATTTTGACTGAGAACTGCAGATTTAGGTTCCAACTTTGCCCCTCAAACGGCATAGTGGGCTACTGAATACGATGAGATAACACCGGGGAAAGTCATGAGTGACGAAGAAATGGACGATCTGGATGATGATGCCATGGCACGTGCCATGGAGGAAATGGGCCAGTCTCCATCCGAAGATTCCGGTGCCGCACCCGTTGCGGAGACTCTGGGCGAGGCAGCAGGCTTTGATGATGAAACCATGCCTGCCATTCACGGGGTAGAGCTTGAGGTTTCAGCCATTCTCGGTACGGCACAGATGCCCGTAAGCCAGCTCCTGAAAATGGGGCGTGGTGCCGTTGTCGAACTCGACAAATATATCGGCGATACCATCGAAATCAGCATCAATGACCAGATCATTGCCAAGGGCGAGGTCATGATCAAGGATGAGTATCTCTGCGTCGAGGTCCAGGAAATGGTTCGCCGCACAAATTGATCAACAGGGTCGACTCTCTGACAGGAATCGGCCTCTTTCATTTTTTTGCAAAAGAGCAATTGACAGTCCACGGAAAACTCATTAATTCATGGGCCGTCCAAGCGATAAACCGCTGAAAGAGCAAAGCTCTTTCTATACGCCGGAGAGGTGGCAGAGCGGTTGAATGCACCGGTCTTGAAAACCGGCGTGGGTGCAAGCCCACCGTGGGTTCGAATCCCACCCTCTCCGCCATTTTTCCTCCCGAACCAGTAAAAGTCTCAGACCACTCCGTAAGCCTCTGTGCTGTCCTGGAACTTTCTAGCTTAAAAACTCCGCCATTTTTTTCAGAATCAGTTCCTGATGTTCCCTGACCGCTTTTTCTCCGACCAAAGCACTGGGCCCCTGCTCAAATTCAGGAGACGAGAATGACTGCTGTTGCTGCTCGCAGACATAGATGTCTTCAGCCATAAAATCGGCGCTGCCCATGGGATCATCTTCGTCAAGATTCGCATATTTGGGCCGGACGAACTGTTCCCAGAAAGCTGTTGATTGCCTGTATTGCCTTGCAAAACGCCAGCCGGATGCTTTTGCAAACCTGCTGCGAACAACCACCCGGGTTTCATCCGGCGCAACAGGCTGCATGTGAAAGACGCTCCAGCTGACCTCGCTTTCCACAAGCCCAATTCCCGGAAACAGCAGCGGCACATAGGCTCCGAGCTTTTCCTGCGGACTGTGATCGATCAGCGGATAGGGCGCATTTATTTCAAGATTTTTCAGGTAGGCTTCTGAACAAGGTTGCCAGAAAACAAAGTGATCTCTGACAAAGCGGCTTTCAATACGCTTGTGGTCATACATGCGCAGGGTACCGGAATGCAAATGCGCCAGATGGTAGGCATCGATATAGTTTTCAGCGACAATCTTCCAGTTGGCCCTGATACTGTATTCCACTTGTGTCCCGGGATATTCAACAAGCTTTTCCGGACTGTATGGTGCCAGATAGGGTTCAAGCCCTCCAAACCAATCCCGCAGCGGGATTGCATCTTCCTGAGGGTGCACGAAAAGCATGCCACGCCAAAAACCGACAGAACCGGCCTTCAGATGAAGACATGCCCGGTCAAGATCCGGAAAATCTTCCGCTTCATTGGGAACAGACAACAGGGTGCCATCACAGCGATAGGTCCAATCATGATAAGGACAGGTAATGGCTTTCCCGGCTTTCCCGGCCCCGCGCAACAGCCGGGTGCCGCGATGTCGGCAAAAGTTGTGAAAAGCCCTCAACCTGCCATCATGCCCGTGAAGAACAATCATGGGATAATTTCCGGCCTGAACCGTTAAAAAACTTCCCTTTTCCGTTACATCCTCTGCAAGTCCGGCCAAATGCCAGCTCTTGCCAAAGACTGCAATCTGCTCCTGATCGAACCACTCTCTTGAGGTATAAGCCTCAACAGGCAGTCCCTGGAACCCGTTTTCCCGACTACTGTTCACGATTAGCGGACCACGGCACAAAACAACTGATTGCCAGAATGAACCAGAGTCCCAGAATCAGCCAGTAACCAACTGGGTCCTCATCCCTGTAAATGGTATCCCAGAGCAAAGTGTACCCTGCATAGAGATCATACCCCACCCAGACCAGCAATCCGACACCGATAAAACTCCAGATACCCGTCATTGAACATCTCCCTCCCGTCCCGTTTTCGGCTCCCAGCCCGGCCCCCTGTAGAAACAGGCCAGTTTGTTCCCCAGTCCTTTCGCGTGCAGCACCTTTTTTCCGAGACGGGAAAAACCATGAAAAAAGACGACAAAAGGATTGTTGGACTGGATGGGTGGCAAGACACCATAGACAACCTTTTCCTGCTCCTCCGCAAAGGTCCCGAACATTCTGTCCCAGACAATCAGGATACCGCCGTAGTTTTTGTCCAGGTACTTGCGGTTGGATCCGTGGTGAACGCGGTGATGCGAAGGTGTGTTGAAAACAGCTTCGATAAAGCCTGGCAGCTTGCCGACGGTTTCCGTGTGCAACGCGGTCTGGAAAAGCTGAACCATTGCTGCTGAGAAAAACACCAGAAAAGGATCAAATCCCATCGCAACAACGGGCAAGTGGAAAGGCAGGCCGAAAATTGCGTCCAGGGGGCCATGCCTGTAAGCCACAGAAATATTGAAATACGGAGAACTGTGGTGAACTGTGTGAGTCGCCCAGCCCAAGCCCAGCTGATGCGCCATGCGATGCTCCCAGTAATAGGCAAAATCACAGGCAATGATACAAAGGGCAATCGTGTAAAAGTTGTTGGGCAACTGAACCAGAATGACGTTTTCGTATACCCAGTAGAACGAAATCACATAAAGTCCGGCTGTCAGAGTGATAATCCCGAGATGAAACGCCAGCGTTATAAAATTGGCCAGCGCATCCCCGGCCGTATTCCAGGTCATTTCCCTTTTTATCAGCATGCGCAGCACTTCAAAGGAAAAGAAAATCATGGCAACGACAAAGAACCAGTCTTCAGCAATCAGTTCCCATTCGTAGATTGTCCAGCCCGTAAAAAGATGATTCCAGAAATCCATTGTCCAGTCCTCCCCACCCTATTTGATATAAACGAGAGTCATGTTTTGCCGGGTGCTGCCTTCGCCGACATCAAAGGCAGCCTCTGAAAACTCCGTCACCTCCTTGTCCGCACCGACATTGTTGCTGAAGGCAAATCCCTCCAGCGGGAAATTGCGACCGTTGAGGTCGAATTCACCATTGTCATTCTCGTCATGATGAAGACTGACGGCATATCTTCCTTCCGGCAAATCATGAAGCGTCACCCCCTGCATTCCAGCGGTTGCAGGCAGATTGAAAGAAGCAATTGCCTGATTGTCACTCTGCGTTTCAAAGGCCGTCTGGCTGTCATAAACGGCAACCAGCAACCGTCCCTTGCTGCTACGGATATCCTCAAACTTCAATGTCAATTCAGCAGCGTGGGAGACACAACTGCCCATGACCGCCAGCAGGCCTGGCAGCGTCAAAAACAACTTCTTCACGGTTTCTGTCCTCTTCAGTCAGACGGTTCCAATGACCGGATCAAAAGGCGCACGGCCTCTTTCGAGTTTTCATTCAGTCGTGGCAGGGCTCTCAGTGGCGTTAAACTGTCCACGTTAAAGAATATCCCCAGAACCCCGGCCGCAACGGCATTCCTCAACATGGCCGGAGCCTTGGGGAAATGGTAATCGAAGTGACTTTCCATCCATTTCTGTTCAAGCTGAAGCCAGTCCTGCATCTCGGAGCGAATGTCCGGATTTCCCACAGAGGCGATGATAAAGGCACTGGCAATAAGAGTATCATTGCTGGTTCCCGCCTGGTCCTGCTGGAACAGAAGATCGACAAACCCGTCAATCGAAGCAAAGGCCTCCGGTTGCAGAACATCCAGCATCTCACCGGTTCTTTTCATGAACCGCTCCAGAGCCTGCTGCAGCAGATCATCCTGATTGCCAACATGATGTCGGACCAGCGGACGGGACAATCCCGCCTCATCGGCAATGGAAGCAAGCGTGGTTCCCGCCACACCAAACCGGGCAATGCAGCGTTCGTAGGCCGAAAGAATTTCTTCTTTCCTCTGATCTGTGACAGTCGGACGAGCCAAGAGCGTTCCCTCAAAAGATTGATTGTCAATTTTGATTATAAATAGATACACCTCATTTGATTGTCAACATTGACAATCAACAAAGATGCAAATCCAACTGACAAAAGGTGTCAGCTGCTCTATGTTAACACTGTTCCTGTTCTACAATTCTGGAAGAGGAAACATGACACACGTACTTGAAATCGTTGAATTCAAGCTCAACACCAACGCAACAGCCGAGGCCTTTTTGCAAGAGGTGCAGAAAACAACCTCCTTTGTCACGGGACTGGAAGGCTTTGTCGAACGCCACACTGCGAAACAGGACGATGATCTGTGGGTTGATGTTGTGGAATGGCAATCAATGGATCACGCAAAAGCCGCTTCTGAAGCTTTTGTACAATCAACAGAGACGCAAGGCATGATGGCTCTGATCAATCCGTCCACTGTCGTCATGAAGCATTTCAGCGTCAGAAACACGATGTAGATGCGAAAAATTGACAGGCTTTTTGAAATTGTCCAGCTTCTGAGAGGCAGGCGCCTGCGTACAGCCGGGTTCATCGCGGATGAACTCGGCGTGTCCGTTCGCACCGTTTACCGGGACATTCAGGGCCTGATGGCCTCCGGCGTGCCTATCGAAGGTGAACGGGGCATCGGCTACATGATCAGACAACCGATCGAGATGCCCCCTCTTCATCTTACCGAACTGGAATTGAAAGCTGTTCAGCTTGGTATTGAGATGGTTGTCGCATCCTCTGACCCCGAAATCGCCAAAGCCGCACAGGAAGCCCGGATCAAAATCAGGGAAACCTTGCCATTTCGCAGATCAGAGCAGGAATCCCCCATTGCCTATGTCTATTTCAAAAGCAATGAAAAGGCCCGCGACAGTCTGGCTGATATCCGCATCGCCATTGAGGAACAGCGCAAGCTTTCCCTCCATTACAGCAACGAAAAGAAACAGAAATCACACCGAATTATCAGGCCACTGGGACTGGAATACTGGGGACAGGTCTGGACCGTGACAGCCTGGTGCGAACTGCGCGACGGCTTTCGTGTCTTCAGGGTCGACCGCATTGAGGAACACTCTCTGATGGATGAAACGTTCACAATTGAAAAAGGCAAAAGCTATCAGGATTATCTGGAACAGCTGGAGTTTCGCTCATGATGGATCTGGATTTTCACTTTGAAGCAGAACTGTGGCTCTACAGCGGCAAAGCCAGCTGGTATTTCGTCACAGTCCCCAATGAAACCTCGGAACAGATCAGAATGTTCCAGCCAGGCCGCAGAGGCTTCGGCTCCGTCAGGGTCAGGGTATCCATCGGAGAGACAAACTGGAAAACCTCGCTTTTCCCCGACAGGGCCTCCGGCTGCTTTTTCCTTCCCGTCAAAGCCGATGTCCGCAAAAAGGAAAAGCTCGGCGTTGGGGATCGTCTTGCAATCGAAATCCGGACCAACGCAGAGCTCTTCTGAAAAAGGGCACGGGCAATAAACAATCAGCCAAAGTGAAGGGTTTTGACCTCCTGAAAGTCCTCCAGCCCCAGCACACCGCCTTCGCGACCGATGCCGGACTGCTTGTAACCGCCAAAGGGTGACCCATAATTGAACCCGCCGCCATTGATGTGAACGGCACCAGCTCTCAAGCGTGATGCAACACGCTCCGCCCGGTCCATATCCCCGGTTTGCAGATAGGCCGCAAGCCCGTAAGGTGTGTCATTGGCAATGGCAATGGCTTCCTCTTCGCTGTCAAAGGGAATGACCACCAGGACAGGTCCGAAAATTTCCTCCCGGGCTATGCGCATATCATTGTGAACGTCTGCAAAAACAGTCGGTTTCACAAACCAGCCCTCCTCAAAACCTTCCGGTTTTCCAGGGCCACCTGCCAGCAATCGCGCCCCTTCTTCCAGACCGGTTTCAATCATGGCCTGGACACGGGCGAACTGGATTTCATCAAAAAGAGGTCCAATATGATCTCCTTCCTCTGAAGGATCACCAACCCTCTGGCCCTCTGTGGTTTCTTTCAGAAGGGCACAAACCTTATCATAACAGCTGCGCTCTACCAGCAAGCGGGTCGGGGCATCACAGGATTGACCGGTGTTGTAGAAGCACTCAAGAGCCGAAGCCGGAACACGCTCCTCAAGATCGCAGTCCGCAAACACAATATTCGGTGATTTTCCTCCCAGTTCCAGCGTAACCCGCTTCACAGTTTCCGCAGCATCCTTCATCACCGCAACACCTGCGCGGGTTGAGCCTGTAAAGGACATCATATGGACATCGGAATGCGCAGAAAGAGCAGCCCCAACAATCGGTCCTTCACCATGCACAAGATTGAAGACCCCCGCTGGAAAACCGGCTGCGTCGATAATCTCGGCATAGAGCTGTGCAGAAAGCGGCGTATGTTCTGACGGTTTCAAAACGCAGGTACAGCCCGCAGCCAGGGCAGCCGCGACCTTGAGCACAATCTGGTTGATCGGCCAGTTCCAGGGTGTGATCAGACCACAGACACCAATGGGTTCCCTGACGAGAATGTCGCCGTTTGGCAAGGCATCTCGCCCGGATTGTCCTTCAAGGGCTGCGATAAAACCTTCCAGATGACCGACACCGGAATCAGCCTGTGCCTCACGCGCCATGGTAATCGGTGCGCCCATTTCAGTGGAGATGGCCTGTGCCAGCTCTTCAAACCGCTTTTTTGTTTCCTCCAGCAGCCTGCGCATCAACTGAAGACGCTCTTCCCTGCTGGTGCGCCCGTAGCTTTCAAAGGCCTTTGAAGCTGCGGCAACAGCACGATCCACATCAGTCCGGTTTCCAAGTGCCAGAGTCCCGATCTGTTGATTGCTGGCCGGGTTCAGGATCGGAAAACGCTGTTCGGAAACAGGCTCCACCCATGCGCCATTGATATAAAAACATGTCAAATCCCGTGTCATGCCACCTGTTCCCTGTGTTCTTCGGCGCAGAGTTCCTGCAACCAGTCCCGAAAGAGCCGCACTGACGTGCGTTCGCGTTTTTGATTCAAGGTATCAATCAGATAATGTGCCTGTCCGTATCTCGTCTTCCTGCCTGCAAGGCGGATCGCCATACCGTCTTGAATCGCAGAGCTGACATAACGCTCCAGCATCATGGCCTGCCCCATCCCCGAGGCGACCATCTGCAGGGCGACAACCGAGGTATCAACAGAGATGAAATTCCGGGGTTGCTGATAACGCAAGCCAAAGGCGGCCATATAGCCCGACCAGTGATCCTCGTGTCCCTGTACATGGATCAGATCCAGCTTCTGCATATCAGTTTCTTCACTGACGAAGAGATCATCCTCCCGGTTTGAAATCGGTACCAGATAGTCATCCGCGATCTTTGTCGCACTGACTCCCGGCCATTGCCCGTTACCAAAACGCACGTCAACATCAACAGTCTCAACCGTAGCGTTGTCTGCCCAGATGGTCGAAATCAGCCTGATATTGATTTCCGGATAAAGAGCGCGAAAACCCTTCAATCTTGGTGCCAGCCACAGCGCTGCGGAAGAAATCGGAACCCTGACAAGAACGGTGTCATCAAACTTGGCTCCGAAAAGACCATCGGTTGAAGAGGTCAGGTCATTCAGGGTCCGGGTCACCAGCGGTTGATAGGCCTTGCCCATTTCCGTCAGGGACAGCTGCCGTGGTCTGCGTTCGAAAAGTTCGAAGCCAAGATATTGCTCCAGTCCCTTGATCTGGAGGCTCACTGCCGTCTGGGTCATGCCGAGCTCCTGCCCTGCTGCCGTAAAACTCATCAGGCGCGCGGCAGATTCAAAGGTTCTCAGCCAGTTCAGGTTCGGTATCTTACTCAAAGCTTACTCATATAATTTTTTGATGATTAAACCATTATTATTATGGTTTTCATATCAATATTAAGATGACATCCTGAACAAATAGCAACTCTTTTTTTGGAGAATAAAAATGAAGGTCGGCTTTATCGGTTTGGGAAACGTGGGCGGCAAGCTCTCCGGCTCCCTGTTGCGCAATGGTATTGATCTGACAGTTTACGATCTGGACAGAGAGCGCATGGCTGCTTTCAAGGCCAGAGGTGCCGGAAATGCCGAAAGCCCGGCAGAATTGATGCGAAACTGTGACGCAGTTGTCACCTGCCTGCCCTCACCGGCGGCTTCTGCTGCGGTCGTTGAGGAAATGCTGCCGGAAATCCGGGACGGCAAAATCTGGATGGAGATGTCCACCACAGATGAAGCCGAAGTCAAACGCCTTGGAGCTCTGGTGATTGCGCGCGGCGGTGCTGCCGTAGACTGTCCTGTTTCCGGTGGGTGTCACCGTGCCGATACAGGCAATATTTCCATCTTTGCCGGCTGTGATCGCGCGACCTTCGATCGTGTCCTGCCTTTCCTGACCACAATGGGACGCCGCATTCTGCACACAGGCGATCTGGGATCTGCTTCGGTTTTGAAGGTTGTTACCAACTATCTTGCAACCGCCAATCTTGTTTCCTGCTGTGAGGCTCTGGTCACAGCCAGGGCTGCAGGCATGGATCTCAACACCGCCTATGAAGCCATGAAGATCTCCTCCGGCACCTCCTTTGTGCACGAGACAGAAAGTCAGGTGATCCTGAACGGTTCGCGCGATATCTCCTTTACCATGGATCTGGTGTCCAAAGACGTCGGACTGTTCCAGGCTCTGGCCGACAAGCATTCGGTTCCGCTGGAAATCTCCCCGATGCTCAAGGCCATCTTCAGGGACGGTGAGGAACGTTTTGGTTCGCGGGAATACTCTCCGAACATCATCCGCCGTCTTGAAGAAGCCACCGGCCTCGACATCCGGGCACCGGGTTTCCCCGCTGAAATGGTCGACGACGAACCGGAAGAACCGGGCTACGAAGTGATTCCGAAGCGATAGACACCGAAAAGGCCCCGTCAAATCGGGGCCTTTTTTATTCTCCTCTGGACAAACCGGCAATCTCGACAATCCAGTCGCGGACAACACGGGTGCGCTCCACCATCGGGATTTTCTCGTGCCAGATCAGGTAAATCCCGCGGCCTGTTTCCCAACGCCATTGCCTGAAGCCCTGCAAACGCCTGTCTTCAAGCGCCTCACTGACCAGATGCTCCCAGCCACAGGCGAAGCCCTGCCCGCGCAAGGCAGCCTGCAGAACCAGGGCGTAGTCATTGAGACGCAAGCTCCCGGCATGTTCTGTATAATCAACTGCGTGATGCCCGAACCACTGGGCCCATCCCGGACGACTGCGCAAGGGTTCCTCTAGGTGGATCAGGGGTTGCCGGACCAGGGCCTCGACACTGTCCGGCCCTCCGGCCGCCTGACAGACTTCGGGGCTGGCCACAGGGAAAATAACTTCTCGTGCCAGCAGGATGCTTTCATATCCTGGCCAGTTCCCGTCCCCCAGACGGATCCCGAGCCCAATGTTTTCAGCCTGCAGATCAGGCTCCCGATTGGTGTTGAGCACACGCAGATCAATATGAGGATATCTTGCCCGCAGGTGATGCAGGCGGGGCATGAGCCAGTAATAGGAAAAGGCCGCCGAACAGCTGATTGTGACGTGTTGTTCCTCCGCAGCCTGACTGATTTCCATCACAGCCTGCTCCATCTCGCTCAGGGAACGGGAGGTCGCGGCAAAGAGTTTTTGCCCGGCTGCTGTCAGTGACACGCGCCGGTGTTCTCTCAGGAAGAGCTGCATCCCGAGAGCCTCTTCAAGCTGCTTGATTCCTCCGCTGACCGAAGGCTGCTTGATGCCGAGCTCATTGGCAGCCCGGGTAAAGGACCCCGTGCGCGCAGCAGCCTCGAAAATAAAGAGGTTTCGGGGAGAAGAAAGATACCGCAACAGCTTTCGCATAGTTTGTACCTATCCATTTAATCGGAAATCAGGTGGATCACAGCTTTGCTGATCACCTGTATCGTTGCAGAATAACAATGTTTGATAAAGTCTTTTGTCCCGCAATCACGAACCGGGAGCGCTTCTTCCGAACAGCTCTCCTTTCCATTGCCTGAAACTATCGAACAGGAAATAGCAAACAGAGGCTTCACACAATGCTGAAAATCACAAAGGTTCGGGTCACACCGATCAACATCCCTCTGGAAAAGCCCATGTGGTGGACAGGCGGGCATTACCCCGGCACTTCGAAAGCCATTATCGAGGTCGAGACCGATCAGGGTCTGGTCGGTCTGGGCGAAGCACCCTCCATTGATGTCACCGGAACAATCGAAGCCATGGGCGAACGCCTGATCGGCATGGATGCACTGGATATTGCGGGTTGCGAAAGCCTCTGCGTTCCTCCCTGGCAGATTGTTCAGAACACGGACGACAGCTCCGTCGTCAAAGCCTTTGGAGCCCTGGAAATTGCACTGTGGGACCTGCGGGGCAAGGTTGCAGGCGAACCGCTCTATCGCCTGCTGGGTGGAGCCGTGCGCAAGGAAATTCCCTTTACCGAATATTTCGGATACCGCGCCGGCGGAGAAATGTCCCCTCAGGCTGTCGCAGACTACTGTGTCCGGATGAAGGAAGAGTACGGCTCCACCATGTTCGAAGGCAAGCTGATCCTCGGCGATCCCCTGATCGAGATCGATACCGTGAAGGCCCTGCGTGAGGCCCTTGGTCGCGAGGCCATGCTGCGACTGGACAGCAACATGCAGTACTCCCTGCCCACTGCCATCCGCCTGTTCCGGGAAATCGAACCCTTTGATATCCGCAACTACGAGGACCCGGTTGCCACCTTCGAGGAAATGGCCGAGCTGCGCAAACACAGTTCAATCCGGATCAGCACGCACGTCCCGGACATTCGCCGCGCGGTCGCTCTGCAAGCGCCTGACTATATCGTCACAAACTTTGCTGTTCTTGGCGGCATTTCCCGAACGGTCCGCTTTATTGGAGCCTGCGAAGCCATGGGGGTTGGTTTCTGGTGCTACTCGGGCGATGCAGGCATTGCAACCGCTGCCTATCTGCATATGTCCGCAGCACAGCCCTGGATTTCAGAACCGAGTCAGTCCCTTTTCCGCTGGCAGATCGGCGATGTCATCGAAGGAGGCCCCTTCCGCCAAACCAACAATGTGATTTCCGTTCCGGAAGGCCCCGGCCTTGGTGTCACGCTGGATCGTGATGCTCTGAAACACTGGCACAATCATCTGGTCGAAAACGGCCCTCTTGATCATTTCCATGACCCTGCGCAACCCGGCCGCTTCCGCCGGTTGCCTTTGAATTAAGGATTGCCTAATCATGCCTGAAATCCAAACAGACGACAGCCAGAGTTCTGGCGGCAAACAGCTCCCGTCCCATGCAAAAGTTGTCATCGTCGGTGGCGGTGTTGTCGGTTGCTCCATCCTGTTCCACCTCGCCAAGTTCGGCTGGAAGGATGTTGTCCTGCTGGAACGCAGCGAACTGACATCCGGCTCCAGCTGGCATGCCGCCGGACAGATCCACACCA
>NZ_JBBUTJ010000002.1:0-636225 GCF_039592655.1 Carbonatibacter coralli | reverse complement strand
AACACCCGATCCCATCCCGAACTCGGCCGTGAAATCCTTCAGCGCCCATGGTACTGCGTCTTAAGGCGTGGGAGAGTCGGTCGTCGCCAGGTCTTTCAATCACAGGAACACACAACAAAAAAGGGCCCCAAAAAAAGGCCCTCTTTTTATTTGTACAAAACAACACATCACCTCAACGCGGGGTGGAGCAGCCCGGTAGCTCGTCAGGCTCATAACCTGAAGGTCGCAGGTTCAAATCCTGCCCCCGCAACCAAATCAAAAAAAGCCCCACTGCGAAAACGGTGGGGCTTTTGCGTGTGTGTGGGAGAAACAGTGGCTTGCTTGTTTGTAAGCTGGATCTCCTGCTCGAGACGAAGAGGCCAGGGGGGGCAGTTCCTCATATGAGCCGGAGAGACCATGGCAGGGTCGTAGTCAGTGGCATCCATATTTGCACCGAAAGATGGTGGCCGATCGCAATCTGCTCTGCCGTAGTGATTTCGTCGCCAGAGCCGGAATAAACACGCGTGGTCCCTTCACTGTCGTTACAAGAAAAGCATCGGGGTGAGAACTGCGGCAGGGTTCAGGAAACAGGTTGTTGAATAAATCCTGATCAGGGAGCCGTTCAGATGGGGATGCGCATTACGCTTGGTGAGTTGATTCACAAGTTGGCCAATGACCATGAGGATCGCCCGGCCATTACCATGGCAGAAACGGGAGAGACGCTGAGTTATCGACAGTTTGATAATTTTATCAATCAGATAGCGCATGGTTTCCTGACACTTGAGCACGCCTCTTCCCGCTATGTGGGGATCATGCACGAGAATGCTCTGTCCTATCTGGCCATGACCTACGCGCTGAAGAAAATCGACCGTGTGGAGGTTTCGATCAACAGGGCTTTCAGAGGTCCTGCCCTGCAGCGCATGATCAATCTGACGGAATGCCGGGTGCTGATGACATCGGAGGCGCATTTTGACGCTTTGGCAGAGATTGTTGATGAACTGCCGCATTTGCGAACACTGATCCTGACATCCGGGCACGCGCGCGCTGCCACACTTTTTCCCCGGCTGGAGCGTCTGGATTTTGAGGAAATGCTGTCAGAGGACAGGAGCCATATCGTATCTTCAGCGAAAGACACGGATCTGGCGGCCATCATGTTCACGTCCGGGACAACCGGCGTGTCCAAGGGCTGTATGCTGTCCCACCGTTACGCTGTACGCACGGCAGAGAACATGATTGAACCCTTCCGCCTGACTTCGGAAGATGTGAACTACACGCCCTATCCCCTGTCGCATATTGGTCCGGCCTATTACGATATCCTCCCCAGCTTCATGGTGGGAGGGCGGGCTGTTCTGAGGGATCATTTCAGCCTGTCGAATTTCTGGCACGAGGTCACCCATCACGGCGTGACCTGGTTCATGTGTCTGGGATCGGTACAGCAGCTGCTTTATTCTGCACCCCCAACCGGGCTGGATCGCAAGCACAGGGTCACGCGGATCTGGTCGACACCGGCACCGGTTTCGGGGGAGGACTTCAATGCCCGCTTCGGGGTGCATGTGATGCCTGGGGGAGGATACGGCTCCACAGACGCAGGCTGGGTTGTGGTGCCGCAGTGGGATCATCCGGGAGGAAAGGTCCTGCCCCACTTCGACATTGCCATTGTTGATGAAAACGATGACCCTGTGCCTCCCGGTCAGAAGGGGGAACTGGTCATTCGTCCCAAAGAGCCGGGTGTCATGGCGGATGGCTATTTCGGTATGCCGGAAAAGACGCTTGAGACCCGGCGAAATCTCTGGTTCCACACCGGTGACATCGGCTGGATCGATGAAGAGGGGCTTTTCTATTTCACCTGCCGCATGGCAGAGCGTATTCGTGTGCGCGGGGAGATGGTTTCGGGCTTCGAGGTGGAAGAGGGAGCCCTCAGCCATCCGGATATTGAAGACGCTGCAGCCATTGGTGTGCCCGCAGCGATGGGAGAGGAAGACATCCGCCTGTTTGTGACCTTGAAAAGGGGTTCAGGGCTTGATGCAGACGCAATCCGGGAGCATTGCCGCAGGAAGATGGCCAAATTCATGGTGCCTGCTGTGGTCACTGTTCTGGACGAGATGCCCCGAACAACAACCGGCAAGCCTGAAAAGGGCAAGCTGGCTGAAATGCCTGTCTGAGTAAAAAGCCCTCTGGTCCGACCGGAGGGCTTTTCTCTCAGTGTTTATTTTGCGAGGCGTTCCGGGACCGGAGCCAGTTGATAGCGGGACCAGAAAAAGCTGTTTGCTGCATCCTGATCTGCGCTGAGATTGGTCGCCTCGACAATCCTGCCATCCTCAATCCGGTAGAGCAGGGCCCATATTGTATCGACATTTGTTACGCCTTCTGCAGTGGAGTATCCCCTGTGGATATCCACGACATGATTTTCATCCGCCCCAAAGTAAATCGGCTCGGCCTTGAAACCTGCTGACCCGAGCTGGGCAAAAAAGGCCATGACCTCTTCGCGTCCGTGTTTGGTGCCTGACAAGGGATGGCGCCCCGGTATGTGCCATTTGACATTTTCATCCATGACAGCGGCAATCCTGTCGAGGTCACCTTCACCGTAAGCGGCAAAGAAATCCTGAACAACCTTGATGTTGTCTTCCGGTGAAGCTGCCATGGCTTGTTCTCCTGTAAGCAGGGTTGCCGTGAGGGCAACAGCTGATGTGAAAGCTGTGAGAGAAGGGGATTTCATTTTTCATTTCCTTTGCTTGCTGATGGGGTTCGTGTGCAGCAGCTGTTCCGGGCAAAAGGATAGATCGGTGCCTTCTAGACGTTAATGGCTTTTTTATTAACCTCATTCATGTATAAAAAGCATGAATTGACAAAACGGGACAAAGGGCTCCGGATGCGATTACCACTGGCGACATTGGAAATCTTCACAGCGATTGCCGAGGAAGGAAGCTTGCGAGCAGCGGCAGAATTGCTGGGTTTGCAGCCGTCAACGGTGAGTCATCAACTGCGCAATCTGGAAGAGAGGCTGGGAACAGCACTTTTCATCAGAACAACCCGTTCTGTGCGTTTGACAGAAGCCGGGCGCGTGCTGTTGCGCGGGACAGCTCCGGCTTTTCAGCAGATTTCAGAGGCCGTCGAAAGTGCGCGCACCACAGGGCAGGTTGCCCGGGGACTTCTCAGGCTGTCCTTGCCGGAACTGGCCTATGAACTGGTGATCAGTCGTGTCCTGCCAAACTATCGGAAGGCTTATCCCGAGATTGAGGTGGAGCTTTCGATACGGGATGCGCTTGAAGACATCCTTGAAGAGGGGATGCATGCGGGAATACGATTTGGAGACATTGTTGCCCAGGACATGGTGGCAATCCGGGTCACGGACACTCTGGGGCTTTCAGTGCTGGGATCACCGGATTATCTGGAAAGGCAGGGTGTGCCACTTGTACCGGATGATTTGCTTCGACATGATTGTGTTCGCTATCGTTTTCACAGCTCGGGAAAGCTTGCGCCATGGCGTCTCGATGGTCCGGAAGGGGAGGCCGTTGTCGAAGTGGGGGGATCGCTGATTGTCAATTCACTGCCTGTGGCTCTGGATGCAGCTGTTCAGGGCAATGGCCTGATCTATCTGCTTCATGATTATGCAAGGGATGAAATCGACAGGGGACGCCTTGTGCCGGTCCTGCAGAATTTTATGCCGCAGATGCCGGGATTGTTCCTCTACTATCCGGGTGAATACAGATCCATGATGCCTTTACGGCTTTTGATCGGGATGCTGAAAGAGCAGAAATCAACCGGTTAGTCAAAGTCATAGGACTCAGGGGCGTCTTCTTCGAGGTAACGTGCACCGGGGCCATTGGCGCCGATAATATCATCCGGATTGACCAGCGCGCAGGTGGTCAGTGACAGGCATCCGCAACCGATACAGCTGTGCATGCCGTCGCGCAGGCGCTGCAGGCGGGCAATTCTGTCATCCAGCTGATTGCGCCAGGACTTTGCCAGATGATCCCAGTCCTCAAGTGTGACCTTGGCTTCGGGGGGCAGGAAGGCCATGGCCTCTGCGATTTCACGCAAGGGGATTCCGGCGCGCTGGGCGACCTGTACGATCGCAATTTTCCTGAGAACATTGGCTGAATAGCGGCGGTGGTTTGACCTGTTCCGCTCCGAAGAAATCAGACCCTTGCGTTCATAGAAGTGGACCGCTGAAACAGCAATGCCACTGCGTTCTGCGACTTCCCCGACTGTCAGGCCTTCCTTGCGTTTCATTGTGTTGTCCTGCGATTCGTTCATTCCATTTAAAAGTCCTTGACCTCAACTTAGGTTGAGGAATTACGAAAGCAAGCAGGAATTGATTTGCTTAAGGAGATCACAGGCATGTCCGATTGTATGGAACAGCAGGCAGAGGCAGGGTGGAGAGACATCCTGCTGGGGCGTTATGCGGCGATGTCGCTTGTCCTGGCGGGCGGGATTTCCCTGCACGCGATCAACATCACGATCTCTGCAACAATGCTGCCGTCTATTGTTGCGGAAATTGGCGGGCAAAAACTCTATGCCTGGAATTCGACGCTGTTTACTCTCTCAGCCATCCTTCTTGCGGCTGTAACGGGGCGGGTGATCCAGCGGCTGGGGGCCAGACTGACCTTTGTGATCGCTGTTCTTCTCTTTGCCCTGGGCAGCCTGATTTCTGCCGGATCAACCTCGATGACAGTGATGCTGGCCGGACGCTCTGTTCAGGGGGCGGGTGGAGGAATGCTCTTTACCCTGTGTTATGCGATGATTGTCCATGTCTATCCGGAACACCTCTGGTCTCGCGCCATGGCGCTGTTGTCCGGAACGTGGGGGATCGCAATGCTCTTCGGTCCGGCAATCGGAGGCATCTTTGCCGAGTACGACGCCTGGCGGCTGGGCTTTCTTGTTCTGGCACCCATGGCAGGCGTCTTTCTGATGATTGTTTTGTATCTCTTGCCCGGAATGGACAGGAAAAAGGAGCGCGCGTCCCCGATTGCGTATGTTCAACTGGCTTTTATCGCGGGGTCGGTGCTTGCGATTTCCTTTGCTTCCCTTTCGCCATCCCTGATTTCGGCTGCCTTGTGGACTGTTCTGTCCGTGGTGTTGATTGTTGCGCTGATGCGAAGGGAACAAAGGGGAGGAAACCGTTTGTTCCCAACGGGAGTCATGATGCCGGGAACAGCGCTCTTCCTGACCTTTGCTTTGATGGCCTTGCTGATTTTCTGTGTGAACACCGAATTTTTCATGCCGTTTTATCTGCAGCGCCTGCACGGACTTTCGCCTCTGTGGGCCGGATACATTGCAGCACTTGTTTCAATCGGATGGGCCGTTTCGGAAGTCTGCTCTGCCCGCTATGAAGGAAAGGCCATGGAGCGGACTGTTGTTGCTGGTCCGCTGGCAATGGTTACCGGCATGCTGATCTTGGCTGCGGGGACACCCCAGTATGGAAGTGCAGATCTGGATCTGGTGCTCCTGATCGCACTGGCGCTTGTTCTGGTGGGTGTCGGGATTGGTCTGGGCTGGCCGCACATCAACACCTTTGCTCTCCAGTTCACGGAGGCAGAAGAGAGGGAAACGGCTGCTTCTGCCCTGTCAACTGTGCAGATGTTTGCTGTCGCATTCGGAACTGCTGTCGCAGGGCTGGTGACCAACATGTCCGGTTTTAACCAGACAGACAATATCGATGGAATAGCCAATTCTGCAGGCTGGCTGTTTGTGACCTTTGCTGTCTCATCCGTTCTGGCCTGTTTTGTGAGCTGGAAGCTGCTTGTCAAAAGGCAGGAGATATCCCAATGAAGCAGCTTTATCCGGACCTTTGGCAAACCGAAAAACATCAAACAGGCATCCTGAACAGCTATGCCTATTTTCTGGAGCATCCCCAGGGGAATATCCTGTTTTACAATACGGGAAATGATGCTGATCTCGACTTTATGGAAGAACGCGGCGGAATCAGGATGCAGCTTCTGACACATAGGGATGAAGCGGGTGGTTCCCTGGAGCGTATCCGGAACCGCTTTGGCTCGCTGTTGCTCTATCCCGAGAGAGAAGCCGGGGCCATTGGACGCCATGCGTCGGCTGATCGCTATTTTGAAAAGGGAGATCACCTGCTGGGGGACCTGCTTGTCCTTGATACGCCAGGGCACACGGCAGGCAGTGTGTGCTTTTTCTATAAATCCCCGCACGGGAAGAGCTATCTCTTTTCAGGCGATACCTTTTTCCTGTGGGACAGCAAGTGGTCGACACTGGTGGTCGAAAAGGCAGGCGGGTCGGCAGATGCTCTGATCAGAAGCCTTCTTGTGTTGAGGTCACTGAAGCCTGACGCTGTGTTCAGCAGTGGCTTTGTCGGTGAACTGGGTGTTGCTGAGCCGACAGAGCAGGAATGGCGAGCAGCCATTGATCAGGAAGTTGAAAAGCTGAGAAAGCTGTAGCGGTGACAGCGGAAAACCTCCCCTGCAGGAAACAGGGGAGGTGTCCGTCAGCACAAACGGCAGGAAACGCCACCGTCAGCATAAAGACTGGTTCCTGTGACAAAGTCTGAACGCCCGGAGAGGAGGAAAAGAGCAGCCTGTGCGATCTCCTCCGCATCTGCTGTGCGTTTAAGCGCATGAAGATTGGCGATGAAGCTCTCGATCTGAGGGTCATCGCTCATCATTTCTGTTTTTGTCCCGCCCGGCATCAATGCATTGACCCGGATTTTGTCGGCTCCGTGGTCGGCTGCAAGGGATTGGGTCAGACCGACCAGACCGGCTTTGGAGGCAGCGTAGGCTCCCATCCCCGGCATACCGCCATTGGCCTGCCCGACAAAGGAAGAGGTAAAGACAATGGAGCCTCCGCCCTGAACAACGAGGGCCGGGATCTGGGATTTTGCTGCGAAAAAGGCCGCTGTCAGGTTGGTCTCGATAACCTTGCGCCAGTTTTCTGTGCTCATTTGGGCAACAGGGGACAGCTCACCGACTGTTCCGGCATTGTTGAAGGCTCCATCCAGTTTGCCGTATTCCTCCAGAGCCAGGGCTGTCAGGGATTGGTGATAGCGTTCGTCTGTTACATCACCGCCCAGAAAAACGGCCTTGCCGCCCTGACGGGCAAGATCCTGCGTGAGTTCTTTCAGACGATCGGTCCGGCGGGCACCCAGAACAACCTGTGCGCCTTCGCGAATAAAGAGACGGGCCGCAGCAGCGCCGATTCCGCTGCTGGCACCTGTGATGATAATGGTTTTGTTTGCGAGTTCCATGGTGGTCTCCTGTTATGATGGACAGGAGCTTTCTGTCATGAAAGGGCAGCAGGGGAACTCCGTTTCTTGCCCTGTCTACCCGGGCAGCCAGTTCAGGATGGCCCGGGCAATTTCATCGGGGGAGTCTTCCTGCACAAAGTGGACACCACTCACAGTGACTTCTGTCAGATTGGGCCAGCTGCGAACAAAATCACGGGCATATCCAGTCAGGAAAGCACCGGGGTCCGCATTGATGAACAGTTTTGGGATATCATGGGAACCGGACAGGAATTCCGCATAGCTGTTAATGATCGCGACTGTCTCTGCCGGTTCACCTGCAATGGGGAGCTGTCTGGGCCCTGCCAGAGTGGCAAGCCTGTCGCTGCCAGCTTCCCTGAAAGGACGTCTGTACTCCTCGTGCTCCTGGGGTGTGAGTTTGCGAAGAATGGCAGCAGGCAGGAGGGTCTCGATGAAGAAATTCTCTTCCAGTGCGGCTTTGATGCCAGCCTCTGAGCGGAGCATCCTGATCGGTTCGTGTAACTCCAGCGGAAACTCTTCCCAGGTCGGGAAGGAGGTTACAATAGCTTCCATAAAGGCAATGGCTTTGATGCGGTCCCGGTTTTGGTTGGCCCAGTGAAAGCCTACCCCCGATCCCCAGTCATGTAGAACGAGAGTGACATTTTCTGTGACGCCGAGTTCCTCGAGAAGGGCAAAGGTGTATTTGCTGTTTTCAGCCAGTGAATAGCTGTCCTCTGTCGGATTGTCCAGTTTGTCTGAATCTCCCATCCCGATCATGTCAATGGCGATAAGGCGTCCTTTGCCTTCAAGCCGGGGCATGATGTGCCGCCAGAGGAACAGGGATGTCGGATTGCCGTGCAGAAAGACAATCGGGTCGCCCTGTCCTTGCTCGATATAGGCCATGCGCTTTCCATGGACTGTTTTGAATTGTTTCGCTTCTCGGAGGTTTTCAGGTGAAATTGACATGGCATTCTTTCTGGGCTTTTAAAGTATGTGATTTAATTATATAAATTTAGAGAAATGGATTTGTCTATTGATTTTGTGTGATTTGGTCATATAAATAGTGTCATGGTCAATGAAAGCTACAGCAACAACCTTCTCGGTGCTTTTGCAACGGCAGTTGCATCCTCGATTGAGACCCGGGTGTCCAAAGTCGGAAACCTGGGGATTAACGAGGCAGCAACCCTTGTTGCCGTCTCCAATCATCCGGGGGACACAATTGATGTGCTCAGTCGTGTCCTGAACCTGACGCATTCGGGCACAGTCCGGCTGGTCAATCGGCTTGAGAGTGAAGGGTTGATTGAACGGCGAAAGAGTCTGAAGGATGCACGCGCGGTCACGGTTCATGTCACCGCAAAGGGTGCAGAGATTGTTGCTGAGGTTCTGGAAACCAGAGCTGCCGTTGTGGAGAAGGTTTTAAGTAGCCTCTCGCCAGACCAGAAGGAACTCCTGACACCGGTTCTGGAAAAGGCCCTGAGCGCTCTGACGGAGGATATGCCCAGTGCCAGACGTATTTGCCGCCTGTGTCACGAGGGTGTTTGCCGTCCACAGGGCTGTCCTGTTGAAAAGGCTGTTGTGGCGGGCGAGTGATCACTCTGCCTTTGCAAGAGTTCTGGTGCGGGTGTTTTTGACAATGGATCGGGCCAGTTCGCCGAAATTGATGGGTTTGCCAACGCAGTCGTTCATTCCGGCTGCCAGATAATCCTCATGACTTTCACCCATCAGATCGGCCGTCACGGCAATGATGGGGATGTTGTTCTTCGGAGCCGGGAGCCGACGGATCTGGCGAGAGGCGTCCGGCCCTGAAAGCTCGGGCATTCTGACGTCCATCAAAATCAGGTCAAAATCCTTTTCCCGGACAGCCTGAACGGCTTCCAGACCATTTTTGACAAGGGTAAGATTGTGCCCCATGTTCCGGAGGAAGGTTTCAATAATGGTCTGGTTGATGGCGTTGTCTTCTGCCACAAGAATGGA
Organism: Carbonatibacter coralli; assembly: GCF_039592655.1. Lineage (NCBI taxonomy): Bacteria > Pseudomonadati > Pseudomonadota > Alphaproteobacteria > Rhodospirillales > Kiloniellaceae > Carbonatibacter > Carbonatibacter coralli. The sequence goes on along the minus strand of NZ_JBBUTJ010000002.1, from coordinate 627,068 downwards.
GAGTGGTGACGTGGCTTCCACTTCCTCTTTCCCGTGCAGTATGGTGTCTTCAGGCGCTTCCCCGCTTTCCAGTGCCGGTTTGTAGGGGAAGGTAAACCAGAAGAGACTGCCTTCTCCTTTTGCTGATTCCACACCGATTTCTCCACCCATCAGTTCGACAAGGCGTTTGGATATGGCCAGACCGAGACCTGTGCCCTGGTATTTGCGGCTGATTGATGAGTCGGCCTGCATGTACTCCTTGAAAAGGCGTGTTTGAACCGCGTCCTCGATGCCGATCCCGGTGTCTTGCACCTTGAAGGTGATCAGCGACAGACTTGGGTCATTGTGGCAGTGCAGTGTGATGGCTCCGTGTTCTGTGAACTTGACAGCATTGCCCAAAAGGTTGAGCAGAACCTGCCTAAGGCGGGTCGGGTCGGCGTGGAGTTTCTCTGGAAGGAAGGTTTCCGGGTTAAAGGAAATTGCCAGGTTTTCGAGCTTTTCCGGTGAGCAGGCGCCCTTCGTCTGTTCAATGACCTCTGCGGCGAGCCCGGCTACGTCAAAGTTGAGTTCCTCGAGCTCAAGGCGTTCGGCTTCAAGCTTTGACAGATCCAGAATGTCGTTGATGATCGTCAGCAGGGACTGGGACGAGTTCCTGATCATTTCTGCCTTGTCGCGCGCAGCACGGGTAAGGTCATCCTGAAGGAGCAGTTCAACAAATCCCATGATCCCTGTCATGGGGGTCCGGATTTCATGGCTCATGGAAGCAAAGAACTCTGACTTGGACTTTTCAGCAGCTTCTGCCTTTGTACGAAGATAGGCTTCTTCTCTGGCCTTGTTTGCCAGTTCCTTGGCCTGAACAGCCAGATTTTCATGAGCCTTGCGGGTTTGCAGAAGCTGGTTTTCCAGCGCTTCCTGACTCTCCAGCAAGGCCAGTTCGGCATTCTTCAGCCGTGTTATGTCAATGTGGGTGCCTGACATGCGTTGGGGGCGACCGTCTTCTGTCCACTCGGCGACTTTTCCCCTGCTGAGGATCCAGACCCAGTGCCCGTGGCGGTGCTTCATGCGTATTTCTGTCTCGTAGTGGCTGCTTTCGTCTCTGAAGTGGCGTTCCAGAAGAGCCTTGGATGCAGCAAGATCATCCGGATGGGTGAAGGCCTCCCAGGTTTTGAATGTGGTCGGAGCCAGCTCTGAAAGGCTGTAGCCGATCATTTCTGCCCAGCGTTCGTTGAAGGAAGCTGTGTCCGAGGGAATATCCCATTCCCAGGTGGCGGTCTGTGTGCCCCAGACAATCTCCTCCAGGCGTTTTTTCTCGTGCCGGAGCTGTTCTGTCCGCTCCAGAACACGCTCTTCGAGGATTTCGTTCTGCTTCTGGATCTGTGTGTTCCTGTTGCGCAGGCGCAGGGCCTGAAGAATCAGGAGGGCCAGCAGGAACAGAACAATGCCCAGTGCAATCTCGATATATTCCTGAAGTTGCTTTTCCCTGGCGGAGATATAGACAACCTGCGAGCCGCGCCACCTGTTGAGAATGGTCTCGAAGCGCCCGGAGCTGTGAAGGCGGGCCAGGGCTTCGTTGATGGCCTTGAGGAGTTCCGGATGATCCTTTGTAACAGCGATGTGGGAAACAAGCTTTTCGATCGGGCGTGCGGCGACAGTGATGTTTTTCAGTTGCGAGTGTGCCAGAATGTATTCACCAACCCAGCGATCTGTAATAAGAGCATCAACGGTTCCATCCTGCACCATTTTGAAGCCGAGTTCCCAGCTGCCGACGAAAACCGGTTTGATGGGAGAGTGCCGGTTGAGGATGGAGGCAGGGTAGCCTGCAGGTTCGACAGCGACTTTCAGACCGAACAGATCCTCGACTCTTTTGATATCCTTGCGGTCCGCATGGTGAAAAATAACGAATTCTGAAACCAGAAGTGTATCGGAGAAAAGAAGATATTCTTCCCGCGCCGGATTTCTGTTGAGCTGAAGCAGTCCTGCTGCTTCCCCTGCACGGACGCGTTCCTGCGCCTTTTGCCAGTCATCCAGTTCAAAGACTATGGCTTCGTTTTCAATTTCTTCGGACAGGGCCTCAAAGAGATCTGCAACAATACCCATAGGTTGACCATTGTCCTGAAAGAGCATCGGAGGGATGTTGTTGTTTCCCAGGAAAAGATGAGGCTCATCGTTCGCCTTTGCCTGGAGGGAAGACAGAGCGAGCAGGCCAAGACAGAGAAGATTCAAGGGTGTTTTTATTATGGTCCTGAACAAGAAATTTCTCCTGATGCTCTCTCTAAAATATAAAGACAGACCTTAATATCAGGTGAAAAAGCACACGATAAACTGTGTTTTGCAAATTTTCACATATTCCTTGTTATGTTTTTGTTTTTATTTGATTAGTGTGTGGAAATGTATTGGAGTTTGAACAGTGAACTCTTCTGAAGAAAGAGAGATGAAGCGGTAAAAAGAACGGCTCGTTTGAGGAGATACAGGTTCAGGGCGGGCTTTGAAAACGCTTGTTGTCCGGAGTGTTGGTTCCTGCCGTTCACCGGATGATTTTCTGAGAGCACAGGGACTGGTTCCGGTGGGGTTTGTCATCAGACCATGAAACAACCCTGACCAGAGAAAGGCCGGGCAGCAAGCCATGGGCCCGTTTTCGGAGAATGGAAGCCGGTCGGGAAGGCGGAACGGCTCAAACCTGATCTGTTGGGAAGGTGAAGGCCGAGATGCCGTGGCGGCGCTCATCAACGATCAGGTTTTTGGAAAGCGGGGGTTCGGAGCGTTGTGCGCAGCCCGCTCTCTCGCAGAGGCGGCAGTTGACACCGATAGGGGTCGGGTCGGGCTTTTCCAGATTGTAACTGCGGGCATAGGTCAGGCGATGGGCATGGCGGATATCGCACCCGATTGCAAGGGCCAGCATGGGCTCGTGCTGCTGGTATGACGAAACGGAGCGTTTCACTGTGCGGGCGATGGAAAAGTATTGTGTTCCATCCGGAAGCTCAATGAGCTGGGTAAAGGTGCTGCCCGGTGAAATGAACGTCTTGTGAACATTCCACAGGGGGCAGGTTCCGCCAAACTTTGAAAAGTGAAACTTGCCGGCTGCAAAGCGTTTCGAGACGTTGCCCGAAACATCAATCCTGAGGAAGAAAAAGGGAACGCCACGCGCTGTCGGGCGTTGAAGTGTTGTCAGGCGGTGGGCTGTCTGCTCGATAGAGGTTGTAAAGCGCTGCGCCAGAATGTCGAGATCATAACCCGTTGTTTCAGCCGCTTCCAGAAAGCGTCCATAAGGCATCATCAGAGCCCCGGCATAGTAGTTGGCCAGGGCGATACGCAAAAGGCGCCAGGCTGTATCGGAAGGAGGGCTGGCATTTTCAACCAGTCTGTTGATGTGCTGGCTTTCTGCAGACAGCCCCAGTTGATAGGCTGCCTGGAAGCAGCGGCCGCTTTCGGGCATCATTTCCGAAATCATCAGGCGCTTGCGGTGCAGGTCCATGCGTCGAAGGTCTTCCATCATGACTTCGATCGGCATGATATCAACACGGATGCCATAGCTGCCTTGCAGGTGATTGCTCAGGGTGTGAAAAATCGGGTTGCGCCGCAGGTCCAGTTCTGCTGCGAGTTCTTCGGCGGCTTGATCCAGCGATGGAAAGTGATTGCGCTGGGAGCGCAAATAGTCCCGGACCCAGTTGGTTGGTTCGGTTTCAGGCAGGCCACCGCTTTCATTGGCAACCTGTTCGGCCAGTTTGTTTTCCCCGCTCTTGGCCGTGTAATAGGCATCGTACAGACGCAAAACGGCCTCGGAAATGGTGGGGCAGTGTTCTGAAAGATCGCGCAGTTCCTGCTGCGGGACGGCTGTGTCCCGAAAGAGAGGGTTGGCGAAAACCTCGCGAAGCTCGCTCAGCGACTGGTGTTCCGTGTCAGCGGCCAGCTGACGGATGTCGATGTCATAGCTGGCAGCCAGATTGATGAGAAACTGGGCGGTTGCAGGGCGTTGTCCCCTTTCAAGCAGGTTGAGATAACTGCCTGAAATGCCAAGTTCTTCTGCCATTCGGGCCTGGGTCAGACCGAGTTCCTTCCTGATGCGCTTCAGGCGCGGCCCTATAAAGAGCTTCTTTTCTGTCTGTTCTGCCATTTCTCTCTCCCGGGGACGTGATGGCCTTTGTTGAAGTGTTCCGCGAGCAGGGGTCGATTGTCAAGGCTGTAAAATTTACAAAATTTACAAATTTACAAATTCACATTAACAAGATTTGCGCATCAACATTATAATTATAGATTTATTTTTGAAACTAAATTACCAATAAATTCATCGAAAGACGAAATATCGATAGATATCGCTCATAATGTCAAAATTGGTAAAGAATGAGGAGTATGGAAATGGGGAACACTTTTGAAAGCCTGCTGAGCAATGTTCCTGCTGGCCGTTTTGAAGGGATTGAGCGCAACTATTCTGTGGAGGAAGTCAGGCGCCTGCGGGGTTCTGTCCAGATCCGCCATACTCTTGCCGAGCAAGGAGCGGAAAAACTCTGGAACCTGCTGAAGAGCGAAGACTACATCAATGCCCTTGGCGCCCTGTCCGGCAATCAGGCCATGCAAATGGTGCGTGCCGGTCTGAAGGCCATCTATCTGTCCGGATGGCAGGTTGCTGCCGATGCGAACGTTGCAGGCGCGACCTATCCGGATCAAAGCCTCTATCCTGCGAACTCCGGTCCGGAGCTTGCAAAAAAGATCAATCGCACCCTGCAGCGTGCAGATCAGATCGAACACTCGGAAGGTGGCACAAGCCGCGATTGGTTTGCTCCGATCGTAGCCGATGCGGAAGCCGGATTTGGCGGCCCGCTGAATGCCTTTGAAATCATGAAGGCCTATATTGAAGCCGGTGTGGCGGGTGTTCATTTCGAAGATCAGCTGGCTTCCGAGAAAAAGTGTGGCCACCTGGGCGGCAAGGTCCTGATCCCGACAGCGCAGCATATCCGCAACCTGAACGCGGCCCGTCTGGCGGCAGATGTCTCCGGAACATCCACACTGATCGTGGCCCGTACAGATGCCGAGAGTGCGCGCCTGATCACATCCGATATCGACGAGCGCGATCACGAGTTCATCGAGCCGGACAGCCGCACAAGTGAGGGCTTCTATCGTCTGAAAGCCGGAACCGGTCTGCAGCACTGTATCAAGCGTGGCCTGTCCTTTGCGCCTTATGCTGACCTGCTGTGGTGGGAAACATCCAAGCCAAATCTGGAAGAGGCCCGCGCCTTTGCGGAAGCGGTGAAGAAGGAATACCCGAACAAGATGCTGGCCTATAACTGTTCACCTTCCTTCAACTGGGAAGCGAACCTCGACAAGGACACCATCGCCCGCTATCAGCGTGAGCTTGGGGCAATGGGCTACAAGTTCCAGTTCGTAACACTGGCCGGTTTCCATGCACTGAATCACTCCATGTTCGAACTGGCGAGCGGATACCGCGATCACGGTATGGCGGCCTATTCCAGCCTGCAACAGGCCGAGTTTGCTGCTGAAGCAAGCGGCTACACGGCAACACGTCACCAGCGGGAAGTCGGGACAGGTTATTTTGACGCCGTCAGCGTTGCCATCAGCGGAGGTCAGTCCTCAACAACCGCGATGGGCGAATCAACAGAAACAGCGCAGTTCAAAACTGCAAGTTAGAAAACAGCAGTCAGACAGACTGAGAAAGACAAAGGAGCGAGATGATGTCCCATTCAAAATTCTGGATCGTTGGTGGAGAGTTCACCTCTACGGATTTCTCCCAGGTTGTTGCCGGAACCGAGCAGTTGCAGGGCCCGTTCAACTGTCGTGAGGAAGCCATGACCACATGGCGCAACATTTCCGAGGAACGCCGGGGCGAGTGCAACGTCCGTTACATCATTCTGTCTGAACCTGCGGCAGGATCTGTAGCACAGTGAGTTTGAAGCCTTGATCTCTCTGTGTGTCAGAGTCTTGTTGTCACCACAGCCATTGTGACAACAAGGTCACCCGTCTGACTTGACACCGCATGTGCCACCCTGGGCACATGCGGTTTTTTCTGTGTGCTCAAGCCTTTGTGAATGAATAAAGACAACTGCCGGAGCGTAGAATGGGCAACAGTCAAAAGATCCGGGAGTTTGTATGATGTTCCAGAAACTGGTGCCTGTCACAGGCGTGCTCTTGATGTTGGCAGCCTGTGCGCAAGGGGGGCAGGAAGCGCTGGCGACAGCGGACAGCTTGCCTCCGGCCCTGTCCGAAGCCGGGCAGCAGGGTTATCTCAAATGGTTGTCTGCTGAAGGAGACAAGGCCTTTGCCTATTCCGGGGATGGAAGCTGGGCTGCTGTTTCCGGTCAGGAAAGCAGGAGCAAGGCCCGTGAAAAGGCACTTCAGCTTTGTGAGCGCAACAGCAAAGACGAAGAGGGTTGTGTTCTCTTTGCCGTCAACGGTGTGCTGCAACGCTGATTAAAAGGCATTGCTGTTAGCCACCTAACAGACTGTTCTCCTTCTCCTGCCTATCTTGCTGCTGTTCCTGAACGGGAATGGATAACGAGATTTATGGAGAAGAGACTGATGCGATCTTTCAAGGAAAAGCTCCTGGTGACGGCTCTGGCTGCGGGCATGGGAAGCTCCGTTGTATCAACAGCGCTGGCGGCAGAGGAAATTGATGTTTTTGATTCCTACACCTGTACCAGACTTGTTGCGCTCGACTACGCCTATGTTCCGACCGCTCTCTATTACATTCAGGGCTATCTTGATTCTGCAGGGGATGAGGAAGTCGACTTTGAGGAAGACTTCAGCGCCATCCCCGTTGAGAGGGTCTACAGCTATTGTGTGCAGAACCCCGGGGAAGTCGTTGTGGATGTGATTGGCAAGCACACAGACGGATAAGGTAAAACGTGTTGTGTCATTCCCCCTGCGGACAGGTTTTCGCAGGGGGATTTCAATTTTTCTCCACAGTTTGGTTACAAAAACAGCGCCTTTGTCTGTTTGTGTCATCTTCTGGAAACCGGGATGGATGATGAACGTGACACATTGGCATATGGCTTCCCTGAACTGGCTGGATCAACTGCCGGAGGAGGCCCTGCTTCAGCTCAGGGACAGCGCGGTTGAAATCGGTTTCTTTGATGGCGAACACATTTTTGAACCGACGGCCTCTCCGGAGTTTGTTTATTTGCTGGAAAGAGGGCTGGTACGCATTTACTGCCTGACCGAGAACGGTGAGGAGTTTACTTTTGGCTTTGTCGAGCCGGGAGAAGTCTTCGGAGAACTGCCGGTTGTCAGTGAAGGGTCCCGGGAGAGCTTTGCTGTCGCAGTCGACCTCTGTTCGGTTGTCCGGGTTCCCCGAAAGATCTTTTCCGGGCTGATGAAAGACACAGCGGCCCTCTCGTTCAGGGTTTCCGCCCAGCTTGCCCGGCGTTTCCGGCGATCAGAGATGAGGGCGGTTGATCTTGTTTTCCGCAGTGCAGCCTCGCGTCTGGCTGGTATTCTGCTCCTGCTGGCTGAGGATTTCGGAGAGAGGACCGGGAAGGGGACGGTAATTCAGCTGCGCCTGAAACAAACGGAACTTGCCTCCCTGATCGGGGCGTCCCGTCCGACAGTCAATCTGTCTCTGAACGCATTCAGAAAGCAGGGATTTGTCTCCATTGATGACGGCTACATCACTGTCCGGCAGGCGGAGGCCCTGCAGGCTGTCGCAGCACAGCTGAGGAGCTAGCCGGTTTTTCAGCGTTCCTTGAAGAAGCGTTCGATCACATCCCCGATGGAAGAGGACGACAGGACAGAAGCATCCATCCTGCTCATCGCACCATCATAGATTTCTTCGGGGAGGATATTGCGGCGAAGATTGGCCAGATCTGTCACGAAACCTTTGGTGAATTCCGGGTGGGGCTGCAATGTGAGGGCCCGGTCGCCATATTGAAGTCCGGCAATCCTGCAGAAATCGGAAGAGGCAATAACAGTTGAGCCTTCCGGCTTTTCCAGAACCTGGTCCTGATGGTAGGCCAGAACCGTGATGCTGTCGCTTTTCAGGTGTTCTGTCAGGGGGGAGGGATTGGGCAGGTCGTATTTTGTAGGGCCGACAGACCAGCCGCCCGAGAACTTTTCAACACGTCCTCCAAGAGCCTGTGCCATGATCTGGTGGCCGAAGCAGATGCCAACCATGGGAACGGCAGCAGCATAGGTTTTGCGGATAAAATCCTCCAGCAGCGGAATAAAGGCGTGATCCTCGTAAACGCCATGACGGGAGCCTGTCAGAAGCCAGCCGTCGGCTTCAAGAGGGCTTTCGGGCAGTTCACAGGCCTCGACATTGTAGGACACAAAGGTAAAACCGCGGTTTTCCAGAAACTTTCTGAACAGCCCGTGCGTTTGTCCGTGTGTTGGAACCATTTCGTCAGCGGGTTGTCCGTTCTGCAAGATACCGAGTTTCATTGAAAGCTGCCCTGTGATTTTCCTGTTCAAGTCAATTGGCATTTAAATGTAAGGCCCGTTCAGGCTTTTGCAACGCTTTTTGGAAGCGGAATAAAAGCACAATTGAGCAGGGGATTGTGGTAGCCTTTCTGAAAAGAACAAACGGACATGGGAGCAAGAAAGATGTTCAGGGCGCTGGTCGTTGATCGCAGTGAAGAAGGCGATATCTCGCAAAAAGTCACCGAGCTGGATGACAGTCAACTGCCTGCAGAAGGCGATGTGACTGTTGCCATTGAATACTCGACAGTCAATTACAAGGATGGTCTGTGCCTGACAGGCGGGGGCGGTCTGGTGCGCAATTACCCGCACATTCCGGGGATCGATTTTGCAGGCGTTGTGGAGAGCTCTGACAGCCCCTGTTACAAGCCCGGTGATCGCGTCGTTCTGACAGGATGGCGGGTTGGAGAGGTCTGGTGGGGCGGTTATGCGACAAAGGCAAGGGTCAAGGCCGAATGGCTCGTGCCTCTGCCGGATGGTCTTTCGACGAGACAGGCCATGGCCGTCGGGACTGCGGGCTTTACCGCCATGCTGGCCGTGATGGCTCTTGAGGATCACGGTCTGAGCCCGGAGCAGGGCGAGGTTCTGGTGACAGGGGCGGCAGGCGGTGTCGGTTCCGTTGCGACAGTCATTCTGGGCAAGCTTGGCTATCAGGTTGCCGCTGTGACCGGGCGCCCGGAAACCGAAAGCTATCTTCGCGATCTGGGGGCAAGCCGGATTGTTGCACGGGAAGAATTGAACGAAACAGTCAAGCGTCCGCTGGAAAGCGAAACCTGGGCTGGCTGTGTGGATGCCGTTGGTGGCGCCATGCTGGCCCGTGTGCTGGGGCAGATGAAGTACGGGGCCTCTGTTGCGGCTGTCGGACTGGCCGGTGGCGCGGGGTTGCCGGCCACAGTGGTTCCCTTTCTACTCAGAGGGGTAAACCTGCTGGGCATTGATTCTGTCATGAAGCCCTATGATGCCCGGCAAAGGGCATGGGAGCGGGTTGTAACAGACCTTCCGCTCGACAGGCTGGAGGCCATGGTGCAGGAGGTCGGGCTTGCAGAACTGCCCCGTTTGGGGAGTGATATTCTCAAAGGTGCTGTAAAGGGACGCATTGTTGTTGATGTGAAAGCCTGATCATTTCTGCCTGTTTTTGGAGAGATCGCTTTTCTGACTTTTTTACTCGGAAAAGCGATCTCTTCTTGATTCTGGTGCAAAGAAGCGTAGAACAGGCACCAGAGAGAAAAGAAGCTGCCTGAAGACTTGCCACGGAAAAGTCGCCTCCAGAAGGCTGGGCAGAGGTCAAGAGAGAGACACCATGAGCAACAGTGTGAATGGACCCGGAGATTCCGGTCCGGAGGACGGCCTGTCCCCGGATGCAACGCATCCTGCAGCCAGCAACCCTTACGATGTTCCTCATCAGAGCCCGGGCCAGTGTGACAAGGCAGAGAGCGGACAGGCACAGCAGAGCTTTTCCCCGACGAGCTTCAACCCCGATGAAGAGCGCGCCATTCGCGAGAAGGCTGCCGCCGGAACACACATCAAGACCCGCAAGGCCCGTGATGAGGATGTTGCCCCTGCGTCCCTTGGCAACAGTCACGTTGTTCCCACTGTCGATGAAGCTGTCGAGCTTTTTTCCTACCGCAAATACTGGGCGCACCGCTTCGGGACTGCGCCTTTCCTGCCGACCTCCCGCGAGGAAATGGATCTGCTGGGATGGGACAGCTGCGATATCATTATTGTGACAGGTGATGCCTATGTGGATCACCCGAGCTTTGGCATGGCGGTTATTGGCCGTACACTGGAAGCTCAGGGTTTTCGTGTCGGTATCCTGGCGCAACCGGACTGGCAGTCGGCAGAGCCTTTCCGCGAACTGGGCAAGCCGAACCTTTTCTTCGGTGTAACGGCTGGCAACATGGATTCCATGATCAACCGCTATACGGCTGATCGTAAAATTCGCCGCAATGACAGCTACACTCCGAATGATGAAGGGGGCAAACGGCCGGATCGTTCCGTTATTGTCTATTCTCAGCGCTGTCGGGAGGCTTTCAAGGATGTCCCGGTTGTGATCGGTGGCATTGAGGCGTCCCTGCGTCGTATCGCCCAGTATGACTACTGGTCGGACAAGATCCGCCGCTCTGTCATTCTGGACTCAAAAGCCGATATCCTGCTTTACGGAAATGCCGAGCGTGCCATTGTGGAAGTGGCGCATCGCTGCGCTGCCGGTGAAGCGCCGAAGGATATGAAGAATATCCGTGGAACTGTTTTTGTCGAAAACACCATTCCCGAAGGCTGGGGCGAAATTGATCTGACCTCTATCGACATGGACGAGGACATTCCGGATGCCAAGGCTGCGCGTTTGAAAATGCGCGATCTGGACAAGGCGAAAACCGTCATCCGCCTGCCGTCCTATGACGATGTCATTCAGGACCCGGCGCTCTATGCGCAAGCCTCCCGTGTTTTGCATCTGGAGAGCAATCCGGGCAATGCACGTGCCATGGTCCAGGCGCACGGCGAGCGCCAGATCTGGATGAACCCGCCGCCCATTCCGCTGACAACGCCGGAAATGGACGGGGTCTTTGATCTTTATTATTCCCGCGCGCCGCACCCGAACTATGGCGAGGCGAAGATTGCGGCCTGGGACATGATCCGTTTTTCGATCAATATCATGCGGGGCTGTTTTGGGGGCTGTACCTTCTGTTCCATTACCGAGCACGAAGGGCGCGTGATTCAGAGCCGTTCTCATGAATCGATCCTCAAGGAGATTGAGGACATCAAGACCAAGGTCAAGGGCTTTACAGGTGTGATTTCGGATCTGGGCGGTCCGACGGCAAACATGTACCGACAGGCCTGCAAGGACGACAATATCCAGAAGGTCTGCCGCCGTCTGTCCTGTGTCTATCCGGAGGTCTGCAAGAACCTTGACGTTTCACACGAGAGCCTGATCGAACTCTATCGCAAGGCCCGTGCCGTGCCGGGAATCAAGAAGATCAATATTGCGTCCGGTCTGCGCTATGACACGGCTGTCAAGAGCCCGACCTACGTCAAGGAACTGGTGACACACCACGTTGGCGGCTATTTGAAAATCGCACCGGAACACACCGAGGATCGACCGCTTTCCAAGATGATGAAGCCGGGGATCGGAACCTATGACAAGTTCAAGTCCATGTTCCAGTCCGCTGCCAAAAAGGCAGGCAAGGAACTTTATCTGATCCCCTACTTCATTGCCGCTCACCCCGGGACAGAGGTCGAGGACATGATGAACCTCGCCATGTGGCTGAAACGCAATGGTTTCCGTGCGGATCAGGTTCAGACCTTCCTGCCGTCGCCCATGTCGCTTTCCACGGCGATGTATTACAGCGAGCGCAACCCGCTCCGTCCTGTCCGCCGGAATTCCGGCGAGGTCGTGCGCACGGCCAAGGGGCTGAGAGAGCGTCGTCTGCACAAGGCTTTCCTGCGCTATCATGATCCGGAAAACTGGCCATTGATCCGCGAAACCCTTCGCAAGATGGGGCGCTCTGATCTGATCGGTCCGGCAAAGCATCATCTCGTGCCTTCCTATCAGCCCGTCGGAACCGGAAAATCCGGTGGAGAAGGCGCACGGGCCGGGCAGAAAAAGGGAACGCAAACCTTCCTGACCACTCATGCCGGCAAGGGACGTCGTGACCTGCAGGCCGCCCGCAAGAACAGAGGGGCGGACAAGCCCGGAGGACAGCGCAAGAAAGCCGGGAAGAAAACCGGCAGCAAAGCCAAAAAAGGCTGGTCGCCCATTTGAACAGAAAAAAGGCCGGAGCTTGCTCCGGCTTTTTTTGTGATAGTCTTGGGGAGTGGAGCGAAACCGGTCAGTCTCTGGGGGAATGTGATGATTTTCGGGAACCAGTCAGCCTCGCCTTACCTTGATAAAAACGGACAGCGCCTGAAGGATGTTCTGGCTGCCATACAGATCATGGCAGAATACAGCCGCTACAGTGCCAGCCTGCAACGCTGGATATTTCTGATCACAGGAACGGCCGAGGCTGATCAGACGTCCGCTGATCTGTCTTATTGGGGCAATGTTTTCAATGAGCACTCGGAGTTTTTCCGAACGGATCAGAACGGGAAAATCGCCCTGATCCACAGGCGGGTCCTCGGGTTTTATGATATCGACAGCGAAAGGGACGTGTCGCTGGATGAGCGCGGGAACATGAGTGAGGCCGACCGCAAACGGACATCCCGGCGACGCCTGACACCGGAGCAGTTAACATCATTGATGACGACAGCCATTCACCTGCACGCCGCTGCACTTCAGGCTCAGCAGGCCCGGAAGTGGTGGGTTGCGCCTTCCCTGGGAGTGGTCGGTATCGTCCTTGGTGCTTTCGTGACAGCCTGGCTCAAGGGAGAGGGCGCTGGTTGAGGTTTAGTCTTTCATCAACGGGATGGCGTGGCTGTTCTTGATGCAGTCCATCAGCAGGTAGGAGTGCATGCCTGCAATGTAGCTGGTCTGGAACTGGTGATTGATCAGGTGGCTGAACTCTTTCATGGTGTAGCAGCTGATCATAACCAGAAAATCGTATTCTCCTGTGATGGAATAGCCTTGCCGGACGATGTCGATCCGGCGGAGCAGGGCGATCAGTCTGTTGCGGGCGTCCGGTTCTGACTTGTTGAACTGGATCATCACCACGGCGGAAACGTCCATGCCGAGTTTGTCGGCATTCAGTTTGATGCTGTAGCGTTCAATCAACCCGCTTTCTTCCAGTCGCTTTACCCTGCGAAAACACTGGGCCGAAGACAGATTGACCCGTTCTGCCAGTTCCAGACGGGGGATGCGGCTGTTTTCCTGCAAGGCGTTCAGGATGAGCAGGTCCTGTTTGTCGACACTGACTTTGTGCATGGTTTCGATCATCTGGAGTTTGATTGTGAAAGAATGATTTCATTTAAGCAGAAAGAACTTGTGATGTCGATCAGACACTCGCACGCTTTTTCCCTAAGCTGAAAGGCAACTTTATGAAAAAACAGGTGAGGCCTTTTGATGACTGCCCTTGATCTCTCTTTCGTGCGCCAGCATTTTCCTGCCTTTGAGGAGGCGGAAAAAACCGGTCGGATCTATTTTGAAAATGCTGGTGGCTCGTACGTTTGCGCACCTGTCATGGAGCGCTGGAACAGCTTTTGCCGGGAGTGCAAGGGGCAGCCGGCCTATCCCAATGCGGCATCCCGTCAGGCCAGTGTCATGATGGAAGAAGCCTACAGCTCCATGGCGCGCTGGCTGAATGTTCCGGCAGATGAAATCTATCTGGGGCCTTCGACATCGCAAAACAGCTATGTTCTGGCTCATGCGACAGAGGACTGGTTGCAGGCCGGGGACGAGATCATTGTGACCAATCAGGATCATGAAGGCAATTCCGGGGTTTGGCGCAAGCTGGAAAAACGGGGGATTGTGGTTCGGGAATGGACGGTTGATCCCGTCACAGGTCGGCTTAATCCGGTTGATCTGCCTGGATTGATGACAGAAAAAACCAGGCTGCTGACCTTCCCGCATGTCTCCAACATTCTGGGGGAGATCAACCCTGTGCGTGAAATCTGTGATCTGGCCCGCTCCAGGGGGGTGCGGACAATCACAGATGGTGTTGCCTTCGCCGGACATGGCCTGCCCGATGTGCAGGAGCTGGGCTGTGATATCTACCTTTTCTCCCTTTACAAGGTTTTCGGTCCGCATCTGGGCCTGATGGTGATCCGCAGGGACATGGCTGAAAAGCTGTCCAGTCAGGGACACTATTTCAATGCCGATGTGCGGGACAAGCGTTTGATGCCGGCTGGTCCCGATCATGCGCAGGTTGCTGCGGTCAAGGGCATGAGCGACTACTTCGATGCGCTTTATGATCATCATTTCGGGGAGGGGACGCAGGTTTCGGATCGGGAAAGGGCTGCTGCTGTCAGGAAACTGCTGAGTGAGACAGAGGCTGCTCTGATGGAGGAGCTTCTGGGCTATCTTTCTGCTTGTCCCGCCTTGCAGGTTGTTGGTCCAGACAGCCATGAGGGCAGGGCGCCGACCATTTCTGTTGTCCCGACGAACGGAATGACGCCTGTGGAGATCAATGCGAAGCTGGGTGAGCGCGGGTTGCTCTGCGGGTCAGGGCACTTTTATTCCCTGAGGCTTGTCGAGGCTCTGGGGCACAATGGAACAACCGGTGTGTTGCGGTTCTCTCTGGCGCATTACACCTCGCGGGAAGATATCCGCAAACTGATTGCTGCGCTTGATGAGGTTCTTGGCTGACAAGAGGGCAGGAGCAACAGCAGAAAGGCCGGAGATCTCTCCGGCCTTTTGCCTGTCAGTTGCTGTAAACGACAACCCTGTTTCGTCCTGTTTCCTTGGCCTGATACAGGCGCTGGTCGGCGCGCTCCAGCAGGGGGGGAAGAAACTCCTTTTCCCGGAGGCTGGCAATCCCTGCACTGATCGAGCAATGAATTGTCTCGCCTCCCCCGATGGGGATAGGGCTGTCCTGAAAGTTTTTCCGGATCCGCTCCAGCAGGTTTTTGCTTTCCTCCTCGCCGGTTTCCGTAATGAGGAAAACAAATTCCTCACCGCCATAACGACCAAAGAAATCGGACTCCCGTTTTTCATCAATGCAAAGGTTGGCCAGGAACTGAATGACCCTGTCGCCAACAGGGTGTCCATAGGTGTCATTGACGTGCTTGAAGTGGTCAATGTCCAGAATGGCCAGGCTGAGTTTGCGCTTGTAGCGGTGGGCCCGCTTGATTTCGCCTTCTGCGATTTCACACCATGCGCGTCTGGTCATGGCGCCTGTGAGGGCATCTGAAGAGGCGATTTGTCTGAGTTCCAGCTCGTCAACGACAATCCGTGCAAAGGATTTCATGATTTCCACCTCGTGAGGCTGGAAGTCGCGGGGCTTGATGTCAATCCCGCACAGACTGCCGATGTTGTAGCCTTCCGGTGTCTGTAGCGGAATGCCTAGATAGGAACGAATGTGCGGGTCTTCCGTAACCAGGGGATTGTTCATGAACAGAGGATCTTCCTCTGCATTGTTGACGATAAAGGGATCCGTCTGCTGGATCGCGTGAGTGCAAAATGAAATGTCGCGTCCTGTTTCGCAAACGCCCAGACCACGCCGGGCCTTGAACCACTGGCGGTGTTCATCCACGAGCGATACGGCGCACATGGGCACCTGCAAGGTTTGCTGTACAAGATTTACAACATTTTCAAAGGGTTGTTCTTCGGGGGTATCCAACACATCATAACGGTGTAGTGCTGAAAGCCGTCCTGCTTCATCATTCAGCTTCGTGTGCGTTGTCATTGTTCATTTCCCAAGGTGACAATCGTTTTTGTGAGCTCCTTTTTGTAGGAAGAAAACGCACTATCAAGGATCTCGAGAATTTCCTGCTCGCTTTTTCCGGCAACCAGCAGGGCCTTTGCCAGCGAGAGAAGATTGTCCTGATGCTGTTCTATGCTTCTTCTCAGGGCAACTGGCGTTCTTAAGTCATTCAGAGAGGCTGTGGTCTTTTGAACAAGTTCATTGGCTCTTTCCGGCATGAATTCGCCTCTTTCTCATCGTTTATATGAGAAAAAATTAAATCATGCGGTGTTTAAGAACAGGTTAATACTCAATTACTGATAGAATTTTATCTGTTGGATGTTCTATATATTCTCGTGATTGAGGCTGATCCATTCTGCGAATATTCGCTTGTAGGGTGCAATACTATCGTGTTCCGGTCCGACAACATAAAAAGCGTAACCTGTTGAGACTTCATGTGGAAGAGGCCGGACAAGCATTCTGCGATTGACCAGTTGCCGGGATGTCACGCTCCAGCCCATTGCAATGCCTTCACCCGCCAGACAGGCCTGAAGGACGAGCTGGTAGTCGTTCATGAAGACACTCTCCGGCAGGCGGGGGCCGGAATATCCCAGTTCCTCAAGCCAGCCCTGCCAGTTCAGGCGCTTTCGATAGGGTTCCTTGTTGTGCAGGATGCTGTGGGAGGACAGATCATCCAGTGTGGTGAGCGCCGGTGCATCCTGAAGATAGGCCGGGCTGCAGATCGGATAGAGGATTTCATCAACGAGATACCAGACATTCGGGCGATCCCAGGCACAGGGGCCGCGCAGAATGGCAAAATCGACGTCGTGCCCCGGCTCCATATCGCGATCACTGGTCAGCAGTCGCACCTGGACATCGGGGTTCTGGCGGTGAAAGGCCGTTACAAGGGGAAGAAGCCACTGTGCTGCAACAGATGTGGACGCTGCAACCGTGATGATGCGTTTCTTCTTCTCGCTGAGTTTGACGAGGCGGGCTTCTATCAGGTTCAGGGCAGGAGCCAGATCGTTGTAGAGTTCCTCGCCTTCTGTTGTCAGGGAAACACCTCTGTTCCCGCGATGAAAAAGCTTTGTGTCCAGATGTTTCTCGAGTCCGCGTATGGAATGGCTGATGCTGGGTTGTGTGACATTCATTTCCTGTGCAGCAGCCTGAAAACTCAAGGTGCGGGCTGCGGCTTCAAAGACGAGGAGACTGTTTGCCGAAGGAAGGAGCGAGCGAAGTTTTGACATAGAAAAAATTTATATCAGATTGAATTTTTTGCGTCTACAAAAAGACCTGAAAATAAGGGACTGTGCCCGGTATGAAGATACAGTCCGTACAGATGGAACCAACAGATTCCGGCTGGTATGCTGCTTTGGGCAAACAGCCGGCGGCGAAACCTTTGAAAACAGACATCGCTTGCGATTATCTGGTCGTCGGAGGTGGCTGGATGGGGATTCATTGCGCGCGTCGTCTGGCGGAGCTGGCTCCACAGGCTTCTGTCGTGCTGATTGATGCTGGACGGATCGGCAACAATGCTGCCGGGCGTTGCGCAGGATTTGCGATCGATCTGGCTCACAATCCGCGCAACCCGCACTTTGCCGAGGATCTCAGGGGCAATGCGGAGGAACTCCATGTGAATTCCGAAGGTATTGACTATATCCGCTCTGCAGTGGAAGGCGCTGGAGTGGACTGTGACTGGGATGAAGGCGGGAAGTATCATTCTGCTGCAACAAAACGCGGCAGGCAGTGTCTGGATGAAATGGCCCGGGCGCTGGATGTTATCGGCAAGGAATACCGTTGGCTGGAGCGTGACGAAATCTGTCAGCTGACAGGGTCCGAGCATTACTTTTCTGCTCTTCACACGCCCGGGACCATTTTGCTGCAGCCTGCAAAATATCTGGTGAACCTGATGAAGGCCCTGCCGGAGAACGTGCAGGTCTATGAAAAAACGCCACTCGTTGATGTTGAGTACGGGCGAGGGGAGCAGTTTTGTCAGACACCCCAAGGAACAATCAGAACTTCGCAGCTGTTGCTGTGCAACGCGGCCTATCTGACAAAATGCGGATTTTTCCCGAACACGGCGATCCCTGTCTACACCTATGCCTCCATGACGAGACCCCTGACGGAGGAGGAGATGCAGCAGGCCGGATTGCACCGGCCCTATGGTGTCATTCCGGCCGAGAGCTTCGGGACGACGATGCGCTTTACTCATGACAGGCGTCTGTTCCTGAGAAATGTCTATTCCTATGCCCGCGGGTTCCGTTCGACCCGCAGTGATGTTGAGGCAGCGCACAGCAAGCATGTTATCGCCTTTGAACGCCGTTATCCGCAACTGGCACAAATCGGCTATGAACACAGCTGGGGCGGATTGCTGGTTATGGCCCACAATGGTGGTATGGTTTTTGGCCAGTTGGCTGATGGTGTCTACGGGGCCGCTTTCTGCAATGGAACCGGTGTTGCGCGGGGAACCGCCTTTGGCAAGGCGCTGGCCGAGATGGCACTGGGGCAGCAAAGCCGCTCCATCGATATTCTGAAAGGCAGACCAAAACCGGACAGGGGATATCCTGCCTTTCTGACCGAGATGGGTGTCAGGGCCACGACACGGTACCGTTTCTGGCGCGCCGGTCTGGAAACCTGAGGAAATCAGGCGATGAACAAGAGACAAACGAGAGACAAGCAAGAGGAAAGAAAAGATGGCTGATCTGGCTGGTATCAATCTGGCGATGCAAACGCCGTTTCACGAGGACAGCTCAATCAACTATGCCCGCTGGGAAGAGCTGATTGACATTTATATTGATGCCGGTGTGCACGGGCTGGTTTTCGGATCCGGTACAGGGCAGCACCCCTATCTGTCGGAAGAGGAAAGCAACAGGCTTTACGAACTGGGGCTGAAGCGGGTGAACGGGCGCTGCAAGGTGATTTGCCAGAGCTCTGCTCTCAACATGGAAGAAATCGTGCGCCGCTCCCGTCATTCCGAAGATCACGGCGCTGATGCGCTGATGATCCTTCCGCCCTATCTGGAAGGTCCGGATGATGACGATGGCCTTTTTGAGTTCTACAGGGAGATTGATGCGGCGATCAGCACTGACATCGTCGGGTATAACATTCCCCAGGCCACGGGACTGTCCGTGTCTCCTGCCCTGCTGGACCGTCTGGGAGATCTGCCGAACTTCAATTACATCAAGGATTCAAGCGGGGATATGACCATTCACCAGGTTTACCTGCGCAACAAAAAGGTACGCCTGCTGAACGGTGCGGATACCACGGCTGTTTTCTCTTTCATGGCCGGGGCCTACGGTTCGATCTGGGGCGGGGCAAACTACATGCCGCACGAGTGTGTGAAGCTCTGGGATCTTGTGCAGGCGGGTGATCATGCCGGGGCTCTTGAGCTCTGGAAAAAGATGGAGCCTTCCCTGAGCTGGATCTGGAGGCACAACTATTTCTCTGCCGTCAAATCTGCAGTCCGTGTGCGCGGATATGAAGGTGGTTCGGTGCGAAAGCCGCAACGGCCACTTTCCGAGCAGGAGGAAAGGGAATTCTTTGAAACGCTCGCCTGTCTGGATGCCTAGGACGGACAGGGTTTGAAGGAACAAAACCGGAAACGGGAAAGCCCCTGCACTTGTTGCAGGGGCTTTTGTTCAGGATGGTTTTCCTGACAGGCGGATCAGCCCAGCAGGCTTGTCACAGCCATTTTGACCTCTGCTTTGATTTCATCATTTCTGAAGCTGTTGCTTTCAACGTCAAAGTTTTCACCGAAACTTGGTACAGAGAGGCTGGCTTTCAGGTCGGCCTTGAAGTGTGGTGCGGAGTTCACGGCCTGCGTCAGAACGGATTTTGCGCCTCCCTTGCCCGGAGAGGTGGAAAGATAGACAGCAGGCTTGTTCTGGAAGACCTGATAGTGGACGCGGGACGTCCAGTCGAAGATGTTCTTGAAGGCTGCGGAGTAGGTGCCATTGTGCTCGGCATAGGAAACGAGAACAGCATCGGCAGAACCGATCTTGTCATAAAAGGCTTTGGCCAGTTCAGGCTGGCCCAGTTCCTTTTCCCGGTCTTCGCTGAAAAGTGGCAGCTCGTAATCATTGATATCCAGCAGTTCAATCTCAACGGAGGGGCTGGCTGATTTCAGCAGGTCGGCTGCTGCTGAAACAAGTTTCTTGTTAATGGAGTTGCGGCTGCTGCTTGCGGCAAAGGCCAGAACTTTCATTGATTGGTCTCCCAATGGTTATAGAGGTCTGATTTCAGGAGCTTTCCATGTGGGGAAAGTGGTTCCTGAATCAAGTCGTGCGGCCATCTCGGCATTGACAGCATACCCGAAGAGTTCGAAAGTGTGCAGAAAGAATACAACGCATTTAGCAGCAGAAAGTCAGGACATGTTTTCGATCTTGGGCAATGCCACCTTCAGGCACCTTTTTGGCGCGCAGGTTTTCTCCCTGATGGGGTCGGGGCTGGCGACTGTGGCCCTGGCGCTTCTGGCCTTTGATCTTGCGGGAGACAGGGCAGGAACCGTTCTGGGAACGGCCTTTGCCCTGAAAATGGTGGCCTATGTCGGCATTTCCCCCGTGGTCGGTGCCTATGCAGCACGTTTTCCGCGACGCGGTTTTCTGGTCGGGCTGGATCTGTGCCGGGCTGCGATGGTCTGCCTGCTGCCTTTTGTCGATGCCATTTGGCAGGTCTATGTTCTTGTTTTCCTGTTCCAGAGTTTTTCTGCGGCTTTCACCCCGACCTTTCAGGCCACCATCCCGGATGTCTTGCCCGATGAAGAGGAATACACACGCGCTTTGAGTCTGTCGCGCCTTGCCTATGACCTTGAATCTGTCCTGAGCCCGGTTTTTGCCGGGCTGTTGCTGAGTGTTGTGTCGTTCCACTGGCTTTTTGCGGGGACCGGTGTTGGCTTCCTGATCTCTGCCCTGCTGGTTGTCACGGCGGCTCTGCCTGCTGCCAAAAAGGCGCTGGATCAGCAGGATACCCTGCGCAAGCGTTTGGGCAAGGGCTTCCGTATCTATATGAAAACCCCGCGTCTCAAGGGCCTGCTTGGCATGAGCTTTGCCGTTTCCGCTGCCGGTTCGATTGTGCTGGTCAACACGGTCGTACTGGTGCAGGGGCAACTCGGGGCGGATCAGACCATCCTGACGCTTTTTATGGGTGTCTATGGTGCCGGCTCAATGGTTGTTGCCTTCACCATTCCCAGACTGCTGAGAACCGTTCATGACCGCAAGGTCATGCTTGCAGGCATTCCCATGCTGATTGTCGGTCTTTTGCTGGCCACAGAAATTGACTCGGTTGTAACAGGATTGCCGGTCTGGTTCCTGCTGGGCGTTGCGGGTTCTGTTATCCTGACGCCTTCCGGGCGGCTGCTGGCACGTTCGGCCCATCCGGAGGATCGTCCTGCGATCTATGCGGCTCACTTTGCGCTGTCTCATGCCGGTTGGCTGATCACCTATCCGCTTGCAGGATGGGCCGGTGTTACCTTTGGCCTGCAGGAGACAATGCTGATCATGGCGGCACTGGTGCTTGTCGGAGGAGTTGCCGCGCTCTGGTTCTGGCCAAGGGAATTCGGGAGGGAGCTGGAGCACGAGCATCCTGCGCATCACCATGGCCACATGCACGTGCATGATGAGCATCATGACCACAAGCATGAAGGATGGGAAGGACCTGAACCCCATGTCCATCCGCATCACCATGAGGCTGTGCGGCATGTCCACGACTTTGTTATTGACGACCACCATCCGGCCTGGCCGACACGTCTGTGACAGGCTGCTGTAACAAAAAAGGCTTAAAGTGTTTTTCTGTTTGCCTTGTGACAGAAGCTGTTACAGAGTCCAGCTGTGTAATTTGCGTTTAAAAAACAGAAGAAAAAGCAAAGCACTATCCGTTCCAGACGAGGGCAAAATGACAGAGGCTATAGAAGCATTCCGCAGAATACGTGCGCGTTTATCAGAACAAAATCGCGCCTACCTGTTGCTTGTGGCTGCTACTCTTATGTGGTCCGGGAATTTTATTCTCGGACGGGCTGCAGCCTTTGAAATCCCGCCGGTTACGCTTGGCTTTTGGCGCTGGATCGTTGCCTGTTCCATTCTGGGATTTATCGGGTGGCGCTCTGTTGTCAGGGAGTGGCATATTATCCGGCCGGTCTGGTTCAGGCTTTCCATTCTGGGCATCCTGGGTGTGTCACTGTTCAATACACTTGTCTATGCAGGGCTTCAAACCACGCTGGCGACAAACGGTCTTTTGATCAATTCGGCCATCCCTGTGCTGATTGTTCTCCTGTCTGCCATTCTGCTTGGCAAACATCTGGTCTGGCGTCAGGCGCTGGGAATTCTGCTGTCAACTTTCGGTGTCCTGCTGCTGGTGGTGCAAGGGGATCTGTCTGCGCTTTTGCGGGTGGAATTCCATAAGGGAGACCTCTTTATCGTCACAGCAGCGCTGGCCTGGGGTTTTTATTCTGTCTGGCTTGCCTGGAAGCCCAGGGAACTGTCTCCGCTTGCCTTTCTGACCTTTATTGCCTTTGTCGGGATAATCCCGCTTTCTGTTGCCTATTACTTCAACATTTTTGATGAGCCTGCGATTGTGCTGTCTGCCCCCAATCTCGGGATTATTTTTTACACGGGCATCATGGCATCAGTCATGGCCTTCCTTTGCTGGAATCACGCTGTGCGTGTTGTGGGGGCAGCCGTTGCAGGGCAGTTTGTGCATCTGATGCCGGTTTTTGGCGCGATCATGGCTGTTTTGTTCCTGGGTGAGGTGCCCAAAGCCTTCCATGCTGTCGGGGCCGGCTTTATCGTGGTGGGCGTTCTTTTTGCACTTTGGCGCAAGGACAGGCTCTGAGATCGTCAGAACGATGGTTGCAAACAGCTTTCTTTGTTACACTGTTACTGTTCAATCTGTGTGTTTTCTGTCTGGATCAGGCCTATGCGGTTGCTTGAAGCCCTCGGACTCA
Source organism: Carbonatibacter coralli (assembly GCF_039592655.1). Taxonomy (NCBI): domain Bacteria; kingdom Pseudomonadati; phylum Pseudomonadota; class Alphaproteobacteria; order Rhodospirillales; family Kiloniellaceae; genus Carbonatibacter; species Carbonatibacter coralli. Next base: position 604,463 of record NZ_JBBUTJ010000002.1, on the reverse strand, counting down.
GGTCCGCAATCTTTCCCTGTTTCTTCTGTCACTTTGTGACAGCGCTTGTGACGGTTCTGTGGACCCTGTCAGGTGCGACAAGCCTTGCCAGTGAGGACAGTTGTACCTTGCGTATCGCATGGAACTCCTACCCGCCCTACATGATCGACAGGGGAGAAGGGCGGGAACCGGAAGGCGTTGAGCCTGTTATCCTCAAGCACATTCTGGAACCGGTGGGGTGCCGCCTGGCCTTTGTGGAACTGCCTGTGAAAAGGGCTTTCAGGGCCCTGGAAAACGGAACTGTCGATATTATTCCCATTGCATCCTTCGTTCCCGAGCGTGAACGCTATGGTCTGTTCAGTTTGCCTTACAGGGATGAAGAGGCGCGATTGTATGGCCGTCCGGAAACAATCGAGGCGCATCTCGGCTATTCCTTTGAGGAATTGATGGAACGGCCCCTGACAATCGGTGCTGTGAACGGTGGCTGGTACGGAAAGGCCATAGAAGAGCTTGAACGTCGCCAGTATGAGGATCCTGCGGTCCTGATGAGGCTTCACCGGGTGCCGGATCATGACACACTTCACGGGACTGTACTGGGCGGACGGCTGGACATGATGGTTTCGGACCGGCTCTGGTGGGTATGGAACCGCCAGATAAGAGGCAATCAGGACAGGCTTGTTGATCTGGGTGTCCTGCTGCATCGCGACGCTGTCCACATGATGCTTTCCAGAACGCTTTCAAAGGATCTTGTTGCTGCTGTCAATCGTTCCATTGCCTGTTTCAGGGAACAGCCGGAAACGCATCTCCGGTGTTTTTCAGAATAGCAGACGCAGGCAGGAGGTGAGTCTCCCGGCCCCGTAGAACAAAAAAGCCCTGCAGAAGCCTGCAGGGCTTTTTCATCGGAATTTGTCTGATCGGTTACTTGGCTTTTGCAAGCTCTGTGTTGATCACGATGTTCACGTTGTCTGATGTCAGTGGTGCGTATTTACCCAGACCGAAGTCACTGCGAAGCAGGTCGCCGGTAATACGGAAGCCGAGGTACTGGGCACCTTTGTAAACGTCAATGAACTGACCGAGCGGGTGCTCGCCTTCAAAGGTTTTAACCGCTGTCAGGGTAACGGGCTGCGTATTGCCCTTGATGGTCAGATCGCCAACGATTGTGTAGATGTCTGCGCCGGTCTGTTTGACGGATGTGCTTTTGAATGTGGCCTGCGGGTGATTTTCGCTGTCAAAGAAATCGCCGCCTTGCAGGTGACCGTTGAACACTTCGATGTTGGTACGAACAGAAGCAGTATCGATGGTGACGTCAACCTGGCTGTTGGCCGGATTTTCCTTGTCGATCATGATCGTGCCGTCAAAGGTTTCGAACTTGATCGTTTGTGTGGAAATACCGGAGTGGTTGAAAGCGGCTGTGATTTCACTGTGACCGGCGTCAAAGCTGTATTGATCAGCCGCAAAGGCTGTTGTGGACGCCAGCATCAGAGCCGTGGCTGCGATAGAGGATTTCAAAAAGCGGGTCATCAGATTGCTCCTGTTAAACATCTGTGAGTTTAGGTTGTAGCGCAGCGGGTTAAGATCAAGCCCTTTGAGTGAGAAACTTTTCCTGTTTTCCCGTTTGGCTGTTGCATAGACAGAATAGTGGGGTGCTTTCATAGCGGAAACAACTGCGGGAAATGGAAACGGTTTGTCGCGTTTATGGAAACAATTTGCTTGAAGCCCCGGGGTCGTGCGGTTTTTGCGTCAGGATTTTGTAACTCTGACAAGCTCTGTCTGTATTCTCAGGTCGACCTCATCTGATGTCAGGGGAGCGTTGACACCGAGGTCGAAGTCGCTTCTTTTCAGTTGACCCTCCAGTTCAAACAGGAGGGTTCTTGCAGGATCGTTCGCCGTGCCCGCCTGTCCGGTTTGCCGTGCGATCAGGGTGACCGACCTTGTAATGCCCTTGATCATCAGATCACCCGTGACCTGATAGCTGTCCATGGCAATGCGTTCAACGCTGGTGCTTTTGAAGGTCGCATCCGGATGGTTTGCGGTATCAAAGAAATCTGTACCCCGCAGAAGTTCACTGAAGAACCCCACAGAGGTCCGAACACTTTCAGCCCTGATTGTGACATCAACTTCTGATTTGGAGGGGTTGTCAAAGTCGATTGTAAAACGGCCTTCAAAATCACGGAACAGAAGACTTTGGGTGCTCAGTCCTGAAAACACATAATCGACAGAGATATCACTGCCTTCGGTATCAAAGCTGTAGAGCGAGCTGGCCCAGCCCTGCACCGGAGCAAGAACGGTGCAAAGGACCAGGGCTTTCATCAGGGTGGGGATGGGGGATGACAGGGACATGACTGCTGTTTCCTTCCGGGCTGGTGTGTCGGAGTGGCGGTGACTTGATCTGTGAACAATTATGTTTGACGACGGCTTTTTATTCTTTCAAATCCCTGTGACCGGACTGTGATTCTGTCGTGTTCTTTGCCTTGTTTGCGCCCAACAAGGTTGTTACTGTCCACAGGAAACGGGGGGATCGTCTTGGTCCCCTGCCAGAAAAATTCGCTAATCCGCTTCGGTGCCTGCCGTCAATTTTGAAAGATTTTGCCTGTTATGAGCTTTGCTGCCTATTGCACAACTGTTGCCCGCAATTTTGAAGCCCTGCAATCCCTGGAGGCGGAACTGGAAGCTGCAGCAAAGGTCTGGCATGAAACGCTGGATCAGGGTGGTAAAATTCTCTTTTGCGGAAATGGTGGTTCAGCTGCGGATGCCCAGCACCTCGCTGCAGAGCTGGTCGGGCGTTACAAGAAGGACCGTCCGTCACTTCCGTCCATTGCCCTGACTGTTGACAGTTCAGCGCTGACAGCGATTGGCAATGACTACGGGTATGAAGAGGTTTTTGCCCGTCAGGTTGCCGGTCTGGCCTGTGAGGGGGATCTGCTGGTCGGGATCAGCACCAGCGGCAACTCGGCCAATGTGATCAGGGCAATTGAACGCGCTCGGGATCTTGGCGTCCGGACAATGACCTTTACCGGTCAGAGCGGCGGGACGCTGCGTGGTCTTTGTGATCTTTGTCTGGCGGTTCCTTCGGATCAGACCAATCACATTCAGGAAATGCACATTGCCGTTGGTCACTACCTGTGCGGAGAAGCCGAGCGTCGTTTGGGACTGGTGGACTGAGCGAGGATACGCTCAGGACCGCTTTGGTGTTTTTGTTTCTGATCTGATCCAGTCCAGAAAATCACTGTGCCCGTCTGATACCGGCAGTGCGGTGATACAGGGGCAGTCATAGCTGTGCAGTTCCAGAACGAGCTGTTTCAGAGCCGCGAATTTCTTCCGGGTAGTTTTGAGAATCAGGACTGTTTCCTCTGCTGTTTCCACCTGTCCCTGCCATTGAAAGACAGAGGTCATGGACGGCAGGATGTTCGCGCAGGCTGCCAGATTTTTCTTCACTGCTTCCGCGGCAATTGCTTTCGCTTCTTCCTTGGAACCGGCTGTTACATAGACAAACAGGAACTCTGTCTCTGTCATGTGAATGCTATCCCCGGTATTTGCTGTTGGCTGTGGTCAGTGTCCATTCAACCAGTTGGCGCATTGTTTTGCCAAGGGCATCATCCATGGCCCGGACAATCGCATCCAGATTGTCAGCCTCGGCAGGGACGCGCTGTTCAAAGGAGCGGGAGCCGATAATGACACGCCGCGGCATCTGGACGATTTTTGCCGTGATTGTCACCAGGGCTTCAGGCTTTCCGTCCGGATAGACGGTCTGGAATTCCCTCAGTTCAGTTTTCAGGATGAAATCCGAACGCAGACCAATGGCTTCACGTCCCACGGAAATGATTTTGTCCGTGTTTTCGAAGGATTCAACCAGCAGTGTCTGGACCATGGAAGGCGCCTTGTCGATCCAGCCGGCATTGGCATAGTACTCGAGCTTGATCGGGTCCCGCTGCAGGGCAATCTTGGTCGTGTTCAGGCTCGCATTGGCCGAGGTCGCTTCCAGTACCAGCTGCCAGTCAACTCTGGGCAGGTCCTCCCGGAAGGTGCTTTTGGGGGAAAGGCGATAGAGAGAGGGAAGCGGTCCCCGTCCGGGCAGAATACCGGAGCATCCGGCGAGCGCTGTTGCGCCTGCAGCCATTGAGGCGGCCTTGAGAAAGTGACGGCGGGTCGAGCTGTTTTTTTGCATGAAAGCCTCTATTCTTCCTGTGAACCTTTTATTCGCCGGCAACAAAGCCATCCTGTGCATCGCCAAAGAAGAAGCGTGCCGGGTCGCGTTTGATATCCGTTGTCAGGAGCTGGATGTCCTGGATCAGGGCGCGGGTTTCGCTCAGGAGCGAGGAGAGTTCATAGAGCCCTGTTGAAGCGAAATCCTGAATGGGCTGGCGGTTTTCCCGGAGCATTTCTTCAAGCTGCCCGCTGGTGCGCTCAAAGGATCTGGCGGTGTCGTTGAGAGAAACAAGCAGGTTGCGTACATCCGGGGCACTGTCTTCGACCAGTGCGTCTACCTGAACAGCGGCGGAATTGATGGCCTGAAGTGTTTCACGGGCTTCTGCAGCCATACCCGTTGTATTGTCTCTGAAATCACGGGTTACGGACTGGACGTCCTCCGTGATCAGGCGGACGTTTTCTGTTGTCTGCTGGGCATCGGCAATCAGCGCGCGCAGAGAGTCTTCCTGCTGGGCAAGGACACGGGTGATGGTGGCAATGCTGGCAAGTGTCTGGGCAATGTTGTTCCTGTTTTCGTCGTTCAGCAGATCCTGACCCTGTGCGAGCAGCACATTGGCATTGGCAATCAGCTCAGGGGCACCTTCCAGCAGTTCTTCAATGGCTGATGTTCCCGCCTTGATAACCGGCTCTCCATAGGGGCCGTCATTTTCCAGGGCCTCTGCGTCGTGACCTTCTGTAGCCAGTGTGATGGTCTTGGTTCCGGTAATGCCCTGATGCTGAAGCGTTGCGATTGTCTCTGTCGTGACCGGAGTGTTGGCATCCACTTCCAGCTCGATCAGGATTTCCTCGGTCGGGTTGCCGGGGGCAAGCCGGACATTGATGACCTGACCAACCGAGACCCCCTGATAGTTCACCGGGCTTCCGGACTTCAGGCCGCCGACATCACCCTTGTAGATAATGTGATAGCGGTCAAAGACCTGATCACCCTGAAAGTTGGCAAGCCAGATGACAAAGGCGCAGGCTCCGAAGAAGAGAGCGATGACAAAGCCGCCGATGAGCAGATGATTGGCACGTGTTTCCATACTCCGGGTTCTCTCTTTCTATGTATCCTGTCTGGAGGCGGCACGCCCCCTTGGCCCGCCAAAGTAATCCGCAAGCCAGGGATCGGGTTCCCTAATCAGCTCCGGAATGGTGCCAACTTTCATCTTCTTGTTCAACAGCACGCCGATCCGGTCACAGATGGCATGGAGGGAATCAAGATCATGGGTGATCATGACAACGGTAAGACCCAGAGCCTTGTTGAGATCGAGAATGAGCTGATCAAACTGATGGGCACCAATCGGGTCCAGACCTGCGGTCGGTTCATCGAGAAAGACAATATCCGGATCAAGGGCCAGTGCCCGGGCCAGACCGGCCCGTTTGCGCATGCCGCCGGAGAGCTCTGAGGGATACTTTCCTCCGGCTTCAGGCGGCAAACCGGCCAGAGCGATCTTGAGGGCGGCCAGCTCTTCACGCATCTTGCCGGAGATGCCGGTGTGTTCCTTCAAAACCGCTTCAATGTTCTGGGAGACTGTCAGGGAAGAGAAAAGGGCACCATCCTGAAACAGGACGCCAAGGCGTTGCTGAATGCTTCTGGTCCCCGCGCGATCAAGCGTGTCTGTATCCTGTCCAAGAATGCGAATGGTGCCTGCAGCCTTCCGGTTGAGGCCGATGATGGTGCGCATGAGAACAGACTTGCCTGTTCCCGACCCACCAACGACGCCAAGTATTTCCCCGGATCTGACGTCGAGTTCCAGCTGGTCATGAAGGATCTGGCTGCCAAACTGGTTGCGCAGGTTCCTGATTTCGATGGCAATCTTTTCTGTGCTGGTTTTTTCCGGATTGCTCATGATTTCAAATTCCCAGTGCCGAGAAAAGAATGGAGAGGAGGGCGTCGAGAACAATCACAATAAAAATGGATTCAACCACTGCACGGGTTGTCTGCTGCCCGACAGATTCAGCGCTGCGGGAAACCTTGAAGCCTTCGTGGCATCCGACCATGGCAATGATGAAGGCAAAGACGGGTGCCTTGATAATACCGACGAAAAAGTCGTTCAGACCCGCAGCACCGTGCAGGGTTTCGATAAATTGCAGAGGAGTGATCCCCAGAGTGGCAAAGCTGATCATGGCACCACCGAGCAGCCCCATCATGTCGGCGTAAAAGGTCAGCAGGGGCAAGGCGATCAGCAGCCCAATGATGCGGGGCAGGGCGAGAACCTCGATCGGGTTCAGGCCGATTGTCTGCATGGCATCGATTTCCTCGCTGACCTTCATGGTGCCGATTTCCGCCGTAAAGGCACTCCCCGACCGGCCTGCGACAACAATGGCGGTCAGCAGGATACCCATTTCGCGGAGCACGCCAATGGCAACCAGATTGACCGTGAAGATTTCGGCCCCGAAATTCCGGAGCTGCCCGGCCCCCTGAAAGGCCAGCACAATACCGATCAGAAAAGAGATCAGCCCGACAATGGGAAGAGCGCTGGCCCCGGTTTTCTGGACCTGTGTCAGAATGGCGTTGAAGCGCAATCGTCGCGGGTTCAGCAGGGCCATGATCAGGGTCTGCGTGATCAGTCCCGTGAAGGCAGTGAGATCGCGAAGCGAGGACAGAAATTCCAGTGCAATTGCGGCGGCGCGGTTGAGGATGCGTTCCCAAAGAGGGAGGCGGGGGGAAAGACCGGGGCTGATCTGTGCGTGGGGTTCGACTGCTTTCAGAATTGAGGCCGCAGCAGGGGAAACACCATTGCGCTCCAGGGAGAAACCCTGTTCAAGCAGGTGCTTTTCCATGCGGAGAAAGAGCAGGGCACCAGCCGTATCCATACGCTGTACCGCGCTGAAATCCACAATCAGGTTTCCGGGAGCTGTCTTTCGCGACAGCCACTGTCCGATGCACTTTTCCAGAGTGGGAACGTGCTGGGTAATCCAGGTTCCGGACAGCCTGATGTCCTGATCGCTTCCGGTTTCAATGGAAGGCAAAAGAGGGGAAACCGTCGTGTCGTCCATGAAACCTGCAAATCCTGATCAAACCTGATTTTGAGAATACTGTATTTTGAAGGACTTGGGAATCCCCCGCGACAGGCCTGATCCCTTCATCAGATGTTGATGAGGTCCGCCTTGAGGATGATGTCTTCAGCAGGCGGCAGGGGTTTGTGCTTGATGAAGGCGTCCATGACCCTTGCGGCATAGTCCGGATCGGAAAGACGTTTGTTGGTCAGAGCCTTGCAATGGCGCTCCATTCGTCCCATGGCATGGTTTTTGAGGATGTCGGGAACAGAGGGAACCTCGCGATCCTCGGCAGGCAGCTCGACTTCTGCAAGGGCAAAGTAGGTCACTCCGTTGTGCTTCAGAAAATCGACATCCCAGATAATGGTGCCTTCAACCTTTTTGAAGCGAATTTTCTCAACCGGTTTTTCTGCTACGGTCCAGAGGCGATTGAAGTCATCCTCTTCGATGTCGGTTTCAATTTCCACAACATCGTCTTCAACCCGGTGCTTGTAGGAGAAGATGAAGCGGTGCTTCCCGTTCGGACCCTCGTTCCATTCCCTGACCCTGCAGCCCTTGCGCAGATAGCCCTGTCTGATCGTGATCTTTTGAAAATCCGGGTGGGTTTCCATCGTGCGTTCCAGAGTCCCGTCCGGATCGTTCAGGGGAAACTTGTATTCATTTTCAATGGGCATCGTTCTGCTACAGGCCTCGTTTGCAAGAATGCGAACAGTTGCGGTTTTATGCTGGGAGTGCAATAGCGATTTGTCCATTAAAATACCAGAGCAGGATCAAAGTGTCACAGAAGTTTCATTCTTCCGGTCGCGTCTGGCATTGTTCGGGAGCTTTGCCCGGATAAAAATTCTCTTTGTTTTTTAAAGCTTTTTTCTGTGGTTTCCTGCGGATTGGTGTAAGCTTTTACGCAAGGGTCTGCTGTATCTGTCCTCCTGCCGGAAAGGGAATTGCCATGAAGGAAACCAATGCTCTCTTTGCCTCTTTTGGCCTGACTGTCTTTGAGGTCATGTCCCAGCTGGCTCTCAAGCATGATGCGATCAATCTCGGACAGGGTTTTCCTGATGAGGATGGTCCGCTTGCCATTCGTGAAGCGGCAGCCAAATCCCTTCTTGAAGGACCCAATCAATATCCGTCCATGATGGGAATTCCGGCGCTCCGGCAGGCTATCGCGGAGCATGATCGTGAATGCTATGGACTTGACCTGGACTGGCAGAAAGAAGTCATGGTAACCTCTGGTGCCACAGAGGCGTTGCAGGTGGCGCTTTTCGGGCTGATCGAACCCGGTGACGAGGTAGTGGTGATGGAACCGGCCTATGATTGCTATGTTCCCATGATCAAGCGCGCTGGCGGTGTTCCCGTGATTGTCCGGATGGAAGCTCCGGACTGGCGTCTTCCCATGGAGGCTCTGGAAGCCGCCTTTAACGGCAACACCAAGGCCATTGTCCTGAATTCGCCGCTCAATCCGGCTGGCAGGGTTTTCTCCTGGGATGAACTGGAGGCGCTGGCAGAGCTTTGTCTGCGCCATGATGTCTACGCCGTTTGTGACGAGGTTTATGAGCACCTGACCTTTGAGGGCCACAAACACTATCCGCTGATGTCATTGCCGGGCATGCGCAATCATGCTGTGCGCATCGGATCGGCGGGTAAAAGCTTTTCGCTGACAGGCTGGAAGGTCGGTTATATCTGTGCCGCAGCCGAGTTGATGCCTGTCATTGCCAAGGCTCACCAGTTTGCAACCTTTACGACGTCTCCCGCGCTTCAGGCCGGTGTGGTCGAGGCCATGACGAACCGGATGGACTTTACGCGTGATCTTGCCTGCTCCCTGCAGGGCAAACGCGATCTTCTGGCCAGCGGGTTGGAAGGGCTCGGATTTAAAATCCTTCCAACAGAGGGAACCTATTTCCTGACGGTTGATATCTCGGGACTTTACGATGGCAGGGATGAGGAATTTTGCCATGTCATCACCAGAGAGGCCGGAGTTGCGGCCATTCCTGTATCCATCTTCTTTGATATGAACGGTCCCACTCATCTGGTGCGCTTCTGTTTCTGCAAAAGGGAAGAGGTTCTCAAGGAGGCGCTCGTGCGCCTGAAAAAGTGGCTGGGGCGATAGCGATGGATTTTGAAAGACTCGGGCTTTTTGCCCTGACGGAAACCCTGCTGTCCCTGTCACCGGGACCTGCGGTCTTTCTGGTGATTGGCCTGTCTGTCCGCTATGGCTTCAGGTTTGGCGTTTTTTCGGCTCTGGGCATTGCCTCGACCAATGCACTCTATTTCTCGCTTTCTGCCTTGGGAGTCGGTGCGGCCATTCTGGCTTCTGCCTTTCTCTTTACAGTGATCAAGTGGATCGGTGCGGCCTATCTCGTCTGGATCGGTATCGGGATGATTCGTCCGCTGCTCGCCAGATTTCTGTTCAAAAGGGAAACGAATGCCGCTGTGATCGACGAGAACAGCGCCGCCCGGGCCGTTAGTGGTCAGAAAATGAACGACAGGGCTGCGTTCTGGAAGGGTTTTGCCGTTCAGGCCTCAAATCCCAAGAATATTGCTTTCTTTGTGGCGATCCTCCCGCAGTTTATCGATCCCGGAGCGGGTGATGTTGCCTTGCAGCTTCTGATACTGGGCGTGGTTTCCATCTCGCTGGAGATTCCGATCCTGCTGGTCTACGGGCTTGCTTCCTCGTCTCTTGCTGCCCGTTTGAAACAGAAGGCGCTGGACTGGCTGGAAGCTGTCTCCGGTTCGGTTCTGGTTGCGCTGGGTGGTCTTCTGGCTCTTTCAAAGCGCATGGAATAGGACGAAAAAAAGCCCCGCGCTAAAGAGCGCAGGGCTGAAAAAAGTTTGGGAGCTATCAAATGCGTATAACGCAAGGAGGCAAACAAAACGGTTATAAAGAAACTGCACTAAACCGTTTCGGATGGTGACAACCATCGTTGCTGAAAACCTTTATATATTTGTCATCTAATCTTCACAAATGCAGTCTTTGTACCTCTGCCATGCAGAAAGTGCATTCCTGCTTCAGGTCCGGGAAACGGGCGTGTCCGGTGGTCTCATGCGAGATTGTGCGCCGTCTTTCCGACGGGGAAAGGTCTCGTGCAGAATGCCGCGGTTCACAGGGTGGACAGAGGCTCTAAAAAATGACGGTGGTCCGGGCCACCATCCTTGCCTGCTCCTTGCAGGGGCCGGAACTGCCGGAAGGCAGATTTCAGAGGAAAATGGACAAGCCGCGGAAGCTCCGGATTTTTGCAGGTGGCGCTGTACATTCGCCTGAACAGCAATTTTCCGGGTTTGTCCTTGTGTAATAATGTTGTGTGAATATGTCTTCCTGGCGCAATTTTCTCTCTTTTTTTGACGTTCTGAGTCTGTTCCTGCGGGAAAAAAGCTGTCATGCTGATTTCTGTCGAATGGGAAAGAACTTCAGTTTTTGACCTGTTGGGCAATGTTTACAAAAGAAGTGAAACAGGGGATTGATAATGGCAAAAACGCTGGTATTGACAGTTATTGGACCAGACAAAGCAGGACTTGTTGATCAGCTCTCGGCTGCAATCAGCAATGCCGGTGCATCCTGGCTGGAAAGCCGGATGTCCAATCTGTCCGGTTATTTTGCAGGGATCCTCAGAGTTTCTGTTCCAAATGATAAAAATGAAGGGCTGAAGCAGGCACTGGCTTCAATGGAAAAGGACGGTTTGCGTCTGGTCATTGAAAGCGAGCTGTCCAGCAAGGTCGAGAATCCTCATCGCGAGATTTCCATGGAAATCGTAGGCCCGGATCATCCGGGTATCATTCATGATATTGCTCATGCTCTGGCCGAGCGGAAGATCAACATTCTCGAGTTGGCTTCCGAGGTTCAGAACGGTGCGATGTCCGGTGAGGATATCTTTATTGCCCATATTGCAGGATCTGTCCCCGAAGGACAGGACATGGACGAACTCCATGATCAGCTGTCCGATCTTGCCAACAAGCTATTGGTGGATATCTCTCTGGATGATCTGGAAGGCAACGTAACCCAGATTTGAGTTCAAGACCTCTCCGGTCTGAATGTTTATATGAGAAAGGCCCGTCCTGTGCGGGCCTTTTTCTGTTTCGGATCAATCTGCTCAGATTTGGGCGGTGTCGAGTTCTTCCCGCTCGGGAAGCTGCCAGTTGATCGGGGGCAGGCCCTGCTGTTCCAGATAGCTGTTGGCCTGGGAGAAATGCCTGCAGCCCAGAAATCCGCGATGTGCTGAAAGGGGAGAGGGGTGAGGAGACTGGAGAACCAGATGGCGATCCCTGTCGATAAAGGCCCCCTTTTTCTGGGCGTAGCTTCCCCAGAGCATGAAAACGATACCTTCGCGCTGTTCTGCCAGATGACGGATGGCCTGATCCGTGAAGGTTTCCCAGCCGCGTCCCTGGTGGGAGGCAGCCTTGTGCTGCTCAACGGAGAGGACAGAGTTCAGGAGCAGGACGCCCTGATCTGCCCAGGGCAGGAGGCAGCCGTGGTCGGGAATGCTCAGGCCAAGATCGCTCTCGAGTTCCTTGAAGATATTCACGAGCGAGGGAGGAGCCTGGATACCGGGGCGGACGGAAAAACAGAGACCGTGCGCCTGATTGGGGCCGTGATAGGGATCCTGCCCCAGAATGACGACACGCACATTGTCAAAGGGCGTCCGGTCAAAGGCCTGAAACATTTCTGCCCCTTTGGGGTAGATGACTTTGCGCTGGCCTTTCTGCTCTTTGAGGAAGCTGCGGAGCTGCTTCATGTAGTCCTTGGAAAACTCGGATTTCAGAACGGCTTTCCAGCTTTCTTCCAGCCTGATTCCGTCATCTGTCGCAGAAGTGTTCATCCTCTCAGCCTTTGTTGCTCACGCCCACGTTGAGTTCTGCCAGCAGTTTGTCCATATCCTGGCGGCGGGTGTGCTTGAAGAATTCCTTGGCAACGGGCGAAGCCGGATCGCGTTTGGAAATCACAAGCCCGATCTTGTTGGTCAGGCGGGGTTCCGTCAGCGGAATGGCGACAATGCCCTGCAGGTTGCTCAAGACATGGATCAGGGAGATGGGGACGATGGAGGAGGTGTTGCCAAAGCGGGTTTCATGCAGCAGCTGCGTGATGGCATTGGTCTCGGTCTGGGGATCGACATGGCAATCGAGGTCGGCGAAGACCCTGTCGATGATACGGCGATACTGCATGTCCGGCGTCAGGAGGCTGAGCGGGACATCCGCTGCCTCGCGCCAGGTGATCGACTCCCTGTCCCGGAGAGGTCCGTTTTCAGAGTGGATCAGGGAATACTCTTCCTCGAAGAGTTCGAGGATTTCAACGTTGCTTGGCAGTTCCTCGCTCAGATAGGTGATGCCGACTTCCAGTGCGAAGCTGTCCAGTCCGTTGTGGATTTCGCGCGATGACATGGAGGAAAGGGTGACTTTCACGTCCGGATGCGCGCGGGAGAAGGGCGCCTTGAGCAGGGACATCATCGGCATGGCAGAAGGAATGACGCCAATGCGGAGATGCCCGACAAGGCCCTTGCCAACCATAGACAGCTTTTGCTTGAGATTTCGGGACTCTGCCAGAATACGCTGCGCTGCCGCGACGACCATTTCGCCTTCGGGGGTCAGGCCCTGAAAGCTGCGCTCCCTGAGAACAATCGGAACGCCCAATTCACTTTCCAACTGGCGAATACGCGCAGAAAAGGCTGGTTGTGAAATATGGCAGACCTTGGCAGCACGCCCGAAATGGCGCTGTTCTGCCAAGGCACAAAGCAATTCCAGTTGTCTTAAATCCACAGTTTGCTGATCCCCGGCTGAATCCCGTTCAGAGACGGTATGGTTTTTATTGTGTCAGCCTTTATAGCCCCGGAGGCGCTATTCTGCAAATTCCTCAAAAGATAGAAGGGCAAAAATCAGGACTGGATGTGGGGAATGGGTTTGCCGGTCATCAGGTTGGGTGTGCCTGTGGGCGAGTCCATCCCGACCTTCATCAGCACGCGTCGTGCCGGGCCGATCTGGCGCAGGAAACCCAGACCCAGATCGCGGATGGAATGCAGGACAACCGAGTTGTTCGAAGCAAAGCGGTTGAAACTGTCCGCGGCAGCCATTCGTGTGACCACATCAAAGCGGCGGGATTTGTCATAGGCGCGCAGGACATCGGCAGAGCCGGCGTCCCTGCCCGAGGAAACGGCACTGATCAGCTGGTCTGCGAGCTCTGCGACATCCCGAAGGCTCAGGTTCAGGCCCTGCGCAGCAATCGGGGGAAGGCGGTGGGCCGCTTCGGCAATCAGAGCCAGACGTGGCGCATGGAAGCTGTCAGCAATCATGGAAGAGAGCGGAAAGCCTCCCTGTGATCCAAAGAGCTCGACGGTGCCAAGACGATCGCCAAGCTTTTGTTCGAGGGCTTCAATGAACTCCTCTCTGGGACCGGAGAGCAGTCTTTTTGCGCGGTTGCTCTCCTCGACCCAGACAATGCTGGAGCGCTTCAGGCTTCCATCCTGGCTGTGCATGGGAACCAGAACAAAGGGGCCGGCAGGATAGTGAGTTTCTGTTGAGATGCAGTCGTGTGGCTTGCTGTGTTCGATGTAGCAGGTGATCGCGGTCTGGGGGTAATCCCAGGACGTGGTTTTGATCCCGGCCATCTGCCGTGTCGGAGAACCCGCACCATCCGCAGCAACAACGAGTTCTGCTGTTATCCTGTCTCCGTTTTCCAGTTTGATCACGGCCTTCGGGCCTTTGTTGTCAAGCTGTGTGACCTTGCTCAGATAGCGGTGATCGACGCACTCCAGTTCTTCCAGTCGTTTGCAGAGGCTTCTGCGCAACAGGATATTGGGAACATTGTAGCCAAAGGCACCGGCGCCGACTTCCTCAGAACGGAAATCGGTCTCGGAGGGCTTGCGCATCAGACCGCGGGGCAGATTGACGATCCGCATGACTTCCAATGGTGTGCTGTGTTCCTTGCAGCCCTCCCAGACACCGCAGGCGCTCAAAAAGGAAAGGGAGTTCTGGATCAGTGCCGTGGTGCGGTTGTCGTCAACCTCGAAGAAGGGTCGATCATCCGGTTCACCTTCCGTGTCAATGACTGTGGTTCTGATCCCCGCCGTTCCCAGACAGGCTGCCATGGAAAGACCTGCAAGGCCGCCACCCACCACCGCAATGGTTGTTTCGGTCTCTGGTTCTGAAGCTGTGAACTGTGCATTCATGGCGGTGCCTCACCTGGGGAAAGGAAGAGAGGGGATCATAGCCCCATGTCCGGACAGAGAAAAGGGATCACATTTGCCGTGATTTCTGTTTTTCTTCGTCATTCAGACATGAGCAGATCAAAAAAAATCCTGATCTTCGGGGTACTCCTGCTCTGGACTGAAAGCAAGATGAGTCATGATCTTATAAGGTTAACAGACGTGTGTTTATTGTCGCAGCAACGTTTCTCACACGCTTGTGCAGGGCTGTTATGCGTTGATGAGATTGAAAAAAGTGCTCATATGACCTATATTGAGTAAGAGAGAGAAAACTCTCGCATGATTTGAGGAGTGGTTCGATGGAACTGTCACAGGTACAGAATGTCAATGCGCTGATCCGTACAGGCACTTCGTCTGATGTGGCATCTTCCGGCGAGCAGGCCGTGCAACAGGCAGTGCGTGAGCAGACCTCTGTCTTTGATGCACAGCCGGCCTACCAGCTCAATCTCAGCGAAGCAGCGCGTGAGTTGCTGGCGACCAATCCTCCACGAGACGTTTCTTCGAGCTCGTCTTCATCGTCGAGCTGATCATTGAAAAACGCTTGCAGACGCGTTTTTCATTTTTTATCTCCAGAGACGACAAACCCGCTGTGAAAAAAAACACAGCGGGTTTTGTTTTGCCCGCCCTGTACTGGTTCTTCAACTGCTATGATATTGAGGTGAAGCAGGCGGACTGGTCTGTGCCTGTGAACAGTGATCATGCAGAACCGGAGAAGAACAGGGGGACGATATGCTGAAAGGCCGATGTGACTGTGGACGGGTTTCCTTCGAGCTTGATGAGGCCCGCAAGGCCATAACGGTTTGTCATTGTGGACAGTGCCGACGGACAAGCGGGCACCTCTGGGCCTCTACCCACGCAGCGTCCTATGATGATCTTCGTTTCCTGAATGATGAGGGACTGAGCTGGTACGCGTCCTCTGACTTTGCAAAGAGAGGGTTTTGCAGGTTCTGCGGCTCCAGCCTTTTCTATCGCATGAATGATGAAAAGGGTGTGGGCATCGCTGCCGGATGTCTGGACATTCCGACGGCCATGCACACCGCAAAGCATATCTTTGTGAAGGACAAGGGGGATTACTACGAGATCACGGACGATCTGCCACAGATGGACGAACTGTGATCAGGACACCAGGCTGTGCCAGTCCTCTTCCGACAGGACAGTCACGCCCAGGCTTTCGGCCTTTTTCAGTTTGGAGCCTGCATCTGCACCGGCAACAACATAGTCGGTTTTCTTGGAAACAGAGCCTGCAACCTTGGCTCCCAGGGCCTCTGCCCTGACCTTGGCTTCATCGCGTCCCATCGTGACAAGCTTTCCGGTAAAGACCACGGTTTTCCCCGCGACCGGACTGTCTTCGGCGATTTCCAGTACGAAGTCCTCGATCGTCAGTTGCTCCTGCAGATCACTGACGATGGCCCGGTTGTGCTGTTCCGTAAAGAACTCCCGCAGATCGCGGGCCATGGACGGGCCAATGCCGTCAATGGCGAGCAGTTCCTTCAGGGCATCGCTTTCGGCTCCGTCCCGGCTTTCCTCCTCGATCAGTTCAAAGAGTTTCAGCAGTGCATCCAGTGAGCTGTAGGTTCTGGCCAGAAGCTTGGCGGTTGCCTGACCAATCTGCGGAATGCCGAGGGCAAAGACAAAGCGGTCCAGAGAGACCGTTCTGCGGGCCTCGATTGAATTCCAGAGATTGCTGGCTGACGTGTCGCCCCATCCCGGAATGTCCTTCAGGCGAGGAGAGCGGTTTTCATCGTCGCGCTGGAGGCGAAAGATGTCTGCTGGCGACTTGATACGGCTTTCCTCAAAGAAGAAACGGATCTGCTTGTCACCCAGCCCCTCAATGTCAAAGGCGTTGCGGCTGACAAAGTGTTTGAGACGTTCAACGGCCTGGGCCGGGCATTCCAGGGAGTTGGTGCAGAGAGTGACAGCGTCATCTGCATGACGCACAGCAGGGCTGTCACATTCCGGGCACCTGTCCGGGAAGACATAGGGGCTGCTGTCTGCAGGACGCTTTTCCGGAAGGGCACTGACCACCTGCGGAATCACATCGCCAGCCCGCTGAATGATGACAAAGTCGCCCTCGCGGATGTCTTTGCGTTCAATTTCGTCTCGGTTGTGCAAGGTGGCGTTGGAGACAACCACACCACCAACGGAGATGGGCTCCAGCCTTGCGACAGGTGTCAGAGCCCCGGTGCGGCCAACCTGGATATCAATCTTCTCGATACGGGTTACGGCCTGTTCTGCCGGAAACTTGTGCGCAATGGCCCAGCGCGGGGCACGGCTGACAAAGCCCAGACGCTCCTGCCAGTCCAGCCGGTTCACCTTGTAGACGACACCGTCAATTTCGTAAGGCAGGTCCGGGCGTTGCACGCTTTGCTGCTGGTAGTGTTGCAGCAGGGCTTCGGCAGATTCAAAGAGACCGTCCGGGTTGAGTGTGAAGCCCCAGTTCCGGAGTTTCTGGCGGCATTCCGTCATGGTTGCGCCAAAGGATTCGGAGACTTCTCCCCAGGCGAAGGCGAAGAATTTCAGGGGGCGTGCTGCGGTCACGCCGGCGTCTTTCTGGCGCAGGGAACCGGCTGCGGCGTTACGCGGGTTGGCGAAGACCTTGCCGCCCTGTGCGGCCTGCTGTTCGTTCAGGCGCTGGAAATCATGCCGGTCCATGTAAACCTCTCCACGGACTTCCAGAACGCCCGGGAAGCCCGAGCCGGTCAGCTTGTGCGGAATGTTGGCAATGGTCTTGATATTGGCAGTGATGTTCTCACCCTCGGCACCGTCGCCCCGTGTCGCCGCCAGCACCAGTTCCCCGTCTTCATAGCGCAGGGAACAGGAAAGGCCGTCAATTTTTGGTTCTGCCAGTATTTCGACCTTTTCCCCGGCAGGGAGCGTGAGGAAACGGCGGATACGGTTTACGAACTCGACGACATCACCATCCTCAAAGGCATTGCCCAGGGAAAGCATGGGGATGCTGTGCTGAACCTTGGCAAATCCGCTGGTTCTGGAAGGGGAGGCGCCAACACGTTCTTCCGGACTGTCCTTGCGCTTGAGGTGCGGAAAACGCTCCTCAATGGCCTTGTTGCGGATGCGCAGGGCGTCATAGTCGCCATCTGAAATGCTGGGTTCGTCTTTCAGATAATAGGCCTCGTCATGCTTTTTGATCGTGGAGGCAAGAGCGCGCAATTCACGGCTGGCTTCTGTTTCGCTCAGGGCTTCAACGGCCTTGTCGGCAAAGGGTGTTGTCATTCTTCTGTCCTGTATGCCTCTGGCAGAGGCTCGTTACTGTCCCAGCAGGGTTCGGGCAGCTGCGCGGGCTTCTTCTGTGATTTCGGCACCTGCCAGCATCCGGGCCACTTCGTCAAGGCGCTCGGCCTCTGAAAGAGGGGTTACGGAGGTGCGGGTGATCTCGTCACCGCTTTCGCCCCTTGCAGAGGCCTTGGCGACCTGCAGGTGCTGGCTGCCTTTGGCGGCGACCTGCGGGCTGTGTGTGATCACAAGAATCTGGCGTTCCCGGGCGAGGCGAGCCAGACGCTCGCCGACAGCGTGGGCTGTTGCACCACCAATACCGGCATCCACTTCATCGAAAACAAGAGCACCGGAAGGCGTGACGCTGGAGAGAACCACCTTGAAGGCGAGCAGGAAACGCCCCAGTTCGCCACCGGAAGCAATCTTGCCCAGCGGTCCGGGTGCTGAGCCGGGATTGGTTGAAACCATGAAGGCGACCTGGTCCAGTCCGCCGCTGTTCCACTGGTAGGGATCGTCGCTTGTTGTGATCTCGGTGACGAAGGAAGCTTTCTCCAGTTTCAGAGGGGGCAACTCGGCGTTGATCGCGCTGTCCAGTTCCCGCGATGTCGCATGGCGGGCGGCAGAAAGGGCGCGGGCTTTGTCTTCATAGAGTGCTCTTGCAGCCTGGGCCTTTTGATCCAGTTCCTGCAGGGCGTCCGTTCCCGTGTCGATCAGGGCAAGCCGGTTCTGAAGCTGTTCCAGCAGTTCCGGGAGCTGATCGGGATCAATCCGATGTTTGCGGGCCAGATCCTGCAGAAGGAAATAGCGATCCTCGATTTCCTGCAGGGCTTGCGGGTCTGCATCCAGCTCTGAAAAATATCGGCTGATGTGGCTGACGGCTTCCTGGATTTCAAAGGCGGAACGCTCCAGCGATTCCATGGCCGGGTCGAGATCATCTCCCGCCGTGGTCATGGCATCACCAAGATGGCGCTGGGCGGACAGCAGGAGACTCTCGGCAGAGCTGCTGTCCATATCATCGTTCATCGCGCCGTCGCCACCAGTCAGGGCTGCCAGGCAATTGTTCAGGGCCTGCACCATCTTTTCACTGTGCATCATGCGCTGGCGTTGTTGTGCCAGTTTTTCGCTTTCGCCCTCTTCAGGAGCAAGCTTGTCCAGCTCTTCGACAGAATGCCTTAGAAAGTCCTCTTCCTTGCGTGCCTGTTCGAGGGAGGCTTCTGCCTCGTGCCGGGTGCGTTCGCAGTCCTGCCATCTGTTCCAGAGTTCGAGTGTTCGGGCCGCGAGTGTTGCTGTTTGATGGGACTGCTCGCCTGCGGCATCCAGAAGGGCGCGGTGGGTTGTGCTGTCCATCAGGCCGCGCTGATCAAACTGGCCCTGAATCTCGATCAGGCTTTCTGCAACAGAGCGCAGCAGAGAGGCAGAAACCGGCGTGTCATTGATATAGGCCTTGCTGCGTCCATCCTGCGTCAGGGTGCGGCGCAGAATGATCTCCCGATCCTCGCTGTCAACATCGGCCTCTTCCAGCAGGGCGTGAGCCGGATGATCAGCGGGGCATTCAAAGGAAGCGATAACGGTTGCCTTGTCAGTGCCCTTGCGCACCAGCCGGGCTTCTGCCCTGGCACCCATTGCCAGCCCGAGGGCGTCGAGGAGGATTGATTTGCCTGCTCCGGTTTCACCTGTGAGAACACAGAGTCCGTCCTCAAAGGTGAGGGAGAGACGATCAATCAGAACAACGTTGCTGATGGAAAGGGTTTGAAGCAAGAGGCGCTCCACTCAATGGCTGAAAAAGTCGTTAACCACAGGAGGACATGGGGCTGTTACAGAACGGAATCCCAGACTTCGGAAATCCAGCTTCCTTCCTTTTCTTCCGGTTCAAGCTGTTCGCCGGTGAGCAGGGCATAGCTGTCCTGGTACCAGCGGTCTCCCGGATAGTTGAAACCCAGCACGGAAGCGGTTGCCTGTGCTTCTTCTGTCAATCCGAGGGCCATGTAGGCTTCGACCAGACGGTGAAGGGCTTCCGGTACGTGTGTTGTAAACTGATAGCTTGCAATCACCAGACGGAAGCGGTTGATGGCAGCAAGATAATTGCCCGAGTTCAGATAATAACGCCCGATGGTCATGTGCTTGCCTGCAAGGTGATCCTGCGCCAGGTCGATTTTCAGCTGGGCATCCTTGGCATACTTGCTGTCGGGGAATCGTCTGACAACTTCTGTCAGGGCTCGCAGGGCTTCTTCTGTGTTGGCCTGATCGCGCTCAACGTCGGAGATTTGCTCATAGTAGGAAAGCGCCTTCAGATAAAAGGCGTAGTCTGTGTCCCTGTTGCCCGGGTGCAATTCAATGAAGCGATCAAGGGCGATGATGGCTTCGTCATACTGGTTTTCTTCATAGTGGGCGTAGGCGGCCATCAACTGGGCCTTGGTTGCCCAGACGGAATAGGGGTGCTGTCGTTCGACTTCATCAAAGAGTTTGGCGGCTTCCTCGTTGTTGCCGACACGCAACTGGGAGGCTGCCCTGTTGTAGAGAACCTCGACCGGAGTTTCGTCAATAAACTGTGACTCATCGTTGGAGGAGCAGGCGCCTACAGCCAGCAGGGCAATCGCGAGAGTTGAAGCGCGAAAAAGTCTTGAGCGCAGTGAACCGGTCAACGCGTACATCAGTGGATGTCTCCAAAGCAGGGCAAATTCTGGAGGCTACTATACGAACTCTGGATCAAGGCGACAAGACTGTCCGAAAGAATTGATCCGGAAGTGAAAAGCCGGAATGGCAAAAGCCCTGCAGGGCAGGGCTTTCTGGTTGGTAAAACAAGGGATTTCCGGCAATCAGGCGACTTCGAGTTCCTTGACCGGAGCACTTTCGGCTTTCCCGATTTTTGGCGCTTTCAGAAGCTCTGCGGACAGTGTTGTCCATTCCCAGGCTGTTTCATCCGCAAAAAGCTTCCGAAGCAGGCGGAGTGTCTGTGCGTGACCGGACTTGTGCCCGTGATAGTGCCCGACAATCTGGTGGCCTGCGAGATAGAGATCGCCGACAGAATCGAGAACCTTGTGGCGGACAAACTCGTTGCTGTAACGCAGACCGCCCTCGTTCATGACCTCGTCACCGGAAATGACAACGGCATTGTCGAGGGAGCCACCACGGGCAAGACCCATTTTGCGGAGCTGTTCGACCTCGTGCAGGAAGCCGAATGTCCGTGCACGGGAAACTTCGCGTTTGTAGTGATGCGGTGTGACGTGCAGGAAGAGTTCCTGGCGACCAATGGCGCTGCTGTCGAAATCAATCTCGAAGCTGGCGGTATAGGCATCCGGCGCATTGTCGTCGGCAGCACTCAGGGTTGCAAAGCGCGATTCTTCAACATCCCGGATTTCCTTGAGAATGCGGATCGCCTTGCGCGGAGCATCCTGTTGCTGCAGACCGGCGCATTCAATCAGGAACAGGAACGGCGCAGCAGAACCGTCCATCACTGGAACCTCGTCGGAGTTGATTTCGATGCGGCAGTTGTCAACTCCCATGCCGACGAGGGCAGACATCAGGTGTTCGATCGTTGCAATTTTGACATCACCCTGAACGAGAGTTGTGCAGAGCGGAGTTTCAATTGCATTTTCCCAGGTGGCAGGGATGACGGCGCCGCGACCGGCAATGTCTGTGCGGTGGAAAACAATGCCTGTGTCAGGCGCTGCAGGATGAAGCTTGAGAGTAACCTTGTGACCACTGTGGACACCGACACCGGAACAGTTGATGGCATTCTTCAGGGTGTGCTGCATCTGAAGAGAGCTGTTGATGGTCATGGTGCGGTCCTGTGATCGTTACAATTTTATCTTTCGATGATCACAGACTAATTGAGGCTTTGTCAGCAAACAAATCACTGTTTGTTTCAATGTGTTACGACTTGAAATATGGCGTAATACGAAGAGAGAGCCTCTTGGAAAAAATCTTTTAACGCTTTGTTTTAAAATAAAAAAGCCTGCCGGTGAGGCAGGCTTTTTGCAAGGCGAATCTGATTGGCTCAATTGGCCTGTCTGCGCAGGAAGGCTGGAATATCAAGCAGATCCTCTTCTGTGGTGCTTGATGATTCGGTGTCCATGCCGCTCAGCGTTTGCTGCTGAGGCCTGGATGCTGCAGGTTTTTTCTCGCCGGTTGCCGGTGCATCAAAGGTTGGCTCGTTGTGAGTCCTGATTGTTGGCTCTGACGCCTGAGTGGCTGCCTGCAAGGCCCGTGCTGCTCCGCCTGTCAGACGTCCGAACAGTCCAAGGCCCTTTTTCTCTTCAGCGTGACCGCTTGCATTGGTCATGTCGCTTTCAGCAAAGGGGTCAGCCTTTTGAGGGGCTGGCTCTGCAACAACAGTGGCTTCGCGTTTGGGCATGACAGGCTTGGGAGCTTCGAAGCTGTCACGTGTCTCGGTTACCTTGGCTTCAAGCTCGGGTGCAGGCTGGTCCTCAATGTTCAGATCCAGATCGAGGGCTGCTTCTGCAGGAGCTTCTTCCGGTGTCTCTGCTTCTTCGGTTGCCATTGCAGCGGAAGCTGTTTCCTGAAGCTGTTCCGGCTCCTGCTCTGCAGTTGGCTTGGCATCACTGAGAACATCGCTGATCGCCTGTGGTGCAGCAGTGATTTCTGCTGCTTTGGCGACGATGCTGGTTTCAGTGTCCAGGCTGCCTTCTGCAACCTCGCTTGCGGCGGGCTGTTCCTCTGCCCCGGGCTCTTCCCTGACAGGGGTAACGCTTGTTCTGAGAGGGCGTGGCACAGGCTGGATGTTGTTTTCGGAATCAATTCCTGTTGCAACGACAGAAACACGCATTGTGCCTTCCATGCTCTGATCGAAGGTTGAGCCGAAGATGATGTTGGCTTCGGGGTCCACTTCGTCACGAATGCGGTTTGCAGCTTCGTCCACTTCAAAGAGCGTCAGGTCCATGCCGCCTGTGATGTTGATCAGAACGCCACGGGCACCTTTCATGGAGACTTCATCAAGAAGCGGATTGGAGATGGCTGCTTCAGCGGCTTCGAGCGCGCGGTTTTCGCCAGCGGCCTCGCCTGTTCCCATCATCGCCTTGCCCATTTCGGTCATGACGGAACGGATGTCGGCAAAATCAAGGTTGATCAGACCGGGCATCATCATCAGGTCTGTCACACCGCTGACGCCGGAACGCAGAACATCGTCAGCCAGTTTGAAGGCATCGGCGAAGGTTGTTTTCTCGTTCGCAATACGGAAGAGATTCTGGTTCGGAATGATGATCAGTGTGTCAACATGTCGGGAAAGCTCTTCAATGCCGGCATCGGCCAGACGCATGCGATGCACGCCTTCAAAGTGGAAGGGCTTTGTGACAACTCCGACAGTCAGGATACCGGCTTCCCGGGCAGCACGCGCGATCACAGGGGCGGCACCTGTCCCTGTACCACCACCCATGCCAGCGGTGATGAAGACCATGTTGGACCCTTCCAGATACCCCAGAATTTCGTCCAGCGCTTCCTCTGCGGCAGCCTGTCCAACATCGGGGCGTGATCCCGCACCGAGGCCCTGGGTGATCTTGCGACCCAGCTGAATGTTCTTGGAACACTGTGACTGCGCAATGGCCTGTGCATCGGTATTGGCAATCAGGAACTCAACCCCTTCAAGGGAGCCCTGAATCATGTTGTTGACGGCATTGCCGCCCGCGCCACCAACACCGATAACGGTGATTTTTGGCGTCAATTCAGGTTCGATTGAGGGAATGTCAAGGTTCAGTGCCATCTGTGCCTCCAGGTGTTGCGACTCCGACATGTACTCGTTGTCAAGTATTACAAGAATCGGAAGAATCCGTCGAGCAAATTCCTCATAAATCTAGAAATTTTCACGGAACCAGTGACCGATCTTCCCAAAAAGGCTTTGCGGATGAGTCACTTCCGGTGTTTTTTCGATCGGTACATCCGTATCGACCAGTGTTGTATAGGTCAGCAGCCCGGCGCAGGTGGCAAAATTCGGGCCGCCTGTCGCATCTGCCAGGCCGGTCACACGGATCGGTTTTCCGATCCGGACCTGGGTGTTGAGGATGTGTCCGGCCAGATCGGGAAGTCCGGGCAACTGACTGGCTCCGCCTGTCAGAACAACCCTGCGTCCGCCGACCTTGTCAAAACCGCTGGAGACCAGACGGTCGCGCACCAGTTCCAGGGTTTCCTCGATACGGGGCTGAATAATTCCAACAAGCAGGGAGTGCGGAACCTGATGACTTTGTCCGGGTTCTTCTTCGCCAACCTGGGGAACATCGATGAAGTTGCGATCGTCGGCTTCGGCAGCGATGGCGTGTCCATAGAGTGTTTTCATCCGCTCTGCTTCGGCAACAGGTGTGGAGAGGCCGCGGGCGACATCATTGGTGACATGCTGGCCACCGACAGGAATGACATCGCTGTGGACCAGATGGCCCTCGCAGAAGACGGCAATGGAGGTTGTCGTGCCCCCCATGTCAATCAGCGTCACACCGAGTTCCATTTCGTCATCGACGAGTGTGGCAAGGCCAGAAGCATAGCCGGACAGGGCAAAGGCGGAAAGTTCGAGGTGACAGCGGTTGATGCAGGAGATCAGATTGCGGCGTGTGTTCAGGGCAGAGGTGATCAGGTGCATGTTCACACCCAGCCGTTCACCGTGCATGCCACGCGGGTCGCGGATACCCCGATTGCCGTCGAGTGTATAGCCGGTGAAAATGGAATGCAGGATATCCCGGCCGCTTTCGTCCTCGATTGTCGGTCCCTTGATCTGGTTTGCGTGATTGATGGCGTGATGCAGATCCTGATCGGTTACGGCATGACCGGCAACAGCGATCTCCAGATTGAGCCGGTGGGAGCGCGGCTGCCCGCCGGAGACATTGACAATGACGCGTTCAATGGTTTCGCCTGCCATTTGCTCTGCAGAGTGAACGGCATTGACGATTGCATCCTCCAGGGCTTCGATATCGACGATATTGCCGCTTTTCATCCCCTTGCTGGCCTGCTGTCCGATTCCAATGACACGCGGGTCCTGCTTGCCATCAATATGGGCGATAAAGCAGCAGATCTTGCTGCTGCCGACATCGAGAGCAGCAACAGTACCGTTTTTGATGGCGCCGGTTGAACGTTTCATCGGGAGTATGGGGTCCTCAGGCCATGGTATGAAGTTCGAAGAAAATAACGCACGGATGGAAAGGAGAGGGGCCGGTTGAAATCAGGTGGCCTTCTCGTTCTTGGGGCGCCTTTTGCCGGGGCGCACACCGTCTGCTGTACGAACAATCAGGCGATCCGGCAAGCGCAGATCGACGGCGATGACATCGCGTTCCAGTACGGAAGCCTCGCGTTCGATCTCTGCAAAGTAGGCCCAGGCGGCCTGCGGGTTCTCTTCCGGGAGCTTGATATCAACACCGTTGTCCAGTCTCAGGTTCCAGCGGCGGCCACTGACCAGAACAGCAGCGGTGATGCGGTCTTTCAGCTCCGGTTCGCTTTCGATCAGCGCCAGAACCTCATGGGCATGTTGCGGGGCGTCCTGCCCGACAATGACCGGAAGGGAGGAAAACTGCGCAGGCCTTGCGCCTGTGATGACTTCGCCGGACTGGTCAATGACGTTCATGCGGGCGTTGGACTGCCACAGCGCCAGCGGACGGCGTTCTTCCAGCTGAACATAGACAATGTTGGGCAGCCGTCTTTCAACCGTTGCGGACTTGACCCAGGGAAGCTCCTCGATCCGCGCCTTGGCTGTGTGGGGAGAGAACTCCAGAATCGGCGTTCCCCTTTCGACATCCAGCTTTGTCAGGATGGCATCGATCGAGCTGCGGTTCCTGCCTTCAACCAGAACATCTGCAACCTGCAAACCCCTGTCGGCTGTGAAGCTGAAGAGGTCTTCAACGGTTTCATTGTAGACACGGGGCAGTGTTCCATTGTTCCAGTAAATGGCGCCAGCCCCTCCTGCAAAGAGAAGAACGGCTGTTAATCCGCCATATCCCAGTCCGCGCCAGTCCGTTGCATCCCAGTCAATGCCGACTGAGCGAAGGAAAACCCTGGACAGGGGTTCCCTGACCTTTTTGGCCTTGGCTGACTTCTTGCTGCGGGCCTTTGCGGGTGTTTTGACTTTGCTGCGTTTCGGGGCTGTCATGATACCTCCCTGGCTACAAGAGCCTGTTCGATGAGCCAGCGGCAGAGTTTCGGAAACGGCATCCCCTGATATTCGGCCTGTTCGGGAACAAGCGAGAGCGGGGTCATGCCCGGCTGGGTGTTGGTTTCCAGATAATAGAGTTTTCCGTCACCATCCGGCGTGTCGTCATAACGGAAATCGCTGCGGCTGATGTGACGGCAGTCCAGCGTTTTGTGCGCGATTTCTGCAAAGCGCAGGGCCTCGTCAAAAACCTCCTGCGGGATTTGTGCCGGAACCATGTGCTCTGTCAGACCATCACTGTACTTGGCTTCGTAATTGTAGAAGCCTTCCTTGGGAACCAGTTCGGTCACAGTCAGGGCCTTGTCGTTCATGACGGTGACTGTCAGCTCCCGTCCGGGGATGTAGCGTTCTGCCATCAGGGCGAGTTCCGCATTGCTGAAATTGGCTTTTGTCAGAACACGGTTGTCACCATCCTGCAGGATATGAACGCCGACACTGGAGCCTTCACGCATGGGTTTTACGACAAAGGGACGCGGGAGCGGGTCATCACCTCGCGCCAGCTGTTCCAATTCGACAGCCTTGCTTTCGGGAATGCGGACACCGGCCGTTGCGACCATGGCCTTGGCGCGTTCCTTGTCCATGGCCAGAGAGGAGCCGAGCACGCCTGTATGGGTGTAGGTCAGACCCAGCAGGTTCATCAGCCCCTGAATGCAGCCATCTTCGCCGAAGCGGCCATGCAGGGCATTGAAGACCACGGCAGGCTTGCAGGCTGTCAGGTCTGCGATCAGTTTGTTGACGTCTTTGGTGACATCAATATCGTGTACATCAAAGCCTTCGGTCCTCAGGGCTTCCGAACAGGCCTTGCCACTGGTCAGGGACACTTCGCGTTCGGCGGAGATCCCGCCCATCAAAACAGCAACAGTGAGTGTCATTCCGTGTCCTTTCCCGGCGCTTTTGATCCGGATGCCTTTGGCTCTGTCCGGCCAATGCGTTTGATTTCCCAGTGAAGCTCGACCCCGCTTTGATCCAGAACCCGTTTTCGAACGGTTTCCCCGACTTCTTCCAGCTGTGCGGCTGTGGCCTTGTCGCGATTGATCATGAAGTTGCAGTGCTGTTCTGACATCTGTGCATCACCAATGCTGAACCCGCGGCATCCGGCGGCGTCAATCAGCTGCCAGGCCTTGTGCCCTTCCGGGTTCTTGAAGGTGCTGCCGCCTGTACGGGATTTGATCGGCTGGGTTTCGCCCCTGGCTGTCTGGATATCCCTGATGCGGGTCTCGATGGCCTCGGGGTCGCCGGGCTGGCCACGCAGACAGGCCCTCAGGAAGATCCATTCACCGGACAGATCACAGTGGCGATAGCTGTAACCCAGCTCATCGGGAGTAAAGCGTCTGACTTCCCCGTCGCGATTGACGGCTTCTGCCCAGACCAGAACATCCCTGGTTTCGCGACCATAGGCGCCTGCATTCATGCGCAGGGCCCCGCCAATGGTTCCCGGAATGCCACTGAGGAATTCAAGACCGGTCAAACCGGCTTTCAGGGCAGCTTTTGAGGCCTTTACATCCTGAGCTGCTGCACCGGCCAGAATGTAATCACCGTCATGCGACACCCCGGCAAAGGCTGGTCCCAGGCGAATGACAACCCCTTCGAGCCCGCCATCGCGGACCAGAAGGTTTGATCCCACGCCGATTGGCATGACGGGAATATCTGTCGGTGTGTTCCTGAGGAAGTCGACAAGATCGTCCTGATCTGCCGGTGTGAAGAGAACATCACAGGGGCCGCCAACCTTGAACCAGGTCAGGCGGGCCAGAGGAGTATCGGAACGCAATTCGCCGCGAACAGCGGGCAGGCGCGTCAGGAGCGGGTTCCCGCTGTCCTGTCCGGTGGCTGTTCTCTTGTGTGTTTCTGCTGCGTTCATTGTTCTTCTTCGTATCGGTAGGTTTCGGGGTCAGTTGTCCTGATGGAGCTTTTCAAGTTTGGCCGGAAGCTCGTTGGCCCAGGCAGAAATGCTGCCGGCTCCGACACAGACAACCAGATCCCCGGGCTGTGTTGCTTCCAGCACCATGCCGGGCAGGTCTTCCGGGCGATGCAGCGGAACGGCATGACGGTGTCCGCGTGTCAGCAGTCCGGTGACCAGATTGTCACGATCGTATCCTTCAATTGGGTCTTCTCCGGCCTCGTAGACATCTGCAACGATGACATGATCTGCGTCGTTGAAGCAGGAGCAGAAGCCCTCGAAGTGATCCTGCAGTCTGGTGTAGCGGTGGGGCTGGACGACCGAGATCACCTTGTTGTCTTCCTTGATGGCCTGGCGGGCCGCCTGCAGGACCGCAGAGATTTCAACGGGATGGTGCGCATAGTCATCAATGATTGTCACGCCATTGACTTCCCCTGTCTTGGTGAAGCGACGTTTGACACCGCCAAAGCCTGACAGGGCCTTTTTCAGTGTTTCGTCCGACAGTCCAAGATTGATGGCAACAGTCAGGCCGGCCAGGGCGTTCTGGACATTGTGATTGCCCAGCATGGGAAGGTGAAGCCCCTCGATGGTCCGGCTGCTGTCATCCTTGCGATCGGACACGACGATGTCAAAGGTGGTGCCACCCAGATTTGTCGTGAGGTTGATGGCGCGGACATCAGCCTGAGGATTGAAGCCGTAGGTGACGATGCGACGATCCTGAATGCGGCCGATCAGGGACTGCACAACCGGGTGGTCGCTGCAGAGAACCGAGAAGCCGTAGAAGGGAATATTGGTGACAAAGGTCGCAAAGGCGTCGTGCAGCGCTTCCAGCGAGCCATAGAATTCCATGTGCTCCGGATCAATGTTCGTGATGACAGAAATCGTCGCGGGAAGCTTGATGAAGGTGCCGTCACTTTCGTCAGCCTCGACGACCATCCACTCGCCATCACCCAGACGGGCGTTGGTTCCATAGGCGTTGATAATGCCGCCGTTTACAACGGTCGGGTCCATGTTGCCGCCATCCAGAAGGGCTGCGATCATGGAGGTTGTCGTCGTCTTGCCGTGCGTTCCGCCCACGGCGATGCAGGAACGGAAGCGCATCAGCTCTGCAAGCATTTCCGCGCGGCGTACAATCGGGATCAGGCGGCTGCGGGCCTCTGCGATTTCCGGGTTGTCCAGCCTGATCGCGGAAGACACAACAACAACGGCAGCCTCTGCAACGTTTTCAGCCTTGTGGCCGATCATGACATCGATGCCCATTTTGCGCAGTCGGTGAACATTGGCTGATTCCGCAATGTCGCTTCCCTGAACGCGATACCCCAGATTGTGCAGGATTTCGGCAATGCCGCTCATGCCAATGCCGCCAATGCCGACAAAGTGCAGGGTGCCGATATCAAGGGGAATACCGTTCTTCATGCGGCGGTCTCTTCTGTTGTCTGTTGGGGTTGCGTTTGAAATGGGTCTGCTCCGTCTCTGGAAGGTTTGATCTGCCCGCATACGACATCTGCCAGTCGCGCTGCAGCCTTGGGCTGAGCAAGCGACAGGGCGGAGCGGGCTGCCTGTTGCAGGGTTTCCGGATTTTCCAGAAGTGCTTTCAGCTGTCCGCTCAAACCCTCTGCGTTCAGGGAGTCCTGGGGCATCATCCAGCCACCGCCTGCATCGGCAACATCGTTGGCATTGGCCGTCTGATGGTCATCAGTGGCATAGGGATAGGGCACAAGTATGGCCGGGATACCAGCTGCAGCCAGTTCTGTCACGGTCGAAGCGCCGGCGCGGCAGATCATCAGGTGACAGTTTTGCAGCTGGTCCGGCATGTCGTCGAAAAAGGCGCGCAGGTCACAGGAAATTCCGGCATCCTGATAGCGTGCGCTAATAATTTCCTGTTCATCGCCGCGCACCTGCTGGGCAATGTGGATGCGCTTGCGCAGTGTCCCGGGCAGCTTGCCGAGAGCTTCGGGTACAAGGCTGTTGAAGACACTTGCACCCTGACTGCCTCCGGTCACCATCAGGCGAACGGGGCTTTGCTCTCCTGTCTCCGGATAGGGCTGTTGCCCGATGGCTGTGATGTTTGCGCGCACGGGATTGCCTGTCATGATCACGCGTTCAAGGGCCGATGCGGGAATCTTGCTGACCTTGCGGAACGATGTGCAGATTGCTTTCGCGCGATTGGCAAGCAGGAGGTTGGCCCGTCCCAGAACGGCGTTTTGCTCATGCAGATAAAGCGGGATGCGAACCTGCCCGGCTGCCCAGGATGCCGGAACGGCTGCGTACCCGCCAAAGCCGACAACGGCATCGGCCTGAAGGGTCTTCAGGAGTTTGCGAGCCTGCATTGTTCCCTTGAAAATGCGTGTAAGGGAGATGAACTTACGAATTATATTCCCGCCTGCGACACCACTGCCGGGCAGTCGGTAAACTTCGACTTCGCTCAGGCCTTCGCCAAAACCTTCTCCGCGGCTGTCTGTAAAGAGGGAAACGCGATGACCACGTGCCAGCAGTTCGCTTGCCAGTGCGCGCGCCGGGAACATGTGCCCGCCAGTTCCGCCAGCTGTCAGAACGATATGTTTTGAGGGCGTGTCGGTCATAAAGGATCCCCGAACTGGAAGCGTCTGCGTGTCATGGCAAGGACCATTCCCATTCCAAGGGCAAGGGCGAGAAGGGAAGAGCCGCCATAGCTGAGGAAGGGCAGGGTCATGCCTTTTGTTGGAATGATGCTGAGGGCTGAAGCCATGTTGATGGTGGCTTGCAGGGCAAACTGTGCCAGAAGGCCTGCGCAGGCCAGCAGCACAAAGAGGCTGGTTTCGTTCATGAGACGGGCCAGTCCCCGCAGCACGATGAAAGCATAGAGACCGACAATCACGAGGCAGACGATCAGTCCGAGTTCTTCGCCGGCAACGGCAAAGATAAAGTCGGAATGTGAATCGGGCAGCTGTGCCTTGACGGTACCTTCACCGGGGCCCTGTCCCATGAGGCCGCCGTTTTTGAAGGCATCAAGGGAGCGTTCGATCTGGTAGCGATTGCCTGAGTCCTTGTCGAGGAAACCGTCAATCCGCGCTGTCACGTGAGGCAGTGTCAGATAGGCCATGATAAGGCCGACCAGCCCCAGAAGGAAGAGGATGCCGACAAAGATCAGTGGCAGACCGGCAAGGAAAAGCTGAACACAGGCCACTGCGGTAATCAGGATTGTCTGACCCAGATCCGGTTGCATCAGCAAAAGGCTTGCGACGACCAGATAGATCCCCAGCGCAATGCGCTGTCCCGGAAAGGCTGCATCGCTTTTGCCTGTGGCAAACATCCAGGCCATCGTCACTGCGAAGAAGGGTTTGAGGAATTCGGAGGCCTGAAGGGAAAAGCCGAAGACATTGATCCAGCGAGTGGCACCCTTGGTTTCATCGCCGAAAGCAAGGGTGAGCAGAAGCATGACAAGACTGCCTGCCAGTCCGAGAACAGCCATGCGGCGCACAGTCCGGATGTCCATCAGCGAGATACCGATCATCAGCGCAACAGCGGCTGGAAGAAAGATGAAATGACGCTGGGCAAAGTGAAAGCTGTTGCTCAGGCCCGGAATACGGGCAACAGAAGCAGGGGAGGCTGCAAGCATCAAAAGGGCGCCCAGTCCCATAAGGGCCAGCAATCCTGCGAGCGTCCAGCGATCCACGGTCCACCACCAGCGGCCCAGAACAGAGGTGTCTGTGCGTGTAAAGCTGTTGCGGGTTGGCGTTGTGGAGCTCATGCCTTGTCCCCCTTTGTCTTTTCTTTCAGGCTTTCGCGAACAAGAGCCTTGAAGTGATCACCCCGTGCCTCAAAGGATTTGAACTGGTCAAAGGATGCGCAGGCCGGTGAAAGAAGCACTGTGGCGCATTCACCTGTCTGTTGATGCAGTTCCCCGGCCGCGGCAAGGGCTGCGGGAACGGCCTGTTCGAGTGTCCGGCTCATGACGGTGGCGGGCAGTGAATCTGAAAGTTCACGGTTCATCTGTTCGGCGCCCTCGCCAATCAGGAAGGCTTTTCTGACGGAATGCAGCAGAGGTTTGAGTGCTGTAAAGCCGCCTTCCTTTGCCAGCCCTCCGGCAATCCAGATGATGTTGCTGAAGCTTCCGAGTGCCCGGGCTGTGGCTTCAACGTTGGTTGCCTTTG
The DNA here is from genome assembly GCF_039592655.1 of Carbonatibacter coralli. NCBI lineage: Bacteria > Pseudomonadati > Pseudomonadota > Alphaproteobacteria > Rhodospirillales > Kiloniellaceae > Carbonatibacter > Carbonatibacter coralli. The sequence continues at coordinate 572,714 of NZ_JBBUTJ010000002.1, read as the reverse complement.
AGTCGTTGATAATACGCAAGACCGGTGTCCGGAGGCAGAGCTCCTGTCTGTGGACAAGGCCACCAAAGCTTTGCAGGCCCTGTTCAATTGTCTGGATGTCGAGTCCCAGAAAACGGCAGATTCCATAGGCTGCAAGGGCGTTCTGATGGTTGTGCTGTCCAACCAGGGTCGGAAGTTCGCCCAGATCGAGAACGGCGTCGCGGTGGGCAAAGCGGTCATCGCAGAGCTGTCCTTCAACGGCAAAGAGTCCTTCGGCAACCCTTGTTGTGACAGACAGGGGAATGACCTGCTGGTTTTTCCGGCTGTTCAGAACATCGAAGATCTGGCGGGAGTGTTCGTCATCCAGCCCGACAAAGGCAGCGTCATTTGTCGTCTGATTGTTGAAGATGCGCGCCTTTGCCTTTGCGTAGCCTTCCATATCCCCGTGACGGTCGAGGTGATCCGGGCTCATGTTCAGGAGCAGGGCTGCGTTGAAGCGGAACTGGTGACAGAGATCAAGCTGGTAGGACGAGAGTTCAAGGACGTAAACGCCATCTCCTGAAAGATCAGGCAGCTCAAAAACGGCCGTCCCCAGATTGCCGCCACAGACGACATTCATGCCTGCTTCACTCAGAAGGTGCGCAATCAGAACTGTCGTTGTGGACTTGCCATTTGTTCCTGTGATGCCGACAAAACGCGGTGCATCAGAGCCTTTGAGCGCGTGAGCCCGGTAAAGGATCTCCAGATCGCTGATCACTTCAATACCGGCTGCCTGTGCCTGCATGACAACAGGGTGAGGCTGCGGATGGGTCAGGGGAATGCCGGGCGCCAGAACAACAGCCTGCAGACTTTTGAACTCAACGCTTTCAGGCGCAACAACCGCAAAGCCTTTTGCAGCCGCCGCCTGACGGCTCTTTTCCTGATCGTCCCAGACCATGACGGTTGCCTCGGCTGCCTGAAGGGCTGTTGCAGAGGCAAGCCCTGAACGCCCCAGTCCAACCACATAGAAACAGGCGGACCCGTCCGGGGTCCGGCTTTTCAGGTGATTGATATAGGGGCGCAGGTCAGTCATGGCTTATCGCAGTTTCAGAGTGGAGAGGCCGATCAGGGCAAGGATCATGGCAATGATCCAGAAACGGATGACAACGGTCGGTTCGGCCCAGCCCTTCTTTTCGAAGTGGTGATGGATCGGGGCCATGCGGAAAACACGTTTGCCTGTGGTTTTGAAGGACACAACCTGAACAATGACAGAGACCGTTTCCAGCACAAAGAGGCCACCGATAATTGGCAGGACCAGTTCGTGCTTTGTGATGATGGAAATGGTGCCCAGTGCGCCGCCGAGGGACAGGGAGCCGGTGTCCCCCATGAAAACCATTGCCGGTGGCGCATTGAACCACAAAAAGCCCATGCAGGAGCCGACCAGTGCACCGCAGAAGACAGCCAGTTCTCCTGTGCCGGGAACGTAGGAAATCTGAAGGTATTCTGCAAAGATACTGTTGCCGACCAGATAGGCAATCAGGCCAAAGCAGGCCCCGGCAATCATGACCGGTACTGTCGCCAGGCCATCGAGACCGTCTGTCAGATTGACTGCATTGGAGGAACCAACCATGACAAAGACGGCAAAGGGAACGTAGAAGAAACCCAGATTGACCAGCAGGTCCTTGATAAAGGGAATGGTCAGGTGACTGTTCATGGTTTCCGGTGCCGTCATGGAAATGCCCAGTGCAGCCAGAACGGAAATGGTGATTTGTCCCAGCAGCTTCAGCTTTCCGGGCAGACCTTTGGTGTTGCGCTTGGTGAGTTTGAGATAGTCATCACCAAATCCGATCAGTCCGAAGCCGATGGTCACGAGCAGCATGATCCAGACATAGCTGTTGGACAGATCGGACCACAGCAGCGTCGAAATACTCAGGGCCAGCAGGATCAGGCTGCCTCCCATTGTTGGTGTGCCCTGCTTGACGAAATGTGACTCGGGGCCGTCGTCACGGATGGGCTGGCCTGCACCCTGTCTGGATTTCAGCCAGCGGATCAGTTTTGGCCCCAGAAGAAAGGAAATCAGCAGCGCTGTCAGGACAGCTCCGCCACTGCGAAATGTAATGTAGCGAAAGACGTTAAAAGCAGTAAATTCATCGGCCAGTGGCAGAAGAAGGTCATAAAGCATCAGGCTTCACCTTTTCCGGTGAGTTTGTTGGTTTTATCCATGGTTTTAAGGGCTTCAACAACAACGGCCATGCGGCTGCCAAGTGATCCCTTGACGGCGATAATGTCACCGTCCTGAAGATCGGGCAGCAGGCGCGATGTCAGCTCTGTGGAGCTGGCTTCATGCACGACGACCAGGTCGTTTGAAAGGGATTTTTTTAGGGCCTGCATCTGGCTTCCGCAAGCATAGACAGCGTCGATGGAATTTTCCATAACGGGTTCAGACAGTTCGCCGTGGAAACGTTCCGAATCCCTGCCCAGCTCCAGCATGTCGCCCAGCACGGCAATGCGTCGTCCAGTGCCGGCGGGCTTTTGCTCCCCCAGCATTTTCAGCATTGCGCGAACAGAGGCAGGATTGGCATTGTAGCTTTCGTCAATCAGATGAACTGTCCCCTTTCCCTGTGGCAGGGCAAGAGTGCTGCGTTCGCCGCGCCCGGACAGGCCGGGCAGTGTTGCAAGGGAAGCCATGGCGCGTTCGATATCAGCTCCGAGTGCATCGACAGCCGCCAGCACGGCTGCGGCGTTCATGATCCAGTGTTCACCGGGACTGGCGAGTGTGAAGGCGACTTCCATACCCCGGAGGTTGGCTTCAATGACGGAGCGGTCTGCCTGACAATCTGCCCTGAGGACGCGATAGGTCGCATCCGGATGGTAGCCGAAGGTACGAATGTCGGTGACACCACTGGTTCTGGCTGCTGCAGCCATCTGTTCAAACAGCTCGTGATCGCGGTTCAGGATGGCAATGCCGTCTGCAGACATACTCTCGAAGATTTCGCTTTTGGCGGCGGCAATCTCTTCCAGTGAATTGAAAAACTCCATATGAGCGGGCGCAATCGTCGTGATGATCGCAACATCCGGCTGGACGAGTTTTGTCAGTTCCCGGATTTCACCGGCAGCACTCATGCCCATTTCATTGATGGCAAAGGCTGAATCGGGATGCATGCGGCAAAGACTGAGCGGTACGCCCCAGTGGTTGTTGAAGCTGGCTGCTGATGCAGAGGTTACAGCCTGTTCGCCGAGACAATGGGCAAGAGCTTCCTTGACGCTGGTTTTTCCGGCTGATCCTGTAACTCCCACAAACTTTGCCGGGGAGGAGGAACGCGCGGCTGCTCCCATGCGGTTGAGTGCTGCAAGGGTGTCATCGACCTTGAGAAGGGGGGCGTTGTCAGGCAGGTTCTCGATCGCGTGGTGGACAACGGCAACAGAGGCACCCTTGTCGAAGGCATCGCGGACAAAGTCGTGACCGTCAAAGGTCGGGCCCTGCAAGGCGAAGAAGAGGTCGCCCGGTTCAATGGTGCGGGTGTTCAGTGACAGGCCGGTGGCTTCCCAGTTGGCTGTATTGATGCCACCAGTGGCCTGCGCAGCCTGTTCTGCAGTCCAGAGAACGGTTTTTCCGGTCGCATTCATCGGGTTTCTTCTCTTTCTTCTCTGGCCTTCAGGGCCTTGCGTGCTTCGTCGCGGTCATCGAAAGGCAGCTTCCGGGTGCCAACGATCTGTCCGCTTTCATGTCCCTTGCCGGCAATGACGAGGCAATCGCCAGCTTCAAGCTCGTTTACGGCCTGTGTGATTGCCAGGCTTCGACCGTCAATGACCTGACAGTCGGCTTTTGTGTCTCGGGGCAGGCCGGCGACCATCTGTTCGCGGATAGTTGCCGGATTTTCAGTTCTCGGGTTGTCATCGGTGATGTAGACGCGTTCTGCCAGATCTGCTGAAACCCTTGCCATTATGGGGCGCTTGCCCGGATCCCTGTCTCCTCCGCAGCCGACAACCACGGCAAGCCTGTTGCTGCAGTGCGGGCGCAGGGCTTTGAGGACTGTTTCCAGTGCATCGGGTGTGTGTGCAAAATCAACATAGACAGAGGCCTTGTCCTTTGTCTGCCCAACGCCTTCCATCCTTCCGGGGACACCCTCCAGTCTTTCCAGAAGCGGCAGGATTTTTTCAAGAGGATTGCCTGTTGCCAGAAGCAGGCCAAGGGCAATCAGAAGGTTCTCGGCCTGAAAGGCTCCTGCAAGAGGGAGATGCAGATCGTGACTGGTTCCGTTCCAGGCCAGGGTGATGTCCTGTCCTGTTGCTGTCGGCTTGCGGGACAGAAGGCGGAGATCGGCTTCGCCGCCTTGTCCTGTTCCCAGCACTTTCCGCCCTGTTTTTTGACACAGTTCCGCGAGTTTGCGGCCTTCCGGACTGTCGAGGTTCAGGACGGCTGTTTTCCCTTCCGGCAGAAGGGGAACGAAAAGACGGGACTTGGCTGCGAAGTAGTCATTCATGTCCTCGTGATAGTCCAGATGATCGCGCCCCAGGTTTGTGAAACCTGCCGCTGACAATCTCAGGCCGTCGAGGCGGTACTGGTCCAGCCCGTGACTGGAAGCTTCAATGGCAAGGTGATCGAAACCTTTCTCGCAGAGTCCCTGCAAGGTGCGGTGCAGGCCGATGGTGTCCGGCGTTGTCAGTTCCGCGATATCACCCAGAACAGGCGGAATCAGACCAAGTGTTCCGAGACTGGCCGCCTTCAGACCCATTCCCGACCAGAGCTGCTGAAGGAAGTTGGCGACGGAGGTCTTGCCATTGGTGCCGGTAATGGCGATCAGGGTTTCGGGCTGTCTGTCATAAAAAGCAGCGGCCATGGCAGAGAGAACGGCTCTGGGATTGCTGTGCAGCAGAACAGGAACGGTGTCCGGCAGCAGGCTTGTATCGCTGTCCGATGTTGTCAGGATTGCTGCAGCGCCTTTTTCCAGAGCCATCGGGATAAAATCGCGTCCGTCAACTCCCTGGGCATGCATGGAGCCTTTCGCGGCTGTCGGCAGAGCTGCAAAAAGGCAGCCTTCTGTTGAGCGGCGGCTGTCCAGAACCAGTCCGGTGAGGGTGCAGTCTCTTGTTTCTGTACCATTTTCAAGCGGTACAGGGCGTAAGGCTTCCGGCAAACTGTTGAGAAGCTTACTGATAAGCAATCGGACGTCCTTCCATTCTGGCCTTGGCCTTTTTCAGCAGTGTCTCACTGCCTTCGTCAGCGACTTCAGTTTCAAATTCCGGCGCAATGCCCAGCAGTGGAGCCATGCGTTCCACAACATTTTTCACAACAGGGGCGGCGACCCAGCCTCCCGTAGCGAAGCCGTATGTTTCCTTGATGCCTTTGGGTTCGTCGACCATGACATAGACAACGTAGCGCGGGCTGGACATCGGAAAGGCGCCGACAAAGGAGGAAACGCGCGAGTTCTTGGCATAGCGCCCGCCCTTGAGCTTGTCGGCTGTGCCGGTTTTTCCGCCAACCAGATAACCTTTGGCATCTGCGTTGCGACCGCTTCCGTGCAGAACGACAAGGCGCATCATGTCGCGCATGCGTTTCGATGTGGCTTCACTGATCACACGGCGGCCCGGTACCGGTTCGACTGCCGTGCGTTTCAGGAAGGTGGCAGGCTTGATGATGCCACCATTCACCACGGAAGAGATCGCAGTGGAAAGTTGCAGGGGACTTACGGCAAGACCGTGACCATAAGAGATCGTCATTGTGTTGATTTCACGCCAGGGCGAGGGCACCAGCGGTGTGCCGACTTCCCGCAGCTCCGTTGCCGCAGGTTGAAGCAGGCCAAAATTGGTGAGGTATTTGCGCTGGGTTGTCGTGCCCAGTTCCATGGCCATCTGCACGGTACCGATATTTGATGAATAGATCAGGATCTCCGGTACGGACAGCCACTGTTTCTTTGGCTTGTAGTCATTGATCGTGAAGCGGGCCACGCGGATCGGCTTGCTGACATCGTAGCCGTCGACAGGGGAAACCACGCCTTCATCAAGCGCCATTGCGGCTGTCAGAACCTTGAAGGTGGAACCCATCTCGTAGATGCCGAGTGTTGCACGGTTAAAGCGGGCGTCTTCACTGGCGTTGCCGGGATCATTCAGATCAAAGGAAGGCAGGGACGAACTGGCGAGAACTTCCCCTGTTTCAATGTCCATGACAATGCCGGTTGCGCCAATTGCGCTGAAACGGTCCATGGCGGTCTGGATTTCCTCTGTCAGGATGTGCTGAATGCGCATGTCCAGAGAAAGGGAAAGGGGATCCTTGCTTTCGGACAGAGTCGTGTTGAATGCCTGTTCCATTCCCGCAAGACCGCGGTTGTCAACACCTGCAAAGCCAATGATATGTGCTGCAGATTCTCCCAGGGGATAGAAACGGCGCTCTTCGGTTTTGAAATTCAGGCCGGGGATGCCCAGGGCGTTGATTGTGTACTGCTGACGCGGAGTGAGATTGCGTTTGATCCAGACGAAACCACGGTCTTCTGAGAAGCGTTCCAGCAGTTTGCTGCGGCTGAGGGACGGAAGAACCTCCGACACCATGCGGGCTGCTTCAGAGGGGTTCGGGATCTTGCGCGGCTCGGCGTAGAGTGATGCAGTGGGCAGGCTTGTTGCCAGCACAATACCGTTGCGATCAACAATATCAGCCCGCGGGAGTGTTTCGGGCACTTCACTTTCGAAGCTCGATTTCGCTGTCTGATAGGCAGAAGACTGGAAAACTGTCAGATCAACCAGCTTGGCTGCGATGGCGAGAAAGACAACAATCATCAGGCCACCCATGACGAGCATGCGGTTGCGGCCTGTCTCCAGTGCCACGCGCGTCTGGCTGTCCAGCGAGATAACGGGTTCGAAATCCTTGCCACCACTGATTTTTGTAATGCGTCCGGGTTTCGGGCGAAGGGAGAAGCGTGTCATCAATTCTCCCCTGCAGATGTAATCTGACGCAGCCGGAAGGGAGCGGGTTCTCCGTTCTCGAGGTTCTCGTTGATGGAACTGACGGGGCTGAAGCGTTCGGCGCCCAGTGGCTCAAGACGCAGATATTTTTCCGAGAGCTGCTGGAGGCGATCCGGTCTGTTCAGGTAACTCCATTCGGCTTCCAGAACGCGAATGGCCTCTTCATCCTTTTCAATGCCGGTGTTCAGGGTGGCCAGTTGACGTTCCAGTTCCTGAACCTCCTGCTTGACCTGAAAAAGGAAAAGAGCACAGGCCGTTCCGGCAACAATCCAGATTGTCAGCACGATGTTTTTCATGAAGCTGCTCCCGGATTGTCTGTCCTGCCAGGGGATGGGGCATCGGTGCGCTCTGCAGCACGCAGCTTTGCGGAGCGCGAGCGCGGGTTTTCACTGCATTCTTCCTCGCTGGCTTCCAGAGCCTTGCGGGAAAGCTGTCTGAATGTCGGAGCCGGACCTTCAGGAGTTTGAGCAGGGCCGTGACGCGAACCCTGCGGGATATCGCCCGAGCGTTCGCGCATGAAGTTCTTGACGATGCGGTCTTCGAGTGAGTGGAAGGAGACGACAACCAGTCGCCCGGACGGTTTGAGAAGCCTTTCGGCTGCGGCCAGTCCGCGCTCCAGTTCTCCCAGCTCGTCGTTGACATGAATGCGAAGGGCCTGGAAGGTACGGGTTGCCGGATCGATTGTTTTCTTGCCCTTGCGGTGAGCGGGCATGCGCACGATGGAGCGCACCAGATCGGCCAGCTCTGTTGTGCGGGAGAAAGGCCGTTCTGCGCGCTTTTCGACAATGGCGCGGGCAATATGGCGGGATTTTTTCTCTTCGCCATAGGTGTAGATAATATCGGCCAGCTCTTTTTCCCCGACTGTGTTCACGACGTCTGCAGCAGAGGCGCGTCCTTCAGCCGACGGGCCTTCCATGCGCATGTCGAGAGGACCGTCTTCCTGGAATGAGAAACCGCGCTCGGCCTGATCGAGCTGCATGGAGGACACACCGATGTCCAGAACGATGCCATCCAGTGTGTCGTTGACCTCACCGGAGCTGGAATGGGCCAGCAGTTGATCCATGTCGCCAAAACATCCGTGCAGCATTCTGATCCTGCCGTTCTGCACTTCCGGATAGCCGGAAGCCCGCTCGTGTGCTGTGGGATCGCGATCCACACCAAACACTGTGCACTCTGCCGTGGCAACAATGGCGCGGCTGTATCCGCCTGCGCCAAAGGTTCCGTCCAGATAAAGACCGCCGTTCTTCGGCGCCAGTGCCAGAAGGATTTCCCTGAGCATGACAGAGTAGTGGCCATGCTGTTGCGGGTCTGCGGTGGCAATGCGTTGCAGCAGGTCGTCAGGAAGATTTTCGCCGTTCTGTTTCACAAACGGGGTTTTGGGGAGCTGTCTGAGCAGATCGTTCATGACTGTTGCTCCTCCGGCCCGCTTGTGCGCCCCTTGCGAAGGGGGAGGGTGAGTTTTTTGGCTCTGGCGCGCTCCCTTGCTTCCTTCTTTTTCTCGGCCAGACGATCAGGGTGCCAGATCTGGAAAAGATCGCCCATGCCTACAAAGGCCACGCGGTCTGTCAGACCGGCATGCTCAAGAAGATCGGGAGGAAGGACAATTCGCCCGTCCTGATCAATCTGGAGGGGGTGGCTTTCGGCCAGAATGCTGGTTGCGAGATCGTCCTGTTCTTCAGAGAAAAGATCAAGGGAGCCGCTCAGGCTCTGGTGGAGCTCGCGCAGGAATTCCTGGCTGCAGGCCTCAAGGGCATCTGCGCGGTATGACGGGAAGATGACGACGCCTTTGAAGGCACTTTCGGCAAGCATGGCGCGGAAGGGCGCAGGTACAGATACCCGGCCTTTCTTGTCCAGCTTGTTCTCGTATGTGCCGATGAAAAAGGTCACCGATTTCTCCCACCCCTGCGTTTCGTGAACAAGAGACGGGGGGAGGTCTCTGTCTTTTGAAACGCTTGCAGCACAAGGCTGCAGAAAAAGTACCTGTTAAAAGTCTTTGGTCTTTATTCCCGCTTTCCTCTGTTCTGTTCCAAATGCCGGAGTGCAGTGATCAATTGCGAGGCGAAATGGATCAAAATGGATTCAAATGGGATAATCTGGGATAACATGGAATTTATCTGGGTGTCAATGGAATCAGATATCTTGACGTGCTGATTTTTCCAGTGTTTCCGCGGGGTTGCGTGGGGGCTGGGTGAAAAAATTTTTAATCAAATTTTAACCATGGCTCTGCGGTTCGGGCTGTGTGCTGCGCGGAAGAAGCAATGGGATTTGGAACCGGATCGATGGGAGAGGGCGAGGTGTTTAGGCAAAAAGAAACCCCCTGAGCCAAAAGGCGCAGGGGGCAAGTTGAACAGGGAGGCTTCACGTCTGGGAGACGTGGGGTCCGAAGACCCGCCGGGCAGACCCGGCTTCCAAAATCCGGAGCAAAGCTCAACAAATTTTGGCTGGGACATTGCTGAACAACGTCCGCTGAAATTGAATTTAGTCTTTTTGGCGAGAATGTCGAATATTAATCTTACAACGCACCCATGCAGCTGCTGCATGGCTTGTAATCTTTTGATAACAATAGGAAAATACAGTTTTCGGAAGGGGGTAGTGCAGTTTTTTCAAGGCAGGAAAAGTAAGCCCTCTTGACAAAATGAGGTGTCAGGACACCTCAGAAGAAGGCTCCGCCATACGTTTTTTGTGGCAGACAGGTGATCAGAATTTGCTTTCGGCAACCTTGCGGAGAAGGAAATCCCGGAAAACGGAGATGCGGTTTGAAGAGCGCATTTCTTCAGCGTAGACGAAATAGGCGTCAAACTGGGGGCCTTCCAGATCAGGGAGCACCTGGACCAGACCGGCTGTCTCTCCCTGATGCATGAAGTCCGGAAGGGCGCCAAGACCTGCGTTTCCTTCCAGTGCCTTCATCATTCCGTAGAGATTGTTGATTTTCAGTGCAGGTTTGCGCGGGTTCTTGCTGTCGCGTCCTTCGTGCAGAATCCAGTCCAGATCAGGCAGGGGCGGTTTCGTCGCGCTGCCATAGGCCAGGAGACGGTGATCGTCCAGATCTTCTGCGCTTTGCGGTGTGCCGTACTTTTTCAGATACTGCGGGCTGCCATAGACGTGAATCTGTGCGGTCAGCAGGTGGCGCTGAATCAGCTCTGCCTGACGGGGCGGTTGCAGGCGCACAGCCACATCGGCTTCGCGCATGCCGAGATCCAGCTCCTTGTCCGACAGAATCAGTTCAACTTCGATTTCCGGATAAAGATCCATGAATTCAGACAGGCGCGGCGCCAGCCAGATTGTGCCAAAGGCAACGGTGGTCGTAATCTTCAGCGGGCCTTTGGGGCGATCCTTGCTCTCTGCTAGCTGGGCTTCGACCATGGACAGCTTGCCAAAGACATCGTGTGCCGTCCTGTAAAGAAGCTCGCCCTGCTCTGTCAGAATCAGGCCCCGTGCATGGCGGTGAAAGAGTGGAACCTTCAGGCTGTCTTCCAGAGCGGAGATCTGACGGCTTACAGCGGACTGGCTGAGGTTCAACTGCTCTCCGGCATGCGTAAAGCTGCCCGCTTCAGCAACAGAGTGAAAGATGCGCAGTTTGTCCCAGTCCATTGTTTTTAGCCTTTTTAATACTGGTCTGAATTCGTCACGAGATTTGACAGGCAAATCCCAAAATTGCGTTAATGGTATCAGGCTTTTCATGGATTTTCTCCAAAAAAACCTGATGAGACCATTTGCCCGCTTTCAAATGTGAAGCAGGGTAACAAAAAAGGGCGTTGCCGCCCTTTCTGTTTTATATCGGGCCTTTAGGCAGCGTGATCGTCTTCGGAGAGCAGGCGTTCTGCTTCAAGGGCAGCCATGCATCCCATGCCTGCCGCTGTGACGGCCTGACGGTAAACCTTGTCCACACAATCGCCGGCTGCAAAGATGCCCCTGACGTTTGTTCTGGTCGAGTTTGGCGCGGCCAGAATGTAGTTTTCGTCATCCATGTCCAGCTTGTCCTTGAAGATCTTTGTCGCCGGATCGTGACCAATGGCAACGAACATGCCGCTGACGTCGACAGTTGTGTCCTCGCCGCCCCGGGTGTCCTTCAGGCGAAGGCCTGTCACGCCATCCTGATCCGTGCCGAGAACCTCCTCGACTGTCTTGTTCCAGAGGACTTCGATCTTTTCGTGCTTGAAGAGACGCTCCTGAAGGATTTTCTCGGCGCGAAGCTGGTCGCGGCGGTGAACGAGAGTCACCTTGTCACAGATGTTTGCCAGATAGAGTGCTTCTTCCACAGCTGTATTGCCGCCACCAATAACGGCAACTTCACGCCCGCGATAGAAAAAACCGTCACAGGTTGCGCAGGCAGAAACGCCCTTGCCGTTGAAAGTCGTCTCCCCTTCAAGGCCAAGCCAGCGGGCCTGCGCGCCTGTGCAGACAATCACGGTGTCGGCAATGTAGGTGTCGCCGCTGTCACCCTGGCAAACGAAAGGACGCTTGCTGACATCAATGTCTGTGATGATGTCAAAACGGTTTTCCGTGCCGACCTTTTCAGCCTGCTGGCGCATCTGCTCCATCAGTTCCGGTCCCATGATCATGTCGGCAAAGCCGGGGTAGTTTTCAACCTCGGTTGTGATCGTCAGCTGACCACCCGGTTGAAGACCCTGAACCAGCAGCGGTTTCAGGCTGGCGCGTGCGGCATAGATGGCAGCTGTATAGCCGGCAGGGCCGGAGCCGATGATCAGAACTTTGGTGCGGTGTGTTTCAGCCATGAATGTGCCCTTTTGGGAATCGGAACTTTTGGGAAAAATCTGAAGCAGCAGTTCAGGATTGGGCACTGAACATAGAGGTGCCGGCCCGGCTGTTCAAGAGATTCAGGCTCTTTTTTCGTGACAATTCCCTTCACGATTCAGCCGGGGGTCATGAAGCCTGTTTTTCAAAGCGTCGGGCAAGCTCCCGCGCAATGCGCAAGGCTTCCTGAAGAGGAGTGGATCGCCAGTCTTCAGGCGTATCTGCAAGCGGACGGGTGAAAGACTTTTCCCGGAGGGACTGATGAAAGCGACTGAATTTCGCAGAACCGCCCGAAACTCCGGCGATCCAGACCGGTTTTCCGGTGCTGGCGGCTTCTGTGACCATGTTGACAGAGTCTTCTGTTGCAACAATGTGTTCAGCCACAGCCAGATAGCCAAGGTAGGGGTTGGGGCCACCTTCACCGGACCCGCCCTCTGCTTCGGACTTTTCCCCATCCCAGTAGAAATGGGGAATGCCTGCAAGCTGCTTGCGGATCATGGCCTTGAGGTCATGCGGTGTTCTGCGTGAGGGAGTGACCAGAAAACTGCAGCCACTGGAGCGATGCCACTTTTCCAGTGTAGCCAGAAGCTTTTCCAGATCTTTCGCGCTCAGGTCATGGGCCTTGCTTTTTCCTCCGATCAAAACGCTGACAAGGGGAGTTGGCAGATGGCTGATCCGGCCTGAAAGCTCCTGTGCCGCTGCACTCAGGCGTTCGGGCGTGACGGTGTTCAGACCGCCTTCTGTGATCAGGACATTCTTCCCCCGCAACCTGTCGTGCTGTGGTGTCACCACAAAGTCATAGAGCGCAGGAGGGATTTTGGGGTCCTGGACCTGGACAACCTTTGTTGACAGCCCTTTCAAGCGGGCAATCCTTCTGGCAAAGACCCCGAACAGGGCAGCCTGCCTGCCACAGCCGACGATGAGTTTCGGCTCGGCACGTCCTTCTTTCAATTGCTGCAGTCTGTCTCTGGCTGCGTTTTTGTAGACGAGCTTTTCCATTCCTGAAAAACGGGGAATGAAGGCGGGGGGAAGCCATCGCCATGGACGGCGCATTTCCAGATGCAGTCTGTCCGGTTCTTCCCCGAAAGCCATGATCAGACTAACGGTCTGGATTTCAATCCCGGCACGGCCGTCACTGACAGCCCAGCAGTCTCCGTTGCCCGGAAGGCTGACTGGTTGTGTGTCCTGTTCTTTGATGGATGACGATTCGATCATGAAACCTGTTTCGCTGGGCCGACATACGGCACCTGTAATTGGGACTGTCCGTCCTTTTTCTTAGCAAGAAGCCCTGAAAATACAAGCCAAAGCCTCTTTTCGCAAAGCCACCGTGCAGGAATGACAGGGGGTGACTTGCAGTTTTTTTTCAATCAGTCTTGCCTTTGCCCTATCGAGAGTAATATTGTTACCCAAAATCTTCAAATGCTTTGCCTTCTTTGCTTCAGGAAGGTTCTCTCGTACAAAAATATAAGGACGTGTCTCCCATGCGCCGAGTAAAACTCGACCGTATTGATCTGAAAATTCTGCAGGATTTACAAGAAGATGGCCGTATCACGAACGTGGAGCTGGCCAAGAGGGCCGGTATCTCTGCTCCTCCCTGTTTGCGCCGTGTGCGTGCTCTGGAAGAGGCTGGCTACATCAAGGGGTATCACGCTGATCTCGATACCGAGGCACTGGGATATGAAGTGGTCTTCTTCGCACTGGTTGGCTTGACCGGACAGTCGGAAACAGTGCTGAACGAGTTTCAGGAACACGTCAATGCCTGGCCGGAAGTGCGCGAGTGCAACATGGCGCGCGGACAGCATGACTTCGTTCTGAAACTGGTTGCGCGCAACACATCACACGAAAATGATCTGACCAGCAGTCTGACGGCGGCGCCACATGTTTCCACGGTGCAAACCCTTCAGGTAATCAGGCAATCCAAGAACCAGAGCGGTGTTCCCATTGATCCTGCAGACCCTGCTTTTGTTGTCGAAGAGTAGCTTTTTAGGCCCCCGGGACTGGCTCTGACAGCTTTCAGTGCCTATATTCACAAAGGAAGTATTTGAAAAAACGCCTCTTTCACTTGTGCTTGAGGCGATTGTGCAGATCCGGACAAGGCGGCCTTTATGAAGTCTTTCATCAGATTCTGTTGTGTGATGTTCTCTCTCTTTGCAGTTTCAGCGGCAATTATTCCCGGTTTTTCCCCTTTCCCGGTCCGGTCCGCTCTGGCGGCCTGCACGGATCCTCCGGAGCCGGGGGTGAACTGGCAGCGTTGTCTGATGAACAGCAGTCAGCTCGACGCAGTTGATCTGACAGGCGCAAAGCTGCGGGACAACAGTCAGTTCCGTTCAATCCTGGATCAGGCGGTTCTGAGGGATGTTGACGGTTTCAGAGCAAAGTTCGTCAATGCATCCATGATTGGTGCGGACCTTGAAAACGGCAGGTTTTCCGAAGCTGATTTTACCAAGGCTGATCTCAGTCAGGCCAGCCTCAAGAATGCGGATCTGAGGCGTGCGAAGCTCTTCAGGGCAATCTTGCGGGGAGCGGATTTGAGCGGTGCCCGGCTGAGCGGTGCAGATATAGGCAAGGCCGATTTCAGCGGTGCGACCTGGACAGATGGTCAGAAGGTTTGTGCCGAGGGATCAATCGGACGCTGCAAATAGGGAAAACAGGGTAGGGGACGGATGACGCAATTGATCCTTTTGGTGAGGTCCAGGGCACAGGTGCTCCTGTTTCTTGCTGCTATTGTGATCGGTCTTGCGTCAGGCCTTGCTGCGACAGCCTTCCGGGCTCTGGAAGGTGCGGTTCAGGAACTGTTCTTCGGCTATGGCGGGGAAAGGCTCGCCAGCCATCTGGAAAGCCTGCACTGGGCGCACATTCTCCTGGCTCCTGCTCTGGGCGGGCTGCTGATCGCTCTTTTCACCTATTACTGTTTGCCCAATCGGAAGCCGCAGGGAGTCGCGCATGTGATTGAGGCCACAGCCCTGCATGGCGGACGGATGTCCCTGTGGGACGGGTTGCGCGTGGCTTTTGCGTCTGCGGCCTCGCTTGGTGTCGGCGCTTCAACCGGGCGGGAAGGACCGGTTGTGCATCTGGGGGCTTCAATCTCGTCCTGGATGGCCCAGCGTTTGAAAATGGACTATGCCATGACACGCACCTTGCTGGGCTGTGGTGTGGCCGGTGCCATTGCTGCTTCCTTTAATGCACCGCTTGCAGGAGTCTTCTTTGCCCTTGAAGTGGTGATTGGAAACTATGCCCTGACGGCTTTTGCGCCGGTTGTTGTTGCCTCTGTGATTGGTACGCTGGTGACGCGTTTGACCTATGGTGACTATCCGGCCTTTATCCTTCCTGATGTTATCGAGATCGCATCCTTCTGGGAATTCCCGGCCTTTGCGCTGCTGGGGGTGACCTCTGCACTGGCCGCGATCTGCTTTATGTCGAGCATCATGAAGGCGGACGATCTTCTGAAGGCCGTTCCGGTCCCTTTCTGGCTGAAGACGTCGCTTGGGGGATTGGGGCTGGGGGCTCTCGCACTGGTCTTCCCGCAGATTCTGGGTGTGGGATATGAAGCGACCGATCAGGCCCTGAACGGCAGTTACGGACTCTGGATCATGATTGCCCTGATCGGGGTGAAGACACTTGCAACGGCTCTCAGTCTGGGGTCCGGTTTTTCCGGAGGAGTCTTCTCACCGTCGCTCTTTGTCGGGGCCATGGTTGGCGGAGCCTTCGGTCTGGTTGCGACCTATGCCTTTCCGGAGCTTTCATCTGGACACAATGCCTACACCATCGTTGGCATGGGGGCTGTTGCAGGCGCTGTGCTCGGGGCACCGATTTCGACAGTCCTGATGATTTTCGAGCTGACCAACAACTACGAGATCATGATCGCGGTGATGGTGGCGACTGCGATTTCCTCCCTGATCACCCAGCAGGTGCACAAACGCTCCTTCTTCCTCTGGCAGCTTGAGCGCCGGGGTGTGTCAATTGACAAGGGGCGTGAAAACTCCCTTCTGCGGGAGACAACGGTTGGCCGTTTGCTGAAAGAGGATTTTTGTACCCTGCGCCCGGATGCCTGTTTGAGTGATGTGCGCAACACTCTGGGACAATGTCGCTACGGGCAGGTTTTTGTTACCTGTGAAGACAATTGCCTGAAAGGGCGTATTTCCTATGCTGACCTTGAGCGTATCAGGCAGGAACACCAGACCAATGACTGGGCAACACTGGCGGGATTGTCTGCACAGGATGTGATGTCGGAGGTGCCTGTCAGGCTCTTCAGGGAAGACAGCCTGAACGATGCCATCCAGGCGCATGACATTCATGGGGAGGTTCACATTCCCGTCGTTGATCATGCCGCAGAACCACGACTTCTTGGCATTCTGCACGAACACGATGTTCTGCTGGCCTATCGCAGTACGCTGGAACGGATCCGTGCAGAAGAGCGGGGGCACTGAAGATAAAAAGGAGGGGTTTGCCCCTCCTTTTTCCTGTTGTCTGTTCTGCGACTTGCCCTATGCAGATTTGAGTTCATCCAGAAAGTGCGAAACGCTTTGGCGCAGGTCTTCTGTCTGGCGGCTCAGTTCGCCGGAGGCTTCGGATACATTGCTGGCTGCAATGCCTGTTTCCCTGGCGGCTTCATGGACATTGGACGCATTGCCATCCAGTTCCTGAATGTTCTGGGCCGAGCTTTGTGTGTTTCTGGAAATCTCAGCCGTTGTTGCATTTTGCTGCTCGATTGCAGCAGCAATGGCCGAGGAGGCATCGTTGACTTCATTGATGGTCTTTTCGATGTTCTTGACGGCTTCAACGGAACCGCTGACCTCGGCGCGGACAGAGGCAACCTGCTGGGTGATCTGTTCGGTTGCGTTCGAGGTCTGCTGGGCCAGGGACTTGACTTCTGTTGCTACGACAGCAAACCCCTTGCCGGCTTCTCCTGCTCTTGCGGCCTCGATGGTCGCATTGAGGGCCAGAAGGTTTGTCTGCTCGGCAATGTCCTGGATCAGATTGACGACATCGCCGATACGTTCGGAGGTTTGCATCAGGTTTTCAATCTGTCTGGAGGTCTGCTGAACTTCCAGAGTGGCGCTTTGTGTCGAGTTGTTTGTGATGCTGATTTGTGAACTCAGTTCGTTGATGGAGGCGCTCAGTTCCTCTGCACTGCTGGCAACAGTCTGGATATTTTCCATGGTGGTGGTGGACATGTTCTTCATGGAGTTGGACTGATCCAGTGCGCTACTGGCTATGGAACTCATGGAATCAGACGTGGAGGACAGTTCGGTGGAGGCGGAGGCAAGAGTGCTGACCAGTTCTTCCACATGGGCTTCGAACCTGTTGGCAATGTCCTCGATCTTTTCACCCCGTTCGATCTGGAGACGCTGCTGCTTCATTTGCTCCTCGATTGAGTCCTCTGCCTTGATCAGGTTGTCCCTGAAAACTTCCAGGGCCGCAGCAATCTGTCCGATCTCGTTTGAAGAGGCTTCGGGCAGTTCGATATCCTTGTTGCCGTCAGCCAGTTCAAGCGTGGCTTCCAGTGTTTTGTTCAGGGACTTCTGTGTGGTTCTGATGGTCACAAGAAGGAAGAGGATAATGACAACCAGTGCAGAGAGGGTCAGGGCGGAGAGGATGAAAATCTCGGTCTCAATGGAATCGATCTCTCCGGCCATGGTGTCGAGAAGATCATCGGCCAGTTTGTTTTCGATCTCTTTCAGCAGATTGATTTTTTGGGTGATGGTTTCAAACCAGTCTCCTGCTTCCACGCCCAGATTGCCAGCGAGGTTTTCTGAGCGACCCGCACTGTTGAAGGCAACCTGACGCATGTCCTCGACCTGCCGCACGGCGGGGGCATCC
The DNA here is from genome assembly GCF_039592655.1 of Carbonatibacter coralli. Classification (NCBI taxonomy): domain Bacteria; kingdom Pseudomonadati; phylum Pseudomonadota; class Alphaproteobacteria; order Rhodospirillales; family Kiloniellaceae; genus Carbonatibacter; species Carbonatibacter coralli. Next base: position 555,224 of record NZ_JBBUTJ010000002.1, on the reverse strand, counting down.
ATTTTGTTCCGGTAAAAGTCGGCTTGTTCTCCGGTGGCGACGGCCATGAAGGCGCTGATGTAGGTGTTCTGGATTGTGATGAGATCCCTGAAGCGGTTCAGGGCATTGGTATCAAACTCTCCCTTTGCAAAGGCTCCCGCTCCGACAGCACGTTCAATGCCGGCCCTTTCCTTTGACTGCATGAAATTGACATAGCTGTGAATCAGGTTTGTGATACGTGCATTGCTGCTGAGCAGGGCCATGCTGGCGCTCAGATTCAAACTCTGATTGTTCAGGCCAGTATAGTAGCCAATGGCCTGTTTGGGAGGGATCGAGAGGGAATCAACCTGTGATCTGATCGCAGGCATTTCGTCGAGGTCTGACAGCATTCGGGACAACTGGTTCTGGAAAGCGTCATTGAACCGGGAACTGTCAAAGCTCTCGAGATAGGTCGCAAGCTCCTTGCGTTTTTCATCGGTTAATGTGCGTTGCTTGGCCAGAATGTCGGAAAATTTGGTTCCCCTGCTGTTGAGGAAGCCGGCTGTGGCTCCGCGTTCCTTTTGCTGTTCGTGCACTAGGTTGCTCATCTTGACGGAGAGGGATGTCAGTTCGGACAGCTTTTCTGTTTCCCGCATACCTTGAAAGTCTGCAGTCAGAAAAATACCGGTCAGAGCAATGGAAAACAGCAGTGGAATTGCAGCAGAAAGAGAAAATAAAGTTCTGATCTTCAGGCTTTTCAGGACTTTTTGCATGATGCTTCTCACTCGTGAATATTACTGTATTAAGAGTGGAAATTGCATCCAGTAATATTAACATTAAATTAAATGTAAAAATTAAACACAATCTTTTTGAGGATAAACCGGAGCGCAGATTGTCGCATCTCCCGGAGCAGAAACTGTCAGTGTGGAACAAAGGCGGAACGTCAGGGGAATTAACGCTGGTGCTTGTGTATCAATCCACGGTATAACGCCAACATGATTGATGATGATTTTGACAGCTTTCTTGGCGATGATTCTTTGCTGGATGATCCGCGTGATGCGGGCCCGGCCGGTGCAGGTTCCTATCTGGATGGTCTGAACGAGGCCCAGAGAGAGGCTGTGGAAGCAACAGAAGGCCCAGTGCTGGTTCTGGCGGGCGCCGGAACGGGCAAAACACGGGTTCTGACGACGCGTCTGGCGCATATTCTGGCAGAAGGGCGCGCCTTCCCGGGACAGATTCTGGCCGTGACCTTTACCAACAAGGCCGCACAGGAAATGAAGGAACGTGTGGGCGCGATCCTGAATGATTCCACTGTTGGCGCCTGGTGGCTGGGCACCTTTCACTCCATCGCGGCACGGATGCTGCGGTGGGGCAATGCGGCCGAACTGGTTGGCCTTGGAAGTGATTTTGCCATTATCGACAGCGACGACCAGTTGCGGGTGATCAAGCAGATCCTCAAGGAAAGCAACTACGATGACAAGAAATGGCCGCCCAAGGCTGTTCTGGGAGCAATCCAGCGCTGGAAAGACAAGGGTTTTACACCCGACAAGGTGCCGCAGGCCGAAGGCAGCGAGCTGGGCGGTGGTCGTATCCTGCGGATATACAAGGCCTATCAGGAGCAGCTCAAGCGCCTGAATGCCTGTGACTTCGGTGATCTTCTGCTCCATACGCTTACACTGTTCCAGAGCAATCCCGAGATCCTCGCGGATTATCACCGCCGTTTCCGCTACATTCTGGTCGATGAGTATCAGGACACCAACGTTGCGCAGTATCTCTGGCTGCGACTGCTGGCGCAGGGCAGCAAAAACATCTGCTGCGTGGGGGATGACGATCAGTCGATTTATGGCTGGCGTGGTGCGGAAGTGGGCAACATTCTGAAGTTCGAACAGGACTTTCCGGGTGCCCGTGTTGTCCGTCTGGAGCGCAACTATCGTTCGACAGCACGCATCCTTGCTGCAGCTTCCTCTGTGATCAGGAACAACGATGGTCGACTGGGCAAGACGCTCTGGACAGAGGATGAGCCCGGAGAAAAGCTCCGTGTGCGCGGTCTCTGGGATGGTGAAGCCGAAGCCCGTTTTGTCGGCGAGGAAATCGAGGACCTGCAACGCAAGGGGCATTCCCTGTCGGACATGGCCATTCTTGTCCGGGCCGGTGCGCAAACCCGCGAGTTCGAGGAGCGTTTCATTACGCTGGGGCTGCCCTATCGTGTGATCGGCGGACAGCGTTTCTATGAACGACTGGAAATCCGCGATGCGATTGGCTACCTGCGCCTGATCAATGCGCCGGATGACGGTCTGGCTTTTGAGCGTGTTCTCAATACACCGAAGCGCGGTCTGGGTCCGGCAGCGGTAACGGCTGTGCAGACAACGGCGCGAACGCTGGACAAATCCCTGTTCCGGGCTGCGCAGGATCTGGTTGAAACAGACGAGTTGCGCCCCGCAGCCCGCAAGTCCCTGTCTGCTTTTGTGGTACAGGTCGAAAGATGGCAGGGGTTGGTGGAAACAACGCCGCCTTCGGAACTGGTTGATCTTGTTCTGGATGAGTCCGGTTATCTTGAAATGTGGCAGCAGGACAAGTCTGTTGAGGCCAAGGGTCGGGTTGAAAACCTGCGTGAGCTGGTCAATGCCCTTGGTGAATTTGAAAGCCTGACAGACTTTCTGGAACATGTCTCGCTGGTGATGGACGCCAATCAGAGACAGGATCAGGAAATGGTCAGCCTGATGACACTTCACGGAGCCAAGGGGCTGGAATTCAAGACTGTCTTTTTGCCGGGATGGGAAGAAGGCCTGTTTCCAAGCCAGCGCTCCATGGATGAACAGGGGCTCCGGGGACTTGAGGAGGAACGCCGTCTGGCCTATGTCGGGATCACGCGTGCCAGAGAGCGCGCTGTTCTGTCCTTTGCTGCCAATCGGCGCATGCATGGGTCCTGGGCCTCGGCCATTCCGTCCCGTTTTCTGGATGAACTTCCGGCAGAGCACATAGAGCGCGAGAATGATCGCGGCCTCTATTCAGCGCCTCTTGAATCCTCCGGGTCTGTTTGGGGACATGGATCTTCCTTCGGGGGAGGGTCTCACAGCCGCAATTCGGACAGCCTTTCAACACCGGGCATGCGCCGTGCGCAGGAATTCATGGCCTCTTCAAGGGGGCGTTCCGGTCTGGGAGCGGGCACAACGCCAGCCATGAAGCAGGCTGAAGAGGGCGGCTATGGCCGTGGAGCACGCGTTTTTCATCAGAAGTTCGGCTATGGAACGGTACGGATGGTTGAGGGCGATCGCCTGACCATCGCCTTTGACAAGGCCGGTGAAAAGAAGGTTCTCAGTAATTTTGTTGTGCCACAGGATCAGGCGGGTTAGAGCTGCCTGATCGCAATGGCCCTGGCCTTGCCTTTTTGAAAGAGACAGGCGAAATCAAGGAAAGAAACATGACTGACAGCACTCAGCAGCACCCTGATATGTGGTGTATCAGCTTTGCTGCGCCGGAAGAGCATCTGGGCGGCTATGAAATGGCTATGGAGCCTCTGGATGGCGCGATTGTCACCTCCGGCAAAACCGAAGCTGGCATTCCTGTCCAGGTTTATGTGCAGCGCGATGTTCCTGTTGCAGAGGTTGAGGCTTTGCTTGGGAATGTCGCTGAAGTCTATGGGGATCCGATCCCGGCGGTGACAGTGGAAAAGCTTCCGGATGTTGACTGGGTTGCAGAAAGCCAGAAGGCCCTTCCTCCCATCCATGCCGGTCGTTTCTACGTTTATGGATCTCATGTTCAGGACGCGCCGCCCGCGGATTCCATTCCCCTCCTGATCGAGGCGAACGTTGCTTTCGGAACAGGGCAGCATGACACCACCAAAGGCTGTCTGCTGGCTTTGACCGATCTGGCTGAGAAGGAAGCTGTTCCCGTTGCTTCGGCTCTGGATATGGGGACGGGTTCGGGAATTCTGGCAATGGCGCTGCGTCACCTCTGGCAGGAGTCGAAGGTTCTGGCCGTTGACATCGATGAACCCTCCATTCGCGTGACAATCGAAAACGCGGAGCTGAACAGGGTGAGCGGCATTGAGGCTCTGGCCGGTGATGGCTATGCAACCGCAGCTGTTGGAGAGCAGGCGCCGTTCGATCTGATTGTTGCAAATATCCTGGCTGAACCGCTTTGCATGATGGCTGCTGATCTGGACAAGGCTCTGAAGCCCGGCGGACATGCTGTTCTGTCCGGCTTGCTGATCACCCAGCAGGAACAGGTGCAGAAGGCGCACGAGGCTCTCGGTCTCACCCTGAAGCGGGAGTTGCATCTCGGGGACTGGGCGACACTGGTCTTTGAAAAGCCCTAGTTGTCTTTGTTCCGAAAGCTCTCTGGTCTCAAAAGAATAAGACATTAAAGCGTCTGATCATTTGCAGCCCTGTCAACAGGGCTGTTTGTGCGGATGAGGTTCCTTATGGCAATGCAAAAGCCCCGCGAGTTGTCTCGGCGGGGCTTTGTGCATGAACAATCCTTGGTGTCCGTTAGGACAGGAAACCGTTAGACGATTTCGCGTGGGTCCTGACCCGGGTTTTTCACAGACAGGCGAGCAATCGCTTCGATGTTGCCGCGGGCAATACCCAGATCGCTCAGCTCTGTGTTGCTCAGTTCAGCCAGTTCGTTGGCCAGTTTGTGTGCCTTGTAACGGTCGGAAACGACTTTGAAAGCTGCTTTGAAGGTTTCGTTGATCTGGTAGAAAACAGAATAGCGTTGTGGAACGACGGAAACCAGAACCGGAGCCTGTTGAGCCGGGTTGCTTGCGATGTTGAAAAGAGCGCTCATGATCTTTGTCCTTTTAAATGGCAGTGTCCTGATGTCTGCCGGTTTATGATCTGCACTTTGTCCGAAGCCCTATTCGATAAGCCTCGCCTCGGGTCGCCAACGTTCCGGTTTTTCAGGTCTTACGCTAGTCTGTTTCGGCCTGTGTTTCCGGGGCAGATCGCTGTCTTGTCAGCGGCTGTGAACAAAAGATAGTCGCATGGGGAACAGGTTTGAATCGCAAAGACCTGAATTCTGCTATGCATAAAAGGTATAAACTTATTTTTTTATTATTTATCAAATATTTAAGCTATGCATTTTTGTTTTTGTTAACCATTTTTGCGATTTTTTGACGCTTTTTGAGAGGGTTTTTAATGAAAAAAGCGCACTGCTATGCAAGCAGTGCGCTTCTGGTATCCCTGAAGGAGAGGGTAAGGCTGCAGGGACCTTGTCTGTTCAACCTGATCCCGGAGGACAGGCCGGATGCGTCTGATGCCTTCAGGCGACAGACTGGCGGTCCTTGCCGCCGCAGTTTGCTGCAACGACAGAACCGTGATCGTATTTGGTGAACTCCGCACTGCTGGCGAAATCGATTGTGCCGGCCCGGCCGCGCTTTTCAGGTTGTGCAGCATAGGCATTGTTCAAAGCTTCGGAAATCTGGCCGCGAGACAGGCCGATGTCAGCCAGTTCACGATCAGAGAGGCGGGACAGTGCACGTGTCGCACGGCCTTTGTTGTATGCATTGACGACAGCGTTCAACGCTGCTTTGGCCAGCTTGAAAACGCGGTAGTGAACGGTGTAACGCTCTGCTGCCACTGAAACCAGTGTCGGGGTGTTGGCTGCTTTTGGAGCGGCAGAAGCAAGATCGTAGATTGTGTTTGTCATATCCCTACTTCCTTTCATAAAAAATGTGACGCAGTTGCCTGATCCAGGGGCGGTTGATCGGGATCACTGAAAACCTGTATCCCGCTGAAGGGCTCTCTGCGTAAGAGAGACTTCCCTGAAATTCGTTTGACCTGTGGCCTGCGGTGTTGATGTAAACTTAGTGACAGTAATGTTACAAAAAAATTGCAAATATTTTTCAGCTGATATGCGAAAAGAGCATATCGGGATTTATTATATTAATATCAATTACTTGATGCGGATTTCTGGAGAGGTTTCCAGCGTTTTTTTCGATGGGATTTTTTGCCACTCTTGAAAAAGAACAGGCCGCTTCCAGTGCTGTTTGTCACAAAGGAGACAGGAAAAAGGGGCTTTTCCTGCAGAAAGACTCGGGCAGGTGGTGGCGTGAAGAGAAAAGTTGCCTGAATGCTTGGCTGTGTGCATCCTGTGTACAAAACAATCCTGTCAAACTGGAACAATGGGAATTTCCAAAATGGCTGAGCACGGGCAAAGACTTGAAAAACTGAGAGAACTGCTGAGGGAAAAGGGGCTGGACGGCTTTGTTGTTCCGCGAACCGACGAGCATCAGGGTGAATATGTGCCTCCCAGTGCAGAACGCCTGAAATGGCTCTCCGGTTTCAGTGGCTCTGCTGGTCATGCCATTGTTTTGCAGAACAAGGCCGCAATCTTTGTTGACGGGCGTTACACCATTCAGGTGAGAGAGCAGGTGGATGGCGAGCTGTTTGAGTACTGCCATCTGATTGACGACCCCTCTTCGCAGTGGCTGGCGACAAATACCGCCGAGGGCAGCAGAATTGCCTATGATCCCTGGATGCATTCCGAAAACCAGATCAAGACTCTTTCCGGGAGCTGCGAAGGTTTCGAGCTTGTCCCTCTGGACGTCAATCCCGTGGACAGCCTCTGGGACGATCAGCCGGCTGCTCCTGTGACAGAGGCCTTTGCGCACAACCCTGCGATTGCCGGAGAGGGGGCGTCTGAAAAGATCGTGCGTATTGCCGAGGGACTGGTGGAGCAGGGTGCGGATGCAACTGTCCTGACCCTGCCTGACTCTGTTGTCTGGCTTCTCAATGTGCGGGGAGCGGATGTTTCTCATACACCCCTGGTGCTTTCCTTTGCGATTGTCCGCTCATCGGGGGCTGTTGACTGGTTCGTTGATCCGGCCAAGATCACGGATGATGTTAGAGCTTCATTGCCGAACTCTGTTGCGATTTTGAACCCTGCTTCCTTTGATGAGGAGCTGGACGGGCTGGCTGGTGGCCGTGTCTCTCTTGATCCGGCGACCGCGCCTGTTCGTCTGTTTCAGCGTCTGGAAAAGGCTGGTGCGGAAATTGTCAGGGCACAGGATCCCTGTCAGCTTCCGAAGGCCTGTAAAAACGAGAGCGAATTGCAGGGAAGTCGTGTTGCGCATGAACGGGATGCTCTGGCAATGGTGCGCTTCCTGAAATGGCTGGAGGAGACAGCCCTGCCGCGTGTGCGCAGTGGTGACCCGCTGACAGAGATCGAGGTTGAGCAAAAGCTTCTGGCGTTTCGTCAGGCGCTGCCGGGCTTCAGCGATCTCTCCTTTGATACCATTTCCGCGGCCGGGCCTCATGCTGCGATTTGCCATTACAAGGTGGATGAACAAAGCAACCGTGCCTTGCTTGAGGGAGAGACCTTCCTGATTGATTCCGGTGCCCAGTTCCCGGAAGGAACGACCGACATCACCCGGACTGTTTATATCGGAACGCCGGATTCTGCATTGGGGCAGGAGATTTCACGTCGCTTCACGCTGGTTCTCAAGGGGATGATTGCCCTGTCCATGGCGCGTTTCCCGGAGGGAACGACCGGAACGCATCTGGATGCCATTGCGCGCGGGCCTCTCTGGGCTGAAGGGCTGGATTTTGACCACGGAACCGGTCATGGCGTTGGCGCTTTCCTGGGCGTCCACGAGGGGCCTCAGCGGATTTCCAAGGCCTGGAACACGAATGCTCTGAAAACAGGCATGATCCTTTCAAATGAGCCGGGCTATTACAAAGCGGAAGGCTATGGAATCAGGATCGAGAACCTTATAATCGTTCAGCCGATGTCGAAACTGGACGAGCAGGCGGCAAAGCAGGCTGACCGGACCTTTTATGGCTTTGAAACGCTGACGCTCTGTCCCATCGAGCGGGAACTGATCATGGTGGAGCTGCTGACTGTGCAGGAGCGACAGTGGCTTGATGCGTACCACAAGCGTGTGCGCGAGACGCTTGGTCAGCATCTGGAGCCTGATGTCCGGAAATGGCTCGAGGAAAAGACAGCGCCTCTGTAGAACAGCAATGTAGACATGAAAAAGCCTCTCCGATCTTTTGGAGAGGCTTTTTTGTTGCGGGATGATCAGGATTACTGTGTTGCAACGGCTTCGAGTTTTTTCATCACCCCTGTCAGCTTTTGCAGGGCTGCGTGATCGTCCTTGAGACCATGGGGATCACCGATCAGAACAGGCAGGTGGTAGGAAAGGAAAACCTGTCCGCTTTCATCTTCCCAGGCCAGGGCGCGCAGGGGCAGATCAAGTCCCATGGTCTGGGATGCCAGCATCGCCGGGGTGCCGATTTTCGGATTTCCAAAGAGGATCATTTCTGTCGGGCGGAGATCCTCGCCGACTTTCTTTGCGCCTGCTGCATGATCAACGCGGGCGAAGATTACGCCACCGCCGTTGGTGACAGCACCGGCCAGACGATCAAGGGTTTCGGTTACAGAATAATTGCTTTTCTTGGTCACAAGGGAAGACGTCATTTCATCAGCCTGGGCAGTCAAAAGGGAAAGGGACAAAAGAGCGAATGTTGCCAGAAGCGTAACGAGCTTTTTCATTGGAATGCCTCTCTGTTTCATACATTGAAGGTGCCTGTCGTTTTTTCGCATGAAAAATCAAACATGATTTGTTTCGGCAGACCAATAACAACTCTGTGTTTTCCTGTGATATTTCTGTTTTGAATACAAAAAAGGCCTGCGACGTTGCAGGCCTTTTTGTGTCTTGGTGAGCGCGGAGTGCTTATTCCGCAGCTGCTTTCAGGTGCACGCCTGTCAGGCGGTTGCGCAGCTCTGTTGTGTACCACTCAATGAACTGGATCACGCCGTCTTCCTGCTTTTTGGAATAGGGACCAGGCGTGTAGGCCGGGGAGTTGATACCGATCTGGTTTTCCTCGACGATTTGGCGGTCTTCATCGTTGGTTGCAATCCAGACCTCGGTCAGGCGTTGCAGATCGTAATCCTTGCCTTCCTCTGCGTCCTTGTTAACCAGCCATGTGGTGCGGACTTCCGTTTCTGTCGGGCTGATCGGTGTGACGCGGAACAGCAGAACATGGTCGGACAGGAAGTGGTTCCATGTGGAAGGGTAGTGGAAGAACAGCAGGCTGCCTGCGTCCTTGTAGGGCAGGGTGCCCAGTGGCTTTGTCACAGCCACTTTTGTGTCCATCGTGTAGCTTTCGCCGGACCCCAGCAGAGGCATGCGGGCCAGACGGTACTGACCGTTGGCAGAAAGGTGGAATTTCGATTTGACGCCCGCGTTTTCAAAGCGTGTGACGTGTTTCATCACGTGTTCTGCTTCCCCGCCGCCGTCAACACCAGCAACATCGGGATCGTCCGGGAAGGTGCGCGTCAGGGACGGATGGCTGCCACTGCAGTGATAGCACTCGCGGTTGTTCTCAAAAACGAGCTTCCAGTTGCCTTCTTCAATGATGGTGCTCTCATAGGCAACCTTTGCATTGTTCAGGTCGTGTGGAACCAGATAGGCGCGCGCGGTTTCGGCAAAGCTGTCGAAATCGGGGGCACGGTCTGCGAGACAGATAAAGACAATACCTTCAAGCTCACGGCAATGAACGGTTTTCAGGCCGTGATCCTTCGGGTTGAAGCTTTCATCCATGTCGCGGGCGAACAGCAGGCTGCCATCAAGTTCGTAGGTCCACTGGTGATAAGGGCAGACGAGCTTCGGGGATGAGCCCTTTGCTGCAGAGCAGATGCGGGAACCGCGGTGGCGACAGGAGTTGTGGAACGCACGAATTTGACCATCGTTGCCGCGAACGATGATGACAGAATAGGCGCCAACCTTGTGGGTGACGTAATTGCCGGCTTTCGGAATTTCGCAAGCGGCGATGGTCAGAAGCCAGTCATTGTAAAAGAAGGTTTCCAGGTCAGCCTGATAGATGTCGGCATCATTGTAGAACGCCTGCGGGAGGGAATGGCCTTCCTTGTGCTGCGTTAATGCGGCCAGTGCTTTTTGTTCGTGCAACATGTCAATGTTCTCCTGAAAAACCGCGCCCCGCGGTTTGTGTTGCTGTTTAATCTTCGAATTGGGGACAGGGTGCCGTTAAGCAGGCCAGGTGAACGTCTGGTTCTCCGCTTTCAGCAGTATTTTTTTATGCTTTAGCAAGGCTGGTTTCCGGGCTTCAGGCGGGTTCTTCGTCAAGAACCTGGGGCAGATCCTTCCCAAGGAATGACCTCAGTGGAGTTGTTCTGCCTGTCAGCCTGTTACCGTTGCGGGGGCAGCACTGGTGTCTCACCAGTTTCCCAATTCTCTGCGTTTTGCAGCACCCTGCTAAAAATGATTTTTCTTCCTCTTTGACCTTTTAAGGCCGCTTAAAAACGACCCAATCTGAAAAATCTGCGAAAGGATGAAAAAGAAAATGCAAGGTGGCTTCTTCTTGGCTTAACTGAATTTGTCTGATGGTGGAAATGGCTCACCCGTTCAGGGTTCAAAAACGATGGAAGGCCCGCAATTGCAGGCCTTCTGTCAGGGGTTGAACGCGATTTCAGCAGATCAGACTTCTACTGCAACCTTGCCGATCGGGTTGGAGCAGCAGGCCAGAATATAGCCGTTTTCGACGTCTTCGTCGCTGATGCCGCCGTTGTGGACCATGTGGACCTCGCCCTCTGTCTTTTTGACCTTGCAGGTGCCGCAAACACCGAAAGTACAGCCGGATGGAATGTTGAGGCCAGCTGCCTTTGCGGCAGCGAGAACGGTGTCTGTCTGTGTACAGGTGTGGCTGACACCGGAATTTGTAAACTCGATGACCGCTTCCTTGTCATCTTCAAGGATAACGTCGTCTGTCTCGGGTGCGTCAGCTTCGTTTTCAACAGGAGCACCAAAGCTTTCCTGATTGTAGTTGTCCATGTTGAAGCCCATGGCGATGAGCATTTCGCGGACAGCCTGCATGAAGGGATCGGGACCGCAGCAGTAAACCTCGCGCTCCAGATAGTCCTGCGCAATAAAGCCCAGAACAATCTGGTTCAGCATGCCGCGGTAGCCGGACCAGGTTCTGAAGGGATCGTCTTCTTCCACAATGAAGTGAAGTTTGATGCCCGGAACGCGTGATGCCATGTGCTCCAGATCCGAACGGGCAATGATTTCCGAGGGACGCTTGGCGCAGTTCACAAAACAGATGTCCGGGTCCTGTCCGCGGTCGAAGAGATATTTGGTCATGGACAGGGAAGGCGTTACACCGGAGCCGGCGGAGATGAAGAGGTACTTGCCTGTCGGGCGGTTTGGAAGGGTGAAGATACCCGCAGGTCCCATGGCCTTGATCCTCATGCCCGGGCGGAGGTGATCCAGCATCCAGCGTGTGCCGATACTGTCCGGCTGTGCCTTGACGGTCACGGAAAGGGACAGGGGCCGGGACGGAGAGGAGGAGATGGTGTAGGTTCTGTAAACCGTTTCACCCGGTACGGGAAGTTCAAGCGTTACAAACTGGCCCGGCTGGTATTTGAACCAGGCCCCGGATGGCGCGCGAAAGGAAAAGGTCGCTGTGTTTGGTGCTTCGGGAACAACGGCGACACACTCAAGAAGTTCGTCATCCTTCCAGGATGGTGCCTCATCAAGAGTCTCAAAGTTTTCTTGCAAACCCATGCTCATCTCTCCGGATGTATATGTGATCAATAGTCTGGAAGCCGACGTACCTGCTTCTCATCTTCGTTTTCTGATTTGTGAAAGCCTTGTGAAATTCAGGATCGCTTGAAAGCGACTTGAATTGCCTGAAAAACGTTTGGGAAGATATTTCGCTTATTGCGCGAACGTTTTGAAAAGGGTGTTTGCCCCGCTTTTCCCGGTCCGATCAATTGTGACAAATTATGAAAAAAAAGTCTGGCGAAAGGAATTTTTGTTAATCTTTTTAACCTAGGATCAGCGCTGAAATTTGCGTAATGGCAGTAATATAGTTAGAAGATAGCGGATTCGTTCTTTGTTAGTGGGTTCAAAGGCGGGATTGGTATTTAAAAAATAAATTGTGTGCCTCAGCAGAAAACAGGCAAAAATCTGGAAGGCGCATGCGGGATTTAGCGGGATCGTGTCTGTTGATGCGATCATGGGGTGTCAGGCGTTGAGTGAAAAATCAGATAAGCTGCCAGCACAAATCACCTTCATGGACAAGCTGAAGGCTTGGTGGAACGGGTATGAAATCCACGTTAAAACCCGTTCTGTCGGTGCGAAGGACAAGAGTGACGAGAAACTGCCCGTCAGCGATGAAGAGCAGGAAAATGCCCGCATTCAGTTGCTGCAGGAACTGTGGGGGGAAGGCTATTCCTCCCCGGGAGAGCAGGAGTATATCCTCGAGTTGATCAAACCCTTCGGGCTGGACCCGGCGATGAATGTCGCAGATATCGGGGCCGGTCTTGGCGGCTCTTCCCGGCTGATGGCGGACAAGTTCGGAGTCTGGGTCAACGCGTTTGAGCGGGAAACTGCAATGGTTGAAAAGGGCATGGAGCTCTCGACCAAGGCAGGGCTGGCCAAAAAGGCTCCGATCAAGGGGTTTTCTCCGGAAAAGCAGGTTTTTGACGAACGCTCCTTCAACTGCATCTTTTCCAAGGAGATCCTCTATACCTACAAGGACAGGACGCGCCTGATTACCGACCTGTGCAAGGCCCTGAAGTCCGAGGGACAGTTTCTCTTTACCGATTTTGTTCTTCAGGAACCCAAAAATCCCAAGGACACGGAGAACGAACGGGCCGCGTTTGACTGGAACGAGAATGAATTCCATGACTGTGATCTCTGGAAGGTCGGGGACTATACCGAGACCATGACGGAGAACGGTCTGGATGTCAGGATTTCCGAGGACATCAGCCCGAAGTATATCGACATGGTTGAAGGGCGCTGGCGCGAGTTTACGCTTGGACTGCAGGGAAAGAAGATCCCGGACCATCTGGCCGATGCAATTGTGGTTGAAGCCGAAATGTGGACGGAGCGGGTTCGCCTGCTGAAGGAAGGGCGTATTCGTTTGTATCGTTTCCTGGGAATGCGTCCTTCGAATTCCAAGCTGATGTCTGACTGGTAGGATTTTCTTCGGAGAAATCAGAAAAAGACGCGGACTCGTGACTTTTTCCTTTTGTTGGCGGGGAAATTCGGCTATGACCCCCTCAGCTTTATCTGCAAGTCTCGGTGGTTGACAGTTGAAAGGGCTGACTTCTGGTCAGTGCTTCAGCATCCCGAACCGGACTAAACAATGCCGAGGGTAGGATTATGAAAGTTGTAAACTCTTTGAAGACAGCAAAGCTGCGCGACAAGAACTGTCGTGTGATCCGTCGTCGCGGCCGCGTCTATGTGATCAACAAAAAGAACCCACGTTTCAAGGCACGTCAGGGCTAAGCCTGATTGCTGAAGTGACTGGTTTTTGAAAAACGCTCTTTCCATCCGGAAAGGGCGTTTTTTACATTTCGCCCCTGCAGAGTCTTTTATTCCCTCGAAAGACAGGGTATGTATAATTGGTCTACTTTTCAGACCAATTGAAAATGTGTATGATGTTTCAGTGAAGATCCCGTCTGTAACAAGGGATCGCGAAACGACAAAAGTCAGAGAGGTTATAGCCATGGAGATGCCCAGGCCGGATCAGGCTGTGCTGGATCGCCGGGAGAAGATTGCAGCAGCAATGCGATCGATCCTGCCGGCTTCGTCTGTGGTGACGGAATTGCAGGAGTTGCAGGCCTTTGAATCTGACGGACTGACAGCTTACAGACAGCCGCCCCTGATGGCTGTCCTTCCCGAGACAACGCAGCAGGTTTCAGCAATCCTGAAATACTGTCATGACGAGGGGATCAAGGTTGTGCCGCGTGGTTCCGGTACATCGCTCTCGGGTGGAGCCCTTCCGCTGGAAGACGGCATTCTGCTTGCAATGGGCAAGTTCAACAGAATTCTGGACATTGATTATGAGGATCGCTGCGTGGTTGTCCAGCCGGGCGTCAGCAATCTGGGAATCACCAGGGCTGTGGAAGGGAACAACTTCTATTACGCGCCTGATCCCTCCAGTCAGATTATCTGTTCCATCGGTGGAAACGTGGCTGAAAATTCGGGGGGTGTTCACTGCCTGAAGTACGGATTGACGACAAACAATCTGCTGGGACTCGAGGTGGTGCTGATCGACGGTACGGTCCTGCGTCTTGGCGGGCGACATCTTGATTCAGGTGGCTATGACATCATGGGGCTTCTGACAGGGTCCGAGGGGCTGCTGGCTGTGGTGACAGAAGTGACGGTGCGCATTCTGCCCAAGCCTGAAACGGCCCGTGCCGTTCTCATGGGCTTTCCAAGCTCCGAGCAGGCCGGGGAATGTGTCGGGAGCATTATTGGAGCCGGTATCGTGCCGGGCGGTCTGGAAATGATGGACCGTCCTGCCATTCATGCGGCTGAAGATTTTGTCCACGCAGGCTATCCTCTGGATGTGGAGGCCTTGTTGATTGTGGAACTGGATGGCCCGGCGGGAGAGGTTGACCTCTTGATTGAAGAGGTTTCCAGACTCGCCGGGGAAAACGGTGCAACCTCCATTCGCGCCAGCAACAGTGAGGAAGAACGCCAGACCTTTTGGGCCGGTCGTAAATCGGCTTTCCCGGCTGTTGGGCGTCTGGCTCCGGATTACTACTGCATGGACGGGACGATTCCGCGCAAGAAACTGCCCGAAGTCCTGCGCCGGATGAAGGAGCTGTCGCAGCATTACGGGCTGGATGTGGCAAACGTCTTTCATGCGGGTGATGGCAATCTGCATCCCCTGATCCTTTTTGATGCCTCAAAGGAAGGGGACCTGCACAAGGCTGAGGAGTTCGGAGCCGATATTCTGCGCCTCTGTGTTGAAATGGGTGGTGTTCTGACAGGGGAACATGGTGTCGGCGTGGAAAAACGCGATCTGATGCCGGAGATGTTTTCCAAAACCGATCTGGAGCATCAGCAGCGTCTGAAATGTGCCTTTGATACGCAAGGACTGCTCAACCCCGGCAAGGTCTTTCCCCAGTTGCACCGCTGTGCGGAACTGGGGCGGATGCACATTCACAAGGGGCAGATGCCCTTCCCGGATATTCCGCGTTTCTGATCAGGCTGATCCTGTCGTAGCGTTTTTCCTTGTTTCAAGCTGGAAGTGATTGTCATGCCAGAATTCTTTAAACCTTCCAATGTCCAACAGGTTCAGGAGATCGTTCAGTGGGCTCTGTCCGGAGACGAGAAGCTGAACGTTGTCGGAAGTGGATCAAAAGCTCATCTGGACAACGTCTCGGCAGAGAGCAGAAATGACGAGCACAGGGTTGATATGACAGCTCTGTCGGGCATCACCCAGTATGATCCTGACGAGATGGTGCTCTGCGCGCGGGCCGGAACGCCCATGACAGAGATACTGGAGGCGGTGACAGCTGCGGGTCAGCAACTGGGATTTGAGCCGCTGGTGTCCGGACCTTTCCTCAAGGGCGACGGGGCTGTGCTGGGAACCCTTGCAGGGGTTGTCAGCAGCAACTTTGCCGGTCCTCGCAGGCTGACAGCCGGGTCTGTCCGGGATCACGTCCTCGGGTATGATGCTGTCTCGGGGCGTGGAGAAATCTACAAGGCCGGTGGGCGCGTGGTGAAAAATGTGACGGGCTATGACCTGATGAAGCTGGTCTGTGGATCCTATGGAACTGTGAGCCTTCTGACTGACATTGTCATCAAGACGCAGCCGGGTTTCAAGACAGAGCAGAGTCTTTTCATGGGGGCACAGACTCCTGAGGAGGCTGTTGAGCTGATGACACGTGCCCTGGGATCGGCCTTTGCGGTGTCTTCGGCCGCTGCTGTGCCTGCATCGGGGTTCAGGGGGGAACTGCCGCTTTCCGTGCCCTGGGTTGCTGTCGCGCGGCTTGAGGGGCATGAGGCGGCTGTGCGGGAGCGCACAGAACGTCTGTCCGGTCTGATCCTCTCCGGGGGGCAAAAGACTGAACTTCATGTGTCAGATGAGGCCCGTTCAAAGGCCTTTTGGGCGGCTGTTGGCCAGAGCGGTCTCGAGCTGGGACGCACGGACGGGCTGTGGAAGATTTCTGTCGCGCCTTCGAAAGGGGCAAGGCTGATGCGCAGTCTGCTGGTTGATCGTCCCGAGCTTGATTTTACGATGGACTGGGGCGGGGGGCTGATCTGGGTCAGGGTGCCTGAAACATATGATTTCGGAGACTGCGCTGCAGCTCTGAGGGAAGAGGTCGAGGACTTTGGCGGCCATGCGACCCTTTGGGTTCAGCCGGAGGACTATGATCACGAGACCCCGGTTTTTCATCCCCTGTCACCGGCTGAAGAGCTGCTCAGCAAGCGGATCAAGGCGAGTTTTGATCCTGAGTGCATTCTCAACACTGGTCGGATGTTTCATCATTTCAAGGCCTGAAGCACAAACAGCCCGCACAAGGGCGGGCTGTTTTTTATCGGGTGTGCCTGAAGGCGACTTATACGTCGTCATCAATGCTTTCATCGCTGGTGTTGATCCAGATGGTTTTGACCTCGGTGTACTGGTCGTGTGCCATCAGGGAGTTGTCGCGACCACCGAAGCCGGACTGCTTGTAGCCACCGAACGGCGTGGAAATGTCGCCTTCGCTGTAGCTGTTTACAGAAACCGTTCCCGCCTTGAGGGCGCGGGAGAAGCGGTGGGCCTTTTTCAGCGAGCCTGTGTAGAGGGAAGCCTGCAGGCCATAGCAGGTGTCATTGGCCAGTTCGAGGGCTTCGGCATCGGAACCAACTGTCATGACAGCCATCACAGGGCCAAAGATTTCTTCCTGTGCAATTGTCATGTCGCGTGTGACGTTGTCAACAATTGTGGGTTCGATGAACAGGCCCCCGTTCAGTTCGATTGCCTTGCCGCCATGGATGATCTTGCCGCCGTCCTTTTTGGCGATTTCGATGTAACCCATGATCTTGTCGAACTGTTCCTGTGAGACGATCGCGCCCAGTTGATTGCTCGGGTCGAGAGGATCGCCTGTCTTCCAGTTGCGGATCTGCTGATCAATGTGTTTCATCAACTCGTCCTTGACGTCCTTGTGAACGATCAGGCGGGAGTTCGCTGTACAGTTCTGCCCCATGTTCCAGACGGCAGAATAGACAACGTGGCGTGCGACATTGTTGAGGTCTTCTGCATCAGAGAGAACCACAGCAGGGTTCTTGCCACCGCATTCCAGAATGACTTTCTTCAGGTTGCTTTCTGCCGAGAACTTCAGGAAGAGGCGTCCGACTTCTGTGGAGCCCGTGAAGGAAAGGGCTTCGATGTTCGGGTGACGGCCCATGGGCTCGCCCACATCCGGCCCCATGCCGGTCAGAACATTGAGAACACCGGCAGGGATACCGGCTTCAACGCTGAGCTCTGCAATGCGCAGCAGGGTCATGTTGGTTTGCTCGGCAGGCTTGACGATGACAGAGTTGCCTGTTGCCAGGGCCGGGCCGAGTTTCCAGGCTGCCATCATCAGCGGATAGTTCCATGGCAGAACGCAGCCGACAACACCCAGGGGCTCGCGGACGATCATGCTGATGGCATCGTCATTGGTCGGGGACATCTGGTCATAGAGCTTGTCGGCGGCTTCGGCGTGCCACTTGATCGCATGGATTGTTTCCGGAACGTCGGTTTGCTGGCATTCGCTGATCGGCTTGCCGCTTTCAAGACTTTCCAGAACTGCCAGCTCGTGGCGGTGGCGCTGCATGAGCTTGCACCATTTGATGATGATGTCCTTGCGCTCGGAAGGTGCAAGATTGGACCAGACGCCATCGTCGAAGGCCTTTTGGGCGCGTTCGACAGCGTAGTCCACGTCGCTGGAATCGCAGGCAGCAATCTTGGCGAGAACCTCGCCCGTTGCCGGGTTGACTGTCTCGAAGGTCTTGCCGGATTTGGCTTTCTGGAATGTGCCGTCGATAAAGGCATTGGTCGGGAAAGTGATCTGGGCAGCAAGGGCGCGATAATCGTCGTGTGTCAAAAGATCAGACATGGCTTATTCCTTTTCTTCCAGAATAGCGTTAACGGAGATGCGCACATTGCGGATGATCTCATCCATCTCGCGCTTGAGTTCCTTTTTCAGGGGCAGCAGTGGCGGGCGAGGGCCTGCGCCGGACGGCAGACCCTGCAGCTGGGCACCGTACTTCACGCACTGAATGAATTTTCCGCCCTGCTCCAGAGTGTGCATCAGGGGCAGGAAAGCCTTCATCAGGCGACGCCCCTTGTCGAAGTTGCCTTCAACAGAGCAGACCTCGACCAGGCGACGGCATTCCTTCGGGAAGATGTTGCCCGCAGCAGATACCCAGGAGGTTGCACCCCAGGCCATGAATTCGAGAACCTGATCGTCAGCACCTGTGCAGAGTTCGATTTGCGGGAAGTGGCGCACGAACATGTGCAGGCGGTTGATGTCTCCGCTGGATTCCTTGATACCGCAGATATTGGAGCTTTGGGCGACGCGGCTGAGGAACTCCTCACCCATCATCACGCCCATGCGTCCCGGGTAGTTGTAAAGCATGATCGGCAGGTTTGCGATCTTGTCGACGCGCAGGACGTGGTTCGCAAGCTCTGCTTCTGTCGGGATGGAGTAGGGCGGGGCGCCGACCAGCATGGAATCTGCGCCGATGTCCCTGGCAGCCTGTGCCATCGTGTAGATTGTTGCCGCGCTCAGATCGTTCACACCGGCCATGAATTCGGCCTGACCCTTGATGCGGTCCTTGGCAAATTTCAGCTGTTCGATGCGCTCTTCAACTGTCAGAGCATAAACTTCGCCGGTGGTGCCACCGATAATGATGCCTTCGATACCGTGTTTGATCTGGTTATCGATAATTTCTGCATAAGCATCCCAGTCAATCGAGCCGTCCTCGTGGAACGGCGTGATCACGGGAGTGTAAATTCCCTTGAAGCGCATGTTTGTCTCCTCGCACTCAAAGCTGGACAGAGGTGTATTCAAGCTCTGGAAACCCGGTTTCAGGTCTCATGGATTCAGGCTGTCGACAGAGACTATATAAACATTGGCGACAGTCTGTATACAAGAATCTGGACGAAAGTGATATTTCTTGACTAAACTGCTTTTGATAGCGAAGAAGATCAGGCCATTCGTTCCTGCGTGAAAAGCAGACGACAGCTTTGAATTTCAGGACTGTGTAAACCCGAGAGGAGACTCCTATGACAGTGGCAAAGGCAGGAAGAGGCTTTGGAGCTGCCCGGGTTTATGATGTGTTGCGGCGCGAGATTCTGATTCTTGAACTCAAGCCGGGGCAGGCGCTGGATGAAACGAGCCTGTCCGAGCGCTTTGGTGTCTCCCGTTCACCTGTTCGCGAAGCCCTTGTTCGCTTGGTCAGTGACGGCCTCGTCCAGACGCTTCCGAACAAGGGGACCATTGTGTCCCTGATCCATCTGGAAGAGTTTCCCCAGTACATTGATGCGCTTGATCTGGTTCAGCGTGCTGCGGTCAGGCTGGCAAGCGGGTTGCGGACCGAGAAAAATCTGGTCGAGTTGCGCGAGACACAGGACATTTTCAGCAAGACCATCGAAGACAATGATATTCTTGGCATGATCGAGGCCAACCGCAATTTCCACGTCGCAATCGCCCGTGCTTCGCAGAACCCCTACGTCGAGGAAATGAACAGTCGTCTGCTGGACGAGGGACGGCGTGTGCTGCGTCTCTATTGTCAGTCCTATGATGATGTCCTGCAGCCCATGATGAATGATGCGCACGAGGATATCATCAAAGCCATCACCGACAGAGATGCCGATCGCGGCGAGGCGCTGGTGCGTGAGCATTGCCAGGGTATTCTGGATCGCTTCCTGAAGTACATGAGCCGCAGGGAGCTAAGCGGTCTTTCTACAGACATGATGAGTGCTGAAGCCTGAGCAGCTGGAATTGATGATTGCGGTCACGCTTCAGGACGGACCTGTTTTTGATGAAAAAGAGAGAGGTCTAAAAAATATACCTCTTGCTGCAAGGTGAGGCTGTCTGTATGCTTTTTGCCAAGAGATCGGCGATGAATCGATCTGTTTTGCGTCAAAAAGAGAGAAAACAGGGCCAATGCAAACCAATTTCAGTCTTGCCCAGTTGGCAGTGGACAGAAACAGGGAGGCGGAAAAGATCATCCGCAGCTGTGTACACTGCGGCTTTTGTCTGGCGACCTGCCCGACCTATACGTTGCTGGGGGATGAACGCGACAGTCCGCGGGGGAGAATCTATCAAACCAAGACACTGCTTGAGGAAGATCGCGCGGTGACTGAGGGCTTTGTGCAGCACATTGACCGTTGTCTGTCCTGTCTGTCCTGCATGACCACCTGTCCCTCCGGCGTGAACTACATGCACCTTGTTGATGAAGCCCGGACACATATTGAGGAGTCCGGTATTCGCCCCAGGCAGGAGCGCTGGCTCAGAAGCGGTTTGGCAACCCTGCTGACACGTCCGGGGCTGTTTCGAACGGCTCTGGTTCTCGGGAGTGTTTTTGCACCTCTGGCCAGACCGTTTGCCTCCGGGCGGTTCCGTGCGATGCTGGACCTCATGCCGGGGCAACTTTCTCCGAAAAGCTGGGCAAACGATGCGGGCACGCATCCTGCCCGATCTCCTGCCGAACCCGTGCGACAGGCGAAGGGGCGTGTTGTGTTGCTGAAGGGCTGTGCCCAGCAGGTTCTGGCACCGGAAACGAACGAGGCGACAATCCGTCTTCTGAACAGACTGGGCTACAGTGTCGAGATTGTTGCGGAGGAGACCTGTTGCGGTTCCCTTGAACTTCACATGGGGAAGGAAGAGGCTGCGAGAGAAAAGGCGAGACAGAATGTGCTGGCCTGGTCAGGAGAGCTGAAAAAAGGCGATCTGAAAGGCGTTATTGTCACAGCCTCGGGCTGCGGGACCACGGTCAAGGACTATGGGCATCTGCTCAGGAATGATTCATCGCTTTGTGTGATGGCAGAACAAATCTCGTCTCTTGCCAAGGACATAACAGAGTTTCTGGTCGGGGAAGAGGTGGCGCTTGCCGCGCTGTCTCAGAGGGCAAGAGAGAGTGCGTTTGATCCTCTCAGATCTTCACTGGGGCCTGTTGCCTGCCATCTGCCCTGTTCCATGCAGCACGGGCAGAAGATCACATGGCAGCCTCAAAAGCTGATGCGTGCTGTCGGGCTGGAGGTTCGCGAACCGGCGGAAGGGCATCTGTGTTGTGGTTCTGCTGGAACCTACAACATCATGCAACCCGAACTGGCAGGTAAACTTCGCGACAGAAAGGTTTCGGCGCTGGAAAACACGGGGGCTGTGGCTGTGATCAGCGGAAATGTCGGATGCATTGCGCAAATCGGTGGCGGGACGGAACGCCCGGTTCTCCACACAGTGGAGCTTCTGGACTGGATGACGGGCGGTCCGGCACCGGACTCCCTGTCGGCTCTGCGCGAGAGGTAAGTTCTCACAAAAAAGAGCGGCACCAGGCCGCTCTTTCTGTTTTGGAAGTGTCGGGATCTGCTGTCCTGAAGACAGTTGCTCCGGCACTCAGTTTCCAAAGAGATTGTTGATGGCTTCACCTGCGCCCTCTGCAGCATCGCCCAGGCCTTCACCCACAGCGCCTGCAGCTTCGCCGACATTCTCGCCAACGCCTTCGACGGCTCCCTGTGCTGCTCCTGCCGCATTGTTCAGGACCTCGCCGGCTCCACCGAGAAGCTCGGTGACGTTAACGGAACTGGCCACAGATGTGATGGAGCCTGTGATGGAGTCCAGAGCGGCCTTGGCTGCCTCGGCCGGTGTTGCGCCGCCTTCGTTTTCACCGATGTTTTTCAGGTGAATGTCAGGAAGCGGAATGTTGGCTGTGTTGTCTCCCAGAAAAGGCGCTGCAAGACGGATCGTTCCATCTGTCAGGTAAAAGTTTTCAATCACAACCTTGGGGCCCGCTTCTTCGGAGGAGGAGGCAGAACCGCTTTCCCCGGAAGAGGAGTCCGCGCCTGTGCCATAGCTCTCGGCGTTTTTGCCGATTGTCTCAATGTTGCTCAGGGACTGCGAGAGTTCATAGGTCACATCCGGGCTGGTGATGCGCACTTCCTTGATACGGATTACATCCGTGGCCAGGGACTGGATGTCCAGCTGAACCGTAATGTCGGAGAACCTGAAGGCCGTGTCGCTTTCAAAGCCATCCGGGTTGGTCATCCGGAAGCCGCCAATGCTTCCCAGTCCATCTGTCGGAGAGATGGAGACGTTGTCCAGGGTGACCTCTGTCTGTGTGACATCAGAGGCAACATCCTCAATGGCTGTCTTTACAATGGAGTCCAGCGAGGAATAGACAAAAACCAGAAGGGCGACGATCAGCAGACCTGCTGCTGCGAAAATGCCCAGTGCAATTTTCAGAACCTTGTTCATGGGGGCCTCTTGTTGTCTGGAAGGTAAAATTCCGGGGTGTTTTATAGAATATCACTATAATTTGATTGGTTGATCGCTCAAATAAAAAAATGAGAGAGGATTAACTTTTAAGGTCATGATTTTCAAAGGTTTGCAGGGGAAATCCTGACTGGGGGAGAAACAGGAATGAAGTTATCATTTTCGCTATATTGTTGAAAAAACAATAACTTTCAGGGAAGGAGCTGTGAAAGTTTTTTCTTTTGTCTGTTTTTTGCAAATTGCTTTTTTTTCTCGTTCGTTAACCATTTTGGACTGCCTTTCAAGTTGTAAAAGTAATTATTCGCATTGCGAATACAGTAAAGGCTCTTTTGTTTTTATTTTAACTTTGCTTTAGTTCAGTGTGTTAAGAAAATCCTGTGATAATTTTATGAAAAAAGTTTTGACGCGCCCTGTTATTGTCACGTATTTATTCTTATATGGTTTTTTGAAGATGCTGCGCTGTCTGTGCAAACCTGTTGTGATTGCCTGATCAGACACCATCTTCACAGTGCGCCCCGGTCTGTAACCTTTGAGAGAGACTAGATGAGAGTGTTCAGGAAAACAGCTGCAATTGCTGCGTACCGCCTCCGCGGTTTTGGCCGGAGGTACTGGTTCGGGCTGTCTGCACTGCTGATTGCCGGTATTGTCTCTTTGGGATCTGTTTCTCCCTATCCGTCATTTTACGCCACCCAGGAAGAGGCTGATGCCTTCGCCCGTCCTTTGTCTGTGAAGCGGCTGGTGTCGTCTTTTGGTGTCGAGGCTGAGCTGGCCAAGCGGATGCCGACCAGCGCCAATCTGCAGGAAGAACTGCAGTGCATGGCAGAAAACCTCTATTTTGAAGCGCGGGGCGAAAGTCTGTCCGGAATGCGTGCCGTTGGACATGTCGTGATGAACAGGGTGGCCAGCAAGCGTTTCCCCGACACGGTCTGTGGTGTTGTAAAGCAGGGCGGTACGCGTTTGCACCGTTGCCAGTTCTCCTGGTGGTGCGATGGTCAGAAGGACGTGATTGATGACAATCGTGCCTGGGAAGTGTCCCAGGACATGGCGCGTCTTGTTTTCTGGAATCTTTCCTCTGATCTGACGGAAGGTGCGCTGTGGTATCACGCGGATTATGTCAGCCCGAAGTGGAGAACCGCGTTTGAAGAAGGCCCAACCATTGGCCGGCATATTTTCTACAGAGAGCCGGGCAAGGACAGTGAGTCGACACGCGTTGCGAGTTTGCAAGAGTAGTTTTTGCACCTGTGGCGTTGTGATTCTCGCATGGCAGCCATGAAAAAGATGAAAAAAAATACCTCCCGAAAGTCCTGATTTTTTCAGGACTTTTTTACATTTTGCTGAATCAAAAAAGGCAAAAATGTGATCAAATCGTAAATTTTAGCTTTACGAACGACATGAATTGGCCTTTAAAGGTCATCAATAAAAACAAATCCATTGTCCCACCAAAACTTAAAATCACGAAACCTCCTGCTCTTTTCATTTCAGATGCAGGGGAACAATGAACATGTGGAGATAATTCAATGGAAGCCATTGAAAGTCTGATTAGTTCAATTAACGGGATCGTCTGGGGCGTTCCAATGTTGATTGCCATTCTCGGTATCGGTATCTATCTGCAAGCTGGCCTCGGCCTGCTTCCGATCCGCAAGATTGGCTACGGTTTTTCTCTTTTGCTCGGCGGTAGCAAGGACAAGGAAGAGTCCAGCGATGAGGGTGAAATCAGCCCGTTCAACGCTTTGATGACATCCCTGTCAGCGACAATCGGTACCGGTAACATTGCCGGTGTTGCAACTGCGGTTGTTATCGGTGGTCCGGGTGCTCTGTTCTGGATGTGGTGTACTGCGCTGGTTGGTATGGCCACCAAGTACGCCGAAGCTGTTCTGGCTGTAAAGTACCGTGAAGTTGATGAAAACGGTGACCACGTTGGTGGCCCGATGTACTACATCAAGAACGGTCTGGGTAAGGGCTTCTACTGGCTCGCTCCTGCCTTTGCGATCTTCGGTGCTGTTGCCGGTTTCGGTATCGGTAACACTGTTCAGGCGAACTCTGTTTCCAATGCTCTGGAATCCACATTCGGTGTTGATCCGGTTATCACCGGTATCGTTCTGCTGGTTCTGACTGCTGCTGTTGTTCTCGGCGGCATCAAGCGTATCGGTAGCGTTGCCGGTAAGCTGGTTCCAACCATGGCGATTGCCTATTTCGTATGCGGTATCATCGTTCTGCTGCTGAACGCTGACCAGATCCCTGCTGCGCTGGCTGATGTCTTCAAGTATGCCTTCACACCATACGCTGGTGCTGGTGGTATCGCTGGTGCGACTGTATGGCTTGCAATGACCAAGGGTGTTGCCCGTGGCGTCTTCTCCAACGAAGCCGGTCTGGGTTCTGCTCCGATTGCTCACGCTGCTGCGAAAACAAACGATCCTGTTCGTCAGGGTTTCATCGCGATGCTGGGTACTTTCATTGACACCATCATCATCTGTTCCATCACTGGTCTGGCAATTCTGACTTCCGGTGCATTCGGTTCTGTTGATGCAGATGGTAACGTCATCAACGGTGCGGCTCTGACTGCTGCGTCCTTCGGTGCGACCATTCCTTACGGTGGTGAAATCGTTTCCATCGTTCTGGCTGTCTTCGCCTTCACAACCATTCTGGGTTGGGCGTTCTACGGCGAGAAATGTGTCGAGTTCCTGCTGGGTGTCAAGGCGATCATGCCTTTCCGTATCCTATGGTGTCTGGCTGTTCCGCTCGGTGTTCTGGTGAACCTGGACTTCATCTGGCTGCTGGCTGATACACTGAATGCGATGATGGCTCTGCCGAACATTGTGGCTCTGGCTCTGCTGTCTCCGGTTGTCTTCAAGATGACCAAGGAGTACATGGCCAAGCTGAACGGCAAGGCTGAAGAAGCTGCCGAATAAGCCAAAGTGCTGATTTCGTGAAAAAGGGATGGTCCTGTGACCATCCCTTTTTTGTTCTCAGGCCCCTCAGGTCTTGTGATCAGGGAAAAAGGAAAGAGGCAGGGCTCCGGGGAGCGCCTGCCTCTTTCGGTTTGTTTCCTTGCCTGGAGTGTCAGGACTGTGTCTTGTCTGAGGGGGCTGCCTTGTCCCAGCGCGCTCTGGCGAGGTCGTCTTCTTCGCGTGCGTCGACCCAATTGCCCTGTCCCTGATCGTCTTCCTCAAGCTTCCAGAAGGGCGCGCGTGTTTTCAGCCAGTCCATCAGGTAGTGACAGCTTTCAAAAGCAGCTTCCCTGTGACGGCTTGTGGTGATGACCATGACAATCTGGTCGCCGGGTAACAGGCGGCCATAGCGGTGGATAATACGACAGCCACTCAGCGGCCAGCGTTCACAGGCCTTGTCGATCAGGGCGGAGAGCTGTTTTTCCGTCATGCCGGGATAGTGTTCCAGGGTCATGGCAGAAACATGGTCGGCATCAGGCCCGCTGATATCCCGGACAAGACCGACAAAATTGCAGACTGCCCCAACCTCGGTCCGTCCGGCCGTCAGGGCCTTGAGTTCTGCGCCGACATCAAAGTCCTCTTCCTGAACGGAGAGGCTCTTGAGAGGGGCTGTGAGAGACCCGGACATAGGCTATCCTCCGGTCACAGGAGGAAAGAGAGCCACCTCGTCACCATCATTCAGCGTGGCGTCGGGCTCTGCGAAGTCCTGATTGATGGCAACGCGAATGCGGTCGCGCTTTTCCAGAGCCTTGCTGTAGCCTTCACCCTGTCCGGAAAGCCAGTCCAGCAGGTCGGCAACCGTCTGGACACCCTCCGGTTTTCCATCCAGCTGGTCCATGCCTTTGCCGATTGTCGAACGCACCCAGGCAAAGTAGAGAATTTTCATAATCCGAGTTCCCTGAAAGAATAGAAGGTCACCAGATCGCCCGACTCAATGCCAAGGGCGTTTTCCGGTAACTCGATCAAACCGTCACTGAGGCAGACAGAGGACAATACACCGGCACCATCGCGTGGATACTTTACAAGCTCAACGGTGCCATCACTGTTCAGATGACAGCTGGCCCGCACCCATTCCCGTCTGTCTTTCTTCTTTTTGTGTTTGAAGCCTGCCTTCAGTTGCTGGCCCATGGGTTCTATATAGGTCTGATGGGACAGATGGCAAAGGAAAGGCCACACAACTCCCAGAAAAGTCACCACGACGGCAACCGGATTGCCGGGCATCCCGATGAACGGAGTGCTGCCGATCTGCCCGAAGGCGATCGGGCGTCCGGGTTTGATGGCCAGACGCCAGGCGTGAATGGAACCCAGAGCCCCGATGGCGTCCTTGACGTGGTCTTCCTCTCCGACTGACACGCCGCCGGAGGTCATGACAAGGTCATGTTCCCTGGCTGCATCGGCCAAAGCTGTTTTCATGGCTGCGCCGTCATCCGGAAGAATGCCCAGATCTGTGACTGTAATCCCGCGGCTTTTGAGGAAGCCCAGCAGAGTGTAACGGTTTGAGTCAAAGATGGCGCCCTCGGGCAGGGAGGCATCATCGGTCCGGGTGACAGGGTCATGCAGCTCGTTGCCTGTGGAGAAGAGCGCAATCTTCAGCGGAGTGTAAACCCGGAACTGCCCGTAGCCTGCGGATGACAAAAAACCCAGATCAACGCCTCTGAGGCGGTGACCTTTTTTCAGAAGGGTTTCCCCTTTCAGAATATCTTCGCCTGCGGCACGGGCATTGGAGCCCTTCTTCAGCCCCTTTGGCAGGACAACAATTGTGTCGTCCTGTTCAAGGCTGCAGTCTTCCTGCATGAACACAGTGTCAAAGCCGGGAGGAAGAATGGCACCTGTAAAGATGCGCAGGGCTGTCCCTGCCTCGTAATGCTCGGCCGGTCTGTCTCCGGCAGGCAGCCTGCCACCGATCTTCAGGCGGGTTTCGCTGTCTTCGGACAGATCGCCATAGGACACGGCATAACCGTCAACTGCCGAGTTCGGATGAGGCGGGACCGAAGCCGGGGCGATGATGTCCTCTGCCAGAACGCGGCCGAGTGCATCCGGAAGCCGGCAGGCCTCTGTTGCAACGAGGGCTTCCGTCCGGGAACGGAGCATCTCCAGAGCCTCGGGAACTGTCATCAGGGCGCCGCCGTGGGCGAAACAGTCATCTGAAAGCTGGGCCATCAGATTGATGTCCTTTCGTGTCCGTGTTGAAAGGCGGGATCAGTCCTTCAGCACAAGGCTGTCCAGACGTTCAACGATAAAGTCCGCAATTGCATCGGCATCGTCAAGATCGATCAGGGGCAGGGGGCAGTCTGCCAGAGCCTCGCAATCAGGGCTTTCCGTTGCAATGGCAATGATTGCAGGGTCTTCCCTGTACAGAAGCGGTTTGTCGACAGACGGGCGATAGATCTCGATTTTCGGGTGACTGTTGCGTTTGAAGCCCTCGACGAGGACAAGATCAACGGCAGACATCTTCGGAAGAAGATCTTTCAGCTCCGGCTCCTTTTCCTCGCGCAGTTCATGCATAAGCGCCCAGCGCTTGCCTGAAGAGATCAGAACCTCTGTTGCCCCTGATTCCCGGTGGCGATAGGAATCCTTGCCGGGCTGGTCGACATCAAAGTTGTGGTGGGCATGCTTGACCGTTGAAAGCGTGATATTACGCTTTCGCAGGGCGGGAATCAGGTCCACCAGCAAGGTGGTCTTCCCGCTGCCACTCCAGCCTGCGAAGCCGAGTACCTTGGTGTTTTTTGCAGTTGCATCAGTCATTGGGCTAGCCTTTGTGTAACGCTGTCTTGATCGGGCCTGATGTTTGAGCCTTGGTATAAGAAATAAGCCCCGGAAGAAGAGCTTCGCAACGTGCCAGATCAATTGCGTCAATCTGGCGCAGTTTTTTATTCGGTGTTGAAGAAGTCATAGATTTTTTGGGCGATGGCGGAGGAAATGCCCTCAACCGTTTCCAGGTCCTCCTTCGAGGCGCGGGAAACCCCGTCGGCAGAGCCGAAATGGTGCATCAGGGCCTTCTTGCGCTTGCTGCCAATACCGGGGATGGAATCCAGTGTGGATTTCAGACGTGCGTTGCTGCGCCCCTTGCGGTGGGTTTCAATGGCAAAGCGGTGGGCTTCATCACGCAGGCGCTGAATGAAATACAGCACCGGATCGCGTGGGGGAACGAGGAACGACGGACGTTCGGGCAGGAAAATACGCTCTCTGCCGGCATTCCGGTCCTGTCCCTTCGCAATGGCGACAATGGGGATATCTGTCAGACCCAGTTCCCTGAGCACCTCGACACCCACTCCGAGCTGCCCGGCTCCGCCATCCAGCATCAGAAGTGACGGCCACTGATCGGTTTTGCGCTTCGGGTCCTCTTTCAGGCTTCTCGACAGGCGGCGGGTGAGAACCTCGCGCATCATTGCATAGTCATCGCCGGCTTCAAAAGGCACAGCGTTGCCTTGTGCGTCATCCGTGTTTCGGGGGCTGTTCCTGTTGTCGCCCCTGATTTTGAATTTGCGATAGGCCTTTTTCATGAAGCCTTCCGGTCCGGCGACAATCATGCCGCCATAGGCTTCACTGCCCATGGTGTGGGAGTTGTCGTAGACTTCGACGCGTTCCAGCGGTGTGTCTTTGTCCAGCTCGAGCAGTTCCTGCAGGCCTTCGAGCAGACGTTTCTGGCTGGAGCTTTCCGCCAGTCTTCTGCTGAGGGCTTCGCGGGCATTCAGCAGGGCATTGTCCATCAGCTTCCTGCGTGCACCGCGCTTGGGACAGATCACCTCGATTTTCTGTCCGGCCTTTTGTCCCAGTGCTTCTGCGAGGACAGGCTGTTCCGGCAGGTCGTGACTGGTGAGAACCTGTTTGGGGATTGGCTTGTTGGCGTAGAACTGGGCGATAAAGGAGGTCAGAACCGTTTCGCTGTCCAGTGTCTTGTCGTGACTTGGAAAATAGGAGCGGTTCCCGTAGTTGCGTCCGGCCCTGAAGAAGAAAACCTGAATGCAGGACTGACCGGACTGTTCGTGCAGGGCAAAGATATCGCCGTTGTTCAGCTCGGCAACGTTGATGTCCTGTCTGGACTGGATGGAGCTCAGCGCGCGGATACGATCCCGGTAAATGGCGGCCTTTTCGTAGTCCATGGCTTCTGCAGCCTGTTGCATTTCGGCAGCCAGTTTCTGTTGAAAGTCGGTCGAGCTGCCGCTGAGAAACTCGGCAGCCTGCTGCACCAGCTCGTTGTAGGCGTTGATGTCCACACGCCCGACGCAGGGGGCCGAGCAGCGCTTGATCTGGTACATGAGGCAGGGGCGCGTGCGCTGTGCATAGATCGTGTCAGAACAGGAGCGTAACAGGAAGGCCTTTTCCAGTGCCGTGATGGTCTGGTTGACCGAGCGGGCATCCGCAAAAGGACCAAAGTACTGCCCCGGGCGCTTTTGTTGACCTCTGTGCTTTGTCACCATCGGGGCTTCGTGATCCCCGGTCAGAAGGATATAGGGAAAGGACTTGTCATCCCGCAGCAAGACGTTGTAGCGGGGTTTGAGGCGCTTGATGAGATTGCTTTCGAGAAGCAGGGCTTCTGCTTCGGTTTTCGTATGTACAATCTCCATGGTGCGGGTTTCGGACACCATGCGTTTCAGGCGATAGGGAAGCTGGTCCACCCGGGTATAGGACACGACCCTTTTGTTGAGGCTCTTGGCCTTGCCGACATAGAGGGCATCGCCGTCTGCATCCAGCATCCGGTAAACACCCGGAGTGGCGGGCAGGGTGCGGACAACATCGCGGATGATGGCCTGACCGCGCTGGAGGCGGCTCATGCCGTCCAGAATGTCATCATCCAGAGCTGTTTCCGGTTTTTCCGGCTCGTCGGTGCCCGAACCGGCAAGAGGGCTGTCCCGCCATTCAATGTCCTGTTCCGAGAGTTCGCTTAAGGGGTTTTCAGGGCTGTCCTGCTCATAGGACAGGTTGATGGTGCTGTCCTTGAGGAAACGGTCATCAGCGCTGTCAGGCTTTGCAAAGCTGTCCTCGCGAATGGGCATTGCGCTTCTTTTGCCACCCTGTGACGGGTCAGGGCGCTGCTTGCTGATGGCATTGGGATGTGAAGCACGGGGTTTGCGGGCCATGTTTCCGTTTGTTGTTTCCGGTTGTCCTGACGAGAGGCCGGGCAGGTCCGGACTGTTGGAAAATCACGGACGGGCCCAGGGTTGTTGTTGCCCGGATTGTTCAGCAGGAGCTGAATGTCACCGCAGCACTTTCCAAGAGAATAAAAGGGGGCGTGGTGTGATGCAACCGGGACTGTTCCCTTTTTGTTTTCAGGGCTCGAAAAAGAGCTGTTTTGGTGCTCTTTTTCGAGATTCTTCAAGGTTAACAAAAGATTAATTTGAACAGGCAGAATCTGTTGAAACGGTTATCCACGGTTTCTGTGGATAACTTTGTGGCTAACATGTGGGGATAACCGTACACCCTTAGGAGAATCTCGACTTGCCTCAAACTGCACAAAAAATGGGCAATGCAATTAAGTTATTGATTTTTAATAAAAAAATAAAGTCAATAAGATGACAGTAAAAAAAAATCTTCATTTCTGTCTTGACGGGGCATTCGGGAATCGGCTTGTGCACAAATGAATAAAATTGCACTTTTTAAAGGTGGCTTTTTCCGTGGATTCTGTGCCCGGATGTCGCCTCTTTACTGGCTGGACAGGTGGTTGAAGAATTTTTTTTGACGCCTCCCGGAATGGCCGGGGAACCCGTTGCGTCCGGCAGTCTTGTGGACAGTTTTCGCACAAAAGAAAACCTTCCCGAAGGAAGGTTTTGCTTCTGATTGAAAAGGGAGTGTTGCAAACCTAGTTGCGCTCGCGAACCATTTCAATTCCGATGCCGGCGACGTCCGGATAACGATCCAGCTTTTCAATCTTTACGGCGACCTTTTTGATGCGGTCATCAAAGAAGCAGGCCTCGACGACCTGATCAAAGAGCGTCTCAAGCAGGCGAACCCGGTTTTCCAGTACAGTCTGGCGGACCACTTTGGTCAGTGTGCCGTAATTGATGGTCTCATCAATTGCATCGTTCGGCGTTGCCTGCGGATCAAGCGTCAGGGTTACATTCAGGCGCAGGCGTTGCGGGCGTTCCCGTTCTTCGTCTGTCAGGCCGATGTGACAGGAAACCGTCATGTCCCGGATGTGGATCAGCTGTTCGGTCAGTGTTGTGTCTTTGAGGATACTCATGTCTGTTTGGGTCCTGTGTTCCCGAAAGGTTAAAGAGCCCGGCCCTGCAATCTGTAAAGGACTGGCAGCGAGAGCTGTATATCCTTTCACGATAACCGGAATGGCTGTCCCTAGACGAGGCCGAGCTGGTCGCGGAATTGATAACCGATGTAGAGGGCATAAAGCAAAAGAAACAGTCCGCCGCGTGAACGGCAGATTTTCCCGCCGCACAACATGACCGGAAGGACAAGAAGACTGCTGGCCAGCATGGCCCACATATCAAACTCGACGACGTCCTGTGCGACAGAGAAGGGACTGACGAGTGCCAATACACCCAGAATCAGCAGGAGATTAAAGATATTGGAGCCCAGTACATTGCCCAAAGCGACATCTGAGTGCCCGCGAAGCCCGGCGACAACGACAGTGGCAAGCTCCGGCAGGGATGTGCCAAGCGCAACCAGTGTCAGGCCGATGACGACCTCCGGAATACCGGCAGCCCGGGCGATAAAGAGAGCGCCGTCAATCAGGAAGTCGGAACCCAGAATCAATCCCAGAATACCGGCAACAATGAAAAAGGACGCAATCACCAGAGACTTTGGAGCGGCTTCCATTTCCTCGGAAGGTTCCTCTTCTGCGTCATCGCCCTGGTCTTTTGTTTCTTTCCAGTAGCTGTAGGCCAGATAGGCGACCAGGGCAGCAATCATGATCAGGCCCTGGAGGGGGCCTAGTTCACCGGTCAGGGCAAAGAGAATGAAAAGGGCTGTTGCCCCCAGCATGGCGATAGCGTCCTTGAAGGCCTCGCAGGGAAGGATCTTGATGGGGGCGATCAGGGCTCCAACGCCCAGAATGAGCAGAACGTTTGCGATGTTGGACCCGATCACGTTACCAACACCGACGTCTGCGGCATCCTGCAGTCCGGCAGTCACCGTCACCATCAGCTCCGGCATTGATGTTGCTGCAGCGACAATCGACAAACCGATCAGCATCGGCGAAAGCCCGAGATTCCTGGCGATACCAACCGCGCCGCGAAGCAGGACCTCACCGCCAACTGTCAGTGCGACCAGACCGCCGAAGACCATGAGGAATGCAATACCCAGAGTCATGAAAGGGTACTCCGGAGATCATGGAACGGGCCTGATAGGGGGGCTGGAAAAGGAAACGCAGATGCAAAAAAGGTCATATGAGATTTTTCGCTAAATTCACTGTTGGCTGTTCGCAACCGGATGAACAGGCTTTGACTTTAATGAAGAAGAACCATAGCAAATGATCTGCCATGGTTCTTCCTTTCTTTTTGTCAGAAAAGACTATTTTGCCTTTTCTGTGTGAAGTTTATTCCTCTTCCAGATCCAGGGAAGCGGAATTGATGCAGTAACGCAGACCTGTTGGCTGCGGGCCATCGTTGAAGACATGCCCCAGGTGCGCATCGCATTTGCTGCACAGCACCTCGGTGCGGCGCATACCGTGAGAGAGGTCTTCCTTTTCGGCGACATGGTCACTTTGCTTGGGAGCATAGAAAGAGGGCCAGCCGCTGCCGGAATCATATTTTGTCGAGGAGTGGAACAGCTCTGTCTTGCAGCAGGCACAACGATAGGTGCCCGGTGTTTTCGTCTCGTAATACCTGTTTGCAAAGGCGCGCTCTGTTCCACCGGCACGCGCAATGCTGAAGGTCTCCGAGTCCAGTTCTGCTTTCCATTCTGCTTCTGTTTTTTTGATTTTGTCTGTCATTGATATTTCCCCTGAGGCGTATGGAAAAGACAACACCGTGTCTCTCCGGAAGGCGTTTCGCCCAAAGATATGAGTGTTGTGGAAGAGGAAGTAAAGGGGGGAGGGCTGAAGTTCCTGTCGCTGACGGGAACTGTGGTGGTCGGACCACGCGTTGTGGCTCGGAAATCAGAGGCTGTCCTGACAGCAGACAGCGTCAGATATTCTGCTGCGGGAAAACCAGTGTAACATTAGAGCCCTGACCGCTTTTGCTCTCAATTCTGAGTTCGCCTCCGTGGGCCTGCATGATCTGGTTGACGATGTACAGTCCCAGTCCAACGCCTTCGCTGGCAGCCAGTCCGTTTTCACGAACTTGTGTAAAGGCTGTCTTGACGGATTCAATCTTGTTTTCCGGAATGCCGACACCTGTGTCCAGAACGTGCAGAAGAATCTGCTGGGGCGCCGTCTGTACCTCGATGGCAATCCGTCCATGATCCGGCGTGTATTTTGCGGCATTTTCAACCAGATTGATCAGGGCCTGACGAATGCGTTGTTCATCGGCTCTCAGAATGATGCCTTCAGGCGGCAGAACACAGGTGAAGCCCTGGTTTTTGGGTTTGCAGATGATTTCCAGTGTATCCTGAAGCTGGCTGAGGAAGCATCGCAGCTCGATCGGATCGCTGTTGATCTTGACCTTTCTGCTTTCCAGTGCAGAGGCATCCAGCAGATCATTGATGAGATGGAGCAGATCCCGCCCCCGTTCGTGAACGCTTTGCAGGATTTCACTCTGGCGTTCCTCCAGCTTTCCGTAGACACCGTAGAGCATGGCTTCCGAAAAGCCGATGATTGCGTTCAGCGGTGTGCGGAGTTCATGGCTGACAGAGGCCAGAAACTGGGTCTTGGCCAGATTGGCACTTTCTGCCCGTTCTAGAGCCGCCGCCAGATCGGCGGTTTTTTCCTCAACCCTGATTTCGAGTTCGTTGTTGATGCTGTGAAGACGGTTCAGGCTCTCGATGCGAACAGTGATGTCCTCTTCGGTGATGACAAACAGCGGGCCGGCTGTAATCGGGTCACGACCCTTTCTGATGCGCAGGGTGTGCCAGACGTTCTGGCCTGTGTGCGGATTGACAACACAGGCATCAAGATCAAGGCTGCTGCTGGTGTTCAGTTCTGTTTCCATTAGCTTGCCCTTGAAAACGAGGCCGTAGCGCCGTTCAAAATCGCTTTTCTCGTCGTTTCCGTTTCTCAGGGCTGTTCCAAGAGGGCCATAGAACTCTTCGGCCGCAGGGTTCTGGGTCAGCAGGGAGCCTTCCTTGTCGAAGGTGCTGATCATCAGGGAGCTGTAACGGGAGGCTTCCAACAGACGCTTTTCATCCTGCCCGCCCTGGTTCTCCTGCCTTCTCAGGTGAATGAGAACAGCCTTTTCCCGCTTTTCACCGACGACAAGCGGACTGAAGGTCAGGCGGAGTGCTACAGGTTCGTTGTTCGGATAGATCACCCAGCTGTCATCGACATGGCCCTGTCTTGAAGACGCTTCATAGGACAGTTTCAGACGTTGCCTGACTGTCGCACTGTCTTCGGAAAAGTCCTTTGCGATCAGCTCTTCGTAGGATGAAACCTTCCAGAACTCCATGGCAGCCGTATTGCCCCACCAGATACTGTGGCTTTCAAGATTAAAAACCCAGATAGCCTTGTCCAGCAGGTCGAAGGTTTTTAAATCTTCCGGTTTCGCTATGTATTGAGGGGAGGTCAGGGAGCCTTTTGTCATGGCTTGTTTTCTGTTTGGGGTAACAATCCTCGTTCTTTATACAAAAAGCAGACGTGTATAAAGCATTCTAATGGAAAGATTTGAAAAAAACATTACTCTTTGTGTGATTTTCCTTGGAGCAGCAGGGATTGTTATGCGGTTTTTCTCTTTAAAACCACCGTTTTAGTTTGATTTCTCTTGGCGAAGAATCCGGGAGGAACAGCAGGATGAGCCTGCTATTTCCTTTTTCCCCTTGATCTGGACTTGCTTTTGGCTTCTGCCGTTGCAATCCGGCTGGCGAGGGAGGAGGACTCTGCACCACTTGCATCTCCGACGCCGAGTTCCTGTTCTTCCAGCTTGTGAATTTCATCGCGCAGCCGGGCAGCTTCCTCGAACTCGAGATCGGCAGCGGCCTCGTGCATGCGTTTTCTCAGATCGTCGATCAGGCTGCGCAGGTTGTGTCCGACCATATTGGAAGCAGCGCTGTCCGTGGATACGGTGACGTGGTCCTTTTCGTAGACGCTTTCCAGAACATCGCTGATCTGTTTGCGGACTGTTTCGGGGGTGATGCCGTGTTCGTCGTTGTAGGCCTGCTGCTTTTCCCGGCGCCGGTTTGTTTCATCCAGAGCCTGTGTGAGGGATGGCGTCATCTTGTCTGCATAGAGAATAACCCGGCCATCAACATTTCGGGCCGCGCGACCGATTGTCTGAATCAGCGCGGTGGTGGAACGGAGGAAGCCTTCCTTGTCCGCATCAAGAATGCAGACAAGGCCGCATTCCGGAATATCCAGACCTTCCCGGAGCAGGTTGATTCCCACGAGGATGTCGAACACTCCCTTGCGCAGGTCCCGGATGATCTCGATGCGTTCCAGTGTGTCGACATCGGAGTGGATGTAGCGCACCTTCAGATTGGCATCGTTGAGGTATTCGGTCAGATCCTCCGC
Organism: Carbonatibacter coralli; assembly: GCF_039592655.1. Taxonomy (NCBI): domain Bacteria; kingdom Pseudomonadati; phylum Pseudomonadota; class Alphaproteobacteria; order Rhodospirillales; family Kiloniellaceae; genus Carbonatibacter; species Carbonatibacter coralli. The sequence goes on along the minus strand of NZ_JBBUTJ010000002.1, from coordinate 519,536 downwards.
CATCCGCTTGGTCAGGGTTGTGACAAGGACACGATGCTTGCGGGTTACGGCTTCCTTGCACTCCTTGATCAGGTCGTCGACCTGGGTTTCTGTCGGACGGATTTCGCAAACGGGATCCAGCAGTCCCGTCGGACGGATAATCTGCTCTGCGAAAACGCCACCGGTCTGCTCCATTTCCCATTTGCCGGGTGTTGCAGAGACAAAAACGGTCTGCGGACGCATGGCGTTCCATTCCTGGAACTTCAGGGGGCGGTTGTCGACACAGGACGGGAGGCGGAAGCCGTGCTCTGACAGGGTTGTCTTGCGGGCAAAGTCACCGTTGAACATGCCGTTCAGCTGTCCCACGGTTACGTGGCTTTCATCCACAAAAACCAGCGCGTTGTCCGGAAGGTATTCAAAGAGCGTGGGTGGTGGTTCACCCGGTGCACGCCCGGTCAGAAAGCGGGAGTAGTTCTCGATCCCCGCACAGTGGCCGGTGGCCTCGATCATTTCCAGATCAAACATGGTTCTCTGTTCAAGGCGCTGGGCTTCAAGCAGCTTGTTCTCCCCGTTGAAGCGCTCCAGCGTTTCCTTCAGTTCGATCTTGATCTCCTTGGCGGCCTGCATCAGGGTCGGGCGCGGTGTCACATAGTGGCTGTTCGCATAGACCTTGATGCCTTCCAGATCCCGGATTTTGGAGCCTGTCAGAGGGTCGAATTCCATAATGCCTTCGATCTCGTCGCCAAAGGTGGAAATGCGCCAGGCCCGGTCCTCATAGTGAGACGGGAAGATTTCGACAGTGTCGCCGCGCACGCGGAAGGTGCCCCGTTCAAAGGCGACATCGTTGCGGGTGTATTGCAACTCGACCAGGGATTTGAGCAGGTCGCGCATCTCGACAAGCTGTCCGGGTTGCAGCGTAAAGGTCATCTGCGCGTAGGTTTCCGGGGAGCCGATACCATAGATGCACGAGACCGAGGCAACGATGATGACATCTTCGCGCTCGAACAGGGCGCGCGTTGCAGCGTGGCGCATACGGTCGATCTGTTCGTTGATCGAACTGTCCTTTTCGATATAGGTGTCCGTTTTGGGAACGTAGGCTTCCGGCTGGTAGTAGTCGTAGTAGGATACGAAATACTCGACAGCATTGTCAGGAAAGAAGGCTTTCATCTCGGCATAGAGCTGGGCTGCCAGAGTCTTGTTGTGGGCGAGGATGAGGGCCGGACGCTGAAGGGTCTCAATAACATGCGCCATGGTAAAGGTCTTGCCGGAGCCGGTCACACCCAGCAGAACCTGATCGCGCTCCTCGCCGCGAATGCCCGCCGTAAGCTCGTTGATGGCCTGGGGCTGATCGCCTGAGGGCTGGAAATCCGAAGCAATGCGGAAGGGTTGTGAATCCTCCCGAAAGAAGCTGTCTTCCATTCTCTCAACAAGTGGGGAGTTTTGTTCGGATGTCATGCTCATGGCTGCGGCTATCCCTGGGGGCTTGTTTGTTTGGCTCAGTCGGTAATCAGAAACCGCGAGTCCGGCGAGATTTTCAGGCGTTTGCGTAGATCATCATGAAGACAGCTTGCAATGCTTGCGCCGATGCCTGTGAACAGCGGGGCTGCTTCATCCCCGGAGAGTTGCTTTCCTTCCTTCTCCGGGAAGAAATCCTGAAGCGTGACAACATTGTCTGCAAGAGTGCTTTCCAGAGAGATCATATGATCAGTCACCTTGTCCATCAAGGTTTGACAGAGCTTGCGAAAGCGTTCATCGGGATTGTCTTCAACAGCCGGACCAATCAGGGACTTGAGATTGGGTTCGTTCTTTTCCAGAGGTTCGAACGAGCTGACCTGCTGATAGAGCGGGCTTTTTCCTTTGGTTTCGACGATGACGAGGTGAGGGCGGCGCTTCTCGTCCATGCACCACAGCAGATGGGAGACAGCCAGCAGGCGCTCCTTCGTCGGGTTGCACAAAAAGATGTGGCTCGGCGGGATGGAATCCCGGAAAGGGCGGTCCAGATAGCTTTCCAGCGTGAGAAAGAGCGGGAGAGTATCGTTTGTCCATCTGGCCAGTTCAACCAGATGCGGGTAGCTGTCATTTGCCTTCAGGGCTTCGCCTCCCTTGCTGATCAGGTGATCCTGCAAGGCGTCATGGGCGGGCTGGAACTGGTTTTCCAGACAGTGCACAACAGTGTGGGAAAAGGTTCTAGGAGCGGGTTCCTTTTGAAACAGCGATTGTTCAAACCTGCTGAAACTGTCCCAGACCGGTGAAGGGATGAAGACAGAAAGAGGAATGTTGCTGGCTCTTGAGGCTTCGCGGTGGGCCATGAGCTCTTCGAAGTTTGTGACAGTCGCTCCTGCTCTGGCTTCCTCCGGCAAAACAGTTTGCCAGTAGTTTGTTCCGTTGCTTTTGCCGGTTGGTTTGAGGGGGATCTTGTGCTTCAGCGCGATCGAATTGAGCTGTAGCAGGATTTCCAGACGTCTGAATTCCGAATGGTAGGTCTGAAAGCCAGGCATGGCATTAAAGCCGAGGCTGATGTCGGCAATGTTGAGTGCTGCAGCCAGTTCCCGCCAGCGAACCGGGTGATGCAGATCCTCGACAGTGTTGGATTTGCGGGGCGCTGTCTTTTGGGGAGCGACTTTCCGTTTGCCAAGAAAAGGCAGGTTGAAGGCTTTTTTTGCAGGCGCCCTTGTTTCTGTTGCTGCCGGGGATGCAATGGCTTTGGGAGCCAGAAAGATGTCCCGTTCTGTTTCCAGGGCAACAAGCATGCTTTCACGGGGGCAGCCTTTCAGTGCTCTGGAATTGTAGGACACCTCGTGCTCGATATCGTTTCCGCGTAAAATCGAAAGGTCAGGTGTTTTCCATGCAGAAAGATGGTCTGGTGAAAGCATTTTAAAAGATCGTTTCCTGTCGGTCATTCCCTGGAAACAGTCATAGCGTTTTAGTGGTGGGCGAATCAACCGCAGGATTGTCAATTCATGCGATCACTGTCTGGCCGGTCCGGACGGGGAAGGGTGGCTGTCCCCGTTCGGGAATGGCTCATTTGCGACCTCCTGACGGCTTCACTGAACAAGTTATAAAATAAAGACATTTGGTCGCAATTTAGAATTATTCAAAAAAACTTGACTTTGTTTGTTTGATCCCTTTATCTCCAGTTCGAAGCGCTTTGGAGAGAGCGTTTTGAAGGACGAATTTCCCCTGATCGGGGCTGACTATTTTATTAGGGACGACCACAATGCTGACTATCGGTGATAAGCTGCCAGAGTTCAACCTGACTGGCGTTGTTTCCAACGAAATGAGCGATGCTTTTGTCGACATTTCCGACAAGTCTTACGACGGCAAGTGGAAGGTTATCTTCTTCTGGCCAAAAGACTTCACATTCATCTGCCCGACAGAAATCGTTGCGTTCGGTAACCTGAACGACGAATTCCAGGAGCGCAACACACAGGTTCTCGGTTTCTCTACAGACAGCGACTTTGTTCACCTGGCGTGGCGTCGTGATCACCAGGATCTGAACGATCTGCCTTTCCCGATGGTTTCCGATATCAAGCGCGAGCTGTCTGAAGCACTGGGTATTCTGGATCAGGGCGCGGGCGTTGCCCTGCGTGCAACTTTCATCGTTGATCCGAACAATGTGATCCAGCACGTTTCTGTCAATGGCCTGAACGTTGGTCGTAACCCGATGGAAATCATCCGTATCCTGGATGCGCTGCAAACTGAGGAACTCTGCCCTTGTAACTGGAACAAGGGTGAGGAAGTTCTGAAGGTTGCCTGAGGCCTGAACGAACTGTTCATTCGTACAGAGGGCGGGCACCGGCTGGTGCCCGCCTTTTTGCTTTCCGGTTCCACGATTTTCCCTGTTGCGCAGGGGAGAGGACTGCTCTAACGTGCGATAAAGATATGTCAGAAACCATGCACCCTTTTTGGGTGCTTTTCTCTGTACAGATCGCAACAGCAGAAAAAACTGCTTTTGATCCTGTTTCAAATAGAAGGAGTTCCGGTTATGCCGCAAATCGCGGATCGCCTTTCACGCATCAAGCCATCCCCAACCATCGCCGTGACCAACAAGGCGCGCGAGCTGAAAGCTGCAGGCCATGATGTTATCGGTCTTGGCGCTGGCGAGCCAGATTTTGACACGCCGGAAAACATCCGTAATGCCGCCATTGCTGCGATCAATGCCGGTGACACGCGCTATACGGCTGTGGATGGTACTCCGGCCCTGAAACAGGCGATCTGTGCGAAGTTCAAGCGTGACAACAATCTGGACTACGAACCGGCAAACATTACGGTTGGTACCGGTGGCAAGCAGGTTCTCTACAATGCCTTTATGGCGACACTGAACCCGGGTGACGAGGTGATCATTCCCGCGCCGTTCTGGGTGTCCTATCCTGATATGGTTCTGCTGGCAGAAGGCGAGCCTGTTGTCGTACCCTGTACACAGAGCAACAATTTCAAACTTCAGCCGGAAGACCTGGAAGAAGCCATCACGGAAAAGACACGCTGGGTTCTGCTGAACTCTCCGTCAAACCCGACCGGTGCAGCCTACAGCTTTGCGGAAATGAAGGCGCTGACCGATGTTCTTAAGCGTCACGAGCATGTCATGATCATGACCGATGACATGTACGAGAAGCTTGTTTACGACGGCTTTGAATACTGCACCCCTGCACAGGTGGAGCCGGAGCTGAAAGAGCGCACACTGACGGTAAATGGTGTGTCCAAGGCCTATTGCATGACAGGCTGGCGTATTGGCTACGCGGCGGGTCCGGTTGATCTGATCAAGGCAATGGGCAAGATCCAGTCCCAGAGTACCTCCAACCCGAGTTCTGTATCCCAGGCGGCTGCTGTCGAGGCCCTGAACGGTGACCAGTCCTTCATCGACAAGCACAATGAAGTCTTCAAGGCGCGTCGTGACATGGTCGTGGAGATGCTCAACGACTGTCCGGGACTGAACTGTGCGACACCGGAAGGCGCGTTCTATGTCTATCCGTCCTGCGAAGGCGTGATTGGCAAGGCAACACCGGATGGAAAGCAAATTACATCTGATAGCGATTTTGTGACCTACCTGTTGGAAAGTGAAGGCGTTGCGGCCGTTCAGGGTGAGGCTTTCGGCCTTTCTCCCTATTTCCGTATCTCCTATGCGACCTCGACAGAGTTGCTGCGCGATGCCTGTACACGGATCAAGAAAGCGTGTGAAGCCCTGAAATAGAGCGGCTTTGGCAAGAAAATCGCAAGGATTTCAAAGGTGCAGTTCTTCGGGGCTGCACCTTTTTTCGTTGATCTCTCTTATCCGTGATTTGCTTCATGTGTTGGTGGGGCGTAACACTCTTTCTTAAGAAAAACACGCCATGATGCGTCTATCTGAAGGCTTTGGGGCTGCGGGTAATGCGTTGGGGCCGACTGATGAGACAGGCGGAGCAAAGAGGTAAGGATGCTTTTCAAATTCAAGCGCGGATGGGAAATCAGGGAAAGTGACGTGACGTCAGAGAGCGTCTACGTCAATCGTCGCAGTTTTATTCGCAAGGCAGCGCTGGGATCCCTCGCTGTTTCCGGCGGATTGCTTGCCGGTTGCGACGAAGGTGAAAACAAGGCCTCTGCTGCAAAGACGGAAAATACCTCCCAGCCCAGTCCTTCTGCCGGGCTTTATCCGGCGCAACGCAACGAGCGCTTTCAGCTTGATCGCGAACTGACATCCGAAGAACTGGCAACGACCTACAACAATTTTTACGAGTTTGGCTCCTCCAAGAACATCTGGCGCAAGGCACAGGATCTGCAGATCCGTCCCTGGAACATCGTGATTGATGGCCTTGTCGACGCCCCGCAGGAGCTTGATTTTGACGACCTCCTGAAGAAGGTTACTCTTGAGGAACGCCTTTATCGCCATCGCTGTGTCGAGGCCTGGTCCATGGCTGTTCCCTGGACAGGCTTCCCCATGCGTGATCTCGTTGCGCTGGCCCAGCCGCAATCCGGTGCAAAATATATCCGTATGGAGACCTTTAACCTGCCGGATGTTGCCTCCGGTCAGAAGGCTTTCTGGTATCCCTGGCCCTATGTTGAGGGGCTGACAATCGAAGAGGCCACCAACGAACTGGCTTTCATTGCAACAGGGATTTACGGCAGGGAAATGCCCAAGCAGAACGGTGCGCCGCTGCGTCTGGTGACACCCTGGAAATACGGCTTCAAATCCATCAAGTCGATTGTGAAGTTCACTTTCACGGATCAGCGCCCCATTTCCTTCTGGGAGGAAATCCAGGGCAGTGAGTATGGTTTCTGGGCCAACGTCAATCCTGAGGTCTCCCACCCGCGCTGGAGTCAGGCGACCGAACAGCCTCTTGGTCAGACCGGTCGTATCCCGACCCAGCTCTACAATGGTTACGGGGAGTACGTTGCTGATCTTTACAGCAACATAAAGGGCGAGCGTCTCTTCGTCTGAGGTCCGTTCTGTTTTTCAGGCGCTCACGAGAAGAGTGTGACCGCTTTAAAACATTGATCCGGAGCCTGATGACTGTGCTTGCTGTTTCAAAAACGGGGGCTGCCTCTCTGCTTGAGGGGCAGCCCTTTGTCTTGTTTTACCCTGTGATGCTGTCCAGCCAGTCTTCGAGCCTGTTTCGGAACAGCTGGGGCGTGTCGAGCATTGCGAAATGCCCGGCATCCGGCAGGATTTCGAAAGAGGAATGCGGAATAAGTTCGTGGAGCTTCTCTCCGTTGGCAAGTGGCAGCCACTGGTCCTGCTGCCCCCACATGATCAGTGTTGGTATGGTGATTTCGGGGTAGAGTCTTTCCAGTTCTGTTGTGAAGTCATAATCGTACTGCGCGACCTGACGGTAATAGGCGGCCTGCCCTTCTGTTCCGAGCCAGGGGGCGAGGAGGGCTTCTTGCATGTCCGGTTTCATCGGATGATTGACGGCTGTTTCAAGGTGTGCCCGGAGTGTGGCCTCGTGAATGTAGGGTGGAACGGCAGCAAAAACCTTTTCGTTTTCCCTGACGTGTCTGGAGAAGGGAGTTCCCCATGGAGACAGGGTGACGCCGTCGCAGACTGCAATTGCCTTTGGACTCAGTTTCTCGATCAGATGGGCGCCGAGAACGGTTCCGCCGCCGAAATCATGTCCGATGAGGATGTAATCTTCCAGCTGTCTGTGCTGAACGAATTCTGCCAGAATGCGGGCAAAGCTGCGCAGGCGGACATCCTGCCCGTCAAACATCGCGGACTGTCCGTATCCGGGAAGATCCAGAAGGTGAAATCTGAATTTGTGTTTCAGCGCGTGAACGAGTTCGCTCCAGATCACCGAGTTGACCGGAGTGCCGTGAACAAGAATGACATCGGGGCCGTCGCCAAAGCTGTCATGTGCAATATCTCCCTGAGAGGAGCGGAAGCGTTTTTCCAGTTTAATCTTCGTCATGTATTTATTCCTTTTGAAAGAGCTTTTGTATTATTTCTTTTGCTGTAAGCTTTTTGTCGAATGATCGTTCTTCAAACAAACATGACGGATTTTCATGCTTCCTTCGCTCCAGAATCTGCAGGCCTTTGTCGCTGCTGTTGAGACCGGGCAGCTGCGCCGGGCGGCCTGGAAACTGAACCTGACAGAGTCTGCAATCAGTCATCAGATCAGGAAGCTGGAGGCTTTTCTCGGTGCCAGATTGCTGCTTCGGGACCGGAGCGGGGTGAAGTTGACGCCGGAAGGAGAACTCTTTCTCGACCATGCCCGCTCTGCCTTGTGGGAGCTGGAGCAGGGCATGAAGAAGCTCAGCAGGTCGCAGAATGAAACGGTGACCATTACGGCCCCGCGCACCTTTGCCGCAATGTGGCTCGCTGCGCGTTTGCAGGGGTTTTATGCGCGGTATCCCGATGTGGAAATACGCATCATCACAACAGACCGGTTGTGTGATCTGGAGGTTGAGGACATTGACTTTGCTTTCCGGGTTGAGGAGCGGCAGGATGAGCAAAGGGAAGGCTTTCTGCTGTGTGATCAGCTTTTGACGCCCGTCTGTAACGGATCACTGGCAGAGGAAATCAGAGGACAGTCCCCGGCAGAGGTTTTGCGAAACTATCCCCTGCTGCTGAACGAGGTGCATTCCGATGAATGGGAACTCTGGTGCAGGGCACAGGGTGTGCCTTTGCCCGAAGGCAAGGCGTTCAGACGGCTGAAAGGCTATGATCTGGTCCAGACAGCCTGTCTTGAGGGGGCAGGCATTGCGATGGGGCGTGCGCCCCTGTGGGATGGTCCCCTGCAGGCAGGGTTGTTGCACAGGATCTGGTCGCAAAGAGCCTTGAGGGATGGGTCCTACTGGGTCCTGCAGTCGCGTGCCTTGCTGAAAAGCGAGGCAGCGAAGGCCTTTCACAGCTGGATCGGGGATCAGCGCCTGAGGCGGTTGTGAGCGATGCCTGTAGCCAGTATCCGGGTATGGCAAAGGCCCGCTCCGGTCAGGGAAACGGGCCTTTGCTGTGTGTGATCCGCCGGAACAGTCCTGTCAGATTGTGGCCAGAAGCTGATCGAGCGATTTTTTGGCATCCCCGTAGAGCATGCGGGTGTTTTCCTTGAAGAAAAGCGGGTTTTCGATGCCGGAATAGCCTGTGCCCTGACCGCGTTTGGAAACGATCACCTGCTTGGCTTTCCAGCACTCGAGGACCGGCATGCCGGCAATGGGGCTGTTCGGATCTTCCTGTGCTGCCGGATTGACGATGTCGTTTGAGCCGATGACGATGGCGATATCCGTTTCGGGGAAGTCGTCGTTGATTTCGTCCATTTCCAGCACGATATCATAGGGCACCTTGGCTTCAGCCAGCAGGACGTTCATGTGACCGGGCAGGCGTCCGGCAACAGGGTGGATGGCAAAGCGAACATTCTTGCCCTGTTCGCGCAGCCTCTTGGTCAGTTCGGACACAGATTGCTGGGCCTGTGCCACGGCCATGCCGTAACCCGGAATGATGACAATGTTGTCCGCATCCTGCAGGGCGGTGGCGACGGCCTCTGACTCAATGGCAATCTGTTCGCCTTCAATTTCCTGCTGGGGGCCAGTTGCGCCGCCAAAACCACCCAGGATCACAGAGATGAAATGACGGTTCATGGCCTTGCACATGATGTAGGACAGAATGGCACCGGATGATCCGACGAGGGCGCCGGTCACAATCAGCAGGTCATTGCCCAGTGTGAAGCCGATGGCTGCGGCAGCCCAGCCCGAATAGGAGTTGAGCATGGAGACAACAACAGGCATGTCAGCCCCGCCAATTCCCATGATCAGATGCCAGCCGATAAATCCGGCAATGGCTGCGACTGCAACAAGCGTCCAGATTTCAGCACCGTTGAAGTACAGCACGCCCAGAGCAACAGAGGCAATTGTGGCGAGGGCGTTCAGGGCGTGTCCGCCGGGAAGCTTTTTCGGCTTTCCGTCGATCCGGCCTGCCAGCTTGCCAAAGGCGACAATGGAGCCTGTGAAGGTAACAGCACCGATGAAGACGCCCAGAAAGACTTCAACTTTCAGGATGGCAACTTCAACGGCATCCTTGCTGCCCAGTTTCTTGGCAAAGCCCTTGAGGATTTCAAGATCGGGCAGGTCCAGGACAGTGACGGCCTGCAGTTCCAGCTCGGCATTGATGCCAATGAAAACCGCGGCCAGTCCCACAAAGCTGTGCAGGGCTGCGACCAGTTGCGGCATCTCGGTCATCTGGACCTTTCCGGCCACGCGAAGCCCGATGGCAGAACCAATCAGAACCACTGCGATCAGAACAGGGTAGTTGCCGCTGTCCGGCGAGAGGATTGTGGCAATCACGGCGATTGCCATTCCGACAATACCATACCAGACGGCGCGTTTGGCGCTTTCCTGATTGCTGAGGCCACCCAGGCTCAGAATGAAAAGAACGGACGCAGCGATATAGGCTGCTGAAAGAATTCCTGTACTCACTGTGCTGTCCTCTTCAGGATTTCTGGAACATGGCCAACATGCGGCGGGTGACCATGAAGCCCCCGACGATGTTGATGGTTGCAATCAGGATGGAGATCGAGGCCAGTGTGACGACGATCCAGTCTCCGGAGCCGACCTGAAGAAGAGCCCCCAGAATGACAATGCCGGAAATGGCATTGGTCACGGCCATCAGCGGGGTGTGGAGGGCGTGGGAAACATTCCAGATCACCTGAAAGCCGACAAAGCAGGACAGGGCAAAGACGATGAAATGCTGCATGAAGCTTGCCGGGGCAAAGGCGCCGACGAAGAGCATGAAGACACTGCCGATGGCAAGCATGCCGATTTGCTGAAGCGTCGCCTTTTTGAAGGCGGCTGCTTCCTGTGCCTTCCTTTCCTCGGGTGTCAGCTCCCTGACTTCTGTCTTGCTGTGTCTGGCAATGGCCTGGATTTTTGGCGGCGGGGGCGGGAAGGTGATTTCGCCCTTGAAGGTGGCTGTTGCGCCCCGGATTACATCATCCTCCATGTTGTGGTTGATCTGCCCGTCCTTTTCAGGGGTCAGATCAGAGACCATGTGGCGGATATTCGTGGCATAGAGGCTGGAGGACTGCGCTGCCATACGGCTGGGAAAATCCGTGTAGCCGATGATGGTTACACCATTGTCCGTGACGACCTTTTCATCCCGGACTGTGCCTTCCACATTGCCCCCGCGCTCTGCTGCCAGATCGACGATGACAGAGCCGGGTTTCATGGCTGCAACCATATCCGACAGCCAGAGCTTCGGGGCGTCGCGGTTGGGAATGAGCGCTGTGGTGATCACAATGTCGACTTCCGGGGCAAGCTCGCGAAATCTGGCAAGCTGCGCTTCCCTGAATTCGGGGGAAGAGACAGAGGCATAGCCTCCCGAGGAAGCGCCGTCCTGTTGTTCCTCCTCAAAATCCAGATAGACGAACTGTGCACCCATGGACTCAACCTGTTCGGCGACTTCCGGGCGAACATCAAAGGCAAGGGTTTCTGCACCCAGTGAGGTCGAGGTGCCGATGGCGGCCAGACCGGCAACGCCTGCACCGACGATCAGAACCCTGGCAGGGGGCACCTTTCCGGCTGCTGTGATCTGGCCGGTAAAAAAACGTCCGAAATTGTTGCTGGCCTCAATGACAGCCCGGTAACCGGCAATATTGGCCATGGAGCTGAGGGCGTCCATCTTCTGCGCGCGGGAAATGCGCGGAACCATTTCCATGGCGATGACGTTTGCACCTTTATTTCTTGCAGCCTCCATTCCCTCCTCGTTCCCGGCAGGATTGAAGAAGGAGATGAGTGTTTTGCCGCTGGAGAGATGATCCAGTTCTTCACGAACAGGCTGGCGGACCTTTGCGATAATATCGCTCTGCTGCCAGAGTTCTGCGGCGGTGTTCAGAATTTGAACACCTGCGTCTTCATAGCTTTTGTCTGAAAAACCGGCCGCCAGGCCCGCGCCGCTTTCCAGGACGCATTCATAACCCAGCTTTGCCAGCTGTCTGGCCGAATCAGGTGTCATGGCGACACGGGACTCACCGGCTATCGTTTCTTTGGGGGTTCCAATAATCATCTCTGCTTTTATCCATAGTCGATCGTTCGCTGGATAAAAGTGGTACGGTAGAAAAGACGATATGGGAAGTCTTAAAATGTGCCAAATATGGTCGCTTTTAGTCAAAAATAGTTTATTAGCTGCAGGAAATTACCTGTTTTTACATCTGTGCTTTTTTTGAATTACATATTTTAAATCAAAGAATTAGTTCAATTCATTTCACAGGAAAATGTCAGACGGTCGTAAGCCGGGTTTTGTCGCTTGCCCGAAGGCAACGGATGGCTATTCCTCCGGGATACCTGTCGTCAGACACCTCGCGCAACAGACCTGTTTGACAGTGTTTGCATGCTCTCAAAGTGTTTCCTGTTTCTTTTTGTATCGATGTAACGAATTGAAGCCAAAAATAAATGCTGTGTTTTTTGAACGCGCATTATCCTTGAGTTTGCTGATGTTGGAGGATGAGGCGTGTAGGGCTCCATACGCTGAGTTTGAAAATTGAAATTCAGGAAAATCAGTTGAACAAGAAGTGTCCGGAATGCAGTCATCTGCAGACGTAACCAGGCTTATTTATTTTGGCGCTTTTTTTAGTGCTTTGAGAATGCTTGTAGGGGGCGTGTCTGCTCTGTACCTGATTTCAAAAGGCGTTAGCCTGCAGGAAATCGGCATTCTGAAGTCCTTTCAGGCAGGTGTTATTTTTGTTTTTGATGCACCATTGGCATATATTGCTGATCGTTACAGCAGAACGATGTCAATTAAACTGGCGGTTCTGTTTTCTGCTGCCTGGCTCTTGGTGACAGCTGTTTCCAGTGATTTTGAGCACTTTCTGCTGGCCGAGCTTTTGAATGCTTTGTCTCTGGCTTTATTCAATGGCGCATTTTTGTCTTACCTTTTGTCGAATACAGGGAAGGAAGAGAAAAAGCCTATACTTTCAAGATATACGAAAATTCAGCATGTTCTGATGGCATTGTTTGCATTGTTGGGGCCGATGACAATTGAAACTGTCTCGTCATCTTTCCTCTGGTATTACGCTTCAGTGGCAATGTTTTTCTGGTTTTTCATGTCATTTGTCCTGATTGAAAAAGAAAAATCGAAAGAGCGTTCTGTGGCAGAGGAGGTGGCAATCACTGTCAGGGAGGATTTAAAAAAGGCTGTATCCGCAGTCGTGAATATGAAAGTTCTCATGGTTTTTGTCGTTAGCTTTGGGGTTTTTTATCAAGTGCTTATACAGTTTTGGCAGCCTGTTTTAAAAAATGCAGGAGGCATTTCTGATCATGCGTATTTGTGGGGTGTTATTTTCTTTCTTGTTTTGTCTGTTCAATCCTTGTCCGGATATCTTTCAGAAAAACGAACTCGCATGATTTTACCGTCGATTTGGGTTTTCACGTTTGCGTTGATTGCCATCTGGCTTTTTGCAGAAAGCAAGGAATTGTTCTTCACAGCATTGATTTTAATAATTTTTTTGTTTTCAGGCTTTTCTCAATTTATATTAATTCTGTTTTTCATGAGTCAATTGATGACAGGCTCAGGAGTACGATGGAGTCTGTCAAGTCAACGATAACCAGTCTGTTTGTTATTGCTCTTGTTCCGGTTGCCGGGAGCTGGATTGATGAAATGTTGGCCTATCTGTAAGAAAAATGGCTCTGTTTGGTCTTGGGGAAGAGAGGTAAACAGGAAAATGTCAGACGGTCGTAAGCCGGGTTTTGTCGCTTGCCCGAAGGCAACGGATGGCTATTCATCTGGGATGCCTGTCGCCAGACACCTCGCGCAACTGACCCGGTTGACAGTGCGGATATTCACCTGACCCGAAGGTCTGCCAACCCTATTTAGTCTTGCTTCCGGTGGGGTTTACCATGCCGCCGCTGTTGCCAGCAGCGCGGTGCGCTCTTACCGCACCCTTTCACCCTGACCTTCAGGCTTGATCCGCAGCAGGCGGGCGTGAAGGCGGTTTGCTTTCTGTGGCACTTTCCCTGAGGTCACCCTCGCCGGACGTTATCCGGCACCGTATATCCGTGAAGCCCGGACTTTCCTCCCCTCCCGATTCAGCGAAACACTGTCGGAAGCAGCAGCCATCGGACCGTCTGACATCCCAGACTTATGGCTTTTGATCAGAGGGGTCAAATGTTTTGTCGCAGGCTATTCTTCGTGTTGTGCCCGGCTTTCGGCAAAGCAGCGTCGAACAGCCCAGAGTGTATCCAGCGTTTGCCTGTCCGTTTGCCCGGTGAGGCTATGGGGCTGGAAGTGTCGCTGAAAGGCGGTGATGACGGCGCTGTTGCCATCAGAAACGAGGTCCTGCTCCGGTTGCAGGCTGTAGCCGATTTCTCCGAAGGCCTGTCTGATGTCGCCGTCTGTTGCGACCAGGGGGGCACCGGTGCGGTGCTGTTCCGAAGGCCAGAGGCCGATGCCTGCAGAGGCCAGTCGTGCCCAGTCGAACAGTTCGCCCGGGTCCTGCTTGCGCTTTGGAGCGACATCGGAATGGCCCAGAACCCGGTGGGGCGGGATCGGATGCCGGGACAGAATGCTGCGACAGAGAACCTCGACAGCCTGCATCTGTATTGTTGTGAAGGGGCGGTATCCCCATTCGTGACCGGGATTGACAATTTCCACGCCGATGGAGCAGCTGTTGATATCGTTTTGCCCGTCCCAGGCGGCAACGCCGGCATGCCAGGCCCGTCTGTCATCAGGCACCAGCTGCAGGATCTGGCCGTCTTCGCAGACCAGATAGTGAGCAGAGACCTGGGCGTCCGGATCACAGAGACGTTCAAGTGCTTCTTCGGCTGACTGCATCCCGGTGTAATGCAGGATCAGCATGTCGATAAGGCAGTCCTCCGGACGCGGACCGTGATTGGGAGAAGCAAGGTGTGGCAGCATTGCGCTCAATCCAGAAAGTCGGAGACGTGTTCGGCAAGGGCGAGGCAGGATGTCAGGCCGGGAGATTCAATGCCAAACAGCTGAACCAGCCCTTTGAAGCCGTGTTCTGTTTCGGCCTGAATCACAAAGTCGGCACTGTCCTGGCCTTCCGGCGGTTTGATCTTTGGTCTGATCCCCACGTAATCAGGATCCAGTCTGTCCGCTGTGACACCGGGCCAGTATCTGGAAACAGACTCAACGAAATGGAGCTTTCTGTCTTCGCTGACCTTCAGGTGTTCATGGGGATTGCAGCCTTCCGGCAGCCACTCCACATCCGGTCCAAAGCGGATCTGGCCCCCCATATCGAGAGTGGCGTGAACTCCAAGGCCTCCTTTTTCCGGAACCGGATAGATCAGGTGGCTGAAGGGAGCCTTTCCGGAGAGCTTGAAGTAATTGCCCTTGGCAAGCAGTGGTGCCGGAACAAGGGTCGACGGATACCAGTCCAGCTTTTCCGCCAGCGGGATAGCACCCAGTCCGGCCGCATTGATAACCCGCATGGCTTTGATCCTGGCAGGATGAGAGCCGCCAACGTTTATCTGAAAGCCTGATCCTTCCGGGGTGAGAGAAAGCACCGGAGCATCCAGAGCGAGCATGCCGCCCCGGTCTTCCACTTGTCCCAGCAGGGATGTCATGAGGGCAGGGGCATCGACAATGCCTGTGGCCGGGCTGAAGAGGGCTTCCCTTATTTTGAGTTCAGGCTCCTGTTCGCGTATTGCATCACGGGTGAGCCATTCGAGTGGAACGGTCCCGTTTGCAGCGGCCTTGTCCCTGATGGCGGAGAGTGTGGCGGCTTCCTCGTCACTGGTGGCGACAATCCACTTTCCGCAAGCATTGAAAGGAACAGCTGCGGTCTTGCAATAGTCATAGAGGAGGTTGAGTCCGCGAACGCAGAGTTTGGCCTTCAGGCTGTTCGCCGGATAGTAGATGCCGGCATGGAGAACGCCGCTGTTCCTGCCGGATACGCCGTCACCGATGGCATGACCTGATTCCAGCAGGATGACATCCTGGCCTTTTTGTGCCTGTCGGGCAGCAACTGCCAGCCCGATGATGCCTGCGCCAATGACAACGGTGTCTGTTTCAAATATCTCTGTCATGCCGGGAGTTTGAGCGAGCCGGTCTGAAAGATCAAGCTCTAGCCTTTCTGAAGCGCTTCCTGTTTTTCTTCCAGTTCAAGCCAGCGTTCCTCGGCTTCTTCCAGTGCCGTCTGGGTGTCTTCAAGCAACCTGGTAAGACGGGCGAAACGATCCGGGTCCTTGGTGAAAAGATCAGCCTGTCCCAGCTCGTCCTGACAGCTGTCGAGTTTCCCTGTCAGCTCTTCCATCAGGGCCGGAAGACCGTCCAGTTCGCGCTGTTCCTTGTAGCTCAGTTTGCTGGCCTGTTTGGATTTTCGGGCCGGGATTGCCGGTTCACTTGCCCTGATCTTTGCCTTTTCAGTTTTGCGAACCTCTTCCTCCTCTTGCCGGGAGAGGGCTTTCTGGGCAAGGTAATCGCTGTATCCGCCAGCGTATTCAACGACCTCTCCATCACCTTCAACGGCATAGATTGCCGTGGCGAGGCGATCCAGAAAATCACGGTCGTGGCTGACGATCATCAGTGTGCCTTCGTAATCATCCAGCATTTCGACCAGCAGATCGAGTGTGTCCATGTCCAGATCGTTGGTTGGTTCGTCAAGGACCATGAAATTGCTGGGCTGGGCCAGCATGCGCGCCAGGAGCAGACGGTTTTTCTCCCCGCCCGAGAGGGCATGGACCGGTTGTCGGGCCTGACCCTCGTCAAAGAGAAAGTCCTTGAGGTAGGACACAACGTGTTTTTGCTGGCCGCGCACCATGATGGAATCGCCGCCTTCGGGGGCAAGTGTTTCCCAGAGGGTGTCATCCAGCTTCAGGTCTTCGCGCTTCTGGTCAAAGTAGTGAAGTGTCAGGTTGGTTCCCAGCTTGATTGATCCGCTGTCCGGTTCCTGACGCCCGATCAGGGTCTTGACCAGTGTTGACTTGCCCGCACCATTGGGGCCGACGATGCCGATACGGTCGCCCCGTTTGATCTTGGTGGAAAAATCGCGCAGGATCGTGCGCTGATTGCTATCCTTGTCGAGGTAGCTCTTGCTGATGTGCATGGCTTCAATGACCTTGTCGCCGCCGGTGTCCAGGGTTTCTGCCTGAAGCTTGGCCGTGCCGGGAGCGCGCATCCACTCGGCGCGTTTCTGGCGCAGGTCATGAAGGTTGCGCAGGCGGCCCATGTTGCGTTTGCGCCGGGCTGTGACGCCCCTCTGCAGCCAGTGTTCCTCGCGCTGGATTTGCTTGTTGAGGCGATAGAGTTCCTGTTCTTCCTTTTCACGCAATTCCTCGGACCAGCGATCAAAGTCCTCAAACCCTTTGTTGTTTTTGAAAATCTGTCCGCGGTCCAGCCAGAAGGTCTGGCGTGTCAGGTTGTTCAGGAAAGTACGGTCGTGGGAGATCACCATCAGGGCCCCCTTGAAGCGGCCCAGCTCTTCTTCCAGCCACTGAATGGTCGGAAGGTCAAGGTGGTTGGTCGGCTCATCCATCAACAGGACGTCGGGTTCGGAAATCAGGGCGCGCGCCAGTGCAGCCCGTCGTCCTTCACCACCGGAAAGCCCCGCCAGCAGGCGTTCACCGGGAAGGTTCATCGGGGCCAGAATGGCGTCAACCATGTAATCGGCATCCGCCATTTCCGGACGCAGGCCAGCCTTGACGTGATCAAAGACTGTGCCATCCTTTTCGAATACCGGGTCCTGCGGAAGATAGGCAACAGTGCAGCCGGGCTGGACAAAGCGTTCGCCTTCATCGATTTCCTGCCACCCGGCAATGACCTTGAGCAGTGTGGATTTTCCCGAACCGTTCCGGCCGACCAGGCAGGCCCGTTCCCCTCTGGCGAGGCCAAAGGACAGATCGTTGAAAAGGCTTTTGGTGCCAAAGCGAAGGCCTGCGGATTGCAGGGCGACCAGATGAGTTGGGGTCATGATCGAAAAACTCGTGAAACAGGAAAAGGCAGCAGGATGACCCTGACTGCCTTTCTTCTAGCACAGCTTTGCGTTTAGCCAAGCTTCAATGAGGGCAGGTTTGTTCCGGTACCCTTTTTTGTGGGCAGATTATTGCGTTGCCTCCCTCTTTTTATTGGGCCCACTGGAAGATGTAACCAGCGGCCAGAGAACCGAGAAGAGCGAGCACAAGATAGAGAAGGAAGGGTTTGAGCTTCAACACGGGGGCAATTGCCATAGCCCCCCAGATACTGACAACGCCGCCTGAAACCAGAAAGGCCATCGCTGCACCATGGGACATGCCTTTGTCGATCAGGGCTTTTGTCAGTGGCAATGCTGCATAGCCGTCAATATAGGCCGGAGCGCCAACCAGGACAGCTGCGGGAATGGCCCACCATTTGTCTTCTCCGGCAAAGCTTGCAAGGGCCTCGGGATCGAGTGAGGCATTCAGAAGATATTCGGCTGCAAAGGCGGGTGTCAGACAAAGGAGAATCAGCTGGGTTGTGCTCCGGAACTGCTTCAGAAAGGACACCCGGCGTGCCGGGTCGCGCCAAACGCGGAATTCGAAGGATTGTGGTTTGCTGCATGCCGAACAATTCGGTTTTTGAGACGGGGCATTGTTCCGCAGCGCTTTCAGGGCCCAGCTTTTTTGGGAAAAGAGGACTGTGCCTGCCCCGCCAAATACACCCAGACCAAAGGCCGCAAGGGTTTTGCCCAGGGCGAAGGGCAGGCCAAGGGTTGCTATCGTTGTCGCCAGCATGGCTGGGTCTGTAACCGGAGAGGACAGCCAGAAAGCCATGATGGGGGCCAGGGGAACTCCGGCAGTCAGCAAACCGGCCATCAGAGGCAGGACAGTGACGCCGCAGACAGGAGTGATGGAGCCTATCAGGGCTGCTGTCAGAACAGATTGAAGCGTCCGTCCCTCAAAGGCTCCTGAAATGCGGGAGTCCGCTCCACTGGCTATGATCCAGGCTGACAGAAGAATGCCGGGAATGACGATAGGGGAAATTTCTATCAGGCTCCAGAACACGAACAGGGTTGTGTCTTTTGCATGCTCCGGCCAGATCAGGGCGGACCCGATGAGAAGGATAAGGACTATTCCCCGGACATAGGTTTTTCTGTTGGCGGTTTTTTTGGCGGATGTTTGATCAGTCATTGGGGGCCTCCTTTGTCATTGTAAACTAGGAGTGTTCCGAATATAAATGAAACGAATATTGTTTATTTCAGCTATTCGAATTTACGATGGAAAATCTGGACAGTGATCTTTTGCGCACCTTTATTGCTGTTGCTCAGGCAGGCAGTGTCACGGATGGTGCGACCCGTATCCACCGCTCTCAATCGGCTGCCAGTATTCAGATCAAGCGCCTTGAGACAATCCTTGGTCATGCCGTGTTTGAACGACACGGAAGAGGCGTTGTGCTGAGTGAGGTCGGGCGCCGTTTGCTCCCGGTTGCCCAGGAGGTTACGGCGCGACTGGATGCTGTGTGTCAGGATCTTGGACAGGATACAGTTTCAGGCAGACTCCGGTTGGGGGTTCCGGATGATCATGGTCGTGAGAAGCTCACACAAATTCTCTCGGTTTTTACCCGGCAATATCCATTGGTTGAACTGGAAGTGATCTGTGCTCTCAGTGCAGGATTCCCCGATGCCCTGGTGAAGGGAAAGCTCGATCTCGCTGTCTATGAGGTTGAGGAGCTGAGACCCCATGAAGAGCTTCTGTTTGAAGACCCGACCTGTTGGGTCTCTTCCGTCAGGGTGGATTTTTCAAGGGCTGAGACCCTGCCGGTTGCCCTGTTTGACCAGGCCTGCTGGTGGCGGGAGACAGCGATCCGGTCGCTTGAGGATCAGGCGCGTCCCTATCGCATTGCCTATTCCAGTCAGAGTGTGTCCGGCGTTGCTGCTGCTGTCGAGGCCGGAATGGCAATCGGGTTGCTGGGGCGATCATCTCTTCATTCAGGGCTGTCGGTTCTCGGGAAGGAGTTCGGTTTTGGCTATACCCCTTCTTCCAAGCTGGTCATGGCTTCAGGCGGGCCTGTGAAAACGCGACCCATCGAGGCCATGAAAGCTGCCATCCGCTCTGCTTTTGTGTGATCAGTTCAGGCCACGGCGTTTCTTGATGTCGTCATAGGCGGCGTTCACAGCGGCCAGTTTCTCGTTTGCCAGATCTAGGAACTCTTGTGGCAGGCCCTTTGCCATCAGGCGATCCGGGTGATTTTCAAGGGCCAGTTTGCGGTGAGCGGCCTTGATCTCTGCATCTGTGGCGTCTGGTGTAACACCGAGAATCTGATAGGGATCACATTGGTCCGGTGGAAGGTTCGGGGCCTTGATGCGATCCCAGTCCTGTTGGGAAAAACCGAAAATCTGTGCAACGGTTTCCAGATAGACCAGTTCATCCTCTGTGACAGATCCATCCGCCTTGGCGATATGGAACAGGCCACCGAGAAGTTCTTCCAGAACAGCGGGATCGTCTCTGAAGATGTTGGCAATCTGCTGGGCGTAGGGTTCAAAACCGCCGGCATCCTGCCGGGCGCGATCAAAAAGTCGTCCGACCTGTTTCATGTCGTCCGTTGAAATCTTGAAGACCTGTTTGAAGGCGGCAATTTCATCGCGGGTGACAACCCCGTCTGCCTTTGCCATCTTTGCGCCCAGGACAATCACGCCGATTGTAAAGGTGATCTGTCTGGTGCCGGTGTTGTGCCCGAAGAGTCCCTGGTCATCGTGGTGCAGGGATTCTGCACTGGCTTCCTCTGCCTGGGAGCGGAAGCGGTCCACAGCATGTCCCGCCAGTCCCCCAAGCATGGCGCCAATGGGACCTCCCATTGCGAAACCAACTGTTCCACCCAGCACTTTTCCCCAAATCGACATTCTTTCCGCTTTCTGCTTTCGTGTTTGCTTCCTTTGGTGAAGCCTTTACATAATCATGACGAACCACAGAAAAAGGGCAAGAGTTAGACTGTTATGATTTGATTGCTTTTTTGGGGGCCCGGTGTTGTGTGTCCGTGTGGCAGGGCCATGGATGAAGTGATGAGACTGGCAGTCCGCTGAAACCCGCCATAAAGCAGGCTGGACTGCCAGACAGTCTTAGCTCCAGATTTTCAGAGGTGTTCCCAGAACTGAAAAATTCGGCGTTGCTCCAAGGCCGGGTTCGCGTGGTGCGCTGAGGGTGGCATCCACGATCGGCATGTCGATGCTGAAGGGTTCTGCAGTTGTTGCTTCACGCGGGTCCCACAGGCAACGCAGGAACTTTTCAGGAATGGTCTGTGCCATATGGGCAATGGTTGCTGCAGAAAGCGGAGAGCCCATTGTGTCCTGAACAGCCATGGTCATACCGGCTGCGATGCCGATGTCCCGGTGGCGGCGCGACCGTGTGAGGCCGCCGCTCTTGGTGATTTTAAGACCGAAGCCATCTCCGGCATCTGTTGCGATCAGATTGATAATGTCGGCGTCTGTTTCAACCTGTTCATCCCAGATCAGGGGAATGTTGCTGCGCTGGCGTACGGACATCATTTCACGCCAGGACGGGCAGGGGGCTTCCAGGGTGAAATCGAGGCCCTCCGGCAACAGGCGCAGCATCCGCAGGGTGCTTTCGGGTGTCAGGCCGCTGTTGCAGTCGGCCAGAAAGAATTCGCCCGGCTGACGATCTGCGAGGCAGGCCTTGATGCGCTCTGCATCCAGTGCCGGGCCTCCTTCGGCTTCGGTGGCTCCGATCTTGAAGGAATGTCCTCTGAAACCCTGTTCACGGTATTCGCGAATGCGCTCCCGCATGTCGTCGGGATCGCCGGCATAGCAGGAGGTCATGACCGGCATGGGCTTGCCTGTGCTTCCCCCCAGCAGGTCACAGACCGGTAGCTCAACGGACTTTGCAAAGATATCCCAGCAGGCGATATCCAGGGCAGCCTTGACCGGATTGTTCCCGCACAGGAGCGCGTCCATGCGTTCGTTCACACGATCGAAAAGGCGCGGGTCCATACCCAGCAGTTCGGGGGCAATGATTTCAATGCCTGCCCTGACACCCTTGGCATGGGCCGGCATGTAGTTGGCTCCAAAAGGCGTGCTTTCGCCCCAGCCTTCAAGGCCCCTGTCTGTGAGGATGCGAACGAAAGTGGCGTCAAAGGAGCGGTATTCACGCCCGCCGGAGAGTTTGTAGACACCGCGCGCATAGGGGAGGTCCAGCTGATACATTTCGATGGCTGTGATTTTCATGGGAGCGCCCTTTTTGAATTTTTTGTCCTGACCCTGACTATTGCGCGGGAACAGAGCAGAGACCACTGGACAAAAACTCGTGCTCTATCCTAACTTCAGGTTATGAACAGATTTCGAAAAAACCTTCCATCTCTTGATGCTCTCGTCTTTTTTGAAGCCGCTGCAAGAACTTTGAGTTTCTCGCGTGCAGCCGAGGAACTCTATGTCACGCAGGTTGCTGTCAGCAAAAGGATACGGGGGCTGGAAGAGGAACTGTCTGTGCGATTGTTTGTCCGTACGGGACGACAGTTGTCCCTGACCCCGGCCGGTCAGCGCTTGCAGGAACGGGTTCGGCCTGCCCTCGGATTTCTGGATGAGGCCGTGGCGCTTTGCCAGCAGGAAGGTCTCAGAAGGCAGTCTGCGATCCAGCTTGTGTGTAACCAGCACCTCAACTTCTTCTGGCTGGCTCCTCTGTTGAGGGAGTTTCAGCTCAATGAAGGGGGAGGCATGGTTTCTGTTGTGACAGCAAACAATCTGGTTGATGTGATCACAGCGGAAACAGACGTGGCTGTCTTTTACGGCAAGGCTCCGCCGGCAGGATGGGATGTCGAGTTTCTTTTCCGGGATATTCTCGTGCCTGTGACGGCGCCCGGAGTGGTCGGTCAGGCTGCTTCCCTGCCAATTCTGGAGTATGAGCGTGAAGCGCCCGACTGGTTGAACTGGTCCAATGTGCCCCGGCATCTGGAGCGGTTCGGGCTGGGGGAGGCAGAGGTCCTTCCCTGCCGGTCTTTTGTCGAAACGATCAGCCTGGCCATGCGGGGAAAGGGGATTGCACTGGGAGTGCTTCCCTTGCTGGTCAACGAACTGGCGGAAGGCAGGTTGACAACTGTGGGGTCGTATTCCTGGGATACGGGGCGATGCTATTACTTCGCCACGCCGAAGGGACGGGAGGTCTCTGAAGCCACAGCATCTCTCAAGGCTCATTTGCTCGGGGCTGTGCAGAACATCTCCTGCAAGGAACCCTTCAGTGAGCTTTAGCGCTGGGTCAGTTTCAGCTCAATCCGGCGGTTCTTGCGAAAGGCCCCGGGAGTTTCTGCGGTGTCGAGAGGCTGGAATTCCCCAAAGCCTGTCGCGGCAAGACGGTTTGCGGGGATGCCCTGTGTCATCAGGAATTTCACGACGGAAATGGCACGCGCTGTTGAAAGCTCCCAGTTTGACGGGAAGGTTGCCGTTGCAATGGGCTGAATGTCTGTATGTCCGTCAACCCGGAGGACCCAGTCAATATCTTCAGGAATTTCCCGTGTCAGTTCCAGAAGTGTCCGGGCCAGAGCAGCCATCTGTTCGCGTCCCCCGGCTCCCAGAACAGCTTCGCCACTGTTGAAGAGAACCTCTGACTGGAAGACAAAGCGATCACCGACGATACGGATGTCGCTGCGGTTTCCAAGAACCTCGCGCAGACGGCCAAAGAATTCGGACTGATAGCGTGCCAGTTGCTGGACCTTGGTGGCGAGTGCAACATTCAGGCGTTTGCCCAGATTAAGAATCTGGGCCTTCTGTTCTTCGTTGAGGGCCTCGGAGGCATCAAGGGCATTTGAAATGGAAGCAAGCTGTCGGCGCAGGGCTGCAATCTGCTGGTTGAGCAGGACAACTTCAGCACGGGCTTCCTCGGTGAGTTCCTGTTGTTGCAGCTGCTGTTCTTTCAGGCGGCTGTTGTCATCCTCGCGCTCTGCGAGCTGGTTGGCGAGGTCCTGACGCAGTTCGCGAAGCAGGGCAATCTCTGCAAGCTGGACCTCGATTTTTTCCTTGTCGGCCTCGATGGTGGAATAGGCATCAACCAGTTCTGCATCAACCTTTGCTTTTTCGGCTGACAGCAAAACGGCCTGTGCTTCCAGAGCGGAAATCTGGTTTTCCAGCTCCTCACGGGTTTGAGCCTGTGCCTCCACCGTGGCTTCTGCCGCGTTGCGTGCGGCTGTTACGGCAACCAGTTCCTCTTCAAGCTGATCCTTCTCGCTGGCCAGCTGGGCCAGTTGATCGGCCAGACTGGCTCGCTGTTGCTCCGCCTGCGCAAGGGTTTCGTTCAGCCCCTTGATGGAGGCGCGCAGCTGGGAGTTTTCCGATTGCTCCAGAGCCAGGATTTCGGCCAGCTGGGCCACTTCCCTGTTCAATTGGCCCAGAGCCTTGTTCTTCTGATTGAGGGTGGCGCTCAGGGTAAATTGCGCCACCATAAAGACCATCAGCACAAAAATGACCACAAGCAAAAGCGTTGCCAGTGCATCCACAAAACCTGGCCAGATGTTGACGCTGCGCTGGTTGGAATAGCCTCTGCCGTAAGATTGCATGTGTTCGGCCCCGCTCTATTTCTCTTCTGCTATGGCAGCAAGAGTGCGGGTCAGCAGACGGATTTCGTTGCGAATATCCTGAACAGACTGGTTGCGCCCCTGTTCAAAGTTGCTTGAGAGTTTTTCGATCTGGAGATCCATGTTGCGAAGATGCGAACGCGAGGCTTCATCCAGAATGGTCTGCTGGGGAGACTGCGACCCCGTCGGGGTGTTCGCCAGTTTTTCGAGCACAGGGTGAAGGCGATTCTGTGTTTCGGCAACCGAGAGCATCACACTTTGCTGGGTGCGCATGTGCTCTGTCAGCGTGGAGAGGCGATCGGCCAGATTGGTGATGGCGTGATTGACGCGAACGCGTTCCTCATCCTCGCGGGCGATGGTGTTCTGAAGTTTCTCAAGTGTTTCTGCCGTTTGCTCCAGCAGGGCAGAGACATAGGCCGGAACGCCCTGTTCCCCTTCGCCAGCAGGGCCGGAAGACAGACGTGTCAGGCTGGAAAGCCATTCTTCCAGATGGTTCATGAAACGGTTGTGGGCCTGCCCGGCCTGCAGTTCCAGAAATCCGAGGATCAGCGAGCCTGCGAGACCAAAGAGCGAGGAACTGAAGGCGGTGCCCATGCCGGACAGGGGCTTTTCAAGCCCGCTTTTCAACTCGTCAAACATGGCAAGGGGATCATCGCCGCCACCGCCCAGGCTGGCAATGGTTCCGCCAACAGAATTGACGGTTTCCAGAAGCCCCCAGAAGGTTCCCAGCAGTCCCAGGAAGATCAGCAGACCAATCAGATAGCGGGAAATCTCGTGGCTTTCCTGAATACGGGCATGGATCCCGTCGAGCAGGCTGCGCATGGAAAGGGTGGACAGGGAAAGACGGCCTGTTTTTTCCCCGATCATTGTTGCCATCGGGCCAAGTAGCCGCGGTGTCGGGGCATCCTGCAGGGCGCCTGCGAAAACAACACCTTCGCGAGCCTCGTTCTTGACGAATTCCAGCCAGCGCAGCTCAGGCTTCAGGAGGAGAACCTGTCTGAAGATATAGAGAATTCCCAGCAGAAGAACGCCGAGGATCATACCGTTGAGAAGCGGATTCCCCAAAAAGGCCCCAACCAGTTTCGGTGCAAGAAGACCTGTAACTACACCGACGATGGCAATGAAAAGAACCATACGGATCAAATGGCGGTTGGAACTCATGGAAAACCGGTCCTGTGCTGACAAGAACAAAGAGTGCGCAACAGGGGTATGAAAAAGGCCCCTTGGGGGGCCTTTGCGGAAGAACTGTCAGGAACGACAGCTGTGATTTCCTCCACCCCATTGAAAAACATGATGAAGGTACATTGTGGCATGTCAAGGGCCAGAGCCGGAAGACTGTCTCTTTCTTGCCTGCTGCGGCAGAAAAATCACAGCAGGATACAATCCGGACTGGTCTTTGTCCTAGCGTGCGACCGGAATGATTTCCACACGGTCAGGGTTGCCGCTGGTGGCCTTGTTGCCAAGCGCACGGACCTGCATGCGGGTGCTGCGGATGCCGCGATCCATCAGGATGCCCCGGACTGCAAGGGCGCGGGAGAGGGAAAGGCGGCGAGCCTGGCTGGCCTCTTCGTCAGAGCCCTTAGCGTAGGCCAGAAGCTGGATTGTCAGGCTCTCGTCTGCCTGCATGGCTGCAGCAAGCTTGTCGAGCTCTGCAAGGTTGCCTGCTGTAAGATCCGAACTCTGGTCCGCAAAACCGAGCTGCAGGGGAGAGACAAGGCCACTCGTTGCAGAAGAGGATGGAGTGCTCACATCATCCAGTGCGGGAGGAGGCGTCAGCGCGGCAGTGATGTCTGTCGGCTGATTGGGAACCGGTTCAACTTTTTTCGGTGCGGGTTTGGCTGCAGGAGTAGGCTCTGCCTTGGCAAGCTGAACGGGCTTTGGTGTTTCGGCCTTCTTGGGCTGAACCGGTGCTGTTGCTGCAATTTCATCCGCCGTCAGGGAAGAGGGTTTGGCCGCCGGAGTGGCTGGCTTTACTGCCGCAACTTCCACAGGCTTTTTCTCGGCAGCAGGTGCCGGTTGTGGGGCGGGAACTGTCTTTGGAGCCGGTGCCGCCACCTGTTTCGGAGCCGGGGAAGGCTTGCGAACAGCTTGTGGCTGGGGTTGTGCACTTGCAGCACTGCTGACCACAGAGGAGTTCAGGGATGCTGCAGGGACATTTCCAACAGTTGGTTGCGGGGCTGGTGTCCGCTCTGTTGTCAGAAGATTCGCAGAAGAGGAAAAGCCGGGGACGGTTGTCAGGCTTCTTGGATATTGCTGCGGGGGATAATAGAGATTGGCCGGACGGCTCAGGCTCTGTGCATCTGTTGTGTAGGGATACAGGCCGGGTGCGCTGTTGTATCCTGACTGATACTGTGTGACTGGTGTGCTGGAGTAGGTGGTCAGACCATTGTGTGCGCCGCCAATAATGACTGTGCCCTGGTTCAGACCCTGTGCAGCAGCGGGTGCTGTCTGACTTGCGAGAATCGAGAAGCTGACGGTTGTTCCCATCAGCAGCAGTGCCAGTTTTTTGCTTGCAGTCATGGCGTTTGACTTCCCCTTAAGCGTCATTTTGTTTTTGGAAAAGGGCAGGTTTCTGTCCAAAAGCAATTCCCCGGAGCCTGTTTGAGGTTTCCTGTGCTTTCGTTTTGTTAACCTTTATACCTCTTCCATGTCATCTAGGACAGTTTTGCATGATAAATCTATATGATCCGTTAATCTTTTTCGGATTTTGACACAAAAAAAACCCTTAAAAATTGATTTTTGGCAAAATTTTCCAGGGTAGGGTTTTTCGGAAAAAATCCTGATTTTCTCCAGGTTTCCCTTTTTGTTTTTTGATAAAAGAAGATTTTTAAGAAAATAATTTGATTTGTTGACATTTTTGGTTATTTTTCCGGATATGGATGAGGTTGATCGTAAAATTTCTGATTTTGTGCAGCGGAATGGACGTGCCTCCAATGCTGAAATCGCAGAAGTGGCTGGTGTCTCTGTTTCGACAGCCAATGAAAGGCTGAGGCGCCTTGCCGGTACAGGCGTTGTCTCACAGTGGCGTGGTGTGCTGGATCCGCAGCGGGTGGGGGCAGGGCTCTGTGTCTTTGTGATGATCGATATGGCCTATGACGGTGAAGAGCAGGCCTGTGAACGTCTGTGTCAATGTGATGAGGTGCAGGAGCTGCATCACATCTCCGGTCCGCATTCCTATCTGATGAAGGTACGGGTTGCTGACACCAGGGCCTTGCAGGATTTCATCCAGACTGTCGTCAAGCCGATGAAGGCTGTTCTGAAAACCGAGACGCTGGTGTCTCTTTCGACGCAGAAAGAGACCTCTGTTGTTTCGATTCCTGTCCCTTACATGGCGGGAGGCTAGAGCTGTGGATGTGTTGTTAAAAGGGATTGCCGTCGGTGTTGCCATTGCGGCACCGGTTGGCCCCATTGGTTTGCTCTGTATTCGGACGACCCTGATGCAGGGGCGCGTTGCAGGGCTTGCGACCGGGCTGGGTGCGGCCAGTGCGGATGCTCTTTATGGCCTGATGGTTGCAGCAGGCCTGACCCTGACGGGAATACTCGTGGCCTATGCCTTGCCGTTGAAGCTCTTCGGCGGCCTTCTGATCGCTGTTCTGGGAGGCTTGACCGTCCGCTCCTTTTTCAGGGGAGGGGGCGAAACAGATCCGGAGGCGTCCCGATCGCTGTCCTCTGGCGGGTCTGTTTTCAAGGCTTACGGGGTGACCTTTGTGCTGACCCTGTCAAATCCCATGACGATCATTGCCTTTGTGGGGATGGTTTCTGCCCTTGGGTCCACGGCCACTGCTGATGGGGAGGGGGCCTATCTTCTGGTTGCAGGTGTTTTTTTTGGCTCTGCCCTCTGGTGGCTTTTTATGGTTCACTTGAGCCTCTTTGCCAGAAAACGTCTTCCTGTTGAAAGATTGCGGTTCGTCGAACTGTTTTCTGGGCTGATCCTGCTGGTCTGGGGAGGCTGGATTGCCGGTGAGGCTTTCTTCGAGCTCTTTTGAGCCGGATGCAGAAAGGGAGGCTGTGAAGCCTCCCTTTTTAAAGGAAACTGCCGAATGACTGTTACTTGACGCGGGCCAGAGCATCCTTGAAGAGCTTCACCATGCGGGGTTGAAGGTCAATGTTGGCTGTCAGGATGCTTTCGCTTTTCCAGACGTCAAATGCCTTGCCATTGATGTCCGACACAACGGCGCCCGCTTCCTGGGCAATCAGGACACCGGCAGCAACATCCCATGCAGAAAGGCCACGCTCCCAGTAGCTGTCATAGCGACCGGCCGCGACATAGGCCAGATCCAGAGCGGCGGCACCCCAACGACGGATACCGGCTGTGTTTGCCATCACAGCATTGATTTCATGGAGGAACGGTGCGCGATCACCCCGGCCCTTGAACGGTGTTCCTGTTGCAGCAATGGTGCCGTCCAGGCGGACGCGGCTTGAAGCCCGCAAGCGACGGTCATTCAGGAATGCACCTTCGCCCTTTTCGGCGTAGAACATCTCGTCTTTCATGGGATCGTAGACAACACCGGCAACGATCTGGCCATCCTTTTCCAGAGCGATGGAAACGGCAAAGTGGGGCAGGCCATGCAGGAAGTTTGTGGTGCCATCCAGCGGATCGACAATCCAGCGTGTGCCCTTTTCCTCGCCTTCCTTCGCACCGGACTCCTCACCGTGAAAACCGAACTCCGGGTGGGACTTTGCCAGTTCCTCGCGGATGATTTTCTCGGCCTTCAGATCGGCAGTGGAAACAAAATCGGATGGGCCTTTGCGGGAAACCTGAAGGTTTTCAACCTCACCAAAGTCTCGTTTGAGGGAGCGGGCGGCCTTTTCAGCCGTGCGGGTCATGATGGTGATCAGCGGAGAGCGAACGGACATGGGAAAAATCCTGAAAATACTGTGCTGCTGGAGGGGCAGGGCGCAAGAGAAACAGGGTGCAGATGACTGCACCCTGTCTGCTGTTTCTGAGTGGAAGATCCTAGTCTTTCGCGCGCTCTACGTAAGAGCTGTCGGCAGTGTTGATCACCACACGGGTTCCAGCACTGATGTGCGGTGGAACCAGGATGCGCGCGCCGTTATCCAGAACAGCCGGTTTGTAGGATGAAGAGGCCGTCTGACCTTTGACAACAGCGTCTGCTTCAACAATTTCGCAAACGACGTGGTCAGGCAGGGAAACGGAAATGGGCTCTTCTTCGAAGCTTTCGACGGTCACGGTCATGCCGTCCTGAAGGAAGATAACAGGCTCGCCAACCAGATCTTCGTGAAGGGAGATCTGTTCGTAGCTTTCGTTGTTCATGAAGGTCAGCATTTCGCCATCGCGGAACAGGAACTGGTAGTCCAGCTGATCCAGACGAACACGCTCGACAGATTCACTGGCACGGAAGCGTTCGTTCAGCTTTGTGCCGTCACGAATGTCACGCAGTTCGGCCTGCAGATAGGCACCGCCCTTGCCGGGTTGAGTGTGGGCGATCTTTACAGCGCGCCACAGGCGGCCATTGTGTTCAATAACGTTTCCGGGACGAATGGCGTTGCCGTTAATCTTCATGGGATCAAGCCTGTATCTTCACAATTAACAAAGAACAAAGAGCCGACCGGACGTCACAAGGAACAGCAGATGGTCAGCTCGACAGCGCGGAACCTATCATCAAATACCGCCGGACGCAATCGGACAAAAGCAGCTGTGCTATGCCTTTAACGCATGGCTTGGGCGGAAATCAGTCCCCGAGCTTTTGCAGGGCAGCGGAAAGTTCTGCCAGTGCTGCCTCGGGTCCGGCGCTGTGCGACCAGACGCAGGATTGAACAGCGATGAAGTCCGCACCACTTTCTGCCTGTGCAATAGCGTCTTCGAGCGTGCTGTTGTCCATTGCAACGCAGGGAACTGTCATCATGGTCTGCCACCACTGAAGCAGTTCGTTGCCCTTGGGGCCGTCTTCCTCGAAAGCCTGAACCTCCGGATCGGAAAATTCCGGCAGGGGCTTGCGGTTGTTGAAGGCGACGTAGTCTGCCCCGACATGGGCCTTGTCACCGTCGCCACTGACCAGCGCGGCATGGCGGGACACACCACAGTCCACGCCAACAATATAGTTCGGACCGAGTTCTGCGCGCGCGGTTTTGAAATCTGCAGCATCACCAAGATGAACACCATCTGCCTCGTAGCGACGAACCTGCTCGGGAGCGTCTTCCAGCAGGAAGGCAACGCCTGCGTCCTGCACGACGGAACAGAGGCGTGTGACCATCTCCACAGACTGTTCATCTGTCCCGGGTTTGCCGGGCAGCAGGAAACAGGCGATTTCCGTGTTCTTCAGAATAGCCTGCAAAAGCGGGATGAAATCATCCGGTGCCGTTTCACCCTTAAGCAGACTGTCGGGAGCAACAAGGTAAAGCTGGCAGGCCATGGGGGTGACTTTCTCTTTGTCTTACAGAGTTCCCGGAGTTGGGTATTCGAGTTCCTTTTGCCCTATTCGGAACGGATCGGGCAACAGCTTTTCTCAAAGAGGTTTGTTGTCATCATAGCTGCTGGTGCGAATGGGGCGTGGTTTGTAAACGGGAATGCGCCATCCCAGAGCCAGGCTGCCAGCGCGCAGAAGGAAGGTCACAATGGCTGTCGCCCACAGGGCTTCGCGCTCTGAGCCGCCTGCCAGAATGACCAGAGGGAAAAAGATCACACCGCACACCGCAGCACTGGCGTACATTTCGCGCTGTTTCAAAAGCAGGGGCATTTCGTTGGCCACAACGTCGCGCAGCAGACCGCCGAATGTTCCGGTGATTACCCCCATCAGCAGAATGATGGCCCATTCCTGACCCATGTCGTGAGTCGCCGATACTCCGGCTGAAACGGCAACGGGCAGAGCCAGGGCATCGATCCAGATGAGGACGCGATAGCGGCTTTCAAGCAGGTGGGCACTGAAGTAAACCACAATGGCTGCGGCAGAGGCCACGAAGAGATTGACGGGATTGGCGACCCAGAAGACCTGTTCTGCACCCAGAATGACATCGCGGACCGTGCCGCCACCGACAGCGGTCAGACAGGCGAAGAAAACGAAGCCGATGATATCCAGCTGGGCCCGGCTGGCGACAAGGGCGCCTGTCAGGGCGAAGACAAAAACGGCTGTCAGGTCAAGAACAGCAGTGAGATTCAGGGCAAGGTCAAAGGTCATCTGTTTTCCATCAGCGATAAGAACCTGAAAGAGTGGCCTGATTTGCCCTCTTCGTCCAGTCTGTTGAAAGAAAAAGCTTTTTCCCCATACAAAAAAGGCAGCCCATGGGAGCTGCCTTTGTCTGTGAATTCCGGCTTCCGATCAGAGGAAGCTTCCGAGAATACGGGCATTGTCGAGCATGCGCAGGCTGAAGCCCCACTCGTTGTCGTACCAGGACAGGACACGCACAAAGCGGCCATCGATCACCTGCGTCTGGGTGGCGTCAAAGATGGAAGAATGATCGTTGTGATTGAAATCACAGGAAACCAGTGGCAGTTCATTGACAGCCAGAACGCCTTTCAGGCGGCCCTTGGCGGCATCCTTCATGGCTTCGTTGATTTCCTCGACAGAGGTGTCGCGACCGGCATCGAAGGTCAGGTCAATGACGGAAACGTTGGCTGTCGGTACGCGAACCGCGTTGCCGTCCAGTTTCCTGTTCAGGTTTGGCAGAACTTCGCCAATCGCCTTGGCTGCACCGGTTGAGGTCGGGATCATGGACACGGCAGCAGCGCGGGCGCGGCGCAGGTCCTTGTGTTTTGCATCGACTGTTGTTTGGTCGCCGGTGTAGGCGTGAATTGTGGTCATGAAACCGCGTTCAATACCGACAACACGATCCAGAACGTCAGCAACCGGAGCCAGACAGTTCGTGGTGCAGGAGGCATTGGAAATCACGTGCTGATCGGCTGTGATCTTCTCGTGGTTGACACCGTAAACGAACATGGGAGCCTGAACGTCCTTGCTGGGGGCGGAGATCAGAACTTTCTTTGCGCCGCCTTGCAGGTGCAGGCTTGCGCCCTCATAGTTGTTAAAGGCACCGGTACATTCCAGAACAATGTCCACACCCAGTTCGGCCCACGGCAGGTTGGCCGGGTTGCGATCGTGGGTCATGCGGATTTTCTTGCCGTTGATGATCATGCCGTCTTCATCGGCAGAAACCTCACCACGGAAAGTGCCGTGAACAGAATCAAACTGGAACATGTGGGCGTGGATTGCAGGGTCGCCGGATGCGTTGACTGCTACCACTTCGATGTCATCGTAGCCGCCTTCCAGCGCGCCACGCAGACAGAGACGACCAATACGGCCAAAGCCGTTGATACCAACTTTCAGTGTCATTTTCTCAAACCGTTATCCGTATTTATGTTTGGGAAGCCGACCTCCGGCTTTTCGCCTCGGGAGCTTCCGGGTGCAGGGCCGTTCGCATGAGGGGATGCTTGTATGAACGGCCTTGCGAATGAAAAAGCCGGGCTGTTTGTGCCCGGCTTATCTTTTACAGGATCAGAGTCGCGCCTTTACGGCGTCAACAATGGCATCCGATGTAATGTTGAAGTGTTTGTAAAGCTGATCAGCCGGGGCGGAGGCACCAAAGCCGGTCATGCCGACAAAAGCGCCGTGCTGACCGATGAACTCGTGCCAGCCGAAGGAAGAGGCTGCTTCGCAGGCCACTGTGAGTGTGCCGGGGTCCAGAACCTCGTCGCGGTAGTGTTGCGGCTGCTGCTTGAACAGCTCCCAGCAGGGAACGGAAATCACAGCTGTTCCGATACCGTCAGCTTCCAGAACCTTCTGGGCCTCCAGGGCGATCTCGACCTCGGAACCGGACGCCAGCAGTGTGACGCGGCGATCCAGAACAGAAGGGTTGAGGATATAGGCACCATAACCGGAATAGTTCACGGTAATGTCCTTGCGCTGGTATGGAAGCCCCTGACGGGTCAGGGCCAGAACAGACGGGCCGGTTTCATTTTCAAGGGCCAGTTCCCAGCACTCTGCTGTTTCCAGGGCATCGGCAGGACGGAACACAGCGACGTTTGGCATGCAGCGCAGGGCTGCCAGATGCTCAACAGGCTGGTGTGTCGGGCCGTCTTCACCCAGTCCGATGGAATCATGTGTCATCACGTAGACAACGCGCTGGTTCATCAGGGCCGAGAGGCGGATGGACGGGCGACAGTAGTCAGTGAAAACCATGAAGGTGCCGCCATAGGGGATAAAGCCGCCGTGCAGGGCCAGACCGTTCATGGCAGCTGCCATGCCGTGCTCACGCACACCGTAGTAGATGTAGTTGCCGGTAAAGTCTGTGGGCGTTACCCCTGTCTGTGATGCAGCCTTGGTGTTGTTGGATCCGGTCAGATCGGCAGAACCGCCTGCGAGGTACGGGATGGCCTCGGCCAGAACATCCAGAGCCTTCTGGGATGCAACACGGGTTGCCCACTTCGGCGTTTCCTCAATGAGAGTCTTCTTGTACGCCTGCATTGCGTCTTTCCAGCCGTCCGGCAGCTTGCCGGTCATCTGGTTCTCGAAGAGCTTTTGCTGATCGGCCGGTTTGCTTTTCAGAACCTCGTCCCAGGCAGCGGCGAGTTCCGCGCCACGTGTGCCTGCTGCACGCCATGCAGCCAGAACGTTTTCAGGGATTGTGAAGGGTTCGTGAGGCCAGTCGAGGTCCTTGCGGGCACCGGCGATTTCTTCGTCGCCCAGGGGAGCGCCGTGCGTTTTGGCTGTGCCGGCCTTTGTCGGGGCGCCAAAACCGATAACGGTTTTGCAGGCGATCAGGGATGGCTTGTCGCTGTTGCGGGCCGCCTCGATTGCGGAGGCAATGGCTTCCGGGTCGTGACCGTCAATGGCAACGGCATCCCAGCCGGAGGCTTCAAAGCGTTTCAGCTGGTCGTCGGACACGGAAACGTCTGTGGAGCCGTCGATGGTGATGGAGTTGTCATCCCACAGCACGATCAGCTTGTTGAGTTTCAGATGGCCTGCCATGGAAATGGCTTCGTGGCTGATGCCTTCCATCAGACAGCCGTCACCTGCAATCACGTAGGTGTAGTGATCAACCAGATCATTGCCAAAGCGTGCGGCCAGCATTTTCTCAGCCAGAGCCATGCCAACAGAAGTTGCGATACCCTGACCCAGAGGACCGGTGGTTGTCTCGATACCCGGAGCGTGGCCGTATTCCGGGTGACCTGCTGTGATCGCACCAAGCTGGCGGAAGTTGCGGATCTGGTCCATGGTCATGTCCGGATAACCGGTCAGGTGCAGCAGGGAGTAGATCAGCATGGAGCCGTGACCGGCCGAGAGGACAAAACGGTCGCGATCGTGCCAGTCGGGACGAAGAGGATCGAACTTCATGAAGCGGCTGTAGAGAACAGTGGCAACGTCAGCCATGCCCATCGGCATTCCGGGGTGACCGGAGTTTGCTTTTTGTACAGCATCCATAGACAGGAAACGAATTGCGTTCGCCATGTCCTTGTGTGTGGTTCCAGACGCCGCGTCATCGGCAGAGATGGGCAGTCGCTTTGTGGTCATGGGAAGTTCCAAATCCTTGTTTGGTTTGAGCAAGCTCTTCCTGACGCAAAAGGCAAAGAAATTACGCTCCCGGTCAACGGAAAAGCAGATTTTCGGGCGCAATCTGCACCCATACTGGCGCGAGGTCAACTCCGATCCGGAAAAAAACAGAAATCACCCGGAAAATTGTCTCCGGAACAGCCTGTCTGATGCCTTATTGTATTGTCTGCTAAAATGTCGTGGTTCTTTTGCTCTTTTTGGGGCACTATCCTTCCTCTGAACGCGATGCAGCCCGGACAGCTTCAAGCAATATCAATGCGCTGATAGCGGATTTGCGGGTAAGGCAGCGAAGCCTCGGGAAACCTTACAGAGAAGAAAGC
Organism: Carbonatibacter coralli; assembly: GCF_039592655.1. Taxonomy (NCBI): domain Bacteria; kingdom Pseudomonadati; phylum Pseudomonadota; class Alphaproteobacteria; order Rhodospirillales; family Kiloniellaceae; genus Carbonatibacter; species Carbonatibacter coralli. Next base: position 484,848 of record NZ_JBBUTJ010000002.1, on the reverse strand, counting down.
GGATGTCTGAACAGCCTCAAGAGATTGCCGAAGACGAAAAAGGGCAGGACAGTCACAATCGTGTGACGAATGCCCGGTCCGTCGAAAAACTGTCTGCTGCCCTGACCCGAATGGAAGAAAAGCTGGAGCAGCGCCTGAGGAACGACGAGGATGTGATCCGGATCCTGCGGGAGGAGCTGTCTGCTGCCCGGGAGGAAAACGAGAACCTGCGTGCTGAAAACGGCAAACTCAGAAAAACCCGCAATGAAGTGCGCGACGGGCTGGATGATGTGATCGGTCAGCTTTCCATCCAGCTGGATGTTCCTGTGAACGATCAGCGGGCCTCTGAAGACAAAACGCAAAAGGCAGAAGAATAATGGCCCAGGTTACAGTTACAGTTCACGGTCGCCGTTATGCCATTGGCTGTCAGGACGGGCAGGAAGAGCATCTGCAAAAGCTGGCAGCCTATATCGACCAGCGTGCGGCACAGCTGGGTGATGTTGCAAAAAGCCTGAGTGAGCCCCAGCTCTTGTTGATGTCCTCGCTCATGATTGCGGATGAACTGCATGAATCGCTTCTCAAGCTTGAAAAGCTTCAGGAAGGGAGCGATACAGGAGAAATTCCGGAGAGCGATTCTCTCTCCCGAAACCAGCCGGAACAGGAGCAGAAAGAGCCGTCCGATGTCGCAGATGCACTTGTTGCTTGCGCAGACCGACTGGAAAAGATTGCGACACGTCTGGAAAAGGATTAACAGAACAGCGAACAGATATTTTCGCTGTTTCCTTATTGAAACATGACAAGGCAGTGCTGCGGGGTGCGTCAGGCAAGAGCGAATCCCTGGGGCCAATGAATATTCTCTAGGGAGCTGTCCCTGTCGAGATCGTGGTCTCGGTATATGGCGCCCACCTGCTTAGGCAGGCCACAGAGGATCCCAACGCCAACGGCTCGCGCGGCACTGCTTTTCAATCCTTTTTGCAGGGTACTTTGACATGACGGAAAAGAGCGCAACACCGCAGACCATTTCTGCCGAGGAAATGGCGGAACTTGATCTTCGCAAAAAAGAGCTTCGCAAGGCGGCCAAAGCGGCACGGGCGCACGCCTTTGCTGCTGATCCCGATGCCGGTCGGAAGGTGTGTGATCACGTTTTTGCGTCTCTGGCACTCTTCAGGGAGGCTGATCCTGCAAACACTGTTGTGTCTGTGTACTGGCCTCTGGGCGACGAGCTGGATCCCATGCCTTTGCTGAACAGCCTGCACGAGAGAGGCTTTGTGCCGGTGCTTCCGGTTATGGAAGGGGATGGCAAGCCTCTGATTTTCCGCCGCTGGGCACCGGGGGATGAGCTGGTTGATGCCGGTTTCGGAACCAGGGAGCCGTCTGCAGACAAGGAAGAGCTGTTTCCCGATATCATTCTGGCGCCGCTGCTGGCTTTTGACAGTGACGGATACCGTTTGGGCTACGGGGGTGGTTTTTATGACCGTACCCTTGCAAAGTTGCGTGCTTTCAAGCAGGTTGCGGCGATTGGTGTGGCCTATGCGGCCCAGGAGATGCCGGCTGTGATCCGTGGTCCCTACGACCAGCCGCTTGATGCAATTGTGACAGAGGAAGGGGCAAAGCTCTTTACGCTGTAGGAGCTGTGCCCTTTTGAAAGCCGGAGAAGGAAGGAACTGGTTCAGTGCGCCTGATGTTTTGTGGAGATGTGGTCGGGCGTTCCGGTCGCGATGCGATTGCGGCTCACCTTCCGGTTCTGAAAAAGGACCTGTCACTCGATTTTGTCGTGGTCAATGGCGAGAATGCAGCATCGGGTTTTGGCATGACCGAGAAGATTTGCAACCAGTTCTTCGAGGCCGGGGCCGATGTCGTCACAGGGGGCAATCATTCCTGGGACCAGCGCGAATGCATTTCCTATATCGAGCGGGAACCCCGCTTGCTGCGTCCGATGAACTTTCCCGAGGGAACACCGGGCAAGGGGGCTGCTGTCTTTGATGCTCCCGGCAATCGCAAGGTGCTTGTGATGAACGCCATGGCGCGTCTTTTCATGGATCCGCTTGATGACCCCTTTGCAGCCGTTCGCAAGATTATGGATCGTGTGAAAATCGGCCACAATGTCGATGCGGTCATTCTGGACTTTCACGGCGAGGCAACCAGTGAAAAGGTTGCGATGGGACACTATCTTGATGGCAAGGCTTCTCTTGTCGTTGGGACCCACACACATATCCCCACAGCCGATCACCAGATTCTTGTGGGCGGCACAGCATTCCAGACGGATGCCGGGATGACCGGTGACTATGATTCCGTGATTGGAATGAACAAGGAAGTGCCCGTCCAGCGATTCCTGAAAAAGATGCCAACCGAGCGCATGCGTCCGGCCGATGGAGAGGCAACACTGTGCGGAATATTCGTTGAAACGGATGATGAGACAGGACTGGCCAGACGCGTTGAACCTGTCAGGGTCGGTGGCCGCCTGTCACAAATGGTGCCTGCTGTTCAGGGATAGGGCATTAAGGCAGAGCGGTTGCGTTTTCAGTTCTTGGTCGCCTCAATGGACTGGGCAACGCCGAGGAACCGTTCGACTTCCTCACCAACCAGCTTTTGCTTGTGGCGGGCATTCTGAAAGACAGTGTGCGCTGTCTCCTGTGACGGGATGGAGATGTCCTTTTCAGCGAGAGCCAGCATGCGGTTGAGATCGTCGATCGCGGAATCCATGGAGAATTCACGAACCTGCTGGGCAGCAAGTGTGCTGGATTGTGGATCGTCATTTTTCAGACTTTGCAAGTCCGGGATCTCAAACAAGGTCGACATGTCATGTGTCCTGCGTGCGAGAGTGGGAATCCGGTATGGGGCCAGACTGACATTGTGTTTATCATATTATGGTTAAGAAAGTGTAAATGCTGTGGCAGGACTGGGGAGAAATCGGGGAAAGCTGTGTTTTGCAGATGCTGAAGGCTTTTCACCGTGCCGATTTTGTTTTACTAAGGCGGGAACAGAACTCTGCCCGGCCTTGTCACAGGTGCATCGGACGCGGAGCTCTTCAGAAATTGACTGTAACGATGAAGTTGGGAAGAAGGCAGTATGGCTGGCCATTCGCAGTTTAAGAACATCATGCACCGCAAGGGCGCGCAGGACAAGAAACGCGCCAAGATCTTTGCTCGTCACACCCGTGAAATCATGGTTGCTGCGCGCAGCGGAATGCCTGACCCGGAACAGAACTCCGCTCTGCGCAATGCTATAATCGCCGCGCGGGCAGCGAACATGCCCAAAGACAACATTGATCGCGCGATCAAACGGGTTGCGGGTGGCGAGGATGTCGCAAACTACGAGGAAATCCGTTACGAGGGTTATGGTCCGGGTGGTGTTGCCGTGATTGTCGAGGCCATGACAGACAACCGCAACCGTACCGCTTCCGAAGTGCGTGCCGCCTTTTCCAAGCACGGTGGAAACATGGCTGAAACCGGTGCGGTCTCCTTCATGTTCGATCGTGTGGGGAATATTCTCTATCCGGCTGATGTGGCCGATGCCGATACAATGTTCGAAGCCGCTGTCGAAGCCGGTGCAGATAACGTCGAGAGCAATGATGACGGTCACGAAATCGTCTGTGATCCTTCCGAGTTTGCAACTGTGCGCGATGCCCTGATCGAAAAGTTCGGCAATCCGACCGAACTGGGTCTGGTCTGGAAGCCGCAGAACACGATCGAGCTGGATGAAGACAAGGCGCGGACCATGATGAAGCTGATCGATGCGCTGGACGAGAGTGATGATGTCGGTACTGTCAGTTCCAACTATGAAATTTCTGACGATGTCATGGCTGCAATTGCAGGCTAGGTGACGTCGGCACGCCCATTTTTTGTGAACGCGGTCTTGTTCTTCTTTCAAGACCGCGTTTGTGTCTCTACACTCCTGATAGGGTTGAGCAGGAGAAACCATGCGTATTCTGGGAATTGATCCGGGCCTGAGGGCTATGGGATGGGGTGTGATTGAATCGGTTGACAACCGTCTGGTTCACATTGCGAACGGAACCATCAAAACAGCTGCAGACCGTGCGATTCCCGAGCGCCTTGTCGAGCTCCATGATGGCCTGAGGGCTGTCATGTCGGATCACCAGCCCGAAGAGGCGGCTGTCGAGATCACCCTTGCCAACAAAAATCCTGATTCCACGCTCAAGCTGGGGATGGCGCGGGGCATTGCCCTGTCGACACCTGCACTGGTGGGCTTGCCAGTCGGGGAATATCTGCCCATGATCGTCAAGAAATCGGTTGTTGGCACAGGGCACGCCGGAAAGGAGCAGGTTCAGATGATGGTTTCGCGGCTTTTGCCGGGTTGTGAACTTCATTCACCTGATTCTGCCGATGCTCTGGCTGTTGCAATCTGTCATGCGCACAACCTTTCAACGGGACGGGCCTGGTCAAAGGGGGTTGAAGATCCCCTGATGGAGGCCCTGATCAACAAGGCAACCGGACGGCGTTCCAGACGGCGCTAGGAAAGAGATCGAAGAAAAACAACAGGCGGGGGCAACGCTGATATGATCGGAAAACTCAAAGGGCTTGTGGACAGCTCCGGTGATGACTGGGTGCTGCTGGATGTCAACGGTGTTGGCTATATTGTTCACTGTTCCTCCCGCACACTGGGTGCCCTGCCTTCCCAGGGTGAGGCAACAAGCCTGATGATTGAAACGCATGTGAGGGAAGACCAGATCACCCTCTACGGATTTTCCTCCGCATCCGAAAAGGATTGTTACAGCCTGCTCTGCACCGTTCAGGGCGTTGGCGCCAAGATGGGGCTGGCCATTCTTTCTGCCTTGTCACCGCAGGAAATCGTCATGGCCATTGCTGCACAGGACAAGACCAGCCTGACCCGCGCCAGTGGTGTCGGGCCGAAGCTGGCGCAGCGGATCCTCAACGAACTGAAAGACAAAACCGCGGGCCTGTCTCTGGGGGAAGGCGCTGTGCTTTCCGGTCGGGACGGTGTTCCGGCCGAAGCCGGCAGCCCTTCCCAGGCGGCTGCCGTACCGGAAGATGCGGTGTCTGCGCTGACCAATCTGGGCTATCGCCGGTCCGAAGCCTATAACGCGGTTTCGAAAATGGCGCTGGAACTTGGTCCGGATGCAACGGTAGAAGATCTGATCAAGGCCGGTTTGAAAGAGTTGATGCCGTGATGCCCGTTGACGGAGATACAAGACAATGAGTGAACAGGACAGACTGGTCTCGGCAAATTTCTCCGAAGGTGATGGTGCCGATCAGTCCATCAGGCCCCTGAGCCTGGGGGAATTTATCGGACAGCGCCAGCTGCGCGAGAACCTGAACATTTTTATTCAGGCTGCAAAACAGCGTGGTGATGCTCTGGATCACGTGCTTTTCTTCGGTCCGCCCGGATTGGGGAAAACAACGCTGTCCCAGGTTGTCGCGCGGGAACTGGGCGTTGGCTTCCGGGCCACTTCCGGACCGGTGATTGCCAAGGCTGGTGATCTGGCGGCTATTCTGACGAACCTTCAGCCCTATGATGTTCTTTTCATTGACGAGATTCACCGTCTCAGTGCGCAGGTGGAGGAAATCCTCTATCCGGCCATGGAAGACTTCAAGCTGGACCTCATTATCGGGGAGGGCCCTGCCGCGCGTTCTGTGCAGATTGATTTGCCGCCCTTTACCCTGATTGGTGCCACAACGCGTTCCGGACTGATCTCGACGCCGCTGCGCGAACGTTTCGGCATTCCGTTGCGCCTGCAATTCTACGAGCCGGAGGAACTGCAACTGGTTGTAAAGCGTGCCGCCGGTATTCTGGGGGCTCCCATGACCGATGATGGGGCCTTTGAAGTGGCCCGGCGTTCGCGCGGTACACCACGTGTGTCAGGGCGGTTGCTGCGGCGTGTGCGTGATTTTGCGGCTGTTGCCGGGCTTGAGGAAATCAATGCCACCGATGCGGATGTTGCTCTGAAACGTCTGGATGTTGACGAGCGCGGGCTGGATGCCATGGATCGCAAGTATCTGCGTACCATTGCCGAAAATTATGGTGGTGGCCCGGTTGGTGCCGAGACACTGGCCGCAGCCCTCTCGGAACAGCGTGATGTCCTGGAGGATGTGATAGAACCCTATCTGATCCAGCAGGGACTTTTGCAGCGGACACCGCGTGGGCGCATGCTGACAACCGCAACCTATGGCTATCTGGGACTGGATGTTCCCCAGGCTTTCAGCGCAGGGGGAGGCGTCGTGCCGTCCGGACAGATGGACTTTCTGGACGGGACGCCCGGAGATGACCTGTCATGAGTGAAATGCAGGCTCTGGATTGCGTGGTCTTTGAAACACCGACTGCGGCTCTGCCAATGAGTGGGGTTTTTGAAAGAGGGGTATTCCGATTGCCCCTGCGTGTCTTTTTTGAGGACACGGATTTTACGGGTGTTGTTTATCACGCCAATTACATAAAGTTCGCTGAACGTGGTCGAACAGAATCCCTGCGCTTTCTCAATCTTGTAGAAAACGGGGGAAACGGGTCGATTCATCAGGTGCTCAAGGAGCAATTCGGCCTTTTTTTTGCCGTAAAGGATTGCTCTCTTAGCTTCGAGAGTCCTGCGCGTGTGGATGAACTGCTGGAGGTTCGGACACGCCTGAAGCCTGCTCGCGGGGCCACGCTGGACTTTGAACAGAAAATCATGCGCGGGGATGAGCTGCTGACTTCGGTTGAACTCCGTGTGGTCTTGTTGAGGGAAAAGGACGGAGGGCTTGCCCGTCCGCCCAGAGAACTGAAATCGCGCCTCGAAGCGCTGTGGCAATAAGGGGGCCGCAAAAACAATGGCAAATGAAGCAGATACCGGAATCCAGGTGACAGAGCTGGGTGGTGGTCAGGTGGAAAATCTGGTTTTGAACACAGCTGCTGCCGGTCATGACCTGAGTGTCTGGGGCCTGTTCCTTCAGGCCGATGTGATTGTGAAGGCCGTGATGATCATGCTGGTCCTGGCGTCTGTCTGGTCCTGGGCTGTGATGATTGACAAGACGCTTTTGCTGCGGCGCCTTCGTAAAAAAGCCGATCAGTTCGAGGATGCCTTCTGGTCCGGAGGATCCCTGTCCGATCTTTTTGACCGTGTTGAAAAACGTGCGACGGATCCGGTTTCCAATATCTTTGTTGCGGCCATGGGCGAGTGGCGCCGCACCAGCAGTCGCGGGGACAGCCTGCGATCCGATGGCGCGCGTGCCGGTTTGCAGCAGCGTATCGAACGGGTGATGGATATCAGTCTCAACAAGGACATGGAATCCGTTGAAAAGAACATGGGCTTTCTGGCTTCTGTCGGTTCTGCAGCTCCCTTTATCGGGCTGTTTGGAACCGTGTGGGGGATCATGAATGCCTTTACCTCCATCGCGGCGTCAAACAACACCTCCCTGGCTGTTGTTGCGCCGGGCATTGCCGAGGCCCTTTTTGCGACAGCTCTGGGGCTGGTGGCTGCCATCCCGGCTGTTCTGGCCTACAATAAACTGTCCAGTGATATCGGTCGCTATGCGGCGCGTCTCGAATCCTTCGCCGGTGAATTCTCCGCCATTCTCTCCCGTCAGCTGGAGGAGAACTGAGCATGGGCGCTTCCATTTCCGGCGGAGGTGGTGGACGGCGTCGAACCCGTCGTTGGGGACGCTCCAGCTATCGTCCGATGAGTGATATCAACGTCACTCCCTTTGTGGATGTGATGCTTGTTCTTCTGATTGTTTTCATGGTGACAGCACCGCTTCTGACAGTGGGTGTTCCCGTTGATCTGCCCAAGACCAAGGCGCAGGCCATCACGGAAGCCGAGGAACCTCTCGTGATCACCGTGAACAGGGAGCGCGAGATCTTCCTTCAGGAATCTGCTGTCGAGATTGTCCAACTGGTGCCACGCCTGCAGGCCATTACCGCGAACAAGCCCGACACCCGTATTTATGTGCGCGGCGATCAGGCGGCACCCTATGGTGAAGTGGCCCGCGTGATGGCGGAACTGCAGAACGCGGGCTTTAACCGTGTGGCCCTGATCACAAAAAGCCCGGGGGTTTCTGCTTCTTCAGCACAAGACGGGGACGGAAACTAGGATATGCCTGTGGGCCTTCTGTTCTCCCTTTTCCTCCATGCGGCTTTGATTGTGGTGTTGATCTTTGGATTGCCTGCTTTCCGTGATCGTATCCAGATTTCCCCTCACATCCCTGTGGAGCTGGTGAGCGAGGAAGAGTTCGCACGTTTGCAGGATGACGAGGCTGTTCTTGAGGAAGAACCCGAGCCAGAACCTGAGCCTGAGCCTGAGCCTGAGCCAGAGCCGGAACCAGAGCCAGAGCCGGAACCAGAGCCAGAGCCGGAACCAGAGCCGGAACCAGAGCCGGAACCAGAGCCAGAGCCGGAACCAGAGCCGGAACCAGAGCCTGAGCCGGAACCCGAGCCGGAGCCAGAGCCTGAGCCTGAGCCGGAACCCGAGCCGGAGCCAGAGCCTGAGCCTGAGCCAGAGCCTGAGCCCGAGCCAGAACCTGAGCCAGAACCTGAGCCAGAACCTGAGCCAGAACTTGAGCCAGAACCTGAGCCCCAGGCTCCAAAGCCGAAGCCGCGTCCAAAGCCGCCCGAGCCTCCCAAAAAGCCGGAGCCGGAACCAAAGCCTGCAAAACCGGCTGATCCGCTGGCAAACATTCTGAAGAATGTTGAAAAGCTGAAGGATGAACCCAAGGCGAAGCCAAGAAGCTCGTCCAGCCAGACGCAACCTCAAAGGACGCAAAAGGCGTCCCGTGCGCAGGTCGCCGGGATGGAACAACTGGTGCGCCAGTCTGTGGAACAAAGGTGGAAGCTGGAGCCTGGTGCCAAGGATGCGCGTGATTTCATCGTTCGGATGACCATTCACCTGACGCGAACCGGGCAGGTTGCCCAGGTGGATATCCAGGATGGCGCCCGTTTCAACCGGGATGCTTTCTTCCGCGCTGCTGCGGAACGGGCGAGGGCGGCCGTGTTTGCTGCTGCACCCTTTGCGCAGCTCAAACCGGAATACTACGACGACTGGAAAACGATTAACCTGACCTTTGATCCCAGTAATCTTTTCTAGGTTCTGGTGTCTTGTAATAGCCACTTTTTCATCGCAATCTCCTTGGCAATGCGATGTATGGGCAGGGCCTCACAGGTCAGGCTCGGAAGAGAGAGAAGGAACGACGCATGATTGTCAGAAACCTTGCCCTGTTTGTAATGGCTGTCGCTCTGATGGCTGTTGGCGCTCTGTTGCCTGCGGGATCAGCCCGGGCCGAACTGAACGTTGATATTACGCGCGGTTATGTTGCGCCGCTGCCGATTGCTGTCACAGACTTTGCCGGTTCCCAGCCGGACGAACAGCTGATCGGCAGTGATATCGCCAAGGTTATTGCGGACAATCTGGAGCGTTCCGGTTTGTTCAAGCCGATCAACAAGAATGCCTTTATCCAGGACAGCGCGTCCCTGCAGGCGGGTGTTCGCTATGGAGACTGGCGTCTGATCAATGCGCAGGCTCTGGTGACCGGCCGCGCCATTCTGCAGGCTGACGGTCGTTTGCGCGTCGAGATTCGCCTGATTGATGTTTTTGCTGAAAACCAGATGATCGGTTTTGCACTGGAGAATGTCAAAACAGCATGGCGCCGCATTGCGCACTACGCTTCGGATCAGATCTACAAGCGTCTGACCGGTGAGGATGGCTATTTCAACACCCGTGTTGTTTACGTTTCCGAATCGGGAACACAGGACAATCGCCGCCGCAGACTGGCGATCATGGACCAGGACGGCTTCGATCACAAATTTCTTACAGACGGCAGAGCGGACGTTTTCACGCCGCGTTTTTCACCGAATCGCCAGGAGATCACCTATCTGTCCTATGAGGGAGGCCAGCCGCGCGTCTATCTGTTGAATCTCAACACCGGACAGCAGGAAGTTCTGGGGAATTTCCGCGGCATGACCTTTGCCCCGCGCTTTACGCCTGACGGGGATACCGTTCTGATGTCCATGGCGGAAAACGGCAACACCGATATCTTTGCGATGGATTTGCCAACCCGCAGAATTCAGCGCCTGACGAACAATCCGGCCATTGACACTTCTCCGTCTCCTTCTCCTGATGGACAGTACATTGTTTTCAACTCTGACCGCGGTGGCAGCCAGCAGCTTTACACCATGCGCCGTGACGGTTCCGACGTGAAGAGAATCTCTTTCAACAAAGGCGCTTACGGTACGCCTGTTTGGTCGCCGCGTGGTGATCTGATTGCCTTTACACGCATCAACAGGGGCACTTTCTACATTGGTGTCATGCGTCCGGACGGCTCCGGAGAACGCATGCTGGCCGAGGGTTTCCACGTGGAGGGACCGACCTGGTCACCGAACGGTCGTGTCTTGTCTTTCTATCGTCAAAGCCGGGCTGATTCGCAGGGCCGCTTTACGACAAAGCTCTATACAATCGACCTGACCGGTTACAATGAACGTGAAGTTCTGACACCTCTGGATGGAACCGATCCGGCCTGGTCGCCTTTGCTGCAATAGCTTTGGTGTGTTCACCGACTTGTTTGTTGCAAAGCTTTTGCAGTTTTGTTTCCCTTGAGTTTCGGGGGGTGAAAATCCTCCAAAACTCTGTAGGCCTTTGGTTTTCAAGACGCTCTTTGCTTGATTATGGGCCGGGAGGTGATATAGTCCTTGCGTGTTAACCAGTTCGACTGGAACTCATGGGGTGTATGAGATTACGAGGAGTCCGGTTCCTTCGGGGGGGCCTTTTCGTGTGTAATTGTAATCGAAGATTTTTAACGAGAGGCAGAATATGCGCTTCAAACTTCTGACCATGTTCGCAGCAGCACTGATTGTCAGCGCGTGTGCGGGCACTTCTTCTGACACTGGAACAGGCTCTTCTGACGGTAGCTCCGCAAACAATGGCGGCAACGGTTCTTCTGTGTCTTCCAACACAATCGATGGCCCGGCTCCCGGCACTCAGGAAGCTCTGCTTGTTGAAGTTGGTGACCGTGTTTTCTACGCAACCGACAGCAGCACTCTTTCTTCTGAAGCTCAGAAAACAGTAGAGACTCTGGCTGTTTGGCTGAACAGCAACCCTTCCGTTACTCTGACACTGGAAGGCAACGCTGACGAACGCGGCACACGTGAGTACAACCTGGCTCTGGGTGAGCGTCGTGCAAATGCTGTTCGCGATTACCTGGTTGATCTGGGTGTAAATGGCAACCGTCTGCAAACCATCTCCTTCGGTAAAGAGCGTCCAGCTGTTCTGGGCTCCAACGAAGCTGCATGGGCTCAAAACCGTCGCACAGTTTTCGTTGTCAACTGATTGGCAACGCAGCGATTTGTAAAAAGCCGCCTCCGGGCGGCTTTTTCTTTTTGGAGAGACGGGCTGAAAACACAAAGTCGCCTCTTGCCACAATCTTTTCAAAAAGCTTTTATAGTTTGAATACCTGTCTGATCAGGATTGCGCCAAAAACCGTCTGGCAGATGCTGTCTTTATGACCACCGCCTTTATGACCACCGAAGGATAAGATGTATGTTGTTTTCACGCCTGTTCAAAGAGCCGGGAGTTCCCGGGAAGTCTGGCCGTCGGATTTGTGGTGCAGTGCTTCTGTCTGCGACGGCGCTGACAGTGAGTGTTGGAACAGCTGTTCCGCAGCATGCCCAGGCTCAGCAACTGGCACAAAGCAATCAGGTGCAGGGGCTGGTCAATCGTCTTGATCGTCTGCAACGTGATATTCTGACCCTTCAGCAGCATGTCTATCAGGGCAAGGAAATCCCGGCCAATGTGACAACAGCCGGACAGGTGCCCGAAGCCGGTGGTGCCAGCCGATCCCGCCTCAATCAGGTTGAGGAGGATATGAGGCGTCTCAATGGTCAGGTCGAGGAGTTCAATTTCCGTCTGCAGCAGGTTGCTGACAAGCTTGATCGTCTCGGTGCTGACATGGAACTGAGATTCTCCCAGCTGGAACAGCAGGGTGGTCCCGTAACAGCGCAGAACAATCCTGCAACCCTTAACACTGCAGCGCAGGCTGCGGCGGGCAATGGAGCGCAGCCGGGTACTCTGGGAGTCATTTCCCAGGGAGCCAATGGTGAAACTGCGGCGGTCACCCAGACTGCTCCGCAGAGCCTGGTGGCGTCAACAGGCTCGACAGCAGGGGTCACCCTGCCGGATACCAGTCCGACACAACAGTATCGTTTTGCCTTTGATCTGCTGCAGCGGGCGCAATACGCACAGGCTGAATCTGCATTTGGACAGTTCGTTGAGGCGCATCCGACGGATCCTCTGGCAGGGAACGCGCAATACTGGCTGGGTGAAACGCATTACGTGCGTGGTGACTTCCAGCAGGCGGCCCTGACCTTTGCGGAGGGCTTCCAGACCTATCCCGACAGCAGCAAGGCACCGGACAATCTGTTGAAGCTGGGACTTTCCCTTTCAGCGCTGGGCAACACGGCTGATGCCTGCGGAACCTTTGATGCCCTGCTGCAGCGCTATCCGAATGCCAACACTGTTATCCTGCAGCGTGCCAGCAGTCAGAAACAGTCCCTGTCCTGTCCGTAATTTGCGTGACGCATGAACGGCACAGAGAAGAAAAGCAGCCCCCGGGCTTTCATTTCACCCTCCAGTCTTGTCCGGCTGGAGGGTGATGCTGCTTTTACGGGTGACGGGGAAAGACTGTCTGAAGCTGAAGCCCCTGCACTGAGTGATCGTGATTTTGATCAGGCCATGGAACGACTTGGTCCGTTCAAGGCAACGGATGTCTTTGCGGTGGCTCTTTCCGGTGGTGCTGATTCCCTGTTGCTGGCCCTGCAAATGGCGCGATGGTGCTCTTCCAGGGATTTGGCTTTTCATACGGTCACTGTTGATCACACACTCAGGCCTGATTCCGGGCTTGAGGCACTTTGGTGCAACTGGCAGATGGGCAGGCGCGGCATTGCCCATGACAGCCTCATCTGGAAACGGAACGAAACCGGACAACAGAAGAAGGTTACCCAGTCAGAAGCGCGCAAGGCCCGTTACGCCTTGCTTGATCACTGGTGTCAAAGACAGGGCGTGACGCATCTTTGCACAGGACATCATCGGGATGATCAGCTGGAAACGGTTCTGATGAGGCGGGAGAAAAAGAGCGGTCCTTTCGGATTGGCCGGGATGTCCATGGTGGTCGAACGGCCCTTCGGGCTTCTGATCAGGCCCTTGCTGGGGGTGCCAAAAGCCGGTTTGACCAGGCGTTTGCGCGATGAGGAACAGCCCTGGCTGGAAGATCCGTCGAACAGCAGGACTGATTACCTTCGAAGCAGGATACGCACTGTGCTTGGAGACATGTCACCTGAAGAGTGCGAGCAGCTTTGCGAAACAACAAGAGCCCTGGGGCAAAGGCGTCACGATCTGGAGCGGGCAGCAAACCATTACCTGCTTGAGCATGCCCGTGTTTCTCCACAGGGTTTTGTCGAACTCGGCCTCGAGGCTGGCTGGCTCGACGAGCCGGAGAACAGGGATGTCCTTGCTCTTGCCATCAGGCGTTCCCTGCAGCTTCTCTCGGATGTGGAGCATCTTCCCGATCTAAAAAGCTGTCTCGATCTGTTGCAGCCCCTGCAGGAGCTTGCCGGGAACAATCAGACAGCGGCTGGCCGGTCGAAACCCCATTTCAGGCAGAATCTGGCCGGATGTATCGTGCAAAGCCGTGGAAGAAGGGCGCTGCAGATCCTGCGTGAAAACAGAGGCTTGCCGGTTGTCGGACTTGAAGCAGGAGAGCAGCGTGCGCCCGGTCAGCCCGTGCGATGGGACGCACGATATGATTTGTGCTATAATTGCGAACTGTTGTTGCGATGGCTTCAGGATTCCGGAGTGATCGCCGACGGGAATGCGAAGCTTTCTGTAGAAAGGACAGCACTGAATGCTGTCCGGGATGCAACAGGCAAACAGTTCGGTCAGACCGTTTGTCAAACCCTGCCGGCGCTCTATGTGGACGGGCGCTGTCTTGCCGTGGCTCTGGAGGCTGTGGTGAGTGAATATGAAGGGGTGGAGTACCCTGTTTTGCCGCTCTTTTGTGCACAAAATGCTTCAATTGTTCCCTTCGAGGCCCTGATGGTGCGCTGGAAGCCAAAAAAAAGCGTCATTGAACACCCCTTTACGGTTGCTTGATGGCGCAGGCGCATTATCTTCAAAGCAGACAACAAAACAAACGAATGGGCATCCTGATCCTTTTTCCACTCCCGGAGCGTAGGGATATCAGGAATGCCTGTCATGTAACGTAAAGGGGCTAAGCCTTGAATCTCGGAAAAAATGCTGCTCTCTGGATTGTTGTGGCGTTGTTGCTCTTTGCCTTGTTTAACCTCTTTCAGGGGCCGACATCGCAAGGTGGTCAGCAACAGATGTCCTATACAGACTTTCTGGCCCAGGTGGAAACCGGCCAGATTCAGACTGTGACAATCAAGGGGCAGGAAATTGTCGGCAAGTATCGCGACGGACAGAACTTCTCCACGCTGCGGATGGAAGACCCCGATCTTCTGAAAACACTGCGGAACAATGGTGTGCGCGTGGATGTTGCGCCACTGGATGATGGTGTGTCCCTGGGGTCCATTCTGATCTCGTGGTTCCCGATGCTGCTTTTGATTGGTGTGTGGATTTTCCTGTTCCGTCAAATGCAGGGCGGCGGTGGCGGCAAGGCCATGGGCTTTGGGAAAAGCAAGGCGAAGCTGCTGACTGAAAAGCAGGGCCGTGTGACCTTTGATGACGTTGCCGGTGTTGATGAAGCGAAGGAAGAACTGCAGGAAGTCGTCGAGTTCCTGCGTGATCCCCAGAAGTTTCAGCGTCTGGGCGGCAAGATTCCGAAAGGCTGCCTGCTTGTCGGACCTCCCGGTACCGGTAAGACCCTTCTGGCCCGTGCTGTTGCCGGAGAAGCCAATGTTCCCTTCTTTACCATTTCCGGCTCTGACTTTGTCGAAATGTTCGTGGGTGTTGGCGCCAGTCGTGTGCGTGACATGTTCGAACAGGGCAAGAAGAATGCACCCTGTCTGATCTTCATTGACGAGATTGATGCGGTCGGTCGTCACCGTGGCGCCGGAATGGGCGGCGGAAATGACGAGCGCGAGCAGACCCTGAACCAGATGCTGGTCGAGATGGATGGTTTTGAGGCCAACGAAGGCGTGATTATCATTGCCGCGACCAACCGTCCGGATGTGCTTGATCAGGCGCTGCTGCGTCCGGGCCGTTTTGACCGTCAGGTCACGGTGCCGAACCCGGATATTCTGGGGCGCGAGACAATTCTGAAGGTTCACCTGCGCAAGGTGCCTGTGGCTCCGGATGTCGAGCCTCGTGTCATTGCGCGCGGTACGCCGGGCTTCTCCGGTGCGGCGCTGGCAAATCTGGTGAACGAGGCAGCCCTGCTGGCCGCCCGTGCAGGCAAGCGCGTTGTGACCATGGCAGATTTCGAAAATGCCAAGGACAAGGTCATGATGGGTGCGGAGCGTCGCTCCATGGTCATGTCTGATGACGAGAAGGAAATGACAGCCTATCACGAAGCGGGTCACGCTCTGGTTGGCTTGCATGTGAAGGGCAATGACCCGCTGCACAAGGTCACAATCATTCCGCGCGGCCGTGCCCTGGGTGTCACCATGAACCTGCCTGAACGGGATCGTCTGGGCTACAAGGTCATGGAGATGAAAGCTCGCCTTGCGATGATGTTCGGTGGTCGTCTGGCCGAGGAAATCATCTATGGTCCTGAAAATGTGACCACTGGTGCGGGCAATGATATCCAGCAGGCCACCAACATGGCACGTGCCATGGTGATGGAGTACGGCATGAGCGACAAGCTTGGCCGCCTGCGCTATGTGTCACGTCAGGATGATCCCTTCAGCTATGGTGGTGGCGGCAATAACGGACTGACTGTTTCCGGTGCCACGCAGAAGATGATTGATGACGAGGTACGTGCGCTGATCGAAGAGGCCGAAGCCGAGGCGCGTCGTGTCCTGACAGAGCATCGTGACCAGCTTGAACTGATCACACGTGCCCTGCTTGAATACGAGACACTGAGTGGCGATGAGGTGAACACCCTTCTGGATAAGGGCTCTCTTGATCGTTCGGATGACAGTGGCAAGGGTTCCGGCTCTGTCCACTCCTCCATTCCGACGACAGGCAAGACCAAGTCGCCTTCTGATGATGCGGATGATGCCGCTCCTGATGGTCCGGCAGAGCCTCAGCCGGAAAGCTGATTGCTCTGACGTTACAGTCATTGATGATGCAGGGCCCTTTCTGATGGAAGGGCCCTGATCTGGTTTTAAAGAGATTTGACGGAGTTCGGGACTGATGGCCCAGAGACTTTATATTCGCCCCATTGCGCTTGTTGATGCTTCTGAAAGACGGGAGGGAGATCTTGCACTGGCTGGTGGCAAACGCTCCTTTTCAGCCGTTGAGGCCCTCTTGCGTGATGAGGAGGGCAAGATCCTCCTGCGCGAAGCCGGGTCTGTCACAGGGCTGATGGACTGGGTCAAACGCAGCTGTCCCGATCAGGAAGCCCGTGCCGCAGAACTTCTGCAACGTCTCCAGATGCCACGGGCTGCCTTTTCCGGTTTGCCAATGGACGAGCCGCATATCATGGCGGTGATCAATGCGACACCTGATTCCTTCTCTGACGGAGGGGATCGGCTTGATCCGGATGTGGCTGTTGCTGATGGTCTGAGGCTGTGGGAAGCGGGGGCAACCCTTCTGGATATCGGCGGTGAATCAACCCGCCCGGGTGCAGACCCGGTCAGTGAGGATGAAGAGCTCCGACGTGTTATTCCGGTCATCGAGGGCTTGAAAGCCGCTGGCACACGGGTTTCAATCGACACCCGTCATGCCCGTGTTATGCGTGAAGCCGTCGCAGCCGGGGCAGATATCATCAATGATGTCTCCGGTCTGGAAGGGGATCCCGATTCCCTGCAGACTGCTGTTGAGTGCGGCGTTCCGGTGATGCTGATGCACATGCAGGGCAATCCCCTGACCATGCAGCACAATCCCACCTACAGCGATGCTGCTCTTGATGTTTATGACTATCTGGAAAAACGGGTTGAGGGCTGTGTGAATGCGGGTATTCCCCGGGACATGATCTGTGTGGACCCGGGTATTGGTTTCGGAAAAACCATTGAACACAATCTGCGCCTTCTGGACATGCAGGCCCTGCTGCATGGCACAGGCTGTCCGGTACTGCTGGGCGTCAGTCGCAAAAGCTTTATTGGCAGGCTTTCCGCCGGTGAGGAGCCAAAGGACCGCGTGGCCGGGTCATTGGCCTGTGCCCTGGATGGCTGGCGCAAGGGTGTTCAGTTTTTCAGGGTGCACGATGTCGCGGAGACAGTGCAGGCTTTCAGAATTGCACGTGCGATAGCAGAACGTTAAGGTTATCCGGATACACTATTTTTCCCTGTACTCGTAAAATCTGATTCTCCAGATTCAAGGGCAAACAACAAGAAGACAGTTGGAGCAGACGTTCAATGGCTCGTAAGCTTTTCGGTACGGACGGTATTCGCGGTACCGCCAATTCCAATCCGGTAACAGCAGAAATTGCGATGGCGGTTGCCAAGGCGGCCGGTTCCCACTTTACCCGGGGCGATCACAGACACACTGTTGTTATTGGCAAGGACACGCGACTTTCGGGCTATCTGCTGGAACCTGCACTGACTGCCGGATTTATTGCCGTGGGCATGGATGTTATCCTGCTGGGGCCGGTTCCCACGCCTGCTGTGGGAATGCTGACCCGTTCGATGCGTGCCGATATGGGCGTGATGATTTCGGCATCGCACAATCCGTATCAGGACAATGGTATCAAGCTTTTCGGTCCGGATGGTTTCAAGCTGAACGATGCTGTCGAGGCAGAGATCGAAGCTCTTGTCGAGGACCCGTCTTCCATTGCTCTGGCCCCCTCGGAAAAACTGGGTCGTGCCCGTCGACTGGATGATGCTGCGGGTCGCTATATCGAATTTGTAAAGAACAGCTTTCCGCGCGATCTGCGTCTTGATGGCCTCAAGATCGTTGTCGATTGTGCGAACGGCGCAGCCTACAAGGTGGCGCCAACCGTTCTCTATGAACTGGGCGCAGAGGTGATCCCTGTCGCTGTGCAGCCGGATGGCTTCAACATCAACAAGAATTGCGGTGCAACAGCACCGGGGACCTTGCGGGAGGCTGTGGTAACGCACAATGCCGACTTTGGTATTGCTCTGGATGGAGATGCCGATCGCCTGATCATGGTGGATGAAAAGGGGCAGGTGATTGACGGGGACCAGGTCATGGCCCTGATTGCCAAGACACTTCATCAGTCCGGACAGTTGAAAGGTAACGGGGTTGTTGCGACGGTCATGTCCAATATGGGGCTTGAAAACTATCTGAAAGAGCTGGGACTGGATCTGATCCGGACCTCGGTCGGGGATCGCTATGTTCTCGAGGAAATGCGCAAGTCCGGCTACAACCTCGGTGGTGAGCAATCCGGTCACATGATCCTGAGTGATCACGCGACAACAGGGGACGGCCTGATGGCTGCCCTGCAGGTGATTGCTGCAATTCTCCGCGATGGTCGCAAGGCCAGTGAGGTTATGCGTGCCTTTGAGCCCTATCCGCAAATTCTGAAGAATGTCCGTATTTCTTCCGGTCAACCCCTGGATGAGGTGCTGGACCTGTCCCAGGTCAGGGAAGCCATCGATGAGGGAGGACGTTCCCTTGAAGGCAGCGGGCGTGTGCTGATCCGAAAATCCGGGACCGAGCCTGTGATCCGTGTCATGGCTGAAGGCAGGGAAAATGATCAGGTGAACGCCGTTGTTGACAGAATCAAAGCCGTGATCGAACAGGCGGCAGATGCCTGAATCTGAAGCCTGCCCCTGCTGTTCCGGTCTGTCCTACGGGAATTGCTGTGCACCTTTTCACAAGGGCACAGCCAGACCTGAGACATCGGAGGCTCTGATGCGGTCACGCTATGCGGCCTATGTGAAACAGCAGATTGACTATCTCAGAGAAACACTCTGGCCTTCGGAGCAAAGGAAGTTTGATGCTTTGGGGACGCTTCAGCGTGCTACCCAAAGCGAGTGGCTGGGGCTGGAAATCGTGGCCTGTGAAAAAGGCTTGGCAGACGATCAGCAGGGGACTGTGACCTTTGTTGCCCGTTCCCGCTTTGAGGGCATGCCATTCGGGGAAACGCATGAGCAGAGGGAAAAGAGCCTCTTCAAGCGGAAGGCAGGCCGCTGGTATTACGTCAGGGCCCTGAAGGAATAGATCTCAAAAGCCTGCTGTGTGAAGTCCGTAGGCAAGCAGGGCGGACAGTCCAAGGGTCCGGACAATTGACCATTTCAGGGCCAGCAACATCACTGCGGAAAGCAGTGACAATCCCAGAACCTTCGGATCAAGCGAGGCAGGTTCGGGCAGGCTCAGCTTTGTGATCCCGAGATCGAGAACCAGTTTCTGTGTAAAGAAGACCTGAAAGGCAAACCAGAGACTGAGGTTGAGGATAACGCCGACGACGGCGGTTGTAATGCCACCCAGTGCGCGCCGGATTTTCGGGTGGTGATTGAGTTGATCCAGCAGGGGCGCACCTGAGAAAATCCAAAGAAAACAGGGGGTAAAGGTGCACCAGAGTACAACAATTGCCCCGGCCATTCCGGCCAGAAGGGCCTGGTCCCATCCTGCATTTTTATAGGCGGCGAGATAGCCTACAAACTGTGTGACAAGGATCAGTGGACCGGGGGTTGTTTCCGCCAGTCCCAGCCCGTCGACCATCTCCCCCGCATTCAGCCAGCCAAACTGCTGGACAACGTCCTGTGCCATGTAGCTCAGAACGGCGTAGGCACCACCAAAGGTCACCACAGCCAGTTTTGAGGCAAAAAGCCCGAGCTGGCTGAAGAGGTCCCCCGGACCAGCCAGAACAATCAGTCCAATCAGGGGCAGCAGCCAGATTGCAAGCCAGAGGGTTGCTGTCTGCCCGATGGTTTTCAGACTGCCCTTGAAAGTGGATTGCGGGGCTGTGCTCTGATGGGCTGCCCCTCCCAGAAAACCGAGATAACCGACAAGTCCTGCAATCATGATAATCAGGGGAAAGGGGAGGTTCAGGGCAAAGAGGGCGACAAAGGAACAGAAAGCAAAGAGCCATTGGGCCCTGTTTTGCAGTGCCTTTTTGCTCAATCGCATCAGGGCCTGGAGAACGATGATCAGTACTGTGGCTTTCACACCTGTAAAGAGGACCTGGGCCAGAGGCTGCTCCCCGAACAGGGCGTAGAGTGTTGCCAGAGCCATGATCACAGTTGCCCCCGGCAGGATGAAGAGCAGTCCTGCGATCAATCCTCCGCGCGTGCCCGCAACTTTCCAGCCGCTGTAGGCGGCCAGCTGCATGGCCTCCGGGCCGGGCAAGAGCATACAGAAACTCAGGGCATCCAGAAACTCCTGCTCCGTGAACCAGTCCCGGTCTTCAACCAGTTCCTTGTGCATCATGGCGATCTGTGCCGTGGGGCCGCCAAAGGACAGGAGGCCAATCCGGAGCCAAACCGAAAAGAGCTCTGAGAGACTGATGGATGAGGCGCGGCTTTTTTGCACGAGGGAGATCCCCTGAAGGAACAGGCAGGAAAGATGAAAGCTTTCTATCATGTATTTCCAGGCTGTGCATGACTTTCAGTTTTCCATACTTTTTTTCAATGATAGGCTTGTTCGGGAGCTGTGGTTCGCTAGACTGGACAGTCTGAAAAAAGAACAACAAGAAAAAATGCAGTGCCAAGACACTGTATAAAATGGTTTTTGTTCGGGGTATTGGTGAGATCTTCTGATGGCGTTGTCGATGTGTCTCAAAGCATTTTTACTGCTTTTAACCTTCTGGGTTGTGCAGTTGTCTGCTTTGCTTCCTGCAAGAGCGACCGAAGATGGACAGGCAGAAACAGTGCCGGGACGAAAGGGTGTTGTGTCCGTTACTGTCGGGGAGCATTTTCCTCCCTTTATTGATGCCACGCTTGATGGGGGCGGGCCATTGGTCCGGCTGGTCAACCGTGTCTTTGTCAGGGCGGGGTACGATATTGATGTCAATTATGCTCCCTGGAAGAGAGGCGTGCAGGATCTCAGGACGGGACGGCATGATGTCAGTTTCCCCTATCTCTGGACCGAGGAGCGGGCGGCCGAGTTTATTTTTTCGGAACCGGTCTTGTATACAAGGCGGGTGATCTATTTCCGCAAGGGCGAGACACCGGAAAGTTTCACCAGAGAAAGCCTTGAGAGCAAAAGCTATTGCGAGCCGCTGGGCTATCTGAAAACACCTGTTCTGAAGCAGCTGGTCGAGCAGGGAATTTTGAAAAGCACATCAAGCAACACAATGGAGCAGTGTTTCCAGATGCTGAAAAACAGACGGGTGGACTTTGTTCCTGTCGGTCTGGAACTGGGCTGGAGAATACTGCTGTCCTTTCAGGAGCGGGATGACATCCTGAACAGCTATGAAACCGTCAGTCTGGGGAGCAATATCGGGCAGCGTCTGATGTTCTCGTCCTTCAAGGGGCGGGAGAAAATGCGGGACGCCTTTGACAGAGCCCTGCTGGAGCTTCAGAGAAACGGAGAGATGGATCAACTGGTACGGGAGACCTTTCGGGAAACTGCACCTGCAGAGCTGCAACCCCGGGTGAAGTTCGAACTGTACTAGACAGTGATCTGTTCCGGTATCAGATCAGAGACGAAATCTGGACAATCAGCGCATCAAGGCTTTTGTTTTTTGAATAGGTGAACTCATAGCCCTTTGCGATCATTTCGGCGGCTTTGCCCGGTGTTCTCTGCCACTGGATCAGCTGATTTGCGATGGCCTGCGAGAGTTCTTCCGCTTCTTCTGTATCCGTGGCCTGAAGCAGGCAGCCGGACGTCAGCATCTCCCGCGTTATGGTCTCGAAGTTCTGCATCTGGGCACCGCAGAAAATTGCGCTGCCCTGGCGCGCCGGTTCCAGAGGGTTCTGCCCGCCCCTGCGCAGGAAAGACCCGCCGATCACGACATGCCTGGCGAGACTGTACCAAAGTCCCATCTCCCCGAGGGTGTCCAGCAGATACACTGCTGTACCGGCCTCGGGTTTTTCGTCCCTGCTGCGCTGGGCCACAACCAGTCCCTGCGCCCGCAATGTCCGGGCAATCTCGTCCCCGCGTTCAGGGTGGCGTGGTGCCAGCAGCAGGAGAGGCAGAGTGTCTTCGGAGCCTTGCATGACCTTTTGGTGGGCCAGTCCCATCAGTTCCTCTTCTCTGGGGTGTGTGGAGGCCGCAAGCCAGACAAACCTGCCCTTCAGGCTGTCCTGCAGCGCAGCCTTGTCCTCTTCCCGAAAAGGCAGGGGATCTGCTGCGTACTTCAGGTTGCTCATGGTGTGAACGTTCAGATGACCCAGTATCCTGAACCGTTCGCCATCCTGATCGGACTGGGCGTGGATCTGCGCAAAGCTTTGCAGCATGTAGGCAATGGCTTCCGGGAGATGCCTTTTCCAGCTCCTGCCGGAGCGCTCCGACATGCGGGCATTGATCAGAAGCGCGGGAATTTCAAAGTCCTGAAGGTTCATCAGCAGGTTGGGCCAGAGTTCGGATTCAACCAGAATGGCCAGATCAGGCTTCCAGTGGGAGAGGAAACGCCGGGTTGCTGCAAAGGTATCGACAGGGATGAACTGGTGAACAGCATTGTCAGGCAGACGCTCTGCCATCAGTTTTGAAGAGGTCACAGTGCCGCTGGTCACAAGAAAACGGAGGTCGGAACGGCGTTCGTTCAGCTTCCTGATCAGGGTCAGAATCGAAAGCGTCTCCCCGACCGAGGCGCCGTGGAGCCAGACCAGCTTGCCATCTTCGCGTTCAAGCGAGGAATGGCCAAAACGTTCCGGCAGGCGCCGGGCGTCTTCCTTGCCCTTGCGGATGCGCTTTTTCAGATGAAGCGCAATCAGTGGGGACAGGAGTGCTGTCAGACCTTTGTAGAGTTGAAGGGATACAGGCTTTTTAAGGCGGGATGGGCTCATGAACAGGACCTGCTGTGACGTCTTTTTCTCTGTTTCTGCCAGTTTTGGCCTTTTCCATTGTTTGCCTGACTTTTAAAGAATGCACAAGGGTTCTTGAGAAAAGCAAGGGGCAGCCCTTTTCGGGACCTGCTGTTTGGGGTAGTGATGAAGGAACCATTTGAAACAGGCGGGAAAAGAATGACGGTGCTTCAAGCGGTCAATGAGGAAAATCTCTGGATTGAAGTCCGACCTGACAGTCCCTTTCGACACCGTGGAGAGACAGCGGCACGGGAGGGCAATCTGCTGCCTGCACTCTTTCTGGATCGGGATGGCGTGGTTGTTGAGGAAGTCAACTATCTGTCCAGCCCTGAAGATGTCGCCCTGGAAGCAGGTGTTGCCTCGCAGATTGCCGAAGCCAATGCAGCAGGCATCCCCGTTGTTCTGGTGACCAATCAGTCCGGTTTGGCCCGTGGCTATTTCGAATGGGCCGATTTCGCTGCTGTTCAGGAACGCCTGCATGCCCTACTGACTGCACAGGGGGCACGTCTTGATATGGTTCTGGCTTGTCCCTATCACCGGGACGGGCAACGTTTTGTCCATGCAAACCATCCTTTCAGAAAACCCAATCCGGGAATGCTGCTTGAAGCGGCCGGAACCCTGCAGCTCGATCTGGAAAAATCTGTCATGGTCGGGGACAGTCTGAGTGACATTCAGGCTGCTTTCAATGCGGGACTTCGGACTGCAGCCCATGTCCTGACCGGGCACGGAGACGGACAGAGGCCACTGCTTGAGGACTGGTGTGCAGAGCAGCCCGGCTTCACTGTGCTCAGGCTGAAAGGGCTTGAAGCCCTGTCCCTGCGGGATTGTTTCGGCTCGCGGTGATCCTGCAAAGGGCTCTCAGGACACAAAAAGATTACAGCACATTGCTGGTTTTGCCTTATTTGCGGCTGTAATGTCAGTTCATAACGTCTTGCAGATGCAAGAACGTCTGTTTCTGCTTGCCTGTGTTCGGGGGCACAAGGAAAATGCAGGAATATTGATAACTTTGAGTCCGGGAACAGGAATGCAGAACAGAGTGACAGAAAGCCGGTTGTTTTCAGAACGGCAGGGGCATTTGATCCGCTTTTCCAGTGCAGCCATTGCAATGAATTTCAGCCCGGATGCTGCCCGGCGGGCCCTGCGCGGCCTTTGTCTCGGAACAGTGGTTCTGTTGCTGGGGGGCTGCAGTCTGATCGAATCCCTCAGAGGGCAGCCGGAGGTCGAGGCTGCACCGGCCCCGCAAAGGCCGGAGGCGCTGGAAGACCTGCAGAAACCTGAAGAGGTTGTCGTGTTACCGCTGGTGCCAAAGAGGCGTCCGGATGCCCCGGAACGCCCCGAGGAAGTGAGAGACAGTCTTCTGCCCGAGGGCTTGCAGGTGCACCAGACTGTCATTACCGAACTGTCCCAGACAGAGCAGGGAGCGGTCGAGGAAATCCCTGTAACGGCAGAAGGCCTCGTGGGGGCTGATTACGGGGCGTTGCTGTCCATGCTGGGACAGCCTGTTTCAATTCGCGAGCAGTACCCGGCCAGGGTCTGGAGCTATCAGACGGATCTGTGCAAGCTGAACGTCTATCTTTTCCCGCGGCTGGAGCAGGCAGCCATTGCCGTACAGGGCGGGGAGCTTCAACCGGGATCGGAAGTCCAGGAGTTGAGGTTTCGCGCCCTGACGCTGGAGGTTTTTGAACCCGAGGACATGTCCGCTGAAGCAAGGGCCTCGCAGGAAGAAACCGTTGTTGCTGCTGAAACGGAAGACGGACAGGAAAACGGGCAAAGGGCTGCGGCCTTTGAAGAGGCCTGTGTGGCCTCGGTTGTCCGGGATCACCGCACCTTTTTGAGAGAGCTGCGAGCGAGGGATTTGCAGAGCGGGGGAAATGACGGGGATGATGTGACCCCGAGCGAAAATGCATCCGGTGATCTGGAGGAAAAGACAGACGCAGATCCCGCCAGTGAAGATGAAACGCAAAAAGAGGATGCCGAACAATGATTGGAATGGCACGATCCGCACACTACAGTTCCTTGTCACAGACCAGCAGGGAGAGCTTCAAGATGTCAGGTGAATATGGAAAATCTTCTGTTCCGGACAGACCGCGTGTCGTTCTGGTTGATGATGATGCTCTTTTCCGTGAATCCCTTGGTTTGAATCTGGAAGAGGAAGGCTACGAGGTTCTGGCCTTTGCATCCGGTCAGGAAGCCCTTGATCATCTGCTGAACGAACCTGCGCCGGACCCGATCCTTCTGGACTGGAGAATGCCGGGACTGGACGGTCTTGCTGTTCTGCGCCGCTTGCGTGAAGCACAGCGCCCCAATCCTGTGATCTTTCTGACCATGCTCAGCGATGACATCTACGAGGAAGCTGCCCTGAAATGGGGGGCTGTGGATTTCATCGACAAGTCCCGCAGGCTGTCCATCATTCTGCAGCGCCTGAGCCTGATTACAGTTGCGGGCAAGGGGCAGACACAGCAGGACGCTGCACCCCAGGCCGAGGCAGGCGAGGTCGAGCAGGTTCTGACGGTCAATCATGGCCGTTTCGGTGATCTGGAGCTGAGAGATGACATCAACCGTGCCTTCTGGAAGGGAACGCAGCTTGATCTGACACTGACGGAATATGCGATTGTCCGTCTTCTGGTCACGCGTGCCGGTCGGGATGTGACCTATCGGGATATCTATGATCTGGTTCACGGCAAGGATTTCGTCGCTGGCTATGGAAGTGATGGTTACAAGGCAAATGTCCGATCCTTCATCAAGCGCATTCGCAAGAAGTTCCGCGATGTTGATGAGTCCTTTGCCCTGATCGACAACTATCCGGGCTTTGGGTATCGCTGGCAGCCTCAGCAATAGGAATTGCCGGCGATTATTTGAAACAGCTGTGTGGGGACAGCTTGGGGAAACAACATGCGGGATGACAAAGGGCAGGCAATGTCCGGAGATTTCCTGACCGGCGAGATGGGGCGGGAAATGACGGGCAGGCAGACAGAGAAAGGCAGAAGGAAAAATGCTTCTGCCGCAGACGGTTTGCGAAAAAGGCGAAGTGTGGAACGCACAGAGTCTTCGGGCTTCGCCGTGCGCTCCCTTATGGGGAAACTTGCGCTGATCATTGTGGTCTTTGTCGCTGTTCCCGTCATTGTCTACAGCCAGTTCAGGGAAGCGGATGATGACCGTCAGGTTCTCATGCTGGCTGCACTGGAAGAACAGGGACGGCTGATGACCGAGAGTCTGCGCCCGGTTCTGAAGCAGTCCCAGCCCGTTGCCCTGACAGCCCTGCCCGAAGCCCTGGAGCGCGTGGCAACACCCGAGGCGGGGGTGAAGGTCCTCTTCCGCCCGAGTGGTGATGAGGGCTTTTTCTTTGTTGCCTCAGAGCCTCGCCTGTCCATGGAGGACCTGCAACAGGAGCGTCAAAGCCTTGAAGAGCGTGGTGTCTTCGAGAGTATGACCGAAGGCTGTGCCTTTGCCCGGGCCAGGGCTTTGCGCCACCAGAGACCTGATGGTGCCGAGGAACTTCTGACATCCATGTCGACTCTGCAGACGGAGGAAGGATGCTGGATTCTGATTTCCACCCAGACGGCAGAGGTCTTTTTGGGATCGTCGGTTGGTCGGCCTTACTGGCAGAGCATCGAAGTCCAGATTGCAGCGGCAATCTATGTGGCGCTGGCGCTTCTGACCACGGGGATTTTTGTCTCTGTCTGGCGTGATCTCACCCGTTTCCGAAATCTTGCGCGCCGCATCCGCCATCAGCAGGGTGGGGATATGGCTGCGGTTTCCTTTACACGAAACAACCGCGTGCCGGAACTCGAGCCTGTTGCGCGCGAATTTGACCATATGATCCAGTCGCTTCAGGCGTCCTCCAACAACCTCAAGGCTGCTGCAGAGGACAATGCGCATGCCTTCAAGACGCCGCTGGCCATCATGAGACAGGCGCTGGAGCCGCTTCAAAGAAGTGTCTCCGAAGACAATCCACGCGGCCGTCGTGCCCTGCAAATTGTCACAGAAGCGCTGGAGCGGCTGGACTCGCTGGTGGCGACAGCGCACCGGCTTGATCAGAGCTCTGCAGATCTGGTTGTCCCCCCGCGGGAGACGGTTGCCCTGTCCTCCCTCTTGTCCCGGATGGCAGAGGCCTATGCCCCCCGCTTTTCTGCGCAGCAGGTTTCGCTGGTTGCGGAGATCGAGGAAGGGCAGAGCGTTCTTGCCAGCGATGATCTGATTGAAACGGTTGTGGAAAATCTTCTGGACAATGCACTTGAGGTTTCTCCGCCTTCAACGACAGTTTCCCTGTCTCTGGCCAAACGCGGGAGCTCGGCTCTGGAACTTTCGGTTCGGGATCGCGGGCCGGGTGTTCCGGATAGCGAACTGGAGCGGATTTTCGAGCGCTATGTTTCCTACCGGTCTCAAACGCCGGGCAGTGGAGCAACCGGCAGTCCGCATATGGGAATCGGTTTGTGGATTGTCCGCAGGAACATTGAGGCGATTGGCGGGGAAGTGCACGCGGAAAACCGCAAGGACGGGGGGCTTGCCCTGGTGATTTCCCTGCCTGTTGCCACCTGATTTCAGGCGGCTTTTATGCTGTGTGTGTTTTCCGCTCCGATAGAGCTTCTCAAGGTCGGATAATAGCGCAAAAGTGTCAGGGCCCTTAAGGCGAAGAACCCGCTGAAGGCCAGCCAGAGGCCGTGATTGCCGTAAAAATGGCTCAGAACAAGGGCAGAAACAGCATAGACGATGGCTGACTGCACCATGCCGTTGCGCAGGGCCGAGGTCTGGGTTGTTCCCGTGAAAACACCATCGAGCTGATAGCTTGCCACACCAACCAGAGGTGAAATGGCCGCCCAGATCAGGTATGTCTCTGCATTGATTTGAACTGCGGGGATGCTGGTAAAAAGGCTGATGATTGCAGAACCGCCAAACCAGAAGGCCAGGGCAATGACCAGCGAGGTGCCGGCAGCCCACAGACTGGACTGGCGCACGGCGGCATCAAACAGGGATCTGTCTCTGGCACCTTTGGCCTGGCCGGTCAGGATTTCGGCAACATGTGCAAAGGCATCCAGAGCGTAGGACGCCAGATAGACAAGCTGGATCAGCACAGCATTGGCCGCAAGTGTCTCTTCGCCAAAGCTGGCCCCCATTTTTGTGAAGAGGCCAAAGGACAGCACAAGACAGGCCGAGCGGATAAAGATGTCGCCATTGACCTTTGCCAGCGCCAGCAGGCGGGCCCGTTCAAGAACCTGCGCCCAGTCCGTTCTGAGGCGGATTTTGCGCAGGCCTTGGAAGGCCATGACAAGGCCGGCCAGAAAACCGGTGCCCTCGGCCAGAACGGTTGCAAAGGCGACGCCCTTGATGGTCATGTTGAGTTCAATGACGAACAGCAGGCTCAGGGCAATGTTGACCAGATTGATCAGGACCTGGAGAAAAAGGGTTGTCCGGGTTTGTCCCCGCCCGAGGAACCAGCCGACCAGAGCATAGTTCCCAAGTGTCAGGGGGGCAGCCCAGATGCGGATTTCTGCATAGTCCCGGGCAAAGCCGGACACCTGTTCTGTTCCACCCATAAGCCAGAGGCCTGCCGTCAGCAGGGGCCACTGCAAAAGAACAAGAGCCACGCCGATACAAAGTCCCGAGATAAGAGGGCGCAGAAGACTGGCCTTCTGTTCCATCTGGTCTCCGGCACCCAGAGCCTGTGCCGAAAAGCCGACGGTGCTGAGGCGGAGGGAGCCGAAGCTCCAGAACAGAAAATTGAAGACAACCGTCCCGATTGCAACGGCTCCCAGATAGGCTGCATCGGGCAGGTGCCCCATAATTGCCGTGTCAACAAGACCCAGTAATGGTGTTGTCAGCGTTGTGATGATCAGGGGAATCCCCAATGACAGAACCTTTTTGTGAGGGACAAGATCGCTGGCAGAACCAGCTGTTTGCGCAGTCCTGTTTGCAGCCTCCTGAGGCGTTTGTTCTGACATTGTGGCGGATTCCTGAAAGTGTTCTTTGCGAGTTGGATCTGCAAATTACATCTTTTTTCAGGTGAGTGCGACCTGTTTTACAGCTTGGGGTTTTGCGAAAGCCCGGGCAAAAAAAGAGGGGACAACACGATCAGAGAGAGAAGAGAGAGAAGCGATCGTGTTGTCCCCTGTTGAGTGCTGCATCCCTGGGAATTACGGGAATGCAGCGAGGTCAATTCATGAGCTGTGAGGGCTTTTGTCTTGTAGTTTTGTTGTTGGACCGTGATCCGCCGCGGCGTCTGCGGGCCAGGGTATTGAGTTTTCCCGAAAGGGTCAGCGTCTCTTCCAGAAAGCCTTTGAGACGCTGACCTTCGGTGGTCAGGCGATGATGCTGCCCCTCATCACTGAGGAGTTTGAGGACCCTGGACGCAGCCTTTGCCGGAGAAAGATCGTCAGCAAGGCTCAGCAGCCATGTGACAAAAATATCTTCTGCCTTGAAGGTGCTGTTCCACAGAGAGTTGCGAGTGGAAAAAAAGTCTTCAAACAGCGAACGGTGGAGGATTGCACGCGGATCTTCCGGTACGGACCGGAACCAGACATCTGCTTCTTCTGAGCTGAGAGAGCGTTGCCCCAAAAGGCACAAGCGTGCAGACAGGGAGAGAGAACCCCCGGCTGTGCTTTCGCTGTCAGACAAAAAGGAAAGAGAGAAACCTTTGGATTCTGAAGTTTTCAGATCATCCAGGGACAGTTGGCTGTCCATCATGCCGGCAATGGCACTTGTCGCGTTCATATAAGCCTCCACCGGTGCACCCCGCCCGGAAAAATGGGTTGAAACAGTGCGCGGCAGGTCTCCTGGCTTATGGCTCGTAAACGCTTTGATCGCCTTCCCGGAAAAACCAGTGGACTTTGATCAATGCTGGCCATCTACAGTTGCGGGGGCAGCTTTGGAGTTGAAATCAGACTTTCTGACTTCGCACCAAATTCCCTTTTCATCCCGGTCAGAAGCGATCCTGACAGGGAAACCGTGCGATGTGTCCTGAGACTATGATTTTCAATCCGTGCTGTCAACACAGCTTTTGGGACGGGTGTGAGGAAAAATGCCTGGAAGGCTACTACAAGCTGTGTTTTTCATGGAAAATACACAAGATATTGTAGCTTTATCCCGGGTGCTCAACGCGCGGATCAGTGGCCGAAAAGAGTGCGGACAGAGATCGTTTTTCTGTAGATTGGCTGTGGAGTCACGTCATGGTTTTCAGCGACCGTCAGCAGTTCTCCGTCGACTTCTGCCTTGCCGATCAGGGCGTTTTCCGTTTCGAAGCTGATTGCGGCTGTTTCACGGGATGGCCTGACCGGATTGTGAGCGGAGCGGGCAAGGGCCAGTGATGGATGCGCCTGCGGTTTGATCCTGTTGCCGGTTTCTGTTGTCTTCTGTTTCTGGGCTTCCTGTCTGGCTTTCAGAGCAGCGCGGCGTTCCTCTGCTTCGACCTGCATGATTTCCTGGCGCTGCCTGTTCGCATCCTGCTGCAATCCCCGCCATGCCTTGATGGCCTTGTGGCGATAGGGGCCGGCATATTTGGGCGTTGCAGAATGGTAGCGGCCGACAGCCATGGTCCAGGATCTCATTTCTTTTCTCAAATTGAGTAAAAAATTGCCTGCGTAGCGTGCGTTGGCGTAAGGGTCGAAAGCTTCTTCCAGATTGGCAAAGGCATCAGGGTGGTAGTGAAGATTGACCTGCATGCAGCCGACATCGATATTCCGGACGCCTTTGGCTTTCAGTTTCTTCACCTCGGCAATCGCTGCCGCCTTGTTGGGAAGATATCGCCCCTTGCCTTCTGCCATGACCGTCCAGGGCCAGGCCTGTCTGCTTTTGCTTTTGGCATCCCATTTCCCGGATTCAACCAGGGAAATGGCGCGCAGGAGATAGAGGGGAATCTTGTTGTCCCGCTCGACCTGATCAATGGCAGAGCGGCAGAGTTCAGCTTCGTGGGACAGGGCGCCTGCAAGGGGATCGGCAAGAGATGGCTTGATTTGTCCGGGGTTGACCGATGCCTTCGCCTGGAACGCAAGACCACAGACAAGGGCAAGGGAGACAAGGCCGCCTGTCAGGTGTTTCAGGGTTTGCGCTGGAAGGATGGGCAGGGATTGCATGACTGACTCCGTTTCATTCCGGAGATGTTATGCAAATGCAGTGCCAGATTTCCTGTGTGGGAGGATCAGTCCGTTGCTTTCAGAGTGCGCTGCATCACAATGACGTCGAGCCATTTGTCATGCTTGTATCCGACCTTTTCCAGTAATCCGACTTTTTTGAAGCCAAGTGCTTTGTGCAGCCTGATGGAGGCGACATTGTCAACACCGCCGATCAGGGCCAGCATCCGGGCAAAGTCATAACCGCGATTTGAGGGTTCGCTGCAGGCCACGATCAGGCTTTGCAGGAGTGCACGGCCGATGCCCTTTCCGGTTTCTCGGGGGGCAAGGTAAATGCTGTTTTCCACAGTGTGGCGATAGGCCGGGCGGGTGTGATAGGGCGCAACATAGGCATAGCCGATGACAGTTTTGCCGCCATTCTGATCGCTTCGTTCCGCAACAAAACGCGGATAGTCCTGCGCTTCCAGTCCGTCCAGTTTGGCTGAGATGATTTCGAGGGAAGGCGGTTGTTCCTCAAAGGAAGCGGTGCTGTTTTCCACATGCCAGGCATTGATGGCCCTGATGGCGTGATAATCTGCAGAAACCATGGGGCGAATGGAAACAGAATCGCTGGACATGTGGCTATCCGAGAAATGCTGATGAGGAAAGGGGCTCCGGTACAGAGCCGGTTTCTCTATTGCTATTGACCGGCCAACGGATAGTCAAGCTGTTCCAGCTCATCCGGATCCAGAGACAGAAGCGAGTCAATGACGGCATTGAGAGCCTGCTCGACCGATTGCATGCCGGATGTTGGCTCCAGTGTGTTTTCGTCCATGTAAAGCTGTCTGGAAATCTCGATCTGGAGCAGGTGAACTCCCTTGGAGGGTGCGCCGTAATGGCGTGTGATGTAACCCCCGGCATAGGGCGTGTTGTGCAGAACATTAAAGCCGCAGGTTGCGAGTCGTTCCTGTGCGGAGGAAGAGACAGCATCATGGCAGCTGGTTCCAAAGCGGTCGCCCAGCACAAAATCCAGTGAAAGGCTGGTCCTGTTTGCGGCTTGCCGGGGGGCGAAGGGGTTCAGTTGCCGGAAGGCAGAGTTCATGCCGGGCAGATTGAGGCCGGGCATGGAGTGGCAATCGAGAACAATACAGTAACCGAAATCGGCCTGTGCTTCCCTGATCAGGTTATCCAGGGCCTGATGATAGGGACGGTAGCAGTCTTCCAGTCTGGCCTGTGCCTCGGCATAGGGCAGGGGCTTGTCGTAGATATCAATGTGGGTGCTGACGCTGCGGGGAACAGTGCCCAGTCCGGCATTGACCCGCGGGCTGGTTGTGTTTGCTCTTTCCGGAAGGGGATCGCTGAACATGGCTGGATCAAGTTCCAGTTCCTCGCGGTTCACATCGACGTAGGCCCTCGGGAAAAGAGCCTGGACCATGGCCAGAGCGTTTGCCTCTACCATGGGTTTGAGCATCCGGTCGACATAGGCGTCTTCCGAACGGCGAATGGAATAGCTGTTCAGACAGGACTGTGTCAGGAAGCTGTCCGGATAGGTCCTTCCGCTGTGGGGGCAGGAGAGAATCAGGGGATGTTTCAGCTCTTCCGGACGGTAAAGAGCCAAGGCATCTTCCCTTTTGGTGAAGGGACGTGCTATGGAAGCCGGAGATGAGCTGGACTGATTCATTTCGAAGTCTTTATTTCCAGAAAAATTACAGGTTTTGCAGTTTTAACCTGCATTCCGTCTGTAATTTTAAACAAGAGGTCTTTGAAATCCCAGCAGAAAAACGTTACAAAAAGATACGGGCAGGCCTTGGGGAAGGTTTACGGGGGCCCGAAAGACAGGCTTTGGGGGAGCTATGGCTAGAATTTTACTGGCCGAGGACGATGAGTCCTTGCGCCGTTATATCGCAAGATTACTCGAAAAAAATGGTCATGATGTCTGCACGGCATCCGATGGCTCTGAAGCCATGGGCATGCTGACTGGCGTTGCCTTTGATCTGCTTTTGACAGATCTGGTGATGCCGGGTGTGGATGGAATGGAACTGGCCCGTTTTGTTGCGGATCTTTATCCGGAAACTTCGATCATGTTTATCACGGGCTTTTCGGCTGTGCCGATCCGTCAGGCCCAGAAGCTGGACAGTCACCGGGCTGTTCAGGATGCAAGGGTTCTCTCCAAGCCCTTTCATCTCAAAGATATTGTCGAGGCTGTCGAAGAGCAGCTCAAACGCCGCAATCCGGCTCTTTTTCATACCGGAGAACAGGAGCCGGTCTAAAAAACTGTCATCTTTATGCGGGAATCCTGTATAAAGGGTCTTGCAAAGCCATTTTGCTTTTGGTACTTCCATCTCCACCGGCGCAGTTGAGCCTGACTTTCAATCGAAAGCGACTGCAAACAAACGGTTTTCAGGGCGTATAGCTCAGCGGGAGAGCACTTCGTTGACATCGAAGGGGTCACTGGTTCAATCCCAGTTACGCCCACCATCAAAACCCCAAGGGAAACCTTGGGGTTTTGTCGTTTTGTCACTCCGAGACAATTTCCTTTTGTGGAAAGTAGCCGCGGGTTCCGCCGATCGGCAGGGTTGTGAAGCTTTTTTCGGAAAGTTCGGCGTCCCTGAGGGCGCTGGACAGGGCTTCCGGCGGTTCGGTGACGGGTTCGCTGGTCAGGACAAAGGTGCCCCAGTGCATGCCGATGGAGTTGCGCGACAGGATGTCTTTGTGAATGTTCACGGCATCAACCGGGTCGACGTGTGAAGCCTTCATGAACCAGCGTGGAGCGTAGGCCCCGATCGGAATCAGGGAGAGGTCAAACGGGCCGAGCCTGTCGCCGATCTGCTTGAACTGGACGTCGTTGTAGCCCGTGTCGCCTCCGAACCAGAGATTGGCCTCAGTGTTCGTAAATTTGATCGCCCAGGAGCCCCAGAGGGATTCGTAGCGGTCAAAGAGCCCGCGGGCAGACCAGTGCTGGGTCGGGGTCAGGGTAAAGCGGACCTGTCCGAAATCATGCTCTTCCCACCAGTCAAGCTCAACAACATTGGTGACGTTTTCGTCTTCCAGAAGTTCCCTGTTTTTGAGTGGAACATACCAGACCGGACCATTGCCAAGTGCGCGGATGGTTTCGTTGTCCATGTGGTCGTAGTGATTGTGGCTGATCACAACGGCATCGATCCTCGGCAGGTCTTCGAGGGTGATGGCAGGTTTGGTGTAACGCTTCGGGCCTGCAAAGGAGAAGGGCGAGGCGCGTTCTGAAAAGATCGGGTCTGTCAGAATGTTCAGGCCATCGTGCTGGATCAGAAAGGTGGAATGCCCCACCCAGGTGACCTGTACTTCAGCCGGGTCGGGATTTTTGACACGCTCAAGGTCAACCTCCTGACGGGGGATCGGAGGGCTTTCTGCAAGAGCTTCGGCATCCGGCCATTTTTCCTTGAAGCGGACATCAAACCAGAAGTTAAAGAAACCGGCCTTTTTGTTGTCATCGAAATAGAGATTGCGGAAGCCGTTTTCCGTGTGATGGGCCTTGGGGGCTGTGGGGTCGAAGGCCTTGTCAGCCTCGCTGGCGATGGAGCAGCCCGTGATCATGGAGAAAAGGGCAGGAAGCAGGAGCTTGCGCATGAAAATCTTTTTCTTTCCGGTTGGAGCTGACCGCGGGTCAGTCTGAACACAATTGGCTATATATTGGAAAGAAAGGGTGGCGGATCAACTCCCCTTATTCCGCGATCCGGCTTTCCAGCTCCTGACGGGAAGCCTGCAGCAGGCACAAAAGCTCCTGCTGACGATCACGGGTAAAGCGTGTGACTGGCCCGGACAGGGCGAGAGCCCCGACCAGTTTTCCCGAGCCGGAGAGAAGCGGCAGGGCAATCGAGGCAACGTCGGGATCACGTTCGCCCTCGGAGTGGGCATGACCTGTCTGGCGGACGGCTTCCCCGCCTTCTTCCGGGTCTGGCGAGAAAGCGAGCAGCACCTTGCCGCTGGCACCGCATTCAAGGGGCAGTGTCGTGCCTTCGGTGATGCTGTGGCGAATGGAGCGATCCGGCTCGCTGCGCAACAGGCAAATCCGCTGTGCTTTGTCCCGTACGTAAAAGGACGCCGTTTCCCCTGTGCTACGCGACAGCTGTTCAAGTTCTGCGCGGATCATCGTGTTGAGGTCGAAGTTCTTTCGATAGAGTTCCCCAAGACGCCCGAGTGATGAACCGAGAACAAAGGTTCCGGAAGGTTGTCTGGAAAGATAACCAAAGCGCTCCAGTGACACGGCGAGCCTGAGGATGGTGCTTTTGTAAAAGCCTGTCCGTTTGGAAAGCTCTGCCAGAGACAGTTCGGCTGTTTCCCGATCAAAGCTGTCGAGAATGGAGAGCGCGCGTTCAACGGCTTCAACGCCTTTGGGTTCTGCTGGGGACAAGGATCGGGACTCCGGTGGATTTGACAAGGCATGTTGATTTTCGCAAAATTCTACTAAATAGAACTATATTCTGTCTAGTAGAACGATTGTCTGAGTGAGGATGAAATGCCATGGCGAAAATGCTGGAGGGAATTCGGGTTCTGGACCTGACAAATGTTCTGGCCGGGCCTTTTTGTTGCCATCAACTGGTTCACTTCGGTGCCGAGGTGATCAAGGTGGAAGCTGCCGGGCGGGGCGATCTTGCGCGCCAGCTCGGTGCCGATCCCGCGTTGAATGCAAAAAACATGGGGGTTTCCTTTCTGGCACAGAATGCCGGAAAGAAATCCGTGACCGTGAATTTGAAGAATCCTGACGGGAAGCCCCTTTTCAAGCGACTGGTGAAAACGGCAGATGTCGTGGTCGAGAACTTTCGCCCCGGCGTAATGAACCGTCTCGGCGTGGGTTATGACGTTCTCGGGGCGTTGCATCCCGAACTCGTCTATTGTGCAATTTCCGGCTTCGGGCAGGACGGTCCCTGGGTGCATCGTCCGGCCTATGACCAGATCATCCAGGGCGCGTCCGGAGTGATGTCTGTGACAGGGGATGCGCAGTCTGCTCCCCTGCGGGTCGGCTATCCCATTGCGGACACCATTGGCGGGATGACGGCAGCCTTTGCTATTGCGGCCGCTCTGAACGCCCGGCCCAGAGGAGCTTTTCTGGATGTTTCCATGCTGGAATCTGTGCTGGCGACAATGGGCTGGACGGTGTCGAACTATCTGATTGCCGGGGTTGAACCGTCTGCGCAGGGCAATGAGAACCCGACCTCTGCGCCATCGGGTGCCTTTGAAGCCGGGGGTGGTCTTTTGAATATTGCAGCAAACAAGGACGAGCAGTGGGTCCTGCTTACGGATCATCTGGGCTTGCAGGCGCTTCGTGACCGGCCGGAATACGCAAGCCGTGAAGAGCGCAAAAATAACCGTCTGGCGCTCAAGGCAGAGCTGGAAGCGGTTCTGAAAACCCGTCCGGCGCGGGACTGGGCGAAGGAACTCAACCGGATCGGTGTCCCCGCCGGCGCTGTTCTTTCCGTGCCGGAAGTGCTGGAAATGCCGCAGATCGCAGAGCGCGGCTTCCTGGCCAGTTTTGAGAATGTCCCCGGTGTCGGACGGGATATTGAAATCGTGACAACGGGGGTCAAGCTGGATGGAAAGGCTCCGGGCGTTGAAAGCCCGCCTCCCGAGCTGGGACAACACAACGACGAAATCTGGATGGAACTGGGTGTGTCCCGTCAGGAACTCCGGAATTTGAAGGAAGGAGGAGCCTTATGAATGGACAGGGCAGTGATGTTGCGGACTGGTGGACGACATCAATCATCGACATGAGACCGGGGCAGATCCGTTTTCGGGGGCATCCCGTTGAAGATCTGATCGGGCAGGTGAGCTTTCCGCAGATGATCTGGCTGATGACCCGGGGCGAGTTGCCTTCTGTCGAGCAGGCCAGACTACTGGAATGCGCCTTGGTTGCAGCGGTGGATCACGGACCACAGGCTCCTTCCATTGCGACCGCTCGTATGGCTGTTACCTGTGGTTTGGGCCTCAATGGTGCCATGGCTTCTGCTGTAAACATGCTGGATGATGTCCACGGCGGAGCAGGAGAGCAGGCGGTCGAGCTTTTCAACTGGATTGATCAGGCCGTTGCGGGAGGGCTGTCTCTGGAGGAAGCCACCGCGCGGATGGTCGACAGATGGCAGACAGAACGCACGGTTTTCGTTCCGGGGTTCGGACACCGTTTCCACAAGCCGGAAGACCCGAGAGCACCCCGTTTGCTGGGGCTTGTGGATGAGGCTGCCAAAGCCGGGGTCGTCTCCGGGCGTTATGCCGGGATCGGGCGGGCCCTTCAGCTGCTTTTGAACGAGCGCAAGGGCAAGCCCGTGCCCATGAATATTGATGGTGCAACGGCTGTGATCTATGCCGAGCTCGGTTTTGAAGGCCCGTTGGCCCGTGGTCTTTTCTGCCTGTCACGCTCTGTGGGGGTGATGTCTCACGCCTGGGAGCAGATGCAGCAGGGCGGACGGAACAAGGGCCCGACGCCGCCAGCCTATCGCTGGAGCTATGATGGCCCCAATCCCATTGGGGAGTGAGAAACGGCCCTGCTTTGAAGGCAGGGCCGGGGTCGCATTTTCTTAACTTTGTGTGTTGTGAAAACGCAGGGAGTTCCCGATATCCGCAATCGGTGACAGCAAGCCGAAATCGAATTCCGGACGGGGCCTGTCCTGAAGAACCCGCTCGGGCCAGTCGGGGGCTGCCAGTGCGGCTTTGCCGATGGAGACAAAATCAGCCTTTCCGGCTGCAAGCAGGGCTTCAGCCCGATCCGGTTCGTCAAGCTTGCCGTTGGCGATAACGGGCAGTCCCGAGAAGGCCTTCGCCAGAGCAGCGAGTGTTTGACCGCCTTCCTGCCCGAAGGCCGGCTGATCTCCGTGGTGTTCGGTTGTGTGCAGGAAGGAGGCTCCGGCTTCGGCAAGGCCCGAGAAGATGAGCTTTGCATCGTCTTCGGCACCGGCCCAGCGATGGTCGTAATTGTTGACCTTGGCCTGGGAGATGCGCACACCAAGAGTGAAATCCTTTCCGGCAGCCTCCCGCACGGCTGCTGTGATCTCGCAGGTCAGGCGGATGCGATTGGCAACGGAACCGCCGTAGTGATCGCTGCGCAGATTGCTGTAATCCGTTGCAAACTGATCGAGGAGGTAACCATTGGCTCCGTGGATCTCCAGTCCGTC
This sequence comes from Carbonatibacter coralli, assembly GCF_039592655.1. Taxonomy (NCBI): domain Bacteria; kingdom Pseudomonadati; phylum Pseudomonadota; class Alphaproteobacteria; order Rhodospirillales; family Kiloniellaceae; genus Carbonatibacter; species Carbonatibacter coralli. The sequence continues at coordinate 446,768 of NZ_JBBUTJ010000002.1, read as the reverse complement.
GACACCGGCATCCTGAGCGCGACGCGCAGCATCCGTGAAGCCCTGAACAACATCTTTGATGTCGTCAGCGGAAAGCGCTTTGGGCAAGGCATATCCTCCCTTGCCATGATAGATTTCGAGCTGCTCGCCCATGGGCTGAAACGCACTGGGAGCAGCGGTTTCAGAGCTGAAACGGTTGTGCTGGGACAGAGCGCCGGCATGCATCAGCTGCATGATCACTTTTGCACCGGATTCCTGAACGGTCCGGATCAGCGGTTTCCAGCTTTCAGCCTGGGTTTGATTGGCGATGCCGGACTGGTTCCGGTATCCCTGGGAATAGAGTTCGTCTGTATAGACCCCTTCTGTAATGACGGCGGCAAATCCTCCATCGGCAAAGGCCTTGTAATAGTCGCTCATCAAGGGACCCACCTCGCCGGACGGCAAGGCGCTGATGCGGGTCATCGGAGCAACAAGAGTCCGGTTTTTGAGGGGAAGACTCCCGAGATTTGAGGGGGAAAATAAGACAGGATGGCTCATGGGTTCATTCCTTTCAGAGAAAAGCTGAAGCCAGTTTATTTTTTCCTGTTTGTTTGTATATAATGCCTTTTCTTGAAACATTTTTTACGAATAGTGGTGTAATGTGGCGCAATTCAATATCGCTGAAACCCTGAAAATCTTCTGCGTGGTTGTTGAGCAGGGCAGCTTTTCTGCTGCGGCCCGTCAACTGGGTGTGACGCCGGCCTGGGTGGCCCGTTCAATCTCCAGACTGGAGGAACATCTGGGCTCGGCTCTTGTTGTGCGCTCCACACGCTCCCTGCGTCTGACGCCGTCAGGACAGCAGTGCCTGCAACTGGCTTCATCAATTGTGGAGGATATCGACGGGCTGGAGAAATCCATGCGTGAAAGCTCCGAAGGGGTTTTCGGCTCGCTGTGCCTGAACATTCCCTCCATCGTTGCTTTCCAGTTTATGGGGCCGATCATTGCTGATTTCAGGGCGCTTTATCCGAAGGTCAGGCTCAACGTGACGGTCAGCGATGAATTTTCCGATCTCTACTGCGAGCAGTTTGATGTTGTGATGCGCATCACCCGCTCCCTTCCTGACAGTGGGCTGATTGCCCGAAAACTGCAGACGGTGCCGCGGGTTCTCTGCGCAACGCCGGAATATCTGGCTTCCGCGCCGACGCTGGAAACAGTGGAGGATCTGGCTGAACACCACTGTCTCGTCTTTTCGGGAAACAGGGGAAACGGTGTGAATATCTGGGAGTTGAGACAGGAAGAACACACTGTTGCCTTCAGGCATTCAAACTGTTCCTTCATGAACACCAGCTATCTGATCCGGACTGTTCTTCTGGCGCATGGTGGCGTGGCCTTCCTGCCTTATCCCGTTGTGGCGGGAGACATTGAAGAGGGCAGGGTTGTCTCTCTCCCCTTTGCCGGGGATGCTGATCCCTTTTACCTCTATGCCTTGAGGGCGCCGACGAAATACCTGCCTGCACGGACGAGGGTCTTCTGGGACTTCCTGCGGGACAGGCTGTCATGATTGTGATGCAGGGAAAAGGCCATGAGCGGATTTTACCGGTGTTTGAAACTTTTGGGTATTACGCTTGGTTTGGGTGTCCTGTTTGTTCTTCTTCTGGGGATTTACAGGTTCAACTTCACCAGCGATAACATCTATCTGCAGCAGCCTGACGGTTCTGTGGTGCCTTATGAGGCCCATGAATAAAAAAGGGGGGCGACCGTGGAACGGCCGCCCCCCTTGTCTGAGCTTTTGTGTTCTTAACCGTGCAGATCGAAGCGATCCAGTTCCATCACCTTGACCCATGCTGCGATGAAGTCATTGATGAATTTTCCGCTGGCATCGTCGGAACCGTAAACCTCGCAGAGTGCGCGCAGTTCGGAGTTCGCACCGAAGACAAGATCAACCGCAGAACCGTTCCATTTCTTTTCACCGGACTTGCGGTCAAAGGCTTCGTAGAAGTGGTCACAGTGCTCGGATTTCTTCCACTCGATGTTCATGTCGAGCAGGTTGCGGAAGAAATCGTTGGTCAGGGTCCCGGGGGTGTCTGTGAAGACGCCCATTTGGGACTGACCTGTGTTTGTGTCCAGCACACGCAGGCCGCCAACGAGGACCGTCATCTCCGGAGCCGTCAGGGTCAGAAGCTGAGCGCGATCCACCATCAGTTCAGGTGCGGAGCGGCGGTGGCCTTTGCTGTAGTGGTTACGGAAACCGTCAGCAGTTGGCTCCAGAACAGCGAAGGATTCCGCATCTGTCTGGGCTTCTGTGGCATCCGTTCTGCCCGGTGTGAAGGGAACCGTCACGTCGTGACCGGCTTTTTTCGCTGCGGCCTCAATACCGGCAGAGCCGCCAAGGACGATCAGGTCGGCCAGGGAAATCTGTTTGCCGCCAGCATTGAACGCGGACTGGATGCCTTCCAGGGTTTTCAGTACGCCGGAGAGCTGTTCCGGATCGTTGACAGCCCAACCGTTCTGCGGAGCCAGACGAATGCGGGCACCGTTCGCACCACCACGCTTGTCACTGCCGCGGAAGGTGGAGGCAGAGGCCCATGCCGTGGAAACCAGCTGGGAAACGGACAGGCCGGATGCCAGCAGTTTTTCTTTCAGGCTTGCAACATCGGCGTCGTTCACCAGTTCGTGGTCAACGGCGGGAACCGGGTCCTGCCAGATCAGGTTTTCTGCAGGAACCTGTGCTCCGAGATGACGGGCTTTTGGACCCATATCACGGTGTGTCAGCTTGAACCAGGCGCGGGCAAAGGCATCTGCAAACTCTGCAGGATTTTCCAGGAAGCGTCTGGAGATCGGGCCATAGATCGGGTCCATGCGCAGCGCCAGATCGGATGTGAACATGATCGGAGCGTGTTTCTTTGCAGGATCGTGGGCATCCGGAACGAGGTCAGCCGCCTTCGGGTCTGTCGGGACCCATTGCAGTGCACCAGCCGGGCTCTTGACGAGATTCCAGTCGTAGGCAAAGAGCGTTTCAAAATAGCTGTTGTCCCACTGGATCGGCGTTGGTGTCCATGCGCCTTCAAGGCCGGAGGAGATGGTGTCTCCGCCTTTGCCGGAGCCGTAGGTGCTTTTCCAGCCAAGGCTTTGCTCTTCGAGGGAAGAACCCTCAGGAGCTTCGCCAACATGCGCGGCATCACCTGCACCGTGCGCCTTGCCGAAGGTGTGCCCACCGGCGATCAGGGCGACGGTTTCCTCGTCATTCATGGACATGCGTCCGAAGGTTTCGCGGATGTCGCGTGCCGATGCAATCACATCCGGCTCACCGTTCGGGCCTTCCGGGTTTACATAGATCAGGCCCATCTGAACGGCTGCAAGCGGGCTGTCGAGATCGCGTTCACCACTGTAGCGCTCATCGGCAAGCCATTCGATTTCCGGACCCCAGTAGATGTCGTCTTCCGGCTCGTAGATGTCTTCGCGACCACCAGAGAAGCCAAAGGTTTTGAAGCCCATGGTTTCCAGGGCGCGGTTGCCTGCAAAGATCATCAGATCGGCCCAGGAAATGCGACGGCCGTATTTCTGCTTCACAGGCCACAGCAGCAGGCGGGCCTTGTCGAGGTTGACGTTGTCCGGCCAGCTGTTCAGCGGTGCAAAGCGCTGATTGCCCGTGGAGGCACCACCGCGACCGTCAAAGTTTCTGTAAGTTCCTGCAGAGTGCCAGGCCATACGGATAAAGAAAGGGCCGTAGTGGCCGTAATCGGCAGGCCACCAGTCCTGGGAGTCTGTCATCACGGCATCGACGTCCTTGGCCAGTTCGTCGAGGTCCAGCTTGCTGAACTCTTCCGCATAGTCGAAGTCGTCATCCATGGGGCTGGTTTGCGGTGTGTTCAGGTTCAGGATTTTCAGGTTCAGGCGGTTGGGCCACCATTGCTGGTTGGCAGAGGTCGATGCCGCTGCCTGATTGGCCTTGTGACCCATGACAGGGCACTTGCTGATATCTTTGTCGTTTCCGTTATCCACTAGATCTCTCCTGTAGTGAGTTTGCGCTTTTTTGTTTCGAGTTAAAGATAACATCGGGCTTCTGATCGACTAAATTGATTTATGTGATTATTATAATTCAGAAGATCGATTATTTTTTGCCCTGCTTCTGTGCGGGGCTTCTCGTTTCCCGTAAACCCGGGGAAAGTGTCCTGTCCTGATGATAAAAGGTTCTCCCTGTCAGGGGCTGATGTCAGCGGGATGACGGCTCGGGGATGATCAGCTCAGATGGCGCAGATTTCAGAGCGGGTCAGGAAGCGCTTTTCACGTCCGTTATCCAGTGAGAACATGCCGCCCCGGCCAGGGACGACATCAATGATCAGTCTGGTGTGCTTCCAGACGTCGTACTGGCTTTCGCTGATGTAGAACGGAGCGCCGCCAATTTCGCCCAGCAGCACATCGTGATCACCAATCAGAAAATCGCCCTGTTCGTAACACATGGGGGAGGAACCATCACAGCAGCCGCCGGATTGATGGAACATGACCTCTCCGTGATCGGCCTGTATTTCGCGGATCAGTTCAAGTGCAGCATCGGTTGCAACAACTTTTTCTTCCATTTCAAACTCCCTTGCTTACAGAAAGAGATGGGGAGGAGCGGGATAAAATAAAGGGCAGGGTCAAAGCCCTGCCCAAAGTCTGTCCTAGAAGAAGCCCAGTTTTTTCGGGCTGTAGCTGACCAGCATGTTTTTGGTCTGCTGGTAGTGATCCAGCATCTTCAGGTGGTTTTCCCGTCCGATGCCTGACTGTTTGTAACCGCCGAAGCAGGCGTGAGCCGGATAGGCATGGTAGCAGTTCGTCCACACGCGCCCGGCCTGGATGGCGCGCCCGAAGCGATAGCAGGTGTTCGCATCGCGGCTCCACACGCCTGCTCCCAGTCCGTAGAGTGTATCATTGGCAAGGGAGAGCGCTTCGTCGTTATCCCTGAAGGTGGTCACGGCAACAACGGGACCAAAGATCTCCTCCTGGAAAATCCGCATGGAGTTGTTGCCCTTGAAGACCGTCGGCTCAACGTAGTAACCGCCAGCCAGATCGCCTTCCATTCTGGCCTGATTGCCGCCCGTCAGGACCTCGGCACCTTCCTGACGACCAATGTCGATATAGGAGAGGATTTTTTCCAGCTGCTCTGATGAAGCCTGGGCGCCGATCATGGTCTGCGGATCGAGCGGGTTGCCCTGGACGATAGCCTGCACACGGCTGAGTGCGCGATCCATAAAGCGGTCATAGAGGCTCTCGTGGATCAGGGCACGGCTCGGACAGGTGCAGACCTCTCCCTGATTGAGGGCAAACATGACAAAGCCTTCGATGGCCTTGTCAAAGAAATCATCGTCCTCGCGCCCCACGTCTTCAAAGAAGATGTTGGGGGATTTGCCGCCAAGCTCCAGTGTGACGGGGATGATGTTCTGGCTGGCATACTGCATGATCATGCGGCCGGTTGTGGTTTCACCGGTAAAGGCCAGTTTGGCAATACGGTTGCTGGTTGCCAGGGGTTTGCCTGCTTCCAGACCGAAGCCGTTGACCACGTTGAGAACGCCGGGTGGCAGAAGGTCGCCAATCAGCTCCATGAGAACCATGATCGAGGCAGGTGTCTGTTCTGCCGGCTTGAGGACAATACAGTTGCCGGCAGCCAGGGCAGGAGCAATTTTCCAGGTCGCCATCAGCAGCGGGAAATTCCAGGGAATAATCTGGCCGACCACACCCAGTGGTTCATTGAAGTGATAGGCGATGGTGTCGTCATCAATGGGGGAAATGGAGCCTTCCTGGGCGCGAACAATGCCGCCGAAATAGCGGAAGTGATCAATTGCGAGGGGAAGGTCGGCAGCCATTGTCTCGCGGATAGGCTTTCCGTTGTCCCAGGTGTCGGCCTGTGCCAGCAGTTCCAGATTGTCTTCCATAACCTGGGCGATGCGATTGAGGATGGTGCCCCGTTCGGCCTGCGAGGTTTTCCCCCAGCTGTCCTTTGCTGCGTGGGCTGCATCAAGGGCTAACGCAATATCCTTGTCATCTGATCGAGCAACTTCGCAGAGGGGTTTCCCGTTGACGGGGGAAAGATTTTCGAAATAGCGTCCATTGACGGGCTCAACAAACTTGCCACCAATGAAGTTTCCGTAACGCGCTTTGTATTCAAAACCCATTTTTCGTCTCCCTGTGATATTGGCATGGTAAAATAGTGAGGGATGATTTGTAATCGGGTCAACGAAAACTTGTGTTATTTATTGGATAACTTCTGGTTATTTTTGCAGGAATGATTTTTATTGTATGTATTGGTGTGAATTTGTTTCCTGTTCTGTGTGGATTGCTTTCGTTGGAGAGGGGTGATGATTGAAGGTTTGAGCCATATGACCTTTGTTGTGGGTGATCTCGACAGAATGGAGAAAATTCTGACATCTGTTCTGGGTGCACGAAAAATCTATGACAGCGGAGAGAAAACCTTCTCGCTCTCAAGGGAGCGGTTTTTTGATGCCGGAGGACTCTGGATTGCCGTCATGGAAGGGGAGCCAATGAAGGAAAGAAGCTACAATCATGTGGCGTTCAAAATTGCAGACGGGGATTATGACACCTGTCTGGAGCGGGTTCGGGCGCTTGGGCTTGAATTGCGTGAAGGACGGCCCCGTGTAGAGGGAGAGGGGCGTTCGCTCTATTTCTACGACGATGACAATCATCTCTTTGAACTGCACAGCGGAACACTGGAAGAGCGTTTGCGACGCTACGGTCAGGAGATGTTGCAGGTATAAAAAAGAGGAGCGGTGGCTCCTCTTCCTGAACAGTCTGCTGTGTTCTCTGTCTGCTCAGAACAGCTCCGGTCTGAGGACCTCGATGTCGGACAGTGACACAATGCCGATCTGGCGTTCCAGAACCGCGTGAACGGCCTTGAGAACCTCTTCCACAAGGCTTTCGTCCAGTACAATCAGCACCTGAACCATTGTTCCGGCATCGGAAGACTGGGTGTCCCGGTTCCAGCTGCCGCTTTTGCCATTGCCGGCAAGGGCGGGGAGAACGGTGTAGCCGGGAACCTCAAGCTCATCGAGAATATGGCGCAACCGCTTGAGAAAAGGCGTCTCGATAATGATGGACAGGCGCTTTTTGGGGTAGGTCTTTATGGAGCTCATGATGCTTGTCCTTATGAGAGGGCTTCAGCCAGCGAAATATAGGCGGGAATGCCTATAGTAAGATTGAACGGGAAGGTGATGGCAAGGGAAAGCGTCAGATAAAGGGACGGTTTGGCTTCCGGCAGGGCGATCCGCATGGCGGCTGGAACCGCGATGTAGGATGCAGATGCTGCCAGTACGGAAAGCAGCATGATGCCGCCGGTGTCCAGTCCGATCAGGGCGCCGGTCAGGCCGCCGATCACAGCACCGATGGGCGGCATGTAAATCCCGAAACCGAGCAGAGCCGGTGTCAGGGTCTTGCGTACCTGGCGCAGCTCGCGACCGGCAACCAGTCCCATATCCAGCAGGAAGAGACACAGAACGCCTTTGAAGGGTGCGGTGATGAAGGGCGAGATTTCCTTGTAACCCTTTTCCCCGGTTGCCATTCCAATGAGGAAGGCGCCGACGAGAAGAACCACGGAGGCATTGAGGGCAACCTCGCGCCAGAGCATGGAGTTGTCTGCCGGAGCGCCCTGTTCCTCCTGCTTCTTGCGTCCTCTGTGCGCGAGAAACAGCGCTGTTGCAATGGCGGGTGCTTCCATGGCGGCAGCCGCGGCAATCATGATGCCCGGATACTCAATTCCGGAGAGTTCCAGCGCAGCTGTTGCGGCAATGAAGGTGACAATGGAAATAGAGCCGTAGTGTGCTGCGATGGCAGCCATGTTGATCTGATCAAGCTTTGTCGTGGTTTTCAGGAAGAAAAAGGCAACCAGCGGAATGGCAAAGCTCAGGGCTGTTGCGGCAATGATGACCAGCAGGAGATCCAGTCCCAGGCCGTGTCCGATTGCTGCGACACCGCCCTTGAAGCCGATTGCGAGCATCAGATAGAGCGACATGCCCTTGGCCACGGCTTGCGGGATGGCAAGTTCAGAACGGACGAGGGCCGCAAAAACACCAAGAGCAAAGAACAGAACCGGTGGAGAGACAAGGTTCTGAACGGCAAGCGAAAGGTCCATTTCCAATTCCTTTTGTCGGGGGTCACAAGGTTTAGACTGTTATGGGGGTAAAAGTCTTTGATTGAAAGAGGGAGGCTTTCAAAAAAGACAAACTTTTTTACTCGGGTATTTTCCTTTTTGCATCCGGACAAAAAAAAGAGCCCCTGCTTTTGCGGCAGGGGCCCAGTCTGATAGCGTCAAAAAGGCGAATTAATCGTCTTTTTTGACAACGTATGTTTTCTCATGGGAGAGACCCATGAAGAGACACACGCACATCACGATCAGAATGACTGTAAAGGGAAGACCAGTCGTGATCGCAGCAGCTTGAAGGGCCGCGAGAGCGTCAGCACCACCACCGAAGAGCAGGGCTGCAGCAATCATGCCTTCAATGATCACCCAGAAAATGCGCTGGATTACAGGTGCATCCACCTTACCACCCGCTGTGATGGCATCGATAACGAGAGAGCCGGAGTCAGAGGAGGTAATGAAGAAGACCAGAACCAGAACAATACCGATTGTGGAGGTAAGAACAGCCAGAGGCAGGTTTTCCAGCATCTGGAACATGGCCAGTTCAACAGCTCCCAGACCGTTTGCCAGCTCGCCAACACCGTTCTGGATCTGATCCAGGGCAGAGCCACCGAAAACGCTCATCCAGAAGAGTGTAACCAGCGTTGGAACCAGAAGCACAGCCACGATGAATTCACGAACAGTACGGCCTTTGGAGATGCGCGCGATGAACATGCCCACGAAAGGCGACCAGGAAATCCACCAGGCCCAGTAGAAGACTGTCCAGCCCTGCATCCAGGCTTCATCTTCGCGGTCAACCCAGTTGCTGAGAGACACGATGTCACCCAGATAACCGGTAAAGGTTGTGCCGATTGTGGAAATGATGACAGCTGTTGGTCCCACGACAAAAATGAAGAGAACCAGGATCGTTGCCATACCCATGTTGATGTTACTCAGGATCTTGACGCCACCGTCCAGACCGCGAACAACAGAGAACAGGGCAATCAGGGTAACGACCACAATGATTGCAATCTGCGTGGACAGGCCTGCTTCGAAGTCGAAGAGATAGGCCAGACCCGCAGAGGCCTGCTGGGCACCGAAACCAAGGGATGTCGCCAGACCGAAGAGTGTTGCGACAACGGCAACGATGTCAACGATGTGCCCGAAGAAGCCCCAGGAGTGGTCCTTGAGGATCGGATAGAACGCTGAGCGAATGGTCAGGGGCAGGCCCTTGTTGAAGCTGAAGAAAGCCAGGGACAGACCAACAACGGCATAGATGGCCCAGGGGTGGAGACCCCAGTGGAACATCGTTGCGTTCATGGCCTTCTGGGCTGCTTCAGGTGTGTTGGCTTCAACACCCAGGGGTGTTTCGTACCAGCCTGTGTAATAGGCTGTCGGCTCTGCAACAGACCAGAACATCAGACCAATGCCCATGCCGGCTGCAAAGAGCATGGCAAACCAGGACAGGGTGGAGAATTCCGGCCTGGCTTCGGCTCCGCCAAGGCGGATCTTGCCGTGTGGCAGAACGATCAGAGCCAGACAGAAGAGAACAAAAATGTTCCCGCCCAGCATGAAGAGCCAGTCAAAGGCACCAATGGCGGACCATTTGGCACCGTCGAGCAGTTCTTTGGACGCTCCCGGTGCAATCAGGACACCAAGAACGAAAAGGATGACGATAGCGGAAGCAATCCAGAACACCGGGTTATGGACATCAATGCCCCAGCGTTGAAGATTGTCCTGACCGGCTTCGTAGTCGGTATCGTACAGGACTTTCTTTGAGTCAGAGTCAGACATGACGTTTACTCGCTTTCCCTGATATTTTTTTTAGATTTGTTTAGGACAGATGATCTTTTTTTTGCTTTTTATTTTGCACTAATGGCATACATCGCTTTGCGAGTTTTTTGCAAGGCGTAAAAAAATATTATTGTTTTTCAGTGCCAAAGGGCAATTGAATCGGTTTTGATGCGGATGATTGGAGTCCGGAGTCTTTTTGAATATTTTGACGCTATATGTAAAAAAACTGACGCAATAGGTATGGAATGATCGAAAAGGCGATATTTGTCAGTATTTAGAGATGTTCTAAAAAATATATTATGTAATTGGTGGGTTTATTTTGATCTTTTTACTCATTCGTTGAGCGAGAGCGACATTCTGCTTTTGAAGGCAAGTTCCCGGCTCGGGGAAAGAAATACCAAAAGGTATTGATATATTTGTGAGTAGCGTTTTTTAAAAAAGACTTGATATCTGATGAAAAGAAAGGCCCAATAATTTAGAAAAGGGTACTTTTTATGCTTTAATATTACCGCGTTAATGGCAGGTTAAATGGTTGAGAGGCTTCTTGAAGATTTAAAGACAAAGAAGATTCATCTCGGGGAGTTTTGGGGATCTTTTGCATTTTTTCTTTCGATGATTGCGTTCTTCCTGTTGTCCAGTCCGGTTGTGGTGGCCGGGAGCAACACTGAGGAGCCATCCGGAGAGACGAACTGCCTGCACAGCTTCTACAAGGTTGAGGGAGCTGCCGAATGCAGTGAGGTCATTCGTGTCGGCTTTGTGGCCCACAGCGAGTTTGACCGGCAGGTGCTGCCAATCCTGCGTCAGGCCTACCGCAAGGTCGGGGTGGAAGTGGCCTTTGTCGGCTACCCGGCAGAACGGCAGCTGCAGGCCGTCAGCAAAGGGCAGGTGGATGGTGATGCCCTGCGCGTTGCCCTCATTGAAAACAAATACAAAAATCTGGTCAGGGTGAACATTCCGCTTCTGACGCTTCGGGGCTATGCCTATACCAACCGTGAGGATATCGAGGAATATTCCACAAAGGTGCTGGATGAATACAGCCTGATCCACGAGCGGGGCATACTCTGGTCAGAAAATGTCCTGGAGGGGCGTCAGGCGTCTGAAGCCGCGTCCTCACCCGAGCTTTTCAAGATGCTCGACGAGAAGCGGGCCGACATTGCGCTGGGAACGGAAATCTCGGCCGAGGAAGCCTTGCGCTCCATCAAGGAGCCCAAGAGTGTCATTCGCAAGCTTTACCCGCCGATCACGGTGATGCGGACCTACCACTACCTGCATGACAGTCACAGGCATCTGGCTCCAAAGCTGGAGGCGGCCCTGAAGGAAATCATAGGGGAATAAAGCAGCACCCCCTGTGGACCCGGACTGATCAGGCAGGTTTTCAGGCTCAGGCTTTTGGCAGAACCAGAATGGCACGGAAATCATTGACATTGGTCAGTGTCGGGCCTGTGAAAACCAGATCATCGATCGACTCAAAGAAGCTGTAGGCATCGTTGTTTGCCAGATGAGCCTTTGCATCTGTTCCTTTGGCCGCTGCACGGGCGAGGCTGTCCGGGAAGACCATGGCGCCGGCATTGTCCTCAATGCCGTCAATGCCGTCTGTATCGCCTGCGATGGCATGGATATCGGCAGCGCCGTCCAGCTCGATAGCCAGAGCCAGCAGGAACTCGGCATTGCGTCCTCCGCGACCCTTGCCGCGTACTGTGACTGTTGTTTCTCCACCTGACAGAAGAACGCAAGGGGCCGGGGCCGGCTGGCCGTGTGTGGCGACCTGACGGGCCATGGCGGCCATGACCTTCGCGACTTCGCGGGATTCTCCCTCGATGGAATCACCGAGGATCAGAGGTGTTACCCCGTTTTCCTGTGCCAGCTTTGCAGCGGCTTCAAGCGAAGCCTGTGGTGCGGAGATCATGTGGACTTCATTGCCTGCCAGCCGGGCATCGCCGGGCTTTGGTGTCTCGGGGGAGGCCTTGTCAAAATGAGCCTGAACGGAGGCTGGGAGTTCGATACCGTATTTTGCGATAACAGCCTTGGCATCATCAAAGGTGGTCGGGTCAGCGACGGTCGGGCCGGAGGCAATCACATCGGGATCATCGCCGGGAACGTCGGAGATCAGGAGGCTGACCACCCGAGCAGGAGCCGCTGCTGCAGCAAGCTGTCCGCCCTTGATGGCAGAGAGGTGCTTGCGCACCGTGTTCATTTCGCCAATGTTGGCCCCGGATTTCAGCAGCATCTTGTTGACGGCCTGCTTGTCTTCCAGTGAAACGCCCTCGGCAGGCAGGGACAGCAGGGCAGAACCGCCGCCGGAAATCAGACAGAGCACCAGATCGTCCTCGTTCAGCCCCTGAACCTTTTGCAGGATGCGCTCTGCCGCTTCGCGCCCGGCAGCGTCCGGGACAGGGTGTGAAGCCTCGACAACCTCGATTTTCCGGCACTTCTCGCCTTCGGGAAGATCGTGGTCATATCGTGTGACAACCAGACCGTCCAGTTCTCCGGACCAGTTCTCCTCGACGGCCTTTGCCATGGAGGCTCCGGCCTTGCCTGCACCGATCACAATGGTGCGGCCCTTGCCGGGTTCGGGCAGGAAACCGGGAAGGGTCAGACGCGGATTGGCGGCATCCAGTCCTGCCTGAAAGAGAGAACGAAGAAGTGTTTTTGGTTCCGGAGATGCCATGGCCTGCCCAACTCGCTAGCTTGGTGTGTCTTGTCCTCTTGCTTATCGGAAAAATATCCGGTGCTCGTCAAGCTCTAGTGGCGCAGTTTTTGTTCAGGAAGAGACATGAAACAGACAGAAATGAAAAAAAACGTGATGATCCATTGAGAGTGCAGCCATAAAGGCGTATGTGAAAAGGCAGGTTTTATCTGCAGGATGAATGGGGATCACAATGTCACTGCAAGAGCTTTCAGGCGGGCAGCCGTCTTTGCTGGCTGCGGACGAACCCGCGCCCTTCAGGATTGTCAATCAGGACAGTCCGTCGAACATTGTTTTCTTTTGTGATCACGCATCCAACTTTGTACCGCGTTCCCTGAACGGGCTGGGGATGTCAGGCGAAGACATGCAAAAGCACATTGCCTATGATATCGGCATCAGAGGCGTGACCGAGATTCTGGCAGAGCGTTTCGGTTTCTGTGCGATCTACAGTCATTTTTCCCGTCTTGTGGTCGACCCGAACCGGAAGCTGGACCATGACACGCTGATTCCGCCAGTGAGTGACGGGATTGAGGTGCCGGGCAACCGGGACCTGAGCGTGGACGAGGAGCAGGCCCGTATGGAGACCTTCTACTATCCCTATCAGGCTGCGCTGAAATCTGTTCTGGACGGCATTCGGGGACGTGGACAGGTGCCTGCCATTCTCTCCATGCACTCCATGACCCACGAGATGGATGGCGTGCAGCGGCCCTGGCCGGTCTGTGCGCTGTGGAACCGTGATCCGCGTCTGGCTGTTCCCTTTATGGAGGCCTTTAAAAAGCGTGATATCCTCTGCGGGGACAATGTGCCCTATGATGGTCGTGATGGCCACGGCAACTCGATCGAGGTACATGGCGACGGAAACGGCTATGCCAACATGGTGATCGAGGTGCGGCAGGACCTGATCTCCGACGAGCAGGGTATTCGCCACTGGGCTGCAGTCCTGGGGGATGTGTTCGCGGAAATCGTCGACAATCCGGAATTGAACGAAGTCCGTCACTACTGCGAGTGACACCATAAGGAATGAAGGAAAGGGTGAAAGCCATGGCGCTGGATCTTGACAAGCAAACCCGTACCGAACTGGAAGCAGCAGCCTTTCGCCGTCTGCTCAAACACTTTGACGAGCGCAAGGACGTCCAGAACATTGATCTGATGAACCTCTCCGGTTTCTGCCGCAACTGCCTGTCCAAGTGGTACAAGGCTGCTGCAGAAGAGCGCGGGATCGAGATTGATTACGACGCTGCGCGTGAGGAGATTTACGGTATGCCCTATTCCGAGTGGAAGGAAAAATACCAGAAGGAAGCCACTCCGGAGCAGCTAGAAGCCTTCAAAAAATCCCATCAGCACTGAGACCCGGTCCGGACAGGGTGTGATCCTGTTCTGTCCTGCTGAGACTTCGCTTGCCTGTGCGCCAGCGGATGAGTAGGGTGTGCCAGACCTTTTTAACAGATTCCCTATTACAGGATTTTAAGCGATGAGCGATTTTGACGAGGACATCAACGAAACCTCTTCCGAAAGCTTTGACGAGGCAGCTTCTGCTCCTCAGCCCACAACCTCTTCCGGTTCTTCCGAGGTGGGCGGTATTGCAGGCGATCGTCTGCGCGGTTTTATTGACCGCATCGAGCGTCTGGAGGAAGAGAAGAAAGCCATCGCTGATGACATCAAGGAAGTCTATGGCGAAGCAAAGGCTCTTGGCTTTGACACCAAGATCATCCGCAAGATCATCGCCATGCGCAAAATGGAAGACCACGAGCGCAATGAGCAGGAAGAATTGATTGAAGTCTACAAGCAGGCAATCGGCATGCTCTGATCCGTCCTGTCTGAACGGTTTGAAAAGCGCAGTCGCCCGAACGACTGCGCTTTTTTCTTTGCAGGGGCAATGCCCCGATCTGTCGAGCTGTCAGCAGCAGGAAGGGTTACGAATTCAGATACCCGCCCAACAAGGAGACAAATGCACCAACATGAACGACCATGATGGCTTTGTCCTTCCACATGCAGCCAACGGCGAACCAGAGAAAGATCCCCAGAAAGAACAGATAGATATTATATGGAGTCAGATTGAGCCCCTTCATTCCGTACCCGACCAGTTGAACTGCGGTTGCCAGCCATTTCACAGCGTCCACAGTTTGAATTTTGCCATTCTGAACCATCATATACCTCTTCAGCGGGGGGCCTGTTTAAACGCCAGTGAAGCAGGGGCCGGTGGTTGAGCTGGGACGGCTTTTCGGGCGCCTGTCGACTTTTTACAGACCTTCATAAAGACGGAAGACCTGTCCGGTTTCGACCCCCAGAACAGCGCGCACAAAGCCCTGTGCTGCATCGGCTCCGGCAATCGCCGGGAAACCGGGGAAGAAGGGACCATAGGCGCCCAGTGATTCCCTGAGCACGGTTGCGGAAACAGCATTGATCCTCTGACCGCGTGGCATTTCGAGTGCTGCAGCGCGGACAAAGCCGTGCAGGGCGTTGTTTACTGTTGTTGCGGCAATGCCCATGGAAATGGGGTGATCCGCGATGATGCCGGTTGAAAGGGTGACGCTCCCGCCGTCAGACAGGTGCCTGCTGGCAATGCGTGTCAGGTTGATCTGTCCCATCAGCTTGTTGCCCAGACTGAGGGCCCATTCTTCTTCTGTCATGTCCTGCAGGCTGTTAAAGGCAACCTTGCCAGCCGTGCTGACAACGGCATCAATCTGCCCTGTCTGTGCAAAGGCAGCCTCAATGGAAGCCGTGTCTGTCATGTCCATGCGAATGTCGCCGCTCTGTGATCCCAGTCTGATCACGTCATGGTCTTTTTGCAGGGCCTCTGCGACCTTTCCGCCGACTGTACCGCTTGCACCGATCAGGGCAATTTTCATCCTTTTGCTCCTTCGTTTCAGGATTGTTTCAAGTTCGCTGTTGATTGAAAGAATAAGGTGTTTTTTGTGCAGATAAACTGCCGCTTTTTCATTATACTGTTTCAAAAATGGATTTAATGAGCCTGTTTGATGAACCTGAACCACCTGCAAACCTTTTCAACTGTGGCCCGTCTGGGCAGTCTTACGGCTGCTGCGGATGAGCTTGATGTCTCAAAGGGATTGGTCTCCCGGCATCTACAGGCGCTGGAAAGGGATCTTGATGTGCTGCTTTTCCACCGGACAACACGACGGATCACCCTGACAGAAGCCGGAGAAGCGCTCTACACCAGAGCCCGTCAGATCAGCGATCTGAGCCGGGAGGCAAAACAGCAGATCCTCGATCTTGCCCGGGAGGTGTCCGGGGCGTTGCGGATCACGGTTCCGGCTGAACTGGGACGGGTGATTGCACGCGAGGTTGTGCCGGATTTCGTCAGGGATTTTCCGGCGGTTTCCCTGATCATGGATATTTCAACAGCTTTGCGCGATGTCGAGTTCGGCAATTATGATCTGGCCCTGCGGGCTTACAGTGCCTTGCCGGACAATGTCATCGCACGGGATCTTGGAACTGTGAAATCCGTCGTGGTCGCATCTCCTGCCTTTGTGGAACGTTTCAGGCTTGAGGAACTGTCTGCTCCGGAACAGCTGGTCCGGACAGATGCTCCGGCCCTGATTGTCAATGCGGGGCGCGATGACTGGAATCTCTGGCCGTTTCAAAAAGGAGCAGACCGTGTCGAGCTGGAACTGCACGGCCCTCACAGGATTGGCAACTACGGTGTTGCGTTTGAAATGGCCTGTCAGGGTCAGGGGATGGCCTGTCTTCCCTTCTATCAGGTCAGGTCTGCCCTCGAGCGTGGAGAGCTTGTCCAGGTCTTGCCGGACTGGTGTGTTGTCCAGCACCAGTTTCATATTCTGAGGGCCAGACAGCGCGGTCTGCCCGGAAAAATCAGGGCGTTCGAGAAAACGTTATTGGACTGGCGCAGGCAACATCCTGAATACTTTGTTGAACTGTAAGTGAAGGATTGTGTGTGACATGATCCTGAAAAGACAGAATGAAAACGAACCATAAGGGGATGGCTATGCTGGTTCGCTTGGGGAGCATGCTGGTTCTGCTGGCAGCTTTGGCGGGTGGTTTCGAGGGACAGAATACAGCCCGGGCGCAAGTGCTTCCGGGAAGTGCGAGTGCCGAGGCAGCAGGGGCGTCCCCTGAATTGCCGGAAGAGCTCAGTCCGGAAATTATTGATCAACTGATGGGCAAGCTCAGTGACGAGCAGGTGCGCGAGATCCTCAGAACAGAGCTGGTGCGCCGTGCCGATGAAGCAACGGCCCGGCAGGATGAAGGCAGTCAGGCCCTGATTGCACTGCAAACCCGTGCGCAGGAGATGTCTGTTGAAATTCGCTCAAGGCTGGAGCGCTGGGTGGGGGACATCTACAACATTACAAACCGTTCCGAAGAGGTCGAAAAACGTCTGGCCCGTGCTGAAAACGGTGTTGGTGGAATGATCACAGCGTCTCTTGCCGTGTTGCTGGCAGGAATTGGCTCTGCTGCTGTGATCCACCTTATGACCGTAAAGTGGCGTCGTCTGCTGGCCGATACACAAACGGAAAGCTATTGGGAAAAGGTTGTTCGCACTCTGGTGCTGGGTGTGGTCGAGATCCTGCCTGTTGTAGCCTTTTTCTTTGCAACCCAGACGGTCGCGCCCTTCTGGAGCGCCGAGCTGGGGCCACTTGGCGGACAGATCTGGATTTACAATGTCGGAGTGACCTACAGCTGGGTGGCACTGGTCATTGCGCGGCGCTTTCTGACTCCGCGTCTGCGCCAGATCCGCATTGCGCCCTTCAGCGATGAGGTGGCCCTTGGGACCTACCGTCTTTTGAGGCAGGCGGTCCTGATCGGGGCTTTTGGCTGGATTTTTGGCGGGTTCTTCCCGAATCTGGGTCTTGGCTTCGGGCCTGCCCTGATGCTTGTGATGTTCTGCGGGCTGGCTGTCGCGGTTCTGCTGGCCCTGTCCGTTGTGCGAAATCGTGCTGCTATTCAGGACACGATGGGAACGGTCCTGAATGTGCAGGAGCAATCGGGATTTCTGCCCCGTGTTGTGGCTCTTGCAACGCCGGCCCTTCTGATTGTCTATGTCGTTTTCGCCGCGCTGTTCTGGGTGGCGCACTGGATTGAACGGGGGCAGCATCAGCTGGCCGGACCACTGGGAACTGTCATTGTCGTGATCCTGTTGCCCATTGCGGACCGTTTCGGGCGGGAAGTCATTTCCTCCTGCATGACAATCCGCAGTGACATCGGGGTGCGTATGGAATATGCCCTGCATCAGATCTGGCGGATGATTGTGGTTTTCGTCTCCCTGCTCGTTGCCCTGAATCTTTGGGGACTGGACATCATTGCGCTTGCCAAAAGCGAGGATGCCTCTGTCTGGGCCAGCACAGGTTTTGATATTGCCATTACGCTTTTGATCGGAAGCATTATCTGGCGTCTGATCCGGGCAGCACTTCACAGTGAGAGGAAGGTCAGTGCAGGCGGAGAAGATGATTCCGAAAACGTGCAATCCTCCCGCTTTGATACGCTCACGCCCCTGTTGCGCAACACTCTTCTCGCCTTTCTGGCGACTGTCATTGCGATGATCATTCTGTCTTCGGTTGGCGTGGATATTGGTCCCTTGATCGCTTCGGCGGGGATTGTGGGTATCGCTGTCGGTTTTGGAGCGCAGACACTGGTGAAGGATATCTTCTCGGGTATTTTTTTCCTGATTGATGATGCGTTCCGGATCGGTGAATATATCTCGCTGGATGAAAAGACCCGCGGCGAGGTCGAGGCCATTTCCATTCGCTCCCTGCAACTGCGTCACCATCGCGGGGCTGTCATAACCGTTCCCTTTGGCGAACTGAAACAGGTGACCAACCACACTCGCGACTGGGTGATCTACAAGATGTCCTTCCGGCTTGAACCGGACACGGATCCGCAGCATGTCAAGAAGGTGGTCAAGCGTGTCGGGGCAGAGTTTCTGGAACATCCGGAGCACGGGGCAAAGTTTATCAATCAGCTCAAGAGCCAGGGTGTGCATTACATCGATGATGACTCGGCTCTGGTGATGCGGGTGAAGTTTACCTGCGTGCCCAGGGCGCAGTTCATTCTGCGGCGCGAAATCTATCACAGACTTCGCGCAGTCTTTGCAGAAGAAGGCATCCAGTTTGCCCGCCGCAAGGTCGAGGTCATCGGCCAGGAAGGCAATGAGGCTCCTGTTGCCATTCCACCCGAGGAACTGGAAAAGGCAGCCGGGGCAAACAAGCCTTCTGCAGACGCCCAGTAGAAGACATGGCAAACAGGGGAGGGCTCAGGCCGCTTCCCTGTTGAGCTTCCAGCCCTGAAACAGCGCGAAGAGTGTGCCAAGGGCAAGCATGCCGAAAAGATCTGTTGTGTTCAGGCCAAGAGCCTGCAGCCCCAGTGCTGCAACGGAGGCAAGAACCATGAAAAGGGCGTTCATGATGTTGGTGCAGGCAATGGCCTGTGCCCTTTGGTGCCCGGGGCTTTCCCTTTGCAGGATGGCATAGAGCGGGACAACATAAAGTCCGCCAAAGGCTGCGATCGCAACCAGGTCGAAAACAACGCGGAGGTTTTGCCAGTTGCTCAGGAACAGGCCGATATCCATTCTGTGGTCGCTTTGGGAGCAGAAATGATTGCTGGCCCAGACCAGATCGGCAATGGCGACTATCATGCCCAAAGCACCAAGGATCACAGGTTTCAGGGTCATGCGTCCGCGCATGATGCGTCCGCAGATCAGGGACCCCAGGGCAATACCCACTGAAAAGCTGCACAGAAGCAGGGTAAAGACATCCTCGTTCCCGTGGAGAACGGCTTTGGTGTAGGTGGGGAACTGGGTCAGGAACGTGGCGCCCACCGCCCAGAACCAGGAGATCCCCAGAATATAGCCAAAGAGGCGCCCTTCCTTCCGGATCATGCCAACAAGCGCGGCTGTCCCCTTGAAGATGTTCCATTGCAACGCTGGCAACGGATTTGAGGGCGGAACCGGAGGAGCCTTGGGAATGGCCAGAGCTGTTACATTGCCCAGAACGGCAAGGGTGATGACAAGACCTGCGATAAGGATCGTTCCGCCCTTTTCGAGAATCAGAAGATTGGCAAGGACAGTACCGCCCAGAATGGCCAGAAAGGTTGCTGCCTCGATCCAGGCATTGCCTGCCGGAAGTTCTGCAGTCGAGAGATGTTCCGGCAGAATACCGTATTTGAGCGGTCCGAAAAAGGCGGACTGGGTCCCCATCAGGAAGAGGACAAGCATTAAGTAGTCTGCGCTTTCCAGCAGGAAACCGGGGAGCGCCAGCAGCATGACAATGATCTCCAGCAGCTTGACCCAGCGGATCATGCCGGCCTTGTCCACCCTGTCGCCCAGCTGTCCTGCGAGGGCCGAAAAGAGGAAGAAAGGCAGGATAAAGATCCCTCCAGCAGCTGTGACCATCAGGGCCGGGGGCAGGGAGCCGGAGAAGGCGACATCAAAGGTGATCAGAACCACCAGAGCTGTCTTGTAGACATTGTCGTTGAAGGCTCCCAGAGCCTGGGTCAGGAACAGGGGGGCAAAGCGACGCGAGAAAAGAAGGGAACCGAGAGAGCGCGGGGGACGGTTTTGCTGCTCTTTCATTCAAAAAGTCCTGTCTGCCGAAAAACAAAAGCCACTTCTTATAGCCTGTTTTATTAAGCTTGTCTCATGGATCCTATTGCTCTGGAGGAGGGCTTTTCCCTTTTTTGTAAGCGGGCCTGTTCTTCCCCGGACAGGGATTGCAGGGCGAGATTGATCGCGCTCAGTTCATGGAGGGCTTTTTCTAGACCCTCAAGACGAACCGCCCCATAGCCTCTGGGGGTTCGAAATGTGTCTGCCAGTCTTTCCAGCACTGCAATACTTTGCGGGTTAACGGGGATCCTGCAGAGCCTTTCGAGGGTTCCAAGGGCTTCCGTTTTAAAGCTCTGCTGGAGTTTGTATTCGCGACACAGGCGGAAGGGATCGCACCACAGGCCCCGGATATGCCTGCCCTTCGCCAGCAGTGACAGGAAAGGACGTACTCTCCTGAGGGGCCAGGCTTTTTTCACAGGGCGTTCCCCGGAGCGGTGTTTTGCAAAGAGAGCCAGTGGTGAAGCAAGGTGCAGGGTGATTGATGCTGTGCGGTCGAGGCCATTTCGGGACAGGAAAGCCGGATCGGCATAACGTCTGGCAATATCGTAGATGTCCTTGGGGGCCAGCAGTTGCATCAGGCCGAGCAACAGGTTTGTCTTTTGCTGCTCTGACAAAGTCTTCCGGTTATCTGTTTCCAGCCATCGGGCCAGTTCTTTCTGGCTTTTTACGAAGAGGGGCAGAGCCCTGTCTTTTTGCCAGAGACCGTCATGGGCCCTCAACTCTGCTTTTATTCTCTGTTCAAGATCACTCAGGGACTGCTTTTTCTTCCTGGGACTGTTGCCTTTTGCGGCCTCGATGGTGCCTGCGTGAAAGGCTCTGAGGTTTTCCCCTGCTCCCTGTGGCTCCCAGAGCTTTTCAATGGCCCTTTCGATGGCGCCGCGTGAAAGGGGAACCAGAGCCTTTTGCCAGCTGAAACCCAGCATGAAAATCATGATGTGCCTGGATGACAGACCATAGGCTCGGGCTCTTTTGGCAAAGTCGTCATCACAGAGTTGTCCCGGAGATTCCAGTGATAGCTGAAGTGCGGTTTTTTCGGCCAAACCGGGGAGCGGTGCATCGGGGTTCTTCAGAAAGTCTCCCGTTGCGACCGTTTCCGTATTCAGGACAACGTGACTGCTGGAAGGGGAGAGAATTTTCAGAATATCCGGTGAGCTTGCGACGCGGAGTTCGCCAGCCAGCAGGAGATCGGCCTGTGCTGCCGGGATGCGGGCTGGTCTGCTGTGGAGCTGATCCTTTTCAAACAGACGCAGATGGCAGGTTACGGCGCCATGCTTCTGGGCCAGGCCAGCCATTTCCAGAGTTGTCACTGAGCGGTTGTCATATGTGGCAGCCAGAGCAAGCAGGCGTGACAGCGAGGTGATGCCGCGCCCTCCCAGACCGGAGAGGAGAAGATTCCATTCCTCGTGAATTGCAGGGAGCTGTGGAGGAGGAGGAAGGGGCGGGAGCTGTGTTTTGTCCGGGGTTTTTCCGGGAGGTTTCCTGACAGAGAAAAAGGAAGGGCAGGAAGCCTGAAGACAAAGCCTGTCCTGAACACAGGCTGACGGACTGATCTGTCGCTTGCGACCAAGGGAGGTTTCCACAGGTTCTATGGCTGTGCAGTTTGACAGGCGTGTGCAGTCCCCGCAGTTGTCACAGATATCGGGATCTATTTGGATCAGAGTCTCGTTCTTTCTGATGCTTTCGGGGTGTTTTTTCTTTCTGCGCTCTGCTTCGGTGGCGCAGGTTTTTTCGTAAATCAGAACGGTTACGCCCCGGGTTCGGGCAAGATTCTGCTGAATCTGGTCCAGTTTTTCCAGAGGGGCTATGGACAGGGGAGGAAGGCTTGCATCCAGATGGTACTGTTGCCGGAATGATCTGTACCGTTCCGGGTTCTCGCAAAGCAGGGCCAAGGAAGCAACGCGTTCCGCAGCGACCTGACGAACAATGTCGCGTGCTGTAATGGCTCCTTCCACCTGTTGTCCTCCTGTCATGGCAACCGCGTCGTTAAAGAGGATCTTGTAGGTCATGGTGCTTCCGGCTGCGACAGCCGCACGGATTGCAAGGCTGCCGGAATGGGTATAGGTCCCGTCTCCCAGATTGACGAAGACATGATTGTCGTTGATGTAGTCTTCCTGACCAATCCAGCTCACGCCCTCTGCTCCCATATGGCTGAAGGTCTCTGTCTTTCTGTCCATCCACATGGTCATGTAGTGACAACCAATACCGGCCAGTGCGCGGGACCCTTCGGGAACCGTTGTGGACGCGTTGTGCGGACAGCCGGCACAAAAGTGAGGCAGCCGTGCGGGGGCAGTCAGATCCTGACCGAGATGAAGTGGCGCAGTGCATTGCCTGTCCTGCCAGTGCTGGACGATCAACCTGACCTGGTCACTGTCCAGAGTTCCGAAATCGGGAACCAGAGGCTGTCCGCGATGGGTCTGCTTTCCGCAAAGCTCCGGACGCTCCCGTTCGGGCAGGTCATAGAGGAGATCCCTGAGGGCGCGTTCCAGGACAGGGCGTTTCTCCTCAAGAACCAGAATGCGCTTCCTGCCTCTCAGGGTCTGGCGAAGCGCTCTCTCCGGCAGAGGCCAGATGGTCGGGAGTGAAAGATGGTCGATGTCAGTCGCCTTTTCATTTCGGCTTTTCCAGGGTTGGAGGCTTTCATTGAGATCGCCGGTCAGCTTTCCCGTTGTAATGACAAGGGGTCTTGTTTTTCCGGATGTTTTGAGGGAGGACAAGCGGGAGGACACAAGCTTTTCCAGAAAGAGTCCGGTTGCCGCCATCTTGCTTGTCCTCAAACGCTTTTCCTGAACCTGCGGACTGTCCGGCCAGCGGATGGCTGTATCGGGAAAGGACTGCCGGGTTTCCTGCTCGAAACGCAGCAGGTCGTCATAGCGGGAGAGGTCAAACTCCACAGCAGCCGTTGTCTCGGCGATTTCTGTGGTCAGCTTGAGAGCGCACCAGCACCCGCTTGCCCGGCTGAGGCTCCAGCCTGTGATGGCAAGATCCAGCACCTCCTGAACCGATGAAGGATGCAGCAGGGGGATCTGGGCATCCATCATGGAGAACTCGCATTGATGGGCGGCGCTGGAGGATTGCGCGGCATGGTCATCCCCAACAACCATCACAACACCGCCACAGGGGGCTGTACCAGCCAGATTGGCATGGCGCAGGGCATCCCCGCTACGATCAACGCCGGGCCCCTTGCCGTACCAGAGGCCGAAGACACCATCCTGTTTCCTTTTGTCCGAAAGTTCTGTTTGCTGCGTTCCCCAAAGGATTGTTGCGGCAAGGTCCTCGTTCAGACCGGCTTTGAAAGCAATGTTGTGGTTGTTCAGAAACTGTTCATTCGTCATCAGAAGCTTGTCAAAGCCGGCCAGTGGCGAACCCCTGTATCCGGAAACAAGCCCGGCCGTGTTCCGACCGTTTTTCCGGTCAAGACTGCGTTGGGCAAACAGAGCCAGAATCAAGGCTTGCTGGGAATTGACCAGAACCCTTCCCGCGGTTGTACCATTGTTGCTCTCAGGGTGGTTTTGCAGGGAAGAAATAAAATCATAAAGAGATATTGTTTTTGTTAAATCAATCATAAGAGGCATTCCCGGGTACAAAGCACCCTTGGGGTGAGTATGATTTTCCGATCTGAAAGCTGCGCGGTCGAATGCTTCTATAAAGATAGAGAAAGACGGAGCTTCGCTACGCAGGATCAGGGGAGAATTTTCACAACCAAGGGTTTATTATTGTATGAATTGCACTCTTATTGGTATAGTTTTACTCAATTTTTATCAAGTGAAGATTGTGTTATGCGGAGCCGAACAGAGCGTTGATCTGATCTCCATACCGTTCAAAAATTTTGTGTCTTCTTACTTTAAGTGTTGGAGTCATTAAGGAATTTTCAATGGTGAAGCTCTCTGGAGCTATGATGAAACGCCTGACTTTCTCATGGGGCTGGACGCGACTGTTCACGGAGTCTACAACTTTTGCGAGTGACAGAGTCAGGGATGGGTTGTCGTGAACCTCCGAGAGCAGGGCAGCCAGATCGTTGGCTTCACCCCAGCGATCCAGAAAATCCTCGGAAGGAACAAGAATGGCAACAAGGTGTTTTTGCCTGTCTCCGAAAACAACAGCCTGCTGTATTGTTCCGCTTTTGGTCAGAAGCCCTTCTATACGGGCGGGCGCAACATTTTCGCCCCCCGAAAGAACGATGATGTCTTTCTTGCGATCTGTAATCCTGATGTGTCCGCGCTCGGTGATCACACCCACATCGCCAGTGTAAACCCAGCCGTCTTTCAACGTGCCTGCTGTTGCTTCTGGATTGTTCCAGTAACCGCTCATGACCAGATCACCGCTGATCAGGATTTCGCCATCTTCCGCAATGCGGACAGAGGTGTTGTCCAGCGGCGCGCCAACACATTCGGGGACTTCTATTCCGGGGCGGTTCACAGAAACAACAGGGCCTGTTTCGGTTTGTCCATAGCCCTGCAGGATCGGCAGGCCGAGAGCGAGGAGGTATTCACCAATTTCCGGATTGAGCGCCGCTCCGCCGGAGACCAGTGCCTTGAGGCGTCCGCCAAAGCGGGCGCGCACCTTTTTGCGGACAAGCTTGTCCAGTACAAGGTTTTGCAGTTTTTCCAAAGGGTTGAGGCTGCCCGGATGGCGCAGCTGTTTTGTCCCGAGTGAGACCGTTCTGGCCAGCAGTGCCTGTTGCAGACCACTTGCCGATTTCGCGCCCTGCGAAATCCTTTTGTAGATCGTTTCATAAAGACGGGGAACGGCGGTCATGATTGTGGGCCGGACTTCGGCCATGGCTGGCAGGAGTTTCTCAACCGATTCGGCGTAATAGATTTCTGCCCCGCAAAGAATCGGGTAGTAGAGGCCTGCGGAGTGCTCGTAGGCATGGGAGAGGGGCAGGAAGGAGAGAAAGACTTCCTGATCCAGTCCAAGGTCCAGAAGGATATCATGGGCTCCGATGCAGTTGTGCAGAATGGCGCGATGGCTGAGCATGACACCCTTGGGAGTGCCGCCTGTGCCGGAGGTGTAGATAATGCAGGCGATATCCTCCTTGCCGAGTTCGGCGATCCGGGCGTCTTCACCCGGGGGGAGGGACAGGCCCTCGGCCAGCACTGTGCTCCAGTCAAAGAGCGGCAGTGTGTCGGTGCTCTCTGCTGCGGAACTGTCAATCATGACAGCCCAGGCACAGTTCTGGCTGTCAGAGGCCGCAGGGCTGGCGCGTTCGAGCAGTCTGTCATTGGCACAGATGATCCCGATGGCTCCGGAATCCTGCATCAGGTGCCGGTGATCGTCTTCCGTGTGTGTCGTGTAGGCCGGAACGGTATAGGCTCCAGCCATCATGATACCCAGATCGGCAACGGCCCATTCTGTCCGGTTTTCTGCGACCAGAATGATGCGGTCCCCTTTTTGCACGCCTTTGCTGATCAGCCAGCGTGCGAGGGAACGGGCGTCTCTCTCGGCTTTTTCCCAGCTTGTTCCGTGCCACTCATCGGCTTTTTTCGGCTTTTGCCAGAACAGCGGTTTCCCGCCAAATCGCGCTGCCTGTTTCAGGAAGAGTTCCGGCAGGGTGTTGAACTGGCGAGCATTGAACAGGTCTTCCTGTTGCTGGTCACTCAGGCTTTTCAAATCTGCGGAAGGCTGACCGATCACTTCCTGTTGAAAGGCCGGAAAAGAAGAAGAGGCGTCCATTTTTATCCCTGTCGAAGAAACGTACTTTCAAAGCCGGTTCAGCATGTCACAAGTGCGAGGCGATTTCATGATAAAACAGTTTTGTGATAAAACGGTTTCAGAAGCGGAATGTCAGGCTTCGCCCTTTATCTTGTGATGGATAGGCTTATATTGAGTCTGAATATAAAGGCGTTGGACAATCGGGTTCAAGCGGCCAGCAAGACAAAGAGGACGATCATGAGCAATCCTGCCCACCCGGAAGCTGTACAGGACGAAAAACTGGGGCACTTGCCCGCATGGGATCTGACGGATCTCTACCCCGATCCGCAGTCGGATGCACTGGAGCAGGACCTGCAGGCGATTGAAAAAAAGGCCCGGGCTTTTCGGGAAAGCTATGCAGGCAGGCTTGCCGGGTTGTCCGGTGATGATCTGAAGGCGGCGCTGGACCGCTATGCAGACATGCAGGATCTGACAGGCAAGGTGATGAGCTATGCCTATCTGGTCTATGCCGGAGACATGAGCAGCCCGCAAAGTGGCCAGTTCATGCAGGCCATGCAGGAGCGCATCACCCGCCTTTCCGCCGAAGTGCTGTTCTTTGAACTGGAAATGAACAAGCTGGATGAGGATCATCTGCAGGGACTGATCCGTGAGACCGGCCTGGCTGTCTATGAGCCCTGGCTGCGTGATCTGCGTGCCCAGAGAGACCATCAGCTGGATGACGAAATGGAACGCCTGTTGCTGGACAAGTCTGTGTCCGGGCGTTCTGCATGGGTTCGTCTTTTTGATGAGACCATGGCCTCCCTGCGGTTCCCGTTTCAGGGGCAGGAGCTGGCCTCTGCCGAGCTGTTGAACAAGCTCACCAGCCGTGACGGAGCCGAGCGCAAGGAGGCAGCGCAGTCCTTTGGCAGGGTTCTGGGTCAGAACATCCGCCTCTTTGCCCACATCACCAATACGCTTGCCAAGGACAAGGAAACCGAAGACAGCTGGCGCAAGTTTTCCCGTCCGATTTCCGGACGCAATCTGGACAATGCTGTTGAGGACGAGGTTGTTGACGCACTGGTGTCCTCTGTTGTGGATTCCTATGAAAACCTGTCCCACCGCTACTACCGCCTGAAAGCGAAATGGTTCGGTGTTGAAAAACTGCCGTACTGGGATCGCAATGCGCCACTGCCCCAGGATGATGATTCGCTCATTGCCTGGGAGGATGCTGTTGATCTGATCCTCAAGGCCTACAGCGGGTTTTCTCCGGAACTGGGCGAGCTGGGCAAGCAGTTCTTCGACAATCCCTGGATTGATGCTCCCCTGCGGCCGGGCAAGGCACCGGGGGCCTTTGCTCATCCCACCGTTCCATCAGCACATCCCTATCTTCTGGTGAACTATCAGGGACGCACCCGCGATGTCATGACACTGGCCCATGAACTGGGGCACGGTGTGCACCAGCTGCTGTCCAGAGGACAGGGCCCCCTGATGGCAAGGGCGCCCCTGACGCTGGCGGAGACGGCTTCTGTCTTTGGAGAGATGCTCACATTCCGTGCCCTGCTGGATCGCGAGACAGATGTGTCAAAGCGCAGGATCATGCTGGCCTCCAAGGTTGAGGACATGCTCAACACAGTGGTACGCCAGATTTCCATGCACCAGTTTGAAGCACGGGTTCATGACGAGCGACGCAAGGGTGAACTGCTGCCGGAACGCCTCGGTGAAATCTGGATGGAGGAGCAGAAGGCTGCGCTGGGTCCGGTCTTTGAGTTCGAGGATGATTACCGGAACTACTGGTCCTACATTCCACACCTGATCCACGCGCCGTTCTACGTTTATGCCTATGCTTTTGGCGACTGTCTGGTGAACTCGCTCTATGCTGTTTACGAAGAAGCCGACGAAGGCTTTGCCGAGCGGTATCTGGAGATGCTGCAGGCTGGAGGCTCCAAACGTCACAAAGAGCTTCTGGCACCTTTCGGTCTGGATGCCTCGGACCCGGATTTCTGGAAGAAGGGTCTGTCCGTGATTTCGAAGTTCATTGATGAGCTGGAAGCCATGGAAGGCTGACGGCTTTTCCTTCTTTGTTCTTCAGACAAAAAAGAGGCCCCTGAAATGTCAGGGGCCTCAGTTGCATCAGGGGAAAGCGAGTAACAATCCCCGGATAAGCCTAGGAGTATGACTAGGCATGCAGATCCTGCTTGATGTGTGTTCCATCAGGTGCGACCTCTTCCTTGCCAAGCGGGCTGGCGGAAGGATCGGTTTTCAGGGATTTGTAGAGACCGCAGGCCATACCGATCAGGATAAAGGAGATCGGGAAGGCTGCTGCGATCGATGCTGTCTGCAGGGCACTCAGGCCGCCTGCCATCAGCAGGACAATCGCTGTGGCACCGATGCCGACACCCCAGATGATGCGGAACTTCTTCGGCGGGTTGTCGTCGCCCATGGACAGCATGGTGGTGATCACCAGCGTGCCGGAATCAGCAGAGGTGATGAACCAGGAAAAGAGCAGCAGGGTTGCCAGCGCGGACAGCGGCCAGCTTGTCCAGCTGAAATCACCCAGCCAGGATGTTGCACCCAGGTTGCCGATCGTCCCGTAGAGAGCCGCAGGCAAATCCCAGTTGCGCACCAGGTTGATGATCCCGGCACCCCCATCGCTTGCCGGTCCGGCAGCCATGGTCATTTCCTGCCAGATGGCGTTGCCGCCAAACATGCAGAGCCAGAAGAAACCGATCGCAGTCGGTACGAAAAGCACGCCAACCATGAACTCGCGGATTGTGCGGCCACGTGAAATGCGAGCAATGAACATGCCGACCATTGGTGCCCAGGCAATCCACCAGCCCCAGTAGAAGATGGTCCAGCCACCCTGCCAGGCGACGTTTTCCTCGTTGCTGGCGGTCCAGAAACCCATCGGAATCACGTTCCAGAGGTAGTCCCCCATGGTGGTGACGTAGAAGCCGAGCAGCCACTGCAGCGGACCGATAACAACGAAGGCCAGCAACAGGAGGATCGACAGCCAGATGTTCCATTCGGAAAGCATGCGGATCCCCTTGCCCACACCGGACACGGTCGAGATGGTGGCAATGGCTGTGACGATTGTGATCAGAATGATCTTGGATGTCAGTGTCGGTTCAATGCCGAAGAGCACGTTCATGCCGGTGGAAATCTGGCTGGAGCCGAGACCGAGCGATGTTGCAATGCCGAAAACGGAACCGAAGACAGCCAGCAGGTCGATGCAGTGTCCCAGAGGACCGTAGATGCGATCACCAATGAGCGGATAGAACGCAGAGCGCAGTGTCAGTGGCAGCTTTTTGCGGAATCCGAAGTAGGCCAGAGACAGTCCAACGATCACATAGAGCGCCCAGCCGTGGAAGCCCCAGTGGAAATAGGTCACGCGCATGGCATCAACAGCACGCTGAATGTCCATTTCTGCATGTCCGTTCAGATCGGCGTGCGGATTGTTCGGATAGCCGAAGGCCCCGGAATTGTCGAAGTAGAAAATGGGCTCGGCCACGCCGAAAAAGAGGATGCCAATCCCGATCCCGGCGGAGAAAAGCATGGCAAACCAGCTGAAATTGCTGAATTCGGGGCGTGAATCATCATCGCCCAGACGCAGGTTTCCGAATTTCGAGAACATCAGGAAAAAACAGAAGAGCATAACGCCCGAAAGCATGGAAATATAATACCAGCTCAGCCCGCTTTCGATCCAGCTGCGAACGGATTTGTACAGATTGCCGGCAAATTCGACATTGAGAATGGTAAAGATCACAAAGGCCGCAATCATGGCCTTGGATGCAATGCCCATCCCCGGGTGAAGCCCGGTAAAGAAGCCGGACTTGGCCAGCAGATGTTCATTATGATGTTTCTGAGACATAAAACCTCCCTTGGTTGGTGGCTTCCACTTTTGTGAAAAACCTTGTCCTGCCCGTTTTTTATTCGGGCAGATATTTTTCTGACCAGCGTTCTCCGGCTGTTCCGTCTGAGATCATTTGGTCGATTTTTTCATCGCTGTATCCCAGATCTGTCAGAATTTTACGGGTGTGTTTCCCGTATTTTGGCATGGGGCCGGGGATGGTGATCCGGCCTGATTGTGTTCGCACTGCATTGGGGGCAACCAGATCACACCAGCGCCCCATGGGGTGCTGGTCGTGACGCACCGCCCTGAAGGTTGCGCGGGTGATATCGATATTGCCCTTGCTTTCAAGCTGCAGGGAGGCATCCCTTGTCTGGTGGAGCGAGGCCAGGGGCACAACAGTGCTTGATCCTTCCCTAAAGACAGAGCGCCAGTGCGAAAGAGGTCTGGTTTTGAAGCGCTCTGACAGGGCTGCGTGCAGCTGTTCTTCCGGCAGTTTTGCCAGATCGGACAGTTCTGCAACGGACTTGAGGGCCTTGCCCTTGTCTGTGGGGGCTGCAAAGAAAAACCAGGCGTCAGAGGCTTCGTAACAGTGATAGAAGGGCCCCCAGCCGAGCGCTTCACGGCCCGATGGCTCGTCAAAGGGAGCGCGACCATCGTAGTCGTACATGAACTGGGCCTGAATGAGGTTCCCGGCTCCGGCGAGGGAGGCGCGAGCGATGCCGCCTTTTCCGGTTCTGTCCAGACGCTGCAGGGCGCCGCCGAGGGCGACACAGGCACAGAAGCCGGTCAGGACGTCGATGGTGCCGAAGTGCGCGTGCTCTTCCGGTGTTTCCATACCTCCGCCAAAGCGGACCATGACCCCGGTTGCTGCCTGGGCGAGATCGTCATAGCCAAGATGATCGGATTTCGGCCCGCGTTTTGGGCCGCCAAAGGCATCAAGCTGCACAAGGATCAGGCGGGGGTTGATGGCTTCCAGCCTTTCGGGTGAAAGTCCCAGTTTGTCGCGCTGCTCGTCTGTGCCGTTCATGGTGACCACATCGGCCTTGGCGATCAGCTTTTGTAATGCGGCCTGTCCGTCTTCCGTGCGGAGGTTGAGCAAAATGCTTTCCTTGCCGCGCTGAGCCTGAATACCGAAGACAACAGTGTTCCAGGGATCAACAGACGGTTCGACCGGCTGGACCAGCGTAATCTCTGCACCATAGCGGGCGAGGGTCGAGCCAATGGTCGGACCTGCAATCACGTTGGTCAGGTCCAGAACCTTCAGGCCGTCCAGCCAGCCCTTTCCGGCAGACTCCTTGCCGGATTGCGTGCGTGGTGTTTCCGAGAGCACTGTGTCCAGATCAGCCGGGGCAACAGTGGCCTTTGTTGTGGCGTGATCATCGCCGGAAAGCCAGGCGACGTTGCCCATCTGGCGCATGGTGCCGCGGCGGGCATCCACAACGTTCAGAACAAGTCCGCAGGCAAGGGCGTGCGGATCAGACAGCCATTCCTTCGTAAAGCGTTGCGCAGTTGCCGGAGCCTTGGCTGTGCCGAACAGCTCTTCCCATTCGCTGGAAGGTTTTGTCAGGAAGGCTTTTTTCATGGCTGTTGAAACGCGCTCGCGATCGGATGGTCCGACCGGATAGTTGCGCATGGACCATTCCGCAGGCCAGTCTCCGGTGTCCAGATAGGCCGAGAAATCGGGCAGTTCGTCTGCCAGTTCCTTCAGGCTCAGCGTTTCCAGTACGCGTCGCGGGTGTGTGGCCACAGACCCGCTGACAACATAGAAGCCGCGTCCATCGGCGCAGGTGTAGGTGCGATAGAAAGGGTCGAGGAATTCTGACAGTTCCCCGAATTTCAGGTTCATTGGCAGCCCTGCTGCGGCACGGCGGTCTAGCTCGACTTCGCGCGGGGATTTGTAGCGCTCCGGATAGTCCTCAATCTGTTCGCAGTTGTAGACCAGACCTTCCAGCAGGGCAGAGGCCAGTGGAACTTCAATGTAGTCGCCTCCGTTGTCGGCTCTGGCCTGCAGGGCAAAGAGGACGGCCATTGCCCCAAAGCTGGACCCATAGGCAGACGCCAGTGTCAGCGGCGTGAAGGAGGGGTTGATGCCCATCAGGCGGCGGTTCAGCCCCATGTCTGTGAACTGGCCGGTATAGGCTGCAATCACGGCTTCCCAGGCGGGGAGGTCGGCCAGCTCCGGATCGGTCGAGGCAAAGCCGGGCAGGGCAAGATAGACCAACTGGTCATTGACAGCACGCAGTTCGTCCGGCCCCAGTCCCAGGCGTTTCATGACACCGGGGCGGAAGTTTTCGATGACAACATCCGAGCGCCTGGCCAGTTCCAGCACGCTCTGGCGTCCTGATTCGGACTTCAGGTCAAGAGTCAGGGCCTTTTTTCCACGGGAAAGCATGTCAAAGGCCGGATCATCAAAAGCCGGACCTTCCGGCGGATCAATACGGATAACCTCGGCGCCCATGTCGGCCAGCATCATGCCGACCAGTGGACCAGCCAGATAGTGCCCAAAATCCAGAACACGGATATGGGAAAGGGGACGTTCAGCCATCTCTCATCCTGCCAGAATAGTTTTTCTTGTTTTAAAGTTTCGTGACAATAGCACCGCTTGCTGGTGCTATTAACTGGACAAGATTCTATTATCCTCATAACATTTTGTTATGAATGGACAGAAAACACCCATTGCCGGATCCCTGAACAGTCTGCTTGTGATGGAAGCTGCTGTGCGCTGCAGTTCCTTCTCTGTGGCGGCGAGAGAGCTTAATCTCAGCCAGCCAGCGGTCTCCCGTCATATCACGACGCTGGAGGAACGACTGGGCTGTGCCCTTTTCATCAGGGATCACAACAAGATCGTTCCGACAGAACATGGTATGCGTTTAGCTGATGCTGTTTCTCTCGGGTTCGGCCATGTGACCGCTGTATGGCGGGATATTCTGACAACAGCTGACTTCAGCAATGTCGTGCTTGCCTCGAGTTACGGTTTTGCCGATCAGTGGCTGATGCCCCGGTTTTCACGCCTGCAAAAGGCGATGGGCGGGGCGCAGGTGCGGGTGGTGACCTCAGACAGAATGGAAGATATCGATTATTCCCGGCTGGATGCTGCTGTGGTGTGGGATCTGTCCCGCGTGCCGGACCGTCCGATGATCCCCCTGGTGCCGGACGAAACCTTCCCTGTGTGCAATCCGGAGTTCCTGATCAAGTGGCAGGACAGAGGGCTGGCTGATCCCCGGACGGGCTTTCTTGATCTTTCAAGATTACCGCCGGAATTCTTCCTGCATGTGGCGGTCTATTCCTCGGGACTTTCAAGCTGGCAGAGCTGGTTTGCCAAGTCGGGCCTTTCGGTGCCGGATTTCGGGCAGCCTCCGATCTATGATGCCTACCGCTTTATGATGCGTGCAGCGCTGGACGGGGAAGGCGTGGCGCTGGGCTGGCTGGGCCTGATTGATGAAGAACTTGCCGAAGGTCGCCTTGTGCGTGTGGGGCCAAGCGTGTCCAACCGGGAAATTTCCTATTATCTTCAGCACCGGCATCTGACAGAGGAAGCCGTCGCGCTGAGACGACTGGTCCGCTGGTTCCGCGAGGAAGTCGAGCAGGTCTACGGAGTGAAGTGAGGCGGGTATGGTTCTTTGTCATGGTACAATATTCTGATTGCCACCCGTTCAAACCCGCGTTATGCCTAGGCTCTATTGTACAGATATGCGGTGGAGAATTGGTGTTATGACAGGTGGGACAGCGCAGTGTCGCGATTGGGTCAGGCAGGCGATGGGCAAGATCGAGGCGGATTTCAACCGCTCCTCCGACACCCATCTGATCAAGCTGGATTTGCCTGTTTGTCACGGTGTTCAGCTTTATCTGAAAGATGAGTCCACGCACCCGTCCGGCAGTTTGAAACACCGTCTGGCACGCTCGTTGTTCCTTTATGGCCTGAGCAACGGATGGATTACAAAGGGGACGACCATCATTGAGTCCTCTTCCGGTTCCACCGCGATTTCCGAAGCCTATTTTGCCCGCCTGCTGGGATTGCCTTTCATCGCTGTTGTGCCCAGGACCACAGCACCGGAAAAGCTGGCCAAAATCGAGTTTTATGGCGGGAAGTGCCATCTGGTTGACGGCCCGAAAATCTATGAGGAATCAGAACGCCTGGCACGTGAGCTCAACGGTCATTACATGGATCAGTTCACCTTTGCCGAGCGCGCGACGGACTGGCGCGGCAACAACAACATTGCTGATTCCATTTTCAGCCAGATGCAGCATGAACCCCATGCCATCCCGCGCTGGATTGTCGTGGGTGCCGGTACGGGCGGGACCTCTGCCACCATCGGGCGCTATCTGCGCTACCACACGGCTTGTGGGGCCTCCTCACAGCTTTGCGTGGTTGATCCGGAAAATTCGGTTTTCGCGCCGTTTCACGAAACACGGGACCGGACCCTGACATCGGACAGGGGCTCGCGGATCGAGGGGATCGGGCGTCCGCGTGTCGAGCCATCCTTCATTCCCGATGTGGTCGATCGCATGATCCGCGTTCCCGATGCGGCGTCCTTTGCTGCGGCACACCTGCTGGAGGATTTGCTGGGGCGCAAGTGTGGACCGTCTACGGGCACGAACCTTGTCGGTGTGTTTCAGCTCATGTCCGACATGCGGGCCGCAGGGGAAGAGGGCTCCATCGTTTCCCTGATCTGTGATCCCGGCGAGCGCTATCTGGACAGTTGCTACAGTGCGGACTGGCTCAAGGCACAGGGGCTGGATGTTGCTGGCTGGCGCAGCAGACTGGATGTCTTCCTCAAAAGCGGCGAGTGGGCGGAATGACAACAGATCCGGTTTACAAAGCCTCCTGCCACTGCGGGGCCGTTGAGCTGGAGCTGACTTTGCCGGATGGAATTGTGGATCCGAGACGCTGTGACTGTTCCATGTGCCGCAGGCGTGGCGCCATTGCTGCGACTGCGACACTGGAGCAGCTGAAAGTGGTGAAGGGGCAGGAGCATCTGCGCCTCTATCAGTTCAACACCAACACGGCGAAGCACTATTTCTGTTCGATCTGTGGCATATACACACATCATCAACGGCGTTCCAACCCGCAGGAATACGGATACAATGTCGCCTGTCTGGAGGGAGTGAACCCCTTTGATCTGGGCGAGATCGAGGTTGTGGACGGGATCAATCATCCCTCTGACCGGTAACATTTTCTTGCGTTGCCAAAAATAGTCTTCTGCCGATCTGTCTTTGCCACAAAGGCGTACTATATCTGTGGTAATATTCTTCACAGTTCTGAAAAAGACAGCAGGCTTCCATGAGTGATCAAAACAGTAACTCCCCTTCCCCGGATGATCTTTACGAGGATGATCCGGATCATCGCGATATTGATGACAATCGCGCCAATGTCGGAGGGCGTCTCAAGCGCTTTGCAAAGGTCGGGGTTTCTGTCGGCGGTCTGGCCGCGCAGGTCGCCGGGAACCGTGTCTTCGGGATGTCTCTGGACAGGGACAAGCACTCTTCGGAACTCAAGGCTGCACTGGGTGGTTTGAAGGGGCCGCTGATGAAGGCCGCACAGATACTGGCGACCATCCCTGATGCCCTGCCCAAGGAGTATGCGGAGGAACTGCGACAGCTTCAGTCCAATGCACCGTCGATGGGCTGGCTGTTCGTCAAGCGCCGCATGCGGAGCGAGCTGGGTATGGGCTGGCAGAAGCGTTACGAAAATTTCGAGCATGAGGCCTGTGCCGCTGCTTCTCTGGGGCAGGTTCATCGTGGTCTGTTGCCGGACGGTCAGAAGGTCGCCTGCAAACTGCAGTATCCGGACATGCTCTCGGCTGTGGAAGCCGATCTCCAGCAGCTCAAGCTGATCTTTGCAATTTACAAACGCTATGATTCCGCAATTGATCCCGGCGATGTGCACAGGGAACTGTCGGACCGCCTGCGGGAAGAACTGGATTACGGCCGCGAAGCGCAGCACATGCGTCTTTATGATGAAATGCTGAAAGCTGAAGCGCACATTCACGTGCCCAGCCCTGTCGATGAACTGACAACAGAGCGCCTGCTCACCATGACCTGGCAGGAGGGCAATCCCCTGCTGGATGAAGCCAGACGTCTGGAGGATGACCTGGAAGCCCGCAACCGGATTGCCCTGAACATGTTCCGGGCGTGGTATGTCCCGTTTTACAGCTTTGGTGTCATCCATGGCGACCCGCATCTGGGGAACTATTCCATCCGTCCCGACGGGGATGTGAACCTGCTTGATTTCGGGTGTATTCGTGTTTTCCCGGCCCGTTTTGTCCGGGGTGTGATCAATCTCTATTTTTCGCTGGAGCGCGGGGATGACGAACTGGCGGCCTCGGCCTATGAGGATCTGGGCTTCGAGAACCTCAACCGCGAGATGATGGAAACGCTCGGGATCTGGGCGAAGTTCCTCTATGGCCCCATTCTGGCAGAGGGGGTGCGCCCGATCATCGACAGTGAAAAGGGCGGCATCTACGGTGCCGAGGTGGCAAACAAGGTGCATCAGGAACTCAAGCGGATCGGCGGGGTAAAGCCCCCGCGGGAGTTTGTTCTGATGGATCGCGCGGCTGTCGGGCTGGGGTCTGTTTTCATGCACCTGAAAGCAGAGATTGACTGGCACGCGCTTTTCCATGAGCTGATCCGGGACTTTGACGCAGAGAAACTGCATCAGCAACAGTCTGCGGCCCTGAAAGCAGTCGGTCTGAAACCGCTGGAAGCCGAGCACTAGAACAGAAACTGTTTTCCGTCCGGGGAGCAGCGTACCCTGGTCTTTGCCCCGTTTCTCTCTGTTGTGTTCACCGAGGCTTGATACGGGGTGATTGGCAGCCTTTCACCTTTTCCCCCATTCTTGTGTCATCGCATTCCGACAGCCCTCTGGAGGATTTGAACATGCTGCCTTCTCCTCTCTTGCGCCTGATAGCACTGTTACTTGTCTGGTTTTCTGTCAGCGGTTTCAGCACCGGAGCACGACTTCTGGCTCCTGATGCCGATCTCTGGACGCGGTGGGAGGCCCATGACCCTGCAAGCCAGCAGAGTCTGGATCATTCCCCGTGGCAGTCCTTTCTGGATCGCTATCGTCAGGACGGGACTGGCGATGATGCGGTCCGTGTTGCCTATGACCGGGTTGATGAGGACGGACGGGCTCTGCTCGAAAGCTATCTGGCCAGTCTGTCGGCTGTTTCTGTCAGTACCCTGAACAGGGCGGAGCAGTTTGCCTACTGGGTGAACCTCTACAATGCACTGACGGTGAGGGTCGTGCTGGAGGCCTATCCGGTGGACAGCATCAGGGATATCGATATCTCTCCCGGCTTTTTCGCCTCCGGGCCCTGGGGGGCAAAGCTGATCGCGGTTGAGGGCGAGGAGTTGACCCTGAATGATATCGAGCACCGTATCCTGCGCCCGATCTGGCAGGATCCGCGCGTCCACTATGTTGTGAACTGTGCTTCGATCGGTTGTCCGGATCTGCCGGAACAGGCCTTGAGTGCACAGAATGCCGAAGCCGTGATGCAACAGGCTGCCAGAAGCTATATCAACTCAAGCCGCGGTGTACGGATCAGGGGTGAAAAAGTCACTGTCTCCAGCATCTATGACTGGTTTTATGATGATTTCGGGGTACGTGACAGGGACGTCTTCAATCACCTGCTGGATTTTGCAGAACCGGAACTGAGGAAAAATCTGGAAGCCATCGGCGAGATTTCAGGAACGGACTATGACTGGTCCCTGAATGATGCCTCGTAGGCGAGGCTCAATTCTGTAAAAAAGCCCCGGTTCCTTGTTTCGGGAGACCGGGGCTTTTCATTTCTTGGGCTGATCTTATTTGCAGTGCGCATCCACCAGACGCTGCACCATGGGTGCATAGTGACTGAAAGGCGGCGTTTCCATATCCGCTTTCTTGCCGGCTTCATCCAGATAGCGCACCTTGATGATGGCTTTCAAGTTCGGATTTTTCTCGAACGCAGCCACTTCATCTGCGTTCATCGGTCCGCCCTGAAGGTTCAGGGAGTGCACAGAGGCTTCCGACAAGCGGTTGAAGTATTCCGGCTTGGTTGCGCAGAGATAGCGCTTGGCTTCAACATGATAGCGTACGCAATCCGTGACAACACTTGGCAGAAAGCGTTCCAGAATTTCTGCGCCGGCATCTTCATGGTGGCGGTCTTCGGTGTCATCCATGGTGAACATGCCGAATTCGCTGGTGAAGTGCCCGATGTCGTGGAGCAGGGCGGCGACGATGATTTCCTCATCCTGTCCGCCGTCCTCTGCCAGCTTGGCGCCCTGCAACATGTGCTCTGCCATTGTGACCGGTTCACCCAGATATTCCTCGCCGCCGCGGCGTTCAAAGATATCCTGCAAAAAAGGCACAATGTTTTTTGTGGTCAACTCATCATAACGGGCCATTATTCTGCGGCCTCTTTTGTTGTGTTCTGGCTCAGGACGGAGAGTTTGGACAGCAGGCTGTCCTTGTCGGCATAGCATCCCTGCAGCCAGCGGTTTCCTGATCCGCTGTACCCCTTGCGGGCATGAAGAACACGTGTGTTGTCAACGATGAAGCTTTCGCCCGGTGACAGCTTGAAGGTCACTTCCATGTCCGTGTCGTCAATGATTTCACCCAGACGGCGATAGGCTGCGTAGTAGTCTTCCATTGCATCGAAAGGCACATCGACGAAAGGTGCTGCGGAACGGTTGTTGAAGCGTACGCCTTTCAACTGGCCTTCCGGTGTCAGTTCGATCATGGGGCGGCAGGAAAAGAGATGAACATCGTCTGTGCCCTGATAGTCAAAGCGGGCAGAGTGTTTGCTGAGCAGTTCGAAACCGCGCGGGTTTTCCTCGCGCAGGCGCTCCACGGCACGGAAGCCGTCGACGACCATGTTCTCGCCGCCTTCAGCAGAGTTCTCCAGACAGTAGAGAACCTGAAGTGTAGGAACAGGATCGCGGTAGGGATTGTCAGTGTGGGCCTGCAGCCCCAGTCCTGTAAAGGCGAGGTTGTTCGGATTGACCTCGGTGCGCACCTCAAAGAAGGGGCCGTAGTTGGTTTCGCGGATATAGCCGAAGAAATCAACCAGGGAGGTCAGAGCACCACTGTGGACCGGGCCATCTGTGATCTTCGCAAAGCCGTAGCGGTTTACAGCTGCCAGCCAGTCGCGTTTGACCTGGTCATTGCTGGCGATCTCCTTGAAGGAGAATACGGGAGCAGGCAGGGCGCTGTCCCAGCTTTCGATCCCGTTTTCCAGCCAGCCGCTGGTGCCTGGCAGGGGCTTGTCATAGCGGAACTGCAGCAGCCATTCTGCAGGGAAGGATACGGTTTTGCCTTCCGGTGCGAAGCTGACCTGCAGGTTGCCGTCTGTGATCTCGGCGGCAGAAAGATGTGTGTCTGCAGGGATGTCACCCAGAGTGATCAGGCGCTGGCCGTTGCCGGCTGCCTTGGTTTCCGGGTCCAGCGCGTTGTCGCGCAGCCAGATGGCGTGAAAACGGCTTTCCGAGCCGTCAGCAAAGACAACAGTCAGGTAGCGACCGTTGTCGTGAAGCGTGGTTGTCTTGAGCATGGTAATAGTCCCGACTTTGTGGTTTTTCTCCGGAGCCATGATCGCTGTTGTCGTGTGATCCTGTATCCTGTTGTTGCTCATTATCGACAATCAGGATATTAAAACAACGATGCCATTTTCCATACTGAGGGTCGATTTTTTTTATGGCTGATCTTCGTGCTCAAAAACTGCCACATCTTGAGTGGCTCAGGGTTTTCGAGGCTGCGGCACGCCTCAGGAGCTTCACGGCTGCTGCGGATGAGCTGGCCATCACCCAGGCCTCTGTCAGCCAGCAGATGAAAAGTCTGGAGGGCAGGCTGGGGCGTCCCCTGTTTGTACGCAAGGCACGCGGGATTGAGCTGACCCTGGAGGGCGAAAGCTATCTTCCCCATGTCCAGCGATCCCTGTCAGCCCTGCAAAGGAGCACGGCGGATCTTTTCGGTCAGTCCATGCAGGAGTTGAGGCTGGCTGCCGTCAGTTCCCATGTGAACCTGCTGGTGACACACAAGCTGCCGCTGTTTCATGCGCGCTATCCCTCTGTCAGGGTGCTGACAAACACAATTCCCCGGCGATCAGAGTATGATCAGGATCAGACAGCCCTGCAGCTGCGATACGGATCGGGGCGCTGGCCGGGCCGGATCTCCAAGCTGTTGCACAGGGAAGTGCTGGTTCCTCTCTGCGCGCCGGAACTGGCTGACAGGGGTGTGCAGGGAAACCTTGCCATCGAGCTGCGGTCCCAGCGGCTGGGCTGGCATGACTGGGCCATGGAAACCGGGCAGGAGCTTCCCGACTTCGCACTGGGGAGTTATGACACCATGGAGCATGCGCTCCATGCTGCTGTTTATGGTCAGGGCGTTGTGCTGGGGTCGATTGCACAGGCCGAATATCTTCTGGAACGGGGCTTGCTGGTCCGGCTTGATGAGCCGGAGCTGAAAACGCCGGACGGATACTGGCTGACCTGGCCGGAAGACTTTGCAAAGACAGATAAAATGCGCAAACTGGTCTCTGACCTCAGGGAGGTTTTGCGCAATCCGGATGACAGAAAGGACAGGGGGCCGTCATGACCATTCAACGAATCAGATCGGGCGGGATTTACGAAGACAGAATTGGCTATTGTCGCGCTGTCGTGGCTGGCGGCTTTGTCCATGTCTCCGGCACCACAGCGCAGGGGACGGACATTCCGGAGGATGTTGTCGGGCAGTGCCGTTCCGCCCTGCAGGCAATTGAGCAGGCGCTGAAGGAAGCGGGCACAGATTTCGCATCGGTTGTGCGCGTCACCTATATGCTGCCGGACAAAAACGATTTCGAGGCCTGTTGGCCTGTGCTGGCAAAAACCTTCGGAGCCAATCCACCAGCAGCGACAATGATCGAATGCGATCTGATTGACCCGCGCTATCGCATTGAAATCGAAGTGACTGCTCTGGCTTAAGTCTGCGCGAGTGTGTATATGAGACTGGTTTGCAGTTCTGTTAGGGGCTGCCGGTTCCGGGCGCATTCTGCAGGTTGAAAGATGGCAACAGAAGACGAAAATTCCATGATTGTGAACGGACCGGTCGGGCTGTTTGTTCGCTTTGCCCTGCCGTCTACACTTGGCATGCTTGCCATTTCCTCTGCCAGCATCATTGATGGAATCTTTGTGGGGAACTATGTCGGAGCGGATGCTCTGGCTGCTCTCAGTCTGACCGCGCCGTTTTTTGGTCTGGTTTTTGGTGTGCTGATCATGCTGGCTGTCGGTTCGGCTGTCATTGCCGGGCAGCATGTCGGTGAGGGAAGGCAGGACAGTGCCAATGATGTCTTCAGTCAGGCGCTTGTTTTTGTGCTGATGCTTTTTGCTCTGCTCGCCTGTGTCCTGTTGCTGTTTCCCGAGCAGGTTGTCCGTCTGTTCGGTGCCAGAGGGGGCTTGCTAGATCTGAGCGCCGAGTATGTCTGGGTGCTGGGCTGGTTCCTGCCGGTGCTGGCTGTTGATCTGCTTTTGAGCCATTTCCTGCGTGTGGATGGAAGGCCGGGACTTGTGCTGGCCGGAATGATGATCCCTGCCGTCGGCAATGTTGCTCTCGACTATATTCTTATTGCCTGGTTTGAGCTGGGTGTTACGGGGGCTGCTCTGGCAACGGGACTGTCCTACGTTTTCGGGCTGCTGATTATGCTGTCCCATTTCCTGTCAGCGCGTGCCCGATTGCGTTTTGTCAGACCGTCAGGATCGTTCCGCAGTCTTGTTCAGGCTTCACGCAACGGTTTTTCAGAGTTTCTCAATGAAAGCTCGGGCGGTTTGATTGTCTTTCTTTTCAACTGGATCCTGATTGTTTCAATCGGAACCGAAGGCGTTGCGGCCTTTACGATTGTCAATTACATGCTCTTTCTGGGCGTTTTGCTGTTCTACGGGGTGAGCGAGGGCGTCGTCCCGCTGATCAGTGTGAACCACGGAGCCGGGAAGTTTGTGCGAACACGGTCCTTTTTGAACTGTGCCATTGTCTTCAATCTGGCTTGCGGGATGCTTCTGGCTGCCATTCTCTTTCTGTGGCCGCGTGAACTCATATCACTCTTTCTGGAAAGGGAAGAGACAGAGGGCGTTGTGGAACTGGCTGTCGAGTTTACCAGAGTTGTCTGGTTCCTGTTCCTGCTCAACGGGATTTCCATTGCTGTGTCTGCCTACTTTACAGGGACCGGACAGGCCGGGAAATCAGCACTGATTGCCTTTGCCAGAGCTCTTTTCCTGCCGGTTGCCCTTATCGCCCTGTTCTGGCAGATCTGGGGCTATATGGGAGCTTTTTATGCTCTGCCGCTTGCAGAGTTCGCCACGCTTCTTCTCTGTTTCGTCCTGCTGCGCAAAAAATCGCGCAGCTTGCTGGGGGCAGAGCTGTAAAGGGCTTCAGTAGTGTGGT
Source organism: Carbonatibacter coralli (assembly GCF_039592655.1). Taxonomy (NCBI): domain Bacteria; kingdom Pseudomonadati; phylum Pseudomonadota; class Alphaproteobacteria; order Rhodospirillales; family Kiloniellaceae; genus Carbonatibacter; species Carbonatibacter coralli. Next base: position 404,781 of record NZ_JBBUTJ010000002.1, on the reverse strand, counting down.
GGCTTCTGGTTTGCTGCCGGACCGTCACCCTGCTCCAGATCGCTGATCTGGTCGATCATCTTGTTGATCTGTGCCTTGTAGAGACCAAGCGTGTCCCACTGCTTTGTGACCATGGCGTTGAGATCGTCAATCTCCCGCTGCTGTTCGGCAACGGTCATTTCCAGAGCGTCCAGACGGGCCTGAAGTTCTTCTTCTCTTGTGCTCATGCTGAACTCCTGAAACGGGAAAGGGGAGCGGACAGTCCGCTCCCCTGCACATAGGCCTTTCAGCCTGTGGCGTCAACAGCCAGGCGCAAAGGGAGAGCTGCTCAGTTTCGCCCGGCCATGACCCCACCATCGACATCCTGAATGGATCCTGTGATCCAGCCGGCCTGATCGGACAGCAGGAAGGCGATGGCCTGTGCAACGTCACCGGCGGTTCCGACGCGGCCAATTGGATGAAAGCCGTTGAAGCTGTCGAGCGTGCCGGAAAGCTCTTCCTTCGGGATGAAGGCTTCATAGATCGGAGTACGAACCACGGCAGGAGATACGGCATTCACACGGATGTTGCTGTCTGCCAGCTCCATGGCCATGTGCTGTGTCAGCGCGTGGAGACCGGCCTTAGCCATGGAGTAGGCCGAAGAAGGCGTTGCCTTGATGGCCTGTTTGGCCCACATGGAGCCGATATTGACCACAGCGCCCCCGCCGTTTGCCTGCATGGATCTTGTCGCGGCCTGCGTGATGCGGAAGGTCGCCTTGTTGAGTTCCATGTAGATGTCATAGTCTGCTTCCGTGTGATCCAGGAAGGCTTTCGGATTGAAGTATCCGGCCGCATTTACCAGATAGGCTATGGGGGTCGGAGACTGTTCCACTTTGCTGACAAGGTCTGTGACGGAGGCCGGTTCGTAGAGATCGGTCTGGATGCCGGTTGCGGTGCCAAGTGCAGAGAGTTCGGCAACGGCATGGTTCAGCTTTTCGGCACGTTTGCCGACGAGTATGACCGGAACTCCCCTCTGAACGAGGAGGCGTGCGGTTTCAAGACCCATGCCGCTGGTGCCGCCGATAATGAGGGCGGAACCCTTGTGGGAAAAGGATTGTGTATCTGTCATGATCTGGCTCCTTGGTGTGATAGACTTGATGAGCCAAAGATCGGGGCTTTCGGGGCGCCGGAAAAGTAAGCACAATTTGGTGCCCTGGGCACAAAACGGGATATCTTTATGGAAACAAAGGAAAAAATTTTTGAACGGAAGCTGCCACCTGGAGATTCAGCCCGGATGGTTGAGACAATTTACGGCTGCAAGTGGTCCCTGACGGTCTATCAGTTGCTGGCACACGGCATCAATCGCCCGGGGGAAATGGTTCGCTCTGTGGATGGTCTGAGCACCAAGGTCCTGAACGACTGCCTGCGCCGCAATGTTGACTTCGGTATTCTTGACAAGCAGGTCTATCCCGAAGTGCCTCCGCGCGTGGAATATTCTGTCACAGCCTTTGGCGAGAAATTCATGACTGTGCTGGAACAGCTGGAAGAGCTTCAGAAGGAGTTGCAAGAACCTAGGGATTTATAAGCTCGAGGCTGATCCGGGGAGGGGCTTGTTGAATGGCTCTTCTTTCAGAGCGATCGCTTCGTCGGATGCCTTGCTCCGGCTGGTTCGCTTTTAAAGCCCGGGTGTCGGGCAGCAAAAAAGCCGCAGCAGGTTGCAGCGGCTTTTTTGCTGTGAAGCAGGGATCAACCCTTGTTCGCGCGCATTTCGCGTTCTTCGTCGATGACGTTCTGGGGGAACTGGCTCATGAAACAGCAGCAAACACCTTCATCAATCATCGTGCGTGGGCCATTGGGGTGCGCAATGTGCTTGTACACTCCGTGGCTGTGGCCGTGATGGTGGTGGTGATGTCCGTGATCGTGCCCGTGGTCATGATGATGATGGCCGTGATCATGATCATGGTCGTGGTCGTGTGAATGTCCACCGCCGGCTTCTTCGTCGAGCGGATCCTTGAATTCCGCATGGTGGTGATGGATTTCGACTTCCCCACGCTCCAGTCGTTCCTTGAAGGAACCCATGAGATCAGCACTGTCCTGCAGTTTTCCGGATTTGGCTTCTTCAATTCTTTCCACGAAGGTATCAATGACGTGGGCCTGATCCTTCAGGTATCCGGCTTTGTAAAACTGTACTTCAGGAGCTGTTTGCGCAACGCGATCCACATAGCCGTTGATCCGGTCGATCAGGCGGCCTGTGAACAGAAAATAGGGGGCTACGACAACTTTTTTGAAGCCCAGTTTTATGGACATTTCCAGGCCACGGCCGACAGAGGGGAAGGTCACTCCGGAATAGACTGTTTCGGACCAGCCAAAGCCGAGATTTTCACTGACAATGCGCGTCAGTTTTGCAGCTTCCGCATTGGCCAGTGTGTCGGATGTTCCGCGTCCCACGACAACAAGCATTGTATCGTAAAGCTCGCCATCATGAACATGATCCTTGCCGATGGCTTCGAGGATACGCGCCTCGAAAGCTGCGATCATTTGCGGGTGCAATCCCAGTTCCCGACCATACCGGATGGTCAGACCGGGGTGTTTTTCCTGATAGGTGCTCAGAACCGAAGGAATGTCATTCTTGGCGTGTGTCGCCGCGAAAAGCATTCCGGGAACGGCAATAATTTCGGTGACACCCTTCTCGACCAGAGCGTTCAGTCCCATGTGGATGTTGGGCGCTGAATATTCCAGGAAGCCGAATTCTACGGGAATGTCCGGATAGCGTTCACGAATGCCTTTCGCAAGAAGAGAGAACTCTTCCTCAGCGGATTTCGCACGGCTACCATGGCCACAAATCATAATACCAAGTTTTGACATTTTGTTGTCTTTTCCTCGTCCAGTTGCGGCCAGAGCCGGTTCGATGATTGACAGGTTTCATTTCCTTGTGCATCTCCCGCCATAGTGCGCCTGTGCGAAAAATACATCAGGGTAATACGGTCATTCCTGTCAGAAGGACCACGATCACATGCAGGTAAAAACAGGAAATGATCGCTTGTTCATGCTCAGTCAGATCAAAGCGTGTCATTCAAAAATTCTTGAAACAAAATTAGGTATAAAAATCAAGCAAATGAATTGATTCCAGCCCCTGATCCTGCAATGAGGCAGGGGCATGTACCCCGGGAGCCCGCCCGGGGGGCTCTCTACAGTTTTGAAATTGTTGGGATAGTTGTTGAAGCAGAGACAAAGACCGGTGATTTTGGTCCTTTGGGTTCGACTCCGCTTTGTATGTCTGCCGGATCTCAAGGTTCTTGTGAGGACTGGACGGCTGCAAAGGATGACAGCAAAAAGGGTGGGCATCAATTGTCGTGATCGCTTTGAGCGAGATGGCAGAGAGCCGCTTACTGTTTTGGACGGGATCGCAGTCCAAAGCCATGAAAACATGATGCCGGACTGGAAGGGCGGTGTCGGCAAGTTTTCTGCAGGCAGCAAAAAAGCCGCAGCGGGTTGCAGCGGCTTTTTTGTCCCGAAAACGGGAGACGTCGGCAGACGCCGTCGTGAAACGCGATCTGGCTCTTAGTAGCCTTCGCGATCCATGCGCTTGCGCAGAACCTTGCGGTAACGACGTACTGCTTCGGCACCTTCACGCTTTTTGCGCTCGGACGGCTTCTCAAAGTGACGGCGCAGCTTCATTTCACGGAAGACGCCTTCACGCTGAAGTTTCTTTTTCAGCGCGCGGAGAGCCTGATCGACGTTGTTGTCACGAACGTGTACCTGCACGGACATCAACTCCTTTCAAGTGCCAGACCCCTGTTCTGCTGCTGATGCAACAGTGCATGAGGAAAGGCGGGGTAAGATAAATCGCGGGAAGAATTCCCGACGACAAGGGTTCTTCCGCAAACGGAGTCTGCGGAAAGTGGAGAGTCTCTATCACAACGGGATGTCTTTGTGAAGGGCTTGTGCCCTTTATTTTTCAATCCTGTGACAGGACATACACTATCTAGTGGTTTCTCTAGTCAAAAGGCGGATTTAGGGGCAGAAGAGCTGCCTCAAATTGCATTCCGGGAGAAGGGTTGTGCCCCTGCCCGGGGATGGGGGAGATGGGGCAGGGGCACGGATGGTCGCGGCGTCTTTGGCAGTTAAGCGCAAGGAAAGCTGGCTTGCTTATCCGCGACCATGGGGGAGGTCAAAGTCAATCTCGGGACCTTTGGGGATGACCAGTGTTGGGTTGATCGTATCGTGGCTGCCGTAATAGTGCGCCTTGATATGATAGTGGTGCACGGTCCGGGCAACATGCGGCATCTGATACAGCTCCCGTGTGTAGCCCCAGAGGCTGGGATAATCCTGAATTCGTTTATTGTTACATTTGAAATGTCCTACGTATACAGGATCAAAACGGATCAGCGTTGTGAAAAGGCGCCAGTCGGCCTCGGTCAGGCGGTTACCCAGCAGATAGCGGTTTTGTTCGAGGCGCTTTTCTGTCCGCTCCAGGGCGGCAAAGAGCTGATCGAAAGCCTCTTCATAAGCGTTCTGTGTTGTTGCAAAGCCTGTCTTGTAAACACCGTTGTTTATGTTGTGGTAAATGTCCTCGTTCACAGCATCAATCTCTTCGCGCAGTTCTTCCGGGTACATGTCCGGCAGCTCGTTTGTGGCAAGATCATCAAAGGCAGAGTTCAGCATGCGGATGATTTCCGAGGACTCGTTGCTGACCGGGCGGTCCTGTTTCCTGTCCCAGAGCAGGGGAACTGTCACGCGACCGGAATAATCCGGAAGACTGTGTGTGTAGAGCTGGTGCAGGAAGCTGTAACCGTGAAGGTGATCTTCTGTTGCCGGCTGTGCGTGCGGATCGGAGGGTTCGGGATGAAACTCCCAGCCGTTTTCCCGCATGCGCCAGTGAACAGCCGAGACGGAAATCACCTCTTCAAGACCTTTGAGGGCACGGAAAATCAGGGTGCGGTGCGCCCAGGGACAGGCGTTGCAGACATAGAGGTGATAGCGTCCGGCCTCGGCCTTGAATCCGGTTTCACCAGTCGGCCCCGCAGAGCCATCGCGCGTGACCCAGTTGCGCAGCTTGGCGTCCTGTCGCTGAAAGTGGCCACCTGTGCTTTCGGTGTCATACCACTGATCTTTCCATTCACCATTTACGAGCAAGCCCATTGGTCTTTCTCCTGTTTTCTCTGTTTTTCTGTTCCGGCTTTCTGTTTCGGTTCCATCCCGGGTGATCCGGGGAAACCGGTCTGAGGCAAATCACGAGTGATGTCCTGTCCCTGCCGAGACGGACTATTGTGTAAGAGGAACATCCATGAAGAGAACTTCACTGTTTTCAAGGGCCTTGATGTTCATTGTCTCTTCATCGTAAAGCGCAACGGCATCGCGTTCCCTGATGACTGTTCCGTTGATCTCAGCAACTCCCCTGACCACCACAGCATAGATGCCGCGGCCGCTTTCGAGTGGTTGCGACAGCGTCTGTTCCCTGTCCAGAACTCCTCCATAGAGTGCCACGTCCTGATGAATGACCATGATCCCGTCATCATTGCCCCGGGTTTCCAGATCTCCGGCGCGGCCTGATGCAAAAAGCTGAAAGCCGTTGCTGTGCTCTGTCTTGTCGAAGCTGCGTTGTTCCCAGCGTGCAGGAAGGCCTGTCTGATCCGGTTCAACCCAGATCTGGAAAATCAGGGTGTCTTCGCTTTCGTGGTTGTATTCGCTGTGCATGATGCCCTTGCCTGCAGACATCACCTGGATGTCCCCGGCTTCTGTGCGGCCCCTGTTGCCAAGATGGTCTTCGTGGGTAATCGCACCCTTGCGCACATAGGTGATGATTTCCATGTCGCGATGACCGTGCATCGGAAACCCGGAGCCGGGCTTGATCGTATCATCATTCCAGACGCGCAAGGGGCCAAACCCCATGCGCTCCGGGTTGTGGTAGTTGGCAAAACTGAAATGGTAGCGGGCTGAAAGCCAGTCAATGTCCATGCGACCCAGACTTTCGAAAGGAGAGTGTTTGAGCATGATTGCGGCTCCTCGATTGCGTGTGGGGAAACCGGATTTCGCTTCTCGGCCCCGTTGATTGTGTCTGAATGAAAGATAGTTATTGCGAAGTGGTGATAAAATCCGCAGAAATGGAACAAGATTGTTTCGCTTCAGGATACAGTGCGGAGGAATGTTGTGGACTGGAATGACGTTGAGGTTTTTATCGCTGTTGTTGAAGAGGGCAGCTTCACTGCAGCAGCAGAACAGATGCGCCAGAGCAAGTCTGCCGTATCCAAACAGGTCAGCCGTCTTGAGGACAATCTGGGCATTCGCCTGCTGAACCGGACAACACGCAAACTGTCGCTGACAGAGGCAGGGGAGATATTTTTCAACAAAAGCCGTCTGGCGCTGGATGCGATGGAAGATGCCCGCCACGATATTCACAATCTGACCAATTCCCCCAGAGGACTGTTGCGAATCAACGCACCGATGAGCTTCTCGACCCTGTGGATGCCGGACATCATTGCCGAGTTTATGAGGCTCTATCCCGACATTGAAATTGATTTTGTCATGAACGATCAGATTGTCGATCTGATAGAGGACGGGTTTGATGTTGGGCTGAGGATCAGTGATCTGCAGGATTCACGGCTTATTGCACGGCGTTTGAAGACCATAAAAATGGTGCTGATTGCTGCTCCGTCCCTGTTGGAAAAGTATGGTGTGCCAAAGCATCCGGGAGAACTGGCGAAGATCCCCTTTGTCAACTATCGCTATGATTCCCGGAAAATTCTCGAGTTTTTCGGTGCGCAGGGAAAGGTGTCTGTTCAGGTCAGGAGTCAGTTGACTGTGAACAATGACAATTTCGCACTTTCAGCAGTTGCACGCGGGTTGGGTTTTGCGTTTCTGCCGACTTTCAGTGCGATGGATGCCCTTGTCAGCGGACGTGTTGTGCCGATCCTGCAGGACTGGTCGCTTGGGCATGATATTTCTCTGTATTCTGTCTATCCGATCAACAGAAACCTGGCGCCAAAGGTCAGGGTCTTTCTGGATTTTATCGTGAAAAATCAGGCGATGATGGACTGGGACAAGGCAATTGAGGAGCGCTTTGACAAACTGGGTTCCTAAAGCCCCCTGTCTTCGGATGGGGGCTTGCCATAGCGGTTCCGATAGGCGCGGGAGAAGGCTTCGGCATTTTCATAGCCGCACTGTATGGCAATGTCTCCGACCGGAAGTGTCGAGTTGCGCAGCATGTCGCGTGCGCGGACCAGACGCCGTTTCATGTAATAGCTTGTCGGTGAGCTGTGGAGATAGCGTTTGAACAGCCGGGTCAGTTTCCAGACCGGAAGCCCGACCCTGTCAGCAATTTCCGCGATGCCGAGGCACCGGGAAAGATTGGCCTCCATGATGGAGACGGCATCGTGTATTTCCGGCGCAATACTGCGGGGCAGTTGTTGGGGGTCCGGGCCGTGCAGCAGAGGTTTGTAGGTCAGGATTTCCGCTATTCTGCCGGAGAGTGTTTCATCGTTGAAATGTGCAATGAGGGCTAGGGTCATATCCAGTGTGGCAACACCTCCGGCGCTGGAAAGACGCGGTGGTGAGAAGTCCATCAGACGATCAATGAAAAGACTGTTGGGGAACTGTTGCAGGAAACCCGAAATGGCTTCCGGGTGAGTGGCTGCCGGGCGGGTGTTGAGCAGGCCTGCCTTCGCAAAGACCAGGGCACCAGTGTCCACGCAACCCATCAGACAGCCCAGTCGATCCAGTTTGCGCAGCCAGCTCAGGGTTCTGGGCGTGGCCGAGCGATCCGGCCTGTAGGACGTCAGCACTATCACAGCATCCGGTTTGCTGTCGGGCAGAGGGTCTGTTGTGATCGGCAGGTTGCTGGAGGAGTGAAGGGTTCCGCCTTCATCCGAGATGATTGACCAGATGAACTCTTCCCGTCCCAGTTCCCTGTTGGCCAAACGAAGAGGCTCGGTGATCAGGGTCAGGGACAGGACGGGAAAGCCTGCCGAGACATGGATGCAGATCGTCTTCATGGATTTTGCGTTTCTTGGTGCAAGGTCATAGTTCTTTAATATCAAATGTTCTGAGCGTTTTCCACTTACGATCAAAGGCAGGACAGGAGTTGATCATCATGGAAAATGTCGATTTACCTTTGACACCGGATTTCGAGGTCTGGCCGGTAACAGCGAAGACGGAAAGGTTTCTGGTGCAGGATGGTGCGCTGGTTGTTGAATGGTCGGACGGAGCGCGCTGTGCCTATCATCCCCTGCTTCTTGCAGAAAACGACCCTGCCGGAGATGTCCTGCATCCCCTTTCAAGGGAGACGGTCCTGTCGCCTCTGGATTTTCCTGAAGAGTTGAAGGTTGTTGATGCACAGATTTCAGAAGATGGGGGCATTGAGGTTTTCTGGTCACATGGCAGAAGGGGGAGCCGCTATCATCCCGGCTGGTTGAGAGGAATTGGCTGGTCGGGTGTCGTTGAACCTCTGATTCCTGCGCCGATTCTGTGGAGAGGGCGCGAACTGACCGAGCCTCCGACTTTTGACGGTTCGCAAGCTCTGGGTGATGAGACTGTTTTCCTGTCCTGGCTGCGTGCCCTGCGGGATTACGGAGTGGCCCGTCTGGAGGGATTGCCTGTTCGTGACGGCTTGCTGATGGAAACGGTTGAACGCATTGGTCCCGTGCGCGAATCAAACTTCGGGCGCATGTATACACTGGAAATCAAGGATGATCCTGACAGCAACGCTTTTACCTCTTCAGCCTTGCTGCAGCACATTGACATGCCCACGCGAGAATGCCCGCACGGTTTGCAGTTCCTCTTTTGCCGGGAGAACACGACCTCCGGCGGAGAGGGCATCTATACGGATGCCTGCCGCATAGCAGAGGATCTGAGAGAGGAGGAACCTGAGCATTTCAGGGCTCTGTGTGAAATCTGCTGGACCTACAACAACCGCTCGAAACGATCCGGCTACAAGGCATCGGGGCCTGTTGTCGAACTGGGGACATCCGGTGAGATCACAGCTGTTCGCTACAACTCCTGGCTTCGGGCGCCGCTGGTTGCCGCGCTGGAAGATCAGGACAGAGCCTATCGCTCCTACAGGGCTTTTGCCCGACGGGCACAGGATGAAGCCTATCAGATGAAATTTGCCTATCGGTCCGGGGACCTGCTTGCCTTTGACAACCGGCGGGTCCTGCATGGACGCAACGGATATGACGCACAGGGTGGAAAACGTTTGATCGAGGGCATCTATGCGGATCGGGATGACCTCCACTCGGCAATCAGAACACTTGAGAGACATGCAACAGGGAGAGAAAAATCATGAGTTTGGCTACGGAAACAAAACCCTTTGAATGCAGTGATGCCGAATGGCAGGCGCGTGTGGAGCTGGCAGCGATCTTTCGCATTCTGGCGCACTATGGCATGTCGGATCTGGCCAACGGAGCGGTTGGAGCGCGTGTGCCGGATCAGCCGGATCATTATCTGATGCATCCTTACGGGATGTTCTGGGAAGAGGCAACGGCCTCGATGATGATCAGGGTCGGACCGGATGGCAAGCCGACAGACCCGACTGCTCCCTGGTTGAATGACGGGGCGCAGAACCTGTGTCAGTGGATTTTCGGGGCGCGACAGGATGTCATGTTCTTCATCCATGGTCACGAGGAAGAGGTCATGGCTGTCGGGTCCATTGAGGAGGGTTTGATGCCGCTGAACCAGCCCGCTGTCTATTTGGGCAACCTGCTGGGCTATATTGAGTACGAGTTTGACGAGGATGAGGAGTTTGGCCGGCACTTTGTGTCTACACTGGGAAGCCACGATATTCTGATCAGTCGGAACCATGGCTACTATGCACTGGGGACGACAGCAGCAGAGGCTTTTTTCCGTTCCTACTTTCTGAGACAGACCTGTTCTGCACAGATCAAAACACTGTCCATGGGGCGGGAGCTGCACCTGCTCGACCCGCAGAAGGTGGCCCGCTATCAGGATCAGATGGCGAAGTCGGAACACTACAACTATGACGGAAAGACGGAATGGGCCGGATTGATCCGCAAGCTGGACAGAAATGAGCCTGACTACAAAAGCTGATGCCAGTCTTGCCTGTTGTTTATTTCCCCTGCCTGCAAGAAACCGGGCAGGGGAGCTATATCCGCTGTGTGTTTGAAAAAACAAAAGAGATTGTTTCTCTTTCAGGTAGAAAATCATAAAAAATTAACGACCTGATTTTAGTCTTCATCTGTTGCCCCGCTTTGTGTTGTCGAAGGGGAGCTACACATGGAGAAAAAGAATGAAAACAGGTTTTCGTAAAATCACTCGCAAAGGTCTTCAGGAGGGCGCTCCTGCCTGGGCCGAAAAACGTTCGCAAATTAACCATTTCTTTCCTGCGCCGGATCGCAACCCTGCAGAGGACAACCTGCTGCAGCAGGCTGTCAGCAAGGCCGTCGAGCGCGTCAATGCGCTCAAGCAGGAGCCGGGCGGGCCGGGATATCTCGGCAAAATTCCCTCTGTCAATCCACAGGACTACAACGCGCATTGCAACAACCAGCCGGATTACAGCAAGGCAAAGACAGCCCGTCTTGCCGAGAAAGTGTCTTCGGTCAATGAGGTGATTGATCAGTCGGCTGCCCTTTTTGAGGGAATGCCGAACTGGAACTCTCCCCTGACCATGCCGAACGTGATTCCTCCGGCCAACATTGGCGGGATGGTCGCAGCCATGATGACGGAAATCTTCAGTCCGAATATCATTGAGGGCGAATATGCCTGGAATGTCGAGTTCTCTGAAAAGGAGTCTGCCTACATGCTGGGCGATCTGCTGGGATGGGATGCGGACAAGTGCGGCGGTCTTTATACCTTTGGTGGAACAGGCTGTTATCTCTATGGGTTGAAATATGCCCTGACGCGCGTTCTGGGCAAGGAAAGCCGTTTCACGGGAATTCGCGAGGATGGAAAGATCCTCGTTTCCAGACAGGGCCACTACGTCAAGGAGAACACCACAGACTGGACCGGTCTGGGCATGAACAACATTATTGAGATCGACACGGACCCCGTGACAAATGCGATGAGCATTGATCACCTGAAGGAAATGCTGGAGCAGTGTCGTCTCAAGAGAGAACCGGTTATTTCCGTGATTTGTACGACGGGGACAACAGATGCCTTTGCGATTGATCCGGTTGGCGAGGTGCGCGCGTTGCTGGACAATTACCAGAACGCAAAGGGTTACGGGAAGCCTTTCCTCTATTGCGATGCGGTGATCGGCTGGTCCTGGATTATGTTCAAGGGCTATGACTTCGCAGCAAATCCGCTGGGTTTTTCGGAAGAGGTTCTGCCGCATCTGAAAGCCAATCACGAAGCCATGATGGAACTGCGTCATGCGGACGCCATTGGTTGTGATTTCCACAAGACAGGCTGGGCGCCCTATAACTGCTCCCTGTTCCTGATGCAGGATGAAGACACCTTTGTTGATCTGATGCGCCGTGGTGGTTCCGATTATCTGCAGGAGCGGACGGAATACAATCCGGGCCTCTATACTCTGGAAACATCACGGACCGGTGCCTATTCCATGGCAGGATGGGCAACGCTCAAGCTCTTCGGCAAGGAGGGTTTCCAGGTGATGCTGGGGGGTGTGCTGGAAGCGCAGGCCTATCTGCGCCAGCATATCAGGGAGGATTACCGTTCCATGACGGTTGTGAATGAAGCGGACAACGGCTTTGTGTCCCTGTTCCGCGTTTATCCGCCGCTAATCCATGCGTCTTTCTTCTATCGGAAAGAGTTGACGGATCCACGGTATCTGGATGCGCTGGTGCTGGGCAACGAGCTTCAGGAAAGGGTAGCCAACAAGCTCTGGTTCTGGTTCCGCACAGGTCACAAGATTGATGGTCACAATGTGCCCTATATCAGTTACAGCACGGGTTTCCGTCAGACGGACTACAATCTGGATGCTCACAATGAAAAGGCTGTGATCTATGCGCTGAAATCCTTCCCGATGAATTTGAACATTGATCGGGAAGCGATGGACATGGTGACGCTGGCTGTTCAGAAGGCCTGTCAGGATGTGCTGGAGGAAGATCAGGACTTCGCAGGGCGTCTGTTCGCAGAGGCGAAAAAGCTGGAAGGCGAGCTGGAGCCTGCTGAATAACACATCTGCATAAGGGACAAGAAAAAGCTGCTCCGGATGACCGGAGCAGCTTTTTTGTTTTGACTGTCGGGGGCTGGTTGTCAGAACCAGGCCATGGCGCAGACGATGTCGCTGGAGTTGACGGCCTCACAGTGCACTGTGCTGGACTGCAGCGCGCCTGTTACAGGGTGGGGAATGGCATCGCCCGGCCAGGAGAAGGTTCCGTCACCGTTGTCAACGGCCTTGAGGATGTCATCGACAACTGTTGAGCCGGTTGGAAGGGCAAAGCCGGAAATGTCCATGCCCTTTTCGGTCTGCTTGGAGTGATCAAACAGAATGATGCCCTTGCGGTTGACGCCAAAGGTGTGCAGGCCGGAATTGTCCAGGTCGAGATAACCCTGTGCCGGGTCGCCGAGTTTGACAGAGCCTGCATCAATGCCTTCGCTGGACAGGATCTGTGCCGCTGTCTTGCCTTTTGTGATCAGCTCGGAGGCATCCAGTGCCAGTGCGGAGCCTGTGAAAGCGAGTGAAGCGGCGAGGCCGAGGGACAGGGCGTGAAGTTTGGAAAACATACCGGATCTCCTTGATGGTATCGTTGCCCGAAACGCAAGAGAGGGCTTTTGTGTTAAGTGCGAGTATTGAAACGGTGAACAGCTCCGCGTTCTTGTCATGCTGATTGACGGATGCTGTTCAGAAAGTCAGCGACCTGGCGGTCCAGATCACCAATGCTTTGAGAGAGGTCGCGCGAAGCGGTCTGCATGCTTGCTGTCGCTTCGTAGGACTGCTCCATCATTTCGCGGATCTGCTCGACAGAGCGGGCAGAGGATTCCGCGGTTGCTGCCAGCTGTTGAATGTTGCTGGAAATTTCAACCGTTATGCTTTCCTGCGCTGTGACGGCCTGGCTGACCTCGCTGGAAATGGTGGTGACTGATTCAATGGTCTCGGCAACGGAACCCACGGCTGTTGCTGCCGTTTTTGTTTCCTGCTGAATTTCAACAATCTGGCTTTGAATGTTGGTTGTGGCCTGTCCGGTCTGGTTGGCCAGCCCCTTGACCTCGCCGGCAACGACGGCAAAGCCCTTTCCTGCTTCGCCTGCGCGGGCAGATTCAATGGTTGCGTTCAGGGCCAGAAGGTTTGTCTGTTCCGCGATATCGTCGATCAGTTTGATCACATCGCCGACATTCTGGGCCAGCTCACTCAGGCCGGAGATTTCCTGTACGACCTGCTGGGCCTGATTGGTCGCCTGCTGGGTCATGGACGAGGAATTCCTGACCTGGGAGCTGATTTGCTGAATGGCTGATGACATCTGCTGGGCTGAGCCTGCAACGCTCTGTGCGCTTTGAGAGCTTTCGGTGGTGTTGGAGGCGAGAAGACCGGCCTGTTCCGAGACCGTTTGTGTGGAGGCCAGAAGATGATCGCAGTCCTGAGCCAGTGCGCGGGTTGCCTGTGCAATGGTCGATACGCTCTGTTTGACATTGGCTTCCAGCTCGTCTGCCAGCTTCATGGCTATGGCCTTGCGTTCCTGTTCTTCCTGTTCTCTCAGCCGGGCCCTTTCCTCGCGCATGCGTTCGTTTTCCTGTGCGCTTTCCTTGAAAACGAGGAGGGATCGGGCCATGGCGCCAATTTCATCCCGGTTTTCGTGACCGCTGATGACGATGTCCAGTTCACCTCTGGACAGTCGTTCCATGTTTCGGGTCATGCCTTTGACAGGTTTGATGATCATGTTGCTGAAAAGAATGCCGACAACAAGGGCAACAACGATGCAGGCGGCAATCAGAATATAGAAGTTGGATTGTGTTGCTCTGGCCTTGGTCACGCTCAGTGCGGCATTCTCGAGAATGCTGTTCGTCTGCTGATCCTTGAAGCTGTCCAGATCCGTCAGGAAATCGTTCATGGCCTTGGTGGCGCTGCGCACAAGGGCGGCGCCGAAGGCAGGGTTGCGAATGACAGCTTTTAACGCGTTGTTTGCGTTGTTGCGGAAGACCTGAACGTTTTCATCAATCCTTGTCAGGATCTCCTGCTCTTCCGGCTCCAGCTGATAGGATGCGATATCCTGTTTGAGGCTGTCCAGCTTGTTGAAGTTTGCCTCGATCTCGTTTTGAAGCTTTTCGAGATCTTCTGCAGGAGCCTTCATGTAGCTGTAGGCTGTGATGTGGAAAAGTTTGGCTTCAATGAAGCGTGCTGTAATGGCAAATTCGCTGAGCTGTCTCAGCTTTTGCATTTCCACTTCGCTCATGGTTGTGATGGTGGCAGTCGATTTATGCAACTGTGAGGATGCATAAAGGCCTATGCCGATCAGGAAGGCAAGAATAAGGCCGGGCGCCAACATCATCTTGATGCGAATGGGCCAGTTTCCGATGCGAGTCATGGGTAATCCAGTCCTGATTATTTTTCTCTTTTTAAGAGTTATTTGTTTTTGGATTTTAGAAAGATTCGGTAAACAAAAACATAACAGGAATGCGTGTTTGAGAAGGAATCGGAGCAATTTAGTGTTTGGTTTGAATATAATATTATTCATTCAATACGTGTGTATGTCGATTTGGCTTTTGTGTGTCGTTTTTTCACCTTCAGGAGATGGTGAGAAGAAGAGGAGTCCTCTGCTGAAAGCCTTGATGTCTGCGCTTAAGGGCAAGGGTTGAAAAAGAGTCCTGTATATCAGTGATTGTATTAATTTCTGTTCATCATAAATGGGAAAATTGTGTTTGCTTTTTTTGTTTTGCAGGGTAATAGTTTCCCGATACGAAGCCTGCGCAATAAGGAAATATCCGGTTGCCGCGGCTTCCCCTGTAAGGATTGAGAGACGCGATAGATGATCTGCTTGTTCGCAAACAGCCGACGACGTAGTGGCCCGCAAGCCTGATGCTTGCGGGATAGACCTGCGTGCTGTTTCTGTTGAACAGACTGTGAAACTCTCTCCACTGTTTTCAAAAAACAACTGAATTCTTCGCTTGCGAGCTGGTGATCTGTGCCGTTTCGGGCCCTGTGTATCAACCGCATGGGAAGACAGGAAAGATGGTGGTATCATAGCAAAAAAGACAGAACAGACGCATGCCTGACGCAGACAGAACTGCAAGGGCCTCACTCGTTTGTTTTATTTCTGCCGACTTTGAAGGGCAGACCTGTTTTGGATTGAAGTCTGATGACGTCCACGCTTTCTCACACCCAGCCGCCTGCAAAGGTTGCGGTTCCATCCTATTCCCTTGTTCAGCAAGACGGCGATCACGAGCTGCATCTTGATGCCTTTCTTGATCAGACGATTGGCGCGGACCGCCACAAGCGCCCCTCCTACAGCTATCGCAACTCTGTTCCTGCGCTTGGCGAACTGTCCCTTGCTGCTGTTTGTCCGGATGGCCGTTTGCTCGGATCCCTGCGGTTCTGGCCGGTTGAACTGGCGGGCGGGCGGGCCCTGTTGCTTGGTCCGCTGGCGGTTGATCCGACCCTTCAGGGGGGAGGGATCGGGCGCGCCCTGATGGAACAGGGGCTGCATCATGCGCAGAAGCTCGGATATGAGCTGTGTTTTCTGGTCGGCGAGCCATCCTATTATGCGCGGTTCGGTTTTGAAGCCGCTGTGCCGAAGGGCTATGATATGATTGTCGAGGTTGATGCGCGAAAGTTCCAGGTGATGGATCTTCAGAAAAAAGGCTGGGAAAAGTTGCCGGTCGGGACCATTTATCCTGTCAGGGACTAAGGGGATTCCGGGTGTGATCCTTTTCCCTGATCGGGTGTCCTGATCCTGTGCCATGATCTTGTGTCTTTCGGGGCAGAGGCGTAGCATTGAAATCCTGAGACTCGTTTGACAGGTCTGATGGTGACGGGAGTTATCACTGTGTCTTTGCCAGAGCAATGTGCCAATGATTCCATAGAAATACGCAAGGATGGGCGCTGGTTCCACGAAGGTGGTCTCATCGCGCGTCCGCAATTGGTGAAGCTGTTTTCAACTGTCCTGCGTCGGGAGGAGGACGGAAGTTACTGGCTGGTGACACCTGTTGAGCGCACCCGTGTCAGGGTGGAGGATGCGCCCTATCTTGGTCTGGAAGTCAAAGAGGAATTTCGTGGAGAGGGGCCGCGCCAGTTGGTCTCCCTGCGCACCAATATTGATCAGTGGATCACCTTTGGTCCGGAAAACCCGTTGCGCGTTGTTGCGGATGAGCAGACCGGGGAGCCGTCGCTTTACGCTGAACTGGGCAAGGGGCTGGAGGCACGTCTGGTGCGTTCGGCCTGGTTCCATCTGGTCGAGCTTTCCGAGAGCAGGGGACGCGACTTCGGATTCTGGAGTGATGGTGTCTTCCACGTTTTGGGGGATGCTGAATGAAGCCTATGGATTTGCCTGTGCAACAAGGTGACGATCTCTGGACAGAGGCGCGTGTGCGTCGTTGTCTGGCAGAAAACTGGGCCTTTGAGCGTACTGTTCCTGCACCCCTGTCTCCGGATGGTCCCTTTTCGCAGGCTTTTGGCTGGCACAATCAGGGGGCAGCCTCTGTGCGCAGTGACTATGATCTGAACCCCCATGATCCTGTCGCTCCCGAAAAAGAGCTGACGCCTGCTGCGGTGCTGGTGCCAATTGTTTTGCGCCCCGGGGGAGCAACCGTTCTTTTGACGCAGCGTACAGCCCACCTGCACGATCACCCCGGTCAGGTTGCCTTCCCCGGCGGACGGATGGACCCGGGTGACAGGAGCCCGGTGGACACTGCATTGAGGGAAACGCTTGAAGAAATCGGATTGTCTGCCAATAAAATAGAACTGTCACGTTCCCTTGATCCTTATGTAACAGGAACGGGGTATCATGTAATTCCTGTTGTCGGTCTGATTCCGGGATCGCTGGATCATGAACGGGATCTGACGCTGGACGCTTTTGAAGTGGCAAAGGCTTTTGAAGTGCCTCTTTACTGGTTGCTCCAGCCCGAAAACAGGAAGCAGTATCACACCTGGCGCAATGGTGTTGAGCGCTATTATTTTTCCTTTCCATGGCAGGGAATGGACATCTGGGGAGCAACAGCCGGGATGCTGGTTGATCTGCTCGACCGTCTTCGTGCGGACCTTCCCCGGACTGAAGCCTGAACCTGCGCAGATGACAATGAGGCACCGCAATGAGCGGAGTTGAGCGCAGGATTGAAGCACAGGACTGGATGGTCTCCTGGGAAAGCAGGGCAGTGATGGCTGCACTTTCTGCCCGGGGGCAGGACGTTCGCTTTGTCGGGGGCTGTGTGCGTGATGCTGTTCTGGGACGGCCCGTCAAGGATATTGATATCGCGACGCCGGATCACCCTGAAACAGTCATGAAGCTGCTGAACAAGGCCGGTCTCAAGGTGATTCCGACCGGGCTGGATCATGGCACGGTCACGGCCGTCAGCAACCATGTCCCCTTTGAAATTACAACGCTCCGCCTTGATGTCGAGACCAATGGCCGTCATGCGACAGTGGCCTTTACCGGAAGCTGGGAAAAGGATGCCGCCCGCCGCGATCTGACCATGAATGCACTGTCCTGCCGTCCGGACGGGACAATCTTTGACTATTATGGTGGGCTTGATGATCTGGCGCGGGGGTGCATCCGCTTTGTCGGGGATGCCCATGCGCGCATTCGGGAGGATGCCCTGCGCCTTTTGCGCTATTTCCGCTTCTTTGCCCACTACGGCGGCGGGCAGCACGATGCCGGGGCGCTGGCGGCCTGTCGTGATCTCAAGAGCATGATCCGGGGGCTTTCAGCAGAGCGCATCCGGACCGAATGGGTCAAGCTGCTGGATGCGCGTGATCCCCTTCCGGTTCTGGAGGTGATGGAGCAGTTGGGAGTGCTGGGGGAGTTCCTGCCGGAAGGGCGTGATCTCGGGCCCTTGAAGGACCTGCTTGATCTGCAGGGCAGAATGGCTGTGACTCTTGCAGAGGGCTTTTCTCCGCTGGTCCGTCTGGCCTCTCTTTATCCAAACGCTCCGGATGCGCCGGATGAATGTCAGGAAAAACTCTGCAATCTACCCAATCGCCTGCGTTTTTCGAAGATCGAGCGGGAGTTCTTCTGTGATGCCCTGATGGGGCAGCAGGAGCGAAGCCTGCAGGAGCTCAGGGCTGATCCACGCCTGTTTTTCTACCAGCAGGATCGCAACCTCGCTGCTGCCAAGCTGCTGCTGGCTGGCAGCAACACAGGGGAAATCAGGCTGGCTGCCGAACTGCTGGACGAGCTTTTTCACTTCCGCAAACCGGCTTTCCCGCTTCAGGGGCGGGACCTGATTATGGACGGTTTTGAAAAGGGGCCGAGGATTGGGGAAACACTCCGCCGTGTCGAGCTGTGGTGGGTGGCCAACGATTTCCTGCCGGACCGTGAAGCCTGCATGAACGAGGCCCGTCAGAGCTAGAAGCTCTTGCCCTGTTCCAGAGAGATTTTTTCTGTTTTCAAGGGCTTTTCTTTTTCAATCTTGTTCCTATTTTCCGGGGTGTAGTTGTTTTTGACCCCGGAGTTATTGATGCTGAAAAAGGTTTTTGCGTCCATCGGAATTGGTGCGGCGCAGATTGATGCGGTTCTGGAAGATGATCATATTGAACAGGGCAGCGAAGTGCGTGGTTATTTCGATATTCGCGGAGGCGATGTTGAACAGGAGATTGACCACATCAACCTGAACCTGATGACCAGGGCGAAAACAGACGAGGCCTGGCACAGTGTCTGTCTGGCATCGATGAAGGTCGCAGGCAGCTTCAAGCTTCAACCGGCAGAGCAAAAGCGTTTGCCGTTTTCGTTCCGGTTGCATCCGGAAACACCGATCACAGCGCTGGAGCTGCGCAACAACCAGTCCGTGGTCTGGCTGCAAAGCTCACTGGATATCGACAACGCGCTGGACCCGACAGACAAGGATTACCTCTGGGTTTACCCGTCACAGGTGGTCAGGCATTTCATGACAGCGCTGGAAGAAGCCGGTTTCGGGATGGTGAAAGCCGATGTCGAGAAAGGCTATCTGCGCACCCGTACCTTTGCATCACGTTCCGGTTGTTATCAGGAGCTGGAATATCGCCCGCTGAACTGGCGTTCGGGAACGCGTGAGATCGAACTGTCCTTTGTTCCGGACGGAGAGATCATGCACTGTCTGATCGAGGTGGATCGCGGTTTTATGGGTGATGGTTATGTTGCCCTTTCCGTCCCGGCCTCGGCAAGTTTGCTGGACGTCAAGCGCGAGCTGCAAAAGCGGCTGGGCTGAGCCGGTTGTTACGGGGAAAGGGAGGCCTTCGGGCCTCCTTTTTTTGTTTCGGGGCTGCAGGAGGCGGGTGAGCGGGGACCTTGTCAGAGCGGGCGCTGTCTGTTTCTGAACGGGTTGGGATCAGAACAGAAGATCGCAAAGGGGAGACGCCATGCCGCAGGGTGTTTCTGTCAGCAGAAGCGTATTGTTGTCATTGGAAGCCGGGCAATTGTTTGAGGTTTTCAAATGGATGTTCGAAGCGTGGGAACTGTTGTCTTTCCCTTTTACGGCCTTTGTTTCGGAATGGTCACGCCAGCCGCGTGGATTACGCATCTTGTCTTCTCTGCCATGATGGGGGAGTGGGTGCTGCTTGTTGCAGGTGCCTTCGTGTATCCTCTGGGAATGGCGCATGGCATATGGTTGTGGTTTGTCTGAAGGCTGCAGGAAAACGGATGTGACCAGAAGGACAAAAAAGGATTGTCCTTCATGAAAGAGGGCTCCGTCCGTCCGGGACAGCTGTTCTGCGTCCGTACTGTTGGTCCTGTCACGGGAATGTGTTTTCCAATGTGAGGTGAAAATCCCCTATGAGAAAAAGGGTTAAACCATTCCATGGGGGATTGTCATGAAGAAGATTGTTCTGGGTGTGTTGCTGTCACTGGCTTTTGCTGCACCTGCTGCTGCAAAGGAAACCAAGCTGTCCGAATCTCAAATCCGTGAGCTTTTTGTCGGGCAGACGATCAAGGGAATTCACTACGGCAAGGAAACCCGTCAGTATTTTTCCAAATCCGGTTTGACGCTCTGGGTGAGCGAAGGGCATGAAACGCTGGCCGAGGGGCGTTACGAGATCAAAAACGGTCAGTATTGTTCCAGCTGGACAGGTCTGTGGAACAAGGAAAAATGGGGCTGTCTTGATATTGTCGAGGACAAGGATCAGGGGCTTTACTATTTCATCGGGAAGGGTTTCCGCGCACCTTTTGTCAGGGGCGGTTCTCTTCTGCCACAATTCGACTAGTTTTTGTGCTGTTCGAACAAAAGCCCCGTTCTTCAGGACGGGGCTTTTCCTTTGGGTCAATCCTCGAATTTTGCGATCGACTGGCGGGTGCGGTTGACCTGAAGCTGCGTGATATCCGGGCGGGAGTAATGTCCGGCGGGATCAAAGTTCTGGCGTTCCCGGCGGACGAGGGCGTGGTCGAGGTCTGCGACGATCAGGGCCTCCCTTTCAATCACGGGATCGATCAGAAAACTGCCATCAGGGGCTGCGATAGTGCTGCCACCATTGCCGAAAAAAGCCTTGTCGTGGGAAAGGATTTCCTCGCGACAGGGCATGTTGGCCGGTATGTCCTCCGGTCGCATCAGTCCGCAGCTGGCAATGATGTAGCTGCGGGATTCCTTGGCGAGGAAACCGGGCAGGTCGAAGGTGTTGTGCAGGCCGCCGGGCCAGACACTGACGTGAAGGTCCTCACCCTGGGCATAGAGTGCTGCGCGGGAAAGGGGCATCCAGTTTTCAAAGCAGTTCAGTCCGCCCACGGTGAAGGGAGGCAGATCATGCACCCGCAGGCCGTGCCCGTCACCCTGTGCCCACACAAGGCGTTCCTCGTAGGTGGGTTGCAGCTTGCGGTGAACCGAGCCGATCCTGCCGTTCCGGTCAATGTAAACCAGTGAACAGTAGAGGCTGTGCCCGCTGCGATCTGCTGCGCGCTCCATCACGCCCAGATAGATGGCAAGTCCGTGCTGTTTTGCCAGTGCGCAAAGAGGGGCAAGATCACCGCCGTCCGTGCTGTCCTGCGCGCCGGACCTGTCTGTGATCGAAACACCCTGATCCAGATAGTGGGCATAAAGAGCTTTTTGCTTTTCATCGTTAAAGCGCGCGCCATCTGTCAGTTCGACCCAGAAGGGATATCCGGGAACCAGGGCCTCGCCAAAAACCACAAGCTGACAGCCTTCTGCGGCAGCCTGTTTTACGGCCTCTTCAACTTTTTGCAGTGTTGCGTTTCGATCCAGCCAGACCGGTGCGATCTGCGCCACTCCGACGGTTAATCTGTCCTGTGGTCTGGTGTCGGTCGCGGAGGAAAGACGAATGGTTTCCATGAGGCCTGTATCCCTGTTTTGATTTTTTATAAGCAGATGGGGAGCAATTCTGGACTTCAGTTGCGAAAGCAGTCCAGCAGTTTCTGTTCACCTGACGGGGTGAAGGTAATGATCCGGCTGCCGTCTTCCCGTTTGGCCCAGCCTTGTGCATAGCAGTGATCCAGCAAGGCGGCCCCCAGTGATCCGGCAAGGTGGTTGCGGCGGGCGCTCCAGTCCAGACAGCCCTTGCACAGAGGACGGCGCGATGTTTGCAGCCGGGCCAGGTCAAATCCCAGTCCCGAGAAAAAGGCTTCGCCGTCATTGCAGAGAACAAGTTCCTCGCCTTCCTGCCGGAGGAAATCGCGGGAGAGCATCAGGTCATAGAGTTCGACGGCAAGATCACCAGCCAGATGGTCATAGCAAATCCGCGCCTTTCGAAGGGCGGGGTCTCTGGGGCCTGTGCGGGTGCGAATGAGCCCGCGCTTGGCTGCCAGCCCCATGAGGGCTTCCAGAACAGAGCCGATATCATCATCGGCAAGGGCAAAGTATTTGTGCCGCCCCTGTTTCATCTTGCGGATGAGCTGGGCGCTTTCGAGCTTTTGCAAATGGGCGCTTGCTGTCTGACGAGTCACACCGGCTTCACTGGCCAGTTCCGAGGCTGTCAGGGCCTTGCCGCTCATCAGGGCGATGAGCATGTTGGCGCGGGCGGGATCGCCGATCAGGGCGCCGAGGATGGAGATATCTGGTCCTTCTTTCATAGTTCGATGTTAAGCGAAGCATCTGCGCAATGCAACATGCTAAAGCTGACGGGGAGTGAAGCCAAAGAAAGGAAAAGAACCATGATCACCTGTTTTATCCGCTATCACATCGATCCGGCGAAAAGGGAACAGTTTGAACAGTATGCCCGCAACTGGGGACAGGCCATTCCACGCTGTGGCGCGGATCTGATCGGCTACTTCGCACCGCACGAGGGGTCTTCGACGCTGGCCTATGGCGTTTACACCATCGAAAGCCTGGCCGCCTATGAGGCATACAGGCAACGGCTGATGGATGATCCCCTTGGACAGGAAAACTATCACTTCGCCAAAAGGGAGAAGTTTTTGCTGCGTGAGGACCGGACCTTCCTGAAGCTCGCATCCGGTCCCCACAGCGCGGTGATCAAACCATGATTGCAGTGATCTTTGAAGTGAGGCCAAAGCCCGGGCGCAAGGGGGATTACCTTGCGCTGGCTGCCGGACTGAAGCCATTGCTTCAGGAAATTGACGGTTTTATTTCCGTTGAGCGCTTTCAGAGCCTTGTTGATGAGGAAAAGCTTCTGTCCCTGTCCTTTTTCAGGGATGAAAGCGCGCTGGAGCAATGGCGAAATCTGACCCGGCACCGTGCGGCCCAGTCCGCAGGGCGGGACAGCGTCTTTGATGATTATCGTATCCGGGTCGCCTCTGTCGTGCGGGATTACGGGATGACCGAGAGGGCGCAGGCCCCACAGGACAGTCAGACGGTCCACAGGCAGGGGAGGCTGGAGAAATGAAAGGAGAGGCTGTCGCCTGTCGTGAGCTGATGCTTCTGCTCCTGCTCGCATTTTTGTGGGGGAGTTCCTATCTGCTGATCAGGATTGCCCTGACGGATTTCCCTCCCTTGACGCTTATTGCCCTGAGGGTTCTTGGAGCCTTTTGTTTTCTTTATGTGACCATGCGCTGGCGATCAGAGCGTTTGCCGGGAGATCTGCTCTCCTGGAGGCGGCTGATGGTGCAGGCCTTTCTGAACGCGATCGGAGCCTGGACGGTCCTTGCCTGGGGGCAGCAGTTTGTGGATGCCGGGCTCGCATCGGTTTTGAACTCAACCTCACCCGTCTTTGTGTTGCTGTTCACTGCACTGGTAACGCGGCATGAGCCGGTCTCCGGGATGAAAGTGCTGGGGGCCGCTCTGGGATTGGCAGGTGTGTCTTTTGTGGTCGGTATCGATGTCTTCAGAGGGCTGGGGCAGGAGGTGGCCGGTCAGCTGGCCTGTCTGGCCGGTGCAATGCTTTATGGAGGCGCTGCTCTTTTCGGGCGTCGCCTCGTTCATTCAAGTGCTCTGGTTGTGGCGACAGGAACCATGTTTTGTGCTGTTGTGGTTCTGGTTCCTGCGGCTTTGATTTTTGAGGAACCCCTGAAGATTGTTCCCGGTCGTGATGCCCTGCTTGCGGTAATGGCTCTGTCCCTGTTCTGCACAGGCTTTGCCCTGTTGCTCTATTTCAGGTTGCTGCGAACACTGGGGGCGCTGGGTGTGGCCAGCCAGAGCTATCTGCGGGCCGTTATCGGAGTGTTGCTGGGAATTGTTGTTCTTGGGGAAAGCATGAGCCTTGCGGTGCTGTTGGGAGTGCTGGCAACACTGGCAGGTGTTGTGCTGATCAACAGTGCAGGCTTTTCTGGCCTCAAAAGAGGATAACACGGGTTTGTGGCGGGGCTCTAACGGATTTCGATTGTGTCCATGTCGGCAAAGTGAGCCTTGATGAAATCCACCAGACGGCGCTGACGCAGAGGCAGAACCTTTTGATAGGCATAGGTCAGATAAATATCAAAGGGAGGGGACTGGTAGTCTGTCAGCAGGAGAACCAGTTCCCCCGCCCGCAGTTCCCTGTCCAGAATGTAGGATGGCATCCAGCCGATACCGTGACTTTGAAGCGTGCGGATCTTAATGAGTGAATTGCGCTGAACGGTAAAGTCGCAAGGGACTGTCCGGCGTTTGATCTCTCCGTCGATCAGGAAGGGCCATCCCAGATTGTTGACCTCGAAATCTGTTCCGATGCAGTTGTGGTGGCGCAGGTCATCGGGGTGGTGCGGTGTTCCCTCTGCAGCCAGATAATCCGGAGTTGCGACAACAATCATGTGTCCCTTGACCAGGGGGATGGCGACAAGATCGGGGTCAAGTCCGTGCCCGCCGCGA
Organism: Carbonatibacter coralli; assembly: GCF_039592655.1. Lineage (NCBI taxonomy): Bacteria > Pseudomonadati > Pseudomonadota > Alphaproteobacteria > Rhodospirillales > Kiloniellaceae > Carbonatibacter > Carbonatibacter coralli. Next base: position 380,607 of record NZ_JBBUTJ010000002.1, on the reverse strand, counting down.
TCCGGATTGACAACACGCCCACCGCGAAAGGCCAGATCGAAATCGCCGCTTTTGAGATCAACCAGACCGTCTGACTGATCCAGATTGATGGTGACTTGCGGATAGAGTTCCTTGAAGGCTGACAGCAGGGGGTAGACGTGTGTCTCGCCAAAGGAAGGCGAGGCGCTGATGGAAATATGTCCGACCATTTCTTCCTGCAGGGAGCGGATGGCCTGTCGTCCCTCAGCGGCTGAACGCACCAGTTCCTGACAGTGCTTCAGGTAGACCTTCCCGGCTTCGGTCAGTGAAAGACTTCGTGTGGTGCGGTGCATCAACTGCAGACCCAGCTCTTCCTCAAGGCGGGACAGAGAGGCTGAGACATGGGATTTCGAACGCCCCAGAGCCTGTGCTGCACCGGTAAAACTGCCGTGTTCTGCAATGGCTGCGAAGATTGCCATTTTTTCCAGTGGTTCGTTCATTGTTCTTGTTTCGGGACAGTGAGTTCAAAAAAGAGCGTCTTATTCACAAAGAGCACTCCTATTAATCTTGTTTGTGAACAGTAAAGCAAGCCAGTGAACGAACCAATGTTTTTCTATTGCCTCCTTATTCTCCTGATTGTCCTACTCTGCCTTCAGTCCGGCGACCCGTCTTCAGGCATCCATTCAGGTGGTCCGGCGCTGCGCTGAGTTTGGTCGAAAGGATTGGCAAATCACATCAGCTTTCCGGTGGGGAGGCTTTGCTTCCTTTTGGTCCCGCTTTCAGCCCGGTTTCTTTGTTATCGGGATCGCTCTGCCAGCCTCGAGGCCTGACAGACGTGCAGGAAATGGGACACGGTGCCATCGGACCCGGCAAGGGGCAGGTCCAGGACTTCGAACTTCAGAAAGCGTCTTTCTTCTGTCGGCACAAGACCGACGGCATGCCCGATTTGGGGGCGATCCATCAGGGACAGAAAATGGAGCCGTGTTGCGTCTTTCTGATCTTCCGGCATGGAGGCAATGAGGAACTGTCCTGTTAAATCCCTGGCAAAGAGATTGACAAAGGTCGTTCCAAAAATACGGAACTGAAGATCGTCATTTTCCCTTTTGGAAAGAGCAATTCTGGAATGCCAGCCAATGAATTCGGGAAAATCAAAATCCTCCCACCCCGGTATCAATCGCTTGCCGCGTTTGTTGTCATAGAGATCCAGTATTTCCCTGAAGTCTCCCAACTCTGGCAAGGTGCTCAGTGAAAACCTGCTCATCTCCAGAGTGTTTGAATTTTCCATATGTGTGACGCCTGTTCCAGATACCGGTAATAAATGACTGTATTTATGCAAGGTGAAAGGGATTTTCCCTTAAAAGCTGTTAAGGAAAACTTGTTGCATTTGCATGTTCGGAAATAAATAGTGATTTTGATATGTTGGGAGGTGCCGGACTCTGAAAGGACAAGGCTTCAGTAATCGACTCTGCCCCGGTTTTTCTTGATCGCGCTGCGTTGCTTCTTTTGGTCCACCCGCCTGATTTTAGAGGCGCGTGTCGGTTTGGTCGGACGGCGTTTTTTCTGAACGATGGTGGCCTGGCGGATCAGTTCTGCCAGACGGATGCGGGCATCCTCCCGGTTGCGTTCCTGCGTGCGAAACTGGCTGGCGGTCAGAACAATGACACCTTCGCTGGTCATAAGGTGACTGGCCGTTTTTTGCAGGCGGGCAAAGACAGCCTCTGAAAGCGCCGGGCAGTTTTTTGCATCAAAGCGGAGCTGAACTGCTGTTGCGACCTTGTTGACATTCTGTCCGCCCGGCCCGGCAGAGCGGATGAACTTTTCCTCCAGCTCCTCGTCCTGCAGAATTATGCTGTTTGTGACCTTGAGCATCAGGGTTTCAGTCTCTCGAACATCAGGATGTTTTCGCCTTTGTAGCTTGCTTCCTGTGGATTGCCGTAACCAACCTTGCGTGCGACGGAGAGGGATGCGGTGTTGGAGGGAGACATGATACAGACCGTTCTGTCGTGCTCCAGCGTTGTGTCTGCCCAGTTGAGGATGGCCTGAACGGCTTCGGTTGCGTAGCCCTTTCCGTGCGCTGCAGATTTCAGGGCCCAGCCTGCTTCGGGTGTGTTTCCCAGCGGGGGAGACATTTGTCGTCTGTAGTTTGCAAAACCGATTTCGCCGAGGAAAGACCGGTTTTGTTTGTCTGTAACAACCCAGTAGCCATAGCCCAGCTGTATCCAGTGTCCTGTATAGCGCAGCAGGCGGGACCAGCTTTCTTCAGCCGTTGATGGTCTTCCGCTGATCCTTTCAACAACCTGCGGGTCAGCCCAGAGGGCGGCAACATCTTCAAAGTCGCTGATTTGATGTCCGCGCAGAACGAGGCGCTCCGTTTCAAGGACCGGGACACTGTTGATACTGTTCATAACCTTTGCCTCTTTTTATTCCCTGTCGGGAGCATAAGGCGCTTTGGGCAAAAGAAAAAGGGCAACCCGCAGGCCGCCCTTTTGTTCCGGTTGTCTGAAAGGCCTATACGTTGAAGCGGAAGTGGAAAATGTCACCATCCTGGGCAATGTATTCCTTGCCTTCTGCGCGCATCTTGCCAGCGTCCTTGGCCCCCTGTTCGCCGTTGCAGGTGATGTAGTCATCATAGGCGATGGTTTCGGCGCGGATAAAGCCGCGTTCAAAGTCGGTGTGGATAACGCCCGCACAGTTTGGTGCGGAGGCACCGACTTCAACAGTCCAGGCACGCGCTTCCTTTGGTCCCACTGTAAAGAAGGTCAGCAGGCCAAGCAGTTCGTACCCGGCCCGAATAACACGGGCGAGGCCGGTTTCTTCCAGACCGAGGTCGGACAGGAACATCTGCTTTTCCTCGTCGTCGGAAAGGGATGCCACTTCAGCTTCGATAGCAGCAGAAATAAAGACGCACTTGCCGCCCGCAGCTTCTGCCATTTCGGTCACGCGTTTGGAATAGTCATTGCCGGTTGCGGCGTTGTCTTCCTCGACGTTTGCAACATAGAGAACCGGCTTGGCCGACAGCAGTTGCAACTGGTCAAAGATCTCGCGTTCATCGCTGGCGATATCCAGTGTGCGGGCGGGTTGGCCTTCCTGCAGAACGGCGGCAACCTTTTCCAGAACGGCCAGCTTTGCCTTGGCTTCCTTGTCGTTGCCACGCGCTTTTTTGGTGTTGGTCTGGATCTGACGCTCAACAGAGTCCAGATCGGCAATCATCAGTTCTGTTTCGACAGTTTCGGCATCGCGGATTGGATCGACAGAGCCGTCAACGTGAGTGACCTCGCCATCGAAGCAGCGCAGGACGTGAACAATCGCATCAACAGAGCGGATGTTGCCGAGAAACTCGTTGCCCATGCCTTCGCCCTTGGAGGCACCGCGAACCAGACCGGCGATGTCGACGAACTCGAGTTGTGTCGGGATGATCTTTTGCGAACTCGCCAGGGCAGCAATCCTGTCAAGGCGCGGGTCGGGAACAGAAACACGGCCGACGTTTGGTTCGATTGTACAGAAAGGGTAGTTCGCAGCCTCGGCAGCTGCTGTCTCAGTCAGGGCGTTGAAAAGCGTGGACTTTCCCACGTTTGGCAGACCAACAATGCCGCAATTGAAACCCATGGTCATGATCCTTTGTCTTGGAATGTCTGTCAGGTCTGACAGCTTGTTGCCGCTTTTGTAGCGTTACAGGCCTTCCGAGCCAAGTCTTTTCCATACAGCCGTAGAGGGATCACGGGAAAAAGGGGCGTCAGATCCGGCAGCGTGGCTTGCAGTCCGGCAGAAGGCCTGTTTTGTGACGCCTTTTCCCTTTTGCTGCTTCTTCTCCTTCTCCGGTTCTTTCTGTGACGTTTCCGGAGGTTTTGGGATTTCCCTTGTTTGTCAGAGGTGTTACACAGAAAAGACCTTTGCCGCTTTTCCGCTTCCCTGTCCGGCTTTTCAGGACCTGCATGGAGTTTTTGACAGGATCGGCGCGTGGAGACAGATTGAAAGAACAGTGAAGACAGAACACGAGATGCCGACAGAAACCCAACCTTTGCGTATTCTTCAGGTCATGGCCGGAAACAAGCATGGCGGGGCAGAGATTGCCTTTGTTGACATGTGTATTGCCATGGCAGAGGCAGGGCAGATTGTCGAGGTTGTCACGCGTGCAAATGATGGCCGTGTTCCGCGCCTTGAAGAGGCTGGTCTCAAGGTGCATACGCTTCCTTTCGGAGGTGCCATTGATCTCTATACCCCCTGGGCCATCGGGCGTATTATCAAGGCTTTCCAGCCTGATATCGTTCAGACTTGGCTGTCCAGGGGCGCGTGGAAAACCCCGAAATGGAAGCCGGGATCCGGGGACAAACCGTACCGCACTGTCGCGCGTTTGGGGAATTACTACAAAATGAAGTATTTCCGGACGATGGAATACTTCGTTGCCATTACGCCCGATATCAAGAGCTACATCATTGGCGAGGGCAATCCGCAGGATCATGTTGTGCATATCAACAACTTTGCGGAAACCGAGGACGCACCTGTTCCTGTTCTGAGACGGGATCTGGAGACCCCCGATGATGCGACAGTTCTGCTGGGGCTTGGTCGCCTGCATGATGACAAGGCCTTTGATACCCTGATCGAGGCGGTTGGCAAAATGCCGGAGCATGTTCATCTGTGGATTGCCGGAGAGGGGCCGGATCGCGAAAAACTCGAAAGCCTGATCGGGCGTCTTGGTGTTTCCGATCGTGTGAAGCTTCTGGGGTGGCGGGATGATCGCGCGGCTCTTTTGCAGGCCTGTGATATCTGTACCTTTACCTCCCGCGATGAACCTTTCGGCACTGTCTTTGTTCAGGCCTGGGCGCAGAAAACACCTGTGGTGGTCAGTGATGCCGATGGTCCCCGTCAGTTTGTCCGCGATGGAGAAGACGGACTGGTCACACCGATTGATGATCAGGATGCCATTGTCCGCGCCATTGCGCGGCTGGATGGTGATCCGGCTCTGAAAGAGCGTCTGTCCCAAAACGGATGGGCGCGGTATCAGAACGAGTTCACAAAGGAAAAAACGGTTCAGGCCTATCTGGATTTCTATCGCAAAATCATCAGTGAGTAACCTTGCCTTTGAATGCAAAAAGTTATTCCGCAAAAATTTGTGTTGAATAATTTTGCGGAAATCCAGTGTGAAATAGTGGAGTCTTGTGTGCCATTGCGCACCCATTTTCTCGGTGTATGCAAGAGCAAAAACTCTTATTAAGTTATTGTAAACATAAAAAATATCTGGATTGTTCTGTTGTGATCATTAATAACATTAAAAAAATGTTTAAAAATATGATCAACACAAAAAACAGCACTTTTTGTCGATTCTGATAATTATTGCTCTTGTCAGTGTGTGAAAAGTGATTAGATTGACGGTTATAACCTTTCGGATTTTTCGGGCAGAACTGTTTGCTTTGCTGGCGTCTTTCACTAAAAGTGACATCAGACAGATCAGTGCAATGCCCCCTTTGATAATCAGGAGATCGCGGTGAGCGACCCAAGACTGACGCACCTGCGCCAATTGGAGGCGGAGAGCATTCACATCATTCGTGAGGTGGCTGCTGAATTCGACAATCCCGTAATGCTCTATTCCATCGGGAAAGACTCTTCGGTGATGCTGCATCTGGCGAGCAAGGCTTTCTATCCGTCAAAGCCTCCCTTTCCGCTGATGCATGTGGACACGACCTTCAAGTTTCGCGAGATGATCGAGTTCCGTGACCAGATTGCAAAGGATTACGGGTTTGACCTGATTGTGCACACCAATCAGGATGGCGTGCGCGACGGAGTGACACCCTTTTCCCATGGCTCTGCCCTCTATACGGATATCATGAAGACCGAGGCATTGAAGCAGGCGCTTTCAAAGTACAAGTTTGATGCTGCCTTCGGCGGTGCGCGACGGGACGAGGAAAAATCCCGTGCGAAGGAGCGCATTTTCTCCTTCCGTTCAGAAAACCACCGCTGGGATCCGAAGAATCAGCGCCCCGAGCTTTGGAACACTTACAATGCACGTGTGAAACCGGGTGAATCAATCCGTGCCTTCCCACTGTCCAACTGGACCGAGCTGGATATCTGGCAATACATCTATCTGGAAAACATTCCGATGGTGCCGCTCTATTTTGCGAAAGAGCGCCCTGTTGTCGAGCGCGATGGCGCCCTGATCATGGTGGACGATGACCGGCTGCCACTGCAACAGGGCGAAGAGCCGGTGATGAAGTCTGTGCGCTTCCGCACACTGGGCTGCTATCCGTTGACCGGTGCGGTCGAATCAACAGCGGCAACCCTGCCGGAAGTTATTCAGGAAATGCTCCTGACCACAACATCAGAGCGCCAGGGTCGTGTTATCGATCACGATCAGGCCGGCTCCATGGAAAAGAAAAAGCAGGAGGGCTACTTCTAATGGCCCATAAAGACGATCTCATTGCCGAGGACATTCTCGGTTATCTGAAGGCACAGGAAGAAAAGTCGCTGCTGCGCTTTATCACCTGCGGATCCGTGGATGATGGAAAGTCAACACTGATCGGGCGTTTGCTCTATGATTCCAAACTGATCTTTGAAGATCAGCTGGCTGCGCTTGAAAGTGACAGCAAGAAGGTCGGGACACAGGGCGGGGATATTGACTTTGCCCTGCTGGTTGACGGTCTGGCAGCAGAACGCGAACAGGGCATTACGATTGATGTGGCCTATCGCTTCTTCTCGACCGACAAGCGCAAGTTCATTGTCGCGGACACACCCGGACACGAGCAGTACACACGCAACATGGCCACCGGTGCCTCCAATGCACAGGCCGCGCTGATCCTGGTCGATGCCCGCCATGGTGTGCAGGTGCAGACGCGCCGCCACAGCTACATTGTGAACCTGCTGGGTATTCGCCACATCACTGTTGTGATCAACAAGATGGATCTGGTGGAATACAGTCAGGAGCGCTTTGAGGAAATCGTTGCAGAATATCAGGACTTTGCACAGAAACTGGGTCTTGAGGGCGTGAACTTTGTTCCGATTTCGGCGCTCAAGGGTGACAATATCACCAGCAGAAGTGAAAACCTGAACTGGTTCGATGGTCCCAGCCTGATGGAGTGGCTGGAAACCGTCGATGTCTCCAGTGATATCAACGAGCAGCCTTTCCGCATGCCGGTCCAGTGGGTCAATCGTCCGAACCTGGATTTCCGCGGTTTCTCGGGAACCATTGCCTCCGGTCGCATTCGCCCGGGCGACAGCATTATGGTTGCGCCATCCGGCAAAAGCTCGATTGTCGAACGTATCGTAACCTTTGATGGCGATCTGGGTGTTGCGGTGGCGGGGCAGTCTGTGACCCTGACACTCAGGGATGAAATCGATATCAGCCGTGGTGATGTTCTGGCGAAGACAGAGGAAAAGCCCGATCACAGTGACCAGTTGCGTGCGACTGTCCTGTGGATGAGCGAGGATGCCATGCTTCCGGGACGGACCTATCTGCTCAAGTCAGCGGCCAACACGGTTCATTCCGTTGTGACTGACCTGCACCACAAGGTGAATGTCAACACGCTTGAAGAACTGGCCGGAAAGACACTGGAACTGAACGAGGTCGGGGTGTGTAACCTGAGCCTTGATCGCGGCATTCCCTTTGATCCCTATACAGGAAACCGTACAACAGGCGGCTTTATTCTGATTGACCGTTTCACCAATCAGACCATTGGTGCGGGGATGATCCACTATGGCCTGCGCCGGGCGGACAACATCACCTGGCACGAAATGGATGTGAACAAGTCCAAACGCGCAGAGCAAAAAGGCCAAAAACCTGCTGTTCTGTGGTTCACCGGACTGTCCGGTGCCGGCAAGTCCACAGTGGCCAACCTTGTCGAGAAGAAGCTCTTCGCGCTCGGTCGTCACACCTACACGCTGGATGGTGACAATGTGCGCCACGGCCTGAACAAGGACCTGGGCTTTACCGACGCAGACCGTGTCGAGAACATCCGTCGTGTTTCCGAGACCGCGAAGCTCTTTGCCGATGCGGGTCTGGTCACGCTGGTGTCCTTTATTTCCCCGTTCCGTTCCGAGCGTCAGATGGCGCGTGCGCTGATGGATGAAGGCGAGTTCATTGAAGTCTTTGTCGATGCGCCGCTGTCTGTCTGCGAAGATCGCGATCCCAAGGGGCTTTACAAAAAGGCCCGTGCCGGGGAGATCAAGAATTTCACCGGTATTGATTCCGACTATGAAGCGCCGCGCAATTCCGAAATCCGTCTGGATGCCGGGAGCAGAACAGCCGAGGAACTGGCCGATCAGGTCATCGCCTATCTGCGCGAGTCCGGATACATCTGATCACGCCTGCGCTTTCAGGATGAAACAGAAAAAGGGGCATCCTTGTGGTGCCCCTTTTTGTATCTCTCGGAAAGAGGATCAGTCACCGGCAGGAATGCCGAGGATTGCGACAGATTAAAATCCACAGGGTGGCAAAAAGTGTTGTGACCATAACAATATTGGTTGTCGTCATTTTAACGGTTTCGTTTCTGTTCCGTGTGCGGTGCTGTTCCGGTGACCGGAATGTGATCCGGCGGGTGGATGATGTCCGGTTATGGTCCGGCTTTGTGTTCTTATTGTTGTCGGGGTGCGCTTTTTCAGCCCTTATTTTGCTCGATTTTTATTTCAGGGCAATTTCAAAGGGAACAGTCAACCGGCTTCCAGAGCGGTTGTTCTGCTTTCACGGTTTTTTCGAACAGGCGCATCAGGGATGCGGTTGTAAAGGCGCTCCGGGTGTGGAAAAGCTGTTGTCGGACATCAGGGCGTAGCGAGCGCTATCGCTTTGAATGGCTTGGAGCATTGGGCGTGGAGATGCAAAAAAGGCACCTCCGGGAGGTGCCTTTTCCGGATTGGTGAAAAGGGCGTGCCAGTTCCAGGATGGAGGAAGCTGGCGCGCCCTTTTCGCAGCCGTGGATGGACGGCTGTTGGGGGAGTGAGAGCCTTGGGGTGGGGTGCTCTCCCCTCTGCTTTTAATGCTGTTTCTGCTGAAAGTGCTGTGTCACTTTTCGGGTATTATAACAGATCAGAAGCTGTAACGCAGACCGATGTTGATGCTGGTGGAACTGAAACGCTCTTCCAGATTGCCTGTGTTTACCCCGGCAGTCTGGTTGATCCGGTCTGATTCAAACTCGTCTGTGACCAGATAACGCACATCGGAATAGAGCGAGATATGGTCTGTAAAGGCGTAGTCCACGCCTGCGATAAACTGTGCAGCGAAGACTTCGTCACTGTCGCCGAGATCAATGACAGGTGTTGTTGCGGCATTGGGAGCATAGACAACGTTCTGGTCAATAAAGGCAACTCCCAGACCGACACCGACAAACGGCGTGATCGAATGCTCTTCAAAGGCGGTGATGTCCAGATAGGCGTTGGTGAGCAGGGTGGTCAGACCGATGTCTCCGCCGAGATCGTTGTCCGGACCGGCACCGTTTCCGGAAAAGTTGATGCCGTCCGTGTCATGCTCGCGATAGCTCAGTTCCAGTTCCAGACGCGGGGAAAAAACGCCGTACTGTACAGAGTTGAAATCGTAACCAATCGCGCCACCAAAGACAAAGTCATTATCCAGATCAGTGTCTACGGTTTGCGGATTGCCACCGACCTGGCCATCATAATCCAGATCCTGTGCAAAGCTTGCTCCACCGAAAACAGAAAGATAGAACTGATCGGCGTGTTCGCCTTTTTCATGGCCTCCGGCCTGGGCGGTGCCTGCCATGGACAGCAGGCCTGCAAGGCCGAAAACGGTGGAGCGGAACAAACGGGACCTTGAAACAGAAGAGTTAAACATACCAGAGCCTCTTTGTGAAAATGTGCGTCTGGCAACGTTATGGAGGGAGTCAGATCAGAAGAAAATAAAACTCATTTTGAGGAAATGTTATTGAATAAAAAAAGAAAAAACGATTTTTGTTTTAATTTTCCCTGTTGGGAGCGGGCAAGACAGGGATGCTGTCCGGCCCTGTGGTCCGGTCTACTTTTGAACAAAGCCGTGTTTTTGCGCGCAGGCATCGCAGTCCCGGCGTTCGGGATAGCCTTCCGGGGAGGAATCAACGATTTTCCCGTCTGCTGAAAGCTGCGTCCAACGCCAGAATTCATGGGCATCCTGATAGAATTTCCATTGTGTTTTGTCGGTTGCGACAAGAATTTCCTGTGTCATGGGGCCTCTGTTTTCAAACGTGCTGATTGTCCCGTCTTTCTGAAACTAGGATGCCCTGCCGGATTTTGAAAGGAAAGTCCTGATCAAATTTGCTTGAGAGGTGATCCAAAAAAAGCGGCCTTCCCGGAGGAAAACCGCTTTTTCCATGAAGGGAGATCCCGGCTTCAGGCTGTTTCGGCCTTGGCCTGATCGCCACCAACTGCGGCATAGGTGCCCTTTTTCGTTGTCAGCAGCAGAACTGTGACACCGGCCAGGGTGGAAAGCAGTGAGCCTGCCAGAACACCAAGGCGAACCGCTGAGGCATGCTCAATATCGGTAAAGGCCAGGGTTCCGATAAAGAGGGACATGGTAAAGCCGATACCGGTCAGGAGCGCCATGCCATAATACTGCGGCCAGCTGGTGCCATCCGGAAGCTGGCAGATCTTCAGGCTTGTTGCGACGATTGTCACCAGCATGACGCCGATCTGCTTGCCAAAGAAAAGTCCCAGCATGATGCCAAGTGTAATGGGCTGTGTGAAGGTTTCCACCGACAGACCCGCAAGGGACACACCGGCGTTTGCGAAGGCGAAGACCGGGATGACGAGGAAGGAAACCCAGGGATGGAGAGCGTGTTCCATCACTTTCAGGGGCGCTTCATCGTGCTCGTCCTGGGCGCGCAGGGGAATGACAAGACCCAGTGCGACACCGGCCAGTGTGGCGTGAACACCGGATTTCAGAACGCAGGCCCAGATAAAGAGACCAACGACAACATAGGGGCCAAGGCGTGTGACGCCGCGCAGGTTCATCACCACGGCAACGGCCAGACCTGCGAAGGCCAGACCGAGGGCCAGCAGGGAGGTGTCAGCCGTGTAAAAGAGTGCGATAATCACAATGGCGGCAAGGTCGTCAATGATCGCAATGGCAACCAGACAGACCTTCAGCGCAGGGGGAATGCGATCCCCCATCAGCAGCATCACACCAAGGGCAAAGGCAATGTCCGTTGCAGAGGGAATGGCCCAGCCGTCAATGGTCCCGCCTGTGTTCCAGTTGAAGTAGGCATAGATCAATGCGGGGACGGCCAGACCGCCGATGGCTGCAATTGTGGGCAGGACAACCTGTGAGGGTTTGGAGAGGTGTCCTTCGAGCATTTCCCGTTTGATTTCAAGGCCGACAAGCAGGAAAAAAATCGCCATCAGGCCATCGTTGATCCACAGCAGCAACGGCTTGTTGATTTCAAAGGCGCCGAATTTCAGAACGACGGGTATATCCTTGAAGGAGGCGTAGAGGCTGGACAAGGCGGAGTTTTCGGCCACCATGGCCAGTACGGCTGCCAGACAGAGCAGAATGCCCGGTGCTGTCGGTTTGGCAAAGAAGTCTTGAGTGGCCTGTTTCATGAAATGACCCTGTTCCTAACGCGCGTTGAATTATAAAGCAGCAACACACAGGCTTTTCTGTGTGCGGCAGCTTACCTGATTTCCAGGTGATAATGGATTTGAATTTGTTGATTGTCCTGATTTATTTCAAGTCTTTTCCCGACCAAAAGAGTCGGTTTTTGTCAAAGAGGAGATTTCAGCGAAAAAAAGCCCCTGAAAGTTGTAGCTTTCAGGGGCGAGGCACAGACGTCAGGACTGTTGAAACTTACATTTCAACGACCCTGGCAATTTGCTCGTCACGGGAAGTCAGTCGCGTATCCAGCAAGTGTCCGTTGCGAGCAAGGATGGGGTAGGCCACAGTTGAAAGCTGGGCATTGAAATCTTCAAGACCGCGCAGGGTTTCCAGGTGGATATCACTGCTGCGGAAACTGGTGGAATCACCGGAAGACAGGCGTTGGAGGTGTTTTTTGCGGCTCTTGCGTTCCAGCTTTTTGACCTTGCTCTTGTGCGCAACCAGTTTGCGCGCGCTTTCAAGGTCATCATTCATGAGAATGCTGGAGGCCATGGTTGCTGTGGCTGAAACCTGCTTGTGAAGGTCGCGGAGCTCGACCCAGCCCTCGCGGGAAAAGTCAATGTTCTTCAGCAGTTTTTTCTCGGCCAGTGGCAGGAGGCGTTTTGCAATGATGTCGCCGGCTGTTTCGAGTGAAATGGCGTAATCCAGATAGCCCTGCAGCTCCTTGCGCTCCTCGCGTTCCAGATCCTTGCGCGCAAAGGCCGCACAGAATGAGCGGATGTCATCCAGCGAGTCATTGACACTGTCATCCAGCTTCTGGAGTTCCGCAATGCTTTTGGTGTCGCCGTTCTCGTAGAGCACCATAATGGGGCGGAACATGTTTTCCACCTGGTCTGTCATGCGCAACAGCTCGCGCTTCAGGCCGGTGAAGGCCTGTTCCGATGGCAGGGACAGCGCGCCTTCGGCACTTTCCAGCAGGCTCAGGCTGCTCTTGAGGTTCAGCTCCGGCTGCTTGTTGCCGTTGACAATACTGTTGATCAGTTTCTCGATCCGGCCACAGAACGGCAGGGCCAGCAGCAGGGAGGCGTTGAACAGGACGTGCAGGTTGACCAGTGTCTGCCCGGCGGATTTTGTGCTGATGAGATCGACAATCGGCAGGGCCTGAACCAGCAGGAGGGTGATAAAGGCCCAGCTTCCGCGGAGGATCAGATTGCTGTAGGGGATCAGACGGGCCTCGATCTGTGTACCGCGGCTCAGCCAGACCGGGATCAGGCCGCTGCCAAGGTTCGCACCCAGCACCATGGAAACGCCGACATCCAGTGGCAGGGCATCAATGGCAACCAGTGTGACACACATGAGAATGGTGGCGACACTGGAGTGCATGATGAAGGCCAGCATGGCACCAACCAGAAAGGCTGTGACGAAGTCGTTGGACAAATAACCGGCAATTGCCGGGAGGAACGCGCTCTCGCGGATCGGGTCCATGGTCTCCCGCAGGAAGCGCAGGGACAGCAGAATAAAGCCGATGCCAAGAATGATACGTCCTGCGTTTCGCGTCTGCTTGCCGGAGGTCTTCACATAAAGCCAGCCCCCCAGTGCAATCAGAACCGGTGTCAGCCATTCCAGACGGAAGGAGAGGATCTGGATAACCAGAGCGGAGCCCAGATCGGCCCCGAGGGCAATGGCAAGACCGGAGGCAATGGTGATGGCTCCTGCGGTTGCGAAGCCGGTTGCGAGCAGGATAACAGCCGTTGAACTTTGCAGAACCATGGCAAGACCCAGACCGCTGATCGAGGACCGCAGCGGTGTGCCTTTGGTGGTCATTGCCTGCTTGAAGGAGGAACCGAAGCTCTTCTCAATCCCGTTTTGTACCATTCGAACAGCAAAGAGCAGCAGGATTGTGGCTGCGAAGAGATTGATCAGGAAATCTATGATAGCCATTAAAGGCTTCCTCCTTGGGGTTTGCTGTTCGTTTCAGGCGTTTGCGTTCGGTACTCTTTGCTGTTTCAGGTGAGGGTTGAGCAGAATCTTACAGCGGAGTTCATTTTTGTAATATATCTTACAAAAAATCGAATTGCAACATTATTGTAACAAAAAAGAAATATTTCTGCTCGTTAAAAGTGTGTGAGACTTTTTCGCTTTTGAAAACAACTTTGATTTGAAGGACTTGTATAAAAAAAGCCTCGCAGGGAGCGAGGCTTCTCCTGTTACAGTTCACGGTGGATCACTGGCCTTGTGAAGCCCGGTGACCCAGCCAGAGACACTGTTGCCAGAGGAATGATCCATGCAGTGTTTTCAGTGACCAGTCCAGGGGAATGCCCCTGTCCGGATCCAGGCCGTACTTTGCCCCGAGCAGGGCCCCGATCATGATGGCGCGCCCGGCATTGTCGCCACCGCAGCGTGTGTTCAGCTCGATGGCTTCACTGAAGTCAGGGCCGTGGCGCAAAATGTGGAACATCAGTGGCACACTCATGGGCAGGTGACAGGCCCGCCCGGTGATTTCCCCGTAAGTGATCGAGCTTTGTTCCGGCGTCTCCAGGGCATCGCGGAGCTTTTCGCCTGTTTCGCCGGTCGCCGCTGCGGCTTCGTCCTGCATGGCCTGTAACAGATCATTCCCCTGCAGGACTTTTGTCAGGAGGCGGGTGAAAATGGCTCCGTATTCGGATGCTGTTTCATTGACATTGGTCACCTGCATGGCATCGGAGACAGCCTGTTCCAGTTCCGCTGTTCCGTGATAGGCGGCAACAAGGGCAGGCAGGGTGGAAATGGCGGGATGTTGATCATCGTCAATGCCGGAGGGCGTGCGCTGCCCCCTTGCCAGATTGCTCAGCGTGCCGGAGGTCGGTCGATCAATATAGCCTCTGTAAGATCCGCCTGCGCCAAAATAGGCTGCAAAGGCTGTCTGGTATTCCGCAACCTCCAGCTTGCCGTCATGACGACAGAGATGATCCAGCATCAGGGCGAGGCATTCACCATACTGTGTGGACATGCCGTTGTGACGATTGCCGTGGGCGAAGTATCCGCTGGTGTCTTCAAAGTTTTCAGCCAGCGGCGGAATGAAGGCTGTCGTGCCACCGTTCCGGTCCCGGATTTTCTGGATGCGCTCGGGATCGTAGAGCCAGTGCAGCCCCATTGTGGCCGCATCGGCAACCAGCGCGCCGAAAACAGCGGTGGCCTGTGAAGAGAGCGGAAGGGAAGAAGCCATGATCTGATCCTCCTGTCTGGACAGCAACCTGAAAGCATCTGTTACTTTGGGGGCTATGGTGCTATTGTCAAGCGATTGAAAAACAGGAGAGGCTCGCAAAAAGAGCCGCAGAATCACAGGGAGCTCTGTCATGAAGGTCTATGGTGATAAGCGATCCGGCAACTGTTACAAGATCGGTCTGCTGCTCAAACTGCTGGGACGATCCTACGAATGGGTTGATATTGATATCCTCAAGGGCGAAACCCACACACCTGAATTTCTCTGCAAAAACCCCAACGGGAAAATTCCCCTGATCGAACTGGATGACGGGCGCTGTCTGAGCGAGTCCAATGCCATTCTGGGTTATCTGGCCGATGGGACCGATCTGGTACCGCAGGACCCGTTCGAGAAGGCGCAGCTTTATTCCTGGCTGTTTTTTGAACAGTATTCCCACGAGCCGAAAATTGCTGTCGCGCGTTTTATCAAGCTCTATCAGGACATGCCTGAAGACCGTGTGGCAGAATATGAAACCTGTCTGGAAAAGGGATACAAGGCACTGGGGATCATGGAATCACAGCTTTTGCACACCCGCTGGCTGGTCGGGGAGAGCATGACCATTGCGGATGTGGCCCTTTATGCCTATACGCATGTCGCCCATGAAGGTGGCTTCAATCTTCGTGATTTCGAGGGGATCAGAACCTGGATTGAGCGCATTCAGGCCTTGCCGGACTATGCTTCCATGGAAGAGATCTGAACTTTTCCGGACTGGAAAGGTTGCGAAGACGAAAAAACGGTGCCGCAGTTTTTGCAGCACCGTTTTTTGCAGAGCCAGATCCGGAAAAGCCCGGTTTAGCCGACAGTCTTGCCGTCCTCGCGCCACACTGTGATGACAGAAGAACGTGGTTTGCCGTTGCCGTCAGGCCAGCTGCCACCGGGGTGCTGAATGCCGACGAAAGCGACCTTCTTGTCCGCAGACCAGCACAGGCCGGTCACTTCCGCACCGTTTGGAACGGTCATGAAGCGGCCAATTTCTCCGGTTTCGGGGTTGCCGACCAGCATCTGGTTGTTGCCCATTCCGGCAAAATCACCTTCGTTGCTGTCGTTCCCGTCAGTCTGGATCCACAGCAGGCCCGTGCTGTCGAAGGCCATGCCGTCAGGAGAGTTGAACATGTTGCCGGTTGTCACGTTTTTGGAGCCGGCATAGGCATCGCTGTGCACGTTCGGGTTGCCAGCCATGACGTAGAGTCCCACTTGAAGGTGGCGGCGCCATGGTCTTCATTTGCTGGAACCCAGCGAACGATCTGGCCGTAGTTGTTGGCATTGCGCGGGTTCGGACCATTTGCAGAGGTGTCATCCCCACCGGCGTTCGGTTTCTTGCCGCGGTTCTTGTTGTTGGTCAGTGCGCAATAGGCTTCGGCCTTCAGCGGGTTTGCGGCGATCCACTCCGGACGATCCATTGTGGTTGCGCCAACTTTGGAAGCAGCCATGCGTGAGAACACGAGGATTTCCTCGATCGTCATGCCTGTTGTTTCCGGTGTCAGTGCCAGCCATTCCCCGCTCTGGTCATCGTTGAACCTGGCGACATAGAGTGTGCCGTCGGACAGCAGGCCATCTGTCGGCTGACCTTCGGACCAGCTCTTGCTGGAAACGTACCTGTACATGAACTCGCCCCGTTCGTCGTCGCCCATGTAAACAACAATGCGGCCGTCCTTGGCCTGAACCATTTCGGCGTTTTCGTGTTTGAAGCGGCCGAGTGCTGTGTGTTTTACGGGTGTGCTGTTCGGATCTGCGGGGTTGATTTCCGTAATCCAGCCGTGACGGTGCGGTTCGTTTGGTTCTTTGGACAGGTCGTATCGCGCGTCAAACTTTTCGTAGGCATAGCGACTTTCGCCCTTGATGCCATAACGCTTTTCGCCCGGTGTCTGCTCCTTTTCGACTGTGGAGCCGAAATAGCCATTGAAGTTTTCCTCGCAGGTCAGATAGGTGCCCCAGAGGGTCTTGCCGGACCCGCAGTTGTTCATGGTGCCTTTCGGTGAAAGGCCTTCCGGGTCGGCATTGGTTTTGACAAAGTCTGAACCTGCTGCAGGACCGTCCATGGTCATCTGTGTTTCGTGAGTGATCCGGCGGTTGTACGGGCTGTCGAGGACAACTTCGAAGCCGTTGCCCCTGTCGGCAACTTCCATCACGGTCACGCCCTGCAGGTTCTTGAGAAGCCTGACCTCATCACCATTGCGCGGCGTGCCTTCGGATGCAGCCGGCAGGTTGATTTTCGGGTTTACGTACTCGGAGTTCACTGTGATCAGCTGTTTGCCGTCCACAACGAAAAGTTCCATGCCGTCTGTGTTTTCACCGAACACCTTGTCGGACATATCCGTGGAGACACCGTTGTCAGCAGAGTAGGCGTCCCTTGCAGAGGAGAACAGGGGGTCGCCCCAGCGGACCAGTGTTTTCCACTTGTAGCCGTCGGGAACGTGAACATCAAAATCTGTTGCGGTGCCGATGGGTTCAAACGGGAAGGTGCCGTGTGCATGAGCCAGGGCGCTGGTGCTGTTCAGCAGGCCCGAACCGAAAACAGCGGCTCCGGAGCCGAAAGCCAGAACGCTGCCGATAAAGCCACGGCGTGAGATCGCGTTTTCCACCACCTGGTCAAAACCGTTTTCGGCCGGGCGGGGGTCGCGATGTTCGTCGAACTCGTCCCAGGACAAGTCGTGCAAGGATTTCTCGTTCATTGGGTTATTCCTGACGTTAGAGATTTGATAGCGTTTTTTTTTGTTTTCTGTTTTTTGCTGAAAAGCCGGAATGTAATACCATAACGTTCATTACGGGTTTGTGACTCAACAAACTTTAACAATGATCTGTTTGGTTAATTTTTTGTTATGCTCTATTCTTCACCTTCTGATTGCTTTCTTCAGGATTGAATTTCCATGCATTTTGCATCCAAAGATCTGAGTGGGGCAGAGGCCTATCGCCTGCTGGCTGCCACTGTTCTGCCGCGTCCGATTGCGCTGGTAACAACGGTCTCTGCCGAGGGTGTTCCCAATGCGGCACCCTTTTCCTTTTTCAACGCAATGGGCAGCAAGCCGCCTGTTGTCGCAATGGGTATCGAACCCAGACCGGATGGAGCTTACAAGGACACACCTGCGAACATCATTGAAACGCGCGAGTTCGTGGTCAATCTGGTGGATGAACCCCTGGCTGACCAGATGAATGCCTGTGCGGCCACCCTGGCGCCGGAGGTCAATGAACTGGATGAAGCGGGGTTGAAGAGCATTCCCTCTCTTGAAGTCGCGGCACCCCGTATCGAGGCGTCCCCGGTTTCAATGGAATGCAAGCTGTTGCAAACGGTTGATCTGGCTGGTGGTGGCAGCATTGTTATCGGCGAAGTGATCCATTTCCATCTGCAGGACCGGATTGTTTCCTCGCTTGATCCCTTGCGCATTGACACTGGTGAACACAATCTGATTGGTCGTCTGTCAGCCTCTGACTATTGCCGTACAACGGATCGTTTCCAGCTGCAAAGACCGGGCTAGAGGATCTTTCCCTGCAGACTGTGGTGATTATTATTGTAATATTTCACCACAGTTTTTTAAGGGATTTTTAAGGCAAATAATCTACACCTTTATCAGGCTAAATAAGTGTGTGGATATAGCCGAATGTCGAGCCTGATCAATCGCGCAGAGCGCCATCCCCTTGTCAGTACAGCTGCCTTCTTTCTGGTGGCTTTGCTCTTGCTGGGCCTGGTCCAGTTCACAGCGCCATCCCGAAAGGGGCAGGCTGTTGCACTTGTTTTTCCCTTCCATCATCACAGTGAAGAAACCTTTGCCAGCGTTATCAATGCCGGGGGCTATGTCCTGCGGCACGGGCGCTTTGAAAATGTTGTGATTGGTGTTTTTGACACAATTGAGCCGGAGCGCATTGCCGATGCAACCGGTGCTCTTTTTGTTGTTGAAGTCGATCGGATCGCCTCTTGTCTGGGGCGTCTCACGTAAGGAAAATCAGATGAGAATGACCAAAGAGAGTATTCGCGAAAAGAACATTCGCTCCTTGCTCATTTACCTTGCCGTACATGTTCCCGTTGTCTGGATTGCCAGCCAGTTCGCAGGCAATGCGACCTTGGGGGCAACCGGCGTTGCTGTTGTCTTCGCAGCTGTTCCGGGACTGGTCTGGAAAATGAAAGCAAATTCGGAACTGGTCAGCTATCTGATCGCGGTTTCCCTGATGATGCTGGTCAGTCTGCTGGTCTACAGCTTCCGCGGGCATGAGTGGCAGATCGATATGCACATGTATTTCTTTGCAGCCATGGCCATTCTGTCCAGTCTTCTGAATTGGCAGGTTTTTGTCATTGCAACGGCTGTGGTTGCTGTCCATCACCTCGGTCTTGCGCTTTTCGTTCCGGCCTGGGTCTTTCCGGCGGATGATTCCCAGATTGCACGTGTGCTTCTGCATGCGGTTATTCTGGTGATTGAGGCCGCAGTCCTGTTGCTGGCCGCAAGGAAGATGGTTGAATCCCTGGATGAGGCTGACACTGCCATTGAGCAGGCCAATGCCTCTGCACGCGAAGTGGAGGCCGCTGCCGCACGCCAGCGTGATATGGAAGTTCAGGCCGGGCAGGACCGGAAAGCAGAGCTTGAAGAGGTCGCGAGCACTTTCGAGCGTGAAGTCGGACAGATTGTGGAGGCCGTGACTCAGGCTGTGGCGCAATTGCAGGCAACGGCTGAAAGCATGTCGGGTTCCGCCAGGGGAGTTGAAGACAGCTCCAATGATGCGACCAGTGCGGCAGACAGTATTTCCCGCAATGTTGATGCCGTTGCTTCTGCTTCGGAAGAGATGACAGCATCTGTTGGTGAAATTGCGCGACAGGTTTCCCAGGCAACCAGTGAATCCGAGGCCGCGGCCGATCTGTCGACCGAAGCATCCGGCAAGGTTGACAGTCTTTCGGGGCTGGTCAACGAGATCTCCGATGTTGTCGGACTGATTACAGACATTGCCGAGCAAACCAACCTTCTGGCCCTTAACGCAACCATCGAGGCCGCACGCGCGGGGGATGCGGGCAAGGGTTTTGCTGTCGTGGCCTCTGAAGTCAAGGGCCTTGCGAGCCAGACAGCGAGCGCGACGGAGCGCATTACGGCACAGATTTCTGCGGTTGTCGGAGCAACGGATGACACTGTGGAGGCCATCGCGCGGATCAACAGCTCCATCACGGAGGTCAAGCAGTCTTCTGTGGCTATCTCTGCGGCGATCGAGGAGCAGGAAGCTGCAACACAGGAGATCGCCGGCAATGCTTCGCGAACGGCACAGGATGTTGTGCAGGTTTCCGGCTCAATCCGCAATGTTCGGGAGCTTGCTGAAACCAACGCCGGTTATTCGCAGGGAGTTGTCTCGGCGTCCGGCAACCTGCAGCAGCTGTCGGATGATCTTTGTGCCAAGCTTGATGTTTTCCTCGGCAGACTTCGTGCAGGCTAGGAGCATCAGAACGTTGTAGAAAAAAGGCCCGTTTCCCGGAAGCGGGCCTTTTTTCTAGCGCTTGAACAGATCTTTCAACGCATCCAGACCGGAGCGGTTGTCTGTTGAACGGGTGGGCTCTGTCTCCGGTGATGATTGCCCGGATTTCTTCGCCTTGGCTGTCAGTCCCGGGGCCGAAGCTGAGGCAGACTGTTGCTGTGCAGGCCTGTCCTGCTGCTTCCCGGTGTTTTCTGCGGCTTTGGGCTTGTTGCCACCCGTGACGGCAGCCAGATCCTGTGCGACCTTTGAGCCAAAGGCGGAGCTGTTGTGGTCGGCAAGCAGCCCAATGTGACGGGTGATGGCGTCGAGTTCAGCTTCCAGCCACTTGTTTTCGGCCTTGGCAAAGTCGCCCAGAACATAGTTGTGGACCCGGGACTTGTCGCCGGGATGACCGATCCCCTGACGCACGCGCCAGTAATCCTTGCCCAGATGGGCGTCAATGGAACGCAGGCCATTGTGACCGCCGTGACCGCCACCCTGCTTGACACGCAGCTTGCCGGGTGCGAGGTCGAGATCATCGTGGAAAACAAAGATATCTTCGAGAGGGATTTTGTAGAAACCCGCAGCCTCGCGAACGGAACGGCCAGACTCGTTCATGTAGGTTTCCGGCTTGAGGATCAGAATCTTCTGTGATCCGATCCGTCCCTCTGATGTCCGGCCGGAAAAACGGACCTTCCAGGGGGAAAAGGAAAGGCGGCGGACAAGCTCGTCCACCGCCATAAAACCGATGTTGTGTCGATTTTTCTCGTATTTCGGGCCGGGGTTTCCAAGACCAACGAAGAGCAGCATGTCTGATCTCCCAACTGGACCGGGTCACCACAAGCTGTGGCCCGTCTGTACGATTGTTCCCTTGTGAAAAAAGCGGCCCGATTACTCGGAAGCAGCTTCTTCAGTCGCTTCTTCCTCGCCAGCTGCTTCTTCCTGCATTGCAGATTTGACAGAAGACGGAACAGCGATTGTTGCGATTGTGAAGTCACGATCGTCGATGGTCGGCTTCGCGCCTTCAGGCAGTTTGACGTGGGAGATGTGAACAGATTCACCCAGTTCGAAACCGGCCATGTCAACTTCGATAGACTCAGGAATGTTGTCTGCACGGCAGGCAACTTCGATCTCGTAACGAACAACGTTCAGAACGCCGCCTTTTTTCAGGCCAGGGCATTCTTCTTCGTTTGTGAAGGACACAGGAACGTTGACGCTTACAACAGTCTTCGCAGAAACGCGCAGAAAGTCTACGTGCTCGATGAAGTCTGTGATCGGGTGCTTCTGCAGGTCACGTGGCAGAACGCGCTCTTTTTTGCCTTCAACGTCGATTTCCCAGATACGGGTACCGAAATGACCAGCCCAGTACTCCTTCGTGATGGCACGAGGGTCGATGTTGATCATTGCAGGCTCTTTTTTCGCGCCATAGATTACAGAAGGAACCAAACCTTCACGACGTGCTGCACGAGCGGCCCCCTTGCCGGCCCGTTCACGCTTTGTCGCGGTGATTTTGATGATATCGCTCATCTTTGTATCTCCGAATAAACAAACGCGGCGAAGCCCTCTTCACCGCGCGACTGAAAGACCTCCAAGGGTGTCTTCCGATCTTTGAACGGAGGTGTTGTAACCGCGGGGGTCCTGCAGGTCAAACAAAAGAGTCGTTTCCTGACAAAAAATATGGGTTTCCCGAAGGGACCTGCCGGGAGCCCCGAGCGGCTTTCCGGATTTTGGGGAGGAGGATCCCAGATCTGGAAAAGGGTATGTTTGGGTAATATGATTGTATTCAAGTATCTGAATTTAAATAATCTTTTTGCTCTGTTTCGTAATGGTGATAGGCTGTTTTTACTGTGGGGTGCCAATGATTGCGGTTTGATCTTTCACACAAACAGGGGGGCAAGACATGAGCCCGAATTACGGAAATTATCCGGATCAGAGTGCGTCTGTAAAACCATCCTTTCTGCAAGCGTTGCTGACCTTTCTGGCGATTGTTACGGTTATCGGCATCGGGCTTTTTGTTCTGGAGACAAGCCTGCATGCGCTGTTGCTGATCTGTCTGCTGATTGCCAGCGGATCGGCCTGGCTGATGACCCGGGGGGATTTTGAGTCCATTCGCAATGCGATGAATTCCGGGATCGCCCGGGCGTTCAATGCGCTTTATATCTTTATTCTTATTGGTGTTCTGATCGCGGCTTTCATTCAGGCCGGGACCGTCCAGACCCTGATCTATTACGGGCTGGAGATTCTTGAACCCGCCTGGTTCCTGCCAGCTGGGCTGGTGCTTTGTGCCTTCATGTCGATTGCGACCGGAACAAGCTGGGGCACTGTGGGGACGGCCGGTCTTGTGCTGATCGCTCTGGGGTCCGTGATGAACATTCCGCTCGGGATCGTGGCTGGCGTGGTGGTTTCAGGCGCCTGTTTCGGTGACAAGATGTCTCCTGTTTCCGATACGACCAATCTGGCAGCGATGTCCTCCGGAACCGGTCTCTATGCCCATATCCGTTCCATGTCCTATACAACGGGTCCGACTTTTCTTCTCGCTCTGGTGATCTTTGCCTTTGTGTCAATGGGATACAGCGACAATGCCATGCCCTCTGTGCAGCTGGCAGCCTTGAAGGCAGGGCTGGAAACAGGCTATTCCATCTCGCTGATTGCCCTGTTGCCCTTTCTGGTGCTGATTGGTCTGAGCATGATGCGCGTGGCCCCCGAGCCTACAATGATGGCCTCTGCCATTGCGGCGGTTCTGCTGGCTGTCTTCTATCAGGGGGCCGACTTTGCGGCGGTTCTCTCGGCGCTCTTTTCCGGCGGTACAGGAAACACAGGGATTGAATTACTGGATAACCTGCTGGGCCGCGGCGGCATTTCTTCCATGATGTGGACGCTCTCGCTGGCCATTCTGGCTCTGGCGATGGGTGGTATCCTGCAGAGCTATGGTTTCCTGGAGGTTCTGGTCAGCGGCCTGTTCCAGCGGGCGCGCTCTGCCTTTGTGCTGGTGGGCTCGACCATTCTGGCCTGTCTGGTGGGCAACATGACAATGGGTGAAGCCTACATGTCGATCATTCTGGGCGGGAACCTCTTTGCACCGGCCTATGATGCCGAAGGGCTGGACCGTTCTGTGCTGTCCCGCTCGCTGGAAGAGGGGGCAACGCTGACAACACCGCTGATCCCCTGGACGACCGGTGGTGCTTTCTTTGCAGCCACGCTGGGGGTGGATGTCCTCGACTACCTGCCCTGGGCTCTGCTGAACTGGATGAACCCGATTGTGGCGATTGTCTTTGCGGCATTCGGCATTGCGATTTTCAGAAATCGTCAGGATGTGAGGCCTGACGGGCAAGGGGGGCTACACTCTTCTGGCACGGTTTAGTTTGAACCGGAAATCTCCTGAACGGCCTCTTCGAGCCACAGGCTAAAGGTCTCGAAGAAGGGGGGAACTTTCATATGGGGATTGCGAGTCAGATAGTAGCTGTAGGGGCTTGGTTGCTTCTGTTTGATCAGGGGCACCAGCTCCCCTTTGCGAAAGGCATCCTGAATCAGGGAACAGCGCCCCAGGGCGATTCCCTGACCCAGCTCCGCGAGCTGTAATGTGATATTGGACTGGGAAAAGTGCTGGATGTCCGCCTGTCCCAGCGGGAGATCATAGGCTCTGGCCCAGTGGTGCCAGAGGTCGGGGGCGCTGGCCTTGCCGGTTCCCACCAGACTGTCCATGCTTTCACCCAGCAGGGGAAGCTTCAGAATGCGTTGCATCACCTCGCGATCAGAGGCCTCCTTAGCAGAGGAGGACAGGGCAAGGCCGTGTTCTGCGGCAAAGGCCGGAGAGGCGACGGGTGTAAAGGCTTCCCTGAAAAGCGGGTTCTGATCGGGAAACACACCGTACTGAATGGCTGCATGGGTCTGGAGCTTACGAAAGTCAGAGGTTTCCGAAACGGTTTTAATCTCCAGCTTGATTTCCGGATGACGGGCGCGAAACTGGATCAGGCGGGGAAGGAGCCAGCGCACGAAAAAACCGGGAAGCACGGCGATGGACAGGCTGTTGGCGCGGTGGCTTTCGGTTTCATCCAGAATGGCCTGTCTGATCTGCCCGAAGCCTTCACTGGCGGCCTTGAGAACCCTGCGTCCCGCTTCGGACAGAACAACACGGCGCCCAATCCTGTCAAAGAACCTGACCTCCATGCTTTCTTCCAGAGCGCGAACCTGCTGGCTGACAGCAGACTGAGTGATGCCCAGCTCGTCAGCCGCTGCCGTGAAACTTTCCAGCCGGGCGCAGCAATCGAGGAGCTGAAAGGATTTTTCTGAAGGCAGGGAGCGCATTGTTTTTCCAGCATTTATAAAGAACGAATTAGTTATAGCTTATTTTTTTATTAGAAGCTTTATATTTTTCTAATGTTTTGTTCGTGCCATGATCAGGGAAATCAAAAAATCAGCAAACAGCACTGGAATGAAGAACCCTCATCACAGGGTCCCTCCAACCCAGGCCCCTTCCTGAAAGGAGGAAAGTCATGGCCGCCCTGACGCTTTCGGAACAAACATTCCACGAGAGCGCTGTCGTGTCGGAAGCTTCGGCTCATCTTGCAACGACGCCATCCTTCAAAGAGACCGTAAAGACCAGGTCCGGATCACCCTGCTTTGATGCTCTGGCCATGACGCGCTGTCTGCCACATGACATTCTGGAGGCTCTGCCGCGCCTTCTGGTCAACCGGCAGGGGACAACGCCGGATGCCTATATGCGCACAGAGAATTTCCTCGGCCATGTCAGGGCTGACCGGAGCTATCGTCTGACTGCCGAGGGCTTTGTGGAGGCACCTGAAGCCACGCCGGAGGCCCTGCCGAAACCTGTTGAGCCGCCGCATGTGGTTCTGGACGGAACCTGGGACCAGACCGTTGATCTGACAATTGACGATGCCAATATCCTGGGCGGGAACGGCCGTTATCTCCTCTGTCAGGGGCAGGAGGAACTGATCATCCCTGTTGCAGACTGTACCGCTGAACATCTGGCCTGGTATGACAGTCAGTTGATGGCAGTCGGGGATGTGACCCGTTTCAGAACCAGTGGCAACCTGCCCGTTACCCTGACATCTGTCGGCAAGGATTATCCGGCCAACTATCTGCTGGATGCGCAGCGTGGAGGCGGAGCCTATCTGGAGGTGCATGACCGCCCTCATTTCCACATGCCGCTTGATCGCGATGCCGGGGGATATCTGATCCTTGGCAAACAGGATGAGAAGGGGATCAGACGCGTTTCCGCCTTTCGCATTCCTTTCGGGTTCGGCGTTCACATGGCGCCCTGGGCCATTCATTGTGATGCCTACGTGGTGGGGCGCTATCTGGTGATCTATTCCGCCACTCCGGAATTTTCGACCGTAATTGTCCGCAAATCCTGTGGAGCCCTTGCGCCTGTCAGCTTTGCCTGACGCCCTGTCTTTTTCGTGAGGGGCTTCCAAGATTGCCTGTAAGCCCTTCGCAATCCCGTTTCTTTGGGGTATGCGGCCTTGTTTGTGCAGCGAGGAAAGGCGGAGATTGCTCATCGGTTGTCAGGGTCACGGAAATCCCGGAGCAACAGGGGAAACGATGACGGAAGCAAAAAGCCCCGCGCCTGGGATGGCTGCGGGGCTTTTTTGATGCTGAAATCAGGATCAGTCAAAGAGGTAGGAGACAGACTGTTCCTCGGCAATGCGGGTGATGGCCTCGCCCAGCAGAGGGGCGATGGAGATCTGGCGCATGTTGTGGGCAACGCGAACGGCTTCGGTGGCCTGGATGGAATCTGTTGTCACCAGCTCTTCCAGAGGAGAAGCGGTTACGCGGGCAACAGCGCCGCCGGAGAGAACACCATGTGTGATGTAGGCCGAAACAGAAGCGGCACCGGCTTCTTTCAGGGCAACAGCAGCGTTGCAAAGGGTACCGGCTGAATCAACGATATCATCGATCAGGATACAGTTCTGGCCTTCGATGGAGCCGATGATGTTCATGACTTCGGACACACCGGCACGCTCGCGGCGCTTGTCGATGATTGCCAGATCGGCGTCCAGGCGCTTGGCGATGGAGCGGGCACGAACAACGCCGCCGACATCCGGGGAAACGATGGTCAGCGGATTGCTGCCGTAACGCTCCTTGATGTCCTTGGCAAAGACAGGGGCCGCGATCAGGTTGTCTGTCGGGATGTCAAAGAAGCCCTGGATCTGGTTGGCGTGCAGATCAATGGTCAGAACGCGGTCAGCACCGGCTGTGGTGATCAGGTTCGCAACCAGCTTGGCGGAAATCGGTGTACGGGGGCCGGACTTGCGGTCCTGACGGGCGTAACCGTAGTAGGGGACAACAGCAGTGATGCGGCGGGCAGAGCCGCGCTTCAGTGCGTCGATGGTGACGAGCAGTTCCATCAGGTTGTCATTTGTCGGGAAAGACGTCGGCTGGATCAGGAATACATCCTCACCGCGAACGTTTTCGTGGATTTCTACGAACACTTCCATGTCTGAAAAGCGGCGAATGCTGGCCTTGGTCAGTGGAAGGTTCAAATAGGCGGAAATAGCCTCTGCAAGAGGACGGTTACTGTTGCCAGTCAGGATCTTCACGGTTTTTTCCCCGTTTTCAGGGACCATCAGATGCCCGCACCTTCTGCCTTTTGCAGATCCTGGCCGATTGAAGAGGGACAGCCGGATGTGCTTGCGCTCTGTTGGTCTGGGTTATCCCATTGTGGATGGGCGGAACTTATCAATAGCGAATGCAGCTGTAAACTACCGAACGACTCTTTTTGTCGCATAGGCGGTATGTGTCTTTGTAGGGCCTTGTTCCATAAAGCCTTTTACATCAGCCAGCATCCGGCGAAGAGCCCCAGTATGCAGAAGAGGAAGAACATCCAGAGGTGCGGCATCGGCAAATTCCCGCTTGTTGTCGTTGTCAGGAACGGTTGATTTCCCCCGCTTTGGGGGGTGCGACTCCCATCATAGCAAAAGTCACCGGAACCGTGTTCAGGCTTTTCCTGACACAAAACGGGAACGCTGCAAAGCAGATTGCTGTTCAATCCGGCTTGCGTGGTCGTTGTGGCAGAGAGAGGCCTGTTTCCCGGGCTCTGACAGGTGAGCTGTTTTATTTGTGAACCTTTCGTCGGGGGGCGCGACAAAGCGGTATCAGAAATTTTGAAGGTTCATGACAATGCTTTCTCGCACAATCATCCGAAACACTGTGTCAGGTGTCGCAACAACTGCTGCTGTTGCAATGCTTCTGGCGGGCGGTCTGACAGCAGAGCTCCAGGCGCGGACTGTCAACCAGACGACGCCTCAGTTGCAACTCAAGCAGGCAGCGCCACAGCTGCAGCTGAAACAGGGAAGAACAGCTTCGCCAGCCTCGGCGCCCCTGACGGCGGCTTATCTCTTCCAGCCACAGTGTGCAGGCGGGTTTCAAAAAGCCGGCCATGTCAAAAAGCCGGGTAGCCTGAAAGGCTGGACCGACTGGTACGGCTGCAAGACAGCAACGCTGGTTTGTCCCAGGCAGAAACAGCCGGCAGATGGTTATGTGTCTTTTGTAAAGCCCAAGGCTGTTGTGAAGCAAATGGGGAACCCTGAAGGGGGCGCTGTTTCTTTCCAGATTCAGTATGTCTGTGACTATCAGTACAAGGCTCCACCTACGCCGTAAGCTGGCAGAAGGACAAAGCCCGAAACGGTTTTTTGCAATGCTTGCAGGCAAAGGCTCCCTTGAAGAAAGGGAGCCTTTGTTTGTTCTCCGGCCAGGATGAAGCCTTCGGAGTTGCCATTGCAGTCTTCCAAAAAGCGTGTGGTGAACTTCGGTCCGGCCTTCGGACATACAGGCGCTGAGCAGGACAGGGGGTCCAGTAGCCACAGTGGTGTGCCCGCGTCACGCTTCCGGTTTTGTCATGGCTTCAAGGGTGGCTTCTCTTGTGTGTCTGAAGGCTGGTCCGGGCTTTTTGCAATTGGAAAAAGATCCGGTGATGTGTTGCGGATCTTTTTTTGAACCTTTTTTCTTCGTGATGCGACTGACAGACAGAACGAAGAAATCTTGAAAGGACAGACCAATGAAAACCGCATTTGTTTCAGTCGTTGCAAGTTTGATTGTTACCACCGGCTCTGTTGCCTTTGCACAGGAGGCAGCCCGTCAACAGCTTCCGCAGCGTGCAACCGCAATTCAGATGGTGCCCGTCACACAGCCCGCTGTTCGTGCTGTGCAGGCCCAGCACGTCAGGCCTGTCGCTCCTGCCCGGCGTTTGCAGGGAACACAGGCCGGAAGAGCAGCCGGTCCTGCCATTCTGAACGGTGTCGGCACGCCCGGACAGCCTGATCTGGTGATCGAGCCATGGCGGAACGGAACCGGTGGATTGCCAAACTCCGGTTATTGTGGCCCGTGGAATGGCGGCAACATGGCCGTGAAGTTCTACGTTGTGAACAAGGGCAATGCCCTGGCCGGTCCGACAGTGGCACAGGTCAATTTTGGAGGAACCAATTATGGAACAGTGCCTGTCCCGGCGATTGCTCCCAATGCCAAAAGGCTGATTACCAGCCAGATCCCCCTGGCTGCCTGGGGGCCGAACCAGTACCACGCATCAGTCAATTTCCTGATCGCTGCCGATCACAATGACGCTTTGAACGAGACGGATGTGACCAACAACTATGGTCAGGGCAAATGTATGGGCCCTGCAACATGAGAGAAGGGGATTTACTCCCCTTCAACTAGACAGATGATGGAAACGCCGCGGCCGTAATCCGCTTCGTTTCTGTGGCAGGAGCGACGGTAGGAGAAAAAGAGTTCCTCCTCCTGATAGGTGTCGTTTCTCGAGACGTTGATGGAGGTCAGTCCCGCTGCCTTGAGGCGATCGCGAATGTAGCCGCGAAGATCAAAGAGCATGCGGCCGCCCTCGCGCGGGGAGAGGACGAAATAGTCGGAGTTGTCATCGTTGTCTTCCAGAAAGCGCATGGCGAACTCCGGCCCGACTTCGTAGGAACGCTGGGCAATACAGGGGCCAATGGCCGCACGGATGCGCCCGCGCTGTGCCCCCAGCTTTTCCATGGCCTCAATGGTGGCTTCGCCCACTCCCTTGAAGGCCCCCTGCCAGCCAGCGTGAGCCGTCCCGATGACACCGGCTTCCGGATCGGCGAACAGGATTGGTCCGCAGTCTGCAGTCAGAACACCCAGGGCGATGTTCGGCCGGTCTGTGACCAGGGCGTCAACCCTGGGAGCATCCTCCGGGCCTTCCCAGGGATCTGTGACGACATGAACATCGGCTGAATGGATTTGATAGCCTGTGACCAGACGGGCCTGGTCCGCACCAATGCGTTGCAGGGCACGTCTGCGGTTCTCCAGAACATTATCGCGCGGTTCATCTGCACCAAACCCGGCATTGAGAGAACTGTAGAGCCCCGTGCTGACGCCGTCGCGGCGGGTCAGAAAGCCGTGGCGGATGCCCGGCAGGTCAGACAGGTTTGGTGTATTCAGCATGGGAATGTCCTGTGTGCGATGTCGTTGTTCTTCCCCTGACCTTAATCAAGCCCTCATGGCTTGGCAATCAGGTGGAGGTTTCTTTTCAAAAAGATCACAGGATCAGTTGGCTTCTGCCAGCGGGTTGAACCAGTAACGGGCTTCGTCGACCGGATCGGCACTGCTGAGATTCGGGTTGGGCAATCTGAAGATTGTGCGGTTGACCAGATTGGATTTCTCGATCAGTGCCCGGTGGTGCTCCCAGAAGAAGAGGTCAAAGGAGCCGTCTGCAATCATGGCTTCCAGACCTGTCTGGATGATCTCTGCCAGCTCGGGGTGGTCCGGTGCGACATAGAAGTAGGTCGGCAGGGGGATGAAAAGCGCGAACTTTTCATCAATTGCCAGATTTTGCGAGGGCCACTGGTGGAGTTCGAGTTCGTCATAAATTTCGTTCACGCCGCGTCCGAAGGTGTCGAAACGACCAAGACGCAGCATTTCAAACAGGTTCTGGTAGTCCTGGCTGACCTCGACCTTGAAACCGGCTTCTTCCATCACACGGCGGGTGGACCATTCGGCTCCCGAACCTGTTGTGAAGTTTCGCAGGTCTGCAAGTGTCCGGGCTTCATTGAGTTGATCCTGAAAGTCGCGCCGGATCAGAAACAGGCGATAGCCCTGTATGCCCTTGCGCAAGGGAATGCGGACCGTGATCAGTTTCTCTGTCCAGTCCGGTTTGGGGGCTTCGGCGGCAACACCCAGTTCCCTGCCCTGTTCCAGCAGTTTGAGCGCCCGGCTTCGTGTCACCGGGAAGGGGGAATGCATGACCTGGTAGTCATGAGAGCTGACAGAAGGATGTTCGAGAACTTTTTGCAAAAGCTCGAAGGCATAGGAATAGCGTTTGTCCTTTGCGGAAGCCTGACCAAAGAACCAGAGAGTGTGGCTGCCATGTTCACCGCCACCTTCAGGCGCTTCATGGGCACGCGTCAGCGAACCGCTGCCCAGCACAAGCAATGCGAACAGAAGCATGAACAGGACGGCATGACAGACAGATGTCTGGTTTATGTTCTTGAAAGAACTGAACATTCCCTGCCTCTCTCTCAAACAAGCGTGCTCCGCAACCAGCATACGCTTGTAAGTGTAGGCGTGAAAATATGAAGAAAATGTTTTTTTGTTGCAAAAGTTCCGAAGCAGATCTGGCGTGCTTCTGTTCAGGAGGATTGTCTGTCCGGAAAGCCTGCAGGACTTGGCTGTTCGGGATGGTGCAGGGCGATGGCCTTGAAGAGAGTGCCCATCTGCTCCGGACTGGTCAGGCGTTCCAGAGCCTGATCAATGCTTTCGCGTTGTCCGGGGGTGGCTCCGGCCCTGAGCATTTCTGCCCTTTGTTCCAGCCCCAGTCCTTTCAGGAATGTGCCCTGACCAACAGGCCCCCGTGCGAGAATGCCTGATTGTTCCGCGGCCCCGATCAGGGCGGGAAAGTCGACAAGGGCGGAAAGGTCGGCCGTGCCGGGAGCCTCCAGGACGGGATGGAATTGGTGTGCCCTGATTGCCTGCAGCGTTGGTGTGGGTTCAAAGCGATCCCGTCCGTAATCGATGATCAGTGCTGCTCCGCCGTCCTGTTTGATTCGGCGTGCTATTTCCCCGGTCAGGAGGACACTGGCCGGACAGTGTTCGAACACTGTGCCTTCTGCAGAATTGCGAAGGCTGTCCGGAAGACCGCGTTCGATCAGGGGAGAGGGCTTGCCCAGTGCAAAAACCAGTTCATCCGCGTTTTCGTTGAGGGTGATCAGACGTTCACACCAGCCTTGCGGGCTTTTTTCAAACTGATGTATGGGCAGCGCATCAAAGAACTCGTTTGCAACCAGCAGCAAAGGCTTGCCTTCGGGCAGCTCTGTGATCGCATTGTGCCAGGTGATGTCAAAGCCGCTGAGGGCTTCGGACTGAATTTCGCGCAGGGCCGGGCTGACCTCGACCAGATGGATTTCGATGGCCCTGATGAAATCGGGCACCATCCTTGCTGCGCGCAGGGCATCCGCCATCAGGGTTCCGCGACCCG
Source organism: Carbonatibacter coralli (assembly GCF_039592655.1). Taxonomy (NCBI): domain Bacteria; kingdom Pseudomonadati; phylum Pseudomonadota; class Alphaproteobacteria; order Rhodospirillales; family Kiloniellaceae; genus Carbonatibacter; species Carbonatibacter coralli. Next base: position 349,017 of record NZ_JBBUTJ010000002.1, on the reverse strand, counting down.
GACCGGGTTCTGCGAGGATGACTTTTTCGGGGGCGCCCATGTTGGCCCAGGTATCAGCCAGCCAGAGGCCGAGCATTTCGCCGAACATCTGGCTGATTTCGGGAGCTGTGATGAAATCCCCCTGTGCGCCAAAGGGATTGCCCTCCATGTAGTAGCCTGCCCCTGACTTGCCGCGCGGGGCTGTCAGAACCTCGCTCATATAGTCGGCGACGGTGATGGCTCCTTCCAGGCGGATGCGCGCTGCAAGCTGGTCAAACAGGGTGGTGGAAGACTGCGGGGAATCTGAAGACATGACGGGACTCAATTCAATACGGTCGAAAACCTAGCTTTTTTGACCCTGTTCCTTTTCCCTGCGGGCCTTGTCAGAGATATCTTCCGGTTTGAAGTCCGGGCCTGTCGGCTGTTCGGGTTGACGCAGTGCCCAGAAGGTTATGGCCGTCCCGACAGCGATCATGGGCAGGGACAGCAACTGACCTGTTGTGATCTCAAAGAGGATCATATCGGCAAGGCCGTCCGGTTCACGGAACTGTTCCATGGAGGAGCGGGCCAGACCATAACCGATCAGGAACAGGCCGGACAGCAGTCCGCGACGCTTCAGTCCCCCCATTCTGCTGACGACAAACAGCAGCAGAAAAAGGGCTAGACCTTCGGTGGCTCCTTCATAGAGCTGGCTCGGGTGGCGTGGCTCCGGGCCGCCGTTCGGGAAAATCATTCCGACAGAGGCATCTGTGACGCGTCCGTAAAGCTCGCCATTGATAAAGTTTGCCATGCGTCCGAAGAAAAGCCCGACGGGTGTTGCGCAGGCGACAATATCACCGACCGTCAGGAAGCTGACCTTGTGGGTGCGGGCAAAGAGGAACATGGCTGTGATGACGCCCAGAAGACCGCCATGGAAACTCATGCCACCCTGCCAGACCAGAAAGATGTCAAGCGGGTTGGAGAGGAAATGGGATGGATTGTAGAACAACACGTACCCCATGCGTCCGCCGGCAATGACACCGATTGTTGCCCACATCATGAAGTCGTCGATGGCCACAGGGCGCAGCTGGCGCGGAGGCTGGAAACAGAGACGTTTGCAATACCACCAGGCAAAGAGCAGACCGGCAATATAGGCGAGGGAGTACCAGCGGATCACCAGCGGTCCCAGTTCCAGCGCGACGGGATCAATCTCCGGATAGGAGATCGTCGCAAGAACAGGGGAAAGCAGGGCACCTGCATTGATGAAATCCGGCATGGTGATCGTGTCCTCCTGTTCCGGTTTTGTCTGTCGTTACACCCGGCGTTACACCCGGTGGGGGGGTACTAGCGGCGTGCCATGTCTTTCATCAGAAAGTTCTGTACATAGTCGGCAACGCCGTCTTCCAGCTCCCGGAACGGCTTGTCATAACCGGCAACGCGCAGCTTGATCATACTGGCCTCTGTAAAATACTGGTACTTGTCACGAATGTTTTCCGGTGTCGGGACGAACCGGATGTTTTCATCGCGCTCGAGCCCTGCAAAAACGGCACGGGCCAGATCGTGGAAGGTGCGGGCCAGACCGGTGCCGATATTGAACAGGCCTGAAACCTTCGGGTTGTCATAGAGCCAGAGCATCACATCGACACAGTCGTCAACATGAACAAAGTCGCGCATCTGGCCCCCGTCCGGGTAGTCCGGATTGTGCGACTGGAAGAGTTTTGCCGCCTCGCCGGACTGCAACTGCCTGAACAGATGCAGGGGAACGGAAGCCTGGCCGCCCTTGTGATATTCGTTCGGGCCGTAAACGTTGAAGAACTTCAGGCCGGCCCACTGGGGCGGGCAGGATTTTCTGTCCTCGACGTGGCGAACAGCCCAGCGGTCAAAGAGATGCTTGCTCCAGCCATAGCCGTTCAGAGGTTCCAGCTTTGCGAGATAGTCCGGGTCCTGATTGTCATCAAAACCGTGTTCGCCGTCTCCATAGGTTGCAGCAGAGGAGGCATAGATCAGGGGAATGCCTGCAATGGCACAGAAGTTCCAGAGATCACGGCTCAGGCGGAAGTTGTTTTCCATCAGGGCATCACCGTCGGTTTCCGTGGTTGCTGAAATCGCGCCCATGTGAAAAACAGCCTTGAGTTCATGGCCGCGGTTTTCCAGAAAACGCGGAAGCTGTTCCGGTGAAATCATGTCTTCCAGCTGGTGTCTGGCAAGGTTGCGCCACTTGTCACCCTGTTCCAGCCAGTCGCTTACAACGACTGCATCGCCCCTGTCGCTCAGACGTGCAACAAGATTGGAACCGATAAAACCTGCGCCACCCGTAACCAGAAACATGGAAACCTCTTTGATCAAAATGCCTTAATCCGTCGGGCCGAGCAGCCGGATTGCTCCCGCTGTTCAGTCCTGTCCTTCTTCTATAGTGGGATTTTGTGACCATGAAAAGAAGAGCAGGTAAAAAGTTTACTGCGTGCCGGTCCTGTGCAGGGAGATGAACTTTTCGTGAGGCAGGGTGCACAATGTACACATATCAACGCTTTTTTAAACTTTGCTCTATAGGACTGTTAGAACTTTCCAGTCGACAGGCCACAGGATTGCAGAGCCAAAAGATCGTACGGAAGGAAAATACGCACATCAACGACCAGAACCTGCGACATGAACGTCCCCTTCTAAACGGCAGGCAACAGCAGATAATTGTTTGTTTAAGAGAGACTGGAAGGGGCTGAAATGTTCAGCGTTGGAAATCGCCTCCTTGTTGCGTCGATTGTGGTGATCGTCGCTGTCTTCGGGGTTTTTGTTGCCTATTCCGACATTCAACAGAGTGAGCAGACGCGCAAATCCATTCGTTCGGAACTCGCCGGAGTGGCGGGACTGACGTCGGATGCGATTGTAAACTGGGTGGATGTCCGCGTGAAAATGGTAGAGTCCATGTCGGACAGCCTCAAACGCGACAGCAGCAGTGAGGAAACAATCAGGGCAGCGATCACGCTGCCGACCTATGTCGATGCCTTTCTCTATACCTACTACGGAGAAAACAACGGGCATTATACCCTGAACCCGCCTGATCCGATCCCGGATGATTATGATCCGCGCAAGCGCCCCTGGTATCAGGATGCGCAAAAGGCAGGATCGACAGCTTTGACAGAGCCCTATATCGACGCCTTTTCGGGGGGGCTGATTGTGACGCTGGCCTCACCGATCAACCAGTCCGGTAGTCTGGCCGGTGTTGCGGGTGTCGACCTAGAGATCAAGGAACTGATCGATCTGGTTCAAAGCATCGATCTGGGTGATCTGGGCTATGCTTTTCTGGTGAATGGCCAGGGTGTTGTTCTGGTGCATCCCAACCAGGACTTCACCATGAAAAACCTGAACGAGGTCTTTCCGGATCAGAGCGTTGATCTGAACCGCAGCGTTGCGACACTCTTTGATGAGGATCTGGATCAGGACGTGGTTTTTGCCTCTGTCGAGGGGCTGCCTTCTGTCAACTGGTCTCTGGGGTTTGTTATTGATCGTGATGCGGCCTTTGCCGATCTGTCGGCCAACCGCCAGACGGCTCTGGTTGCCGGACTGGTGTCCGTTGTGCTGGTTGCCATTGTCCTCTTGTTCCTGGTTCGTATCTGGGTGTCCCGTCCCCTGTTGGGGATGGCCTCTGCGATGAGTGATCTGACGGATGGTCGTCTGGATATCACCGTTCCTGAAAGCAATTTCGAGGACGAGATTGCAGAGATGTCCCGCGCGATGGAAGTCTTCAAGGACAACACGCAGCGCATGAACGAGCTTCAGGCTGAAAACGAGGCAGCTGCACAGCGTGCAGAGCAGGATCGCAAGACGGCTCTGCGCCAGATGGCCGATGACTTCGAGCAGGAGGTTCTGGGGATTGTCGACCAGGTGGCAAGCTCTGCCAGCACAACCTATTCGGTTGCAGGCAATGTCCAGAGAAGCGCAAGTGAGTCCAGTGATCGTGCTGCGGCTGTTTCACGGGCTGCGAACGAGGCAACGGAGAATGTGCAGGCTGTTGCGGCCGCTGCCGTACAGCTGTCGTCTGCCATTCGGGAAATCGGACAGCAGGTGGACCAGTCCACTGCGATTGCCAATCAGGCCAATTCCAATGTGGGTGAGGCACACTCGACCGTCTCCCAGCTTGCAGATGCAGCCGAGCGCATTGGTGCGGTGGTCAACCTCATTCAGGATATTGCCGGTCAGACCAACCTGCTGGCCCTGAACGCAACCATCGAGGCCGCCCGCGCAGGAGAGGCCGGGAAGGGCTTTGCTGTCGTGGCGACCGAGGTAAAATCCCTCGCCACCCAGACGGACAAGGCGACAGGTGACATTCAGGTGCAGATCACGGACATTCAGGACGGCAGCAACAACTCTGTCTCTGCGATGGAAGGGATTACAAAGACCATCAACTCCATTACGGAATATGCCAGTGCCATTGCGGCGGCGGTTGAGGAGCAGTCTGCTGCAACCAGTGAAATCTCTGATTCTGTCCAGCGTGCTGCTGACGGAACCCAGCAGGTTTCCTCCAACGTTTCTGCTGTTTCCAGCGCTGCGGAGGAACTGACAGGCGAAGCGCAGAGCCTGCTGGAAGCGTCTGATCTGATGCAGAAATCCTCTGACGAACTGAAGGGCAAGGTCTCCGCCTTTATCGACAAGGTCCGTTCGGGAACCTGATGCACACTTGCAAGGAGCAACAGAAGAAGCCGGGCAGAGGATTGCCCGGCTTCTTGCTTTTGAACTGTTGGGATCTCAGGGCAGGCTTTTGGCGTGTTTGGGCAGGGTGTCACTGAACTCCAGCCATGCAGTTCGCTCTGACCAGAAGGTGTGTGCAGCAGGCTGATAGAGCTGCGGCTTGTCCAGGGTTGCAGCATAGAGGTCTGTTTCTTCTGCTCTGGCATCGTTTTCATAGGACAGAGGTGTGCCGCATTCTCCGCAGAAGGACCGGGTGATACCGGGCGAGGAGTTCCAGAACCTGCGGGGGCCTTCCCAGATCAGATCCTCTCTGTTAACGCCGAACCAGCTGACATAATCTGCCGAGGCCACGCGCCGGCAATCCGCACAATGGCACAGAACAGCCCAGTTCATGGTTGTTCCGGCTTTCCAGCTGACGGCTCCGCAGGCGCAATGCCCGGACAGCTTTTCTGATTGCTCTGTCATGATGGCTTCCTCCTTGCTGAAAAGATGTCTAGACTAGGGCCTTTCGGTCCTTTGCAAAAGGATCAACACGCTGTGCGGTTTGTTCGAAAAACCGGAAAATGTTCCCTGCAGGAGGCAGGTGCATTTTCAAAAGGAGGAGATGCAGGTGAGCCGGAAGTCCTATCGCTTTACCCATGCCATTACCCGCAAGCCGGGACATTCTGTTGTCGGAGGGCTCCGCGCTGTTGATACAGGGGCGCCGGATTTGCAGCTTTTCCTGCAGCATCATGCCGATTACGTTGCCGCGCTTGAAAGCACCGGAGCAACAGTACAGACGCTGGAAGCTCTGGAAGATTATCCCGATGCTGTCTTTGTCGAGGACTCTGCGCTTTGCTTTCAGGAAGGTGCGGTGATCATGCGTCCGGGTGCGCCAACGCGACTGGGCGAGGCTGGGATCATGGGCGAAACGCTTGTGGAGCTCTACGAGGAGGTTCTGCGCATCGAAGGCCCCGGTCATATCGAGGGTGGTGATGTTCTGGTAACGGAGAAGGAGGTCCTTGTCGGCCTGTCCGCGCGTACGGATGTTGCCGGTGTCGAGGAGCTGCAGCAGCTTGTTGCGCGCTGGGGCTACAGGGTGCGGGAGCTGAAAACACCGGAAGGTGTGCTGCATTTCAAAACGGATTGCTCTCTGCTGGATGAGGAAACCATCCTTTCCACCAGACGCCTTGATGCGTCCGGATGTTTTGAGGGCTATCGTGTCATTCACACGGCCGAAGGAGAGGAGGCCTGTGCCAACGCCATTCGCTTCAATGATCTTGTGATCATGCCGGACGGCTTTCCGCGTACGGCTGACAAGCTGCATGATGCGGGCTACAACGTTCGTCTGGTTGGAAACAGTGAGGCTGCGAAACTGGATGGCGGAATGTCCTGTCTGTCCTTGCGCTTTACACCGCCGGCACGCTAGAACCAAGCGGATCTGACGCACCTCTTTTGTTGATCGCGGGCTTGAAGTCGCGGTGCTGAAGTTCCATAGTATGGGAAAGAGCCGGAGTCTTTTGAGGATTTCGGCTTTCTTCCTGTTTTTAAGTTGATCTTGAATGGATAAAGCCATGCAAACCCAAAACCGTATTCTGGACGATCTTGCGCGTGTCGCTTCCTCTGCAATGGGCGCGGCCTCTGGTGTGCGGAGCGAGGTTGAGGCCCGTGTTCGTGAACAGTTCGAGCGCATCCTGAACCAGATGGATATCGTTTCGCGCGAAGAGTTCGAGGCCATGAAGGCTGTTGCTGTTGCCGCGCGAGAGGAAAGCGAAGACCTCAAAACGAAGCTTGAGGCTCTGGAAGAGCGTCTGGCCAAGCTTGAGAAGTAATAAAATGAAAGGCGGGAGCTGTTGAAGCTCCCGTTTTTTTATGTCTGCAGAATTCCTGATAACCTCCCTGATCGTTGTCCTCATTCCCGGAACGGGGGTGATCTATACGCTGGCTGTGGCGCTGGGCTATGGCTTTCGCATGGCCATTGTCGCGGCGCTGGGCTGTACGCTGGGTATTCTTCCGGCTGCACTGGCATCAATGGTGGGGCTGTCTGCTCTGCTTTATACCAGTGCGCTGGCCTTTCAGGTGATCAAGTTCTGCGGTGTGGCCTATCTGCTCTATATGGCCTGGAGCCTCTGGAGGGATCGCGGACAGCTTCTGCCTTCCGATCCGGGAGTGGGGCTTCTACAGAAACGGGCAAAGGGCAGGGTTCTGCAAATTGCGCGGGATGGCCTGCTTCTCAATATTCTGAACCCGAAACTGGCTCTGTTCTTTCTGGCCTTCCTGCCCCAGTTCACGCCGGTTCAGCAGGAGGGCAGCCTGCCGCATATGCTGTTGCTCACCGCTGTTTTCATGGTGATGACCTTTGTGGTGTTTGTCGCCTATGCCGCTGTCATGTCCTCCCTGCGAAAGCTGGTTCTGGAGCGTCCGCTTGTGCAACGCTGGATCAGGCGCAGCTTTGCTGTGACCTTTGGTTTGCTGGGCCTGCGACTGGCCTTTGAGCGTTCCTGAAAACCGGGACAAAAAAAGCCCCTGATGCTGAAGGGGGCTCGTGCATCAGGGGCAAGGCAGCAAGGCTCTGGGGTGCTTTGCTGTAGGCTGTAAAACGTCGGGCCTAGGCAGCCCGGAGAGAGCGGAAGAAATCTTCCACCCGGTCCCGCAGATTGCTGGACTTGGAGGACAGTCCCTCTGCGGTTGCGTTGACCTGAACGGCCGCGCTGCTGGTGTCACGAACAGCCATGGACATTTCGACCATGCTTTCCGTCACAACCTGTGTTCCATCGGCAGCCTGCTCAATGTTCTTTGCAATTTCCTGCGTGGCAACAGTCTGTTCTTCGATGGCGGAGGCGATCGAGGAACTGATCTCTGCAAAGGCGTCCAGGGCGGAGCCAATGTTGCCCATGTTGTCCACGGCTGCATTGGCAGACTGCTGAACGGCATTGATCTGGCGGTTGATGTCCTCTGTGGCCCGCTGGGTCTGGGTTGCCAGTTCCTTGACCTCCTGGGCCACGACAGCGAAGCCTTTTCCGGCTTCTCCGGCGCGGGCTGATTCAATGGTGGCGTTCAAAGCCAGAAGGTTGGTGCGTTCGGCGATTTCCGTGATCAGTTCGACCACTTCATCAATGTGCTGTGTGGCCTCGGCAAGTTGCGCAACTTCCTTCGAGCTTTGAGCGACCTTCTCGCGTGCATTCTGTGCTGCATTGCGAGACCCTTCTGCCTGTGAGGCAATCTCCTTGATGGAAACGGTCAGTTCTTCCGTTGCAGAGGCAACAGCCTGGACATTCCCGGCTGTGAGCTGGGAGGACTGGCTGACCTGGTTGCTCTTGCTGTCAGCCTGTGTGGCGACAGAGTTCATGGACAGGGCTGCGCCTTTCAGCTCACTGGCATCGGAAGCGACAGAGTTGACGATGTCATCAATAGTCCCGGCGAAGCTGTTGATGGCTTCCTCGCGTTCCTGCACGCGTTTGTTGCGAGCCATTTCCTCTTCACGCTGGGCCTGTTGCAGTGCCTCTGTCTTGCGCAGACCGTCCTGGAAGGTGGCGACGGACTGGGCCATTTGCCCCAGTTCATCCCTGCGGGTGGTGTGGGGGATTTCGTTGTCCCGCTTGCCATCCGCCATGGCGACCATGATCCGGTACAGGTCCATGATCGGATTGCTCAGGCTGCGGCCAATGAAAACACCCGCGATGATCCCGATTGCTGTTCCGGCGATGGCAATGACTGTCATGAGGACAATCCCGGCTTCCTCGTCCTGCAGGGCCTTGATGGTGGAGGCTTCTGTGAAGCGTTCCAGTTCTTCCAGCAAGGCAGTCAGTTCCTTGTCGAGGACTTCCTGTTCGTGTTCAAGCGCCGCGATGGGGTTGTTTCCGCTGCCCAGTGTTGGCTGGATATTGAGGGTTTCAAGAATTTCCAGGGCGTGTTCTTCATAGAGCAGATGCTCTTTCTGAATCTTTGCCAGAGTTGCCTCAACCTTTGTGAATTCTTCCAGGGCCGCCTGCGAAATGGCGTGCTCCCGGGCGGAGGCAACCATTTCCAGTCCCTGTACGATTTCCTCATCAACCTGGTGGGCCAGCTTGGTGAACTTTTCCTGATCCTTGATCGGGTCAGTGCCTTCCGTGCGCTGGGCCGCACGCAGAATGCGTTCCAGAATGATGGCCTGTTCAAGCTGGTGAAGCGTGATGTTGGTGACAATCCGCGTCATGGGAATGTCTTCGTGGGCAATCTCTTTCAGCTCTGCCCCAACCTGGGACATCTTGATGATCCCGGTTGATGCAATCAATGTTGCTGTGACAGCGATGAGTGCGATCAGCATATAGATACGATGGGCAATTGACATGGGGAACTCTCTTCAAACCTTACAGCTAAAAAGAACAATTTAACGCACCCTTCGTCATCTATGATTGTATAGTGAATGTTTGAAGTAAAAGTTAATTGGCTATGCAGTTGTTTTTGAATGAATTTAAATGAATGGCAGTCTTTTTTGGTTGAATATTTCTGTGTGTATTCCGGGGGATTGCAGACTCTGCGTTCCTTACACAAAAGATGAGGATTTTGTGAAGATGAAAGAAATCGCTTTGTGATGTGATTAAGTGAAGGCATACTATATCTAGTGACGCAGTCGACAGGTTGCCCATATTTGCGACTTTGTTTCGGATGCGGTCACGGTGCCCAGCAGCAGAAGGAGGCTTTCATTATGAGCTTCAAGGCATCCCAAGATGAATCAGCTGCCCATCCCATTGACATTGTGGAAGAGCTTGTCACGTCCTGCGAGTGGAATTTTTCCAGAGAGGGCGATGCAGAGCTTTTGGCGTCTCTGGACAACGGGATCGGGACCTTTGAACTGCACTTTCGGTGGGAGCAGGAGCTGGAAGCGCTGTTCTTTGCCTGCCATATTGATTTCGTCGTGCAGCCGGATCTCATGACAGAGGTCTGTCAGCTTCTGACGGGTGTAAACGGCAATCTCTGGCTTGGACATTTTGATCTTCCACAGGAAACCAATGCTCCGGCGTTCAGGCATACCATTCCCATGCGGCATTGCGCGAGCGGTGTGACAGAAGAACAGCTAGAAGATCTGGTCGCAACAGCACTCTATGAATGTGAAAAACTGATGCCGGCATTGCTGTTGCTGGATTCCAGTGACCCGAACGCGCGTGAAGCCCTGGCGCTTGCCATGATGGATGTCAGCGGGGAAGCGTGATGATCCCCGCTCTGTGACGGGACAGGCATGAGTGCTTTTCCGTTTCCGGGTTGCGGTTCTGATTGTGGTCAGTCTGTGCGGACTGTTTGTGGTCCGTGGAGAGCCTGTGAGGAATGAAACAGGTTTCGTAAAAAAATATCTGTGAATTACCCGTATCGGGGTTTTGGGATTTGTTGAAGCGTTCCGGAAAAAACGGGACGCTTTTTGTTTGTCAAACCGGAAGAAAAAAGGATGACACAAGTCACCGGAAAAGGTTTGAAGGAAATCCCGGAAGTTGCAAGGCATTCCGGATGGCCTGAAAAGGTATGATTGTTGTGAAATTTTATCCTTTTCATTTGATATACAAAATTTTGGTTGATTGTTTTTTCTGGAAAATTAAAATTTTGATTTTCCCTGTTTACTTGTTTTTCTTTTGATTTTCATCTATTGAATATTGCAAATAATGTTATTTTTATGCAGTCATTGTTGTATGTACTTGTGGCTTAACCGATTTTTAACATGCTCCGTCAATAAATGTATTTTCGACGAAAAGTTGTTTAAAAAAGGGGTTGGTTATGTCGAATATCAGGGCAATCTTTACTGCGCTTTTTGCAGGACTGATGGTCAGTGCCGCAGTTCTTGTCTATTCTTTCAATGCCTACAATGCAGCGATCAAGTACGAAGGCGAGACACGGGACAATCGGTACTATTCCTATCTTCTGGCTGATGAGTTGCGTCAGTCTTCCGATGATCTGACCCGTCTCGCGCGGACCTATGTCATCACAGGGGACAGTTCCTACAAGGATCAGTACTTCGATATCCTGGCGATCCGCGGCGGGGAAAAGGAGCGCCCGTCGGATTACCATCGTATCTATTGGGATTTCGTGGCTGCCGGTGAGGCAAAACCGCGTCCGGGCAGTGGTGTAAAGGCGCCATTGCTTGATCTGATGAAAGAGGCCGGTTTTACAGATGAGGAATTTGCCAAGCTGTCTGAGGCTCAGGCGAATTCCAATGGCCTGGTGAACACGGAAGTGGTGGCCATGAACCTTGTCGAGGGCAAGGATGATCAGGGCAATCCGGTCGGGACCTCCGATTTTGAACGGGCGCGAACCATGATGCACTCTGTTCAGTATCACGAGTTCAAGGCCAACATCATGCGCCCGGTGGATGAGTTCTTCCTGTTGCTGGAAAAGCGGACCCAGTCCGAGATTGATGTCGCCGAGGAGGACGTGGTGTTCTATCGGAACATGATGCTGGGAGCGCTGGCTTTCTCGATCCTGATGGCACTGGCCCTGTGTTTCTTTGTTTACAGTCGCGTGATTGTTTCCATGGGGCGGATCAGCCAGAGCATGGAGCGCATCGCTGGCGGCGATGTTGAAACCGCTGTGGAGGAGAGCCACCGTTCTGACGAGATCGGGAAGATGGCCGGTTCTGTGGAGTTCTTCCGGAAGTCAGCCGTTGAAAAGCGTGAGCAGGATGCTCAGCGTCAAAGCGAGCGGGAGGCCATGGCCCGTGAAGCTGCGCAGGAGCGGAGCAGTCTGGCGGAGTCCTTCCGTCAGGAGGTTTTCTCCGTGTTTGACAGTCTGCGCAACTCTTCGGGAAACATCAATGCTGTTGCGGGACAGCTCAACAGCATTGCGGCCCAGACACAGGACTATTCGGGTACAATGATCCGCGAGTGTGATCACACCTCGACTTCCATCCAGTCGGTGGCTTCGGCAACCGAGGAGCTGGAAATGTCTGTTCGTGAAATTGACCGCCAGCTCGGCATGGCCAGTACAGTTGTCAAAACGGCTGACGATGTGGCGCAGCAAACCAACGAAGAGGTTGGCAGCCTTGCCGAAGCCGCAAACAAAATCGGCGAGGTGGTGAACCTGATCCAGGACATCGCCGAGCAAACCAATCTGCTGGCCCTGAACGCAACAATCGAAGCGGCTCGTGCAGGAGAGGCAGGCAAGGGTTTTGCTGTTGTGGCGACCGAGGTGAAAAGTCTGGCCAACCAGACGGCCAGTGCCACAGAGCAGATCAGCAACCAGATCGGCGGCATCCAGACCTCGACCAGTTCTGCTGTCGAGGCAATCAGCCGTATCACAGCAACCATTGAAGAGATCAGCCAGGTTACAGGCGTGATCGCCTCTGCTGTCGAGGAGCAGGGGGCTGCAACCAACGAGATTGCCGTGAATATCCGGAACTCAGCGGATGCGGCGAACAATCTGACCTCGACAATGAGCCAGCTGGATTCAACCATTCAGGAAACCTCTTCAACGGCCGAGAGTTCTCTGGGTGCATCCAGCCAGATGGTGTCGGCAACCGAGCAGCTTGAACAGGCTGTGGAACAGTTTTTGCGTCGAATGGAGCAAAGTTCTCACGCTGCATAACTCTTTATGTTGCAAGGATTTTGATCAAAAGGCCGCTTCATTTCGGGGCGGCCTTTTGCTATTTTGTTTCTTTGAAACAACTGGCAGGCAGGGAAGAGGTCCATGGGGCTGAAGGCAGGAACAGACGGGAAGATGCGATGTTTTGGCAGTGGCAATCCGGTGTACGAGCATTACCACGACACCGAATGGTCTGTGCCTGTCCATGATGACCGACACCTCTTTGAAATGCTGATCCTTGAGGGGGCGCAAGCCGGTTTGAGCTGGGAAACGGTCCTGATGAAGCGGGAGGGATACAGGCGGGCCTTTCACAATTTTGATGTGAAGAAGGTGTCGGTTATGACGGATGAGGAGCTGGAAGCCCTTCGTGAAGATGAAGGTATTATCCGCAACCGCCTGAAGATCTATGGAACCCGCAAGAACGCAATTGCCTTCATGAAAATCCAGGAAGAGTTTGGTTCCTTTGATGCCTATCTCTGGAAATGGGTCGAAGGAAAAACGCGCGTGAATGACTGGGCGGATTTTTCGGATGTGCCTGCCACGACCGGGGTGAGTGATGCCCTTTCAAAGGATTTGAAAAAACGCGGCATGACCTTTGTGGGCTCGACCATTGTCTATGCCTTTATGCAGGGCGTTGGCCTAGTAAACGATCACGTGCAGGGCTGTTGTTGCCACCAATCTTCTTAACGAATAGTTAAGTCTATTTAACGAGTTGTTAAGACTGTATAAAATGCCATTTAAAAAGCAGGTGTTTTTCATGAATTTTTTTGAAAAATGCTTGTGCGGGATCGTTTTTCCTGTCAAATGCTGTCTTGGGGTTTATGTAAAACAAAAGAACAGCACTCGGTTATATAGCGGATGGACAGGACACAGGTACACGCCTCTTCAGGCGTAGAGCGAAGCTTTGACCAAAGCGAAACGATTGTCAGCAAAACAGATCTGAAAGGTCGCATTATCTATGCGAATGAACCTTTCATCAGGATTTCCGGATATGAGGAAAAGGAGCTGCTGGGGGAACCCCACCGCATCCTGCGTCATCCGGAAATGCCGCGCTGTGTTTTCAAACTGTTGTGGGACAGGGTTGCATCCGGGCAGGAGATCTTTGCCTATGTTGTAAACCGTTGCAAAAACAACGATTTCTATTGGGTTTTTGCGCATGTCACACCCAGCCTGAACAATGAGGGCAAGGTGACAGGCTATCACTCCAGTCGCCGGTTGCCGGACCGGGAGGTGATCCGCACAACGATTGAGCCTCTTTATGAAAAACTGCTGGGTATTGAGAAAAGTCATTCCAATGCAAAGGAAGGCATGTTGGCCGCCTCTGCAGCTTTGACAGAAATTCTCGGGGAGCAGGGAGTGTCTTATGACGAATTTATCTTCTCTCTCTAAGGCCAGATACCTTGTTTATGCTGTTGCGGTTCTGGGATTGATCAGTGTGGTCTCGCAGGCAATGGGCTGGGCTGTTCCTGCGCTGGTTTCAAGTGTTTTGCTGCTGGCTGTGATTGCCGGTGTGCTGTTCTATCAGCAGCAGGTGAAGTCTGTGATCCGCAGAACAGCCGCAATCTGTGATGCCCTGTCCGAGGGGGATTACGAGCGCCGCCTGACAAACATTCGTGAAAAGGGTGAGCTGGGTCAGCTGATGTGGTCTGTCAACCGGACGGCTGACCAGATCGATGCCTTTGTTCGCGAAGCCCGTGCGTCGATGGAGCATGTCAGCAACAATCTTTACTATCGCCGGATTATCCAGCGAGGCCTGAAGGGATCGCCCCGGGTTGGAGCGCAGATCATCAACCGTGCGATTGAAACCATTCGGGGCAAGATGGAGAGTTTCAACGGTGTGGCCGATCGTCTGGACAGCTCCCTGAAGACCGTTGCCGAGGAGATGCAGAGTTCCGTGGGCAATCTGGGCGAGATGACAGCTTCGATGGAAACAGTGGCCACGCAGGCCCGATCCGGTTCGGAAGCGGTGCGCCAGTCCTCACGCGAAGCTTCTGACGGTGTCAGCTCCATCTCCGCTGCTGCTGAACAGCTGTCGGCTTCCATTTCCGAAATCCGTACGCAGATGAGCCGGACCTCTTCTGCTGCTGAAGGGGCTGTCAAGCGGGTGCGGGCCTCTGCCAGTGATATTCGCCAGCTTGATGAGTCTGCCAGTCGCATTGGCGATGTGATCAAGCTGATCACCGAGATTGCCGAGCAGACCAATCTGCTGGCTCTCAACGCCACAATTGAAGCGGCGCGCGCCGGTGAGGCCGGGAAGGGCTTTGCTGTTGTCGCAAGCGAGGTAAAGAGCCTGGCCAATCAGACGGGACGCGCGACAGAGGAGATCGGACAGTATGTGTCCGGTATCCAGAGTTCCACACTGGAGGCTGTGAAGGCCTTTGACGAACTTGCCGAGCTTTTGCAGGATCTGAACAGCTCTGCAGTTTCAGTGGCTGCGGCTGTGGATCAGCAGTCTGCTGCCTCCAACGAAATTGCCGACAACGCAAGGATTGCAGCGCGGGAAACAGCGAACGTCAATCGCGGGATTACCGAGATCGGTGACGGGATCAATGAAGCCTCGCGGGTTTCGCGCGATGTTGATCGTGTTACGCGGGACCTGTCAGAGCAGAAACTGGCGGCCCTTTTGAATGACATGGGGCAGTTCATGGAAGAGCTGAAGAAGGTCAGTTGATCGACGGCCTGTTGAAAGGTTTTGTTTCCGGCTTCGAATCAGCTGTAAACAACACATGAATATGTGACTTGATGAAGCAGTGTGGTGTGAAAAACGCCCACTGCTTTTTTGCTGCCTTCCCCTGGTGCTCGTTGCTTGAAGGCTGCAATTTTTGCGGGATGAATTTTTTCGGATGCCTTATCTCTTTTGAATTCAATGCTTTTGTTTCTGACCATACTTTTTGTGTTTTTTTGGAATAGTGAACAAAGTTCTCTTGAAACTTATGGGAGAATTCATAAAAATCACACAAAATAACCATATAAAAAGAATGGCTTTCCGGGGGTGTGATTTAGATCATTTGTTTGAGTATAACTGTATGTAACTCTCTCCCCTGTCAAAACGTCCCGGAATACGGGGCACAACAATAAAAAAGATTTGGTGGCTTGGCAGATGTACAGGGTAGAAAACGACGTGACGACGGGTGTCGAACAACGGTTTGATCAAAGTGAAATTATCGTCAGCAAGACTGATTTGAAAGGACGCATCACCTACGCAAACGAGGTGTTTATCAGGATTTCCGGCTATTCGGAGGAAGAGCTTCTGGGGGAGCCGCATCGCATTCTGCGTCATCCGGGGATGCCGCGCTGTGTTTTCAAGCTGCTGTGGGACAGGATTGCAGAGGGGCACGAGATTTTCGCCTATGTCGTCAATCTTTGCAAAAACGGTGATCACTACTGGGTTTTTGCCCATGTGACTCCCAGTCTGGACAGCGATGGCACCATTACAGGATATCACTCCAATCGCCGCTTGCCCGATCCGGCAATTGTCAGCAGCACGATTGAACCGCTTTATGCGCAGCTGATGGAGGTTGAGAAGAGCCATTCCAATGCAAAGGAAGGCATGCATGCGGGCTTTGCAGCTCTCGAGCAGATCCTGAAAGACCAGGGGGTGTCCTATGATGAATTTATCTTCTCTCTGTAAGGCCAGATATCTGGTTTTCCTGGCCTTTGCCCTGACTGTGTCTGTTCAGGTTCTCGAGTTCTTGGGATTTTCCCTTCTGGCACAGGGAGCCAGCGCTGTTTTGCTGGTTGTCCTGTGCGGTGTTCTT
This sequence comes from Carbonatibacter coralli, assembly GCF_039592655.1. Classification (NCBI taxonomy): domain Bacteria; kingdom Pseudomonadati; phylum Pseudomonadota; class Alphaproteobacteria; order Rhodospirillales; family Kiloniellaceae; genus Carbonatibacter; species Carbonatibacter coralli. Next base: position 333,094 of record NZ_JBBUTJ010000002.1, on the reverse strand, counting down.
TTCTTTCAGCACCGTGTGGCCCGGGTTGTGACCCGCATTTCCGATATCTGTGATGCCCTGTCCGAAGGGGATTACGAGCGGCGTCTGACCAACATTGATGAAAAGGGGCGCATCGGTCAGGTCATGTGGGCGGTGAACCGTCTGGCGGATCAGGTGGATGCCTTTGTCCGTGAAGCGCGCGCCTCTATGGATCATGTCAGCAACAACCTTTACTACCGCAAGATTGTTGAAACCGGCCTGCATGGCTCGCCACGTGTGGGGGCGCAAATCATGAACAGTGCCATGGCTTCTGTTGAAGAAAAGATGGGGAGCTTTGGCGAGGTTGCGGAGCGACTGGATGAATCCCTGAAGGAAGTCATCGGCGAGTTGCATGAGTCTGTGACCAATCTTGGCGGAATGACCTCGACCATGCAGTCGGTTGCCAGACAGGCGCGGGCAGGGACCCAGTCTGTGCGTCATTCCTCGACAGAGGCGTCGGAAGGCGTGAACTCGATCTCTTCTGCAGCAGAGGAGCTTTCTGTTTCCATTTCCGAAATTCGTCAGCAGATGAACCGGACTTCTGCAGTTGTAGAAGGGGCTGTGGGGCGCGTGCAAAGCTCGACGACAGATATTCGGGAGCTGGCAGAAGCTGCAGATCACATCGGCGAGGTGATCCGCCTGATTGAGGAGATTGCGGAACAGACCAACCTGCTGGCTCTCAATGCAACAATTGAAGCGGCCCGGGCCGGAGAAGCGGGCAAGGGCTTTGCTGTTGTGGCCAATGAGGTCAAAAGCCTTGCCAGCCAGACGGCCCGCGCGACCGAGGAGATCAGTCAGCACGTGTCCGGCATCCAGAGCTCGACAAGAGGAGCGGTGTCCGCCTTTGAGGAGCTGGGTGGTCTGCTGCAGGACATCAATGATTCTGCGGTTTCTGTCGCAGCTGCCGTGGACCAGCAGTCTGCTGCATCAAGCGATATTGCAGGCAATGCCAGAACTGCTGCGCAGGAAACAGCAAACGTCAACAGGGTGATTGCCGAGATCGGCGAGGGGATTGAAGAGGTCTCGCAGGTCTCCCGGGATGTCGATCAGGTCACGCGGGATCTCTCTGAACACTCCGAAAGAAAGCTGGCAGCCCTACTGGAGGATATGGAGCAGTTCATGGAGGAACTGAAAAAAATCACCTGATCTCTCCCCTGATCCTGTCGGTTTTTCAGTCGGGGGTTTTGGTCCCTGTCTGCCTGCCCCGGCTGTGTCCTTCGCTTGTTCTCACTTTCTTCCCTGTCTCAGTCGTGCTGTGTTTGCTGCCTTGCGGAGTGGTGTGGTCTGCGTTGAAACGGTCTCTGCCCATGATTGTGTTTTGCCATGGCTTTGCCTTGATTGCCGCGCAATTCTGCTTTGATTGCAGCAGAGAGTTGCAGACTGGATTTCCTTTAGAGAACGGGGGCCCATGTCATGGGACAGAATTCAGGAAACACAGGTCTGGTTGCCATTGCCGTAGCACTGGTTGCCGGTCTGGCTCTGGGTGGTTTTTTCGTCAGTCAGACCCTCTATAACGCCAAGGTGGCGGTGAATACGGCAGAGGCCAAGGGGCTTGCCGAACGCAGGGTCAAGGCGGATCAGGTCAGCTGGACTGTTCGCTATCGTCTTGCCACAGCGGAACGATCCGGTATTCCGGCGCTTTACGAAGAGGCGGAAAAGCAGAAGCAGGATATTGCGGCCCTTTTGATGGACAAGGGCTTTTCCCAAGAGGATCTGACCTACGGTGTGATCGATTACTATCCCCAGATCTATCGCAACAGCAACCAGCAGATCGTGGATGAAAGCCATGAACTCTCCGGTTCCATCACGGTCTCGTCCGACAAGGTTGATCTGGTCCGGAAGGTCCGTGGTGATGTGAACAGCCTGATTGCCAAGGGTTATGACATCGTCAACGAGCAACCGGCTTTCCGCTTCACCAGTCTGAATGACATCAAGCCGGATATGCTGCGTGAAGCCACGCAGAATGCCCGGATTGCAGCCAATGAATTTGCAAGCAATGCCGGTGTGGAAGTGGGCAGCATCCGCTCTGCGCGTCAGGGAAGTTTCTACGTTCGCGATGCGGGCGAGGAGTACGGTGACACGCAGAAGATTGAAAAGGATGTCCGCGTGGTGACGACCATCACCTTCTATCTGACCGAGTAAGGCGTCAATTTACACCTGTTTTCGATGGCCCGGTTGCTGGTCGATGTCCTGTGGAACACGCATTCTCCCGCGGGGTGGGCTGATTGGTGCGGCCATGATGTCCGGGCCTGAAGGACGTTTGAGCCATGACTTTGCGCTGAGTGTCTGTGACGAGGTTTTCGGTGTTGTTCTGGAAAACAGCAACAGGAAGAAACCCTGATCACGCAAAACATATATAATGGAAAAAGGCACTGTCTGCTGTGGGCGGTGCCTTTTTCCGTGTTCATTCAGTAAAGCAGTTTTCTGTAGCGGGCTTCCATAGCCTCCTGACTTTCCGGAGCTTCCTGGGTATTCGGAGAGCTTGGATTTTCCTGGTCAGAGGGACGGGATACTGTTGTCTTCCCGGCAATCTGGTCCGTGATCATCTGTCCCATTGTCGGGAAGTCAGAGCGAACAATCTGCCTGTTGCTGTCCCAGAGTTCTGATCGCATCAGGGCCTTGGCGCAGTGCAGGAAGACCTCCCGCACTGCGATGCGCAGCACGGACAGCGGTTTTTTGCCGTTGCGGTCAAAGAGCGCCAGCAGCTCCCCGTCCGTATGAATGGAAGCCTGTCCATTGATGCGCAGTGTTTCGTTGACACCCGGGATCAGGAAAAGCAGGCCCACGCCCGGATTGTCAATGATGTTGCGCAGGCTGTCGATACGGTTGTTGCCCGGCCAGTCCGGCAGCAGCAGGCTGTGATCGTTCTCGATATGAACAAAACCGGGCAGGTCTCCGCGTGGAGACACATCGCCAAGCCGGTCTGCTCCATGGGTTGCCAGCAGCACAAAGGGGGAGTGGGCTATGAAGCTGCGACTGTGGTGTTCCAGCTGCTCCAGCTGTTTTTCAACCGAGCGGCCTCTGGCGGGTTTGTAGTGCTGTGAAAGTTCAGCGTGGTTTGTGATGCGGGTCATATCTGCCTGTTGCAAAAGAAAAAGGGCCAGCAGGTGTGGTGCTGGCCCAGGTTTGCCTGAACTGAACGGAGAAGCAAGGCTAGGCTGCCCTGGTTTCGTCCAGATCGGCCGGAGTGGAGGGGGCTTGTGCGTTTGCAGTGTCGCGGGAGGCTGAGCCGGATTTGTTCTGGAAGCTGTCGAGCTTTTCGGACAACTCCTCCAGATGGTTCAGATCAAGCGGGAACTGCAACGCCGTTTTGTTGTCCTCGGTTTTGGCAATGCGGGCCTTGATGGTCAGTTCCATATCGGGAACCTCAAGATCAAGAGCCGTACCGGCAGGTTGGGACAGGGCCGGAGTTACCGTTGCAAAGGCAGCATTCATCTCGGTCACTGTACAGCCGGATTGCTGTCCGTTGATGTGCAGGGTGCCTTGGGTGTTCAGCGTCCGTGACGAGAAGGTGTCGTCTTCCGTATCGGTGTTCTGCATGGCTTTGAGGAAGGTTTCAACTTCCTTGCTCAGAAGCTTGGCATCGTCTGCCATCTCTGTTGCGGAGCCGTTGACCGAGATGGAGCTTTGTCCGACGGTCTCTGTCTGACTCTGGATTGAGTCCACGTTTTCAGTCACGCGGGTGGAGCTTTCAGCAACATAGTTTACGCTGCGGGCAATCTCCTGCGTGGTGGCATCCTGTTCCTCAACCGCAGCCACAATGGCAGAGGCAAACTGGTTGATGTTCTGGATGGTGTTGGCGATCTCTGTAATGGACAGGGACGATTTCTTCGCCGTGTCCTGGATCTTGTTGATCTTGTCAGAGATTTCCTCGGTTGCCTTGGCGGTCTGGTTGGCCAGGTTTTTCACCTCGCTGGCCACCACGGCAAAGCCCTTGCCTGCCTCACCGGCGCGGGCCGCTTCAATCGTGGCGTTCAGGGCCAGCAGATTGGTTTGCTCGGCAATGTCGGTGATCAGCTTGATTACATCGCCGATTTCCTCTGCTGTCTGGGTGAGTTCCTCAACCTCCTGTTGGGACTGGTCCGCTCGGCTGACAGCCTCCTGCGTAATCTCGGACGACTTGAGGACCTGGGAGTTGATCTCGCGGACAGAGGCAACCATTTCCTCGGTGGCAGCACTCAGCGCACCGGCGTTTTGAGAGGACTCGCGTGCCTCGTTTGCAACCATGCCGGCCATATCAAGTGTTTGCTGGCTTTCGCCGGACATGGTGGAGGCGAGGGCAACCATGTTGGAAGAGGTGTCTTCCATCTTCTGGAAGGCAGAGCCGATGGTGGCGCCAAAAATGCCGACAAGCTGGTTCAGCTCGTTCTGGCGTTGCAGCCGTTTGCGCTCTGCTTCCTTGTTGACCGTTTCGAGATCGCGGGCGCGTTGCATTTCTGCACGGAAGGTTTTCATTCCGTTTGCCATGGAGTGAATTTCATCCCTGAAGAAGGTTTCCGGAATGCTTGCATCCAGATTGCCCTGCTCCAGTTCGCTCAGGGAAGATGTCAGTGCCTTGATCGGGCGGCTGATCCCCAGACAGATCACGACAGAAAGCGCAATGCCGGTCAGTGTGATGACAACACCCAGTATCAGGATCAGTCTTTGGCCGGCCTGTTCGTCCTTGAGCGCTGTCTCGGCAGCTTTCAGTGTGAAATGCTCGACTTCAAACAGCAGGTGTTCGATTTCCTTGTCCAGAACACTTTGCTCTTCCTCGATCTGCTCGACAGCTGTGAAAATGGCTTCGTCATCTGCCGTGATGACAGTGTTTTCGATCTTCTTGAAGACGTCAAAGACGTGTTCCTCATACTCCTTGTGATGCTTTTCGATCGTTTTGAGCTGTTCATAGACAGCTTCCATCTCGGCTCTGGTTTCCGGCAGGTTGGTTGTCGCAATGAACGTCTGTGTTATGTCCTCGGCCTGAAGGATCTCCTCGTCAACCTTGTGGGCCAGTTTGGTGAAAAGCTCCATGGCCTCTTTCTTGTGCTTGATGCCGCTTTCGCTATCAATGGCCGCATAGCGGATGGATTGTTCCATCGCGATCGCCTGTTCCAGCTGGTGGACAGTGATCTTGGTCAGCATTTCGGTCAGGGGAATGTCCCGTTTGGTGATGTCTTCAAGCTCGTGGCCGATTTTGGCCATGGTGAAGTAACCCACAAAGGCAATGGTCGCCATGAAGGCAATGATGAGACCGGCAAGGGTATAGATCCGCTGCCCGATCGTCAGGTTTGCAAACAGTCGCATGGATTTTGCTCCGCTGGTTTATCAGGCCTGTGAATGTTCTGCGAGCAGCGGTGCAACTGCGTCCAGAAACTCGTTTTTGGAAAAGGGTTTGCTGAGTGTTCTTGTTGCCTTCTCCTGGGCAATCATAAGGGCCTGTTCAGCTGTGGCGCCGTTGCCACCTGCGGAAATGGCCAGAATGGGCAGGTTGGGATAGAGATCCCGCACATTCAGAATGAATTCGGTGCCGTCCATGACCGGCATCAGAATATCTGTCACGATCAGATCGGGTTGAAACACGGGAATGAGATCCAGACCTTCCTGACCGTTTTGTGCTTCTTTTATGGTGTGCCCGGCCATGGATAGAATCATATCCAGTGAATCACGGACTCCTTTCATGTCTTCTACCAGCAGAATTTTAGCCATAACGCACTCCTTTGTTTGTGCACTTCATTATTCATAGTCATCGTTATCGTCGTATTCGTTTTTGTGTTCAGTGAACCAGTCGTCGTTCAAGCGGCAGCCATGCTGAAAAACAGCTTCCCTTGTTTTCTTCGGATTCACAGGTGATGACACCACCGCTTTCGTTGACAAAGCGTTTGGCGATGGACAGTCCGAGCCCTGTGCCCTGATCGACGGACTTGGTGGTGTAGAAGGGATCAAAGATTGCACCGATCCTGTCGGCGGGAATGCCGTGTCCGTTGTCCCTGACGCTCATGCAGAGATAGCGTCCGGGGGTGAGGCTCAGGTTTGTTGCCTCGATGGTTTCCAGTTCAACGCCATCAAAGGTGATTTCTATCGAGCCATCCATGGGTGAGGCATCCCTGGCATTCATCATCAGGTTCAGCAGCAGGTGGTGAAACCCGCTGACTGAAATCAGGAGGGTGTCATTCAGATCAAGGTTGTTGACCTTGCCCGAGACATTGAGGCGCTTTTCCAGAAAGTACTGGGCGGCTTCCAGCGATTGCTTGGCCAGGGTCAGGACGGAAATTTCCTCGACATCGTCATTCAGTGGTCGCGAGAACTGAAGTGTGTTCTGAGCAATGTTCATCGCGCTGTCGGCATTGCTTCTGATAATCGAGACGCATTTTCTGATTTCGGTCGAAGACAGGTTGTTCCAGTCTTCCAGCAGGTCGGTCATCAGAAAGATGGGTTGAAGGGCATTTTTGATTTCGTGACTGATGTTTGCCGAGAGCCTGCCAAGGGCTTCGAGTTTCTGTCGCTCGGCACTGGCCCCCAGGCGCTGGCGTTCCAGCGAGACATCGGACTGGATGCCGATGAAGGCGATCAGCTCCTTTGCCTCGTCAAAAATGGGGGCGATGCTCAGGCGATTCAAAAAGGCTTCGCCGTTTTTCTTGTAGTTTCTGATTTCTGTTGTGATGGGCACTTTCTGATTGATGGCCCATCTGATCCTTTGCCTGATGTTTTCGTCCGACCTGTTCTGTTGCAGAAAGTTGCAGTTGCGTCCGAGTACTTCGTCAGATGAATAGCCTGTCAGTTCGTAAAAGGCCTTGTTTGCATAAATCAATGGATGACCAGGACTTGCCGACGCAACGGTATGCGCAAGATTACTTTGGTCTAACGCATGCAGTAGTATGGTCTTTGTTAATTCCATTGTATTCACCATTCGGTTTTTCTCGATAAAATTTGTACAGATATATAGTAAAGATAATCTTTATTTTGTCGGTGGAGTGATCTGTATTTTGCAACGTTATTGCCTTTATATGGGCGAAATCTCTTTTTGGATTTTTTTGATAATGGCTTTTCCGTTCCTGTTGAAGGAGAGGCTTGCAAGCCCGGTTCTTCAGTCCTACTCTGCCTGTCAAACAACGCTTTGAAACAGGGAGAAACCGATGCGTTTGATGCTGGTAGGCTGCGGAAAAATGGGAGGTGCCATGCTGGAAGGCTGGCTGGATGACGGCTTGCCGCCTGCCAATGTGACCATTGTTGATCCCGCTGCAAACAAACCGGAAGCAACATGGCTTTCTGCCTGGCGTGATCGGGGTGTTCTGGTGGTGGAACAGGCAGGCGCGGTTCCATCCGGGCAGACACCCGATGTCGTGCTTTTTGCCGTAAAGCCGCAGGTTATTGATGCGCTGATCAGTGAGTACAAGGAATTTGCAGAGCAGGGTGCGCTGGTTCTCTCGGTTGTGGCAGGCAAAACGATTTCCTTTTTTGAAGAGGCCCTCGGGGCGCAGACCGCGGTGGTGCGCACCATGCCGAACACACCTGCAGCCGTGGGACGCGGTATGACGGTTCTCTGTGCCAATGCACTGGTGCCGGACAGGATGAAAGAGCAGTGCGCGAAGCTTCTTTCGGCGGTTGGGGAAACGGCCTGGATCGAGGATGAGGCCCTGATGGATGCTGTCACAGGTGTGTCCGGTTCCGGCCCGGCCTACATTTTCCACATGGCAGAAGCGCTGGCAGAGGCCGGTGTCGCCGCCGGCTTGCCACGCGAGCTTGCGGTTCAACTGGCCAATGCAACGGTTTCCGGAGCAGGCGAGCTCCTGCGTCAATCGCCGGACACTCCGGCAACCCTGCGCCAGAATGTGACCAGTCCGGGCGGAACCACCCAGGCTGGACTGAACGTGCTGATGCACGATGAAAAGGGGCTTGTGCCCCTGATGACAGCCGTGGTTGATGCGGCCGCAAAACGCAGCCGGGAGCTGTCCTGAGAGCAGGCGCTGTTCTGCAACGGATTGAACCTTTGCAAGACAGGGGCGTAAAAGCTGGAAAAGACGGCTTTTGCGCCCCATATCTTTCACATTGGTCTGTTTTACTCGCATCCGGACAGATATTTCAGGAGACTTCCGATGAAAAAGGCAGAAATCCCCGCACATGTTCTCAAGGTGTCCATGGAGCAGGCAGCCCGCCGGGGCTGGGCTGACCTTTCCCTGCTGGATATTGCCGATGCCTCGGGTGTCGATCTGGCTGACATGCATGCCCTGTTTCCGACCAAATCTGCAATTCTGCGTGGCATTTCTGCCCGGGCGGATCAGGCTGTACTGGCTGATGGTGCGACTGACCGGCTGGGAGAACCGGCAAAGGATCGTCTCTTTGATGTCCTGATGACCCGTTTCGAAGCCCTGCATCCCTATCGCGATGGTCTGGCTGCTGTTGTTCGGGACAGCCTGCGTGACCCTCTTGCTGCCGGCTGGAACCTCATGTCACTGGGGGCTTCCATGCAAACGATGCTTGAGGCTGCCGGTTTTTCAACAACAGGTCTGCGTGGTGCCATTCGCATCAAGGCGCTGGGTGCTGTTTATCTGAAGGCCTTTCGCGTCTGGCTGAATGATGACAGCGAGGATCTGACCAAAACCATGGCGGTGCTCGACAAATCCCTGTCCCGGCTGGATTCTCTGGCTGGTCGTTGCCGCAGGGACAGAGAAACAGCAAAAGCCTGAGCCGGTTTTTTGTAACAGCTTTGTTTCATGTAACCTTTTATCCTTGCGTCCATTCTCTTGTGCTTGCTGATGCTGGACAATTGCTGCATAAAAAGACAGCAGCCAGTTCGTTGAATCCCAACACTTTTGTACTGATGTAAAATGGACCTGATTCTCAAGGCACTCCTTGTTGTCTCCCTGATGCTTATGATGCAGCTTCTCAGCAGCCTGAGATACTGGATTATCATGCGGGATTTTGCGCCTGGACTGACCTTGAAAGAAGCGCACAGGATCAACATCAAATCCATTGTCGCCAGCCAGGTCTTCTTTAATTTTTTCGGACAGGTTTTTGCACGGGCAGCCCTGACCAGAAAGTCTTCCGGCAGTCGGTCTGTTTCGGTGTTGGTCACATCTGTTGAGCGGGCCTGCGGCATTGGAATTCTCATTATTCTGACAGTTCTGCTGACCCTGTGGATTACGGGGAATGCCCAAAGTCTGTTGCAGGACAATCTGGCTGTTCTGATCTATTTTCCGGTTGTTGTCGCTTTCCTGCTGCTTGTTTTCTTTTTCAGGCTGCATCACCGTGCGCGCCGGATGATTATGGCGCTTGTGGCACGTTCGACACTGAGAGTGCTGGGGATGTCGCTGGCCGTAACGCTGGTCATGCATTTGCTGACACTTCTGTGCTACCTGCTGCTTGTCTCTGAAAGCTATGGACTCCTGCTGGACAGCAAAGCCCTTCTGGCATCGCTCTTTACCATGACATCCGCCTCCCTTCCGGTTGTTCCGGGGGGCTGGGGTGTGCGGGAAGCGAGTGCGGCCTTTGCCTTTTCGCAGGCAGGATTTGATGTTGCCCGGGGTGTCGCTGTTGGCCTGGGGGTCGGAGTTGCTGCAATGGTTGCGCTTGCCATCCATGTCCTGTGGATCGGGTGGGATCACTTTGCAGCGAAAGCGGAGATCGAAGAGGAGGCTGCATCCCGTCCAACGGTCCATGCAGCGTCACGTGAAAGTCTTGTCAGTCTGGCAACCCTGTCCTGGCTGATGCCTGTTGTGGTCGGCATTCTGCTGGCCTTTCAGTTCCGGGTTCATTCTGCGGATGTTGCGATTTCCCTGAATCTGGCTGACCCTTTTGCGATTGTTGTCGGGCTGTCAGTCCTGCTCTTTGCCCACAAGGGGCTCTTGAAACCTGACAACTGGGCCTTCCACGGGTTTTCGCTGTCCCTGCTGTTGACGGGCCTGAGTATCCTGATCGCCTTTGCCGTTGGCTATTGGCGCTACGGGCTGATTGAGTGGGCGCTTTTCAACAGGCTGATTGGCTTTGGTATTCTGTTGTCGGTGTTTCTGTCCGGAGCCTTTCTTGTTCAGATGAACGGCAGCTGGACCGTTCGCAAGACGCTGGATGTCCTGTTGTTTGTCGCAGCCGTTGTTGTGTTGCTGGAGTTTGTGACACGTTTTTTTGCGCCGCCTGATTTGATGAAGCTGCTGGAGTGGGAGTATCACCAGTACTCCGGCTTTTTGCTGAACCGGAATGCCTGGGGGTTCTTCCTGCTGATTGTGGCCTTTTCCTGGATCGGGGTGAACAGGGATGTGAGGTTCAATCCCTTTGTGGGGCTGGTTTTGCTGGGTGCCTATGCGACGTCTTCCAGAACAGCACAGTTGAGCCTGGTCATCTGCTTTGTCGTGCTGCTGTTGCTTGATTTCAGGAAATTCAGAGACGTTGCTGTGTCCTTCCTGGCTGTTCTGGCACTTTATCATTTGTCCCACTTCCTTGTTGTGCAGTTCCAGGTCACGGGAAATGCAACTTCCCTTATGGCCGGTTTCATGGGAGCAGTTTCGCAATCCAGTGATCATGAGCGGCTGGCAACCTTTCAGCAGGGCTGGTTGCTTTTTACGGAAAACCCGTTTTGGGGAGCCGGATTGGGACGCAATATGCAGCTTCCTGTGGGGGATCGACAGGTGCTTGTGGTGATTCACAATACCTTCCTGTGGGTGCTGGCTGAATTCGGGGTTCTGGGTTTTGTGCTCTTCTTTTCGCCTTTCCTGCTTTTGCTGGTACAGTTTTTCAGGCAGAAAATGAGTCTGAAAGAACCGACTGTTCAGGCCCTGTTTTTCTGTCTCGTTATCTTCGGAGCCTTTTCGATGGTTCACGAAATGGCCTACCAGCGTATCTTCTGGTTTGTGCTGGGGCTGCTGACCGCGTCTGCAGGTGCGTTCCGGAGTTTGCGCCGATCCGCATGAACACAGGTCTTTGTGCTCAGGGGCGGCTCTCTATCAGGGAAGAAGGATCAATGGATCAAAACACTCTGTCGTATGAGGATTTTCTCAAGGTTGATATCCGGGTTGGAACGGTCAAGGAAGCGCGGGAGTTTCCCGAGGCGCGGCGTCCGGCGATCAAACTTCTGATCGATTTCGGGGAGGAAATCGGCCAGCGCAAGAGCTCGGCCCAGATCACCGGGCATTACGATCCGGCCTCACTGGTTGGCAGGCAGGTTCTTGCGGTTGTGAACTTTCCGCCGAAGCAAATCGGCCCTTTTATGTCGGAATGCCTGACACTTGGTCTGAGCGATGATCAGGGAGAGATTGTTCTTCTGGCGAGCGACAAACCCGTTCCTGACGGACAGAGGGTTCACTGATCCGAAGGGTCTGCTGCAAATTGTGCAGAGACTGTTTTTCCGTGATGTTTTGTGCTGTCCCGGGACTTACAGTGGCAGGGTCACGCGCGCTCTCAGGCCACCCATGGGGCTGTCTTCGAGTTTCAGTTCGCCCCCGTGGTTGCTGATGATGTCCATGGTAATGGACAGGCCCAGTCCCTGTCCGCCTGTGTCACTGTTTCTTGAGGCTTCCAGACGAAAGAAGGGCTTGAGGACGTCCTTTCTTTTGTCCTGCGGAATGCCGGGGCCATCATCATCGACAATGATCTCGACCTGTCCGGCCCTCATGTTGGCCTGAACCGAGAGATTGTCTGCATAGCGGCGTGCGTTGCCGATCAGATTGCTGATCGCCCTTTTCAGACTGTTGCGCCGGATGTGCAAGAGGGCATCGCCCTGAACAAGGAGATCAACCTTGTCACATTCATCCCTTTGCAGGGCAGCCTGTTCCTGCAGGGCTGATCTCCGGAAGGGAGCAACCACATCTTCCAGAAAAAGGCGAAGGCTGACATCGCTGTAGTCTTCGCCACGATCCCCTCGGGCGAAGCTGAGATAGCCCTCGATCATGGTTTCCATCTCGGCAACGTCATCCTTGAGTTCGCTGATTCCCTCCTTGTCCCCCATCAGGGCGAGCTGGAGTTTCATGCGGGTAAGAGGGGTGCGGAGGTCATGGCTGACGCCGGCGAGCATGGCTGTACGGTTTTCGACCTGTCGCTTGATGCGTGAGCCCATGCGCAGGAAGGCAGCGGAAGCCAGCCTGACTTCACTGGCACCTTCGGGCTTGAAACCGGAAACATCGTGCCCCTTGCCGAAGGCTTCAGCGGCCTGTGCAAGGCGTTGAATGGGGCGCACCTGATTGCGCATGAACAGAACCGCAATACCGAAGAAGAAAAAGGAGGTTCCCAGCATCCAGAAAGTGACCAGATAGGTTGTTGTTGTAAACAGGCGCTTGCTGGGAACGAGAGCAAGCAGGACGCCTGTGTCCATTTCGATTTCAATCTTGATCTGGTCATCAAGGGATTTGGTGTCTATGGAATAGAGATAGCCTGTCTGTCTGTGACTGTGAAGCGAGCTGCGCAGCGCATTGTCCAGCCTGTTTTCCAGGATGGACCAGCCTGGTTTCCAGCTGTCATCCAGCAGGACAGCGCCTTCGTGAAAGGACAGGGAAAGGGAGGCTGTTCTTTGAAGCAGGCGAAAGATTTCGGCCTGTTCGGAAGGAGACTGCGCATCTTCCAGCAGGGTTATGGCAATTGCCAGATCACCGGCCAGAGCGTTGGTCAGGCGCTTGGTCACAGTCTCGTAGTGACGGTCGTAAAAGACCCACGCCGAAATGGCCTGCACAAGCAGGACCGGCAGGACAATGATCATAAGGGAGCGTCCCAGAAGCGTTCTGGGAAGAACGCGCTTCCAGAAACCTTGCTGAATCAGCTGACCGTTGTAGTCTCTCATGGGCTCCCGGGAGTGATCTTCCCTTGCAGAAGCCGATCCTTGCTCTGACGCTGTTGTGGTCATGCCTGGCGTCCCTGTAATGTTCAGGCCTGCTTCAGACTACACTGGAAGAGACAGGGGTGTAAATGTGAAGCTTTGGTGCCTGCCGTGATAAAAATGGTTCAGGCCTTGATTACAGGTTCGACTGTTTTTTCTGTAGCGATGGCAGAACGGGAGGCTTTTTCCCTGAGCGGAAAGGAGAAAAGCAGAACGGCAAAGAAGATCAGTCCTGCAAACCAGCGATTTTGCCAAATGCCCCATGACAGCATCGAGATGATGAAAAGAAAGACAAAGGTGGACTGAAAAAGCAGGTCGCTTTTCCTGTTCTTTCCGGTTCCCGGGATCATTGACTGTCTGGTTGCATCAATCAGCAGGGACAGCCCGGCCAGAACGATCAGGACCCCGACAACACCCAGTTCGTACCAGATCTGGATGGCGGCATTGTGCGGGTGCAGAGGCAGGGCATCATCCTGCCCCGAAATTTCGCCTGTTTTCTCGATGCTGACATAGCCTTCTTCGGGAGAGTTCTCATGGTGTCTGCTGGCATCAATGCCAAAGCCTTCCAGAGGTTTCTTCATAACCATGTCAGAGACATAGCTCCAGATGAAGAGTCTGTGGTGTGCAGAGTCCGGCATATTGTCAGGTATTTGGGGGCCAATCGCCTGCCATGCTGTTTGGGAGGCAATAGGCAGGGAAACAAAGCTGATCAGGACGAGGAATTTCAGAACGTGTGTTGAAGGGAGCGGAACAAACCTGAACAGCACATACCAGGTGAAAGCCAGTATGGAAGCCAGCTTGGCGCTTTCACTCGCTGTGAAGAACGGAAAAGCGGTAAGGGCAAGGAGAAGGGCAAGGCTCTTTTTCAGATCAAGGCGATCAGCATTTTGTGCAAGCAGGAACCAGCCCAGGCAGGACACAAAAACACTTCCGAAATTAAAACGGCTCGGATTGACTTCCTCGCTGAAGTCCTTGTCCTTGAGCAGGCGGGTGAGGGGAGAGTCAGCCTGATTTTCCAGCAGCAGAATGAACAGGCCGAGCAGAACACCGATACCGAGCACTTTCAGCAGTCTTTGTCTTGCAGCTTCATCCCGGTTTCGAAGGCTTTCAGTCAGGAAGAGTGCACAGACAATCAGTCCGAAAAGCCGGACAACAAGAAAGACATCCTTTTCAGGGAGCTGGGACCAGAACAGACTGAGGAAGAGCCATCCCAGAAATGCTGCCAGTATCAAAGCAGGGGCTCTTGACAGGCGCGGAAGGTGAACATGGCCTTTTGAAACCAGATCAAAGAGCACAAGCCCGACGCTCAGTAAAACGAGAACAGGGACAACTCCCTTGCTGGCCAGAACGGAAACGGCTGGCAGCAGAAACAGGATCACCCCTGTGAAATAACGATCAAACTGTTCAAGGGTCGGCATTGGTGCTCTTCCGGAAAATGACCCCTTCCTGTTAATCAAAAAAGAGTTACAGAGCAAGGCTTTTACTCTGTTCTGACCCGAGTTGTCCGGAAAGAGCAGGGCGTTTGTCTTTGTGCTTTCCCGCACGGTTCGGAAAAAACGCCCTGCTGTTGATCAGGGTTGCTGCCTTGTCGGGGCGACAACAATTTCCCGAACGCAGACAGACTGGGGTTGCTGGTAGGCAAAGGCAACGGCTGCTGCGATGTCATCCGGGGCAATAACGCCACCCATTGTGGTTTTCCAGTCCTCGTAACCCTCCCTGATTTCCCGGGATGTGGTGTGGGACAACAACTCTGTTTCAACGGCGCCCGGTGCGATGGTGATCACACGTACATTGTCATCTGCAACTTCCTCGCGGATGTTTTCTGTCATCGCATGAACGGCGAACTTGGTGCCACAGTAAACGGCGTGGTTCGGGAAGGTCTTGCGCCCGGCGATGGAGCTGATGTTGATGATGGTTCCGCTTTTGCGTGCTTTCATCGGTGCCAGCACAGTCTGCATGCCGTTGAGCAATCCGAGAACATTGACATCGAACATCTGTTTCCATTCGGAAGCATCCTGATCGTGGGCCTGCCCCAGAAGCATGAGACCTGCATTGTTGATCATCAGGTCGGCAGGTCCGAATTGATCCTCTGCTTCACGGAGCGCAGTTTCAAAATCCTGACGGTCTGTAACGTCTACCTTGCGGCACAGACAGTTCGGCAGATCAAGAGCTTCAAGTCTTTCAACGCGCCGGGCAAGCAGCAGGAGGGGATGTCCCTCTGCACTGAGTTTGCGGGCGATAGCCTCGCCGATACCGGAACTTGCACCTGTGATCACAGCCAGCTGTTTTGTTGGCAGTTCTTTCATGGAAATCTCCTGTGAATGAATGTTTCTTCACGACAAGAGATAAGGCTTTTGTTATTGATGATCTATGGATCAATAATCAAATCAGTTGTGTATTATGAGCAACAATGTGCCACTTTCGGATATTCGCGCCTTTGTCGAGATTGCCAGCAGCGGATCCTTCACCAGGGCGGCGGAAGAGCTTTCGGTCTCGCGTGCCCATCTGTCCCGCCAGCTGGCGCAACTTGAAGAGCGGTTGGGCGTGCAACTGCTGATCCGGACCACACGATCCCAGAGACTGACCAAGGCCGGGCGGCATTTCTTTGAGCGCTGTCAGGCGGCTCTGGGAGGTCTTGATCAAGCCGTTGTGGATGTCATTGATGAAAACCGTGGTCTGCGTGGAGCCTTGGCGATCAACTGTGTCGGTGGTCCGTTGGGGGAGGAGATTGTTGCGCCCTTGCTGGCGCGTTTTGGTGCGCTCTATCCCGATATTGACGTGACTCTGGATTTCACCAGTCAGCGGGTTGATCTGGTCGGGGATGGCTTTGATCTGGTGCTGAGAATGGGGGCGCTGGAGGACAGCCGTTTCATGGCGCGAAAGCTTGCGGACCTTGAGATCGAAACGCTGGCCAGTCCGGCCTTTCTGGAGCATGCCGGTTCATTGACCCATCCCTCTGATCTGAAAGCCGCCAACTGTCTGACGGGCAGTGTGGCCCGCTGGAGCTTCCAGCGAAAAGGTCAGGAGCAGGATCGCTTTGAGTTGTCTGTGAAGGGGAATTTCCGGTGCAGAAACGGGCGTGCCCTGATACAGGCTGCCCTGAACGGAAACGGAATTGTGCGCCTGCCGCGTTTCTATTGCAGGGAGGAGATCAGGCAGGGCAGGCTCTGCCCGGTCTTTTCTGACTGGGAAACGCTGCCGGTGCCGCTCTATTTGCTTTATCACCGCAAAAACTACCAGCCGGAACGCCTGCGGGTTCTGATCGATTTCCTCGTTGAGGGCTTGCCGGGAGAGCTGTCCTGATCAGCAGATCAGGGTATAGCCAACGCCGCGGAGTGTCTGCAGATACTGGGGATAGCGCGGGTCGTTTTCGATCTTGCGGCGCAGGCGGGTGATCTGGACATCCACCGTGCGGGCATTGATGGTGCCTTCACCCTGGGGATCGCTGTTCGGGTTGGCTGCGAGGGACGCTTCGGCCAGGGCATCGCGGCTGACGGCTTCATTGGCGTTCCCGGCAAGAGTGCGCAGCAGGGCAGCCTCGGCTTCGGTCAGGTGGATGAAGCGCTCTTCAGTGTCTTCCAGCTTCCAGAGTTGGCCGCGTTTGCGATCGAAACGGAAGGGGCCGAAACGCAGTTCATCACTGTCCTGCTCATCGGTTGTGAGGGGTGTTTCACTGCTCTGTTGCTGCGGAGCAGAGCGCAGGCGTTTCAGGATGGATTGAACGCGCAGAACCAGTTCGCGGGGTTCAAAGGGCTTGGGCAGATAGTCATCTGCACCACTTTCCAGTCCCGTGATGCGGTCTGTGCTTTCGCCCATGGCGGTCAGCAGCAGGATCGGCACGTCCTTGCCTGCCTCATCGCGAAGGGAGCGCGTGAGCTCCAGTCCGGTTTCGCCCGGCATCATGATGTCCAGGATCAGAAGGTCAAAGTCCAGGGAAGCCATGCAGTCGCGTGCAGCCCGGGCCGAGTCCGCCGTGCTGATGCGAAAGCCCTGTTCACACAGAAACCGCTTGAGCAGGCTGCGCAGACGCTCGTCATCATCAACGACCAGCAGGTGCGGGGCATTATCGGGCAGGGCAGCAGCAGTGTCAGTCATTCTTTTCCTCGAGCTGATGGCGATCATCCTCGTGGATCATCTGAAAAAGAACCTTCTTGAAGGCCTCGAAATCCGCCTTGCCGTTTTCCGAGCGGGCACTCCAGATCTGGCGGCGCTGAGCTTCATAGAGCGCCTGTTCCAGCCTTTCGCCCTTGCTGGTGAGATAGAGCAGACGCTGGCGGCGATCCCGTTTTCCGGCATACTGTTCGACAAAACCCTCGTCCAGAAGCTGGCGCAGCACCCGCGACAGGCTCTGTTTGGTGATCTTCAGTGTGGCGAGCAGATCGCTGACCGTGATGCCGGGTGTTCGCCCGACAAAGTAGAGCACACGGTGGTGGGCACGGCCAAAGCCGTACTCTTCCAGAATTTCATCCGGCTCGGAGGTGAACTCACGGTAGGCAAAGAACAGCATCTCGATCACGCGGCGTGTTTCGGCCTCGCTCATTTCAGGTGTCGGCATTGTGGAATCGCTATTCGAGTCTGCTGGTTTTGAAGACTGTTTTGTCAAGGAATCGGGTGCTTTGGAAAAAAATACGTCAGCCATGTTGACTTATTTGCAGAAAGACTGTTACAAGAATCTCAAGGGAAACGAAACATTCGTTTCTTATCTCGCCTAAATTAAACATTTCGTTGTTTTTGTGCAAAGCAAACTGGTAAAAGCCCGTTTTCTTTGCATCATATTAGAATCAAACCTAAACCATTCAGGGCTGAAAAGCTATGACAATGCTTCCATTTGATGATCGCGATGGATTTATCTGGTACAACGGGGAAATGCTCCCCTGGCGTGAAACAAAGCTCCACGTCCTCTCGCACGGGCTGCACTATGCCAGCGCTGTTTTCGAGGGTGAGCGGGCCTACAGCGGCAACATCTTCAAGATGCAGGAACACCATGAGCGCCTGCACAAATCCGGGGAACTGCTGGGTTTTGAAATCCCTTATTCCGTAGAGGAAATCAACAAGGCATCCATGGAAGTGCTAGAGCGCAACGGCTGGACCGATGCCTATCTGCGCCCGATCGCATGGCGTGGTTCAGAGATGATGGCCGTTTCCGCACAGAAGACGAAGATTCACGTTGCCATCGCTGCCTGGCAGTGGCCGTCCTACTTCACACCGGAAGCACGTATGAAGGGGCTGCGTCTGGACTGGGCTGTCTGGAACCGTCCTGATCCGAAGACCGCACCGACCTCTTCCAAGGCGGCGGGTCTTTACATGATCGCGACCCTGTCCAAGCACGCTGCTGAAGCCAAGGGCTATGACGATGCGCTGATGCTCGACTATCGCGGGCAGATCGCAGAGTCCACAGGCTCCAACGTTTTCCTCATTCAGGATGGTGTGATCCACACACCGACACCGGATTGCTTCCTGGACGGCATCACACGTCAGACCGTGATTGATATTGCGCGGTCCAAGGGCTACGAGGTCGTCGAGCGCGCCATCATGCCGGAAGAACTGGCGAAGACCCAGGAGGTCTTCCTGACTGGTACGGCTGTCGAGGTGACACCGGTTGCATCCATTGGTGATTACACCTTCACACCGGGTGACATCACCCGTGACCTGCTGGTGGCCTATGACGAGATGGTTGGCAAGCCGGCTGTCTAGGCCGATCCGACTGTTCAGACAAGGGGGCTCGTGCGGTTGTGCACGGGCCTTCTGTCTTTTTGTCCCTTCTGCTGCTGTTTTGTTGTCAAGTGAGGACCCATGAGCCGTGCTTTTGTCAAGGAACAGGACGGAGACCTCTCACCGGAGGAACTTCCGGATCGCCCTGTTTCCCCTCATCGCAATCTGGTCACACCGGAAGGTCTGGCCCAGCTGCGTGACCTTCTGGCCCGAACCCGCAAGGAGCTTGCGGAGCTGCGGCTGCAGGATGGAGAGGGGGCAGAGGCTTCTCTGGAAAACCGGACAGTTCAGGCACAGCTTGCCCGCGACCTGCGCTATTACGAGGCCCGTCTGCAATCTGCGGAGCTGCAGGACCCGAAAATCGTGCCCGGCAACAGCGTTGCCTTTGGTGCCTGGCTTCTGCTGGTTGACGAGGACGACACAGAGTATCGCTATCGCATTGTGGGAGAGGACGAAGCTGATCCGCAACAGGGCCTGATCAGCTATCGCTCTCCGCTGGCAATGGCTGCAATGGATGCTGAAGTCGGGGACCTTGTCAGGTGGCCCCGCCCCACCGGGACGCTGGAACTTGAGCTGGTTGCCCTGTCCTATGACGGGCCGGCAAAGGAATAGAACGCTATTTCATGTCACGCACGAGCCTGAGTGTCAGGCCCAGCAGAGTCACACCGGAAACAATCCTGAAAAGGCGATAGCGTTCCTGTGTGATGAAACGGGAGCGCAGGGCTGTGGCCAGTGCCGAGTAGCTGCTCAGTGACAGGATTGAAATTCCGCAGTAGGTGAGCACGAGAACAAGAGCCTGGGGCAGGACCGCATCCTGCGGATTAAGCACCTGCGGGAAGAGGGCAACATAGAACAGGATCGCCTTGGGGTTGGTAACCGCCAGCAGGAAGGCCTCTGCAAAGAGTACGCGACCCGGGATGTCAACAGCAGGCTCTGCGTTTGTCTCAATTCTTTCCGTCCTGAAAATCAGCTTCAGGCCCAGCCATCCCAGATAGGCAATGCCAAGCCATCGAAAGAGGTTCCACAGGAACTCCGAAGTCATGACAAAGCTCGCGACGCCGCCAGCACAGAGCAGCCCGGCTGTAAAAAGCCCCAGTGCATTGCCGAAAATAGTTGGCAGGACACGCTGAAAACCCAGCTGAATGGCACGCCTGACTGTGTTCAGGATCGCAGGGCCGGGGGTGATAATGTTGGCAGTGCAGATAATCACAAAGGATGACCAGACGACCCATGTCATAGAGCGTGCTCCTGTCTCGGTTTGCTGGAAGGGAAGATGTTGCTTCAGGTTAGAAGGGTTTTCATGATCTGTCCTTATTGTGTGGAAGGGATTTTCTTCTTATTCTTTCAGGAAGAAATATTTTCTGCTGAAAGTCTTTTGAAATGAAAAACGAGATTGATGATCTTGATCGCGCCCTGTTGAAAGCCCTTGGAGAAGATGCCCGAAAAAGCTGGCGGGAACTGGCTGAACAGCTGGGGGTGTCGGCCCCGACCATTCGGGATCGCGTCGGACGTTTGCAGGATATCGGTGTGCTGCGTGGCTTCGTGACTGAACTGGACCCGGTGGCGCTGGGCTACACTCTTGAAGCCATCGTGCGTTTCAAGGCCTTTCCGGGCAAGCTGCAGAAGCTGGAACAACAGATCAGGGAAGCCGATCGGATTGTCCAGTGTGACAAGATCACCGGAGAGGACGCCTTTGTTGCCCGTTTGCTCTTGCGGTCCATTGCGGAGCTTGATCCCCTGCTGGAGGGTTTCACTGACAAGGCCTCGACCAACACAGCCATTGTCAAGGCCAGCCCTGTCCGTATGAGACAACCTCCTCTGTAAAAAGGGTTCTTCAGAAAACTTAGCTATTTTGCTAACTTTTTTGTTGTCATTCTTTTCTGCCTCTTGTAACTTAGTCGTATGGCTAACTATTCTGTTTCCCTTGATCTGATTTTTCATGCCCTGGCGGATCCGACGCGCAGGGCGGTGGTGCAACGTCTGTGTCGCGGGGCGGCCTCTGTGGGTGAGTTGGCAGAGCCTTTCGATATGAAGCTGCCGACCTTCATGCAGCATCTCAAGGTGCTGGAGGGCAGCGGTCTGGTCCGTTCCCGCAAAAAGGGACGGGTGCGCACCTGTGAACTGCAGACCGGGGCACTGGACCCGGTGGAAAGCTGGGTTGGCGAACAGCGCAAGCTTTGGGAACAACGTTTTGATCGTCTTGATGCCTTCCTGAAAGACGGGGAAGACGGAGACGGGGAGATTGATGATGACGACAGCAACAGCAACAGCAGCAGCAGCAGAAAGTGATTTTGAACTGGTTATGGAGCGGGTGTTCGATGCGTCGCTGGACCGCGTCTGGGCTGCCTGGACGAACGCGGATGCCCTTGTGCAGTGGTTCTTTCCCCACGATTGCCAACTCGGGGAAAGCGTTTTTGATATTGTTGAGGGCGGAGCTTATCGCTGTACCTTGATGGGTTGCACATCAGGCAAACACTTCACAATGCGTGGAACCTACGAGGAGATCAAACCGCAATACAGGCTGGTCTTTACCCACGGCTGGGTAGGCGAGGGCGATCTGGTTGAGCGCATGACCCGCATTGTCGTGACCTTTGTGGAGGAAGAGCAGGGCAGAACCCGGCTCAATTTCTGCCAGAGCGGACTGGGCAGTGAAGAGGCCCGCAACAGTCACGCTGATGGCTGGGGTGGCGTGCTGGATCATCTGGGAGACCATGTCGCCTGATGGCTCCGGGACGGGGTGTGGAAAAGGAGGCTATCCGG
Organism: Carbonatibacter coralli; assembly: GCF_039592655.1. Classification (NCBI taxonomy): domain Bacteria; kingdom Pseudomonadati; phylum Pseudomonadota; class Alphaproteobacteria; order Rhodospirillales; family Kiloniellaceae; genus Carbonatibacter; species Carbonatibacter coralli. The sequence goes on along the minus strand of NZ_JBBUTJ010000002.1, from coordinate 311,829 downwards.
TGATGGCCTCTTTCTTTTGCAGGGTGATTTTTCCCTCTTGGAGAACCGGCGGGGCAGGGATAAGCTGGCGCGGATTTTTCCGGAGACCTTTTTATGACGTACAGACTCTATGCCGCACCAGATTCCGCGAACATTGTCATCCAGATGATACTGGAGGAACTGGGGCTGGAGCATGAGGTGCTCTGGGTGAACAGGGCCGTCCAGGAGCACCGCAAGGAACCCTATCTCTCGCTCAATCCGCAAGGTCTGATCCCCGTGCTGCTGGATGAGGACACCCCGATCTACGAGACGGCTGCCATTGCCCTGCATCTCAGTGACAGGGCCGGAAAGCTTGCGCCGCAAAAGGCCGGTTCGCCGGAGCGTGCGACCTTCCTGCAGTGGCTTTTCTGGATTTCCAACAGCTATCACAGTGATCTGCGCACGCTGTTTTACAGTCATCGTCACGTTGCAGCCTGTGAAGGCGGGGCGGAGGATCTGACAGCAGCTCAGCTGAACCTGCTGGAGGGGACCAAAGAGCGGCTTTGCAAGCACATTACGATGGTCGAAAAACAGCTGTCGAAATCCATCGACGGGCCGTTTCTCTTCGGGCCAAAGATGACCGTTGCCGATCTCTATCTGGGTGCCTGCAGCCGCTGGCTGATGCTCTATCCGGCGAAGTTCCCGAGCCTGCCGCAGACCCATCCGCGCTTTGCACCGAACCGTCTGCCCTATCACCGCCGCCTGCTTTCAGCGCTGGAGGCCTTGCCCTCCGTTCACCGCGCCCTCGGCAGCAACAACATCAAGCCTCCGTTCTTCCTCGACCCGACCGGCCCGAATGTGGATGCGAGCGCGGTGCTCGGAGAGTGATCCGGAAAAAGGGATTTTAAAGGGAACCTGTCCCTTTTGTTATTTCTGTCCTTCTTGGTCGGTCCTGCTTTTCATTCTTTCGATAAAGAGCGCGTCCTGTGCCCGATCCTGCAACAATTCCGGTTTCTGTTCCTGTTGTTCCGGCGCTCAGTCGGATCTCTGCGGCAGTTTTTGTCGGGCCGGTTTTGCGACGGGCGACGGATCGGAGGGGAAGGCCGGTTTGTTCCAATGCGCCGGGCGTATGGGCGGAGCCTGCCTGTGATTGGTTGCTGTCCGTGGTTCGTGCTCTTTTTCTCTCTCCCTTTCCCGTTCTTCCTGCAGGGCTTTTGCTGTCTTTTTGAAAAGGGAGTGCAGCACAGCGGTGATCAGCAGGATGGTGGCACCGATGGCGGATGAAATGGCGATGGTGAAAAACAGGGCCTGATTGTGGAGCTCCTCTATCTTGATGAGGATATCGCTGGCCAGACGATCCTCGACATCCTGAAGCATGTCGATTTTCTGGGTCATGGTGCTGAACCAGATCCGGGGGTCGACCTCTGTGTTTCTGGCAATGAAGGTGTTTTTGATCAGGCTTTGGCGAATGGTGTCGATCTCGCCAAAGGCCGGGTCCTGCCGGGCCTTGAAATAGAAGGCCCGCTGCCCTTCGGAGGCAAAGGAACGGAAGGTGTCGGCCAGAGTGTTCTGGATGGTGACCAGTTCCTTGAAACGGTTCAGATTCTGAAAGCTGAAGTGTCCTGCGCTGAAACCTGCCGTGCCCACGGCACGTTCTATGGAACTGTATTCCTTGAGCTTGGTGAAGAGCACATAGCTGTGGATCATGTTGGCGATTTCAGCATCGTGTGACAGGAGGGCCATGCCGGCATTGATGTTGATGCTCTGCGTGTTCAGGCCGGTAAAGAAATTGATGACCTCGTTCGAACCGGTGGTGCGCTCATCGATGCGGGTGCGGAGTGTCGGGGTGAGGGAAAGCGATTGCAGCAGCATGTCCTGCTGATCCTGCAGTCTTTGCGGCATGGCCTGAAAGGGGGTGTTTTTCAGCACAAAGCGCAGAATGCGTACTTCCCTGTCGGTCAGGGCACGCTGCTCTTCCATCTCCTCTTCGAACAGCTGGCCTTCGTTGCTGAGAAAGCCTGTGGAAAGACCGCGTTCGATCTGCTGTTCATGAACAAGCGCATTGAGGTGCAGGGACAGATGAGCCAGTTTCGAGAGGGAGTTGACGGTACGGATCGCCTGAACGTTTTCATAAACCAGATAGCTGGCGAAACAGAGGGCCAGAAAGATCGGCAAACCTGAAGCAAGCAGCAGTACAGATCTGATTTTTGATTCAAGTGGCATTTACACGTTAACTTTCGATTATAAGTAGTGCCTGCCTTTTTTTATTATTTTCACTATATTAAAAGCATATTCTTATTAAAAAGTGAATAACATAGTAAAGATATAGGGTGTTTTGAGTGCAAAGATATGCGAATTTTCTTTTCGTTATTTTTTGATGATGTGACGTACCTCTCCCCTGGAAGCTTTTGCTGCAGAGGGGCATCTTTCCGGTTGCCAACAGGGCAAAGAGCTGTTTCCTTGCGCGGGTGAGTTGCCCTTCCCCCGGAACCTGACGCACGAGCCTTTCCCATGTTTCTTCGCTTTCTGCTGGCCAGCCTCTCTGTGGTGCTGGTGCTTTCTGTCCTGCCGGCTGTAACGTCACTGGAACGGGTAAAGACCTACAGTTTGAAGCGCTCTGACGGATCAGATATCGTTTATCATCTGATCAGCAGTTCCTCGCCTGCCCACGATGCAACGGAAAAGCGATCCCTGCTGGTTGCCCTGCAGGGATCGGACTGCAACTCCGCGCTGAACAATCCGGCGCTTCAGCGTGATCTGTGGGCCTTGCGTCCGCGGTCTGATCTTTTGCTGGTGGAAAAGCGCGGAATTGATGAAACACTGGTCTGGTCCGATGATCCGGAGCGTGCAGACTGTCCGCAGGAGGCCGTCCATCTGGACACGCCGGGAAGGCGGGCGCGTGATGTCAGCCGGGTTCTTGCCGGATTTCCGGACAGTGAAATCCATTACAGCAGTATCGTTGCTGTCGGAGGAAGCGAAGGTGCTGTGGTCGCGGCTCTGCTCAACGAGAAAATCTGGGGGCTTGATGCCATTGTGATGTTCAACAGCGGTGGCCGCAACTTTCGTGACGATATCGAGCACAGCATGGCGGCTTCCATTCCCGATCCGGAGCAACTGAAAGCCGTCAGGAGTGAGTTTCTGGGGTTCTGGCAGATGGTGAGAACGAGCCGGGAGCCCCTGGAGTTCGAGGTGAGTGGCCATGGCTATAACTGGTGGCGGGAGATGGTGTTGCAGGATCTCTGGCTTGTGTTGCTGGATGCGCGGGCGCCGGTTCTGCTGATACAGGGCGGTCAGGATGAAGCTGTCTCGCCACGGAGTGTGGATCGTCTTGTCCGTGACCTGCAAAAGGAGCGTCCTGAAATTCTGACCTATGAGCTTCTGCCGGAGCTGGACCATCGACTGTATGATCTGAAGGGGCAAAACCGGATGAACGAGGTCATGCAGGGGGCTGCCTTCTGGCTGAAGGATCACCTGACCGAGAAGGCAGAAGGAGAAGACCCCGGGGAGGATCTGATGCAGCAGTTCAGGATGCCTCTTTCCGTTACCCGCTGAGTCCGAACATTCTTTCCCAGTTTTTCATGGTCATGCCTGTTCGGTAGGATTCCTGCATCTCCGGATCGAGAACTTCAATCAGCAGGCGGTTCTCCAGCCAGATTTCCACACACTCAAAGGGGCCGCGATTGCACAGGCGTGCCAGCCAGTTTTGTTCTTCTGCCTTTGCAAGGATGGCTTCGTGCGACAGGGATGATGCCAGTGCCAGATGCACAGGCGAGGGGGCTTTGTCTTCTTCCCCGACGGTGCAGATGACCTGTTTTTCGCCTGCTGTCAGGCGGTGAGTGAGGGGATAAACCTCGACAGCTGTTCCGTCGTCCCTGACCCCGAAGGCAATCCAGCTGTCGGGAAAAGGAGGAAAGGGCAGGGCGCGTCCGCCCATCAGTTCAGCCAGAAAGATTGCGATCCTTTCCGGCTCTGCGGCAGGGAGTGACAGATGTAACAGGCTCATGCGTCCGACCTCCTGGGTTGTCCGGCAGGCGTTTTCACCTCTCTCAAGTGTCGCTGTTCTGGTCGCCCCTGTCCAGTTCGGGACTGTCTGTCCTGACTTCGTTTGTTCGGTCTTTGTCTGCCTGTGCCCTGTCCAGTCTGTGGGCTTCCAGTTCGGTCTCTGCCTTGCGTTTGGAAAAGAGATCGATTTGCTTTTGGGCTTTCGTGCGGCCGTGGAGCTGACGGTTTTGTTCGGCCCTTTTGGCTTTCTCGTCGCGATCCCGGGCCTTTTTGGCCTTGCGCAGATTGATGATCTTGCCACTCATGTTCACTCCTGCTTCTTGTTGGCCTGTGTACCGGAGCTGTTTGTAATCAGACGGCTTTGCAGTTCGCGAATGTCATACCAGTAGTCTTTCGGGATTCTGGAAACCAGCGGAGCAATGTCGGGGTTGGGGATCGGGATGATGGTCCGTTCCAGCGGGTTGAGTGTCTCCAGTGCGCGCAGCAGCTGGGGATGTTTGAGCAGCAGATTGTCATAGCTTCCATTGTTTATGGCGTTTTTCAGGCCTTGCAACAGGATGTCATGGCGCGTCCGGTCGTTTTTGCGAACATAGAGGAAGAAGTCGAACATGAGATGGAGCATCAGGTTCTCTTCCAGCCTGACCTTCATGTGGCGGCGCTGATCCAGTTCAGGGAGGATCTCCAGCAGGCCGCGGTGCAGGGCATCGTAGCGATCGCCGGTCAGCATGGGCCAGAGGCTGTCATAATCGGATGTGGTCAGTTTCATCCCGAGTTTTCTGAACAGATCGCTTTCCGGCCAGCCGACACCGGACCCTATGCGGACCTTTTCGCGCAGATCGCCCAGGGATTTGACAGGGTTGAAGCTGTCCTGGTCATCATCGCGAATGATCAGGCCGCGATAGCCCAGCAGGCCTCTGGTCAGGGGGAAGTCAATCTGGAGAAAACGCGTTTCGCGCTCTCTGGTGTGGCCTGCAAAGAACATGTCGATGGTGCCGCGTTCCAGCTCGTTGAAGATGCGCGGCTGAACCGCATCTCCCATGGGGATCAGATGCAGCCTGTGATCACCGGGGGCATGCTTTATGGCAAGTTTGATGACAGCATATTCGACAGCAAAGTAATCCACGGCATCGCGCAGGATGCCCAGTTTGAAATCTTCTGCCTTCGCTATGGTGCCAAAGAGGCCGGACAGGAGGAGCAGGCCAATCAAGAAGTGTTTCAGGACCACCAAAACATCACCATGGGTTCAAGATTTTACTCAGTCTCTGTGGCTGAGGACCGGGTCTCAGCGGTTGGGAGACAATCTATCGTCTTGTCGCAGACAGTGTCAAAGCGCAATCGGTCAGCTGTCGCAATCGTGAGAGAAAAAGGGTGCACAGAAAATCTGTGCACCCAGGCAAGTGATGCAGGAACCCGGGTGTCCTGCATCGGACAAGGAACCGGGAGTCCTATTCCGCGGGAGCCGGTGCGCTGTCTGGCTCCTTGTGGTGATGGTGTTCCTTGACGGGCCGCACCAGCAGATTGGCAAAGAACGCAATAACCAGAAGTGCCGCCATGGCGTACATGGTTGTGTTGTAGAGACCGGAGGTTGGATCGGCTGTTCCGGCCGGTACGATTTCCATCAGCTTGGCAATGGTCACCGTTTTGGCAGCCACCAGCTGGTCAAGCTGTGCAATCGGCGCGCCAAAGGTCTGGGCAAAGACGGCCGGATCAACCTTTGCAGACAGATCGTCGATGGCGTTGGTCACAGACAGCTGTCGCAGATAGGTGATCGCGAAGGGCCCCAGAACACCAGCGGTGGCCCAGGCTGTCAGCAGGCGTCCGTGGATGCCGCCGACATGCATGGTTCCGAACATGTCCGCCAGATAGGCCGGAATGGTCGCAAAGCCCCCGCCATACATGGTGAAGATAATCATGGTCGCACCATAGAAGCCGATCAGATAGATCATCGACGGGCCGGATGAAACGGCACTGGCGAAGAAGGGGATCGACAGATAGAGCAGGGTCCCCAGCACAAAGAAACAGTGATAGGTGTTCTTGCGCCCGATGTAATCGGATGTGGAGGCCCAGAAGAAGCGCCCGACCATGTTGAAGACAGAAATCATGAGAACATAGGTTGAGGCAAAGGCTGCTGTGACAACATCCGACATGGTGGTGCCGAAAATCTCTGTCATCATGGTCTTGGCCACACCGATCACTCCGATCCCTGCCGTGACGTTGAAGCACAGGACGATCCAGAGCTGCCAGAACTGTGGCGTTTTCAGAGCCTGGTCAATGTGGACATCGTTGCGGCTGATCATGCCGTTTTCCAGGGCTTTTTCCTTTGGCGTCCAGCCTTCCGGTTTCCAGTCCTTTGGCGGGATGCGATAGCTGAAGGCGGCGATGACCATCACGATGAAGTAGACAATCCCCAGCGTGACAAAGGTTGAGGCTGCACCTGTGTTGCCGGAGCCGACAACATAGACACCGGCCTCGCCACCACCGGGCAGTGCAGCGGCCTGTGATGCAGAGGCGACCACGACCTCGATGAGGCCATTGGCGGTCTGGGCAAACTGGCGCCCACCTTCCGTGACGAGCTGAACCGCCTCGATCGAGCCGAGGTATTCCGGTGCCTTTGCAAAGGTATCCAGAAGGAATCCCTTGAGAGGTGTGCCGATCATGGCACCTCCCCCGAAGCCCATGATCGCCATGCCGGTTGCCATGCCACGACGATCCGGGAACCAGCGGATCAGTGTTGAGACAGGAGAGACGTAGCCCAGTCCGAGACCGGCACCACCGAGTGCGCCATAGCCGACATAAAGCAGCCAGAGCTGATGTGTGGCAATGCCGACAGAGCCGATCAGGAAGCCGCCACCCCAGCAGAGGGCAGCCACCACGCCAACCATGCGGGGGCCAACCTTTTCAAGCCACTTGCCGGCAAAGGCAGCTGTCAGCCCGAGCGAGACAATGGCGACGGAGAAAATCCAGACGACAGAAGACAGGGTCCAGTCATCGGCAGCAGGGGCGACAACGCCCAGCTGACGGGTCAGGGCCGGGTTGAAAACCGACCAGGCGTAAACCGAACCGATGCAGAGGTGAATGGCAATGGATGCCGGGGGCACAAGCCAGCGGTTGAAGCCTGGCTTGGCGACGATGTTGTCTTTCATCAGGAAAGACAGAAAACCGCCAGAGGATGAGGACATAGAATATAACTCCCTTCCGATAGGTAGGCAGTTGCTTTCCGTTTCCTTGCGCGGGCCATTTGGCCACGGTTCAAACGCATAAAATCCCTGAAAAAACACACGATCCCGAGAAGGAACGGCACAAAAACAAAAACCGGGACGACACCCCGCATAACCCGAAAGCGGGGAGAAAAACCGAACAGCGTCCAAAGTGCCGGAAGGGCGAGATGGAAAGCCTTACCTGTTGTACAAAATCAGTGTTTGAATACACCGTTATGCTTCAGTGGTCTTTTTTGCAGACCTATTATGCAGCATACGCCTTTTGGTTAAGATTCAAAGAGAAAATTGACACACTCTGTCTGTTGGTATTCAGAGAAGATCTTGAAAAAGCGTATGTTTTTCACATTTGGGAAAAGTTAACACGTTGGTTTTCAAGGTTTTAGACGAAGGTTCTCACAGTTGAAAAAAAATTGATCTCTCAACCTTGTGACAGAGCCGTGTGAAAAGATTGCATTTTATTGATTTAGGACAATGCGCCCGGGCAGAGGGGCCGCGAAAGTGGAACGATAAAGAAAACAGGTATCTTTTCCGGAGACTCGCTTATGATCGTGGAACACGACAACCCGCTGGAAAGGATCGCGCGCGCCTTTGAGAACAAACACAGCGTGATCGATCGACGCAGCTTTGTGCAACAAACGGTTTCTGTGCTTTGTGCCTGTGTCCTTGCCGGAGGCAGCGGGGTTGCCCGGGCTGATGATGCAGTGTCAGCGGATGACAGGCTCAGGGTTGACCAGATCACGGATCCTTCCTCCAGTTCGGCCAGGGGAATGTTTCGCTTTGCGCCGGATCTCCTGAAGGTCGAAATCGGTGAAACCATTGCCTTTATGAACTCGCGCGGGGAGCACACGGTTCATTCGGTCAAGACACTCTGGCCTGCAGGCGTGCCCGAAGTGGCGATCAGCAATGCCGAGGAAGCTCTTGTCGATTTTCCCAAACGCGGCATTTACCCCTTCCGCTGTCGCCGTCATGGACAATATGGCATGGTGATGCTGGTTGTTGCCGGAGCCGTGACAACGCAGGAGCTTCAGGATTTTCATGTTCTGCTTGATGAGGCGCGTCTCAAACGCCGGGAAAAGGCGGCATTCGAAAGACTTTTGCAGCAGGCTGAAGAGCAGTATTCCGTCTGAACTCACAGTCATTTGAAGGCCTTTTGCTTGTCTTTGCACAACAAAAGGCGATGATCAGTCCTGTCTGGACGACTGCGACAGGAGAGATCGGGACATGGATGCATTTCTCTCGGCCTTGAAGGCAATACCCGAAGGTTACAGCACAGGCCTTTATCGGGGGTATAGCTATGGTACGACGCTTCTCGTTTCAGCGGACGGAAAGAGGGTCAAGCTCTATGCAGAAGAGCTGGGCGGCAATGACCATATTTCCTTTAACCTCTATCACACTGCAGGCAAGGGGCCCTTGCTGAAGCCCTGCGAGATGCCTGCTGAAAAGGTCATGGCCTTTGTTCTGGGGTATGAGCTTTCTGCTACTGCAACGCATTCTGCTGATTGATGCGGTCGTGGCGGCGCCGGATTTCTTCGGGCCAGGTGCTTTTGATAAAGGAAAGCGTGGCCTGGATTTCCTCGTCGGAGAGACTGCCTTCAAAGGCAGGCATGTTGTTGGGATAGCGCTTGCCTATCATTCTTTCCAGACCGAACTTGGTCATGAAAAAGAGATAGTCATCAGGGTGGTGCCAGGTGTGGCCTGTCTCATCGTGCGGCGGCGCGGGGAGGCGTCCGTCTGCATTGCGCTGACGCCAGTTGAGTTGCCCTTCCAGCTGTGCACCATGGCAGGCGGCGCAGTTTTCTGCATAGAGGTCGGCACCCAGAGCGACAAGTTCCTGATTGTCCGGTTGAAGCTGAATGGCAAGGTGCTGTGTGTCATCTTTCAAAAACAGGTGTGTGCCTGCAAAGATGGTGATGATGGCCAGTGCAACGCACACTGCGGCCAGAAGCTTCCTGCTCATTCCCCTGATACCCTGTTTCCGGTTTCTGATGGCACGAGCTTTACCCGTTCCTCCGGGGGGAAGGTAAAGCACTTTTTTCGTAGGGAAAAGTGCTGGGGACATTGTCCGCTTTTTGTTGTCGTCCAGGGCCGGTTGCCCGAGCGGCCTGATGAGCTGCTGAGGTCATGCAAAGGCAGGAACCTCGGGTTGTTTGGATTGCCCCGTTGACAGGATTTCGGAGGTTAGTGTTTTCTGGTTCTTGCCGGACTGTCACCCCGGAGAAGCTCGTGAAAGCTTCTGTTGAGCTTGTCCATCTTCGGGGCGATGTAACGCTTGCAAAAGGGGCGCATGTCATCGCTGGCGTAGTAGTTGTGAAAACGCGTGTCCGAGAATTTGAAATCGCGATAGGGCAGGACCTGTGTGACCAGTGCATTGTCATAGCCGTGCTGGAGTTCTCCCAGGATAAGACGGGCGCTTTGATGCTGCTGCTCATCAAGGGAGTAGACGGCGCTGCGATACTTGCCGCGCATGGAGTGATTGGAGGTGCTGGCATGTGTGCTGACATGGACCGCAATCAGCTTTGCAAGCGTGATGGCCTCAGGATCGAAGCTGACCACCACAGCTTCCGACCAGCTGTCATTCGGCGGGTCCGATCTGACAAAACCCTGCTCAACCCTGTGAACACCCCGCAACTGTTGAAAGACAGCTTCGGTGCACCAGTGGCATCCGCCTCCAAAGGCAACCTTTTCCAGTGGTATTGTGCTGCCCTCCTTCATGATGCGCCGGATCCTTCCCGGGCCTTTTGTGCTTTGAGCTGCGCGCGTTCGGCGCGGGTCTTTTTGTTCACAAGCCAGATGCCACAGGCGACCAGAACAAGTCCGGACAGCAAGGCCGGTGTCAGAGGCTCATCCAGAATAAGAGCTCCGCTGATCACACCAAACAGCGGGGTCAGGAAGCCAAATGAGGTCAGCTTGGCGGTCGGGTAGGTTTTCAGCATCCAGAACCAGATAATGTAGCTGATCCCGGCAACACCCACGGCCTGATAGATTAGGATCAGAACCGCACTTTCCGTGATGCGGATAATTCCCGGCTCGCCAAAGGCGGCTGAAAGCGGAAAGAGGACCACCGCCGAGACTGCCAGCTGATAAAGCAGGACCTTGCTGGCAGAGATGGTTGTGAGCGTGGAACCCCGGACGACCAGTGTTGTCGCGGCCCAGGCAATGGCGGCTGCAATGGCCAGGGCATCGCCGATCAGCATGCGCTCATCGGGCAGTGTCAGGCTTTCTCCAAAGGTGACGGCAAGACCGGCAAAGGCACAGAGCAGACCAAGCCCCTGCAACAGGCGCAGGCGTTCCCCGGCGATCAGGAAGTGCGCGCCCAGCGCAACAAAGAGCGGAGAGGTGTAGAGGAAAATGACAGCGCGCGAGGCCGAGGTCAGCTCCAGCGAGGCGTAAAGCAGAGCAAATTCAAGGGCAAAGAGAGCGCCAGCCAGCAGACCTGCTTTCAGGGTGCCGTCCCGCCCGAAAATCGGCTTCCGGCGCAGAAGCATCCAGCCGGCAATCACCAGCGTTGCAAAGGCCGAGCGCAAGCCGGCCTGCATGATGGGGGAGATATCCGCGACAGCCCATTTGATGGTGATTTGCTGGAAACCCCAGGAAAAGCAGCAAACCATGAGAACAAGGATGGCCAGACCGTCCAGATGGTCTTTGCGGCTGGATGAGGAGGAGGTGGACATGTGCGAGGAGCTCCGGCCTGTCAGGGTTGTTTTTCTTTTCCTGATCCATCCCTGTTTTCGCAAAGGATGCAAGCTGCTTTTTCTGCTTCATTAAAAAGGCTCGATAAAATTTGAGTTATTACTTTCTTTTTCCTTAAGGCTTTTTTGAAAATATTCTCCTTCAGGTTGAAGGAAGAGCGATGTTGTCTATCTCTCCGAAAACACAGTTCTCCATTCCGCAGGCCGGGGCTGTTCCTGTTCTGGTGGATGGCGATCAGGTGTCAGAAGAAGCAATGGTCACTGTTGTTGTTGAACTGGGAATTCTGGGGTACAGGCCGGAATTTCCTGTCAGGGTTTTCTCCTGCAGGAACAGATTTGAAAATCTGGATCCCCGTTTCGCCACAGTGAAGATGGTTCCAGTAGGCAAGGATATGGCCGATGTTCACATGATTCTGGAGTGTCAGCGGTTGCTGTCGTGCAGCAGTCAACCGCCTTTAAAGGTTGCTCTGATCAGTGATGACGGGATTTTTTCAAGTTTGGAAACAGCTCTGGGGCATGAAGGGAGTACACGACTTTTGCGGTTTTCCAGATTGGGAAAACTCTCACAGGACAATGTGCTTTTGGTTCCGGCAGGTACAAACGGTTGTTCTGTTAGCAGAAAAGCGGAAGACAGGGATGAAAGGGCAGAAAATACGGCAAATAAAAAAACAGAATCTTGTAAGACTTCCAAAACACAATCCTCTTCCGGAACGCTGCGGACCTTGGAAAAGTATTCACGGAACTGGTATCGTCGGCAGCACCTGTTGCACTATCTCGAAAACAATCCGGCGTCTCACTCAGCAAAGAAACTGGAGCAGGTGCTTGACGGGGTTTTCTTTCGCAAATCAGGTGATTTGAATGTCCCGCAGATCCTGGCGCACCATCCTTTTCTGGTTAAGGAAACTGTTAATCACTCCCCGCACTATTGCCATCAGAAACACACGAAATCATGACGTTTCCCGGTCCTCATTGAATGAAACATCAACTGCTGCCGGGATTGTCCTTTTGGGTTTGCAATATTGCAAACGTCTTCACTGGTCGCAGTCATTTTGAGGCTTTTTGCTGTATCGGAAGGTTTACCGGGGGCCTGATCCATAAAAAATCAGCAGGTTGAAGATCGCGGATTTGTCCGGGTCGCTGTTCCTGTAGCCGTGGGGTCTGTCAGCCGGAAAGCGGACAGCAGTGCCTTCGCTCAGGCTTGTCCAGGAACCATCGGTGAGGATTTCAGCTGTTCCGCTGATCATGACGATCTGTTCAACAACCCCTGTGTCGTGCGGCTCGGACAGCCGTTCATAGCCTGGCGGCATGGTCAGTGTCATGACTTCGAAGCCAAAGGCGGGGTCATAGGGGAAAAGAGGAGCCACCAGCATGGCATCCTGTGTCGGTTTCTGCTGCGTGTCCTGTACCGATCTGAACACTGCTTTATCCAGTGCCGGATTTTCTTCCCTTTGCACAGGATCAAGCAGCAGGGACAAAGGACAATGAAAGCCGTCGGAAATTTTCCAGAGTGTTGCCAGGGTCGGGCAGGATTCCTGTCGTTCGATCTGGCCCAACATGGCCTTGCTGACGCCGGTTTCCTGTGCGGCCCTGTCCAGGCTCCAGCCCTTGTCCTTGCGCAGGCTTTTCAGTCTTTGGGAAAGCTGTCTGTTGATCTGTTCCATACGGGTCCGATTGCTGTCTGAAAAAATCTCTTGTGCGTTATAGCATACAAATACTAAGGTTCAAGCAATGGACGTTATAACGCACAAACGGGGTGGGGATGATGTCATCCGGGCAGAAGACACCAGAAGGCACAGCAGACAGTGAAAGCCGGGGAGGGCCGGGGCTGCTCTTCAGTCCTTCGGCTATTGTGGCCGGGATGATTGCGGTCATGGTTGGCTACAGTAGCTCTGTTGCCATTATCTTTCAGGCGGCAGAAGCAGCCGGGGCCAGTGAAGCGCAGATCGGGTCCTGGCTCTGGGCTTTGGGGATCGGGATGGGGGTGACGTCGTTCGGCCTGTCTCTCTGGTTTCGCATGCCTGTGCTGACAGCCTGGTCAACGCCGGGGGCAGCGTTGCTGGTTGGCTCTGTTGCGGGGTTGACCCTGGGTGAGATCACCGGAGCCTTTGTTTTCTGTTCTGTCTTGCTGGTTTTTGGCGCTGTAACAGGCTGGTTTGAACGTCTGATGAAGCTGATCCCTTCGGAACTGGCGGCTGCAATGCTTGCCGGTGTTCTGCTTCAGTTCGGGATCCGGGCCTTTACGGCCATAGAAACAGATCCGGTGATGGCCGGGTTGATGCTGTTGTCCTTTTTGATCCTCAGACCGCTTTTGCCACGGATGGCGATTCCGACAACCCTGCTGGTCGGACTTGTCCTCCTGTGGTTCGGGGGGGAATTCCACTATGACTTCGGTGCTGCAACACTTGCAGGACCGGTTTTTGTCATGCCGGAATTCTCCCTTCCTGCCCTGATCGGCGTGGGGGTGCCGCTGTTTATTGTGACGATGGCGGGGCAGAATCTCTCGGGGCTGGCAGTCTTTCGCGCCAATGCCTACCGGCTATCGTCTTCTCCGCTGATTGGCTGGACCGGTGCGGCGGGGGTGCTGCTGGCTCCCTTTGGAGGCTTTGCCTTTGGTCTGGCGGCAATCACGGCAACGATTTGCATGTCGGATGAAACGGGGCTCCCACGACAAAGACGCTATATCTCGTCGGTCTGGGCGGGTGTTTTCTATATTCTCACCGGGATCTTTGCCGGCTGGGTGGTGCATCTTTTTGCGGCCCTGCCCGTTGCTTTTGTGGCTTCCATTGCCGGATTGGCCTTGCTGGGCACAATTGCCGGCAGTCTGGCCCAAAGTCTGGGCGAAACTGCAAACAGGGATGCTGCTTTTCTGACCTTTATTGTGACGGCATCCGGGCTGTCCTTTCTGGATATCGGCAGTGCTTTCTGGGGGATAGTACTGGGGCTTGCTGTAAGTGCCTTTCACAGGACGCTGAAGAAGCATTTGGCAAAATAGCTATTTCCCTCCTGAAATTGATTTGTCGGGCTTACAACGATTTAAAACAGCATTTTTTCAAACTTTACAGAAATGTGTCCTTTTTATGAAAAGGCTGTTTTCTTCAAAACCTTTTTGTGGCAGTTTGCGACCCACTGAATGCCTTTCGTGTGTGTGGAAGGCATCCTGAAACAAGCTGTATCGCAAAATAAAGATCGCAATGACAAAACAAGAAGTTCGCTACGTCAGTTGTGCGGTTCCCGGACTACAGGAAGTGCTCGACGGAGTTGTTGGAATTTATCAGCATCGCAACCTGAAGATTGAACACAATGGTGAAGTGTTCTGGTTCAAGCAGGTTGAGAACCTGAACCTGAAGGGCAAGATCCTCAAGGCCAATCCTGTTGATTCCTTCAGGCGGGAGTATGATGCGATGCTGCGTCTTTCTGACGAAGGTCTGCCGGTGCCGGAAATTGTGGCCAGCGGACCGGGCTGGTTTGTCACGCGTCACAGCGGAGAACAGGTGCGCCGTATCTTCCGGAAAAAGAGGGGAACTCTCGACGAGCGCCTGAAGATGTTTCGGGAGGTCGGTCGTTCCATGGCCTGCCTGCACAGGAGGGGCTACAGCCATGGTCGTCCCAATCTGAAGGACATGTCCTGGGACGGACAAAAGGTGACCCTGATGGATTTCGAGGGTTTTTATGACAAGCGCAATGCGGTTGCGGGACATGCCCGTGACATGATCCTGTTTGTCTTCTTCGCCATTCAGGACAAGGGCGGCTACACCGAGGAACTGGACAGTGCCCTGACAGCCTACCGCGAGGAGTTGACCAAAGGCGGCAAGCTCGGAATCTGGCTCGCAGCCCGCAGACGCTATATCATCCGCTTCGGCTGGCTGTGCTATCTCTGCCTGCCCCTTGCAAAGCTGTTTCCGCGCAACAAGCCCCTGGCTGCCCTGACCATCATCCGCGACGTCTTCAGCCAAAACCGCCGCCCCCCAATGCTGCCGGGCAGCTAGAACAGAGGACAGGAAAGCAGGAGAAAAGAACTTTTCTTTTCTCTCGTTTTGAGGGTAAGTTTTTAAAAACGTAGACTTATCCGCATCAGGCTCTTCTCCTCGCGTTATGACCAAGGCCATCCTCACAAGCAAACCGACTTCGATCTATAATGATCTGGTTGAGTTCCGATATCACTTTCCTGCGACTTACCTCAGGCAAGTGACAGATGCTGTTGGGGATTGGGTGATTTACTATGAACCACGCCGCTTAACCACACAGTTGAATATAGCAGGTGGCAGGCAGAGCTATTTTGCGACGGCAAAAATTAACCGTGTCGAGCGTGATCCTGAACGATCAGATCACTACTACGCTTATGTCACGGATTATCTGGAATTCGATCATCCCGTTCCTTTTAAAGAGCAAAGTTTCTATTATGAGAGTCGTCTTCGTAAGGAAGATGGTTCGACCAACAAAGGCAATTTTGGGCGTTCTGTCCGCAGTATCCCGGATGAAGAATACAATGCGATCTTAACGGCTGGCTTCCACAAGGCTGTAATCGGGGAAGACGCTTATTATGCAGCCATCCAGCAAGAACAGTCCCAACGGCAGTTGACGCTTCACTCGGTTATGAGCGGAATGGCTGAGGAGCAGGAGGCTTTTCAGGCAGGCAGCCCAAAGATCAGAGATAAAATTCTGGAGCGTGTGCGAGCTATCGCGCCGCGAGATGAGAAAATCATCACAAAGTTGGTCAGCCGCCCCTTCAGGGATGAAGCTTTTAAGCATGCTGTGCGGCAGGTTTATGGAAACACCTGCGCTTTGACTGGGCTGAGTTTGGTCAATGGTGGTGGACGTCCAGAAGTGCAGGCGGCTCATATTCAGCCTGTTGCTCAGAAAGGGCCGGACTCAATTCGCAATGGTCTGGCGCTTTCAGGAACGGTTCACTGGATGTTTGATCGCGGTCTGATCTCAATCCATGATGATTATCGCATTTTGACTGCAGATCAGTTCTTGCCAAAAGAGGCCAAAGCTTTGTTGAATAAAGACGGTGTCATGCGTTTACCTGATCGTGAAGATGAACGCCCTCATCAACAGTTTCTTGAATATCACAGGGATACCATCTTCAAAGGATGACCTTCTCTCTTAACCCAGTCCTACCAGCAGGAGCCATTGATGACGACAGTCTATCCGGTGTATTACGAGACCCATGGTGTGAAGGGGGCGCCGGCGGTGGCGCTGTCGATGGGGTTGGGGTCGGATCTGACGCGCTGGTCGCCGGATTTTCTGGCTGATCTGGCGCGCGATCATTTCGTGGTTTGTATTGAAAACCGGGATTCCGGCCGCTCGCTTCAGCCGGGGGATGAGGTTGTCCCCTATGACCTGCGGGACATGGCGGCAGATGTGCTGGCCGTCATGGACGAGCTGGAACAGCTGCGTTTTACCACGGTCGGTTTTTCGATGGGCGGGATGATTGCACAGCTGGTGGCCATCACAGCTCCGCACCGGGTGGAGCGGATGGTCCAGATTTGCAGCTCTGGCGGAGAGTCTCCGCCTGCCCTGTGTGAAGGGGTTCACGAACAGTTTGAGCGTACAGTGGCTCCCTTCGACAGTCGTGAGGAGATGATTGATTTCCTGACAGAGAGCTATCGCCATTTCTCCCATCCCAATCCATTGTCGCGGGAGGAGACCCGTGCCTCGGTGATCGAACGTCTGGACAGTGGTTTCAGCCAGCGTGGCTACAAGCGTCAGTACGAGGCCATTCGCGCCACGCCGGATCGACGGGTGGAGCTGCAACAGATCACGGCTCCGGCGCTGGTGATCGGCAGCGAGCAGGACAACTGCCTGCCGGTTGAAAGCTCCTGCTCTGCCGCGCAGCTGATCCCCAATGCCGAACTGGTGCTCTTTGCCAACAAGGGCCATGCGCTGGATGCGGAAATTCTTGAAACAGTCGCCACCTGGCTGCGCAGGGGGTGAAATGAAAAACATGCCTGATCATCATTTCGCCCCGTGCCGCCAAAAGGGGGAGACGTTGTGAAAAAAGCGGAGTAGGCTGCTCCGGCAATAAAGGAAAAGACTAATGGATCAGGCAATTTTCTGGGATTTTGCAAAGGCCTGTCTGCCTTTGCTGACCCTGATCGGGATGGGTGCGGCTGCGCGCCGCTGGCTGTTGAAGGACGATCAGGTCTGGGCGGGGGTGAACCGGCTCAATTTCTTTGTGCTCATTCCGGCACTGGTGCTGGCAACGCTGGTCAGGGCGGACCTGCTGGCCATTCCCGGGCTGTCGATCATCTTCACGATCCTGCTGGCTCTCTTTGCCCTGATTGCGATGCTGGTGCTCTATTATCGTCTGGCGGTTCCGGGCAGCATGGACCTGCCGGCCTACACCAGTCTTTTCCAGACCACGACCCGCTGGAACGGGGCCATGGCGCTGGCTGTCGCCGGACTGGCTTTCGAAGACACAGCCGTTACGGTCATTGCCATTGTCATGGTGGCGGTTGTGCCCTTTGTGAACGGCCTGAATGTCGGGATGATGGTGCGCCTGCTGTCTGGGGACACGCCCTCGATCAAAAAGCTGTCCTTTGCCGTTCTGACCAACCCGATTGTCGTTGGAGCACTGATGGGGATTGTCCTGTCACTTACCCGCGCGCCCTTGCCGGAGTTTGCCATTCAGAGCCTTGAGATGTTGCGGGCCAGTGCCATTGGCTCGATCCTGCTGGCGCTGGGAGCGGGCTTGCGCATTTCCGGCTTTCAGGGGCGGGTTTTTGCCATTTCCTTCAGCTGCTTCAACAAGCTGGTTCTCATGCCGTTGCTGGTTCTGCTGATCGGACAGGCTCTGGGAGTGGAACCAACCCTGCTGGCCTTCGTCGTGATTGCGCTTGCCATGCCTTCTGCGGCGAACGGCTATGTGATTGCCAGCCAGATGGGCGGTGATGCGCCGCTCTATGCATCCTGTTGCACCACCCAGACGCTGTTGTCCTTTGTCACGGTGCCGCTTTGGGTGCTGTTCGTTTTCAGCCTGTAAAGGGAGAGGCCGGGTGCCGGATCGCATCAGTTCTTTTTCGACGGGTTTGTTCCTGCTGTTGTCCTTGTTTCTGGCGCTGCTGTTGCCTGTGCTGTTCTCTGTCCTGTCAAAGGCGCAGGCGGTTGAGCGGCAGATTGTCTGCTCAACACCACTGCACAACCCGCAGGTTTTCCCCAGCTTGCAGGCGGCGCAGGAAAGCGGGGCTGCAGGGGAAAACGGTGAACCTGATCCACGCTACAGCCTGCACAATGGCGAGAGGCTGACTGCACTTCACGTCCGGGCCCTGATCATTCAGACGAACGGTCCACGCCTGTTGCAGGGCAGGCTTTTTGATGAGCGGGGCAGACAGGCCTGGCTGGAAGACACAACAGGCGGGCAGCGTCATGATATCCTCTTTGTTCCGGCCTATGAATGGCGGTGCGAAGATTAGGGAACACAGAAAATGCCCGCTGTTCCGTGACAGGAAAACAGCGGGCATAAACGACGGTCTCCGGTTGTCAGGAGGCCCGGATCTGGTTGACGAACTCATCAACCTGGCGGGTCAGGGCAACGGCATCGTTCTGCAGGTCCTGCGCAGCCGTCAGAACGGACTGGGACACATTGCCTGCTTCCTCGATATTGCTGTTGACCTCTGTGATGCTGCGGCGGACCTCGCTGGTTCCGGCTGCAGCCTCCTGAACATTGCGTGAAATCTCCTGTGTTGCCGCGCCCTGTTCTTCCATGGCGGAGGCAATAACGGTCGAGATTTCATTGATCTGGGAGATGGTGCTGCCGATGCCGCCAATGGCTTCGACAGAGGCATCGGTTTCATCCTGAATGCTGGAAATCTGACTGGTGATCTCCTCGGTTGCCTTGGCTGTCTGGTTTGCCAGGGACTTGACCTCGGAGGCAACAACCGCAAAGCCCTTGCCGGCATCGCCAGCGCGTGCAGCTTCAATGGTGGCGTTGAGCGCCAGAAGGTTTGTCTGCTCGGCAATGTCGTTGATCAACTGGATCACATCACCGATTTTCAGTGCGGCTTCGGACAGGCCCTTGACCCGTGAGTTGGCCTGATCGGCCTCTTTCACCGCTTCCTGGGAGACGGAAACAGCGCGTGCAATCTGGGCGTTGATTTCACCGATAGAAGCGGACAGCTCCTCTGTTGCACTGGCCACTGTTGCGACGTTGCCGGAAGCCTCCTCGGTTACGGTGGAAACCACGGTGGCCTGTTTGGAGACATTGTCTGTAACGGCTGACATGCTCTCGGCCGAGGTCAGCAGGTGATCGGACGAGCTGGACACATTGCCGACAACGCCCTGAACCTGTTGCTCGAACTGGTTGGCAAGGCCCAGCAGGGTCTCGCGACGGTCCTGTTCGGCCTGACGGTCTTTTTCCAGCTGCTCTGACTGCAGGTTGCGCACCTCGATCAGCTTGTTGCGGAACTGTTCCAGAGCCTTGGCCAGAACGCCGATTTCATCGCTGCGTTGCTGATCCTTGATTTCAACATCGGTTTCATCGCGGGACAGAACCTCGATCACGCCTGTGATGTTTTTCAGCGGCTTGCTCATCAGGGCTGTGATCAGGAAGGCAATGATCAGCGCCATGAGAACGGTCAGGACCACAGCGGCAACGATCATGTTGTCGCGCACGCTTGCAGCACCGGCCTGAACCTTGTCCAGCGGCATGATGGCTGCGATGGCCCAGGGTGTTTTCGATTGTCCGACGGTCAGTGGCACGAGCACATAAAGTGCTTCCTTGCCCAGTTCGCTGGAATAGTCGATCCAGCTGGCGCTTTCACCCTTTGCAACGAGGTCCTTGTAGGCTTCAAGCTGCGGAGAGCTTTCCTCGACGGGTTTGCCGATCTGCTCCTTGTCAGGATAGGCCGCCCAGACACCGTTGTTGGTGATCAGGGTCACGATGCCTTCGTCATAGGGGCGGATCTCGGCGATCTTGTCCTGGACCTCCTGCAGGTTGAAGTCGATCCCCACGGTTCCGATAAAGGTGCCGTCCTTGATCAGGGGAACAACAACAGAGGTTGCCAGAAAGGCTTCTGTGCCGCTGTCCTTCGCCAGTTCCATGGCATAGGGCTCGGTGATTACCTCGGCTCTGGCTTTTCTGGGGCCGTCATACCAGTCTGCGGTTTCGCCCTTGTCAATGTTCAGTCCGCGCACACCCAGATCGGTTGCGTTCTTCAGGAACCAGAGATCGATGAAACGGCCGCTGGCGTTGCTTTCCGGCGTGTTGGCAAAGTCGGCATCACGACCATCAAGTGCGTCGGGTTCCCATCCGCTCCAGACGGCTGCGAAGTCCGGATTGTTGCGGGTGATGCCCTTCAGGGCCTCGCGGTAAACCTCGCGGTCTGTAATTCCGGCGCGGTGATAGCTCAGAAAGGTCTCTGCCATGGTTCGCGAGGCTGTCATGGCGACATCAATGTCGGCCCTGACCTGGCTGCCGATGTTTCCGGCCAGTTCCTGCCCGTGCTTTTCGGCGACATCAAGGATGGCATCCTGACTTTCCTTCACAACGAAGGCCGTTGTTGCAGTCAACCCGATTGCGAGGGTGATCACGACCGAGGTCAGGATCTTGCCCGTGAGATTAAAGGAGTTACGCAGAAGCTTTGACATGATGTTACCTTACAAACAATGGGGACATATTGGTCTTGTGCTGTTCGCGGTAACAAGTATTGCCCTGAAGTATTAAATTTGAATTTAAGAGAATTGATATATTTGGAAGATCGCAAGGGCCGGTCAGCTGTGAGTCTTGCCATGTTCTTCGCATCGGACTGCCGGACAGAGCTGTGCAGGATCACAGTTCCCCCACTGGTGGCCGGTGTCCTTCAGGACTGCTGCCTGCCCCATGAAAGTTCCATCGAAGTCGTCCGCCAGATCCCGAACGCCGAACTGATGCTCTTTCCTCACAAGGGCCGCGTTCAGGATATGGAGATGCCAGGCACGGAGCAAGACTGGCTGGAACAGGTGTATCAGCAGCCGGGTGCTGTTTGAGAGTACCTTGTCTGGTTTACAGCTTTTGGGAAAACCATTTGTCTGCTTCTGAAAGGCTGGTGAAATATTCCGATATTGTGAAGTCCTCTACTTGAGGGAGGCTTTTCCATAACGAGAACAGGGGAGCAGACAGATCATCGCCAACCCATGCTATTTTGTGAATTTTACGAACAGATTTTTCGTTTTCCTTCATGATCGGGATAAATTTTTCAAGCATTGTCTGAAGGTCAATATTCCCCAGGCTGCTGTCAGGATTTAATATTGACAGGTAATCTATGCCGTCTGTGCAATAGGGAGAACTCATAAACTCCATAGAGGAATCTATGATTTCTTCTGAAGTGATTTCCCTGAAGTAGTTGATTACATACCGATGCTTGCTTTCTTCATAATGAGCTGTATATGGCATCCGCTGTAACTCCTTATGCTCTGGCATGAATACAGCTGTAATTCTACAGTTTGTTTAAATTGAAAGATAGAAACAAAATAATTGATAGCATAAGGCTTAAACTGTTGCTTCCCATTGACTCACGGCGTTCATAACCTACTTTAAAGTCCTGAGATTTCATGGCTTTGGAGAAGGTTTTATGTCTGGTGATGCTGTCCGGTCCGGGGGTGTTGTGGCGTCTGCGTTGGGGGTGGAGCCGCCTGTTCATGAGCGGCGGGACCACTGGCACGAGCTGCATGGTGATCGGCGCCATGACCCCTATGCCTGGCTGCGGGCGGAGAACTGGCAGGAGGTCATGCGTGATCCCTCTGTGCTGTCCGGTGACATTCGTGCGGCGCTGGAGGCGGAAAACAGCTATTGCAAGGCGGCCCTGTCTGAAACCGAAGGCCTGCAGGATGGCCTTTATGAAGAGCTGAAAAACCGGCTGGAGCCTGCTGAATCGAGCCTTCCGGTCGAGGATGGCAACTGGGCCTATTACAGCCGGTTCGAGCCGGGCAGGCAGCATCCGCTTTTCTGTCGCTGTCCGCGTGCCGTTGCCGATGCGACTGTCGAGCCTCCCGAAGACGGGCGCTATGCCGAAGAGGAAATCCTGCTGGATGGCAATGCGCTGGCAGAGGGGCATGACTATTTCCAGATCGGCGGTGCAGACTACAGTCCGGATCAGTGCTTCTATGCCTATGCGATTGATACCAAGGGTTCGGAATACTACGAAATCCGCGTGCGGGATCTGAGCACGGGGGTGTTGCTGGAGGATGTGATCGAAAGCACATCCGGTGCAATTGTCTGGGCAGAGGACAATGCGACGATCTTCTACACCCGTATGGATGACAATCACCGTCCGTCACAGGTTTTCCGCCACGTGCTGGGTCGTCCGGCTGCAGAAGACGTGCTGGTCTATGAAGAGCCGGACAGCGGTTTCTTTGTCGGGGTGGGCAAAAGCCTTTCCGGCCGCTTTATCGAGATTGACAGCCACGATCACCAGACTTCTGAAATCCGCCTGCTGGATGCCCGTAGACCGCAGAGCGCGCTGCAACTGGTTGCGCCGCGTCAGGAGGGAGTGGAGTACGAGGTTTGTGACATCGACGATCACCTTTACATCCGCACCAATGACCGCGAGGCCGAAGACTTCCGCATTGCCCGTGTCGCTGTCGCTGATGCCTTTGTCTCTGCGGATGCAAAGCCGGAAGACGCGCGCGCTGGCTGGGAGGATCATCTGTCGCACAAGGGCGGGGAGCTGATCCTGTCCATGGCGGGGCTGAAGGACTGGCTGATCACCAAACTGCGTGTTGGCGGCCTGCCGCGCATTCGTCTGGAACACCTGCCGACACAGGAGGTCCACTTCATTGCCTTCGAGGAAGAGGCCTTTGATCTGGGCTTTGGTGTGGGGGCGGAGTACGCGGCAGAGCGCATCCGTTTCCGCTACAGCTCCATGACCACGCCGGGGCAGCTCTATGACTATGGCCTGACCAGCCGTGAACGCCGTTTGCGCAAGGAGCAGAAGATCCCTTCCGGTCACAATCCGGCGGACTACATCACGCGCCGGATCGAGGCTGTGGCCCATGATGGCGAGAGGGTGCCTGTCTCGATCCTCTATCACAAGGACACAAAACCGGCTGTCGGTGCCGATGGGCCGCCGCTCCTGCTGATGGGATACGGTTCCTATGGTCACGCCATGTCCGCAGGTTTCAGTACGGCGCGTCTCTCGCTGGTGGATCGCGGTTTTGTCTATGCCGTAGCGCACATTCGCGGGGGCATGGACAAGGGCTATGCCTGGTACAAAAACGGCAAGATGGAGCGCAAGACCAACACCTTCAGGGACTTTGTTTCCGTTGCGGAAACGCTGCGCGATGAAGGCTTTGCCGGTGAGGGGAAAATCTGTGCGCACGGCGGTTCTGCCGGTGGCATGCTGATGGGGGCCATTGCCAACATGCGTCCCGACCTCTTCCACGCTATCGTGGCGGATGTGCCCTTTGTCGATGTGCTGACCACCATGTGCGATGCGACCCTGCCCCTGACCCCGCCGGAGTGGCCGGAGTGGGGCAATCCGATCGAAAGCAGGGCGGCCTATGACTGGATCAAAGCTTACTCTCCCTATGACAATGTGAGCGCACAGAGCTATCCGCACATGCTGATCACAGCCGGTCTGACCGATCCCCGTGTGACGTACTGGGAGCCTGCGAAGTGGGCGGCTGCGCTGCGGGAGAAAAAGACCGATGACAATCTGCTGCTTTTCAAAACCAACATGTCGGCCGGGCACGGTGGAGCTTCGGGCCGTTTCGAGCGGCTGAAGGAAGTGGCGCTGATGTATGCCTTCCTGCTCAAGGTCTGTGGCCTGTTGCCTGAAAAGGCATAAGCGCCGGGCAGGTTCATCATCCCGGAATGCTCAGGAAAAGCGGGGCTCTGCTGTCAGGCAGGATGCCCCGTTTGTCTGTCCGCTCCGGCGGCGTGTTTGAAGTTCACAAGGCAGAGGATGTAATCGACCAGCCCGCCCTGTTCGGAGAGCGGCAGGAAGAGTGCGTTGACCGAGGTGATCCTTTCCTCTTTCGCCAGCCGGGCCTGTCCTGTGAAGGGAAACTGTGCCAGTTCCGGTGTTGCGGTCTGTGCGACGTTTTCACAGGCGTGCCAGATTTGTCCGTGGTTGTTTCCGTAGACTTCGGTGACAGTGCTGCCGGTGTAGCATCCGTTGTGGCGTTCATCGAGATAGGTGCCGACAACCCGAAAGCGGAAGTCCAGGCTTTCCCTGTTGCGCAGAACCTCGAAGAGGATCAGGCAGGGGAGGAGATCGCTGATGGCAAAGGGGTCAAAATCCTGTTTGAGCGGAATGGGATGTCTGCCCCTGATCTGATGCCAGTAATCCAGAAGATCGTGAAAGGGACGGGACAGTTTCTGCTCTGCCAGGGGCAGGGAAAAGGGAGGATAGGGGCTCATTTGCTCCGGACTGTTGTCTGTATCATGCGCAAGCATGACAGCTTTTTTCTTGATCAGGCTTTAAAAGGATCTTCCCGCGCAGGTATCCCCGGAATTGCGGGAAGGTGCTCAAGGTGATTGAAACCGGCTGAAATCCTGGCGACTTCAGCAACAGTTTCCTTATAGCATAATATATATGATCGAGTCATATAAAATTACACTCAGTGAGATGATCACCCTTCGGTTTTCCCGAAGGAGGGACTAGAGCCTGATGACAGCCATCTTGTCCTGGGTCATGTCGTGCATGGTGTAGCCGATTCCTCCGGTGTTGTAGCCGGATTGCCTGCGCCCGGCGAAGGGCATCCAGTCGGTGCGAAAGGCGGTGTGATCATTGACCATGACGGCTGTGGCATCCAGCTCCCGGACGGCTGACATCGCCCGCTCGAGCCTGTCGGTGAAAACCGCAGCCTGAAAGGCGAAGGGCAGGCTGTTGGCACGGGCAATGGCCTCGTTGAAATCCTCATAACCATAAACGGAAACAGCGGGGCCGAAGATTTCCATCTTCGAAATCCGCGCCTCTTCCGGGGCATCAAGCAGGACGGTCGGGGCGTAGGTTGTCTCGCTCAGCCTGTCGCCCCCGCACAGGACCTTCGCACCGCCATCGCGCGCTTCCGAAATCCATTCGGCCACACGATCCACCTCGCGCGGCTGGATCAGAGGGCCGCATTCCGTGCTGTCATGAATGGCGTTGCCAACCTTGAGCTGGGCGGCACCGATGGCAAGGCGCTCGGCGATTTCCTGCGCGTGATCCTGTGGGGCATAGATGCGCTGTACGGACACGCAGACCTGCCCGGAATGATAGAAGCCACCCTTGAGAAGGGCCGGGATCATGGCCTTGAGGTCTGCACCTTCATCGATGATGACCGGAGCAACGCCACCGTGTTCCAGCGCGCAGCGTGTGCCGGGCGCCAGTTTCGAACGCAGCATCCAGCCAACCTTGCCCGAACCGATAAAGGAGAAGAAGGCAACCCGCGGATCGGTCACCATGCGGGTGGCGACCGTGTTGTCACAAGGGGTGAAGCGTGCCCATTCCTCAGGCAGGCCCGCTTCGTGGAGGATGTCAATAAAGGTCCGGCAGGACAGGGGCGTTGCGGTTGCAGGCTTGACCAGCACGGGGCAGCCCACAGCAACAGCCGGAGCAACCTGGTGGACGATCAGGTTCAGCGGGTGATTGAAGGCGGAAACCGCGACCACAACACCAATGGGTTCGCGGGTGGTAAAGGCCATGCGTCCGGCCCCCGCAGCAGTGAGGTCCATCGGGATTTCCCGCCCGCCGAGATGGGACAGTTCCTTGATGCAAAGCTCAACACCGTCGATGGCGCGTGTGACCTCGATACGGGCATCGATCAGCGGTTTTCCGCCTTCGTCGGCGATCTGGAAGGCCAGTTCGTCAAAGCGATCTGCCATGAGCCTTGCCGTCTTTTTCAGCACCCCGATCCGCCTGAAGGCAGGAAGCCAGTTGCTGCGGTTTCTGTAAAGCTGGTGGGCCTGTTCCAGATAGCGATCAACGGTGTTTTCATCCACGAGGCTGATTTCACCGATCTCCTGCAGGTCGTACGGATTGACGACGGATACTCTGTTTGTCATTTCTTCCCCCTTAAATCAGACAGACTTTCTGTGCCAGTTCATCAATCAGAACCCGCTGGTTTTCCGAGTAGTCGACGGGCAGATCGATCAGATGGACCCCGCCGGCCGAAAAGGCCTTTTCAAAGGTCGGGATCAGATCTTCGGTTGCGGTGACCCGGTGGCCAGTCGCGCCATAGCTGTTGGCGTACTGGACAAAATCCGGATTGTTGAATTCCAGCCCCCAGTCATCAAAACCCGCGTGTGACTGTTTCCAGCGGATCATGCCATAGGAGCTGTCGTTCAGGACCGTGACCACCAGATTGAGACCGAGGCGCACGGCGGTTTCCAGCTCCTGCGAGTTCATCATGAAACCGCCATCCCCGCAGATGGCCATGACGCGCCGGTCCGGGTTGAGCATGGCGGCCATCATGGCAGAGGGCAGGCCTGCGCCCATGGTGGCCAGGGCGTTGTCGAGCAGCACAGTGTTGGGCTGGTGAGCCTTGTAGTTGCGGGCGTACCAGATTTTGTAGATGCCATTGTCCAGTGCGATGATATCGCAGTCCTTCATCACCTTGCGGGTGTCGCTGACAAAACGTTGCGGGATCACCGGGAAGCGGTTGTCATCTGCGCCTTCGCTGATGTGAAGCTCGACCTCTGTCTTGATGCGGTCAAAATAGGCGCGGTCAAAATCGACTTTCCCGCCGAGCTTGTCTTTCAGGCGATCAATGGAGGCCGCCAGATCACCAATGACTTCCACCTGCGGGAAATAGACCTGGTCAACCTGTGCGGACTTGTAGTTGACATGCACAACCTGCTTGCCGTTTTCCTCCATGAAGAAGGGTGGCTTTTCCACCACGTCATGCCCGATGTTGATGATCAGGTCCGCGCGTTCAATGGCGCAGTGAAGATAGTCGCCATCGGACAGTGCAGCCGTTCCGAGGAAAAGTTCGGAGCGTTCATCGACGACGCCCTTGCCCATCTGGGTGACAAAGAAGGGGATTTGCGTGCTGTTGATAAATTCGGAGAGCGCATGGCGGGCGTGCTTGCGGTTGGCCCCCGCACCGATCAGAACCAGTGGCATCCGGGCGGACCTGATCATGTCGGCAGCCTTGTCGAGCACGGCATCATCGGCAACCGCATAGAAACGCTCGTGGGGCGGGATGATCGGCGCGTCGGTTTCCTCGGCCGCGATATCTTCCGGAAGTTCCAGCAGGACTGCGCCGGGGCGTTCTTCCTCGGCGAGGCGGAAGGCCTCGCGGACGAGGGCGGGGATGGTGTTGCCGTGGACAATCTGCTTGGACATCTTGCAGATGGGATCAAAAAGCCCGACGACGTCGATGATCTGGAACTGCCCCTGCTTGGATTTCTTGATCGGCTTCTGTCCTGTGATGATGATCAGGGGAAAGGCTCCCAGATGGGCATAGGCTGCCGGTGTGGCGAAGTTGGTCGCTCCGGGGCCGAGAGTGGCCATGCAAACCCCGGCCTTTCCGCTCAGGCGGCCATAGGTGGCGGCCATAAAGGCAGCCCCCTGTTCGTGGCGGGTGAGGATCAGCTTGATGCTTGAGGTTCGCAGGGATTCAACCATGTCGAGGTTTTCCTCGCCGGGAACGGCAAAGATGTATTCGACCCCCTCTGCTTCGAGTGCTTTGACAAACAGATCAGATGCTTTCATCTCAGGCATGATGTGACTCTTTCGTTTGTGTCTTGTCGGAACCGGTCTGTCCCGGACCGGTCTGTTTTTCAGATGCGCCCCGGATGTGTTTCCCGGGGTGTTTTGTTGCGTGTCTTTGATGAACCGGGCAGTTCCGTATTTCTAGCCGCAGTATCCTCTCTTTTCCTCATGAGGGCTGTTCTTTGCCAGTTCTGCTGCGATGGCAGCGTATTCCGGCATGATGTCCGGGCGGGGGTAGAGGACGTCCATGGGCAGGGAGCGGCCGTTGTCCTGGACTATGCGGACGTGCTTGCGCCGCATCAGCCGGGGACGGGCCACGCCACAGGAGTGGGAAATGATTTCGACCTCGTGGTGCATGTTCAGGCAGAAATTGGCGACCTTGGTTGACTTGTCTTGCGGGTCAAGGCCGCGCTGCAGGCGCCTGTTGTGTGTGGTGATCCCCGTCGGGCAGGTGTTCCTGTTGCACTTGAGCGCCTGGATACAGCCAAGGGAGAACATGAAGCCACGGGCCGAGGTGACAAAGTCCGCGCCGACAGCCAGGGCCCAGCCCACCTCCGAGGGTGTGATCAGCTTGCCGGAAGCAATCACCCGGATGCGCTCGCGCAGGCCGTAGCGGTGCAGGACATCGGACACAAGCGGCAGGGATTCCCGGATTGGCAGGCCGACATTGTCCATCAGGGGCATCGGGGCAGCGCCCGTCCCTCCGTCGCCACTGTCCACGGTGATAAAGTCCGGTGCCGATTCAATGCCGCGTTTGTGGATTTCCTGACAGAGCGTTTCCAGCCAGCCAAAGGAGCCCATCACGGTTTTAAAGCCGACGGGCTTTCCGGTGACGTTGCGCACATGGTTGATCATGTCCAGCATCTCGATGCTGTTGTTGATCTCCGGATGGCGGTTGGGTGATATGGAATCCTCGCCTTCCGGAATGCCGCGGATTTTTGCGATTTCGGCAGTGACCTTCACACCCGGAAGAATGCCCCCCTTGCCGGGCTTGGCCCCCTGGCTCATCTTCAGCTCGAACATGCGAACCTGTTCGTGGGCGGCCACTTCACGGAGCTTCTCGTCCGACAGCCTGCCGTCGGCTGTCCGCACGCCGTATTTGGCGGTGCCGATTTGAAAGACAACGTCGCAGCCTCCCTCCAGGTGATAGGGGGACAGGCCGCCTTCGCCTGTGTTCATCCAGCAGTCGGCCATTTTTGCGCCTTTGGACAGGGCGCGCACAGCCGGTGTGGACAGGGCGCCATAGCTCATACCGGAAATATTGAAAAATGACGGAGCCTTGTAGGGCTTTTCACAAAAGGGACCGATTTCCAGCGGCTGGATTTCGGCTGCGTCTTCTTCCAGTGTCGGGAAGGGGCAGTTGACGAAAATGGCCGTGCCTGCAGGGGTCAGGTTCTTGCTGGAACCAAAGGCAACGGTGTTGTCGTGGTCATGAGTGGCCCGGTGCACCCACTCGCGCTCTGCCCGGTTAAAGGGCATCTCCTCACGATCCATGGCAAAGAAATACTGGCGGAAAAACTCGCCCAGCGTGGAAAAGAGATAACGGAAACGGCCAACAACCGGATAGTTTTTGCGTATGGCGTCCTTGTGTTGCGTAATATCTATAATAAAAAGTACTGCGACTGAAAGAAAAGCGAGGCCAATCGCAAAGACAAAAATTGATGAGAGATATTGCAGCGAGTTCATCACGAAGTCGTGCGAAAAAGAATTCATAACTTGTGCCCTCCATCCATACAAGTTTCCTGAACCCTTAAGGATATGGGGGTCGCACTTTCTTTATCCCCCTCAAATTCATAGCACATAATCGTGAGTCTTTTTTTATTTTTGTTTCATGTTTGTTTCGGCCCGGAAGAGGTTTTGTCCTTGTCCCTGCTGTTGCAAGGCTGGGGGACCCTTTCTCCGCTCCGGAGTAAAAGGCGGAGATTCGCTGATTTTTTCCGTTGTTGTTTTTGTGGAAGGGCCTCTTTTTACAGGAATCTTTTCGGAAAGGATTTTTTGTCCGTTCCGGCAGTGAGCAATCACGTCTTTGTGTGAAAAAAGAGCGCATTCGCGAGAGGTTTTGCTGTTCCCGGAATTATTTTTTTACGCCCTATAAACCATAAGAAAAGTGCGGGTTTGGGGGTGATTGAGTGGTCTGGAAAAAAGTCCTCTAAGTTTTTGTCAACCCATAACAAATTGATGTGAAGTTGTTTCCTGTTTTCGTGCCATTGTATGTAGTGTTTGCCATGTAAAGAGCTGAAAATATAAAGGTCAGGTTATGTTGATTTTGTAAAAGGGGCTTGCATTCGCTTGATGGAATGCGTCATTATTTTGCTTGTGAATTGCGGTTTCGAATTTCTGTAAAAGGAATTCTCGTCCCGATTTAAATAAAAAAAGTAAAGGCCTTATGAGGAGAAGATGTGATCCAAGTTCTCATCTTCAAGGCCTTGTAATTGAGTGGTTTTCGGGAAAAGAGTGCGCAGTTCTGAATGGGTAAAGGCTTATAAAGTCCGCAGGTGACTGTTTGTCCTCTTGGTTTATTCCTTTTGGATTTCGGCGTCTTGCGGAAAACAAAAAGGAATGATGTCAAATGGGAGACAAGCTTAAATTCGGTTCTCTGGATCGGAGGCTTTTTCTGAAAGGATCAACGGTCGCTGCAGGCGGTTTGGCTGCACCGACTTTTTTTATGCGCAATGCCTATGCGAAGGACTTCACCAACGATCCCGGAAACAGTTCTTCGGTAACGCTGGGCTTTAACGTGCCGCAAACCGGCCCTTACGCTGATGAGGGTGCGGATGAACTGCGTGCGTTCCAGCTTGCTGTCAAGCACCTCAACGGCGAGGGTGATGGCGGTATGATGAATACCTTCAAGCCATCCAGCCTGAAGGGCAACGGCGTCCTGGGCAAGAAGGTCGAATACGTGACCGGTGACACCCAGACAAAGTCTGATGCCGCGCGCGCCTCTGCGAAGCGCATGATCGAAAAGGACGGTGTGCTGATGGTGTCCGGTGGTTCGTCCTCCGGCGTGGCGATTGCCGTGCAGTCGCTCTGTCAGGAAGCGGGCGTGATCTTCATGTCCGGTCTGACACACTCCAACGACACGACGGGCAAGGACCGTCGCCGTTATGGTTTCCGTCACTTCTTCAATGCCTACATGTCCGGTGCCGCACTGGGCCCGGTTCTTGAAAAGGAAATGGGCAAGGAGCGTCAGGCCTATCACCTGACTGCGGATTACACCTGGGGCTGGACACAGGAAGAGTCCATCAAGAACACCACCGAAGGGCTGGGTTGGCAAACACAGGCCACTGTGAAAACGCCGGTGGGTGCGGGCGATTTCTCCCAGTACATCACACCGGTTCTGAACTCCGGTGCGGACACTCTGATCCTGAACCACTATGGCAAGGACATGGTGAATTCCCTGACCCAGGCTGTGCAGTTCGGCCTGCGTGACAAGCAGGTCAACGGCAAGAACTTCGAGATCATTGTTCCGCTCTTCTCCCGCCTGATGGCGCAGGGTGCGGGCGACAGCATCAAGGGGATTCTGGGGACCACCAACTGGAACTGGTCCCTGCAGGACGAGGCCTCCCAGGCCTTTGTACGCTCCTTTGGTCAGGAGTACGGCTTCCCGCCATCCCAGGCGGCGCACACCTGCTATGTCCAGACACTGCTCTATGCGAATGCCTGTGAAATGGCCGGAACCTTCTATCCGCCGGAAGTGATCCGGGCGCTGGAAGGCTTCGAGTTCGACGGCATGGGCAATGGCAAGACCCTCTATCGTGCAGAGGATCACCAGTGCTTCAAGGATGTTCTGGTCGTGCGTGGCAACACAACACCAAGCAGCCAGTTCGACCTCTTGCAGGTCGTCCAGCAGGTTCCCGCGAAGCAGGTGAGCTATGCGCCTGACTTCTTCCCGGGCGAGCTGGGTCCTTACGAAGTCTGATCGCCCTTTCGTGGCAGAACGCGGGAGGAGGACCTGTGGCTTCCTCTTCCCGCTGTTCCTTCAGACCTGTGTGATCAGAAGCAGGGTGGCGCCTAGAACGCTCCGGTCCCGGCAGGGATCAGGGAAACCAGACATGAAATGGTCTCCCTGCTTATTCACCCGATAAAACAAACAGGCTGGCAGAGGGCAGGACTTGTCAGCCCAGAACAGGGAATGCCTGACGTTATGGATGCTGTGTTGCTACAACTCCTGAACGGGCTGGACAAGGGCGGGGCCTACGCGCTGATTGCGCTGGGACTGACCTTGATATTCGGCACCTTGGGAGTGGTGAATTTTGCCCACGGGGCTCTCTTCATGCTGGGGGCCTTCTGTGCCGTCAGTTTCCAGAACCTTCTTACGCTCTCCAAACGCGTCAAGGATGAGTCCGTGACCTTCTTTGAGGCCTACAAGGAGATCCCCTACCTTGAAATCTGGTTCGGTGATACCGGGACGCTGCTGATTGACATGGCCGTTCCGCTCTCGCTGATTCTGACGGTGCCGATCATGCTGGCCATTGGCTACAGCATGGAGCGCGGTCTGATCCAGCGCTTCTACAAGCGCACCCATGCCGAGCAGATCCTTGTGACCTTCGGGCTGGCCATTGTCCTTCAGGAACTGGTCAAGGCCAACTTCGGCGCGAACCCGATCCCGACACCTGCTCCGGATCTCGTGTCCGGATCGGCGAATGTCGGTTCCTGGTTCGGACTGGGTGACAACGTCATCTATCCGTGGTGGCGCCTGATTTTCTTCGGCTTTGCCGGGGTCGTGATTGCCGGGGTTTTTGCCTTTTTGCAGCTGACGACCTTTGGCATGGTGGTGCGCGCAGGCATGGCAGACCGTGAAACGGTCGGGTTGCTGGGCATTGATATCGACAGGAAGTTTACCATTGTCTTCGGTCTGGCGGCTGTTGTGACGGGTATGGCCGGTGTCATGTATGCGCCCATTCTGCCGCCCGACTATCACATCGGGATGGACTTCCTTGTCCTTTCCTTTGTTGTGGTTGTCGTTGGTGGCATGGGATCGCTGGGTGGAGCCGTTGCCGCAGGGTTCCTGCTGGGAATTCTCCAGTCCTTTGCGTCCATGACCGAGGTCAAGGCCATTATTCCCGGTATTGACCAGATCGTTATCTACCTCATCGCTGTGATTGTGTTGCTGACACGTCCGCGCGGCCTGATGGGGCGTCGTGGTGTGATGGAGGAGTAGGACATGGCACAGTTTCCAAACAAAGACCATATTCTGGTCCTCGGCTTTGCCGCCGTTATCCTCCTGATGCCTTTGTGGCTTCAGCCTTTCGGAGCAGGCTATCCCGATCTGTTGCAGAAATTTGCGATCTTTGGCCTCTTTGCCATTGGTTTCAACATTCTCTTCGGCATGACGGGCTATCTTTCCTTCGGTCATGCGGCCTTTATCGGCATTGGCTCCTACACGGCGCTCTGGTCCTTCAAGCTTTTCAGCATGAACGCCCTGCTGGCCATTGTCTTTGCCATGGCTGTGACCGGGGTCTTTGCGCTTCTGATCGGCTTTATTGCCCTGCGCCGTTCGGGCATCTACTTCTCGATCCTGACACTGGCCTTTGCGCAGATGTGCTACAACCTGGCCTATTCGGTTCTGACCCCGATCACCAACGGGGAAACCGGCCTCCAGCTGGAGCAGGCTGATCCGCGTATCTTTGATTCCGCGCCTGTCGGTGATGGCCTGCCCCTGCCGGATCTTTTCGGGATGGGGCTGACGGGCTACAACGGCTTTTACTTCTGCGCGGTGGTGCTGATCATCGGGTTTTATATTTCCGTGCGTCTGGTGCGTTCTCCGTTCGGCATGATGCTCAAGGCGGTGAAATCGAACCAGAACCGGATGAAGTACACCGGTCTTAACACGCGCCCCTATTTGCTGTCCGCCTTTGTGATCTCGGGCATCTATGCCGGTCTTGCCGGGGCACTGATGGTGGTGATCGATCCGCTGGCCGGTGCAGAGCGCATGCAGTGGACCGCATCGGGCGAGGTGGTGCTGATGACCATCCTCGGTGGTGCCGGAACACTGCTGGGGCCGATGATCGGTGCTGCGGTGATCAAGTACTGCGAGAACATTTTCTCGGCCTTTAACCAGGGTGTGCTCAATGACATCTTCGGCTTCCTGCCGGATGGTATCCAGGGGGCATGGGTGTCCTTTGCCGGGCTTTTTGTCGGCAGTGGCTGGCACCTGACGCTGGGTGTGCTCTTCATGCTGATTGTGATCTTCCTGCCCGGTGGGGCAATGGAAGGCTTCCAGCGGCTGGCGGACTGGATTTCCGCCCGTGTTGGCAAGGCGACTGCGTCCAAGAGCAAACTGAACGAGCAGGAAGGGGCCGAGTAACATGCTGAATCAATCGGAAGACGTCCTCGTCGTTGAGGGCGTGAACAAGAACTTTGGCGGCCTGAAAGCGCTGGATGATGTCAACATCCGCATTCGTGACGGCTCTGTCCATGCGATCATCGGGCCAAACGGAGCGGGAAAGTCGACCTTCCTGAACTGTCTGGTGGGACGCCTGATTCCGGATACGGGGTCTGTTGTCTATTACGGCAGGGACGGGGCGCATTCGCTCAGTGGCCTGCCGCCGCACAGGATCAACCAGATGGGAATCTCGCGCGTGTTCCAGACACCGGAGGTCTTCAATGATCTCAATCTGCTGGAAAACGCCATGATCCCGGCCTTTGCCCACAATGACGGAGCCTTCTCCCTCAATGCGTGGGGCGGGGTGGTCAGCCGCGGGGAGGTCAGGGAGGAAGCAGAGCATATCCTCGAAGACATCGGTCTGGCCGACAAGAAGGAAATGGTTGCCGGATCGCTGTCCCGCGGGGACAAACGCCGCCTGGAGCTGGCCATGTGCCTGGTCCAGAAACCCAAACTCCTGTTGCTGGACGAACCAACAGCGGGCATGGCCCGTGCGGACACCAACAACACCATTGATCTGCTGAAAAAGATCGGCGAGCGCGGCATTTCCAAGGTGATCATCGAGCATGACATGCACGTTGTCTTCTCATTGGCTACACGGATTTCCGTGCTGGCTCGCGGTCATATCATTGCCGAGGGAACGCCCGAGGAAATCAAGGGCGATCCGCGCGTGCAGGAAGCCTATCTGGGGGGAGCTGAAGTCTGATGCTGAGTATGGAAAACAAAACAGCCCCGGGTGTTGCCCCTGTTCCGAACAAGGGGTCTGCCCCGGCCTATTTCTCTGCCTGGAACCTGCACGCCTACTATGGCGAGAGCTATATTGTGCAGGGTATCAGCTTTGACATTCACGAGGGCGAAATCGTGGCCCTGCTGGGCCGGAACGGTGCGGGAAAGACCTCCACACTGCGGACCATCGCCCGCATGGACGAACCGCTTTGCACGCAAGGGGAGGTGTGGCTGGATCACAAGCCGCTGCACACCATGAAGTCCTTTGAGGCCGCGCGCAACGGTATTGGTCTGGTGCCGGAAGACCGCCGGATTATCCCCGGTCTCACGGTGCAGGAAAATCTGGAACTGGCGCAGATCGAAGGTCCGCTGGGCTGGTCGATTGAGCGTCTCTATGATCACTTTCCACGTCTGGGGGAACGCCGCAATCAGGAAGGGGTGACCCTCTCTGGCGGGGAGCAGCAGATGCTGGCTGTGGCCCGTGCTCTTTCGCGGGATGTCAAGCTCCTGCTGCTGGATGAACCCTACGAGGGTCTGGCACCTGTGATTGTCAGGGAGATCGAGAAGATCCTCGAGGAGATCAAGTCTCACGGGATCACGACTGTTCTGGTTGAGCAGAATGCAATTGCAGCCCTGCATCTGGCTGACCGTGCCATCATTCTGGAAAGCGGGCAGAAGGTCTTCGACGGCCTTGCGCAGGAGGTGCTGGAAAACGAGGACCTGCGCCAGCAATATCTGGCGATCTGAGTGTTCTTGGTACAACCCTGTATGGCGGAAAAAAACAGGCAGCAGGGCGGTGTGCCTTGCTGCCTGTTGAAGTTTCAAGGTTCTGCTGGGTGCTCCGGTGAGCGGGGACTAGAATCTGTAGCTGATGGTCATGCCGCCGAAGACCTGATCGGCGGAACCCTCGTCCTCGACAATCGGGCTGTCAGCAGCATCGCCAAGCAACCGTTTGTACTGCACGATCCCGTTGAGGGAGATGGACTCTGTCAGTGGGTAACGGGCCATGGCGTGCAGGCCCACATCCTTGAAGCCGGCATCGGCATCGAAGGTGGAATAGGCACTGGATGCGGCCTGTGAGGAGGAGATGCCGAAGAAGGACTGCATGTAGTCTTCGGAAGCCCAGGTCAGATCGGGACCGACCAGCAGGACGAGATCATCGGTGACCGGCAGGAAGACATCGGCTGACAGCTCGACGAAAGCGCCTTCGTGTCCGTCACCGAGATCCTGCGCAAAGAGCGCATTGATGCTGGCGAAGTCAAATTCGTAGGAGGCATAGAGACTGCCCTCTGCGCTGGTGTCAATGTCACCGAGGCCCCTCAGGGCGCTGTTGTCGGAATCATCGCGGCTGTCTGTCAGTCCAAGGCCGAAACCGAGAGTGAGCCTTTCACCCTGATAGGCATCGATGTTCAGTCCGCCGGGCGAAAGACTGACGCGATCTTTCCAGACGATTTCTGCCTCCGGAAGGAAAATGGCTTCATAGTCGTCGGATCCTTCATAGTCCGGAGCAAAGCCGACACCGGCACCAAGGGTAAGCTGCCAGTCGGACGGTTCTTCTTCCCTGTCCCCGTCAGGGGACTGTGCCCAGGCAGAGCCGGCAAACTGGACAAGGGCGAGAACTGCGCAGAGGGTGAATGTGTAAAGTGATTTTCTCATGGATTGCTCCGGAAGTCGTGGGGTCTGGGGGGACCCTATGACGACCGGGGGCATCCAAAGGGTAAACAAAAATCACTTTGTTTGTTTTTTGTAGTCAATGCGGGCGTGCATGCCTCCGCCAGCGAGGGGAGAGAGCGTGAAATCCCAGTTGCAGCGTGTGCAGATCTTGCGGACAAGCTGAAGGCCGATCCCGTGACCGGCTCCCTCTTTGTCTGTCTTTTGCGATGTGCTGATGTGGTTTTCAACCAGAATGCTGTTGTCGAGCAGATAAACCCGGATCACGCCCTTCGGTGTGTACTGGAAGGCATTGCGCAGCAGGTTGGACAGGGCAATGTAAAAGGCTGTGCGCTGACAGGTCAGAACTGTTTTGTCCGTTTCGACCTTAAGTTCGAACTCTGTCCCGTCTGCTTCGAAAAGATAATCCAGTTCACCCATCACGTCCTGAACGATATCGCGGATATCGAAGGTCTCCTCTTGCCGGGAGGTGTCGATTTCCCGCCCGAGCCACAACAGGGTTTCAATCAGCTGCTTCATGTTCTGCGTAGCGCGGTGAATGCGTCTGACGGCCTTGTCTTCGGTCGGGGTCGTCTCCTGCCGTGCAAGCAGCTCCACATTGCCGCTGATCACCGTGATGGGCGTGCGCAGCTCGTGGCTGGCCTGTCGCAGGAATTCCTTCTCGCGCGCGACAAAGTGGTCGAGCCGGACCAGAGAGCTGTGCAGTTCTCCGGCGATCTGGTTCAGTTCCTGAAAACCGAAGTTGGGGACAGGTTCGGCCAGCCTGTCGGATGACAGGCCCTTGATCCAGTTGGCCAGATGTTCGGACGGGCGGGAAAACCGCCGCCCCAGAAGCCAGAGGATGACAACAAAGGCAAAGGTAACCAGCAGGGCAAGGGGCAGGGTGATGAGGGTCAGTTTGTCCATTTCATCAAGGAAGACACTGAGTTCGTCCTCCGGCCCGAACCACTGGGTCAGATAGAGGGTTTTTCCGTTTTTCATCGTAAAGGGGAAAACCAGATGGAAGTATTTGGCATCCTCTTCGCTCACGCCGTCCAGTTCTTCCATGTCCAGTGGCTTGAGGCGATTGGGTCTCAGCCTGTCCTTGACCAGATGGCGCCTCAGATTGACAGGAATGTCCTCAAAGTTCCGATAGGGGGAAACATTGAACTGTTTGGGCAGCTCGGCATTCGGATTTTCGGCGAGCATCCGTTCGTAGAATCTGCCGAAGTTTTCCAGCTCGAACGCAGCCCCCAGGAATGTTCCCTTGGTGAGATAGAAATTGAGGATGACCGTATAGAACAGCACTGTAACGCCCAGTGTGAACAGGACGTATTTTCTCAGAATTTTCGGGAAGGTCCGCTCTTTTTTGGGACGATGTTTTCTGCGCCAGATCATCAGTCTTCCTCCCGCAATGCTGTTCCCTGATTGGGGACAGTGTGGATCAGGCTTCTGGAAAAGGGCCTGTCCAGTTTCTGCCGCAGTTTGTAGAGGTGGACCTTCAGGGCGTTGGTGTCCGGAGGTTCCCCGCCCCACAGGGCCATCTCAAGCCGGTTGCGCGACACCAGCTTCGGGCTGTTCTGGGCCAGAATTTCAAGAATGGTCCAGCCGGTCGGAGGAACCCTGATGAAGGTCGTGCCGCGCCGGATGGTCTTTTCCGTGAAGTCGATTTCCAGATCAGCCAGCCGGAAGCGTTTGATTTCCCCGCTGCGTCGCCTTGACAGGACGCGGGTACGGATCACCAGTTCCTCCAGCGCGAAGGGTTTGATCAGATAGTCATCCGCTCCGGCCCGGAAGCCGGTGAGCTTGTCATCCAGTGTGTCCCGGGCGGTCAGCATCAGAACCGGGGTGTCGAGGCCCTTGTCACGCAGAGCCTTGCAGACACTCACACCGTCGCGAAAGGGCAGCATGACATCCAGCAGGATGACGTCGTAGTGCCCTCCGGAAGCCATGCGAAGCCCCGTTTCGCCATCATAGGCATGGTCGCACTCAATGCCCTCCAGCGTGAGGAAATCGCTGACCGTTTCTGCAATGTCCATATCGTCTTCGATCAGAAGG
The DNA here is from genome assembly GCF_039592655.1 of Carbonatibacter coralli. NCBI lineage: Bacteria > Pseudomonadati > Pseudomonadota > Alphaproteobacteria > Rhodospirillales > Kiloniellaceae > Carbonatibacter > Carbonatibacter coralli. Next base: position 273,527 of record NZ_JBBUTJ010000002.1, on the reverse strand, counting down.
ACAAGAATGTTGGCGTCGGTTTTCATGGTGCTCTGCGCTTCATGGTTTGATGGGATTTCCGTGGAAGCTTACCACGGGATGCGGGCTGTCCGGCTTTCACAAACAGCTGTCCGGTTATCCTTAGTATCACAGGGGTGTCCAGTTGGTGAACAGCCCTGGCTGAAGCTGCAGGGGCGCCTTGTTTACTGCCGGGGGTGAACAGGGGTTTGAAAAGTTGGGACGATTGTCCGTTTGTTTGAAAAAATCTGTCTGGAAAGGCCTTTGTCCGGCCTGTCTGAGCGGGAGCCTTCGGTCAAAAAAACGCCGGGACCACGCGCGGGACCCGGCGGAAGTGTAGACCTCGTGGAGCAAAGTCGCTCACTAAAATCCCGCGCGGTTAAATCGCATGGGATCAAATTTGACCGGCAGGGTTCGACAGAATCAAAGGAGAGCAGGAGGCCAAATCAGTCAGAGACAGGTCTGTCAGAGGCCGGAAAATCAGTTTTTTTGGCCAACAGGGGCCGGAGCATCAGGCCCGGGACAAAACGATCCACAGAAATCCGGGTCTGAAAACAGGGCTGATGGTCAGGCGACAAGGTCAAGCCGGACCACAGGATCAGGCGGGGATATCAGACCGGAAAATCAGGCCGGACAATCAGGCCGGAAAATCAGGATTGTGACTGGATATAGGCCAGCAGGTCCTGAATGTCGCTCTCCTTCTTGATTCCGCGGTATTGCATCTTGGTGCCCTTGACCAGTCCTTTCGGGTTGGACAGGAAAGCTGTCAGGTTGGCCTGATCCCACACCAGTCCGGAGTCTTTCATGGCCTTGGAATATTTGTAGCCCTCAACGGCAGCAGCAGAGGCACCGATGATGCCGTTCAGGCTGGGGCCAACGCCGTTCTTGCCAGCCTTCAGGCTGTGGCAGGCCTTGCAGCCGCGATAGAGCTTCTTGCCCTTTTTGATATCGCCCTCAATGACATCGGCAGCTCCGACAGAGGCAACTGTTACGCTGTGGCTTTCGGGTTCAGCAGCGGCGTGATCGTGGGTTGCGGTAAAGACCGCGCGCAGGGTGATTGGAACCGTGCGTGTGATGCCGGGCAGGGAGGCAAGGTCCTTGAGCACATCCACACCGGCGTTCAGGCCTGCTTCCTCGGTGGACAGGAAGATCATGTCATTGGTGCTAGCCAGCAGCCTGTCCTTGCCGAGGCGTGCGACGAAGATTTCTGATTCCAGATCGATTGTCTGTCCCAGAAAGTCGAGCTGGCCTTCCATATCCAGTACAGTGCTGTCCCCCACGGCGAGGGCTTTGACCTCTTCCATGTCCACTGTGGCGCTCAGTGTTGCTGTTTTGTAGTCCCCGAAGACGTGTTCGAGAATGCGGCTGTTGCGGATATCAATCCAGGTTTCAACAGAGCCGAGATTGATTTCCAGTTCGACCTGGCCGTTTTCTGCCAGCTTGCCGGAAAGCTCCTGAAAATGGTGGACCTCACCGACAGTGTCCTTCTTGATCGAACCAAAGGACAGACGGGAGTTCTCGTTGTCGAGTTTCCAGCTTTCGTGTCCCCCGGCATGGGCCAATGACCCAAAAGTGAGTGCGATGAGAGCGGTCGCCAGCTTTACAATCTTCTTCATGGTTCCTATCCTCCTGTAGAAGCGGGTGTATGTTGCACCTGTGCAGTTCGGGCATTATCAGTACGAACACGCAGGGGAGATTATTTATTCAATGGCAACTGAAAAAAAATCGGACGGGGCTGACGGTCCGGTGAGTATGGGGGAATTGCTGGTTCCCTACCTCACTGTGATCTGGCGTTTTGCCCTGTCGCTTTCAGGGGCGCCCGATCTGGCGGATGATCTGTTGCAGGCCACCTGCCTGCGTGCTCTGGAAAAGGCCCATCTCTATCGGGAAGACCAGAATCTCAAGGGCTGGCTGCTGACCATCTGCCGCTCCATCTGGCTCAACGAGCTGCGCTCGAAGGCCATTCGCAAGACGGGAAGTCTGGAAAACTACACACCGGATCATTTTGCGGACAAAAAACCGGGTGCGGATGTGAATATTCTGGCGCGTGAAGTGTTTTCTAAGGTATTGGAGCTTCCCGAAGCGCAGCGTGCGACGGTCGAACTGGTCTATGTCGAGCAGTTCACCTATCGCGAAGCTGCTGAGATTCTGGGAGTTCCGCTTGGAACTGTGATGAGCCGCCTGCACCACGCGCGCAAGGCGCTGAAGACGTGGGAACCGGAACTGTTTGCCGAGAAGGAAAGTAAACGGAAATGACCTATTCAGAAGAAACGCTCCGCCGTTTTCTCGATGGCGAGCTTCCGGCTGACCTGACAGACGAAATCGTCGCGGCAATGGAGCAGGACGACACGCTGGAACAGCGTATCCTCGCACTTGACGAGTTCCACGGCTCTGTCGAGCCTGAAGCAACGGGCCTGCCGGATGAAGCAAAACGGCAGGAACTGGAAGAGTGGCTGCGTGAGGCACACGCAAGGTTCGAGCAAAATCAGGCGACCCGGGGAAAGCTGCAGGGGGAGAGTGCCTCCGACCGGCAGCGTGGCAGTTTTGCACTGGTGCGCCGCTGGGGTGCGCTGGCGGCGACCCTGGCTCTTGGTGTGGTGATCGGTGCAGGCGGCTATGACAGGTACCTGCAGGACCAGCCGCTGTCCTGGCAGATGGAGGTCGCCAGCTATCAGGCGCTCTATGTGACCGAGACGCTTTCAGGCCTCGACAACAGCCCGGAGGTTCTGAGCGAGCAGATCGCACAGGTATCCGATGTGCTCAGGTTGAGCGAGCTGGGTCCCCGGCTGGATGACCTTGGATCGCTGGAACTGGTGCGTGCGCAGGTGCTGGGCTTCAACAGCCTGCCACTGGTGCAGGTCGCCTATCTCGATCCCGACGGCGAACCCGTTGCGCTCTGTATCATCAACCGCAACGACGTCGGGCAGGACAGCGAACTGCAGATGAAGGAACTGCTGGGCATGGCCGCGGCCTCCTGGGAAACCGAGGACCACAAGTTCCTCCTGATTGGACGGATCAAGGACAGCGACATGCAAACGCTGGCCACCGAAGCCCGCAGTCGCTTCCTGTAAAATCTTCAGCAACAGAACAGGAAAAGGCGGACCTCAGTGGTCCGCCTTTTTCGCAGGGGGAACTCTGATTGTGATCCCGCAAGGTTCCTGACAGGAAAAAGGCCCCGCATCAGCAGGGCCTTTCTGTTTCGGCTTGTTCGTCAAACGAGGGTCAGGCATTGGCGCGGGAACGGATGTCGCGGAGGAAGTGATCGATTTCCTCTGCCAGTTGCTCGCTTTCCTGCACCAGTTCGTCTGCAGAGCTGGAAATGCCCTGTGTGGCGTTGAGGGTTTGCTGGGCGTTGCTGGCGACATCGTCGATGTGACTGCCGACCATGTGGGTGCTGGAAGACACCTGTGCGACACGCTGGGCAATTTCCTGAATGGCGGAGTTCTGCTCCTCGACAGTGGAGACAATGCTGTTGGCCTGTTCCGCCACCTTTGTGATGGAGCCACTGATGCCGGAAACAGAGGCCAGGGCCTTCTGGCTTTCGGACTGAACTTCCTTGATCTGCGTGGTGATCTCGGTCGTGGCGTTGGCGGTTTGCCCGGCCAGACTGCGAACCTCGTTGGCGACAACGGCAAAGCCCTTGCCAGCCTCACCGGCACGTGCGGCCTCGATGGTGGCGTTGAGCGCCAGCAGGTTGGTTTGTTCAGTGATGTCCTCGATCAGCTTGACCACATCGCCGATCCTGTCGATGGACTGGGCGAGGGCCTCCACGCGGGTGTTGGTTTGCTCGGCCTCGGTGGACACCTCGTTTGCCACCTGGGAGGAGAGCTGGATCTGGTTGCCGATCTCCCGTGCGGATGCTGTCAGCTCCTCCGTTGCCGCAGCAACGGAATCAATGTTGCCGGAGGCTTCGCTGGTCACGGAGCGGACCTCGCTGGAACGCTCGGAGCTTTGCTGTGCGATGGAGGTCATTTCGGAACTGGTGCTGTTCAGACCGGAAATGGAATGGCCCATCTTGTTGATCAGACCCTTGATCTGCTGTTCCAGCTGATCGGCCAGGGCGAGTGTTTCCTCCGCGCGCTGGCGTGCGGCGCTCTTTTCCATTTCCTGCTGGGATGAACGCAGTTCCTCGTTCTGCTGGAGCTTGGCGCGGAATTCCAGCAGGGTGGCGGCAATCCTGCCGATCTCGTCCCTGCGGTCTGCTTCGGGCAGAGCGTCGGTATAGTGCCCCTGCGAAATGCGGTCCATTGCAGACTGCAGCTTGGCCAGCGGTCCGGAAATATCCTTTGAAATCAGGATGCTCAGACCAAGAACAACGAGAATGATCACAGCGGAGAGAACACCGTTCTGTGTGGCCTCGGCCCAGAACTGTTCGTCGATATCATCAATGTAAAGACCGGTTCCGATAATGTGTCCCCAGGGCAGTCCGGCTGCATAGGAAATCTTTTCAAAGGTCAGTTCGTCCGGCTTGCCCGGCTTTTGCCAGAGATAGCTGAAGTAACCATCGCTCTCTGCCGCACCCACCAGCAGGCGGATCACGTAGTTTCCATCAGAGTCCTGAAGATCCCAGAGGTTCTTGCCCTTGAGCGATGGCTTTCCGGCGTGCATCTGTGTGACACCATCGGGACCAAAGGCGAAGAGATAACCCACGCCATCTGCAAACTTGAGTTCCTGCATATTGCGGTAATAGGTGGCGATGGCGGTGTCCTGATCCATCTCTCCGCTGTCAGCCAGACCCTGATAGTACTGGCTCATGTTAACGGCAGCGTCGATCACGGTTTTGACTTCCTGCTTGCGGTTTTCAATCATGTTTTCGCGCAGGGAATAGAGGCTGTAGGTGGAAATGGCGATCAGCGAAAGCGCAAAGACGCCCAGCAAAATGGACAACTTCACGAAAATGGACAGGTTTTTCATTGATTTACTTTCAGAAACACAATGGGACAAGTAATCCGGGCAACCGCCTGCCATTGTGTGTCTGGCAGGGAACGGGCAGTTTAGAGCAGAACTCTTAAAACTTTACAAAAACACTCGGATTTTCCTAAACCACACTTTGTGTGTGGTTAATATAGCAGAATGTCCGGTTTTGTCTAAGAGATCCGTTCTGTTTTGCAGGAGTGCATCCGCAGCTTGGGTTTGTGAAAGAAAGACGGGTAACGAAGAGCAGGCATTTGACTGATTTCCCAGAGAAGGGCCCGAGCAGGGAGAAGAGACTGAGCAGGCCGGATAGATATTATTATTCGTTTGTATAAAACAGAATATCTTCAAAAGTTTAAAACTTTGCAAAACTGGCCGGGTTTTGTGTTCCCGGGTGAATTTTTCTATGTCATGTCACAGGAGCGCGGAATGATGCAGAGCAGGGTCGGGAAGAACTTTCAGGAGGTGATCTCCGTTGAAAGGTCAGAGCTTTCCGGCCTGTAAATGGAACAATGTGAAGAGACTGGCTGCTCTGTGTTGAAAAGACAGAAGAGGCCCTGCGCGTCAGCTTTGGCAAACAGGACAGAAGCTGCGTTGCTGTGCTTTCATCCCTGTAACTGCGGGAGAGAGCAGCGCAGACCCTTGTTGCCGATCTCCAGTTCTACAGGGAAAATTCAGGGGCGGGGGAGACATCCTGTTGAGCGGAAAGATCGTGGGGCTTGCTGCTTTACTGAGGCTGTTCGGGAAATTTTGTGTCATGCAAAGCCTGCGAGATCCGGTTGGCTCAAAGGACACAAAAAAAGCCGCCTTCGGGAGAAAGCGGCTTCTGTGTCGGGTTTTCGAAAGGGATCGAAAACTCAGATGTATTTGATTTCGATGACTTCGTAGCCCTTGCCACCGTTTGGTGTCACGACTTCGACACTGTCACCGACTTCCTTGCCGATCAGGGCGCGGGCCAGTGGGGAGGTGATGGCAATGCGGCCTTCCTTGACCTCGGCTTCCAGATCGCCCACCAGCTGATAGGTGGCTTCTTCGTCTGTGTCTTCGTCAGCAACGGTCACTGTCGCGCCAAACTTGATGGTATCACCACTCATGGAGGCAACGTCGATGACTTCCGCACGGGAAATCCGTGTTTCCAGCTCCTGAATGCGACCTTCGATAAAGCTCTGTTTCTCACGCGCGGCGTGATACTCGGCGTTTTCAGACAGATCGCCATGTTCACGCGCTTCTGCAATGGCCTGAATAACAGCGGGGCGCTCTTCGGATTTGAGAACGCGCAGTTCTTCTTCCAGTCGAACGAGGCCCTGGGCTGTCATGGGGAATTTTTCACTCATGCAGCAAAATCCCAAGGGGTTAGAGGTTGTATAAAAAGAGTCAGGCTCCCGATTCGTTCAGAAATCGGGAGCCACAAGACACTTAGAATGACGTATTGAAGTAACCTTGTAAAGGTGCAACTTGCAAATCGTCACGCTGTTTGGCCTTCACGGCAGCAACCATGGCACGCGCACCGTTGGCTGTTGTGAAGTAGGGAATGGAGTTGTCCAGTGCACCGCGGCGGATGTCAAAGCTGTCTGAAATGGCCTTGAGGCCCTCTGTGGTGTTGATGATGATCTGAACACCACCGGACTTGATCGCATCGACAATGTTCGGGCGACCCTCGCGGACTTTCAGAACAGTCTCAACGTCCAGACCCTCGGCTGTCAGGGCCTGTGCGGTACCGGCTGTTGCGATGATGCGGAAGCCCATGTCGAGCAGATCACGCGCCACAGCCACCATACCGACCTTGTCCCGCTCCTTGACGGAGATAAAGACCGTGCCTTCGGTCGGCAGTTCGACACCGGCGGCCATCTGTGCTTTCAGGAAGGCTGCATCGAAGCTCTTGTCGAGGCCGATGACCTCACCGGTCGAGCGCATTTCAGGGCCGAGAACCACATCAACACCCGGGAAGCGGTTGAACGGGAAGACAGCTTCCTTCACCGCGATATGTTCACCCATTTCCCTGACGAGATCAAAGTCCGCCAGTTTCTCGCCAGCCATCAGACGGGATGCGATCTTGGCAATCGGGTTGCCTGTTGCCTTGGCAACAAAGGGAACGGTCCGGCTGGCGCGCGGGTTGACCTCGAGGATGTAGACCACGCCGTCCTTGACCGCGAACTGGACGTTCATCAGACCGACAACGTTCAGGGCCAGGGCAAGCTTGTGGGCCTGCTGGCGGATGTCCTCGACAATTTCAGCGCTCAGGCTGTAGGGCGGCAGGGAGCAGGCTGAGTCACCGGAGTGGATCCCCGCTTCCTCGATGTGTTCCATGATGCCGGAGACAAAGACGTCCTTGCCGTCACAAAGAGCATCGACGTCAACTTCAATCGCGTCCTGCAGGTAGGTGTCCAGCAGAACAGGGTTCTTGCCGGAAACCTGAACCGCGTTGGTGATGTAGCGATCCAGCTGCTCCGTGGAGTGAATGATTTCCATCGCACGGCCACCCAGAACGTAGGAGGGGCGGATGACAGCAGGGAAGCCGATTTCCTTCGCCACTTCGTGCGCGCCCTCGCGGCTTGTCGCGGTGCCGTTAGCAGGCTGGCGCAGATTCAGTTCCTGCAGAAGCTTCTGGAAGCGTTCGCGGTCCTCGGCAAGGTCGATCGCATCCGGAGAGGTTCCGAGGATCGGAATGCCCGCTGCTTCGAGCGCATGGGACAGCTTCAGCGGTGTCTGGCCGCCAAACTGGACGATCACACCCTTCAGTGTGCCTTTCGACTGCTCCTTGCGTGCAATCTCGATCACGTCCTCGGCTGTCAGTGGTTCGAAATAGAGACGGTCGGAGGTGTCGTAGTCGGTGGAAACCGTTTCCGGGTTACAGTTGACCATGATGGTCTCGTAACCGGCATCGCTCAGGGCATAGGCGGCATGGACACAGCAGTAGTCGAACTCGATGCCCTGGCCGATCCGGTTCGGGCCGCCACCAAGGATCATGACCTTTTCGCGGTCGGAAACATCGGCTTCACAGTCAGCCGGGTTTACGCCGTCGCCCTCGTAGCAGGAGTACATGTAGGGCGTATCGGACGGGAACTCGCCCGCACAGGTGTCGATGCGCTTGAAGACAGGGTGGATGTCCAGCTCCTGACGCTTCGCGGCCACCTCTGCTTCCGTCAGACCGGTCAGCTCTGCAAGGCGCGTGTCGGCAAAGCCCATGCGCTTGAGGCTGTGGAGGCCCTGACGTGTGGTTGGCAGGCCGTTTTCACGCACGCCGTTTTCAGTGATCACAATGTCTTCGATCTGGCGCAGGAACCACGGGTCAAACTTGGTCACCGCGAAGATTTCCTCTTCGCTCAGGCCGTGACGGAAACCCTGTGCAATGGAGAGCATGCGGTCCTTGGTCGGCTTGGACAGGAAGGCGCGGACCGCATCCTTGTCAACAGAGCCGTCTTCCAGAACTGCGCCGGGAATGTGAACCTCGTTGAAGCCTGTCAGGCCGGTTTCCATGGAGCGCAGGGCCTTCTGGGCGGACTCTGCAAAGCAGCGACCGATGGACATGGCCTCGCCCACGGATTTCATGGAGGTGGTCAGGTAGTCTTCCGCACCGGGGAACTTCTCGAAGGTGAAGCGCGGGATCTTGGTCACAACATAGTCGATGGTCGGCTCGAAGGAAGCCGGTGTCACTTTGGTAATGTCGTTCTTCAACTCGTCGAGGGTGAAGCCGACAGCCAGTTTTGCTGCAACCTTGGCAATCGGGAAGCCTGTGGCCTTGGAGGCCAGCGCAGAGGAGCGGGAAACGCGCGGGTTCATCTCGATCACGACGATCTCGCCGTTTTCCGGGTTGATCCCGAACTGGACGTTGGAGCCGCCGGTGTCCACGCCGATTTCACGCAGGGTGGCGATGGAGGCATCGCGCAGCAACTGGTATTCCTTGTCGGTCAGGGTCAGGGCCGGGGCAACGGTCACAGAGTCACCGGTGTGTACACCCATCGGATCGATGTTTTCGATGGAGCAGATGATGATGCAGTTGTCCGCGCTGTCGCGCACCACTTCCATCTCGTACTCTTTCCAGCCCAGAACGGACTGTTCGATCAGGACCTCGTTGGTCGGGGAGGCTTTCAGGCCGCCCTTGACGATTTCCTCGAACTCCTCGGGGTTGTAGGCAATGCCGCCACCGGTGCCGCCCAGTGTGAAGGACGGACGGATGATTGCGGGCAGGCCGACGAAATCCAGACCGTCCAGTGCTTCCTCAAAGCTGTGAACAACCTTGGAGCGCGGGGACATCAGGCCGATCTTGTCCATCGCGTTGCGGAACAACAGGCGATCTTCGGCCTTTTCGATCACATCGGCTTTCGCACCGATCAGCTCGACACCGTGGCGGTGCAGGGCGCCGGACCGTTCCAGGGCCAGACCGGTGTTCAGCGCTGTCTGGCCGCCCATGGTCGGCAGCAGGGCATCCGGCTTTTCGCGGGCGATGATCTTCTCGACGACTTCCGGTGTGATCGGCTCGACATAGGTCGCATCGGCCAGATCGGGGTCGGTCATGATGGTCGCCGGGTTGGAGTTGACCAGAATGACGCGGTAACCTTCCTCGCGCAGGGCTTTACAGGCCTGTGCACCGGAATAGTCAAACTCGCAGGCCTGACCGATAACAATCGGACCCGCGCCGATGATCATGATGGATTTGATGTCTGTTCTTTTAGGCATGGTTTTGTGCCCACTTCATAAGGCTGCTGTTGCTGTTCACCCGCGCGTTCATTCGCTGCGGAGCATGAAAGGAGAGCGTCACGCTTTGGCGCGACGCTCTTCCATGTTCTGGCGGAAACGCTTGAAGAGATACTGGCTGTCCTGCGGACCGGGGGAGGCCTCCGGGTGGTACTGGACCGAGAAGACCGGACGCCCCTTTATGGCAAGACCCTGGTTGGTGCCGTCAAAGAGCGAAACGTGGGTTTCCTCGACGGTCTCCGGCAGGGTTTTGCTGTCGACCATGAAGCCGTGGTTCTGGCTGGTGATTTCCACCTTGCCTGTGGTGTGATCCATCACAGGGTGGTTCGCACCGCGGTGACCCAGGTGCATCTTGGTGGTCTGCGCACCCAGTGCCAGGGCCATGATCTGGTGACCGAGGCAGATGCCGAAGATCGGCAGGTCCTCATGTTTGAGCAGGTCCTGAACCATCGGGATTGCGTACGCGCCGGTGGCCGCAGGATCACCCGGGCCGTTGGAGAGGAACACGCCATCCGGATTGTGGCTGAGGACCTGTTCTGCTGTTGCGTTCGCAGGCAGGACCGTAACCTCGCACCCCTGGGAGGAGAGAGAGCGCAGGATGTTGCGTTTGGCGCCGAAGTCGATGGCGACAACCTTGAAGGGCGCATCGGCTTCGCTGGTGTAGCCCTCTGTGCGGGTCCAGCGTTTTTCCGTCCAGTTCGGCTGGTCGTCTTTGGTCACATCCTTTGCGAGGTCCATGCCCTTCAGGCCCGGCCAGTCGGCGGCCTTTTTCTGCAGGGCCTCGAGGTCGAACTCGCCCTTTTCACTGTAGGCGACACATCCGTTCGGCGCGCCCTTGTCGCGGATGCGGCGGGTCAGCGCGCGGGTGTCGATCCCGGCGATGGCGATGAGGTTCTGTTCTTCCAGCCACTGGTTGAGCGTGCGGCTTGCACGCCAGTTGGACGGCTGGGTGACATCCATGCGGAAGATCCCGCCCAGACAGGCTGGCTCGGTGAGGGTTTCTACATCCTCGCCGTTCGCACCCACATTACCGATGTGGGGGAAGGTAAAGGTGATGATCTGTCCGGCGTAGGACGGGTCGGTCATGATTTCCTGATAGCCGGTCATGGAGGTGTTGAAGCAGATTTCTCCAACAGCGTCCCCTTGTCGGCCCAGACCGCGGCCCCAGAATACACTGCCGTCTTCCAGAACGAGAACGGCTGTTGTTCCTTCGGGCTTGATGGGCAGGCGTGTGGAATCATTGCCCCCGAGAGAATTTTCGGGAGTGTGCAAATCTGTCGAATGTGGCATGGGGCTGTCCTTCAGGCAGACGTGTGCGCTCAGCGCGTCAGTATGGCTGAATGCTTTATATATAGGCACTCACCCCCGAGGTCAAGTTTTAGAAAAAATAAAATATCTTTTAAAATCAATATCTTAACAAATAAAAAGCTCTTTGCCATTTATTCCCAAATGCGATAATGTCGGCCCTTTCTCACCCCATACGGAGCCTGTGATGCTACGCAGCACATTGAATGATGCCCTGAAAACCGCGATGCGCGAGAAGGATCAGCAACGTCTCTCGACAGTTCGTCTGATCCTGGCGGCCCTGAAAGACCGGGATATTGCAGCGCGCGGCGAAGGGCAGGATCAGCTGGGCGAGGATGCCATTCTGGAGATGCTCCAGAAAATGGTCCGCCAGCGCCGTGACTCTATCGAGCTTTATGAAAAGGCCGGTCGCACCGAGCTGGCCGACCGCGAAAAGGCCGAAGTGGCCGTGATTGAAGCCTTCCTGCCACAGCAGATGGATGAAGAGGCCACCAAAGCCGCTGTGATCGAAGTGATCGCAGAGGTCGAAGCCGCCTCCATCAAGGACATGGGCAAGGTGATGGCCGTCCTCAAGGACCGCTACGCCGGCCAGATGGACTTCGGCAAGGCCAGCGGCGTCGTAAAGGCCGAACTGGTCTAGGTCTTCGGATTTCCATCCTGCGAGATGCGAAAAGGCAGAGCTTCGGGGCTCTGCCTTTTTTTGGTTTTGTTCTACCAGCCACCGCCACCACCACCGCCGCTGCCTCCGCCGGAGGAACCGCCACCGCCGGAACCGGAAGAGGAGGTCGAGGAAGAGGTGGCGCTGCTGAGGCCGATGGACAGGGCGCCTGTGAGGGCTGCGATGTCAACCGGGGTGCTATGCCGGTTGCCGCTCCAGCGCGGGTCATAGCCCGTGCGACGCGTCTCTGTTGAAAGAGCTGCGCGCAGGGCGCTGTCGAGTGTGGCGCTCCAGTCCCTTTCCACGCCCAGGGCAATGGCATAGGGCAGCAGTTTCTCGAAGTGCTTCACATCCATGTCGGGACGGCCATGCAGGGCTGTGCGCCTGGCTTGGTTCATGGCGAGATACTGTTTCAGCCCGTCAATCTCGGCAAAGAGTTTCAGGCCCTCGGCTGTCGGTTGCCCGATCAGGTTGATGAAGATCCCCAGCAGCAGGATGGGAGCGCTGAGAAGGGCCATGTCAACAAGGCTTGCGAAGTCCTCTGTAAAGCCGAAGCCGATTGCCACGCCGACACCATAGAAGACGGCCCCGGCAATGAACCCCGCCGCGGTGGAAAGGAGTGGCTTTCCGGCCGGGTGCAGCAGGCGTGTGACCAGTGTGCCGAGGGAGATGGAAAGGGCCAGCGCACCGATACCGGCGAAGATCATTGCAAAGAGCACCGGAAGCTGAAAGGTTCCGCGCAGGGAAACCGCGGCAATCACGGCGGTGGCACTGATGAGGATGCCGGGCAGGAGCTTGCGGCCATTGCTGTTGTAATAGCACTTTGTGTCCACGGCCTTGATGACCCTGTCCAGTGCATCCCTGGCATCGCGCAGGGTGTCGCCGTTCTTGCGGTTGACGGGCAGCATGGTTTTCTTTTTGTCAAAGAGGGTGTCAAAGAGCACCTGTTCCTCTTCGTTGAGGGGATCGTCACTCCGGTCCTCCTCAGGGCATCGGATCAGGGTAATCTCGACCTCCTCCGGGTCGTCTTCAAAGCGGAGCCAGCCCTTGACAGCCAGACTGACAAGTACGGCTGCAAGGGCTTCATCGCCATCGCTGATCGCATCGTCCTTGCTGCGAATGTGGGCGATGTTTCCCGGTGTGGTGCCGTTCGGGGGTTCAAAGCGCGGGCGCACCTGCAGGGGTGCTGGATCGCGTCCATAGAGAACCCAGGCAACCAGATAGCAGAGGAGGGCGAGCAGCATTCCCGTCACAAAGATCAGCAGGATCCGGTTGGTGAGCAGCTCCTGCATCAGCTTTTCCTGTTGTGTGGGTTCCTGCACAAAACCCTTGGGGAAGGCTACGGCAACGCTCAGACCTTCGCTTTTGTTCAGGCGCTGGTTGGTGGTGTAGACCAGGCTGGAGCGATCCGGTTCGCCCAGCGAGGTGTTGTTGTCTGTAGAGCCTTCCGGCCCTGTGTAGGCTGCGGCCTGAACCACATGCGCTCCGTCAGGCAGGTTTACGGTGGCCGAGGCACGGTCAATGGTGAAGTCCCAGCCATGACCTGTCACGTTCCAGTAAAGCTCGTCGTAATTGTCGAAGAAGCGGATCAGCGGGCGGGTGTGATAGCGGATTTCATAGAGGTGGTGTCCCTGTGTGATCACACTACCCCTGCTGCCGATATAAAGGCGCAGGGCGTTGCCCAGGTGTTCGGTGAAATAGGGGCTGGGGTGGCCGTTGCGGCGTACCTCCAGAATGTCGAGGCCCTCGCTGGTGGACAGAAGACCGCTTTGAAGGATGTCGAGTGTGAAATCGCGATAGATGCCCTGGACGATTTTTTTGTTCTCGGCCTCGACCCCGATGCGTTCGACAACGATCAGCGAGCCGTCGGGCTGGATGTCAAGGCGGGTGTCAAAGGATGTGATGCGTTCCTGCGCCAGGGCTTCGCAGAGAAAGATAACGGTGAGCAGCAGGCCGGTCAGGGCAGGCAGGGCATGGGCCCGAAAGCGGGTGCCTGTAAGGCGTGGCATGGTTTGTCCCTTCGCGCAGAGATTTTGAAGCAGGTTCTCCTCTCAGTCGGAACAACCCTGCCAGAGGTTCAAGAAATCTGTCGCGCCTGACATTCTGCGCCTGCTGAAAGATGATCCGGTCCGTCAGTTTCTGCCCATGCCGGTCAGGGCGTCGTTGACCTGTTGCATCAGGGTTCTGTTTCGTCCGGTCGGCTGACAGGTCAGAGAGTCCCTGTAGATGCCCACTGGGTTTTCCCGGTCATGGGAAAAGGGCTCGACGTCATGGTGCTTGAAGGCCTGATAGATGTCGGGTGTAAAGGCGACGATGGCATCAAAGCGATCGGTTTTGAGCATCTGCATCAGGGTGTGGAGGTCGCTGACCTTGTCTTCCCCGATGGCCCGGTCGATTTCGGGCGGATAGGGCAGGCCAAGCTGACCGCCAACGCGCAGTCCCCTGAGGTCGGCAGCAGAACGGAGGGCCGGTTCGCCTGTGGGGGTGAAGATATGGATTCTGGCGCGCTGGAAGGGAATGGATTGCAGGTGATCCAGATGCTGTCCCTCGAAAACGGGGTCCAGTGGCAGGAGGCAGTCAAACCGTCCGCTTGCATATTCCTTGCGGGCGCGGCTGATCGGTCGAATGACCAGTTCGAATTCCACGCCGGTTTCTTCTGTTATTTGTGCCAGCACCTGATTGTAAAGTCCGTTCGGATCGGTGCCGATCACACCGGGAATGTCAAAGCTGACGACTGTCAGTGTCTGGCTTCCCGCCTTGCCTGTTCCGGAAGAAAATATCGCCGGAAGGAGGGCCAGAACAAATAGAAACAAAAAATATGGGGTTTTCTGAACGGAATTTGACATAGCAAACAAGATACTGAAATGACACGGAGGAACAAGCCCTATCGGAGCTGTTGTACTCCAGATTAAAGGCAGAAGGTAAAGAAAGCCTGTATGGGGGGATAAAGGAAAGGGGAAGGCCGCGGGAACTGAAAGGAGAGGCCTTTGCAGCAGGTGTGATCGCGGGGCTTTGTTCCGCTGGAATGGTGGCCTGTGCAGGCTGGTGAAAAACCATACAGAACAACATCCGTTTCGATGCACAAATCGGCTGCACAAAGCGATCAGCCTGTGTATAACTGTGCAGGACGATGCAGAGGCCTTTCTTCAATGTCTGTGCTGTAAGGCATTGGTGTCTCTGAAATTTTAACAGGCAGGTTTGATCAGGATGAGTTCCATCACCCCCGAATATCTGGACGAGCTGCGCGCGCGTGTTGCGGCCTCGGCTGTCGTGGGGCGAAAGGTCAAGCTGGTGAAAAAGGGGCGGGAGCATTCCGGTCTCTGCCCTTTCCACAACGAGAAAACGCCCTCCTTTACGGTCAACGATGAAAAGGGTTTCTATCACTGCTTCGGATGCGGGGCACACGGGGACATTGTTTCCTTTCTGATCGAGACCGAGGGACTGAGCTTTATCGAGGCCGTCGAGCGCCTGTCCGAAATGGCGGGCATGGAAATGCCGCGCGCCACAAGGGAAGAGCAGGAAAAGTCGGTCAAGCGGGCCAGCCTTTATGACGTGATCGAGGCGGTCTGCGTCTGGTTCGAGGACCAGCTTCACGGGCTGGGTGGACAGGATGCCCGCGATTACGTGGCCCGCCGGGGGCTGCGCGAGCAGACGATCAAACGGTTCCGTCTGGGCTATGCGCCCGACACCCGGGGCAAGCTGCGCAAGGCCATGCATGACAAGGGCTTTACCGATGAGCAACTGGTGGATATCGGTGTGCTCAAACAGGCCGAGGAAGACAGCGGACGGCGCAAGAAGGGCGAGTTCTACGATTTCTTCATCCACCGGCTGATGTTCCCGATCACGGACCGGCGCGGACGGGTGATCGCCTTCGGGGGACGGGCGCTGGGCGAAAGCAAGGCGAAGTACCTCAACTCCCCGGATACCGTGCTGTTCCACAAGGGGCGCATCCTCTACAACATGGCCCACGCACGCCAGGCGGCCCATCAGTCCGGCGAGGTGATCGTCGCCGAGGGCTACATGGATGTGATTGCCATGGCGCAGGCGGGTTTCCCTGCAGCTGTGGCCCCGCTGGGCACTGCGGTGACCGAGGAACAGATTGCAGAGCTGTGGCGCATGGCGCCGGAGCCTATCGTCTGTCTGGACGGGGATGCTGCCGGACAGCGTGCCGCACACCGTTCCATCGACCGGGCGCTGCCGATCCTCAAGCCCGGAAGTTCCCTGCGTTTTGCCACCCTGCCGGAGGGAGATGATCCCGACAGCCTTATTCAGGAAAAAGGTGCACAGGCCTTTCGCGATGTGCTGAAAAAGGCGGAACCGCTGTCAGAGGTCTTCTGGAAGAAGATGCTTGCCGGTCACGCCATTGATACGCCGGAGCGCCGCGCTGCGCTGAAGTCCGATATCCGCAAGCAGATCGGGCTGATCCGCGACGGCGATCTGAAGAACGAATACCAGAAGGAAATGCTGCGCCGTTTTGACGGATTGACCGCGCCTGAAAAGAAGGGCGGTGGCTCCCGCGGTGGAAATTACGGCGGAAACCATGCGGGCCGGGGCGGCGGTGGAGGCTATAACCAGTGGAATGGCGGTTATGGCGGAAATTCAGGACGTTATGGAAACGGCAATCGTGGCGGAGGCCGGGGCCAGGGCGGCTGGCAGGGCGGGCGAATCGGAAGGCCGGGATTGCCCCAGCGGGGGCTTCCGCGTCCGCAGGGTGTCGATCGGCAGAGCGGACCGGGAAATAATCTGGCCCGCAGGCAGGAGCAGGTTTTGCTCGCTGCACTGGTCAATCACCCGTCCGTTCTGGCTCAATACGCCGAGGAACTGGGGGCTTTGCAGCTTTCCTCTGTCGAGTGCAATCACTTCCTGCAGGAACTGCTGGATCGGATTATGCGTGATCCCGACCTTGACTCTGCAGACCTGAAGTGCCAACTCTCGGATAGAGGTTTATCCGGAATGCTGGACACATTGCTATCAGTTTCCGTATATAATCATGGTCGGTTTGCCCGCCCTGCCACTGACAGCCATTTGGCGGAGTATGGCGTCGCGCACGTCATTGCAATTCTCAGGGAGCAGCAGGCGAACCGGAACTCTGCACAGCAGAGAGAAGCCTTGTTGGCGGAGGGTCTGAGCGAGGAAGCACTTGCCAGGCATGAAGCCCATAAACAGATGAGAGTGGAACCTGTGGGAATAACCATTGACCTGGACGGTGTTGATCTGGATGGCATGGGGCAGACTGAAGAGACTGCTGCCACCGGAAAGCCGGACCGGGACGATAATGAAAAGAATACAGGTTTCGAAGGGGACGAGTAATCGTTCAGGACAGCGTGCCTGCCTGTTGATCAGGGCTGGCGCGCTCTATGCTATTTGGGGTGCTTTGCTCTATGGCCACAAAAGCGACTGAAAACGCTGAACAGACAACCACTGCGCGCGAAGAGGGAACTGACAGCCCTGTAACGGATATGTCCTCTGCCGCGGTCAAGAAGATGATCGCGAAGGCAAAGGAAGTCGGTTACGTCACTTATGATGAACTGAACAAGGTTCTGCCTTCCGACGAGATGTCCTCCGAACAGATTGAGGACATCATGGCGCTGCTGTCCGATATGGGCATCAATGTTGTCGAGAACGAGGAAGCCGATGAGTCTCTGGACGAGGAAGAGCCGGAGGCTGATGAGGAAGAGGAAACCGCCCTTGCGGTGACCGGTAACGTCAAGGAAAGCGACGTCGGCCGCACGGATGACCCCGTGCGAATGTACCTGCGCGAGATGGGCTCTGTCGAGCTGCTGTCCCGCGAGGGGGAAATCGCAATTGCCAAGCGGATCGAGGCCGGCCGCGAGCGCATGATCGGTGGCATCTGTGAAAGCCCGCTGACCATCCGTTCCCTGCTGCAATGGCGCGAGGCTCTCATCAATGGCGAGCTGCTGCTGCGTGACATTATCGATCTGGATGCGACCTACGGGTCCGGTCCGAACGATGACGACATTGCCTTTGAGGAGTCCGGTGCGAGCAGCAAGGTTGACGTCGATGACGAAATCGCCAGCCAGTCGGGTTCCGACGGCGATGATGACGATGAAGACGAGGAAGAGGAAAACAAGCCTGAGGGTGAAGAGGGCGAAAACGCCGAGAACGGCGATGATTCCAATGGCGAGGAGAACTCTGTTTCCCTGGCTGCCATGGAAGAGGCCCTGCTGCCACAGGTTCTGGAAAACTTCGACGTTATTGCCGCAACCCAGAAGAAGCTGACCGAAATCCAGGACAAGCGTCTGGCGAACCTGCAGGCGGGGAACGAAAGCTCCAAGTCTGTCGAGAAGGAATTCAACGCCCTGCGTCACGAGATGGTCACGCTGATGGATACGGTTCACCTGAACAACAACCGTATCGAACAGCTGATGGATCACCTCTATGGCCTGAACAAGCAGCTGATGTCCCTGGAAGGCAAGCTGCTGCGTCAGGCTGACAAGTGCGGTGTGAAACGCCAGGAATTCCTGGATGCCTACTTCGGCCGCGAGCTGGACCCGAACTGGCTTGAGGAGATCAAGGGTTACAAGACCAAGGGCTGGGACAAGTTCACAGACCGTTTTGAAGCCGACATCATCAAGGTCCGCGAGCGCGTGTCCGGCATTGCGGACGAGGTCGGGCTGCCGATCTCCGAATTCCGCCGGATCGTCAAGACAGTCCAGTCTGCGGAGAAGGATGCAACCCGTGCGAAGACCGAAATGGTCGAGGCCAACCTGCGTCTGGTGATTTCCATCGCCAAAAAGTACACGAACCGCGGCCTGCAGTTCCTCGATCTGATCCAGGAAGGCAACATCGGCCTGATGAAGGCGGTTGACAAGTTCGAATACCGCCGCGGTTACAAGTTCTCCACCTATGCGACCTGGTGGATCCGTCAGGCAATCACGCGTTCCATCGCGGATCAGGCCCGCACGATCCGTATTCCGGTTCACATGATCGAGACCATCAACAAGCTGGTGCGCACCAGCCGTCAGATGCTGCACGAGATTGGCCGCGAGCCACAGCCGGAGGAACTGGCTGAACGTCTCGGAATGCCGCTGGAGAAGGTGCGCAAGGTGCTCAAGATCGCCAAGGAGCCGATCTCCCTTGAAACCCCGATCGGGGACGAGGAAGACAGCCACCTCGGTGACTTCATCGAGGACAAGAATGCGATCATCCCGCTGGACTCTGCCATTCAGGCGAACCTGCGCGAGACCACAACCCGCGTTCTGGCCTCCCTCACCCCGCGTGAGGAGCGCGTCCTGCGGATGCGCTTCGGTATCGGCATGAACACCGACCACACGCTGGAAGAGGTCGGTCAGCAGTTCTCGGTCACTCGTGAGCGTATCCGTCAGATCGAGGCGAAGGCCCTGCGGAAGCTGAAACACCCCAGCCGCTCCCGCAAGCTGCGCAGCTTCCTCGATACGTGATTGCTGCCACCACAACCTGATGAAAAGAAAAGCCGCGCTCCCGGAATACCCGGGAGCGCGGCTTTTTCTCTGGCGTAAGGCGCCTTACGCGGTGCGGATGCTGTTGGCGAAGCTTTGCATTTCGCTTTCCAGTTTCTGGAACTCGCCGAGCAGGTGCTCCGAGGCGCTGAGGACCTGGCCGGAGGTGGCTTCGGTGCTGTCTGCCAGCTGGCTGACGCCGGAGACGTAACCCGAAACATCGCGTGAGTCCTGCGAGGACGCGTTGACGTTCTGGGCGATTTCCTCTGTCGCGCTGCGCTGTTCGGACACGGAGTTCGAGATGGTGTTGGAGATATCCTGCACCTTGTGGATGACATCGGCGATGGCATCCATGCGTTCGGCCGCGAGCTGGGTGGCGTTCTGAATGCCGCCGATCTGGCTGGAGATTTCCTCGGTGGCCTTGGAGGTCTGGTTGGCGAGGTTCTTGACCTCGCTGGCGACCACGGCAAAGCCCTTGCCGGCCTCTCCGGCGCGCGCGGCCTCGATGGTGGCGTTAAGCGCCAGAAGGTTGGTCTGCTCGGCAATGTCGGAAATCAGGCGCACCACTTCGCCAATACGATCGGCTGCATCGACGAGACTGACGACCTTTTCGTTGGCATTTTGCACCTCGTTGACGGCTTCGGTCGCAATGCTGTCGGACTGTTCGGCCTGCCTTGCGATCTCTGTGATCGAGGAGGTGAGTTCCTCGGTTGCAACAGCAACGCTCTGCATGCGTGATGTCGTCTGTTCGGTGGAGCCTCTGGCCGCGCCAACCTGGTCCTTGATATCATTGACAGAGGCGTTGATGGATTGCGCTGTTGTCTGCAGGCCCTCTGCTGCTGACTGAACAGAGGTTACAGCCGCTTTTGTCTTGTCTTCAAGCGACTGGGCCAACTGGTTCAGTGTGGTCTTTCGCTCTGCACTGGTCTGTTCTTCCTGTTTCCTCTGTTCGGTTTTGACCTGTTCCAGCTTCAGGGCATTGTCCTTGAAGATCTGAACCGCACGGGCCATGTCGCCTACATCATCGCTGCGCCGGAGCGAGGGAATGTCTGTTTCCAGATTGCCTTCGGCCAGTGATGTCATGGCTTCTGTCAGACGCATCAGCGGGCGAGCCAGCAGATGGTTCGATACCAGAACGAAGAGCAGCGAGATGATCACGAGACTGACAAGCGCCAGAATGATCTGGTTTTCCCTGGCCTCGGACAGGGCGGACTCAATGGGGCCCATGTCCCAGACTGCAACCATGGAGCCAATGATTGCTCCGCTTTTGCGGGCGAGAACAGGCACGGCGATGACCAGGGCGTTGTCCTGAATTTCGAGGGAGTGGGGCGCGCCGGAAGAGAGGATCGCAAGACCGGAGCTTGAAGTCTCCGTGTTCTGGAAACTTTCATGCTGATAGCGGGTGATCGAGCTTTCATCCTGTTTGAAGGCTTCGAAGCCAACCAGCAGGGCGTTGTCCTGTGCTGTCAGGGCTTCGTAGGTTTTGTCGATGGTTTTGGCTTTGCCGTATTTGACGCCGCCTTCGATTGATTTCGCCAGCATTTCCGTGGAAAGAAGCAAGGAGGCTTCCCCCTGTTTCTGCATGGCTGCTTTTTGCTGTTCAAGGGTAATGAGTGACAGGGCTGTGAAGGCCAGGGCCAACAGGGCGGCTGTCAGGAAGACGAGCTTTCGTGTAACGCTGATTTTGAAAAGGTTTTTTCCGGTCTTCTGTCCGGTTGTGATGTCGTTCTCGTTTCGCATTGTCATTCACCCGATTTTTTATGCGCGGACTTCATGGAGGAAGAAGAGGGGTCAAAGCCCCTCGACATCCAGTCCGACTGTAATCGCGCCAATAACATCACCCGTGTCCGGATCAACGATGGACATGGAAACCTGAGACAGGAAAGTCTGTGTTGATTCGTCTTCCTCGACCTCGTCAACGAAGACTGTGGCCTGACTGCTGCCGTAGGTTTTCTGCCATTTTGCTTCATCGCCCTGCCAGTAGTCGGATGTGACTTCGCTCTGGCCAACGTTCAGGCCCTTGTTGTCCATAACGAAGGCTTCCAGAACCAGTCCTTCGGTTTCTTCCTGCCTGTCGCGCAGGAATGCAGAGATCTCCCTGCCGAGAACTTCGTCGATCATGGGCTGGCTGCCGGCTTCTGTTTCCGAACGCCATTGCTGATCCATTGCATCAATGTCCGACTGGGACAGCCCTGCGTGTTTTGCATTCTGTTCGCGCAGGGCGCTCAGGACCTGCTCAGAGGCAACCCAGCTTGCAAGTGTGGAGTTGGCAAACTCTGTTGCGGGAGCGACGTGATCGTCATTTGCTTGCGCCGGAGCAACAGCAGTGAAGGTCAGCAGTGTCAATGTAAGGGACAGTTTTTTTGATAGCTTCATAGAACTCACCGTGTGATTTTGTTTTTCTGAGTGAGTATTCTATTTTTTATATCGATTAAAAAATGCCTAACATTGTAGGTTTAGTGATTTATTTAATATTAAATTACTGGTTTTATTTTTGGTTTTTTAATCTGTATGGATTTGTTTTGATTGATTTATTGAGTTTTGTAAATATTTTATTTCTGTCTTTAAGGGTTTGTTTTTTCTGTTGCAAGGTATGCTTTTGATCTCTTTTGAAGAGAACTTTGTTTTCACAAAGCCTCAGTCATGGCGCTGTTTTCAGGTTTCTTCCCATTGTATTGCAACTGTGTTATTGAACCTTTCGCTTTTATTGAAAATTACAGCCTTTTCAGGAGTTTGATGGTTAGCGAAAAACCTCTTGGCTCTCGTTATACACCCCTGGATGCAAACACCCCTAAAAGTGGGAGAACCTGTTGCAAACTGGTAATCTATCCGTCCTGTTCAGTTGAAGAGATAACTGAAATATTGGGAATAGCTCCATCTTCTCACGAAAGTCAGAATATCGGGCAGATAATCGTAAATTCCAGAGGCCGCCAAAGAACAGCCAAATTAACTTGCTGGTGTTTGACGTCAGATGACATCGTTGCTTCTCTGGATGTACGTCATCATCTGGACTGGCTTTTGCAGAAACTTGAAGGTGCGGAAGATCAACTGCGTCAGGTGCAGGGATTGCCGGATACCCAAATGTTTGTCAATTGCATCTGGTATTCCCGCCATGTGAAAGGACCAACCCTCTGGCCTGAGCAAATGGCCGCTTTAAGCAGACTGAATCTGGAGTGCAGTTTCGATATCTATTGGGATTATGACGAGGATGACTAGCGGATTGCCAGATGTATTTGTGAAAAGCTTTGGATCAATAAGTTTTCCTGTGAAATCAAATGCTGATGGTTGCCTGAAGGAACCCGATGACAGACGACAAACTTCTTGAATCCCGCTTAACACCATTGGATGAGAACTACGGCACCTGTGCAAAGACCTGTGCCGTGCTGACAATCTATCCGTCCTGTTGTGCCACGGGTCAGATCACCCGAATGTTGGAGATCAAACCGACTTTCTGTTTTAATTTAAAGGATGTTGCCGCGCATTCCATTAAGCATGAGGGCGTGGATCAAATGCCGGCTTGGTGTTTGAGTTCTGAAGGGAAGGTTGATTCTCGTGATACGCGCCATCATCTGGATTGGCTTTTGCGGAAACTTGAAGGTGCAGAAGAGCGTTTGCAAAAGATCAGAGAACTCCCGGATGTGAAGATGCTGGTGAACTGTATCTGGCATTCAAAGGGT
The DNA here is from genome assembly GCF_039592655.1 of Carbonatibacter coralli. Classification (NCBI taxonomy): domain Bacteria; kingdom Pseudomonadati; phylum Pseudomonadota; class Alphaproteobacteria; order Rhodospirillales; family Kiloniellaceae; genus Carbonatibacter; species Carbonatibacter coralli. The sequence continues at coordinate 250,842 of NZ_JBBUTJ010000002.1, read as the reverse complement.
ACAGGAGGGCCTACTCTTTGGCCTGAACACATGGAAATTCTGAGCAAGCTTGATCTGGAATGCAGTTTTGAAATCTATTGGGAAGGTGACCATATACTGGCCGATTTTTTCAGGAACAATGGAATAAAGTGAAGAAAAAACCTTGCGGAAGCTGAGACACCCAAACTTCGAAGCTTTCTTCAAAGAGTTTGAATAACGGCTCGATTGCTGATCTTTTGTAAAGCCCGGCAAGGCATTGGAAAAGATGATTTGGGTAAAAGCGAACTTGGATGCAAGCTGACGAAGACCGGGTTCTGTTACGAAAGTCCGGTTTTTCTGTCGGCTGAAGCGCCTTGTGCCTCTGTCTTGCTTTTGCCGGTGTCGACCTGACAGTGGGGCAGGCGTTTGAAACGCCAGGCGGCAAAGGTGGTGTAGAGATGACGGGCGAGCCAGTGAATCGGGGCAAGGGAAACAAGGGCTGCGAGCAAACGCCAGTGCTTCAGTTCCTGCCAGATCAGAATAAAGGCATCGACGCCGATGTGGAGCGTGCCGTTGCTGTCCCTTGCGTGCAGCAGGCGCAGGGCCTCGGTGAGGCTGATGCCCTCGCGCTCCAGCTCTGTTGTGGTTTTTGTGATGTCCTGCCAGTCAAAAACAGCAGGAGGGGCGATCCGGCGATAATAGTTGATTTCCCTTGAACAGAGGCCGCATGCACCATCGTAAAAAACGGTAATCATCTTCGGTTCCCTTGCGTGAAATGTATTGAAGGTTGTCGGGGTGCTGCAGCCCTGACGCCTGCTGTTGTGTTGGCTCCTGCCCTTGTCATTGCCTCTGCACTTGCAGGAGGCCGGGGAAACAGGCCAGAGACCAGAGGCCAGAGACTGAACAGGGAGGGTCATGACACTGCCTTTCCCCTGTTGGCGCTGCAGCGTTTGGAGCAGTATTTGACCTCATCCCAGACCTTCGCCCACTTCCTGCGCCAGATGAAAGGGCGCTGACAGACAGGACAAAGCTTTAGCGGGAGATGCTGTTTCTTCATGAGAGCCTCTTTCTGTTCGATGTTGTGCGCAAGGGCTGCGGCAGAATGATCCTGTGGTCCCGGCAAGCGCCTGAACAGGTTCCCGCAACCGCCTGTAAGTTTTTGCTCTGCGGTTCCCGCAACCGCCCGTAAGGTTTGCTCTGCGGTTCCCGCAACCGCCCGTAAGGTTTGCTCTGCGGTTCCCGCAACCGCCCGTAAGTTTTTGCTCTGCGGTTCCTGCAACCGCCGGTAAGTTTTTTGCTCTGCGGTTCCCGCAACCGCCCGTAAGTTTTTTGCTCTGCGGTTCCCGCAACCGCAGGAGAGCTCATCTGTTCCGGTTCTTTCTGTGTTTGGAGATCCGTCCGCCGGCGTTGCGGTTTGTGACGCGTTTTCGCCAGAGACGAAAGCTGGAGGGTTTCAGGTTCCTGCGCATGATCAGCAGTGTTTCTGTTTCTGAAAGGCCTGTCTGATGCCGGATATCCTCGAATGAGGTCTTGTCGCACCAGGCCAGTTCGATGAGTTCACTGACAGCAGAAGGAGACATTCTTGTCATGACAGCCGACCGGGTTTTCCTGTGTTTTCCGGGCCATTTCGAACCCTGTTCAACGAATTGATTTGCCTGATTCACTTACGACGGTTGAGAGGCGACAGATCCCTTTCTTTTTGATCCTTGTGGCTGTTATCGTTTGAAAAACAGGACAATCAGGCCGACAATTCCGGGGGCGCTGGCATTTTCTGGGCAGACTGAAAGGAACGGGGATGAAAAAAATCCTGAACAGACGCCGCTTTGTTGCGGGGAGTGTCGCGCTGGGGGCAGGGGCCTTGCTGGGGCGTTCGGTTCGCTCTGCTGTGCCGCTGTCGGCCGTGGCGGTGTCTTCTGTTTCTCTCTCTGGCGTATCGGGGACGGAGGCCTCCCAAACCGGGGCCTACGGGCGCCTTGTCGTTCCGCCGGAAGAGAGCAGGCATGAACTGACCTTTATGCAGTGGCCTGCGCGCGGGCTGGTGCATGATGAGCCGGAGTTTCTTGAGCTCTTGCAGGGTACAATTGCCGATATTGCCAATGCCATCGCGCAGTTCGAGCCCGTGATCCTGCTGGCGGCTGCAGAGGAGCACAGGGATGCGCGCAGGATGCTTTCAGAGGCGGTGACGCTGTGGGATGTGCCGACAGAGGACCTGTGGTGCCGCGATTCCGGGCCGCTTTTTGCCCGCGATGACGATGGCAGGCTGGCCATCAGTCACATTCAGTTCAACGGCTGGGGCAACAGGCAGCTGCACCGGCGCGACGGGCAGGTTGCCGCGCGCGTGGCCGAGCGCCTGGGATTGGCGCTTGTGCCCAGCGGTCTGGTCGGAGAAGCCGGCGGAGTGGAGCAGGACGGTCACGGTCTGTTGCTGGCGCATGAAAGCTCGTGGGTGAACGAGAACCGCAATCCCGGTCTGTCGCGCGACGAGATTGAACGCCGTCTTCTCAGTGCCTATGGCGCGCAGCGCATGATCTGGTCAGAGGGCGTCTACGGAGAGGATATCACCGATTATCACATCGACAGCCTTGCGCGTTTCAGCGGAGCGGGACGGGTTCTGATCAATCTGCCGGACAATCCGGACCCGGATGATCCCTTCCACACAGCAGGGCTGGAGACCTATGACGCACTAGTGGCCGCCGGGCTGGAGCTTGAGGTGATCCCCGAGCCGGACCCAAGCCTGAGGCGCATCAAAACGCCGGATTTCGTTGCATCCTATGCGAACTACTATGTCTGCAACGGTGCGGTCATTGCTGCGCAGTTCGGAGACCGCGAAACCGATGAACTCGCGGTTGAAGCCCTGCAGCGCCACTATCCGGGGCGCGAGGTGGTTACGCTCAACGTCGATGCCCTGGGCGAAATCGGCGGCGGCATCCACTGCGCCACCCAGCAGATGCCTGCGTGACTTCCCGGGGAGAAGCGACAAGGGGCGGATTTTCAGGAAGGCGAGTCTTGGGCATTTTCTCAAGGTATGAGGTTCGCAATGACCCGGTTGTCAGCTTTATCGGCGATGTGATCGATGCAGGGGAACTGCGAAAAACCGATCCGCATTATGCTGTGCTGCAGCCCGGTGGTCTGATCCGGTCATTCTCTGTCTGGTCCCGGTTCCTGATCCGGGAAGCTCCCGGATACAAACAGTCTCACAGCGGGATCATTGAAGACTGCGGGAACAGGGTCCTGTCCTGTGACAAGCCCCGGAACAGGTCTAGCCTGCTTCTTCTCTGGCCTTTTTGACGAAGTGACGGATGAAGAAGGGGGCGATGAAGACGATCACGATCAGGCGCAGGGCGTGATGGGTGGTGACAAAGGCCGGGTCGAGGCCGAGGGAGAGAGAGGCCAGGGCCATCTCCGCAATCCCGCCGGGGGAGAGAGCGAGGATCAGGGCCTCGAATGGCAGGCCTGTCCAGCGGGCCAGTCCCCAGGCGGTCAGGAAGGTGACGCTCATCATGGCGATGGTCATCATGGTGGCGAGGGTGAGGACCTTGCGGATTTCACGTAAAGACCCGCCGGCAAAGCGTGCGCCCAGTGCCGAGCCGAGCACGATCTGAATGATCAGGGTCAGTTCTGAAGGCGGAACAGAGTTGATAAAACCGGAAAGATGCAATGCGGCGCTGAGCACCATCGGACCGATGATCTTGTCCGCCGGAATGCGCAACAGCCTTGCGACCGGGTAGCCCACTGCTGCACAGGCCAGCAGGATCAGGCCGTCTGTGAGCGACCAGCTGTTCAGGGTTGCCTGGGCTGCTGTCGGGGCGGGTGTGGCGACCAGCACATAGGTCAGCAGCATGGGGATCAGAAACAGCACCCACGCCACGCGACAGGCGTGAATCAGGGTCAGCTTGCGAATGTCTGCTCCGGCTTCCTCCCCCATCAGAGTCATTTCCGACAGGCCCCCGGGCAGGCCGGAGAAGAGCGAGGTGATCTTGTCCATTCCCATCACCTTGCGGCAGAAAACCTGTGCAATGGCCGTGATCAGGAAGACATAGACCACCGTTACACTCAGGCTGGGGATCCACTCTGCAGCGTGGGCGACAACCTCCGGCGTGAAGGTGGTGCCGACCAGAATGCCGATCACAACGGGGATCATCTGGCGCACCGGTTTGGGCACCTGAATGCCAACGCCGGACACCGAGGCGATCAGGTTGGCGCTCAGTGAACCCAGCAGCCAGGGCAGCGGCAGGCTCAAAAGCCAGAAAAGAAAGCCGCCACAGCCACCAATGGTCAGGGCGAGGAGAAAACGGGGAAGGGAGCCGGACATGTCTGTTTTGTCTTTTTTGCTGTTCGGGGTCTGTGGTGATCGGAAGCCGTCGGCAGGGGCGTGATGCCTGTGTGATCCCGTGCAGGTGAAAGGGAAAGTCCGGGTCGTCTGGAACACACATCGGCTACGGGACACAGGAGTGTGGGTGGATGGATGAAAACCTTTCTGTTTCTCTTTGTTCAGGTCGGTGGAGCTGTCACGTTTCGGGACAGTCAGGGGGAAGCCCGGTGCAGACAGGGCTTCCCCCTGAAGATCAGGTGCTGCTTGAACCGGATGCCTTGCGGGCGGCCCGTCTGCGCCAGATCGGCACGATGATCAGCAGCAGGGCGACAATCAGAAGCCCCAGTGTCATTGGGCGATCATACATGAAATGCAGGCCGTCTGTCAGGTTGACCGCGCGGGCGAAGTTGTCTTCCAGCATGCCGCCGAGGATAAAGCCGATCAGCAGCGGAGGCAGCGGGAAGTCTGCAAAGCGCAGGACCGTTGCCATCAGACCCAGCCCGACAAGGATCAGCAGTTCCGTGGCGTTGTTCTGCCCGATATAGGCCCCGACCATCGTAAAGAAGAGGATGAAGGGGATCAGATAGTTGCGCGGAATGGTGAGCAGCCTGGCAATGTAGGGGATCAGCGGCAGGTTGAGGATCAGCAGAACCACGTTGCCAACATACATCGAGATGATCACAGCCCAGAAGACAGACGGGTTGTCGACCATCAGGCGGGGCCCCGGATTGACGTTCAGCGCAATCAGCGCGCCGAGCAGGATCGCTGTGGTGCCGGAACCGGGAATGCCCAGTGTCAGCAGCGGCACGAAGGAGCCTGTGCAGGCGGCGTTGTTGGCGGTCTCCGGCGCGGCAAGACCCTTGATGGACCCCTTGCCGAATTCGTCCTGCTCTGCGCCTTTTGCAATGTTGCGTTCCACCGCATAGCCCAGGAAGGAAGCCAGTGTCGCTCCGGCCCCGGGCATCACGCCGATCAGGAAGCCCTGGATGGACTGGCGTCCGACAACAGGGGCCATGGCCCTGGCTTCGTCCCTTGTGATGCGCAGGTTGCTGATCTGGCCATTGTCCTCGCTGTTTTGTCCCTTGTTCGGATTGAACACGAGGTTCAGGGCCTCGGGCAGGGCAAAGAGTGCCATGGCCAGCGTGATGAAGCTGAAGCCGGACTGGAGGTCCTGCAGCCCCATGGTAAAGCGCGGGGCGTTAAAGAGTGCGGACTCCCCGACCGTGGCGAGCATCAGGCCGATCACTGTCATCAGCAGGGCCTTGAGAACCTTGCCTTCACCGGCAAAGGCAGCAATGGCGGACAGCCCGACGACCATCAGCGCAAAGTACTCGGCAGAGTGAAACAGCAGGGCGACGGATGACAGCGCCGGGGCGAAGGCCAGCAACAGGATCGCCCCGATGGTCCCGCCTGCGAAGGAAGCGATGGCGGCAATGGTCAGCGCCTTGCCGGCCTGCCCCTTTTGCGCCATGGGATAACCGTCAAAGGAGGTGGCAACAGTCCCGGCAACGCCCGGAGCATTGATGAGGATGGAGGAAGTCGAGCCTCCGAAAATTGCACCATAATAGACTCCGGCCAGCAGGATCAGGGCCGCGGAGGGATCACCGATGCTGATGGCAACAGGGATCATGATCGCAATAATTGACATCGGCCCCAGACCGGGAAGCATCCCGATCAGTGTCCCGATCAGACAGCCCGCGATCACAAAGAGGAGGTTTTGAAGGGAAAAGGCCGTGGCCAGACCGATCAGAAGACCTTCGATCATTTTTCAAGCTCCTTTCGGTTCAGCCGATAAAGGCGGGCAGTGGGCGGAGGAAAATCCCCAGCACTTCCTGCACCAGATACCAGATGCCAACAGTGCCGATGGCTGAAACGCTCACCATTTTGATGATTTTGCGTTCCCCCAGCACCCAGCTGCAGCCGACAAGAAAGGCGATGGTGGAGGGGATAAAACCGATCGGGCGCAGAACCAGGGCGTAGAGGACCATGGCTCCGACGATCAGGGCGGCCTGACCCAGTTTGTATTCCTTCAGGGCAGCGAATTTCCTGTCCTGCTCGGCCTGTGCCTCTGCGGTTTGCGGCTTGCCGCCACTGATCAGCAGTATCAGGGACAGACCGATACCGATCACGGACAGGGCCGTGGGCATGGTGTTGGGCAGGAAGACCATGTTGCGCTCAAAGGGCAGCAGGGGATAGTCAAAGGATGCGAAACCGTAGAGGCCGCAGAAAAGCAGAAAGAACAGCGCTATCGTTCGGTCCAGCGTCATGTGTCCGGTCCTTTGTTGCGGGCTGGGACAAAACCTCTGTGCGGACCCTGCCGGATGCTGCGGGGACTTGCAGTTCCGCGGTCTTCCCGCTTTTGCCTGCATGCCCGATCGAGCGAAGGGGGCCTTGGGGTCGAGGGTCCCGAGCCTGTACGTGTCTGGAAGGGAAGACGGCAGGGACAGCCCTGTGAACAAGGCAGCCGGAGAGCCTCCGACTGCCTTGTCCGGGGACAACAGGGACGTGCTGCCTCACTCCGTCAGGAGATCAAAGGAAGCCGAGCTTGGTCATCAGATCCTTGATGACAGTTTCCTGATTGACCAGGAAGCTTTCGAAATCCTTGCCGGAGTTGTGGATGTTGACCCAGCCGTTGCGGGCGCGGACTTCTTCCCACTCCGGTGTGTCATACATCTTTGCCAGAGCAGCGCGATAGGCTTCTGCCTTTGCATCCGGCAGGCCCGGCGCTGCAAAGAAACCACGCCAGTTGACGAACTCGGTGTCCACGCCCTGCTCCTTGAGGGTCGGGGCATCCGGGAAGGCGTCATTGCGTTCTGCGCCTGTCATGCCGATGATTTTCACTTCGCCAGCCTGGGCCAGTGCCACAGCTTCGGAGAAACCGGTGGACAGGGCTGCAATCTCGCCGGAGAGCAGGGAGGCCATGGCCTTGCCGCCTGCGTCATAGGGGATGTACTTCACCTTGGTGGGGTCTTCGCCGGCTGCCTGCATGGCCATGGCTGCAACCAGATGGTCCATGCCGCCCGGAACAGAGCCGCCGCCAATGGCGACATCACGCGGGTTGGCGCGATAGGCTTCCAGCAGGTCATTGAAGCTGTTGATGTCGCTGTCCTTGTTCACCACAAAGGCCGCGTAGTCACCGATGGTGCCTGCAACCAGTGTCAGGTCACGGAAGTTGTGCGGAAAACGGCCGACGAGGGAGCGGATCACGATCGGGGTGGAGTTGACCATCAGGGTGTCGTGGTTGGATGCTGCGTTCTCGATCAGGAAGCCAATGGCCTTGCCGCCCCCGCCGCCGGACATGTTTTCATAGGATGCCTTGCCGACAATACCGGACTTGGTCAGGGCCTCGCCCGTTCCGCGCGCGGTGCCATCCCAGCCTCCACCGGCGCCACCGGGGATCAGGAAGTGAATGTTGTCGATATCGGCAGCAGAAGCGGAACCCGCGCCCAGCGAAAGGGACAGGGCTGCTGCGACCGCGGTTGCGGCAAAGGTGCGGCGCGTCATGCGCAGTCTGGAAAGTGTTTTCATTTTAAGCCTCCGGTTTCAGATCGCCCTTCCTGCAGGCCCGGAGCCACCCCTGCACGCCGCCGTGTGATCACGGTTCATGCGCCTTGCAGCGGTTGATATGCCTCCCGACCCGTTTCTTGAGAACGGCTTCATCAAACCCTAGCGGCCTTTTCTGTCATGAAGCTGTCATGATAAAAAAAAGTTTCGGGAGGTCGTTTCTGTTTTCTGGTTTTCCGGAAATACGGAGTTCCACAGGGTGGAAGCTCACTCCACCTGACCGCGGCTGAGGGGGAGGGCGCTGGACTGGTCGGGGCCGTGAAGGATGCGTTTCCAGCGTTCGAGGATTTTGCGGCGCTTGATCTGGTCCTGATAGACCAGCAGGCTGGGGCTGACCTTGATTGGCTGGAAGTTGTTGGAGTTCTCGTTGATGGTTTCCTCGCTGCTGGGCCTGCTGTCGAGCAGATTGAAGCCTGTGGTCTCCATGATCAGCTCCTGCCCCTTGGCAGACAGCAGGTACTGCAGGAAAAGTCGCCCGGCCACGGAGGACCCGGCCTTTTTGGGGACCAGCGCAATGCGCGAGAAGATCAGTGTGTAGTCTTCGGGATAGGAGACCCCCAGATCGGGATAGCGGTCCATGAAGGTCACGGCATAGGAGCCGAGGACATTGTAGGCCAGTTTCAGTTCACCACTGGCAACCTGGCGGATCATGTCGGATGAGCTGACGTGGGTTTGCAGGCTGTTGACCTGCAGCGCCTGGGTCAGTTCCCAGATGGCGCTGTACTGGCTGATATCCCGCGCCATGAACAGGAAACCAACCCCGCTCTGGGTGATGTCATAGGTGCCGACCCTGCCGTTCAGTCCCGCCGGTGCGGCGTTGAGGTAATCGGTCAGGGCCGTGCGGTTGGCGGGGAACTCCTGCCCGGCGAAGAAGGGTTTGTTGTAGATCGTCACCACGGGTTCAAAGGTGATGCCAAAGGCCTCGTTCCGCCAGCGGGACCACTGGGGGTAGTCGCTGGGGGTGCGGATGTCCAGCGAGCGGGCATAGCCGTCGTTGACCAGCTTCATCTGCAGGTCCATGGCCGAGCTGATGGCAAGGTCTGCGGTGATGCCGTTCTGATCGCTTTCGGCCAGAATGCGCTCGTGCAGGTCCAGCGACTGAAGCTCGAAATAGTGGATGGTCATAAAGGGATGTGCGGTCTGAAAGTCGCGGATGACCGGTTCAAAGATGCTCTTGTCCGTGGTGCTGTAAATCCGCAGGCTGTTGGCCCCCTGGTCCGGACCCTTCTGTGCCTCGGAACTCACCGTTGCCGGATAGACAAACTCCTGCGCCGCCGCACCGGAAAGCCAGCCGAGAGCCAGAGCGGGGAGAAACAGAGCCAGACGGAAAAGAACAGCAAGGCGCGGCACGTAAGACCCCTTGTACAGCAAAAAGAAAAGTCCTGTTCCCAAGCCTAAGGCTTCCCTTCAAAAAGACAAGAGGCTAGTCTGGGCCCATGAGAGCACTGGTCGTAGAAGACAATCCGGCATTGGCAAACGGGATCAGCACGGCGCTGGAGCGGCGCGGGCTGGCGGTGGATGTCGTGCACGACGGGCTGGATGCCGATGGTATCCTGCGCGTGGAATCCTTTGATGTTGTGATCCTGGACCTGTCGCTGCCCGGCTGCGACGGTCTGGAGGTTCTGAAAAACCTGCGGGCGCGGGGCAACAACACGCAGGTGATGATCCTCACTGCGCGCGATCAGCTGCCGGACCGGGTCAGCGGGCTGGATCTTGGCGCGGATGACTACATGGTCAAACCCTTTGAACTGGTGGAACTGGAAGCCCGCGTGCGCGCCCTGCTGCGCCGGAGCAATGGCAACAAATCACCGGTGATCGAGGTCGGGGCACTTCAGTTTGACAGCAACACCCGTACGGTCCTGCTGAAAGGGGAAGCGCTGGACCTGCCCAAGCGCGAGCTGTGCCTGATCGAACTGCTGGTCATGAAGGCGGGCAAGGTGATCAGCAAGAACCAGATTGCCGAGAGCCTTGCGGGATTTGATGACGAGATCACCAGCAACGCCATTGAGCTTTACGTCAGCCGCCTGCGCAAGAAGCTGTCGGGATCGGAGCTGAAGATCAAAACCGTGCGCGGTCTGGGCTATCTGCTGGAAAAGCCATGAACAAGCCTTGCTGTTTTTCCCTCTGCCAATCAGCCCTGCCGGACTGTGCCCGGTGGTATTCTCCCCGACTGTATTTTTCCCGGTTGTATTTTTCCGGCTGTATTTTTCCGGGGCGCTGCTTGCAGGGGGCCGGTTGCTGTTTCCGGCTGCTTTCGCTGCTCCGGCGTCGGGCAGGCGGCAGGGGAACGGGAAGGAGCTTGGGCTTGAGCTTGTCTGTGGAAGGAGAGAGCCATGAGTGACCGGATGGTTCGTGATGCAGCATCGCCGAACGCCGGGCCTTCCGGTGGAGAAGGACATTCAGAGGCTGGAGGCGGAAGCGGGGCCTTTCGGGGGACGGCCGCGCAGTCTTCCGTGGCAGGGGGCTCTGCGACACAGCAGCCGAGCGGGCGCAGTTCCATTCGCAGGCGTCTGTTGCTGCTCTGTCTGGTGGCGCTGGCCTTTCTCAGTGGTTTGATGCTGCTGGAAATGCGCGAGAGTGCGCGGGTGGGGGCGAACAATGCCTATGACCGGGTTCTGCTGGGGTCTGCGCTTGCGATTTCCGACCGCGTGCTGGTGGTGGATGGTGCGCTGGAGGTCGATATTCCCTTTGTGGCCTTCGAAATGCTGACCTCGACGGCGGAAGACCGCGTTTTCTATGAAATCTATACACAGGACGGAGCCTTTCTGACTGGCTATGACGATCTGCCCGATCCTCCCCGGCGCCTGTTGCAAAGCCTGCTGCGGCAGGATCAGGAGAATATCTTTTACGATGCCGTCTACAAGGGCGAGAAAATCCGGGTGGCCCTGGTCAGCCGCTTCATCGCGGCCCCCGACTTTTCCACCCGCTATTTCGTCAAGGTCTCGGAGACCACGCTGGCACGCGAGCAGCTGATTGCCAGCATGGTCCAGGAGGCGGTGCTGCGCCAGATGACACTGGTGCTGGTGGCGGGGGCGCTGTTCTGGTTCGGGATCGGCTGGGGCCTGAAGCCCTTGTCGCGCCTGAAAGAAGCCCTGCAGCGCCGCAGTCCGGATGACCTGCGCCCCATCGAACACAAGGTTCCGGGAGAGGTGCAGCATCTGGTCGACGGGATCAACGATCTGATGGCGCGGCTGGAAAGCTCGATCACGGCCATGCGCAGCTTTACCTCGAACGCGGCACACCAGCTGCGCACACCGCTGTCCGTGATCCGCACACAAACCGAGCTGGCACTGCAGTCCAGCCAGCAGGACACTCCGGAAGGCCGGCAGGGAGCCGGGCAGAGCGATCTGGACAAGCGCCTGCGCTATCTGGTGCAGGCGACAGACCAGTCGACCCGCCTGGTCAACCAGCTGCTTTCACTTGCCACGGCTACGAACGGCAGGTCTGGCGATCTGGAGCGCGAGCGGCTGGACCTGCGGGATCTGGCATCGGAAGTCACCGGTGCCTTTGTTCCCCGGGCGCTGGAACGCAGCATTGATCTGGGGCTGGAAAACTGCGACCAGCCCTGCCCCGTGCAGGTCAACAGTCCGCTGATTGTCGAGGCACTGGGCAATCTGCTGGACAACGCGCTGAACTACTGCCCGGCCGGGAGCAGGGTGACGGTGCGCCTGCACAGCGGGGAAAACGGGATCACGCTGGAGGTTGAGGACAACGGACCGGGGCTTGCGCCGGAGCTGAGGGGCAAGGTCTTTGAACGCTTTGAGCGGACCGGACAGACCGACAGTGTCGGCTGTGGCCTCGGCCTGCCGATTGTGCAGGAGATCATGAGCCGCCACGGCGGGCAGGTGACATTGCACGAAGCCCCGGGTGGCGGCTGCCTGTTCCGTCTCACGCTTGATCGCGCGGCAGATGATGCTATACCGGAAGAGACTGTGAGCGGTGGCGGGGAAGCAGGTCAGGATTGACCTCCTGCTGCTGAAAAAGACAGATAAAACAGGGACAACAAGACAGGAAAGCGAAACAGGGCTATGGAAATCACACTTCTGGGGACGGGTTGTCCGGCGGTTCATACAGAGCGTTACGGCGCAGGGCAGATTGTCGTGCACAACCAGACGGCCGTGCTGATCGATTGTGGATCAGGCGTGACCCAGCGGCTGGTGGGCGCGGGTTATTCCGGTCGCGTGCTGGATGCGCTGGTGCTGACCCATCTGCATTCCGACCATCTGATCGATTTCTATCAGCTGGTGATTTCCGCCTGGCATCAGGGGCGCGAGAAGCCGCAGGTGATCTATGGACCGGAAGGCACGCGGGACTTTGTCGAGAAAACCATGGCGGTCTGGCAGGAGGAGCGCGAGCTGCGCATCGCCCATGAAAAGCGCCCGTCCGTCACGGGACTGGAGCTGGAGGTGCATGAAATCCGCGACGGGGACAGGCTGGAAATCGGCGATCTGCTGTTCGAGGTTGTGGCGGTGGATCACCAGCCGGTTGACCCGGCCTTCGGTTTTGTCATTTCTGCAGAAGACACCGATGTCCGCATTGCCCTGTCGGGCGACACCACGGAATGCGAACGCCTGATTGCGGCGGCGCAGGGGGTGGACCTGCTGGTCCACGAGGTCTTCATCCACCGCGACATGCCGGTTGTCCCGGGTGTGCGCTCGGCCGAAACGATCGAAGCTGTGGCCAGCTATCACACCCTGTCTGATGTGGTGGGCAAGGTGGCAACCCGCGCCAATGCCGGGGCCTTGTTGTTGACCCACATCGTTCCGCCGGACAGTGACCGCGCGGTCCTGCTGGCAGAGGTCAAGGCCGACTTTTCCGGTCCTGTGCTGGTCGGTGAGGACCTGATGCGCGTCAATCCGCAGGGCAAAACCGTGCGCTATGGTGCGATGCAGATGTCCTATGCCTGAGATTTGAAATACGCCTGAAAAAACACGCAGAAAAAGATATGCCCGAAAAGGCACGCCGAAAAACGCACGCCAAAAAACGCACTTTCGAAAAGATACTGCCGAGAGACGTGTCTGAAAAAATGAAGGCGTGATGTCACAAAGAGGTGCTGTGTTTCGTCATGGAGATGTCGCTTATGCAAACAATGGAGATACGACATGACATCAGCAACACAGCCCGTCCATCATGAGAAACACATCGGGGAGCTGATCGCCTATCTGGGGCAAACCCCCGTCATGATGCGGGAGCAGGGCCTGCCTTCCCGGCTTGAGCATCTGATCGAGCTGCGGGTTTCGCAGATCAACGACTGTGCCTTCTGCGTGGATATGCACAGCAGCGCAGCACGCAGGGAAGGCGAAAGCAGCGAGCGGCTGGATCGTCTGGCTGCGTGGCGTCATTCCGGCGTCTTTACTCCGGCTGAAAAGGCGGCCTTTGCCTGGGCGGAGGCACTGACCTATCTGGAGCGTGACGCCGATTATGGAACCTTGCGGGCCAGACTGAGGGAGTTCTATTCCGATGAGATCATTTCCCTGATCACCGGCTGTGTGTGTATCATCAACATGTGGAACAGACTGCAGGCATCCAAGTACTAGAGATGGCGAAATCCGACGCAAAAACCGATGCTTTCGAACAGGCGCGTCCCCGGCTTATGGGGATCGCCTATCGCCTGCTGGGAACGCTGTCCGAAGCAGAGGACGCCGTTCAGGACACCGCCTGCCGGTGGTTTGTCGGCGGTTTTGAGGAACCGGAGAACCCTGTCGCCTGGCTGAGCAGGGTCTGCACCAACCGCTGTCTGGATATTCTGAAGTCCGCGCAGCGCGCCCGCACCGACTACATCGGCCCCTGGTTTCCGGACCAGTTCCAGCTGGAAGGGGAAGGACTGGCCAGCCCCGAAGAGCAGCTTGCGCTGTCTTCCAGCCTGAACACCGCATTTTTGCTGCTGCTTGAGCGGCTGAGCCCGAAGGAGCGGGCGGCCTATATCCTGCACGATATCTTTGCCATGCACTTTGGCGATGTTGCCGAGGCTCTGGATCTGTCCGAAGCTGCCTGTCGCAAGCTGGCCTCGCGGGCCCGGCAGATGGTGACCCGTGAAGAGGTCCGCTTTGTGCCCGAGCCGGAGATACAGAACCACCTGCTGACGCTTTTTCGGGAAACCCTGAACAGCGGCGATGCCTCCCATCTGGCCGAGGCGCTCAGCCAGGATGTCAGGCTTCGGGCCGACAGCGGTGGCAAGGCTGTTGCCATTCGTGAAGTGCTGTCGGGTTACGACGCGGTTGTCCGCTTTGTCCTGAAGGTTCTGGTCGGGGCCTGGGGACAGGGCAAGGCGGTGCTGGAGACCCGCTCTGTCAACGGTCTGCCGGGGCTGGTCATTCACAAGGAGGGCAAACTGCTGGCGGCTGTGTCCTTTGCCTTTACCGCTGAAAACCGGATCGCCGATATCTTTGTCCTCAGACATCCGGACAAGCTGGAACAACTGGTCGGAACCTCCCTGCAATCCAGAGGCACCGGGCTGTTGCCTGCCTCCGAATGATCAGGATCGGGGCTGTTTCTGCCTCCCCCGTGATTGTGGCGGCGGCAGGATGGCCCTGGCAATCACGAAGGGGTGGCTTTTGCGGATTGTTCAGCGATTGTACGGGGATTGCCGATGATCACGCGCCCCGGATGATCGCAGGACCCTTTCCCGGAAGACCGAATGTCCGTTTCCTTTGTGGGACGGGACCGGGGATGGAGAAGTCTTTTGTTTGCTGCCCGCCTGACAGGTTTTTGCTCTGTTTTCCGGCTGTGTGTCTTTGTGGTCCGGCTTTGGTCCGGGGGAGCGCAGTGAGGCTCGTCTGGCGAAAAAAAACGGGAAAAAGCACTGCTGCGCGTCGAGTGGAAGGCTGGAAGCTGATGGTAAAAGACCTGATGCGTGTGTATCCGCAAGCAGAAAGTCAGTCCTTTGTCCCTCCGGATTGGGCCTGCGCAGGCGCTTAAGTCTCTCAAAGAAGTGATCAATGGAAAAAATCGTGTAAATGTTCTGTTTCGGAGACAATTCCACCAGTCATTGTATGAGTGAAAACTTGTAGAGCAAATAGACTATTTAAGACTTATTTTACGGCTTCTTCATTATACTGTATGTCTGTTGGTGACGTTGCACAGGTGGAGCCTGATGGTAGTGGGTTTTTTCAAGGCACAAGCGCTGATCATAGGAATGATCGTTGGTCTGATTATTCTGTTGCTGGTCAACTGGGCAACGGCGGATGCCGGTTCCTATGAAAAGCTGTCTGTCTATCACGCGAACGATGCGGGGGCGGTCCATATTACGACGCTGGATCGCGCGGCCTTTCGCGCTCTGCCACAGACGACCCTGATCACAACCAATCCCTGGTATGAAGGCCCTCAGCGTTTTGAGGGTGTGCTGCTGCGCGACTTTCTGGAACTCAACGAGTTGCCGATGACGAGCCTGCGCCTGATTGCCCTGAACGACTATGTGGTCGATCTGGAGATTTCAGAGGTGGAAGCCAACGATTTTCTGATCGCGGTCCTTCACAACGGGGAAGAAATGAGCACGCGCGAGAAAGGCCCTTTCTGGCTGATTGTGCCCGATACCTATGATCAGGAAGCCAACAAGTGGAAGATGATCTGGCAACTGGTAAGAATTGACGTCAAACTATGAAACTGATCCGGAATTTCCTGAATCTTGAGGCCCGGCTTCTGCTGCTGGCCATTGCGCTGGTCGGGGCTGTCGTCATTTCCATCTTTGCGCTGGCGGGCAGCAACAAGGAAGCGGACTTTATCGCCAAGCGGAATTACTGGGCGATCTTTCAGGTCGAGACCGATTACCTGCGTCTGGTGAGTGCGCTGGAGCTTTATGTGGCGGGCAGTCCGGAGATGACCTACGAGCGCTATCGCCTGGCGCTGGATATTTTCTTTTCCCGCCTTGATGTACTGGAAAGCCTGAAAATCGACAATGAGTACTTTGCCGATGCGGACCGGCAGGTTCACGTCAAGCTGACGGCTGTGGCGGTGCGTCTGGATGCGCTGACCGGCGTGCCGGACTTTCGCAACGCAGAAGAGGCGCAGCAGGCTGTCGCCCTGCTCAAAAGCGAGTGGCTGGAGCTGCACAACTGGATCAGGGAGGTCATCAATCAGGATCTGATCCAGCGCAGCAAGGACCTGTCGAGCGATCAGCAAATGCTGATCTATTTCAACATTCTGCTGCTGATGGTGGCTGTGGCCCTGATTCTGGGTGTCACGCGCCAGGCCCGCCAGCAGCAGCTTCTGGCCCGCAAGGAACGCCGCACGCGCATTGACGCAGAGCTGGCCATTCAGGCGCAGGACCGTTTTCTGGCCAACATGAGCCACGAGCTGCGGACACCGCTGAACGCCATCATCGGATTTTCCGAGCTGCTCAAGACCCGCATTTTCGGCGAGCTGAACGAAAAGCAGGACGAATACATCAACGACATCCACGGCAGCGGCAAGCACCTGCTGTCCATTGTCGAGGATGTGCTGCACTTTTCCAAGCTGGAGGCCAACAGCATCGTTCCCGTGATCAAGCCCTGCGATCTTGGGGCCATGATCCGCAACGCGGGAACCTATATCGAGCCGTCCTTTATCACCAAGGGAGGCACGGTTGACTTCCTGATCGAGGCTGATGCCCCCCGGGTCATGACGGATCACAGGCTGATGATGCAGTGTCTGATCAACCTGTTGTCCAATGCTGCGCGCCACACCCCGCTGGATCGCAGGATCACGGTCGAGTTCTTCATGATCAAGAACCAGCCCAGCATCATCATCGCTGATGAGGGGCCGGGCATGACCGAGGCTGAAATCAGAAAGGCCTTCAAGCCCTTCACACAGTTTGGCGACCCGATGACCACACAGAACCAGGGCACCGGGCTGGGGCTGGCCATCACCGCCATGATCTGCAAGGCACTGGATGTTGAACTGGTTATGAAGCCACGGGCGGAGGGTGGTCTGATGGTCTGCCTGCATTTCCCCACAGATGCTGTTGCGCACGAGGAGCAGCCGCTGGATGGGGAAGAGGAAAACACCGGCACTCCTTCCGGAGCGCACAATCAACAGACACAGAACCAGCAGGCGGGCAATGAGGCGGGCCTGTCCCTGATCAGCTCTTCCCGGACAGCATCCGCTCAGCCCGGGTCTGAGCGGCCCGCGACAGAGCAATCAGCAGGGAACCTGTCAGGGGCCGGGCCGTTGAACGCCGGCCAGCCGCGACCGGACGGCACGACTTCTGCAGGGCAGGATGACACGTCAACCCGTCTGGATCGGATGAACTCCAACCTCGCCAGTTCCGGACCTGCTGAACAGCAGGGCAGGACGGCGCGGACCGGGGAAGCTGAAGCCCCCCGGATCTCTGCCGACAGTGCCAGGGAACAGCCCGGTCGCGACAGCGCGCACGACAATCAGAACGAAGACACGCCCCCTCCATCCCTGCAACAGGCCGGACGGCTCTGAACTTCTGCCTGATCCAGCTCTCCCGCTTCGCCTGAGCGTGATCTGTGAGCGGTTTTTGTGTCTGCCCGGTATGGCTTCTGGCCGGAGGGCAGCGAATGGCCGTGTGCCGGGTCCGGGTGCAATGGTGTGAAGGGGGGGTGTCCGAGTGGCTTCCGTCTTGCTGTCCGTGCCGGGCGGATTTTCCAGTACCGCTGACGCTGAATGGTGTTGCCCTTTTGCAGCTTGTCGTTTTCAGGTGGTGGGGAGTTTCAGAAGAAGGCTCTGATGTGAAGGGGGCCGGAAGCAAGGTGATCCCGGTCTTGCAGGAAGCCTGTTCCGGAGCGCGGGACTGCGGGATATCCTCCTGTGGCCCCATGCAAAAAAGTGCAGCAAAATCCCAAATAGCACTTGATGTTACAGCGCGTCTGCGCAAAATTGCCCGGACGCACAGCGCGATTCTTCCTGTGATGAGGAACCGCCGCGCCAGTGGGCCTGTAGTTCAGTTGGTTAGAACCCTCCGCTCATAACGGAGTTGTCGCAGGTTCGAGTCCTGCCGGGCCCACCATTTTTTTCGACCATGTACAAGCGCTTTCCTGTTCTGATCATTCACTCGCATCTGACACGGGGTCTCTTCAGTCCTCAGATGGGGAAAATGGACAAAGGGAAGTATCTGGCATCCCTGATGCTCTTACACCACGGTCATGGGTGCTTTCGCTGTTCAGTTGAAACAGATTGCAGCCGGGCTCGGGATCTTCAGGGATGATCTCTACAGCGGCTTTGCCGATCCTAACAGAAGCGGTCACCGTTTCGGGACAACTCTGCTCGGTCCCGCCTTTAGTCCTGTAAATTTAGTTCTCAATATCGTCAGAGGGAGCAGCACACCGCAGCGCGAAGCCGTCGAAGCTTTTAAGTGTTATCTCGTTCCGGGATCATCTCTTTGGTATGTCAGAGTTGGAGGAGAATTAAGTGTAGTTATGAAGGTTTTACCAATGGATATTGTTTTATTCTTAAGCAGCTATATTGGTTCCAAACCGTGATTTCATTCTGTTAACGCGAGCTTTTTGTTGTTGGGAGTATTCTGATTAATTCGACTTGTTAGTTCCTGATGTATCTTGTCCAAAAAGTCGACTTCTTTGATGTTCAGGCCTTTTTCTTTTGTGCCTTCATGTGCAAGACTGTTTCTGTGTGAATTGAAAATAGTTAGCCATTTGGTTTTATCGTTTTTGCTATTAAATCCTTCTCCAATATTGATTGAAAATGTTGTCTCAAATGTTTTGAATCCAGGAAGAAAATCTTTAGGGGATTTACTCCAATGTTTTTCAATAATGTTTTTGTAGTCTGTTATGAAAAATTGCTCAGTCCATTTTATTTCTTTCTTGTCGAGTTTTTCTCTATACCTTCTTTCCTCCTCTTCGCTGGCTCTTTTTTCGCACTCTCTTTTAATAGGTGCAATTTCTAACTCCCAGTCATCATTATAAAGAGTTTTAAGTTGTGATAGGATAGTGTTCTTGAGGAGGCGCTCGATCTCTGTGGATAAATTTCTTGCCTTGTCCTGTAGATCCTTATCTTGACGTTCTTGCCAGTCAATCAGATCGCTAGGGTGATAATCTCGATATTTTTCATGTACCAAAAGTTGGAATTTTCTAAACCAAGCAACATCCGCTCCAGAACCTAATTTGCTCTTAAGTTCTTCCTCTTCCTCTTTGGGTAAGTTTTGTAAACCTTCTAGTGCAGCTTGAAGATATTCGGAAATTATTTCAAATCGATCCTTGGATGAAGTGGATGTGCGCAAATTCCCTTTATCTGTTTCAAATTCGTTCAAGCTGCTTATCAGGCTGATATAAGCAAAAGTTCCTCTATTAGATAGAATAAAACCTTGGTGTTCATCGCCAAATATTTCAGGAAAATAATTTTCTACGTAGTCATAGCAAAGAACTAAAAATCTGACCAGCTTATCTCTAGTTTGGCTCATTTCGGTGTTGTGGTCATTGTTGTAAGCATTGTACATAGAGTATTTTAGAAGGTCTTCATTGTATTTATTGCCGTTGGCTTTGGGCAAAAGCGTTGTTTTCGTCAGAGCTTTTGAGAATGGATTTGCTGACAGGGGCGCTCTGTCTTCTCCAATTGATATCTTTTTGAAAAGCGTACCTTGATTGTTTGCCAAGCGTTGAATTACAGATGATCTAAGAGCCTTAATCCTTGAGGCTGCAATTTCAGATCCCCAATAGAGATCTTCTTCAAGAGTTATTCTCAGAGTGGCGCTGACAGCTTTTTGATTTTGATTGATGTTCATAAACATTTCCAGCTGATCGGTGCTTTCCAACCCCTCAAAAGCGACAACAGGAATTGTATTTGTATCTTTGTAAGTGCTTCCGGCATATCCATAAACTCTGTGCTGCCCATCAATAATGTAGGCAATTGCATAGGTGTTTGGAATTTTCAAAGTACCATTGCGGGAAATGCTGCTCTTTTCTTTGCTTGATGCTTCAAATTGTAACTTATTTTTGTTTTTACTAAAGTTTAGAATTACTGAATTTGGAAAGTACCCACCTTTGTCGATAAATTTTCGAATCCCACTTAAGCGACTAGGTATTAAAAGTCTTTGGTAAGTAGGCATTTCGCTTTCGTTGGCACTTGTTCTGTGTAAGATGAAGCCAATTTTCAAGAGAGTGTGAGGTTCAATAGAAAACATATAGTATTTTTTTCCCCCCATAATTCCTTGGATGGCAGGTACTTCAATTTTGTTTTTGTTTATTGATTGCCCTTTGAAGAGCATGGCAGAAAACTGGTAATGAGCAGATTCCTTATAGGATTTTATTACACTGTTAATGTAATCGTAAGTGTTGTCATTATAATGAAATGAATTCGTAGATAGTAATCTTTCGATGTCGGTGCTTGTGGAATTAAGTTTTATATTTCTTGTTGCAAAAATATATTTTATCTTTTTATCTTTTCCGAACATCTGCTCCAGCGTTTTTTTGAAACCCAACAATCTGTTTTCTAACCCTTCGAACTCTGTCTTGTAAGATGGAGCTCTGATGACTTTTTGAGCGGATTTGCATTCGACCAACAGAATGCTGTCTTCGTTGATTGCGATAACATCAATTTGTTTCTTTTCGTTTTCGCCTTTGCCATAAGGTAACCGAAAGGTGTTATCGGTATTAAGGCATCGATAACCTAACTCGTAGAGCTGACACCAGATGTCATCTTCAAATTTGGTGTCATGACCTTTTTCTTTTCGCAGTTTGGTTTTTGTTTTAAGAGGAGATGTATAGTCCTCCCAGCCTTCTTTAAGCATTTCATCAACTAAGTTGTGATGAACATTTTTTTGATAATATTGACCTTTTCTTGCTTTGTATATTTTTCCAAGCGATGACTTGTCAGTTGTCAATTTGGTAAATAATTGCTCGACTTGAACGGGATCAATAAATGCCATTTTCTAGTAACTCTTCATAACTAATTCTGAAAAACGTCCTCTGGCTTTTGCATTGCCGGATATGACGCTGAGGCGATCCAAGCTTTTAATTGTACCTAGATCTTTATAAAGGTCTCGAATTGATGGATGATCTGCGTTTGTGAGCAGGATCTTCGCTCCTCTGGCCATTGCATTATCAATGCAATCCCGCAGACGTATTTGATCTTCCCAGCTAAAAATATGTTCGTTGTATTTTATGAAGCCATTTAAATTGTGTTTGACCGTGTAGGGGGGATCAATGAAGATAAAATCATCTTTACCGGCTGCATCAATTATCGTTTGAAAATCAGTTGAATAAAGCTGGGCATTTCTCAAGAGA
The DNA here is from genome assembly GCF_039592655.1 of Carbonatibacter coralli. Taxonomy (NCBI): domain Bacteria; kingdom Pseudomonadati; phylum Pseudomonadota; class Alphaproteobacteria; order Rhodospirillales; family Kiloniellaceae; genus Carbonatibacter; species Carbonatibacter coralli. Next base: position 229,830 of record NZ_JBBUTJ010000002.1, on the reverse strand, counting down.
TTAGAAATGCTTTCAAAATCATCAGTGTTTAATACAACATTTTGTTTTGTTCCGATTGGAACATTGAAAGTGCCTTTTAGATTGACCCGATATAAGCCATTCCAGCATGTGCGATTTAGATAAATAAATCGCGCAGCCCTTTCGGGGAGAGATACAAAAGTTTTGTCTCTTATTTCATAATAAAAGCTTTTACTGTGTTTAGAGTGATACTTTTCAAGAATGGTGAAGGTTTCTGACCAGTCTTCCTTTAATGCTTTGTATGTGTCTATAAGATCACTGTTCATATCTCCCAATATGGAGACGTCGGGTTGGAGGTGAAAAAAGACTGCCCCGCTACCCAAAAAAGGTTCTAGGTACCTGTTATAATTTTCAGGAAATAGTTGTGAATGCTTTGAAACAAGCCATCGTTTCCCCCCAGCCCATTTTAAGAAGGGTATAGTTATCGATGAATGTTTGTTTTGATTTAAATCTGCTTTTTCCACAGTACACCATTTTGAAAAAACATAGCCATAATTAACAACCATGGCGTATATAAACCATTCAGCGGTTACTTTGAAGGAAAATATGAGGTTATTCTATGAAAATACACCTTATAAGAGAATCATAAGATTGAGATATCAAGGGTAGAAATAGATTACTAAACGCTTTAAAGCAAATAGACTCAATTATAGGTATTGACGAGTCCATGTTGGGTTTGGTGTGTCATCAAAAAGCCCCGCACGTTCTTGGAAGAGGTGCGGCGTCTCATGCGCCTTCCTACGCATGCAGGGTTAGGTGGGCTGCCGCAACGAGCTTCATCAGGCCAAGATTGAGACGGGATTGCTTGGCGTGAAGCTCAGCAGTTGGGGGCATCCTGAGAAGCTGAACAGAGGGGTATCGCTTCCTGAAGGGTACGGGAGCTGGTTCGAATTGCCATTCGGGGAGGGGAGACAATTGTTTGTCATTTGTCTCGCAAGTCTTACTCGCAGTGTTCCAGCTCTGTTTTCAGGAAGGCTTTTTCTGCCTTGTCGTAGGTCAGGTCGTAGCGTTCCTTGATGGAGATCCATTTTCTGAGATAGGTGCATTTGTAGCCGGGCAGGATGTCGAGCCACTGTGCCGGGTCCTGATCGGATTTCGCCCGGTTCAGGGAGGCGCTTGTGATCAGGAGGTTTTCCGGATCGTTGGCAAAGGCCTGCTTCAGGGTCCTTGACCAGGCCCAGCCTCCGGAACGGTGGGCCTCTTTCAGCGGAACGATGTGATCGATGTCCACCTGCTTTCGGCCGGTGAAGGTTTCTCCACCATAGGGGCCGACCCATTTGCCCGTGTCGACAGTGCATCCCTTGTCGTTTGTGAATGTCACCGGTTCCAGACTTTCAGCAATGAGCATCTCGGCGCGGAGGTTCTGGCAATCCCGGTCAACGTCAATCCAGTGGGGCCATTCGCTGCGATCGTATTCGGGGAGCTCGTGGGCCATGGCCGCAGGCGCAAGGACCAGCAGCCCGATGGCTGTCATTGTTCTGAACATAGCGAGTATCTCTTGTTTTCTTGTGTTTTTTTGGGGCGTCTTGAATGCGTTGAGACAAGGCTGTCTTATGATAGCGGACTTGCGAAAATAGTGCTGTAAAAATGTAATTGTTTGTAACTTTTACGACTTGTGATCGCGGGGTGATCCTTTGATTCCTGTCGCTCCGGGGCATTCAAAACCAGTCAGAGCCAACAAACCCGGGCGACGCAGCGAAACAGGCTGTTGTTTCAGGAGGAGATCAGAACAGGCGCAGCCTTTTGCCCGGATTGAAACAGGGACCGCCTGAAACCGGGACGGCCTGAAGCAGGTTCCCGGCGTTCCATTCGCCCGAAAAGAGGGAGGCGGGCGTGCTGGCTCCTGTATCCTGCGTCCGTTTTCTGACTGGTTTTTGTCTTTCAGAACGGCATGGAAACAGGTGCTCAAAGCTGATCCCTATCGCTGTCATCATCGCCGTGATCATTGTTGTCGGCAGGCGCAGACCCAAAAGCCCTATCCCGGATTGAAACGGGTCAGTCTCGTCATACAGCACCGGGGCTCTTGCTTTGTTTGAGAAGAGAAAGTCTGCTGGGTCGGCCTGATTGCGCGGACAGGTTCGCGTGTCCTGTCAGGCCTGATGCAGGCTGTCAGAGGGGAGTTCCTGTGCGTGATGTGCCACTGCAACCCGTGAGATTTCAAATGTATGGGCGAAGGGGGTTTTGTTTTCAGGCCGGGTGAATGCCTGCTCTCTGATCCCTCTTTCGCAGGAGTGCGATCAGGGGGAGGGCCAGCAGGACCATCCAGGCCTTGCCCAGAATTTGCCCGGACAAATAATCGAGACTGCCAAAGGCAAGCTGAAGAAAAACAATGCTGTCAATGACCAGGCCCACGACACTGCTGGCAAAAACGGCCAGAATCAGCCGCCGCTTCTGCAAGGGGGTGTAAACGGCAAAGTCAGCCAGTTCCGACAGAAGAAAGGCAACGGTTGAAGCCAGAACCAGGGGTGTCGGCGCTACAAGACCCGAAAGAAGGGCGCCCAGAATGATCGCGATCACGGCCCAGATCTTGCCCAAACGTCTCTGCAGCAAATCCCGTAAAACCAAGGCAATGCCAATCATCAGAACGCCGCTCGGAGCCATCTGGTCAGGGCCGACAGGAAGAAGACACGGGCCTTCCGGAACACAGACTGTCCCCACATTTCCAATCATCCAGTTGGCAAGCGGGATGCAGAGAAGGAACGCTGCAAAATAAACAAAACCTTCAATCTTCAACTGTTTCACCGGGCTTGCCCTCCAGCTTTGCGACCATGTCCGGTGTTTACAATCCGGCTGTTCTGATAGCAATCCCAAAAAACAGTTTCATTTTAAAAGTGTTTTGTACCGGGTTTGCCTGAATGTTTTCGTTCCCGTTTGACGTCGCGCTGACACTGCCCTGAATGTCCGGGACCTGACGGCGGGAAAGGTTATATCCCGCCAGCGCAGGGCGCTCCAAACCCCGGAAGGCCGTCTGTTTGCCTTGTGCGCATCAATGCACTGGAGCCCCGGGCCTGAGCGTATAGCCGGATGGCCTCAGGGTTATTCCTTTCGCACGCGGGACAACACAGACCGGCCCGGCGGGAATTCTGATTGCGGACTTTGTACAAACGGCTCTGAAGCAGGATTGCACATCCTTATTGCCCGGCTCTCCTTCTGTTGAAAGCAATTGATCCTGTTTCCTTTCTTTGGCCGGGATGCCTGTCCTTGCGTTGATCAGGAGCGAAAGCCGGTTGCGTGCGTTGCAGGATGACAAAAGGGAACGAAGGGAACGTCGTGCCCTTTTTTGTGTTGTACTTTCCGGAACCGGGGTGTGCGTTTCAGTTTTTTCAGTTCATATGCAACGGCTTGGTCATCAGGCTCTGCGGTTCCCGCAACCGCTTGTCGCCTGTCACGTGTTTTTCCATAAAAAAATCCCTTCCTGCGTGAACAGGAAGGGATTTGAGTTGTGATGACAAACACTTGTCAAAACCCTCGGAAGAGAAAGAACTCTCTGGGGAAAGAGAGTGACAAGGTATGTGGTACTCCTCATTGAGCGAGAACCACTTTGCCGCCTTTCTGTTTTCAGATGATTACAAAAAGACGGTTTCGGGCTTCAAAACGGTTTCATAAGTTTTTCCTGCGCTGTTTTCTCCGGGATGTTTCCTGGAGGTTTTGTCTTCTTTTCAGGTGCTCCCTGTCTCACAGAGCTGCCTCTGGATCGAGTGGTTTGCAGATGGTGAGGGCTGCCTCTGTATGTCGCGTTGTTGCCCATGCAGTTTGCGGAAGAGAAGAGGCGGTCTTTAGCCCGCGGTTGTGTGGAGCGCAGAGCGAACGAGACCAAGCGGTTGCGTGGAGCGTAGAGGGATCAGGAGTATGCAGGACTTGCCGGGCATTTGCAGGTGTGATCTGTCTCTGCTTTATCCGTGTCCGCTTTGCTTGCCTGCTTTTTGTCTGTGGCCGTTTGCGATGTGTCTGCTCCGGTTTCGTGCGTGGGCGTTTTATTATGAGAGGGTTGAGTTTTTGCTGGTGGTGCGGCCTGTCCTGTTTCATTTTTCCAGTGCCAGTGCCAGTGCCAGTGCCAGTGCCAGTGCCAGTGCCAGTGCCAGTGCCAGTGCCAGTGCCAGTGCCAGTGCCAGTGCCAGTGCCAGTGCCAGTGCGTCAGTTTGTGAGATCTTTTTTGAAACAGGGGGAGGGAGACTGGATAGCCAAACCAGGGTACAGCGGACTTCGGTACCAAGTCTCCCTCTTTGGTCAACAGGTGCGTTACTCCTCTCAACCAATTCACTGTTTCAGGGCCTCGTCTGCCCGAACAAGCGGGAAGGGGCTGTTTTCAATAAACCATCGACTTCAATACAAACCCGACAGAACTGCCAGCGAGGCAGTGAGCTTGATGATGTGTCGGCGAGAAAAAAGACGGCACGTGACTGGAAGCCATGTGTGTTTTAAGCCACGTGCCGCACAAGGATACACAAACGCCCACTCGCTTTAGGCTCTGTGTGCTACTAACGTCCTAAACAGAGAAAGCCTGTATGATTAGTAACAGGGACATTTTTAGGGGAATTTCGTTGCTGGACGATGACCGGAAGCCCCGCGTTTGACTTCAAATGACTTCTTTGGGTTTCCTCAGGATGTCTCATCTGTTTCCCGCGTTGATCCGTGTCTCCGGTTTGTCGGGATTTTCTTCTGAAGGGGCGGGCGGAATCTGATGGAACGCGGCCGGGAGGGGATGGCCGGGATTGGTGATTCGATCAGACCTTTTTCGGCCGCCTGCGCCCTGTTTCCGCTTCTCAGAGCTCTCTGTCCGTTACTCTGAAGGTCTTTGCCGGAGCTTCATTTCGACCGGAGGCCGTGGCCTGTTTCGCCTGCCCTGTCCGAAGGCCTTGCCGGGACGTCTTTCCGGTTTCTTCTCTTCCTTCCCGGATCTGCCTGGTCACGGAGTTTGTTTTGGAGGGCGTGGTTTGCCTGCCGGGACAGGTTGTGCCTGCATGAGGTGCTGCCGGTTCGCCGGACAGGATAACAGGTGTGCAGCAGACAGAGGCAAAGCACAGTCCGGGTGTAAAGTGTGAGAGGCAGAGGATCGGTTGTTCCCGCGTGTGATGGAGGGCTTCGTCTATCAGCTCAGGGAAAAGTTGCTGTGTTGGCGCAGGGGAGCAGGTACAGGACGCGGATTGCCTGCCGTGTTGCGGGCTGTGCAGGGGATTGGTGACAGGGGAGTTGACAGGGCAGGGGCCGGCGCCGGTTGCGTTGAGCATGAAAAGCCCCGCTGCGTATCAGGCGGCGGGGCTTGTTGCTTTTAAGTCGTTTCATCACGAATGCGGGAAACAAAAGGGTGGTGCACAGGCAGAACCAAATCATGCACCACCCTTTTAGGTGCGCAGGACCCCCACCTTGTCTTCTGCGCACCAGCTTTGTTGCCTGCATCAAGCGAGGGCGTCTGGCCATCCCAGGCAACGCCGTATTAGTTGGCAGGCTATTCCTTCATTAGAATTACAATTGTGGCCTTTTTGACTTCATTCGATTGCAGAAGAAAACCCCTCTCCCGTCTGGGGTGTGCTTGGGAGATCCCGCTGGAGGGACGGGAGAGGGGCGACTTCAGGCTGTCCGGGATAGCTGGCACAGTTTAAATGGGAGCCTAAAACTGTTTGACGTCACCCGAACGGGCTGAGGGATATCATTAATTGATAATGTGAGCGGACCCCTCAACCGCCTTTATAAACTCAAAATTCTGTTTCCCTGCGATTACCCGAAAGGGTGTTTTTGGTTACATCACGATTTCATTTGCATCGGGAACCCAAAGCCGAAGAGCGGGAATAAAGCGGGGATGGGCTGCTTCTGAAGGGCTTCGGAGCTGCTGTGGGCTTGCGTGGCGACGAACCGGATGAGGCGGTGGCCTCCTGATCCCGGAAGGCCCAGGGGCTTTCCGGATGGCAGGTGGGTAGACAGATGATCAGACGGGCAGAGGGGCAGATGAGCAGGCCAGGGGCAGGAGAATTCGGGGGAGTTGACGGGAGCCGTAAGAAAAAAGTGGCGGAAGAGCAGGTCTTCCGCCACTTTGCAAAGGATTTCGGAACAGGAGGGCTCAGGGCCAGCTCATTTCCCCTGTCGCAACTTTGGCGCTCAGCTTGAGGTCCTCGAGATTTGTGAAATCGGGATAGAGGCCTGTCATGGTGCTGACCAGCTCCTCCGAGGTCTGCGCAGAGGCCGCGGCCTTTTCAAAGTTCCCGATATAGTCACGGGTAAAGGCGACGATTTCTGCGGTTTCACTGCTGGAACCAATCACGTGTCCGGGAATGATCCGCTCCGGAGAGAGAGCCAGAATGGCATCCAGCGACTGGCGCCAGTTGTTGCGGGCTTCCTGTGTTTGTGCATCTGCCATCCAGACGTGAACGCCTTCGTAAAGCAGGACACCGCCAACAACAGTCCCGGCCGAGGGAACCCAGACAAAACTGTGCCGGGGATCATGCCCGTCCAGGCCGACAATCCGCAGTTCCTCGCCATCCACTGTGAAACGGTCTGTGGTGATGACCTCCGGAACAATGGTCCGGGTTGGTGCGTTGTCTCCCAGAATGGGACCCCAGTAGGACAGCTTGCGCTCCACGGTTTTTTCGATGTGTTCGACTGTGGTCGGGCTGGCCACCACCCGGGCCTCGGGATAGGCCGCAAGAATCACATCCAGACCAAAGTAGAAATCGGGGTCGCCGTGGCTGATGTAGATCGTTTTGAGCGCCTTGCCACTGTCGCGGATCATCTGCAGCACAGCCTGTGCATCGTCCCGCTGGAACTGGGCATCAATCAGCAGCGCCTCGGTCGGGCCGGTCACCAGTGTGGAGGCAACAGGAAAAAGGCTTTTTTCGCCGGGGTTAAAGGTTTGCAGCGTCAGCTTTTCGCCGGCCGCAGCGGGTGACAGGGCGAACAGGGCGCTTGCCATGATCGCCAGAAAAGTGGTGCGCAGGAACTTCATTGTCATACCTCGTTGATCAGAAGAAGGAACTGTGAACCGGACTATAGAGCGCCTTGATCAATCGATAAATATGGTGATATTGGTATAACCCATGCACAAAACTGATAATTTATCACTCGATGGTCACCTGCTGAAACTCTTTGTCCTGATCTGTGACACCGGCTCGGTCTCCGGCGCGGCGCGACATCTGGGGATCAACCAGTCCTCTGCCAGTCACGGGCTGGAACGGCTGCGACGCATCACGGGAGACCCGCTCTTTGTGCGATCCGGTCGCGGAATTGTTCCGACCGAGAGGGCAGAGCGGCTTTTGCTGCAGGCGCGCGAACTGCTGACCGGTATTGACAGCTTTGCAGAGGCCGACAGCTATGATCCGCTGACGGATCAGGGGGCTTTCAAAATCGCGGCGAACGATTTCGAGGTGGAAACCATCCTCGGCCCCCTGCTGGAAATCCTGCAGCGGGAAGCCCCCGGCGTGCAGCTTCATATTCTGCGCTCGAATGGCCGCAATGACTGGATCCCCCTTTTGCGCGACGGTCTGGCTGATCTGGTTCTCGCCCCCCGTCTTTCGGGAGACTATTCCGATCTGGCGCAGCAGGTGCTCTTCGAGGATCACCAGGTCTGTGTCTACTCCGGGAACAGAAAGGACGTGCCGGACAATCCGGAGAGCTATTGCGCGGCCGTTCACGCTGTTATGTTTTCGGGACAGAACCCCAGAACAGAGATCGACAGGCTGCTGGAGAAGCAGGGCAAAAGCCGCCGGATCGGACTTGTCTGCCCCAGTTTCTCAATGCTTGCGGGGCTGATGCGCGGGACAGAGATGATTGCGACCATGCCCTCGCGCCTGACCAACACTGTTTTTGCCGGCTTCGAAAGCGTTGCAGCGCCCGTTGACATCCCGGCCTTTTCCATTGCCCAGATCTGGCACACGCGCAACAGGGTCTCGGCCCGCCATCGCTGGCTCAGAGCCCGCATTCGGGGGCTTTTTCATCACGTGAATTGAATTTCCCTGCGATCTCCCGCTTAATGACAGGCAAGGTTGATCAGGAAAGGAAAAAGACCGTGAGTGCAAAGCCGGACAAACCGAAGGTGATTTTTTTTGATGTGAACGAGACCCTGCTGGATCTGACACCGCTCAAGGCTTCGGTGGGGGCCGCGCTGGGCGATCGGCCTGATTTGCTGCCGCTGTGGTTTACCACGCTGTTGCAGTACTCGCTGGTTGATACCCTCTGTGAGGACTACAGTGGTTTTGACGAGATCGGCGTGGCAGTCCTGTGCATGCTGGCGCAAAAGCAGGGCCTTTCCCTCAGTCTGCAGGAGGCCCGGAGCGCGGTGCAGGAGCCCTTTCGCAGACTTCCGCCGCATCCGGATGTCCTGCCGTCCCTGCAGCGGTTGAAGGCGGCGGGTGTCCGCATCACCTGTCTGGCCAATTCCCCGGCAGAGGTTCTGGCCGACCAGTTTGATTTTGCCGGCATGAGCGCTTTTTTCGAGCGCCGGATCAGTACAGAGGAGGCCGGAGCTTTCAAACCCGATGCGCGAACCTACGCCCATGGTCTCTCTGTGGTGGGGGAGCAGCCGGGTGATGTGATGATGGTGGCCTCGCACGCCTGGGATTTGAAGGGTGCAGCACGCGCAGGCCTGCGCACCGCTTTCCTGCAGCGTCCGGGCGCGATGCTCTATCCCCTGGCTTCGGAACCGGACATTGTTGTTCCCGACCTTGCCGCCCTGACCGACCACCTGCTGGGGGCGTAAGACAGAGCCGGAGAGCAGGGCTTTGTCCGGAGGCCGTATGGATTTCTGCGCCCTCAGGGCAGTCGAGCAGGTGTCGCGGAATGCGCGCAGGAAGGCTAGGCTGTGGTGCTTTTGTCCGGCTTATTCGAGGAAGAAGGCATTGGGGCAGGACCTTTGAAAGGCTGCACCTGTTTTGATGGTTCTTAAAAAAGGGCTGCTTTATCCTTTTGAAAAGATTGTAATTCTGACGGGGAATGAGTTGAAATTTCACGTCTTAAGGTTGTGTTTTTCTGAAATTTTGTTACCGGATCTGTCGCTTTTGTGATAGCGTCCTCCTCGATTGAAGTTGGGGATTGAAGTTGGGGATTGAAGCCGGGGAGTGAAACCGGGACTGTCAGAAGTGCTTTCTGAAAATTCAGGCGAAAGGCTGCAGAAGACAAGCGGCCTGACGCGTAAGGGAAAGCCGCTGAAAAAGCTGTTCAGTCCGGGAGGAAACAGGGAACCGGAAGACATTCCGGACAGAGTGACCGGGACCATCCTGCGGGAACACCGGTCCGTTCAACGTCTTTGTCTGTGCCTGTGTGCGGTATTGGGGGAAGAGCCTGCCTTTGAGGGCGGGCTTGCGGCATCTCTCCGGTCCTGACAGGCGTCGGGGCCGGAGGGCTGTTGCCATCTTCCTGCGGGGCGTTGCCACGAGCTGTTGCTGCTATGAATTCCGGTTTGACGCGAAGGTGATCGTTTTCATTTCTGAACAAAAGAACACAGACCGGAAAGCTGCCACATGATCCGGTGTCGGGCTGCCGGAGCAGGAGGCTGTTCCTCTTTTCGTTTTTTTTCGGGGCTTTGTCGCTGGTTTTCGGCAGAAAGAAACAGAAGAGACGAAGTTTTTTGGGGGCGGGATCGCAGCCCCGCTGTCCTTGAGAAATCAACAAATGTCACGTTTGTCGCTCACGGGATCCGCAGGACAGCGGGAAGGTGAAGAAGCGCCGGGAGGAGCCAACTGCCGGCGCTTCTTCTGCCTGGAGATCGTATTCAATCGAGCCTCGGGCAGAGCGGATGCGCAACGTTGGGGCATTGCCACATCCACCCCATGTGGCCTTATTGACCGAGCTCCATGCGCACGGCGTCGTCTGTGGTGTAGACAACGGATTTGTAGGCAAAGGGCGCAACCTCGGGCCCCAGCGCCAGAAGGGATTCCATGAATTCCAGCGCTGTGCGGCAACGTTCTGTCAGCGCGCTTTTGCGCGTGCTGTGGGCCTTGATGTAATGCAGGGGATTGTGCCCGGACTGCATGTAACCCTGCATGATCAGCGGCCAGTAATCCGCAGGACTGGACGGAGGTGTGAAAGCGCTCGGGCTTTTGCGCGCCCCTTCGATCACGTCACACCTGAAGCGGGAGAGACCGTCACGCTGGGTTGCACTGGCGCCGGCCCAAAGGTGGGAGCGAAAGCGCGAGCGGGCAAAGCTGTGACAGGCCTGCGGTTTATCCTGCAGGCTTTTGAGCAGCCCGGTTTCGTGGTGCATCAGTTCGAAAATCTGGAAGTTCGGTGCCCTGAAAAACGCGGCGAACCAGGGGCAGACCATCAGGCGCCGGGCAATCTGTCCTGCCCTTTGATGGCGTTCTTCTGCCGTGCCGGAAAAGCCGGAGAGATCGCGCTGAAGCCTTTCTTGCAACTGCTGTTCCAGATCGGGTGTGGCCTCCAGCAGGCTCTGCATCACCCTGTCGTTCTGCGCGAGCTCTGTAACCGTGTCCGACAGCTCCCTGGCAGAGAGGGGCGCAGAACCAAGGGCAAGACTGCCGGTCAATGTCAGGGTGGACAGCAGGTTGCCGGGCTGGAATGCGTTCAGAAAAAGGCCCTGCAGGTGATCTGCCGTCAGGGACAGTTCCGCAGGGTGCGGGGGAAACAGGGTGGACAAAAGGCCGATCGCATCAGGCATTTTCTGCATCTTTCTTTGCGTGTTGGCTCGGGGCTGTTGTTGCCCCGGGTATCAAAACGGAAAGTCCCAAGCGATGCCCCCACACCGCCTTTCCACTGCGTCAGTCGCGGGTCATGCTGGGAGGGTTCAAAGAAAAAACACAGAAAACGCCGCAACCGGATTGGTGCGGTGTTGTGCTGTGAAGGGAGATGTTTGCTGTGTTGTGTTTCAGTTTCTGTTTTCCGGAGGCCGCAAGGGTTACGAACAGAGCGCCAGATCCGGGAGACTCTTTGTTGCTGGTTATTGCCGGATCAGACGCAGGGCCTATAAGGCACCTGTGCAAGTCTTTGTTCCGTTGTTTCGGCTTTTGTTGAAAGACAGTGTCCGGGCCGGATTGCCGTTACAAGTCCGGTTTGGATCCGTCGGTCCTTTGCGACAGATGAGGATCAGGTGCGCTTCTTGTGAACCGGTTCTGCGGATCTGTCCTTTGTTCCGGCTTTGACTGGGAACAAAGTCAGAGCCGAACAATGCTTTTCTGAGAACCGGGCGTTGACAGAAGTGAGGCAGTCGTGATCACTGCTGTTCACGGGTTGATGTGTTGGGACAGGGGTGATCCTGACCGGTCCGGGTCCGATTTCGTCACATGACGCGTGAGGGCTGTCGCGATGGCCTCTGATTGCAAATGCTTCCGTACCGGATGGCTGCTTTGTTACAACCGTCGCCCGTACCAGACGACGCGGCCAACGATGTTGATTTCGTCGATGGCGCGCTCGTAGCTGTCGTGCAGGGGATTGTCGCTCTTGATGCGGAAGGTGGCCGGTTCCGTGTTCGGGATGAACTCCAGCCGCTTGACCACCAGACCAAAACCGTCCCAGATCGCAAAGACCCCCGGTGGAGTGGGGCGCTTGTCGCTGAGATCGACCATCACCCGGTCGCCCGAGCGCAGGGTGGGTTCCATGGAATCACCCTGGACTTCGATAATACGCACCTGTGCAGGGGAAACATGCAGCTCTGCACGCAGGAAAGCGGAGGGAATGCCCCAGGAGCCGCGAACATCATCGGCGATCAGGCTGTTGCCGTTCTCGTCGGTTACAGCCGTCTCGCCCGCCAGACCACCACCACCCATTCCGGCCTTGACGTCAATCTCGACCACGGGGGTCGTGTCTTCGAGCATCTGGGCGATGTGCTCTTCCCCGGCTGAGGTCGCGCGCGGGGTCTCCTTGCGGGTTCCGGCTTTGGTGCCTGTGGCCTTTCCCTTCTCCTTGGGGCGGAGAGGCTCGACATTGCTGGCGCGGGTCAGGGGCAGGTGATCCAGCATGGAAAGATCCTTTTTCCCCGCACGCTTGAAATCGTGCACATTGCCGGGGGTAAAGTCATCCTGCTCCCCGTTTTGCAGCCAGTCGGGATCACAGTTCAGCGCCTTGGCGATCTCCACAATCTTGCGGGTTTCGCGCGTCTTTCCACTGAGCAGCTTGTGGATCATCACCTGGGATAAACCGGCGAGATCAGCCAGCTCCCGCTGGGTCATGCCGAGGTCTTTCAGGCGGCGTTGCATGTTGGTCGATAGCTTTGTCATGGGAACAATTTATAACAAAAGTTATCGAAAAAAAACTAAATAAAGTTATTGACGGTTATTATAACTGAAGTTATTTTAAAACTGTTCCTGATAACCGGTGGTTATAACCGGTGCAGGACAGCGCAAAAGCCGCCCCGGAATCGGAAAAAGGAACCGGGACAGATGCCATACAACTTCAGGCGACCCACACCGGACAGGGTGATTTCCGGTGGTGTTCTCCTGTTGACTGAAACTGAACGTCAGGGCTGAAAAGCCCGTCATACAAACAGTGTCAAAGCCCGATGGACTGGTGTGGTTGCCCGTCGGCATCTGCTTCGGATCAGGTTTGCGAAAGGCCGGTGACCGAAGCTGCAATCCGGCGGTGCCTGTATGCGCACCACCGGTCTCACCAGAACCGGCAGAGCCGACGAACTGCTGCAGGATGCACTCCGGAAAGCCGATAAGGCGGGACCGGAGAGACCGTTTGGCAGAGCCATTGTAATGACTGTCGGAGATGCATCCCGGCAGGGCTGGCGTGGCGGCTGCCGGAGACACACCCCGGCAGGGCTGGCATGGCGGCTGCCGGAGGCAGAGAGAAAGGGCGTTACACGCATGACAGAACAGCTTGTCCGTGCCCGTCGACAGTGGGTGACGGAAATGGAATTGCGGTATGACACGCTGCCCCGCTGGTGGTGGAACCATGCAGAACGTGATCTTCATTTTGAGGCCTGGTACAGGGCCAGAAAGAGAGTGCGACAATGACAGGCCAGTACCATGAAAAGCAAAGTGAAGTTGCAGAAAAAAGCTTTTTAAACCATCCCTTTATGGCTTCCAGTCCAGCTGCTGAACAGCCTGTCACAGAAGTGCTTCCCCGCAACGGCTCTTCCGCTGCCCTGCAGGAGGATTTTTCCGCCCCTGAACCGGACAGCCCGCCGGTTTTGATAACCATCACAGGCCGTGACGGGACTGCAAGACAGCCTGCTTCGGGTTCTGTTTCTGCTACACCCAAAGTCGCTTCAGGCTCCGATCAAAGCGCAACCGCTTGTTCATCAGGCTCTGCGGTTCCCGCAACCGCTTGTTCCGTTGGCTCTGCGCATGGCGCAACCGCTGTTTCGGTTCGCTCTGCGGTTCCCGCAACCGCTTGTTCATCAGGCTCTGCGCATGGCGCAACCGCTGTTTCGGTTCGCTCTGCGGTTCCCGCAACCGCTGGGGAAAAACTCCACGGTTATATCGAGCGGATCAAACGTCTGGAAGACGAGCGTAAAACCATTGCAGGCGATATGCAGGAGGTCTGTTCCGATGCCAGGGTTCTGGGGTTCGATACGACTGTGATCCGCAGGATGATTGCCCTGCGCAGACGCGATGATCAAAAGCGCATCGAACGGGACGAACTGATTGAAATCTACAGACAAACCCTTGGAAAGGCATGACGCCGTTCAGGACCGGTTGCATCAGGCGAACAACGGCTGAGTCTTTTGATCCGGTGCATGGTGTCAAGACCCTGACAAATCGCTCTGTGCTTGTTGCAATCACCCGGTTTATTCGCTCTGGGGTTTCTGAACCCGCGGGTTCAGTCTGCTCTGCACACAGTCTAATCGTATGAACAGTTCGCTCTGCGCACCACGCAACCGCTCGGTTTGGTTTGCTCTGCGGTTCCCGCAACCGCTCGGTCAAATACTCTGCGGTTCCCGCAACCGCTCGTTCATCAGGTTCTGCGGTTCCCGCAACCGCGGGTCATCAGACGTTGATTTCATGATCCCGGTTGCTCTTGCCATCAAGGATATTTTTTTAACCTCATTGAGAACAAATCATAAACATATTTTTAAAACGCAGGCATCGATGGAACAGCGGAACACTTCGGGCCTGGCTGATGGAGCAGGCGCTGTGAAGGGCACGCTCTGAAATCTTGCTGACGCAGGACAGAGCGCACTCAGAGGGTGGGTTCAGGAGCAGGAACCTCGGGGCTACAGACGTTTCCTTTGGCTCTGTCGCTCCGGCAACCGGCTTGCCCGGTTTGCTCTGCGGTTCCCGCAACCGCTCGGTTTAGTTCGCTCTGCGGTTCCCGCAACCGCAGAAAAAACGATCAGAACCCCGTGTTTTGGCGAAGGGAGAGCTGCGGCCTGATGCAGGCCGGGAAGCTGCCGTCCTGTCGCTTTGCCGGGGACTGATCCGAAAGAAAACCCGTTGCTCCGTGATCCTTCGATTGCAGGGCAGCACAGAAGACAAACAGGCAAACACACAAGGAGGGGGCATCCATGATTGCTCTGCAACCCGCACTTTATGACATCTACAGGGAAGCACACGACAGGAAAGACTGGATCCATCGCGAGGCCTTTCTGGAACTGATCGGTCGCACCGAACGCACGGCAAAGCTCTATCTGTCCCAGCTTCTGTCCCTCGGACTGATCGAAAGCGACAAACCGCTCAAGCGTGGACGGGAAAAGAATGTGTCCTTTCGCGCGCGCATTCCGCTGGACCAGGTGCGTAAAATCCTGCGCAACGATGAAAAGGACAGCCAGCCGGAACGCAAAAAACGCAAGTGCCTGCGCTGCCAGGAGGATTTCATGAGCGAATGGGTCGGCAACCGGATCTGTGAGCCTTGCTCCCAACTGAACCGCATGGTCGGCGCAGACATGATGGGGATCGAATGGTGAACGAGGGCTTTATCAAACTGCGCCGCAAGGTGATGGAGTGGGAGTGGTACACGGAACCCAACACCATGCGGCTTTTCATCCATCTGCTGCTGAGAGTGAACTTCAGGGACGGCCGCTGGCAGGGGCGCGTGGTGCGAGCCGGACAAACCATCACCGGACGCAAAAGGCTGTCTGTGGAAACCGGCATGTCCGAACAGAATATCCGCACGGCCCTGCGCAACCTGCAGTCCACCAACGAGATCACCGTTGAAAGCACCAGCCAGTTCAGCGTGATCACCATCGTGAAGTATGCGGAATACCAGGGGGCGCAAATGGCGCGGGAACCCGGGCAGGGGCTGCCGGAGGCATCACCCTCCGCCCCCGCAAATTCATCTTCTGACGCGCAGGGTGAAGAGCACAGTCGCTTGTCCGTTGCGAAGTGCACAGCAGACAGGGATGCGGATCATCCGCACAACTGCTCGGATGGTTTGCTCTGCGGTTCCCGCAACCGCTTTGATAACCAGGGTAATACTCCCGACGGGCAGCAATCTGACCTGTCAGATAACCATCAGGAGGGCCTTGCCCTGAACCGGAGCGATGACCAGCCGATGACCAGCAGCCCGCCAGAGCTTCACCAGCTTTCAACCACTAGGGAGAAGGACAAGAACAAACAAGAAGGAGGGAGGAGTCCTGTTTCGGAAGACCGGGTTGAAGAGGCCGTGAGGCTCTGGTGCGAGATGGCCGCCCGGGTCAATGGTGGACAGGGGCGTGGTTGCCGGGGGCAGGGCCGTCAAGGTCAGGACCTGCCGGATCAGGGCGGGAAGGGGCATGCCCGGGGAAGGGGGCGCAGGCTTCCGGTGCCGCTGGAGGTCACAGGCGCACGGCGTGCTGCGATCCGGGCGCGGCTGGAGGAACCGGGGGGCTTGTCCGGCTGGGCTGACCTGCTGGAACGCGTGGAGCGCAGCAGTTTCCTCAACGGCAGCAAGGGGGGCTTCCGTGCCACGATCGACTTTGTGGCCAAGCGTTCCAACGCCCTGAAAATCCGGGAGGGAGCCTATGATGACACCACTGTTGCCGAAATCCGTGACGCTACGCCACAGGCGATGGATGACGCCTTTCACCGTGTGGCCCGCGACATCGCAGAAGGGAGAGGATTGTGAAGCGTCCGCTTGAACAGGGGCCATCGAGGTCTGACAGTCATCGTGGAGACTGGAAACAGCGCGGCTTCGGATCGCCAGCAGCGGCTTTGCCCGCTCACACGGGCGCTGTTGCTTCCGAAGAGGGGGAGAGCAGGGGCTGTTCTTCGGCTGCCCGTTCCGGCTTTGCACCTTCTGCCTCTGCCGGTTTTTCGTGTGCCCGTCCTTCAGGTGCGAGTCCTTCAGGTGCCGGTTCTTCAGGTGTTGATTTCTCGGGTGCTGATTCTGACTCCGCTGTTTCCGGAGGGGCTTTATTCCCATCCGGGGCTGGCGGCAGGGGGCAGGAGCTGTCCGGTTCTGCACTGACCAGGCGTTCGGGCGGTCGCCCCAGAACACCGACTGCGGCCCGGCACAAGGCCCTGCTGAGTGAGGAGCTTTTCTCCCGCGCCAGCTTTGGCCAGCCGTTGCCGTCCGGTTTGCCACTGATCCCGCGTGAAGACTGCGATCAGGTCATTGCCGAGCTGGAGCAGGCTCTGCAGCCCTGTGGCGATGCTGGAGGACTGGTCTTCGCCCGCCTGCTGATCGACAGCTACCGCCCGCCCAGGGAGTTCGCCGGGGGCATGCCTGACAGCTTTGTACGGGCTCTGGCAAAGGCCTTTCGCGCCCTGCCTCCCGATCTGGCCGAGCAGGTGGTCGACGAGGTCACCCGCACCCGCAAGTTCCTGCCCCATCGCGCCGATGTGGAGGAGGTTGCCGCCCGCCTGCTCAAACGCCGCACAGCCGCCCTGTGGCTGGCCCGCAAACACAGGGCGGCACAGGACAAACGCATCGGGGAGCAGCAAAGGGAGGAGGCTTGCGAAAAACGCAAAATCCGCATGGAGCGCCTGCGCAAACGGTTCGGAGAACTGCCGGTGATGGAGCTGATCCGGCTCGACAGGCAGGAACGGGAGCAGGGAGAACAGAAAGCCGGCAGCCCTCCGTTCCGGCAGACAGACAGCAGCAGAACCAACAGCAGGACCACCACAGGAGGTGCCGGAAAGACAGACTGAAGACTGCGGCCGTCAACGCCGCACCAGATGCAGGAAAACACCAAAAAGACAAAACAGGAATGAGGGTTGGAATGTCCGATTACGGTACTATTGAACGACAGGCCAGAGGTGACATGGTTGAGGAGCTGCGCCAGAACGAAAGCGGCGTGGTGACAGGAGCGGGCCTGCGGGCCATTGCACCACGGGCCATTGATCGCCTCTACCACGCCGGCGTGCTGGGCGACGAACCCGATGCCGGACGCCGTCATCAGGCCGGTCTGGCCTTTGCGGAGCTGCACCTGCTGGTTCATCCCTCGGCCGGGGTGGGGCGCTATTCCCCCATTGCACGCGGCAGCAGGAAGACAGGCAGCCATCAGGAACTGAGCGATCAGGAGGCTGCATGGGATGCACACCTGAAATCGATCCTCTTTTCCCTGCCCAAAGCCTCAACCCGCCTGCTGTGCAATGTCTGCGCCCGTGATGACATGCCAGGAGAACTGGAAAGATCCGCGCTCAACCGCGCCCTCGACGAACTCGCCGAGTTCTGGGGGCTGGGTTGAGGGCGCAGCCGCAGCAGGCAACAGACGTGTGACAGAAGAGGTCCGGACTGCAGGAGAGCGGGGGCTGGCATCATGCAGGAGTGCCGGGCACCGAAGTGAAACGGGATTTCCTTCGATCCCGCTCTGGAGATTGCGAGGAGCTGTTTGCTCCTCACATGATCTCCTGACAGGAAACCCTCGCCGGAACAGTGCCGGTGGGGGGCCTGTTTGCAGTGCGCTTCAGGCTGTCTGACAGTCGGAAAAGAGCTGTTTGCAAAAAGCTGTCCCATCCACTGGAAAGGTGAGCGGGAGGAAAGGCGGCATGTCAAAACCCTCGGCAGTGATTCTGCTCGGATGGTCGCCTTGCGGACAGGGATGGTTCAATGGCGCAATGGACGCACCGGATAGCTTTTTGCAATCGGCACAGGTTCGATCGCCTTGGCATTTATGCAGCCTGCGGCGTCAGTCGTCTTGAGCGCAGGGCGAGCGGCAGGACAGGCGCGAGAACAGGAAAAAAGGTGCGAAAAGTCTTTTGAAAAACATTGTTTGCAGCTTGTCCGACTCTGTGGTGATGACTATTCTTGGTCCCGGATCAGAAGGTTGTTTGTCCTGATCCCGAAGCCCTGTCGCAGTCCGCGGCGGGGCTTTTTTTATGAGCAGTTCTTTTTTATTCGCCCTGTCATCCGGATTTTCCTCGCGGTGGCAGGGCTTTTTTCTGGAAGGTAGAAAATGAGCGGTTTGAAGCACTGGAGCCCGGTCAAGGGTCAGAACTCTGTACCGGAAGTGGATGACAAATTTCAGGAGATTATGGCGGCGGTACGCTGTCATGCCGATGAAGCCGGTTTCTTCGATCCCGGTCACGAACCGTCCTTTGCCAGCGGGAATTCCTTCACTGTCGAGGGTGACAAAAGAGCTGTGTTCCGCGTTGGCCAGCGCATTCGCCTGTCCGATGACGGGGTGAGCAAGTACGGCGTGATCACAGGTGCCGAATTCCTGGCGCTGACCACTGTGACAGTCAGTCTTGACGATGGCCTGCTGATTACGGCCAATCTGACGACTGTTGCCATTGGTATTGATCCACGTGCTGTGGAAATCCCCAAGGTTCCTCTGGCGACCGAGACAACGGCGGGGATCGTCACGCTGGCGTCTGATGAGGACATCACCAACGGCACCGAGGACAAGGTTGTCGATGCCGCGCAACTGAAGGCGGTTGTGGATCTGATCACGCAGAACCCGAGCCTTGTGAAGGTCTTTGAAACGGAACAGTTGACTTTCAGCAATGCTGATACGCTGTCTGTTTCGCATACTCTTGGCTATATTCCGGATTTGTGCCAGTTCGAGTTTGTGTGTGTTGCTGCTGACAACGGCTTCAATCCGGGAGATGTGATCAAACAGAACAGTGCCTGTATCACACTGACGGGTGACAAACGCTATTACGGTGCGACCCTTGCTGTGAACGCAAACACGTTTCGCTTGCGTGTTCCAAGTCGCGGTGTGCTGATCAGCACACTGGTGAGCACTGGTACGCTGCCACTAATCCCGGAAAACTGGCGTGTGGTGATCAAAGCCTTTCACGCAACTGTACCGGCCTGAACAGGGCGTTCGCCTGTGGAGGTGAAAGGGAAAAAATCTCTTTTCCTGGCAGGCGGGGATTTTGACAGCGTTTTGTGCCTGTTTCATTCGTTTCCAATGAAACTGAAACTGAAACAGAAGCACTGAAAAGCCTGATCTGATTCAGCAACAAGCAATGGCTCTGTCGCACTTCTGCGGCAGGGCTTTTTTTATGGAAGGAAAATCATGAGCGGTTTGAAAAATTTCAGCCCTGTTGAAAACGAAAACACGGTTCCGGCTGTAGACCAGACCTTCAAGGTCATCATGGCGGCTTTGCGCTGTCATGCCGATGAAGCCGGTTTCTTCGATCCGGGGTTTGTCCCGGCACGTGTCAATGCCGGCTCCTTTACCGTTGAAGGTGACAAGACCGATGTCTTTCTGGTGGGGCAGCGTATTCGCCTGTCCGATGATGGTGATTACAAATACGGCGTGATCACAGGGGCCGAATTCCTGGCGCTGACCACTGTGACGGTCAGTCTGGACGATGGTCTGCTGATCACCAACAAGCTCTCAGCCGTCGCCATCGGCGTCGATCCGCGCGCTGTGGCGGTTCCGGAGGTTGCGCTGGCGACAGAAACAACAGCGGGGATCGTGACGCTGGCGTCCGATGAGGACATCACCAACGGCACCGAGGACAAGGTTGTCGATGCCGCGCAACTGAAGGCGGGGCTGGATGCCGCGGCCCAGGCCCGGGCTGCACTTCCGGTTTCTCCACTGTCCAGGGAGTTTACCAGTTCGGCGATCAGCTATTCCCACGGGAGCAGTGTTGCTGTTGACCACGGCTTTGGCGTCATGCCGCGCCTGATTGCCTATGAGGCAGAATGTCTGACGGCAGAAGGCGGGTATTCTGTTGGTGACAGGGTCAATCTTCTGGCTTCCAATTCAGGCACTAACTCTGCGCTGCAATGGGGGCTGACCTCAAAGTACAACACTGCGCAGATCACAATCCGTTTTGCGTCTTCCGGTCTTACCATTGCACATGGAACCACAGGCGGGCGCCTGACCCTGACCCCGGCAAACTGGGCGATCTTTGTCCGGGCCTGGGCCTGATATCCAGTAAAGCAGCCGGAGCGTGTCGTTGATCCGGTCACGATCCGGTGATTTTTTTCATGGAATTCTGTTCATGCCTTGAAAGGGAAAAGACAATCCCTATCTGTTGGTAGAGACCCAATTGTACGAGCAGCGGGTCTCGTGAACAGAACTCTGACTTGCAGCCCTGCCGCGTCCTGCGGCGGGGCTTTTTTTATGAACAGTTGCCCTGCGATCTTTCGGGAGTGCAGGGTTTTATGAGCAGCTTTTTTTCGCTCTGCCGCCGGGATGTCACATCGAGGCCGGCAGGGTTTTTTTTATGGGAGAAAACCGAAATGAGCGGTTTGCAAAACTGGAGTTCTGTCGAAGGCCGGAATGATGTTCCAATGGTGGATGCCAAGCTTCACGAGATTATGGCGGCGGTGCGTTGTCATGCAGAGGAAGCGGGCTTCTTTAATCCGGGCCATACTCCATCACGCGTGAGTGAAGCTGTCTTTTCTGTCGCAGGCGACAAAACCGGTGTTTTTCTGGTGGGGCAGCGTATTCGTATCACGGATGATGGCAGCTACAAGTACGGGATCATCACGGCCTCTGTCTTCAATGCACTGACCATGGTCACAGTGAGTCTGGATGAGGGACTGGTGATCAGCAACAAGCTGTCTGCCGTTGCGATCGGGATTGATCCGCGTGCCTATGTCGGTGGTCTGGTCGGTTCCGCTGCTGCGGTGTTGGCCCCCGTCGGTTCCCTGTCCTGGCATGCCGGTCAGACTGCACCGGAAGGCTGGCTGGCCTGTGAGGGGCAGGCGGTGTCCCGCACGGACTATGCCGGACTCTTTGCGGTGATCGGTACGGTTTACGGTTCCGGTGATGGTTCCACAACTTTCAATCTGCCGGATCTGCGTGGCGAGTTTGTTCGCGGCTGGGACAATGGCCGTGGTGTGGATGCGGGTCGTGCCTTTGGTTCTGCCCAGGCGGATGAGCTGAAAGAGCACGACCACAGGATCGGCCTGGAACGGATCAATGCCTCACAGGCCCAGCCAGGGAGCGGAATTGGTGTCGGTGCCGACAATGAAAGAGGCACAGAGGTTCTCACAACCCTGACAGGTGGTTCTGAAACCCGTCCGCGCAACGTGGCCCTGCTGCCGATCATCCGCTTCTGAGTGGTGAGCGGCCTGTCGTGTTGAATGTAAACAGAAATGCCGCTGCCTCGCTGAGTGCGGGGCGCTGAATTGCGGGAAAGGCCTGCTTCTGTCGCTGTGTTGTTTTTGAACATCCGGCAGAGGCGGGCCTTTTGTTCCCGGGCAGAAAAACAGGAGGCTTTGGGTGTGGAACGAGGTCTTGGTGCGGATTTGATCCGTGATGAAGTTTCAAAGGAGCACAGGCTTTCCGGTCCGTCTGACAGGGTCAGAGAAAAAGCGACCAGAGCCTGGTTTGCCGGATGGGAGAAACTGGAGCGGGAGAAACCCTGGCTGCTTCGTCCGCCCGTTTCTGACGTTCCATCAGGCGGGGATGAAGCTCTGGCCAGGGCGATGTGGATGAAGGAGTAGGAAAGGAAGCGTCAGCCACGACCCGGGATACTGGAACGATTGTATGGCGCGGTTGAGCGCGGAGTGAGTAAGGGGTGGGGCAAAAACGATCCGATTGGCCTTGATCCTGCGACCAGACAAGAGCTTCGGCAATACGGCGGCGTGTTTTATGGCCCTGCGGGAGTAATCAATGAAGCTGTTAGCGTCCCTTTCATGGAAGTTGGTGACATAGCTGTTCGCGGTGGACATGCTGCGGCGAGAGGCGGTGCGGCTTTGACCGGGCAGATTATAGAGGAGCTTGGTGCAGGATCAGCGCGTCAGATTGAAAGAGAGCTGATGGCATTACCGGAAGCTTTTGCGGGAGCCTTGGGACGCGCTGTCGGGATTGCACGGCATCTTGAAGCCGGGAACACAGTTCGGACAACAGCACGACATCACGTTCCGACACAACTGGATCGCTTGATCGCGAGAGGCGGAAAGCCGGTTAAGGTCGGAGAAATTTCGGAGGATCAACTGGAAGCGATCAGGATGGTCGTGACACAGAGCGCTTACAGGGATTTTCGTCAGGCAGACAAATCGGTTTATGCAACTGCAGAGCTGTTAAAGAGCCTGAGAATTGAACGTCCCAAACACGCAGAACGTTTGATAAGAGGGATGCCGGATCATTTGAAAGAAGGCGAGATCAGGGCCAACCGTCATGATGATCGTATGCACCGCCCGATCTTTTTGCGTCCGGGAGTGCGTAAGGGTAATGGCAAGAAATCGTATGATGTTATGGTTCTGGATGCGACAGAGAAACCTGGAGCAATCGGAGTGCCGACATTGCACACGGCGCCAGTGAAAACCTTTGATAGGGAAAAGAAGCCCTGAAGAAGTCGGCATCCACTCAAAGTGGCCTTCAATACAGCTATCGGGCGTGCTGCAAACGGCTAGCCTGAACCACAACCACTCGTCAGCGGTACCCGGGTGGACAGAGCATGGAGCCATGAACAGGGCTTCAGATATGAACAATAATCAACTGTTGGTTTGGTGTCAATTGTGCGCAGTCCCGGGGAAAGGGCGCTGGAGCGAGGGAGCTTGAGAAGATTAATCGGATGCGACAGAGAGACCTGGAGCAATCGGGGTGCCGACATTGCACACGGCGCCAGTGAAAACCTTTGATAGGGAAAAGAAGCCCTGAAGAAGTCGGCGGTCAGAGTCCACTCAAAGTGGCCTTCAATACAGCTATCGGGCGTGCTGCAAACGGCTAGCCTGAACCACAACCACTCGTCAGTGGTGCCCGGGTGGACAGAGCATGGAGCCATGAACAGGGCTTCAGATATGAACAATAATCAATTATTGGTTTGATGTCAATTGTGCGCAGCCCCGGGGAAAGGGCGCTGGAGCGAGGGAGCTTGAGAAGATTAATCGGATGCGACAGAGAGACCTGGCGCAATCGGAGTGCCGACATTGCTACACGGCGCGACCAAACATATTTGATGGGAAAAAGAAGCCCTGAAGAAGTCAGCGTAACTTTCAATACAGCTATCGGGCGTGCTGCAAACGGCTAGCCTGAACCACAACCACTCGTCAGCGGTACCCGGGTGGACAGAGCATGGAGCTATGAACAGGGCTTCAGATGTGAAGAATAATCAACTGTTGGTTTGATGTCAATTGTGCGTAGTCCCGGGGAAAGGGCGCTGGAGCGAGGGGGAGCTTATGATTGCGGTGTGGTCAGATTCCGCTTTTGTCAACACCCAGCCGGCTTTCCAGATCAAGGATGGTTTCTGTCATCCTGAAGGTATCCGTCATACAGCGGATTGTCGGGTTGTTTGTCATGCTCCTGCTTTCTGGTGGCCTGAGGCGGGAGGTCTGTCGTTGCAGTGCAGCATTGTCCTCTTCACTCAGAGCTGTTCCGAGAACGAGCTTGTTGAACGCTGTTTTCTGTCCTGTATCCAGAGTGTCCCAGGTGTCTTTTGAGCGGCATTGACACAGGCTGTGCTGTTCAGACGGAGAGGCCTTGCCAATGTGGTTGGTCAGTGTGCCGAGGATCTGTTTGAATTCCGGCAGGTCCGGGCTGATACGCAGAACGGCACGTATCCTTTCTTCGAACTCTCCGGTGACCAGATTCTGCTGACAAAGTGCGTAGGGAATGGCCTGGCCCGGTTCATCGAGTTTCTGCGCGATAAGGATCAGTTCAGCACGCATTGCCTTGTCATAGCGATAATTGACAAAGTCCTGCCTGCTCTGCCTGCTCTGCGTGGTCTGGCAGGCTGAGAGGATCAGGAGGATGGAGAGCAGAAAGGTTGTTTTAAAGGTCATCGGCGGTTTTACTGTGCGGTTTCGTGGCTGTTCTGCAAGAAAACAGCTTATCGTTTTGTCTTGAGAAATCAATGAAGTCCTTTTGATATTTCATGATCTGTTGCAGCCCCTTGTCGCGGAGTTTGGCTCTGCGCAAGGGGCTTTTTTGTTGGAGGAACTCTTTCAATGACCCGTTCTGTTCAGGTCTTCGCAAAATCCGGTTCTGCTGTTGAGGAAAATTCCGTGGAGGAGGCCAGTGAAGGCCTTTCAGAGGTTCTGCTGCAGGAACGTGCGGCGGCTCTGGCGGGGGACCCGCTGGGCTGGGTGCGCGAGGCCTTTCCCTGGGGGG
This sequence comes from Carbonatibacter coralli, assembly GCF_039592655.1. NCBI lineage: Bacteria > Pseudomonadati > Pseudomonadota > Alphaproteobacteria > Rhodospirillales > Kiloniellaceae > Carbonatibacter > Carbonatibacter coralli. Next base: position 205,544 of record NZ_JBBUTJ010000002.1, on the reverse strand, counting down.
AGGGTGAACTGAAAGCCTTTGCCGGTCCGCAGGACTGGCAGCAGGAGGTTCTGGAAGGTCTGCGCGACGGGCTGCTGACCCCTGAAGAGGCCATCCGGCTGGCGGTGTCTTCCGGTCACGGGATCGGCAAGTCGGCGCTGGTGAGCTGGATCGTGCTCTGGGCCATGACGACCTGTACGGACACCAAGGGCGTGGTGACCGCCAACACCGAAACCCAGTTGAAAACCAAAACCTGGTCGGAGCTGGCCAAGTGGCATCGCCTCAGCAGGTGGCGGAGCTGGTTCAAGTATACGGCCACCGCGATCTTTTCGAGCAGGGCCGGGCACGACAAAACCTGGCGCATTGATATGGTGCCCTGGTCCGAACGCAACACCGAGGCCTTTGCCGGTCTGCACAACCAGGGCAAGCGCATTCTGGTGGTCTTTGACGAGGCCTCTGCCATTCACGATCTGATCTGGGAGGTCACGGAAGGCGCGCTGACCGATGCCAACACCCAGATCATCTGGGCGGTTTTTGGCAATCCGACGCGCAACACGGGCCGCTTTTTCGAATGCTTTCATCGCTTTCGTCACCGCTGGCAGCATCGCCGGATCGACAGCCGTTCCGTGCCCATTACCAACAAGCGCCAGATCAAAAGCTGGGCCGAGGACCACGGCACCGACAGCGACTTTTTTCGCGTGCGGGTGCGCGGGGAGTTTCCCAAGACCAACGCGGACCAGTTTATCTCTTCCGCCCTGGTCGAGGAGGCCGCCCGCCGCAGCTGTGACCCGGACCCGGCTGCACCGGTTGTGATCGGCGTGGACTGTGCGCGCTTTGGCGATGACCAGTCGGTGATCCTCACCCGCCAGGGGCGCCGGGTTGTCGATATTGTCCGGCTGAGGGGCAAGCGCGGGCCGGAGATTGCCCGCAAGGTGCTGGAGGTCAGCAACAGCGCACGGGCCGATGCGATTTTTGTCGATGGCGGCGGGGTCGGGGCCAGCACCTGCGATGCGCTCCACGCCATGAGGGTCCGCCATTTCGAGGTCGCCTTTGGCGGCAAGGCGGACAACGACGGCGACAACGGCTATGTCAACAAGCGCGCCGAAATGTGGGGCCGTCTGCGCGACTGGCTGGAGCGGGCCGACATCCCCGACGATCCCGAACTGCTCACCGACCTCAAGGGCCCGGAATACAGCTATGACAGCCACATGCGCGTGCTGCTGGAAAAAAAGTCCGACATGAAAAAACGCGGCCTTTCTTCCCCGGACGTGGGCGACGCCCTCGCCGTGACCTTCGCCGAACCGGTGGCCAGCCAGCAGGTGCGGGCCTTGCTTTTCGATTATGCGGATGCCGCAGAAGATGATGACTGGATCAGCGGGGGATGAAATTTAAGGTTGATTTAATTGTTTTAAATTGTAACGTTTTAGGGGCGATGGAAAATTATGTTTTTATGAGATGAATATGGATCTTGAGCTTCTAAAAAATCTTGACGTAGAAAATTCAATTCTTTTTTTGGGTGCCGGTTTTTCGGTAGATGCTTTTAATATAAAAAATGAAAAACTCCCTACAGGGAAGCAGTTGAAGCAGAATTTTTTAGAAATTTTAGATGTAGAAGATAATAATTATGATTTGAAAATTTTGGCGGATGAAATTAATGAACGTGAAGATGTGGATCTTTACCAGATTATTTATGAGACATTTACTGTAAAATCTTACAGTGAAGATCAGGCTTTGATTTTGAAGTTACCTTGGAGAAGAATATATACAACTAACTATGATGATGTTGTTGAATGTTTTCGTGTTAAAAGTGATATCAAGCTGAATAGTTTTTGCCATACCGATGCTAAGCCAAGAAAAATACCAAAAGGAAGTGTCGTTCATCTGCATGGAATAGTTCGTAATTTATCTGCAGATAATGTTTTAGATCAGCTCGTTTTGAATGAGGCGTCCTACATTAGGCAAACCTTTGATGCTTCATCTTGGAATGATGAGTTTGTTCGAGATTTAAAGTTTTCAGAAAAATGTTTTGTAGTTGGATATAGTCTTTCTGATTATCATATTACAGGGAAAATACTTTCAAAAATACCTAGTGGTAAAAGTAAGATATTTGTTGTTACCAAGAATTTATCTGACGAAATGTTGAAAAAAAGAATGCAAAATTTTGGTACTTTGCTAGATATCGGTGTTTCAGGTTTTGCTGATTTTTGTAAGAATATTAAGGAACCTGAAAAAAGTAATGATCTTAATATGTTGAAGTCTTTTGATTATATGGATCCTTTCCTTGATAAGAAGTCATTAGCTCAACCGACTGCAAACGAAGTTTTGAACCTGATGGCTTATGGTTCATTTAATTACCAAAGGTGTTTGTCTTCTCTTTCGAATTATGATCCAAGTTATGTTGTGCCTCGATATTCGACAATCAACGAAATAATTGATTATATTAAGGATAATAATTGCTTTTTGTTGCATTCAAGGATTGGTAATGGGAAAACAATTTTTACTAATATTTTGTCTTATAAGCTAAGTGAGATGGGGTTTAAATGTGTTAAAAGAAAGTTTTCATCTCCTCTTGTACCTTCTGATTTGGACATTTTAAAGCAGCATAAAGATTTGGTTGTGTTTATTGATGATTATGATGCTGCTGTTGAAATTATTGGTGAGCTTAGTAATGAAATTGTTGATTCTAAATTTATTATTACTGTTAGGACTAGTGTCCAGGAATTACGGCTTCATGAGGCCTTGAAGTTATTTCCTAAACCCCTCAAACGCGTTGATTTAAATTATTTAAATCAAGATGATAAAGAAGATTTCAAAAGGATATTAGATTTTTCTGGATTAAATACGAGAAATATTGAGGGTATTATTGAAAAAGGTAGAGATTTTAGAGAAATTGTTTTAGATTTGTACAAAAATGAAGCGATTAGGGAGAAGATTGATCAAGCATTAAAGCCTTTGTTTCATGACAGAGAATTCAAAAAAGTTTTTGTTATTAGTCATTTGTTGAAATCGACAGGTGTTGATGCTGATAGTGGGTTTCTTAATAATGTTTCTAGAGTAGATGCTTATGAAAAACTAATTTGTTATCCAGAAGTATCTAATGATATTTTTATATTATCTGACAATAGTGTTAGGGTTAGATCTTCAATTTTTTCTGAATATATCATTAAAGAGTATTTTGATCCGAATGATATTGTGGATGGAGTGTCGTCGATTATCGTTGAAGCTGTTAAGAGAAAGAGTGAAAGGAGGTATCAGTCTATCCTTAGCTCTGTAATGAAGTTTAGTTTTATAAAAAAATGTTTAAGTAGGTATGGCGATTCTAAGAGCTATATTACTAGTATATTTGAAGATTTGAGGCGTGACATTGAGGTTAATCAAGAGCCTCTTTTTTGGCTTCAGTACTCAATATTTCAGCTTGATTATAACGATTTTGAATTAGCTGACAGTTTTTTGCAGACTGCATATGATAGAGCTAAAGAAAATAAAGGGTTTAGAACGTTTCAACTGGATACGTACGCCTTGAAACTTATATTGTTGATTGAAAGTGAAAAAAAGGAGTTTCTGTCAGCAGATAAATTTGAAGAAATTTGCGAAAGAATTGAGCAAGTTAGGATGATGATTACAGATGAAAATCATCGATCATTTGCAATTAAAGTTTTTCATGATTTTGAACTGTTCGTTAAAAATAAGAAAGAATATATAGGTAATTCTGAAAAGGCAGCTTTGACTTTTTATCTAAATTTGGTTGTGAAGGATATGGAAACTTTAACGCAAGAGCAAAAATTAGCAACAGATGTTACTTCTGTTATTGGAAGTTTGCATCGTGCGACAAGTCTTTTAATCTGAAGCATGTTGCTTTAGGAAAGTTTGATTCTTTTTCAATCAAAGCGATTGTGAAAAACTGATGTTCACAAGTCAAGAAAAGCCTGTGAGCCCAAGAAGGGACATCACTCTTTCCTGCGCAATCTGACAGGGTGTGATAGGCTCGTGCTTCGCGACAGATACCAAATGATCAAGCGGGGAAGCCATGTACAGCTCTGTAACCCTGATCTGTTTCATGATTTTGTACTGGGTGCTGGCCCGGGTGGTTCGGCCGCTTCGGGAGATGGATGCGCCGCGTGATCCGGATCTGGTGGTGCGCTATGATTCGGATGATGGCCGCCCGATCACGAAAGGCAAGGCGCATGCCGATTTCTGGTTTGTGGCGACCGCGCTGGGGGCCGTTGTCCTTATCGTTCTGGTCGCAGAACTCTTCGGCTTCAGGGAAACGCTGTTCGACAATCTCAAAAGCGAAATGAGCGAGTTTTTCTGACAATGCTGCGCATGTGCACCGGATCAGAGCTGATGATTGCGCATGACGACACCATTGGCCGGGGCTGGACCGGAAGATGGCCTTTGTTCTGTTCGCGAGTGAACCGGCAGCACTGCTGACGGTTTCGGAAATTTGTCCCCTGTTTCTGCCCGGCCGGAGAGAGCGATGGAGGGCGGTCATCCGGTGGTTGCTGGTCGCGGTCCGGCAAGGCTGCAAGCCTGGTCCGGTTTGTGTTCTGTTCTGCCTTTCGGGTGAAGGCTTCTTGCAGAGGCTCTTTCCAGAGGGAACAAGCCGTGGAAAAGCTGTTTTACGGGACATTAAAATCTTTTCAAAAGTCTGCACAGAGCGGTCTTGTGCGATCGGCTGTTAAGTTTCCCTGTGAGCCGGTTTCAGGGATCAACATCCCAAATGTCTGAAAAGACAGCAGGCGTTCTGCTGCTGATGGATGAGGATTGAAATAATTTCCCACCAAAACACTCGGCTATTGCTCCGAAACCGAAGCAAATGCTAAAAGCTTGCCTAAAGCTGTGCTCTGTCTTGTCAGGAGAGAGCGCGAAAAAAACAAATCAGCAGGCTTTGACTATTGATGACGGAATTTCTTTTGTTGCTGGGGCTTGTGTCCCTGCCGCTCTGCGCCGGGTTGCGCAGGGGCTGGCGTGTTTCCTGGCTGTTTGGCCTTTCAGTGCTCGGTTTTGTCGTGCTGTGGGGGATCAACACGGTCTATCTCTCCTTTCTTCTGATGAGCAATCCCGCCCTGACCCAGGATGTGCAATCAATCGAGGCGCACAATGAGCGGCTGATCTGGCCACTGGTGATCATGGCCTTTTTCGGTCTGCTGTACTGGGGGCTGGAACGCTGGCGTGTGCTGGCCTTTCCACGCTGTGCCGCCGTGCTGTTCTGGGTGCTGCATGTCGGGCTTGCCGCCAGCGGTTTTCTGCTGCACATGCTGGGCCACCACGTCGGGGGAGACCAGGGGCTGGGCGTCGATGGCCTGACGCTCTTTGACAATCTGGCGACCTTTGCCAGAGCCTTGTCCTGGTTTGCACTGGCTGCGGCCGTGGGGCTGGCGCTGCTGGCTGTACTCTCGGCGGCCCTGCTGTGCTGTGCGGACTTTCCTGTCGGTCGTTCCTGTCTCCCTTCTGTTTGGATGTTGCTTTCAGGTGGAGGGAAAACGCCTGAAGGAAGCCTTGTGCTTTGGATTTCCTTTTTCAGGTGTGGTGCAACCGGTGAGGCCTTTGCTTATCACTCGCTCATGGCCGAACGGAATGGGAAGGGCCGTATCAGCTTTGCGAGGTCTTTTCTGCTTCAGTTGTTGCGAGGAACCGTTCACGTTGGGCATTGTCGCGAACAACCGCTTACAGCGATCCAGAAAAAATCGAAAATCCAGAGGGCGAAAGGCAGACAAGAAGGCAGGTCACAGCAAGAGTCTGGAAGCTTTTGAAGAGCGCGGAAAACTGCTGACCGAGGATGAGAAGCAGGGCACATGCAGCAATTGGAGCAAGATAAAAATAGCTGGTGTTGTCTCTGTCCAGATGAAAGCGATGGGCTCCAAACCAGCCGAGTGTTGCCCAGATAAACCAGGCAAGAAACAGGTGGCGGCGCGGCGGGATTTCATGTTCTGTGTTATCGACTGGTGGCATTGTTCTTTTCTGGTGGTCTGGCGATCAGGTTTTCAAAGTTCAGTTTGCGCAATTGTGTCCCTTTTTTTCAACCACAGTTTTTTCTTCCCTCTGCGTCACCTTCTATGGTGGTGAATACATTGGTATTTTTGGAACAAAAGATCCGGAAGCGCCGGAAAATGGCTGTTTTATCCGGGCTTTGGGTTCTAAGACTCGTCTTTTGATTGAGAAAATGCAGCTCCACAGAAAAAAGGAGATGCATTGTGGTGAAAAAAAACAAGGAAAAGAAAGAGCGTAAAACCCTGATTGAAAACTACTTTTCAAGATATGACGGGGGTATAGAAAACCTTGAGAACTGGTCGGTCGAGACTGAAAGCTTCATAAAAAAGCTGAAGACTCTCAATCGTAAGATCGGCTGAAAGAAAACAGGCCCCGGATCACTCCGGGGCCTGTTTTTCTGGAAGGGGGAGAAGAGGACTATTCCCCGTGGATCGCACCAAGGAATTTGCTGGTCTCAGCAGAGGCATTGCCGGATGCGAGTTCTGGAGAGCAGAAATACCCCTCAAAGCGGTTGTTGCCTTCTGCACCTCCACCAGGAAGACCTTTGTTGTCGTTTTTGCCAAAATAAACACAGCTGACGTTTTGGACGGGGTGCTGGAAACTGAAACAGGTATAGGATGAGTTGCAGGAAACAGTCTGCACATTTGTGATTTGATGGTCCTTGAACTCGTTCCAGGATTTGACATCATCTGTTGTGTATGCCGTGTCACGTTTCCAGTAGTAGAAACTTGGCAAGGTCTGCAGGATAGTTTCACCCCAGTGCAGGTTATTGTTTTCAAAGGTCCAGGCTGTGGTGTACCACTTGCCGCTGTTGTCGGAGTAGAGGCCGTACTGACAGAAACTTTCCGTTTTTTCGTAATAGCCTGCGTCATCGAACCGGACAGGGCAATCGCGTTCGGCAATTTCAACAGGATCGTTCTTTACAGTCTGACAGGCGCTCAGAAGCAGGGTGCTCAGTAGAAGGGCGAGTTTTGTTTTCATGGCTTTACCTTGTACGTGGTTCTGAATGCCCTGCCTGTGATCTTTGAAGAAACGGACAGTTTTTCAGTTTCTGGAATTTCATCTTTTGTTAGCAAAAAGAACAGCTTTTGACCACATCCAAAAAACAGTTGTGTTTTTTGTTTGTTCTTGAAAGGTTCCTCTGAGTTCTCTATAGTCGTTTGCGGATCAACAGGTCCTGCGCAAAAGCTCCGCCTCTAACGAGGTCGGGGCTTTTTTTGTGCGTGTCGAGAGGCCGTCGGGCAATCCGGCCTGCTGTATTGTCCTGCAAAAAAGGTCTGTTGCCCGGGTAGCGCAGTGCAGGTGCAAACACACTTGAAAGAGGGAACAGAAACGATGGCAACAAGAGGTGGCCTGGAATCAGCGAAAGCTTCGGGGAGCATCGGTGACAGAAGCAAAAATGGCAGCCCCGGTGATGCAAGTGGCGAGGGCGGTTCAGGAAAAAATGACCGGAATAACCGGGGCAACAAGCCTTCCAAGGCACAGGAGAACAGGGCTGTTGCTGAAAAACCGGAAAGGGTTGCTCCTCCCGGTCCTCCCTCACCCGATGAGGAAGAGACCTTTGCCGAGCGGAACAGAAATCTGAACGATAATATCAGCTATGGCGGGAAGCTTGGCAATGGCGCAGGAACATACGATTCCGGAGCACATCCCCGCGACAGGGGGAGCTTTGCGGCCCGGGGGGTCACGCCTGGGCCGCAACTTGAAAGAGGGGGCAACAGCGTTCGTGCCACGCCTCCAACCTATTCCGGGCCAAAATCCCGACAGGGTTGGCAAACGACCCTGAACAATTGGGAGGCCAGAACCCCCGGAGTAAAGGGATACTTTTCCAGACAGGAAGATTATTTCGATGTGAACCAGTCTTTTTTCGAAGATATTGGTGAAGCGGTGCAGGGATTCTTTGGTTTTACGGAGAAGGCTCCGACTTATGATACCAATAATCTCTCAACCAGTGCCGGACTTGATTTCAGTCCGGGAGTGGCACTCGGGAATGTTGTTTCACTGGTAAACCCGATTGCCGGAGCGGTTTTGAAGACAGTCAATTCAGTTGCGGGTGATCCTTTTAAAAGTTCACTCGACAGCACGCCTGTTCAACGGTCCCAGTCTTTTGATGCACTGGGTTTCGGCCTGGGCATCGTCTCGACATTTGGAGGTCCCTATCTGAAAACCGCGGCCAGTTTGACAGAGACTGCTATCGGACTTGGCAAGGAAGTTGATCTCATTGATGAGGATTTTGGCCAGTTTTCAATTGACCAAACCGGGACACAGGCATCAGGAAGCACAAAACAGGGTGTATCCGCCAGCCGGACGGGTGATCTGCCGGAGCGTGGCGAGGGTGGTGTGAGAAGGCAGGTAGTCCGGTCGCGGACAGGATCAGCGGTTTCTGCTTCTGCATCGGCAGCTCCCGGTCGGACATCCTTCGGCCTGGGCGTGAGCCGGTCCACCAGCGCAAACCGCGGGTTTCTGGGACTGGATGAACAGGTTCCCCTTGTCGAACGACTTTATGGACGCGTGCGTTAAGTTTACAGCTTGTCGTTCCCGGGTGTTCTTGTTATGTTCTGTCCCGGATCAGTATGACCAAAGCCTCGCTTCGATGGAAGCGGGGCTTTTTTGTTGGAGAAATTCATGGCCTTGCATTCCGATGTTCTCAATCGTTATCAGGAACTGAAATCCATTCGGGAGCCGTTTCTGGCGATCTGGAAGGAAGTGGCTGCGCGGATGGACCCCTTCGGGGAGGTGTTGCGCGGCGAAAATGACAGCAAGCAGATCAGGGTGGGTGACCAGAGCCGGGTGTTCTCGTCCCGTCCCGTGCAGTCACGCGGACGCTTTGCCGCTGCGGCACAGTCGCTGGTGACACCGGCGCAGACCCGCTGGCACGGGCTGATGCCCATTGACGAGGCGCTGCAGGACAATCACGAGGTCAAAGCCTATGCGCAGGAGATGACCAAAATTTTGTTCAAGCTGCGCTATCACCCCATGAGCGGCTGGACCCGGGCGAACTATCGCATCTGGGACAGTCTGGGGACCTATGGCACCCAGTGCTTCATGCTGGAGGAAAACCTGCAGCGTACCCCGGCTGGCGAGGAGCTGCCGCCCTTCCGCTACCGCTATGTGCCGATGGCGGAAATCTGCCTGTCGGTGGATGACTGGGGCACTTATGATGCCGCCTATCGCCGCCACGCCATGAGCCTGCGCAATCTGGCCAGGGAATACGGGCCGGAGGCTCTGCCCGCCACGCTGCGCGCCAGACTGGATCAGCCGCAAAGCCTGGAAGAGCGCTTCTGGGTCATTCACGCAGTCGACCCGTCGCTGAAGGGGGTGAACACGAAGATGCCCTATCCTTCCGTACACCTGCTGGAGGGATACAACCACGTGCTGCGCGAGTCCGGCTATTACGAGTTTCCCTATTTCCCCTCGGCCTTCAATCCCATTGCAAACTCGGCCTACGGCTATGGCCCCGCGATGGCTGCCTTGCCGGATGTAAAGATGCTCAATGTGATGGTGCAGACCACAAAGGTCGCCGCCGAACAGGTGGTGCGCCCGGCCTTTGCCACCACGGAAAAGCTGACCCACCGTCTGAAGCTGACAGCCGGGGCGATCAACCCCGATCTGATCGACAAGGATGGCCGCCTGAAAATCCAGCCGCTGGTGACCGGCGCGAACCCGTCGCTGGGCGAGAGCCTGATCGACAAAACGGAAGCGCAGATCGGCAGCACCTTTTATGAGGATCTCTGGCAGATTCTGGTGAACAAGCCGAACGTCACTGCCTATGAAGCCGCTCAGCGGGCGCAGGAAAAGGGTGATCTGATCGGCCCGCCTTTCAGCCCGCAGGAAGAGATGATGGCCCGCTGTGTCCGGCGGGAGGTTTCCATTCTGGAGCGCCAGGCCCGTGACGGCATCATCGCGCTGCCACCGAAGCCTGCCATTCTGGAAGGCCGGGAACTGACACTGGACTGGCTGTCCCCGATGGCCCGTCTGCGCCGTTCCGGCGAGGTGGTCGGGATCAATCAGGTGCTGCAGCTTGGCGCTCAGATCGAGGCCTTCAGCCCCGGTGTGATGAGCCGGACCATCGACGGGGATGAAATCCTGCGCACGGTCCACGAACTTTCCGGTGCCCCGCAAAAGACCATCCGCTCCCGCCAGGAGGTGGAAGAGCGTCTGCAGGCCGAAGAGGAGCAGGCTGCCCGCGTCAGGCAACAGCAGGAGCAGACGGTTCAGCTGCAACAGGCCGGTGAGGCTGCAAGCCTGATGTCCACCCTGCAAGAGCAACAGCAGCAACAGGCACAGCAGAACCGGCAGGGAGGTGTCTGATGTTCGGACTGAACAGCAAAGGCCATCAGGCTGCACTGCTGCAGGCCTATCGCGAGATTTTTGCCAGCGAGCAGGGGCGCAGGGTTCTGGCCGATATTCTCTCCACAGCCGGAGCTTTCCGCGCATCGGAGGATATTGCGGCACTGGCCCACGACAACGGCAAGCGGGCGCTGGCCTTTGACATCGTCAACAAGGCCAGCATTCCCGAGGATATTATCAACCAACTGATGAGGGAGTCTTTCGCTGATGCGTGACGGACAGCTCTATAGCGATCAAACCGCAGACCGGATCTACACCGACCAAACCCCCGCTGATCAAAACAGCGGGGGTTTTCTGTCCGGCGCAGTGGAACAGGCCGGTGGTGAAACGGGTGGGGGAGCTTACGGCTCCTCGCACGGCGCAACCGCTGGGTCTTATGGCTCTGCGCATGGCGCAACCGCGGGACACAAAGAAGGGGCAGGTCAGCACAGCGACGCTGAACAGGACTATGCCATCGAGCTGGATGAGGACCTGGCCCCCTTTGTCGATGTGGATGCCGTCCGGTTTCTGGCCGCGCAGGTCGGCCTCAGCCCTGAACAGGCGCAGGTCATGGCCCGCATTGGTGCGGAGGCCGCGGTTGAAAACCAGCACAGGCAAGAGGCCTGGCTGCAACAGATGATCGAACGGCAGATCAGTGAAACCAAGGCAGAGCTTCATGCTGAATGGGGCGATGCCATGGTCGAGAATGTGCGCATGGCCAGCCGGGCTGTGCGTCACTATGGCGGGGAAGAGCTGGAGGCTCTCTTTGCCGAAACAGGATTGCTGAACAACCCGGTGGTTATTCGGGCATTCCACAAGGCGGGACAGGGACTGACCGAAGACTCTGCCCCCGGTTACAGCGGTCCGGGCAGGCCAAGGGCCTCGCTGGCTGACCGTCTTTATCCAACCCGTAACGAGGAGGGCTGATAATGCCAACTCTTGGAAATACCTACGTTGATTTGATTGACCTGCACTCGGCTTCTCCTGAAGGTGCGGTGATCGAATTGCTCAAGCAGGAAAACCCGATTTTGCAGGATGCGACAGCAATGGAGTGCAACAAGGGTGCCGAACACCTGCACACCATCCGCACCGGACTGCCGGAGGTTGTCTGGGGCACACTCTACAAGGGGATCCCGCAGAGCAAATCCACCACACAGCAGGTCAAGGACACAACAGGATTTCTGGAAGGCCTGTCATCCATTGACGAGCGTCTGCTGAACAACTACGCCGGCGAGCCGGAAAAGGCCAAGCTGATGCGCATGAACGAAGCCATGGGCTTTATCGAGGCGATGAACCAGAAGATGGCCTCTGCGATTTTCTATGAAAGCACAGACAGCAATGCCCTGGGCTTCAAGGGTCTGTCCCATCGCTTCAAGGTGATCGGTGGCGGCGGTTCCGGCCGTCAGGTCGTTGACGGTGGTGGTACCGGCAATGACAACACCTCGATCTGGTTCGTGACCTGGGGTGACCGCTTCACGCACATGCTCTATCCAAAGGGCACACGCGCCGGTCTGCAACGCGATGACATGGGTCGCCAGCGCGTGCTGGATGACAACGGTCACCCGTACTATGTGCTGGAAGAAAAGTTCACCTGGTTTGGCGGCATTGCCTGCAAGGATTACCGTTACAACGTGCGTGTTGCGAACATCGATGTGTCCCAGATGAAGGCGGGCAACGTCGATCTTTATGCGTTGCTGCGTCAGGGCTACTACCGCCTGCAGAACCGCAAGGTCAATCGTGGCAATGCCATGGAAGGCCGCGTGGCGATCTATTGCAACCGCAATGTTCTGGAAGCACTGGATGCACTGGCACACAACGCGGGTGCGGATGATTCCTTTGTGCGCCTGACGCCGAAGGAAATCGAGGGTCAGGAGGTTCTGACCTATCGTGGCATTCCGATCCGCGAGACCGATGCCCTTCTGAACACAGAAGAGCGCGTGCTGTCTGCGTAACAGCCGGACAAAGCGGATTGAAACAGGGACTGCCCGCAGAACAGCGGCGCAAGGTCCGACAGGTCGCTCGTGGCGGCCTTTTTTGTTGGGCAGTTCCTCACTCACGTTAATCCTAAACTCAGGGAAAAGAGAACATGATCACTTCCAAAAACCAGACCTTGTCTGACAATCAGAAGATCACGGCTGATGCGCGTTCACAGAACGTCATCGATCTGGGTCAGACCGGCACGGTCTATGGCGCCGATGCCGCGCTGGACCGTGATATCGGCAAGGGCTGCCCCGTGCCGATCCTCATTCAGGTGACAGAGGATTTCAACAACCTGACCCGACTGGACGTTTCACTTCAGGTGGACAGTGTTGAAAACTTTGCCTCCCCGAAGACCGTGGTGAGCTCCAGCATCAATCTGGCCGACCTGAAGGCGGGCCGAAAGGTGTCCTTCCAGTATCTGCCGGAGGGTGTGGATGAGCGCTATCTGTCCGTTCACTACGATGTCGTTGGTACGGCACCTTCCACAGGCAGGGTCTGGGCGGGCATCGTCGCAGGTCATCAGACAGCCTGATCCCCATGACAGCCCGAAAGGCTTCTGCATCCACGCGGAAGGCTGCCCCTGAACAGTCCGTTTCCGAAAAGCCTGCCGTGAGCAGAACGGTCCGGAAAAAAGCGGACGTGAACCGGACAGCGTCCGATGGAGCGGCGTCCGCCAGGGCCGTTTCCGGTGCGGTTGCTTCCGGAAGATCGGCCGCAGGACGCCGGAAAAAGGTCATACAGGCGAAAAGACATATCTGTATTCGCACCTGTTTCTGGCAAAGCCGTGTCTGGTCTGTGGGGGAGGTGATGGAGGCATCCGGTGAGGTGCCCCGTCACTTCGAACGTCTCACACCGGATCAGTGAACCGGCCTGTCGTGAGGAGCCTGTCCCCGGTTTTCAGGAACCCGGGCAGGCCGAAGGGAGCGTCTGTGACCATCAGGCGTCCCTGCAACAGAGGGGAGGAGCTGCCATTGGCGGTTCCTCCCTTTTTCTTCTTTCTTCCAACTTTTGAGGTGATGCCATGACCAGCAAGGTTGCCCTTTGCAACGATGCCCTTCTGCTGCTGGGCGACAAGATCATCACGGATCTGAACGAAAACACGCCACAGGCCCGCGCGTGCAAGACCGTCTATGACGGAGCCCTGCGCACCCTGCTGGTGTCCTGGCCCTGGGGCTGTGCGATCCGTCGGGCCCTGCTGCCGCAATCAGCAGAACAGAGCGCATTCGGGACGAGCAATGCCTATCTGCGCCTGCCTGATGATCTCAAGCTTTTGCCGCTGACCGAAAACGGGGAGAGGGACGGCGAACCTGTGCCCTACAGCATTGAGGGCCGCTTTGTTCACACAACGCTGGAGGCCCCGCTGCGGGTGCGTTACATCACCAGCCTGCTTGAGCCGGTCGACATGCCGCCCGCCCTTTACGACTGTCTGGCAGCTCTGCTGGCCGTCAGGTTGAGCGAAAAGCTCACAGGTTCCAAGAACAAGCTCAATTCCATGAACGCCATCTATCAGCAGCGCATGCGCGAGGCCGTGATGGCGGACAGCTTTGAGCGCAGTGCCGAGGAGATCGAGGTGGGTTCCTGGCTGGAGGCACGCCATGCCAGCCAGAATTAGAACCTTCCAGGCCAACTTTACCAGGGGCGAGCTTTCGCCGTTCCTGCAGGCTCGTGAAACGGCGGAGCTCTATGCCGCAGGGCTGGAGATCTGCGAGAACTTCATGCCGCTCTATCACGGTGGACTGACCCGTCGTCCCGGCACACGCTTTGTCGCCAACACCAAATATCCCGGTCGTTTCAGCCGTCTGATCACCTTCGAGTATTCGACGGAGGATACCTATGTGATCGAGATCGGGCACGAGTACATGCGGTTTTTCCGCAACTTCGCAGTGATCGAGGACCCGAACAACGCCGGACAACCCTACGAACTGGCCAGTCCCTACACGGAAGAACAGCTGCGCGCCCTGCGTTTCGAGCAGGATGACAACTCGATTTTTCTGGTGCACCGGGACCACCCGCCCAAGGAGCTGAAGCGGACCAACCATGCGGACTGGTCGCTCAGCGATATCTCCTTTACGAACAAGCCATCCGAGTGGAAGGCCGGAAACTATCCGCAGCTTGTGTCCTTTTTCCAGCAGCGCTCCGTTTTCTCGGCCACACCGGAACAGCCGCAGACCTTCTGGCTGTCGAAGTCGGGGGAACCCAAGACCCTGACCCAGGGCACGGATGATGATTCCGGCTTCAAGGTCACGCTGAAATCCGGCGGGGTGAACTCCCTGCGCTTTACACTGGACGGGGATTCCATCCTGGTGGGTACAGCCGGGGGCACGCGTGTTCTGGGACCGTCGGGCGGCAACGGTGTCATGACCATCCGCTCGCTGGACAACAAGCCGCAAACGGAAACCGGTGTCGGGGAAGTGGCACCGATCAAGATCGGTTCCGCTGCGCTTTTTGTCTCCAAGGACCGGCGTGGCCTGCACGAGATGCAGTTCTACTTTGAAAAGAACCGTTATGAATCTCCGGCCCTGACCGAGCTGTCGGAACACATCACGGGTACCGGGGTGAAGGAACTGGCCTACACACAGTTCCCGCTGTCCTATGTCTGGATGGTGCGCGACGACGGACAGCTGGTGTCCGTGACCTATCACCGTCAGCAGCAGGTTGTCTCCTTCGCCCGTCACAAGCTGGGTGGACGGACCGCAGACCGTGACTGGGGAGAGGTGGAAAGCATCACCGCTGCCTTCCAGGAGGAACGCGAGGTGCTGTGGCTGTCGGTCAAGCGCCGAATCAACGGTGCGGATGTCCGCCATATCGAATACATGGAAGCCCGCTTTGACAGCACGCTTCACAAAAAGGAAGACGCCTATTTCGTCGATTGTGGCGGAACCTACGAGGGAGAGCCTGCCCAGCAGGTCAGCGGCTTTGCCCATCTTGTCGGGGAACAGGTCGACATTCTTGCTGACGGTGCGGTGCTGCCGCAGGTGACTGTTGCCGGTGATGGCACTGTGACCCTGCCCAACAACCGTTCCGGCCGGAAGATTACAGTCGGCCTGCACTCGCGTGCCAGCCTGCGCAGCCTGACCCCGCCGACCCCTGCAGAGGGTGGTCCGGGCCATGGCAAGAAAAAGCGGGCCATTCGCATGGGGGTCCAGTTGCTGGACAGCGGTGTGCTGGATTACGGGCCGGACCCGGACAATCTGAGCGAGCATTCCTTCCGCACCAGTGAAGTGCCTCTTGGCTCGGTCGTGGGGCTTTACAGCGGCTATCTCGAAATTCCACAGGATGACGGTTTTTCCGATGAGGGGCGGGTCTGGATCAGGGCGGCGCAACCGCTGCCACTGACCATTCGCGCCATCGTCACGGACATTGAAGCAGAGGGCTAGATAATATGGGTTTTTTCAAAGCATTGGGGGAGTTCCTGGGTGGACCTTCGGGCGTGTCCTCCCTGTTGGGGGCCGGGTCGGCAATCTTTCAGGCCACGCAGCAGCGCAAGGCCGCAAAGGAAAACGCAAAGCGTGCCCGCCAGCAAGCGGCCGAGCAGGCCGCCGCAAAACAGCGGGAAGTACAGCGACTTGTGGGGTCACAGCGGGCTGCCTTTGCAGCCTCCGGTGTGCAGATCGATGACGACACGCCGGGCCTCGTGATCCGGGAAACCCGTGCGCTGGGGCAGCAGGATGTGAACCGCATTCTTGCCTATGGTGAGGCACAGGCCAGATCCTACAAACGCCAGGGACGCAACGCGCTGATCGGCGGCGCTCTCTCGGCAGGCTCCGGCCTGCTGGGCGGTTTCGCCGACAACCGTTTGATGGTCGAAAAATACGGGAAGTCTGTTCATAGCTGGAGCTTTCCCGGAGGAGAGAACTAATGGTGCAGGTGAGAGACAATCTGGGACTGGGGACTGTTTCCTCTGTTGGTGAGCTGCCATCGGATGGCAGCGAATATCTGGCCCGGGGGCTGCAGGACGCCACATCCACGGCAAGCCGCGTTGCCCGGTTGATGCAGGATGAAAACATCCGCAAGCGCAATGCGCAGTTCAACAACAAGCGTCTCGACAATGACCGGGCGTTGAACACGGCCAGTGTCGAGGGCATTCGCGTTGCGGCTGAAGCCCCGGATTTTGCGGTGCAGGATTTTGAAACGGTCGAGGCGGCATTCCTCAAGAACTTTGAAGAGCGCCACAGGGCGCTGAAACAGGCAATGGGGCTGCAGGGTTCACTGGAAGAAGAGCAGATTGATGCGGACTATGACGTCAAGAAGCAGTTCGCGCTCGGCGTGTTGAAACAGCAGCATGACGCCGCTGTTTTCGGTCATCGTGACGGCGTTCTCAATCAGGCCTTTGAAGACAGTCTCGAGGGTCTGAGACAGGCTCCGGAAAACCTTGTGGCGGCCCTGGAGACGCAAAGCGCAAAGCTTGAGCCTTTTCGCCATGACATGACGGAAGAGGAATTCCGGACACGATCCCGTTCCGAAACCGCAGCCCATCTTGCCACGGCGGTTGGAAGCTATATCGAACGTGGTGATTACGGGGCGGCCAGGCAGCTTCTGGCCGGGACTGATCCAAAGACAGGAAGCCATATTCCGGTCGGGCTCTATCTGGACGAGGGGGATGTGCAGTCCCTTGGTGAGACGGTCCGGCAGCTGGAACAGGAGGACGAGCGGGATCGGCGTCAGGACGCTGAAACGCAAAGGGTGCTTGAAAACAGCCTTTCAGCAGAGGACGCCAAACGACAGATCCGTGAAACAGTTGCTGCGGAAGACCGGGAAGAGGTAGAACGCAGGGTCGCAGAACAGCAGGAATTGCTGGAAGCGAGCGAGCGTCGCGAGAGCCAAAGATTTGCAAACGAGATGTGGGAGCGTTCCTGGGCCGGCGCGATCCCGCCTCTCGTATGGAGGGGGATGCCGGCAGAGTTGCAGCAGGCCATTCGCAAGGATCAGGCCCGTGTGCGCAGGATGCTGGCCGAGGATCCCTCCTATGATCACAGCGCGCGGGCGTCTTTTCCGGAAACGCTCCGGGAAATCCGGAATTACGATGCCGAAGCTTTTAAAACGCTTGATCTGACGCCCTATCGCGGTGCTCTTTCAGAGGCTGACTATTCCGGATTTGTGCAGGAGCAGCGCGATCTGCGTCAGGGCAAAGTCAATCCGGATGCCCGACAGGACCTGTTCGACGAGGTGGTCGGCCTTTACCGCAACCAGTTCAGGCATATGGTTCACGAAGCGGACAATTTCGAGAGGCAGATGGAGGCCTTCCGGGCGCAGGAGGCACGCGAGGGACGACCAATCAATCGCGCGGATCTTTTGAAAAGGGCACGGGAACTGCAGCCAGGTCTGACCGGGGAGCTCGGCTTCAGGGAAGAGGACTTCCTGAGCGAGGCGGAGAGATCCCGGAGGCGGAGTGAGCAGGAAGCGAAAGTTTTGTTCGAGGCCCGCAAGAAGGCGCAGCTCTATTCGCCTGTTTATAACAATGATCGTATCCATGGCTCTCTTGCACCTGAGTTGCGACCCGTTTCGGAAGTTCACAGAAAACTGGTCGATGAGCATGCGGTTGTCTTCCGTTC
Organism: Carbonatibacter coralli; assembly: GCF_039592655.1. Classification (NCBI taxonomy): domain Bacteria; kingdom Pseudomonadati; phylum Pseudomonadota; class Alphaproteobacteria; order Rhodospirillales; family Kiloniellaceae; genus Carbonatibacter; species Carbonatibacter coralli. The sequence continues at coordinate 187,713 of NZ_JBBUTJ010000002.1, read as the reverse complement.
CCTTCTTGATGAAAGCGAAAAACAGGGAAGAAATATTACGCCGGAATTCACACAGGCGCTGGCTGACAGTTTGTATGAAGAAGTTGACTACAGGGATGCAGACGGTGAATCGAGAAGAGGCTATCTTTTCAAGATCATCGGCGGACCGGAACTGGAAAGCGCCGAGATCGGGGAACTGCTGGAACAATCTGCTGATACAGCTGTGGCTTCCCTGCTTGTGCCGGAATTGAAAGACAAATCCGTATACCTGAATGTCGCTTTGTCCCGTCTGGATCAGAGAAATCAGGCGTTCTCTGTCTCGAACATCAGGCAACAGCTGATTGATGAGGCCTATTACGCAAGATTGTGGGGGACTGCTCCCGAGCGTGTTGATCGCATTGCAAGGGCAATTGGTTCCTTCAGGGAAACGGATGGTACGCCAGTGGCTGTCCTTCAAAATCCACTGAATTTGTCAAATCCTGAAGTGATCAGGGTCAGCAGGCTGATTGACCAGGCGGAAGGAGGAAAAGACAGGGAGCTGTCTGCTGACGAGATCGGGAGTCTGATCAAAAAAAACGGATTGCCGGAAAAGTGGGCAAATGAGGTTTCCGATCAGGGTGTGTCTGATCGTCTCGGGGCTGCGCTGGATCGTGGATACGCCAAAAGTGAAATCAACAGGGTTGCTTTCGACATTATAGCTTCGGGTGACAGTTCCCAAAGAAGGGACAGCATTGAAGAGTTCAGTAAACTGGCTGGGACTACAGATCAGGGAACTGATTTTACAGGCAATATTCTTGTTCCTCTTTTTGAAGAGTTCGGATCGGTTTTCCAGTCTGAAACCAACTCTTTAACCGCGGGTATGGTGGCTGGTGGCTCTGCTGCTGCGATTGCCCTTCTGCTGGGGCAGGCCGGGCCCCAGGCCCTGTTCCCGGAGGAGCTTTTTACAGTACCGGGCTTTGCCGTGTCTGCTTTTACTGCAGCCTATAAAACCAGCAATGCGTTTGAAAACTTCAAGTCTGTCAGTGGTGAAACCTATCTTGATCTGGAAAGAATGATACAGAATGGGGAGAGTCATTTAAGCCGGGAAGAAGCTGTTAACCTGTCTTTTGGTGTTGGCGCTGTTGCGACTATTGTTGGTGTGGTGTCCCTGCCGGGGATTAACAGTGCGATTGCGAAGAAATCAGGTGCTGTTTTGCGGAGCGGCTTGAAAAAAGCCTTGAAAAATCCGGATCTTCAGAAAGCCTTTGCACAGATGGGGGCAGATTACGCTGCATCTGTTACAGAACAGGGGGCCCAGGCACTGATAAACGAAATGACTGCTCTGGTTGGACGAGAGTTTGCTGCAGCAGTGAATGAAGGTGGCTTCAATGAAGCCCGTGCAGAAGAGATGTGGTTGAATGTTGCCAGAAAATTTGCAACGTCGACTGTGACAAAAATTCCTGAAACAGCTGTAAAACAAATGGTTTCCGGAGTTCCTCTCAGAAGGTAACAGAAAAAGCGGTACTGCTCTGAGCGTTTTCGGGCAGTACCGGGTTTTCTGTCATTTTCTGTAATTGAAAGCCGGTGTTTCGGAAATCAATCGAAATGAATGTTCCTGTATTGTTCTCAATATTGTTCAAGAGACCAGAAGGAACAGCAATGAATTATTTCCAGGAACACTGGCAGGGAAAACAGGGGCTTGCGCAATCTGTTTTTGTCAATTTTGTCCTGCTTCATGCCGTGTTGGCTTTTGTGGCTTTTCTTGTGATTCAGAACTATGCCGGACCGGAGGTGTTTCAGAGTGAGGAGGGGTGGTTTGAGTTTTTGATCACAGTGCTGGTCGGTTTCATCTTTGGCGAGGGATTGATCCTGGCAACACTGGTTCTGGTGCTTCTTGTTGTGATCAATATCTGGTCAATGGTCGGAATCTGGCAGTCTGCCGTGCGGCTTAAAAGGGAAAAGCCCCAGTTCGGCGTCTGGTCCATACTGGCCCAGATCCTGGTGATTGTTGTTGTTCTCGTGACGATTGACAGGCTGGGGTCATGGATTGGCTTCCTCTACGTACAGCAGGCATTTATGTCTGCAGTTGGAAAGCAATGACAGGGAGAAATCAGGAATGACCCGTTCTGCAAATCAGACTGACACCCGCAAGCAGGGACAGAAGATGGACTATTTTTCAAGACACTGGCGAGGGGAATTCGGGGTCAGGCGTTCTGTGCTTGTCAACTTTCTCCTGGCAAATGTCCTGTTTGTTCTGGCCTTGTTTCTTGTCCTCAGGCTTGTCGGGTTTGAAAACCTCACAAATCCCGCTGTTTTGATGAAGTTTGCTGAATTTCTGGCCTTCAATCTGGGGGGCGGGGATTTGACGATAGAAGTCTGCAGTGTTTTGATGGCTCTTGTGGCGCTGAATGTCTGGTCCATGGTGGGACTCTGGCGAAAGGCAGCACGCTGCAAGGCTGAAAACGGCATTGATTCGGCCCTTTATCAACTGGCTTTTCTGGCTCAGGGGCTGGCTGTTGCTGTCTTTGCCTTTGCTGCTCTTATCACTGCGCTGGCGGCTTTCTTCCTCTATATCAAGCTGCGCCTGTTCATTCTGTATCTGCTTGTTATCTGGCAGCTTTAGGGAGCGGTTTTGCTGTTCCGGACAATCGGAGTTCAGGAGCGGACAACATTGAAAAGACAGATGTTCACATCTTGTTCTCTTGGAGGGATTGGGCTATAGTCAGTCCCGGATCAATACGACCAGAGGCCTGCCGTTTTCGGCGGGCCTTTTTTATTGGAGATTTCTCATGACCCTTGCGAATTCCAAACGCCGGAATGATCATTCCGGTGATGGATCAACTGTGGCCTTTGCTGTGACCTTCCGTTTTCTGGAAGCCGGGCATCTCAGGGTGGTTCTCACTGATGCGAACGGCGGTGAAAGTGAAGGTGTGATCGCCTCTGTCTCCGGTGTTGGCGATGCCAATGGCGGCGTGGTCACCCTGACCTCGGCACCTGCGGCCGGTGTGACCGTCACCATTCTGGGCAGCACGCCCCTGACGCAGGAAACAGACTTTGAAACAGGCGGAGCCATGCCCGAAGAGGTGGTCGAGGTGGCGCTCGACAAAATCACCATGCAGCAGCAGGAACAGGCTGAAAAGCTGGATCGCGCCGTTTCCCTGCCGGAGGGTTACAGCGGGGATGAGCTGCAGTTTCCTGTCCCCCAGAGCGGCAAGGGTATCAAGTTCGACGACAGTGGAAAGCTGGTGACAACAGACAGCGACATTGATGCTGCGGTGGCCTCTGCCCTTGCCTCGGCCCAGTCTGCCAGCGAGAGCCAGTCCGTGGCTTCTTCTGCCGCCAGCCAGGCCCAGAGTGCAGCCCTGATCGCCCAGCAAAGCGCAGGGGTCGTTTCCGATGCCACACCAACCCACGCCGGCAAGGTCTTCACAGCTTCACCAAGCGATATCGAACAGGGCAATGCCGGTCATGTCGTGGACGCCGCCCAGCTGAAAGCCCTCAGGGATGCGACAACCGCAAAAGACACCGAACTCACCACCGGGATCCAGAACGCCGGCATCAAGGCCCTCAAGTGCAAACGCCTCATGAACACCTGGCAACCGAGTTCCTGTACAAGCATTTCAACCTACTGGATTATGGAAGATGGCTCTGTCAGGGCTTCAGGATATACAGATGGTCATGATTCCCTTGCCCAGGGATATTTTGGTTATCACACATCATTGCCTCTCCATATCTCGCGTCCACATGGCCTTGCAGGAACACCTGAGCAAGTTGTGGCAGGGCGTTCATCTTTCGCAATTCTTACGGACGAAGGTGATATCTGCATGTGGGGGTTCAATGGTGATGGTCAGCTTGGTGATGGCTCGACGACAAATCGAAAGCATGCCGTTTTGCTTTCTCCTGTGATCGGTCCTCGTTCAGGAATTTCAGGAAGGAAAGTTATTAAACTGGTCCATAGCTCCAGTGCAGATAATTTTCGGATGTCCTGGTATGCCCTTTGTGAAAATGGCGAAATCTGGTCATGGGGTTACAATGGTTATGGTCAATTGGGTGTTGGCAGCACATCCAGCAGTTCAACTCCTGTACAGATGGTTGGCACTGACGATCAGCCGGTTACCAACGCTAAGGATGTAGTCGCTGCTGGTGGTCAGTACGGTCGTGTACTCGTTGTGTTGGAAGACAATTCTGTTCTGGCAGCAGGTTATAATCATAACTATGGTCTTGGTTTGCCAGCCAATAATACGAACTATAACAAGTTGACTGCACCTCCAAATCTTCCCTCCGGTGTTGCTGTCAAAAAGATTGATGCGCATGGGTTCGTGAACGTCGGTGCTGCGGGTGTTCTTTATGAGGATGGTCGTCTTTTTATGGCTGGATACGGTGCTTATGGTATCCATGGTGTTAATACAACCAACAACAACAAGTTTACAGAGGTCACCAGCCTTTCCGGTAATGTCAGGGATTTCTGGCTCTGCGGAGGGAATAACTTCCCACACGCCTTTGCAACGTTGAATGATGGAAGTTTTTACGCCTGGGGTCTGGGTAATGTTGGTCAGTTGGGGAACAGCGGTTCTTCTTCTGCGAACACAACACCTGTCAAAATCACTGTTGCTGGCAATGAGACACCAAATGTGATCAAGGCCTGTTCCGGTGGTCAGGAAGCCAGTGGAAGTTACTATCAGACAAGCTTTATCCTGACACAGGACGGGCGCTGTTTTGTGGCGGGGCGATATCCTTACGGCTGGGGTGGTTCTGCCTCTTCTCTTATCAACGAATTCCGCGAGTGGCTTTATCCGACAGGTTCGGGAAATATTGTGGATATTGTATCTGGTGGGCGTTCAAGCAGTCCGCTTTTCAGTGCCCTTGACAAGGACGGTGTTGCCCTTGGAGCCGGTTATAACAGCAATGGCGAAACTGGCTTGGGTCATACCAATGCCTCGACTGTCCCTCAAAAAGTGAGGTTCTAGGATGCCAATTCATTTCAGTTGTGAAATAGAGGCTCACAGTTTCGCCTTTCGCCTGAAGAGCGAAGAGGAAAAAGGGACGCGTCTGGAAAACAAAACCGGTTTCACTAAACATCTGTCAGCAGCAGAGGAGAGCCTGGCGTGATTGAGAACACACCAAAGGAGTGGACGACGCTCTGGAACAGTCTTCTCGGGCTTTTGCCTGTTGCTTTCATTGCCCGGCTCCTGGTTCACAACAAGCTTGTGAAGGCCGGGCATCGTCGTTTCTGGTCCATGGCACTGGTCTGGGAATTGCCGACGGCCATTTTCTGTGCGGTGGTTGGCGGTGCGCTGGCCAATCACTTTCAGCTTGAAGGCATGGTCACCCATGGCGTTGTCGGCGCGGTGGGGTGGCTTGGGCCGCGTGGTGTCGAGGTTCTGGCCGCGCAGTGCCTGCTGAAATCCGGCCAGCAGAAATCAACCCGGCAGGATGCGGGAGCAAGGGGCAATGGCAATGATGGACACTAGCCCCGACTGGTCGCTTTATCCGGATTTTTCCCGCGAAGAGTTCGTCTGTTCCTGTGGCTGCAACCGTGCAGAGATGCAACCGGCTTTTCTTGAGCGTTTGCAGGCCCTGCGCAACCGTGTCGGACCTTTGAAGGTGACCAGCGGATTTCGTTGCGAACAGCATCCTGTCGAAGCCCGAAAATCGAAACCCGGGGCCCATGCCTTTGGTCTGGCAGCGGATGTCAGGGCCATGCAGGCCGGGCGCTATGCCGTGGTTCTGGCCGCCTTTGACCAGGAGTTCAGAGGCATCGGCGTGGCCAGAAACTTTGTCCATCTCGATGTTGGGCATCCGCATCAGGCCCGACCGGCGCTGTGGTCCTACTGACTGATTGTCCTGATCGCAAAAGTGTAACCCGCTCTGCCTGTGCAGGGCTTTTTTTATGAGGAAAATCTGATGAACAAGGGAATTACCGGACCCGGACGCTGGTTGCTTGCAGGTCTTTCGCTGTTGGCTGTCAGTGCCTGTGGTTCGTTGCCCGGCGTGTCTCAGCAGGGGCGCGCAGGGATCGCGGACTGGCATGTTACCTTCAATCCGGAGACCGGCCATGTCGAAGAGGCCCGGATTATCGATGGCAAGGAAAAGGCCGATGTCGCCTTTGAAGTTGATCTCAGGGCGGGGACGGCCCGCTATTCGGCCCGCGGGGTAAAGGCCTTTGACGGTCAGAAAGCCCGCGCCCTGCTGGAAGCCGAGATCAGCGAGGATGCGAAGGAAGCTGTTCCGGGAATTGTCGACAGGGTTGTCGGGACGCTTGAAAAGGGCCTTTGAGGCTGAAGGGCAAAAGACAGAATTCAACAGGTCCAGACAGGGCAGGTCCGCAAGGATCTGTCCTTTTTTCTTTCAGGAGGCAGGAGATGCAACAGCAATGGCAAATCAGGGCGGAAGGTGTGCAGCAACCGGGCATTCTTGTCCGTGTGCTGAACAATGGGGCGGAAAACTTTGTTACCCATGTCCGCCATGAGGTCAGGGGGCCAAGGGACAGGCACTTTGTCATCCCGGCCGGGTTCCGGTTTGATTTTGCATCCATTCCTGCTGCAGGGCGCTGGTTTATCAGCAGGACAGATGCCAGGATCACCCGTGCCGCGATGGTGCATGACTGGCTGTATGACAGGCGCCTGGGGAGCCGCAAGGTGGCAGATGATATCTTTCTGGAAATCATGGCGGAAGACGGGATGCCTGTGATCAAGCGCCGGGTGGCATGGCTTGCTGTGCGCCTCGGAGGCGGGCGCGCCTGGCGCAACTGATCTGTCAGGAAGCTCCGGGTCTTTGTGCTGCTGCAGTAAAGCTCCTGCCCGAAACAGGAAGAGAATGCCTTGTCAGGCCACTTGAACAAGAGCGTATCGCCGGGCGCACGTGAGCAGTAATCCGGCCGCTGTCTTCACGCAGGCGCGCAAATGGTGTAGTCTTCTGTTGAGCAAAACCGGAAGAGAGCGAGATGTCAGGCCCTTTGAACAAGGGGGGCTTTTTGATCAGGGGGACTGTGCTGCTGGGTGCCCTGTGGCTGGGCGCCTGCCAGTCGTCGGTTGCAGAGCTTCAGCCGGACAAGGCTGAGGAGCGCGACAGGCTTGTCTCGGTTTATGTGAACCCTTTGGCGGTCACCGCCTGGGAAGACTATCTGGAACAGAGAGATGAGCCCGTTACTGGCCTCGGGCTTTCCGTGGCAGATGCCTTGCAGCGTCATCACAGCATTCCCTATGTCCTTGAACTCGAAATCTCCCTGATACCCCGGCAACAGGCAGCGCAGGATCTGCGGGCTGAAGTCCGACTGTCCTTCTTCGGGCAGGAGCGAATCAGGGCCTTGCGCGCGACCAGTAGGCTGTCCCCGGATGGGGAGCCTCTCAGGGTCGAGAGCCTCTATCATCCCGGACCCCTGGAACCGGCGCTTGTTGTTCCCCTGTCCGGATATCGGAGTGGGGAGCTGGGCCATGAGCGCCAGGGTTCAGCCCCGGGATCCGCTTCGGGGGCGGGTTTGGACCGGCCTGCGACACGCAGTCTGGCGGCGGGCAGCTCTACTGCGAGCAACCGGCCTGCCAGCAGTTCTCACTTGGACAATCCTTCCACAAACAGTCCGCTTTCCGGTCGTCTGTCGGGCAACCGTCTGGCCTTTCATTTCGGAGAGCAGGAGGGATTGCTTCCAGCACGCCAGCGCATAACCCTGCTTGTTCTGGTGGATGAGCCGGAGCAGCTGTCGAACGAACAGCACCTGCGCATCACGGCCAGCACGACACTGCACAACCCTGTCACTGGCAAGATCTTCCACGGGATCGGGGAAGAGGACCGGCTGGAGAGGACGGAGCGGGAACTGGCCAGAACCGGTTTCCCGCTGGAACGGGACAGGATCCGTCTGCTGCTTCAGGCCTTTGAACTGAATGATTTCGACCGTTTTTCCGATTTGTTGAGGCAGGGCGACAGCTCCGAGACTGATCCGGCAACACTTTGGAAACGGCTTGATCATGCCCAGAGCCTCAGTGGCTATCGTGTGCAAACCGTTGATCTGCCAAAGGTGCCGGAAATTCATTTGCCGCCTTCCCAGGCTGTGATCCTCTTTGATGATGGCAGGCAGGTGATCAGGGCAGGACTTGTCGGGGGCTATGGACTGGATCGGGTTTATCTGGATGCCATGCTGCATCTGAAGCTGGAAGACGGCAGTCTTCTGGCACTGCCGGCAACAGCTGTTGAAGTGGGGCGGGAAGGACGTCACCCTGTTTTCAGGTTTCCGTCACTGTCGCTGTGGGGGATCAGACCGGCACGGGACGGACGGCGCCTGATCGGAGCACATCTGGAATACAGATGGCTGATCAGGGGGAGCTATGACCGCCGCTATCTCAAGTCCACACCGGTTGCGCTGACCTCTTCCAGTCTTTTCTATCACCTTGAAGATTCGCAATAAGCTATGTGCGTTACACGTTATTGTGATGGCCTGCCCGGAGCACAAAGCGGTTTTTTAAAGCCTTTATAACCCATGGATTGCGGGAAAGGGGTGTTTTTTCTTGCCTTTAAAGCTCTGGAATTACAGTCCTTTAGGGCAGGGCGCTGTGAAAATACAGCCTGCGCATGTAGCAATTAAAGGATTTTTGATGTTTTTTGTGTTTTAATTTCTCATCTTTCGAATGGGTAGGGCGGAAACGGATTGTTGCCACAGTGCATGAAGTTTCCTATGGTCTGGAAGAGAGGCTGAGGTGGCGCAACACCCTGTTTCTGTCAATGTTTTATACTGACGATAAAGTGGGTGCGTTTGTGAAGTATCTTACCGAGCGGGTTGAAACCGAGCCTTCAAGACTGCTGCTTGAATACTGGGGTACTCTTCCGCGTGAAAAGGGTATTCCGGCCAAGGCTGATCTGGATGTCGTCCAGATGCCGCGCCCGTTGCTGCCGCATCTTTTCCTGCTGGAGTTTGACTACAGCCCCTTTCGCGCTGTTTTCAGGCTGCAGGGCACCTTCATGACAAACAGTCTGGGGCAAAGCTTTACAGGCAAGGAAATCGCCAATGGCTTGCTGGGGCATGAAACGGATCGTGTCCTGCAACAGATGGAGCGGCTTGCCTCCTCACAGGTTCCCTATATCACCAAGGAATGTCTCGTTTCCGAAACAGGCGTGAAACTGGCAATCGAGGTTGTTCATTTGCCCCTGCTGGATGAGGAAGGCAAAACCAGTCATCTGATTGGCAGCCTGACGCCGGTGCAGGGCAATCCGTCGCGGTTTGATGATCTGACCTACAGCTACTGGGCTGTGACGGACATCTGTGAAATCACATGAAAAAGATGTTATATGTTTCTTAACCGGGGGTGTCGTTTAATTCGGGCATAAAAGTGAGGTACCGAACAATGACAGAACAACAGGGAAGCACAGCAATCAGGACCCAGGCCGTGGTCGACATGCTGGCTTACTGGACCCGTCTGAGAGAGGCCGTTCAGGATGTCCCTGAAAAACGGGCCTTTGATATTCTTGATCTTTCCCCAGCCTTGTTGCCGCATCTTTTTGTCTGTTCGATCCGGCATGATCCCTTCGAGGTCTGGTTTTCCCTGCAGGGCAGCTGGCTGACAGAAAGTTTCAACCAGCACTTTACCGGCAAGCGGCTTGATCACGGCACCATGGGGGATTTTGCCGAGGTCTGCCTGACCTGGATTGCCCGCATGTGTGAAACGGGGGAACCGAACTATTCGCGGGAGGTCATGACCTCCATGTCCGGCCAGTCGGTCGAGGTTGAATGCATTCGTCTGCCGTTCAAAAAGGGCGGAGACAGGGTGGAGCACATGGTGGGGGCCGTGATACCGCTCGATCCGGACAACATGAGTTTGTCGCTCGGCTGGGGGGCCGGGGACGGTGACTGGGAAATCCGTTCGATGAACGGTGAGTAACGCTTTTTCGCAGAGCTGTGTATGAAAACAGGGCCCGGGATCTTCATCCTTCCGGGCCCTGTTTTCCTGTGACGGATTGTTCCGGGAGCTCCTGTTCGGGGGACTGGTGTGTCCGGAAGGCCGGGTCACCAGAGTTGTCCGCCAGAACTGTTGATCCGTACTGTTGATCCGTACTGTTGCCCAAAACTGTCAGCCAGAACGGGCCACCGGATTTATTTTGCAGCGGGCATCAGCTTGCTCACCAGTGTTGCCCAATAGGAAACACCGACTGGAATGGCCTCGTCGTTGAAGTCATACTCCGGGTGGTGCAGCCCCGCGGTCTCTCCGTTGCCCATGAAGATAAAGGCGCCGGGACGTTCCAGCAGCATGTAGGAGAAATCCTCCGCACCCATCAGCGGCGGGTGATCGCGGTCCACGTTGTCCTCTCCGACAACCTCTGCAGCGATATCAGCGGCAATGACGGTCTCGGCAGAGTGGTTTGCTGTAACGGGATAACCGTCCTTGTATTCGTAATCTGCGGTTGCGCCAAAAAGCGCCGCTGTCTGTTCGGCGACTTCGCCAATGCGGCGTTTGATGAAGAGGCGAACCTCTTCGTCCAGGGCGCGTACGGTGCCGCCGACAAAGGCTGTCTGCGGAATGACATTGTGCGCATCGCCTGCGTGGAACTGGGTCACGGAGAGAACGCCGGACTTCAGCGGATCGACATTGCGCGCCACGATGGACTGCAGGGCAGAGACAATCTGGGAGCCAACAATAATCGGGTCGATGGTCGTGTGCGGCATGGCGGCGTGTCCACCCTTGCCGGTGATGTTGATCTGGAACTCGTCTGCCGAAGCCATGAAACCGCCCGGGCGAATGCCGAACTGACCAACGGGCATGCCGGGCATGTTGTGCATGCCATAGACCTGCTGGATGCCGAAGCGGTCCATCATGCCGTCGTCCACCATGGCCTTGCCGCCTCCGCCGCCTTCCTCGGCAGGCTGGAAGATAACAGCCACCGTGCCGTCAAAGTCTCGCGTCTCGCTCAGATAGCGCGCGGCGCCAAGCAGCATGGAGGTGTGGCCGTCGTGGCCGCAGGCGTGCATCTTGCCCTCGACGGTGGAGGCGTAGGCCTTGCCTGTGGCTTCTTTGATCGGCAGCGCATCCATATCGGCGCGCAGGCCGACAACCCTGCCGCTGTCGCGCGTGCGTCCGTGGATCAGGCCAACGACACCGATTTTGCCAATCCCTGTGTGAATTTCATCAACGCCAAAGCTTTCGAGCAGGCTGCGCACCTTTTCGGAGGTACGCGGCAGATCGTAATCCAGCTCGGGGTTGCTGTGAATGTCCTGTCGCCACGCAGTGATATCCGCATGCAAGTCGGCAACACGATTGAGGATCGGCATGAAAAGCTCCTTTAAGACCTGTGATGGGAAATAACTTAGGCCGATCAGGGGGAGGGGGCAAGGGGGGGAATGTCTGCTTAATGGCGATCTGGCAGACAAAAACAATCTCACACGTTTGGTTTGTAGCTGGCGAGTTTGAGGCCAAAGCCGACGAAAGCGGCACCGGTTGCGCCTTTGAGCCAGCGCTGGAAGCGATCACTGCGGGTGGCCTTTCTGACACCGGTCAGCAGCAGGATCATGGAGCCAAACCACAGCACGACCACTGTGGCGTGCAGGCTTATGAGGAACAGGGAATTCAGGGCACTGTCCTGACCCGGTGTGATGAACTGCGGGAAGGCGGCGAGGTAGAACATGGAAACCTTGGGATTGAGGGCGTTGGTGAGCAGTCCCTCGCCAAAGGCCCTGAGAAGGGTGCGCCTGTTTTTTGCCGGGGTAATCTGTTGCTCAGAACGGGGAACTCCCTTCCAGGCAGCGTGGAGGGCCTTGCAGCCGATCCAGCAGAGGTAGGCAGCCCCCAGATACTTCACAAGGGCAAAGGCGGTTGCAGACTGCACCAGAATGATGGAGAGGCCGAGGATGGACAGGGAGCCGTGCAGGAACAGGGCGGCAACAAAGCCCGCGATATTGGCGCAACCTGCTGCCCGGCCGGAGGTCGGCACCGTCCGGGCGATCAACAGGCCGTTCGGGCCGGGGGACATCACCATCAGTGATGTCACAATGGCAAAGGAAAGAACATCGGACCAGATCATGTTGGAGACCCCTTATCTTTTGTTTCAGTCTTTGCTGAAAAGAGGCAGGGGACAAGGGACAAAATCAGAAACTTTGTCAGGGTACAATTGCCGGGGCAGACCGGGCGAAACGACAAAACAGACCCTTGCAACCGGGCCTCTTCCGGCGTTCTAGACGCCCCAGGGGTTGGGGGTGTCGCGGTCTTCGATCAGAGAGCTGAGGCTTTTGATGATCTCCCGGATATCGGTGGCGCTGGAGAGGGGAGAAAAGTGGCTGTGGATGGCGGGGCCATAGACGCTCCACATCTGTTGGCGGACTTCTTTGCCCTTGTCGGTGATCTGAATAATCTTGCCACGCCGGTCCGCTTCATAGACGGACTCCTGCAGCAATCCTTCCTCGCACATTCTGCGCAGGAGGCGTGACAGGTTGGACTGTTCGAAAATCACACTCTGTTCAAGCTCAAAGGGACGCAGGGCTCCGGTTTCAGTGCGCTCCAGGCTCCAGAGCACATCATACCAGACCAGCGGGGGCAGCCCCCGGGCCTTGAGCGCAGAGTTCATTTTCCGGTGGATAAAGCGGTGCGCCAGATTGAGCGCGATCCAGGCTTTGGTTTCATCCGGTGAGGGCAGAGCCACTGTCTCCGGTTCAGATGTCTCCTGCCGGGATCTGTCCCGCTTTGAGCTATCCTGTCCGGTTGTGTCCTGTGCCGCTTTGCTTTGTCCGGGGATGTCGTGTTCTGGCGTGTGTTCGGTCATGAGATATTTTGTCGACAGATGGGAGGCTGGCAGGAGCGCATTGCATCTCGCTCAGCGGTGGCCTCTAAAATGGGAGCGTTCCTTCAGGAATTAAAGCTCCAATCCTCACGGAGGATCGGCTGACAGCTTCTGCACTTCACAGACTGCAGATGTTGAAGGGGCTGGCGGTGGATCAGACCGGTCTGGAGGGACAGGCCTGATCCGCCGGGCGCAACAGGCTTTAGTCCTCGCGGTCTTTCAGCTCTGTATTGATCGTGATGGTAATCGGGCCGGTGGAGAAGTTGCCCACGCCGAAATCCTGATGATCGATGGTTGTTGTTGCCTTGAAGCCCATCCACTGGCCCCTGTAATAGTCCAGCACACTTGCGACAGGGTGTTCGCCACGGTGGATCAGTGTCGCGTTCAGAGTCACCGGACGTGTCGTGCCGTGAAGGATCAGATCCCCTGTGACCTCTGCCGTTGTCTCGCCTGTCGGTTTGATGGAGGTGCTGACAAAGGTGATTTCCGGATAGTTCTCGACAGCCAGAAAGTCACTGCTTTTCAAGTGGTTATCGAGTGGCGTGAACCCGGTTGAAACACTTGTGGCGTCAACTCTGGCTTCAAGCCGGGAGTTGGCGATGTTTTCGGGATCGAAGGTCAGCTTGCCTGTCGCCGTGGTGAACTCGCCGGTCTGAACAGAGACGCCGGCGTGGTTCCAGCTGAAGATCACTTCGGTGTGTCCCTGATCGGTGTAATAGATTTCACTCGCCAGACTTGCGGAGAGCGGTGCAGTCGCCAGTGCAGCCGAGGCCAGAAGGCCATAGAGGGTAGAGCGCGTCATTTCAGTGTCCCTGATGAAAGTTTTCAATATAGATGCATTTTCATCTATATCGGAATTGACGCCGGTTTCAAATGTGATTCGACCTGCGTCGCTTTCACAAATTGGTGAGGCCCGGGCAGGAGACCTCTTGCTGTTTGGGCCTGAACAGGCTTTTCCCGATAAAAAAGAGGTCAGACAAACATGACCCCTTTTCCATGGTGTTCAAATCCTGTCTCTCCAACTCTTTCAGTGCTCTGGACAGCTTTAAAGGCTGCAGATCAGAGTTGGTCATCCAGAACATCAAGCCTTGCAGCAATATTCGTCATCTTCCTTTGGAGTTTTTGTTGCTGCTCTTTCAGGCTCTCTATCAGGTCGGTGTTCCTAACGGCCTTGTTCTCTTCTGTATTCAAAAGTTCTGTGACTGTATCAAAGATCATTTGGTCTTCTGCTCTTTCGGCCCTGAGCAGTTTTATCCTTTCAGAAGGGGACGTTTCCGGTTTTCTGTTTGTGCGACCTGCTTTTTGTACAAGGGAAGACACGCCAGAATAGAAAGAGCAGAGCCTGTTGTAATTTTCTGCATCCCGGATGGCGTCGTAGACTGTGTATTGATTAACCTCTTTTTCTCTTTTGCCTTCCAGGGTTTTCAACAGTTCGGAACGATTGAAATCAATTTCTGCAATAATCGCTGCTGTCAGCAGTTCCTGATACACTTCTTCATTGACGCTTGAGCGTGTGGAATTTGTAAGGGCAGCCGCACCTGAAAGGACATTTGCAGCTGTTTGACCCGTGACAATCGCACCAGCACCAGCCAGAGTTGAAGTCAGTATGTCTGCTGAAACGTTAAAGACAGCGGAATTTGAGTGGATATAGGATTTGTGGTCTTCACAGGCCTGATCTGAATGCCTCAGGATTTTACTTTGCAGTATATTGCGCCCTGATTGGTCAGCGTATTTTCCGCCCGCGGCAATATCGTCCGGTACTATGTTAACAGCATAGGCTGATTTTTCGTCTGTGACGTCATTTGTAACAGGCTCAACGCGGGAAAGGTCAGCAAAGTAGCCGCAACCTGTTAATGCCATTGAAGCAAACAGAAAAAAGGCTGTATTTCTGATGTGCTGTTTTGCTTGAATCATGATTTTAAGGCTCCCCAATTAAATTTATGATTGTATTTTATTTTTTTGGAGCTTGAAAATAAGGCATTTTTATAGCTGTTTCCATAGAAAAGAGGCCGGATAATTCCGGCCTCCTTGGTTTTTCCATTTCAATTTGCCGCAGTGGCTTACTGCATGCGGCCGAGAATGTTTTTGAGCCAGGGAATGGCCACGTCTTCGGGCATGTCGGTGCCGGAGGCATCGAAGACATCACGCTCGCCGATCATGGTGGCCTTGCTGGCGAGCAGGGCTTTCATCAGCAGCTCGGACCCCACGCCGAAGGTGTCGTCAAAGTCAGTGTCGCCCAGCCCGAACATGGCAAAGCGCACATGGCTCAGATCCGGCTGGGTGCTGGTGAGCCTGTCATAGAAGGGCTTGGCCGTTTCGGGCAGCTCGCCCGCACCGAAGGTGGAACAGATGATGACGTGGAGTGTGTCCGTATCAAAGGCGTCGAGGCTTTTGTCCTCGAGACTGATGATCGTACTGGGAATGTCGGGAAGGGCCTCCTGAAGGTCCCTGCACACAAATTCTGCTGTTCCTGTTTCAGTACCATAGAGAAATTCTAAACGCATGGTCGGCCTTTCCTGCCAGATCGGGGAGCGACACAAAAAGCACAGCCGCAACGGGCCGGGCTTGTTTGCCGGGGCTAATCGGTCTCTCTGACGTTCGGGGCGCTGTACGATTTCTTGTGCTGCGTCTGGTTGGCAACACAGGTACATTTTCAAAATTTATAGGGCAGGAAATTGTCGTTTTGCAAATCCCTTTTTGGGGCAGTGCTGTTCTTTTGTCCCTTAGCGTTCACAGCTTCCTGTGTTTTTGCTGTTGTCTGTGGTCCCGAGGTCTTCTCTGTTTGAAGCTTCCCGTACTTTGATGCCGCCCCTGTGCGCAGCGTGCTGTCTGCGTCCGTTACTGTTCCCTGAGCCATTTGCGGATGCGGCTGCGTGCATTGCTGTAGGGTGAAGAGCTGTTGAGCTGGATCATGCGGCCCTTGGTCCACTTGCCATCGTACCAGGGGCGGCCATAGAGTTCTTCGTTTGTCCGGGCCTCAATGGTTGCAGCCAGCCTGTTCCCTGCCTCGACCAGCCGGGTCAGCAGGTCGGGCCAGGACAGGGTGCTGTAATCGCTGTAAAAGCGTTGCGCCAGCTGGCCAAGCTGATTCCAGCGGTAGCCTGTGTCGGGAAAGTCGACAGGTTGCCCCTGATCATCGTGGTCCAGCCACTTGAGGACCAGTTCGTTCCAGCCGATCAGGTAGGACACCAGATCGGCGGGACTCATTGTGGTTCCTTTGGCGTGCCCCGGCATGGTGCTGTCCCGGGCGCGGTCTTCCGGCACCTGCTCGAGGTCTCTGACAAGCTTTTCGAGCGTTGTGGAAAGAGCTGTCAGCAGTTCCTCTTTTGATGTCGGGACAGGCATGGCGGGCGGGCCTTACTTTTCCAGGGGCATCAGGCGGTTGATCAGGGTGGCCCAGTAGGAGATGCCGGTCGGGATGGCCTCGTCGTTGAAGTCGTACTCCGGGTGGTGCAGTCCGGCGCTGTCGCCGTTGCCCAGATAGATGAAGGCACCGGGGCGTTCCAGCAGCATGAAGGAGAAGTCTTCCGCCCCCATTTCCGGCGGGGTGTCCCGGTCAACCTTGTCCTCACCCACGATTTCGGCGGCAATGTCCGCAGCGATTTTCGTCTGTTCCTCATGATTGACGGTGACCGGATAGCTGTCCAGCTCGACATATTCGGCTGTTGCGCCAAAGGTTGCGGCGGTCTGTTCCGCAATTTCCTTCAGGCGTTTTTTCAGAAGGTGGCGGATATCCTGATCCAGCGAACGGATGGTGCCGGAGATCTTTGCTGTTTGCGGGATGACATTGTGCGCATCACCGGCATGAAACTGGGTGATGGAGACGAGACCGGATTTCAGCGGATCAATGGAGCGGGAGATCAGGGCCTGAACGGCTGTCACGAAATGTGCTCCGACGATGATCGGATCTATGGTACTGTGCGGCATGGCGGCGTGTCCGCCCCGGCCTGTGATGGTCAGGTCAAAGTCGTCGACCGAAGCGAGAATGCTGCCGGCGCGAATGGCAAATTCGTCTGTCGCCATGCCCGGAGAATTGTGAAGGCCATAGACCTGCTGGATGCCGAAGCGGTCCATCAGGCCCTCCTGAACCATCACCTCGGCTCCGCCGCCGTCTTCCTCTGCGGGCTGGAAGATCACAATCGCGGTCCCGTCAAAGTCGCGGGTCTCGCTCAGGTAGCGGGCCGCGCCCAGCAGCATGGCGGTGTGGCCATCGTGACCGCAGGCGTGCATCTTGCCCTCGACTTCAGAGGCATAGGGCTTGCCAGTTGCCTCCAGAATGGGCAGGGCATCCATGTCTGCGCGCAGGCCAATAACCTTGCCGCTGTCGCGCTTGCGCCCGTGGATCACACCGACAACACCGGTCTTGCCGATGCCGGTGTGAACCTCGTCCACGCCAAAGCTTTCCAGCAGTTTCTGAACACGCCCGGCTGTGCGGAAAACATCAAAGCCCAGTTCGGGGTTGCTGTGAAAGTCCCTGCGCCATGCGGTGACATCGCCGTGCAGGTCTGCGGCGCGATTGAGGATCGGCATGTGATCTGTCCTGTGTTTTTGTGGAATCTGCTCCGGATTTAACAGCAGAGACTAGGGCTATTCCCGGAGGACCTCAAGCCTCTTCTCCCGCTTTTGTTCTCCCGGCTTCCCTGAACTGGGCCTGCAGGCGGGTCAGCAGGGCGCGGACCCTTGCAGGGACAAGCTGGCGATAGGGATGCAGGGCATAGACCGGATTGAGCTGCCCTTCGGGCTGGAGGGGACAGGCGCGCAGGCGCCCCTGTTCCAGATCGTCGCGAATCATCACCTCGGGCAGGAAGCCGATCCCCAGACCAGCCTGCACCAGTGTGTGGGCCTCCTGCATGGAGTGGCAACGGATGCGCGGGGAGACCTTCAGGCCCAGAGGTCTGTCCCCGGAAGGAAAGCGATAGTGCAGGGCGCCGGCCTGCCAGGGACAGGCCAGATGCGGCAGGTCGCGCAGACGCTCCAGAAAGGCCTTGTTGTGATCCTCGCCGGGCTGAGTGCCCTGTTCCGGTTCTTCTTCAGGTGACGGATTTCCCTTTTGAGGCGCTGACCTTTGATCCGGTTGCATCCCTGCGCTGATCCGGCTTTCGTCTGTGTCCGGTTGCCTGTCGTCTGACAGCCTTTCAGCACCGGGCAGCTGCGGGGAAAAGCAGAGCACATCGCGCAGGCTGCCCAGACGCAGGCAGGTCAGGGAGCTGTCTTCCGGCTGCCCCACGCGCAGGGCAAGGTCAAGCTGTTCGTTGACAAGGTTCAGCGGCTTGTCGCTGGGGATCAGCTCCAGCGAAACGGCGGGATGCTGTTCCAGAAAGTCGCGGATGGCGGGCTGGACAATGCTGCGGGAGATCGCGGCCGGATAGGTCATGGTGATCGCGCCCTGGAGTTCTCCCTTGCGGGCGCTCAGGCTTTCGAGCGTGTCCTGATACAGCTCCTCGAATACCTTGCCGCGCTGATAGAGGCTCTGGCCTTCCTCTGTCAGTTCCAGATGGCGTGTGGTGCGCAGCAGCAGGCGGGCGCCGAGCCTCTCTTCCAGTCGTCCCAGTCTCTGGGAGACCGCAGAACGTGTCCGTCCGGATCGCTTGGCTGCCTCGGACAGGGAGCCGCTGTCGACCACCTGGCAAAAGAGCAGCAGGTCCGAAATTTCAAAATCGTTCATGGGCGGTCCGGTATGAAAAAGTGTCGGGGAAGGAGGAAGAATATTTGTCCAGTTTTTCTAAACAGTGATTTCAAAATAAAGCATATGGTCAAAAAATGTAATCAATTTAATCTGCGCTCCAGGATCAGGGCTGCTGTGAAAGACAGGGCCCTGCGGCAACCTTTCAAGGAGTTGGAAACATGTCTGAACACCAGGCGCTGCTTGATGCAGTGAAGAAAGCCAGCGAAGGCTGGAAAAATGCCTTCAACAGCCAGAATCCGGAAGGCTGTGCTGCGGCCTACGAGGAAGATGCTGTCATGCAGGCCCGTCCCTTTGGCACCTTCCGTGGCCGCGAGGAAATTCTGGGTTTCTGGACCCAGCTGATCGGCGATGGTGCGCGCGATGTGGAATACATTGATCCGGCGCTGGATGTGATCGACGAGCGCACTGTGCTGCTGCAGTCCGGCTGGAAAATGAACGTGGCTCAGGGGGTGATCCACAAGGAAATCTGGGTGCTGCAGAATGACGGCACAGCGCTGCTGCGCGAAGACGTTTTCGAGGCTCTCTCCTCCTGATCCTCTCCCCTGAGGATTGGTGACTTGCCTGTCGTGCGTCGACGGGCAGGGACAGGGCAAGGCGTCCCCCACTCATAATCGTCTTGCACTGTCCGGGATTTCCACAGGCTCCGGGGTTCCTCCCAAGGCTTCTTGAGACTGCGGTGATCCGGCAGAGAGACTCTGATCGGAGAAGCAGGGGAAAAACAGGTCCGGTGTCCCCAAACATTGACCTGTCTGTGCGGTCTTTTCCCCTGTTATCCCTTTTCCATGGCAGAGACTGTCATGTTTTTGAAAAAAAGATGCAGAAAATTCAGTGAAAGCACTTGACCCCTGCGAGGAAAGGTTTTAATCAGACCTCGCTTTCGGCGGATTAGCTCAGTTGGTTAGAGCAGTGGAATCATAATCCATGTGTCCGGGGTTCAAGTCCCTGATCCGCCACCAGAATTCCAAAGCCGCCGTTGAGTTGCAAAACTCCGGCGGCTTTTTTCTTTCCTGTCTGAAAGTCTGCTGAAAACGGCCCGCAGGCTGCCCGGCAATCCGGTTCCGGCCGTTACCTGAAAATAACCCGGAGCACGCGTTGCATGCCGATGGCAAAGTCCTCGCTGGTGTGGACCTTGTGCAGCAGTCCCTTGCCGGCCATCTGGAGGACATAGGCTGTTTCCTCGGCCATATGGGGAGGGGCCAGTCTATGTCTTTCGATGAAGGCAGTGATGGCTTCCCTGAAACGCAGTTCGAAATCCTTGATAACGTGCTCGGCTGATGTGTTCGCAATGTCAAGCAGTTCGTTGCCGTGCGGCGTGGTGCGCAGCATGGGGACGTGGTTGCCCATCCACTTCTGGAAGGCCTCTGCCAGCAGGTCGCCGGGATGATCCGCCGGTTTTTCCAGCACTTCGGCAATATGGGTGATCATGTCCGTCATGTAGCTGTTGATGCTCCACTCCAGCACCGCTTCCTTAGAGCCGAACTGGTTGTAGATTGATTGTCGTGACAGCTTTGCCGTTTTGGCAATGTCGCTCATCGACACTTTTCGGAAGCCGTATTGCGCAAACAGGCCAAGGACATCTCCGGCCATAGAATTTATTTTCATTGCACATCCTTGACACTTTGGACTCGGATTGTAAATCCTGTACAAGCCAAACACATCTTACAATTCTCGGTATCAGGTATAGCTCATGTTTCGTAAAATCAGCAACTCGGGTTTCAGGGACTGGACCCCGTCTCAACTTCCGGATCTGTCGGGGAAGACCTTTGTCATCACAGGCGCAAATTCCGGGATCGGGTTTGAGGCCGCCCGCTATCTGGGCGAAAAGGGGGGAGATATCGTGATGCTCTGCCGCTCGCGCGAGAAGGGAGAGGCCGCCCGGCAAAAGCTGTCTGCCCTTGTCAAAGGCAAGGTGGATCTCATTCTGATTGATCTCGGTGATCTGGTTTCCGTGCGTGCAGCAGCAGAGGAAATCCGGGAGAAGTACGAGAAGATTGATGCACTGATCAACAACGCTGGCATCATGATGACACCACAGCAGAAGACCGTTGACGGCTTTGACCTTCAGATGGGGGCAAACCATCTGGGGCACTTCCTGCTGAGCGGACTTTTGCTGCATCGTGTTGAAGTGGCAGAGGGGCGGATTGTTGTCCTGTCCAGCATCGTGCACAGAATGGGGCAGCTTGATCTGGACGATTTCATGTCGGATCGCAACTACACGCCCATGAAAGCCTATATTCAAAGCAAGCTGTCGAACCTGATGTTTGCCTTCGAGCTGGATCGTCGCCTGAAGGAAGCGGGCAGCAAGGCCGTTTGCATTGCCTGTCATCCGGGCTATGCCTCAACCAACCTGCAAAGCACCGGGCCGACCGGCGGGATGAAGTGGTTTTTGAAGCTGCTGAACAGGATCGTGGCCCAGAAGCCGGAAGCCGGTGCCATCCCGACTGTTCTCTCCGCAGCAGGCTGGGAAGCGCAGCGCGGCGCCTATTACGGTCCCCAGTTCCTCGGCGAATACCGGGGTCGAGTGAGCGATGCCAGGGTGGCGGATTATGCTCTGGATCTCGGTCTTCAGAGGCGCTTGTGGGAAAAGAGCGAACAGCTTGTTGATTTGAAATGGGGAATCTGAAATCGTGAGGGTCAGACAGAAGCCGGTGCAGGAGTTTTGAACATGGCGGATCGTTTTGCGCAGGCTGCCGGATTGGCAGACACCGGATTGTCAGGCTCTGAATTGTCGAACGCAGGGCGGCCGGAGGAAGGGCAGCCTGACAGGAAAGTATCAGACGGGGAAGGGGGCGGAAGCTGCTTCCTTGCCATCCCGCACGCAGGGCGCTTTGCCATCCGCAGTGAGCGCGACAGAAGCAATGCTGTGCGTCTCTCCCGTCTGCTGGAGGAACGGGGACTGGAGGCCTTTGCCTCTGACCCGGCGCAGGATCACATCACCGGTTCTGCCTTTGTTGTGAACCCCGCACGAACGAGACTGCTGATGACCCATCATGCCAAGCTGGACCGCTGGCTTCAGCTTGGCGGGCATTCCGACGGGGACTGCAATCCCCTTGTGGTGGCCCTGCGAGAAGCCCGGGAGGAAAGTGGCCTGAGCGAGATCCGGGTGATCAGTGCAGATGTCTTTGATCTGGATATCCACGAAATTCCGGCCCGCAAGGAAGACCCGGCGCACTTTCACTTTGATATCCGCTACCTGCTGGAGGCTGATGACAGCCAGCCTCTGGGCCTGACCCATGAATCCAGGGACCTGAAATGGGTCCCGCTGGATGAACTGGAACGCTACAGCAATGCGCCGTCCGTTCTGGTGATCCGCGACAAGCTGACGGCCTTTCTGGAGGAAGCAGGAGTCTGACAAAAAAGCTTCCTTTGGTTTCCCGGTCCGGCTTTGTGTGCGCTGTCTTGTGGTTCTGTTTCTGGAAGCCTGTCTTGTGTGCTGCTGCTGGAAGAGCAGAAAGAAACCCTCCCGCTTTCGGGAGGGTTTTGTGCTGTGAGGGCCTGTTGTTTTTGTGCGGGTCGGGTTGGATCAGCCAGCGGTGGGCGTGAGGGGCCGAACCTCTGTTGAATACACGTCAAGCTGTGCAGTCCTGCTGTTGCGCAGGCTTTTTGTCCCCTCTGTCGGGCGTGGTCCGTCAGGGGCGTTTTTCCTCCGGTTCGTAGACGGGGGAAAGCGTCTGGCGTTGCAGCAACTGGTCCAGTCTTTTGTTTTTCTGCCCCATTCTTTCCTCGTAGCGGGCAATCTCCTCCACGATTTCGCACCAGAGCCCGATTGCCTCGCGCTGGGTGGCATCGGGCAGATCGTCAAAGAGATAGGCAATCACCGGTTCTGTCCGGCTCTCGTAAAAATGGGTGTGGATCAGGTCTTCCAGATCGAACTTTCTTTTGGTCTGTTGCGCATCGAGCACCGGAAGATCTTTCAGGGCGACAAGCTCTTCCAGCAGAGGGCGGGCCTTTCGGGCGTGATCCTCGGGCAGACGGTTGACAGTGGCTGCATAGTCCAGCCCGTAAAAGGGATTGTGAGTGGGGCCGTAGCGTTCGGCATAGTCTGCAACCTGCGGGCAGGTGATGGTCTGGCCGGGTTCGTCCGCTGCGGCGTCCCAGCCGTGCAGCAGGGCTGTTGCTGTCAGGCCTGAAAGGAGAAGGCTGCGGAGTGTGAACTGTCGAAGTCCTGCCCCTGAAAGAGGGAAGACAAACGGGGTGGGGAACAGTGTTGTCATGGCTTGCTGCGTCTTTGTATCCAGTGTTTCCTGTCCGGTGTTTTGATGGCTGTGTGCCTTTGTCTTTCGCAGACCGGTGTCTCTGCCTTGCTTGTCCCTGCCTTGTTGGGGCCGTTGGTTGTTCCCGGCTACTGTTCCAGAACGTTGTTCAGCTCCTGCAGCTTTTCAACGGCCTTGCTGTCGTGGCTCGAGAGCCCTGCAGCGATTTCGCACCACAGGGTGATGGCACGGTTCCGGTCTTTTGCTGAAAGCAGCGCGAGCTGGTTGACCACAACGGGTTCGATATCGGCTTTATAGAAAATCTCGTGAAGATTATCTTCCAGCCGGATCATCCGGTCCATTTCTGTGTCGTTCGGGTCCTCCATCCTGTTGAGCACTTCAAGCTCCCTGCTGATGGTCCGGGCCTCTTTTGCCTGAAGGGGGGGAAGCAGGGTGATGGTCTGTTCTACGTCGACATCAAAGAAAGGGTTGTCCTGTGGTCCGAACATATCGTCATAATTCGTGACATTCGGGCAGTAAATGCCGTCTTCAATCGCCAGTGCGCTCAGGGGAAGAGACAGTGAAAGGGACAGGCTGCTGCAGAGCAGGACTGCAAATCCGGCGTTTTTTTGCGGGAAGGTCAGCGAGGTCATGGTCTGTTCCAATCTGTTCGGTTGCCGTCAGAACCACATAAAGCCGGTGAAGGGAAAGGGAGTTGTCTGCTCTGTCAGTCGCAGGAATGACATACAGGGTTCATATGAAACTTTTTGGAATCTTTTGTCCCATGACAAAAAAAGGGCAGACCCTTTAGGGGGGCCTGCTCTCCTGTGCGCCTGTCTTTTTATCGGGCAGCATGGCTTGCCGGGGTGTTAAAGTCCGGAATAGACAATGTTGCTGCTGTGGCTGTAGTGGCCGGTCGGCCAGTGAAACTTCGGGTAACTGTACGCGTCGGATTCAATGATTCTGACTGTTTCAGGCAGGCTGTCTTTCAAGGTCTTTCTGTTTTTCAGTCTCATTTCATCACTGTGCAGGTCTGCGTCCGATCCCAGATAGGCTGCTGTCGCAAGATAGAAGAATTCCGTGCTTTTGCAGGCGGCATCACAGGTGGGATCATTGTAGCTGTAGTAGCCCTCCCGGTCTGCTTTTTGCCACGCTCTGTAGACTTTGGAACGGGGCTGGTCTGAAAAGATATCGGGGTAGAGAACGGCCCAGCCTGCATTGATGACCAGGTGGTGGATTTCCTCCTGGGAAGCATCGCGTCGTGAGCCACCGGGGTTGGTTTCCTGCCCGTAAAGATCCTGGACAATACGGTCATCCAGTGTGTCTTCCAGCCTTTCGATGTCCCTTTCGGAAAATTCCGACTGGCTCATCACCAGCAGCGGTTTGCTTTTTTTCATACTGTCGAGAAGCCGGGGCTCGTCGATCCGGCCATCGCCATCGTTGTCCAGCCATTCGGCTGCAACCTGTGCCGCATGGGTCAGTTTGGCTGCCGGAACATCGGGTTTTGCACAGATGACGAGGCTGTCAAAGACCAGGGCGCTCTTGTCAAACAGTCCGGTTCCCGGACAGACCTGCGAAGCCTGTCCGGTCTGAAGCAGAAAAACGTTCAGCACAACAGCGGGAAGGATTGATCGTTTGAACATGAAATCATGCTCCTTTCATCCGGTTTGCTGGGCTTGTCACCACACGCGATTGTCACAGCGGCGCGCGCGCTGGCGGTCGGTTTCATGCAGGCTTTCATCCAGCGGAATGACACTCAGCCCGAAGAAATTGATTTCTTCCGGTGACATCCAGTGGATCTCTTCCGGCCCTGCTGCCTCCAGTGTGAACCAGTAGAAGTCTTCCGGAATATCCACGCTTTCATAGAAATCCAGATAGAGATCATGGTCGGGGGAGCTGTCGGGAACATCCGCGCCGCTCTCGTAGCCCAGCAGTGTCGGGACAGCCCAGCTGTGGACACCGATACAGGCACCATCCTCGATAATCCGGGTGGTGCCCATCAAGGCCATGTCCGTTCCGCCAGAGGCAACAAGACCATCAGAGGGAACGACGGTGATCAGGTCCCTGCGGCGGATGAAATCGGCAAGGGCGGTGAGGGAGGCCTCGTCATCGACAGAGCCGGGGACCTCCAGCAGATGGATCTGGGTGACGCCCGGGTTGTCCCGCAGCGCTCTTTTGAGAGAACCGAGGGTGTTGCCGTCAATTTCCCCCGTAAAGATCAGACTGTCGCCATCCGCAGTGAATTCGGCCGATGTTGCCGTTGCCGCACAGCCGGAAACCAGAAGCAGGGCAGCACCAAGGCCTGACGTCACAAAAGAGTTCAACGCCATGATAAATCTCCTGTTGTTTGTTGGAGAGGAGAGAGGGGCGGGATCAGGAGTGCTTGCTGTCCAGCAGTCTGTCCAGCTTGTCGAGCTTTCGCTCCAGGTCCTGTTCCTGCTGATCCAGACCGGCGGCAATGTCGCACCAGAGATCAAGTGCCTTGCGCTGATCCGCAGAGGACAAAGGGCTGAGCAGGTTGACCGTTACTGGCTCCACGCCTGCCTCGTCCAGCAGCTCCTCCAGTTCCTCCTCCAGAACCTCGGCTTCCTCGAAGGTGCTGTAGGCGATCTGCGTATCGGCATCCATTTTTTCATAGAGGCGTTCCAGCCTGTCATTCAGGGCGCGTGCGATGATGGCATCGTCCTCTGAAAGCTGGGCGAGGGTTCTGTCGACATCAATGTCATAGAAGGGGTTGTCCTCTGCGCCGAATTTGTCGGCGTAGTTCGGCACGTTTCTGCAGGTGATCTCCGGCGTGTCGGCAGCAAAGGCGGCGCTGGACAGGGCGAAGGCACAGAAGGCTGCGGACATCAGAAAAGTTTTCTTGGAAACTGCAAAGAGTTTCATGGTATTTTCCTTTCGAATCTTCGTTTCACGACCAAGATTTCATCAAATCCGATCCGGTCAGGGGGCATCCTGATCGGGTCGGTACTCCAGAATATCGCCGGGCTGGCAGTCCAGCACACGGCAGATGGCTTCCAGAGTGGAAAAGCGAACCGCCTTGGCACGGCCCGTTTTCAGTATGGACAGGTTCTGGACCGATACGCCGACCTGATCGGACAGGTCGTTGAGGCGCATCTTCCGCTTGGCAAGCATCACATCCAGATTGACAATGATGGTCATGGCGCTCTCCTAGATGGTTGCATCTGCATCATCCTGCAGCGCCACACCCAGCCGCATCACACGCGAAACGGCAAGAATAAAGACACCCGACAGCAGAAAGGAAAAGTCCAGACGGATCACATGTTCCAGCAGGCCTTCCTCCTCGGCCATCTCCCGGGGCACCTCTCCGGCAAGTTCCTCTGCAATCTCTGCCAGTTCAAAGCTGACAAAAACGTATTCGATGATATTGCTGGCAATGATGTTCCCGACAAAAAGGGCGATGAGGACCAGGCCGATATTGCGAAAGAGATCCACCGTGTGATCGGTGAAGATCAGTCCCTTGCTGAAGTGGGAAAAAAGGCGGTCGATCTGCCAGACCAGTGCAATCATCAGACCGGTCAGCATCAGGGCCGAGCTGTAGATCATCAGGGCGTGATCGGATGGAACCCGGTCGAATTCATCCGGATAGAACAGCAGATCAAGGCTCATGTAGCTGCTGAGCATCCAGTTGTTGTCCAGATTGGGCTCGATCACAAAGCCAGCAAAGGCAGGCAGTCCCAGAAAGCCGATCAGGCCAAACCCCACCACAGCCCAGAACAGCATGCGGACCTGCCGTCCCGTTCTGGAAATCTCTTCATGCGAAATCGACATTGTTTCCATCTCACCCTCAAGGCCACTTTCACAGAGCAGGGATGGCTTCAACAGCCGCTTGTCCCGCTCTTGCTTCTGAGCATTCTATAAAGGGGAATCGAAACCTGAATCAAGATATTTTTAATGATAAACGATAAAAAAATTATTTTTAGCATGAAATTCATGTGTTGAAAAATGAAGGGGAAACAATGGAAAACCGGGCAAATACAAGCTGTTCGGGGCAGGAGGTAAGGACGACAGGCAAAAAGCCCTCACCGGGCAGGGGGAGGGCTTTTTGATCATGCGACCTGACGCTTTTGAGACGGGGTGGAGAAAACAACCGGATCCCGTCAGGTCGACAGATGAAGGAAGGGCTTACTTGGCAGCAGCGCGGGCAACGGCCAGCCAGCCGTTGTAGATGCCCTTGTTTGCGGCAATCCATTCTTCGACGTGACGGTCGATGTCTTCAGAGCTGTCTTCGCCATCCGCAACCTTCTTGTTCTGTGCAGACACATCGTTCACGCTGATGGTCATGACCTCGAACAGCTTTGCCGCAGCAGGGTTTGCAGCCAGGAAGTCGTCAGAGGCAACGATGCGGATGCTGTCGACAGCAAAGCCGAGGTTCTTGCCTTCGAAGGTTGTCGGGGCATCGTTGTCGCCCGGCAGGGAGGTGTAGGGTACGCTGAGGAACTCGACGTTTTCACCCGGTGCCAGCACGCCGGAAACCCAGTAGGGGGTCCAGGTGTAGTAGAGGATGTTCTCACCGGCTTCGTTGCGGGCAATGGTGTCCGCGATAATCGCGTTGTATTCGCCCTGGTTGTGGTTGACGGTGTCACGCAGGTCGTATTCGGTGAGCTGGTGTTCGATCACACGCTCGCAGCCCCAGCCCGGTACACAACCGGCCAGATCGGCCTTGCCGTCGCCGTCTGCGTCAAAGAGCTTTGCCTTTTCCGGGTCTTTCAGGTCGGCGATGCTTTGTACGCCTGCGTCATAGGCGGACTTGTTGACGAGATAGCCCTGCAGCGCACCGCGCACCAGATAACCTGTCTTTTCCAGAACGGCATCACCACCGGCTTCCTCGAAGAAGTTGTTGTGCAGGCCGTCCCAGGACACGGTTGTGAAATCGCCGTCACCTGTACCCAGTGCAAGGTGCAGGGTCTGTGCCAGGACCTCCTGCGGTTCCTCGACCTCGTAGCCAAGGTCTTCCAGTGCGCGGAAAACGATACGCGCCTGGAAGAATTCCTCGACCAGTGGCTGGATCACCGGGCGGACGGTGACACCTTCGCCCGGCTTGTCTCCGGCTGCAAGGGCGGTGCCGCCGAGCAGTGTGGAGGCTGCAAGTGCAGCCAGTGCGGTTTTCTTGAACATTCTGTTTCTCCCTGTTTTTCTGGATGTCTGTTCAAAGTCCGAATGGGGTTTTCAATGGTTTGGGGAGGCTGATGAGGATCAGGCCTTTCCGACCAGTCGGAGGAGCAAGCCGACCGGACCGCCCTGCCACCAGTGACGGTGACCGCGATCGCGACCGGATTGCCCCATCCCCTGTGTGATCCGGTCAAGGACGATGGCCAGAATGACGATCCCCAGACCGCCAACCAGAGCCTTGCCTGCATCGAGGCGCCCCATGGCGCGCAGGACTTCGTTCCCCAGACCCTTGACCGAAATCATCGAGGCAATGACCACCATGGAAAGGGACAGCATGATGGTCTGGTTTACCCCAGCCAGAATGGTGTTGGTTGCCAGTGGCAGCTCAACCTTGAAGAGGATCTGCGCCGGATTGGCGCCAAAGGCGCGTGCGGCTTCGACAATGGAGGGGTTCACACCGCGAATGCCCAGTGAGGTCAGGCGGATCAGCGGTGGCAGTGCAAAGATGATGGTGACAATCACACCGGAGACATTTCCGATCCCGATCAGCATCACGACCGGCACCAGATAGACGAAGGCCGGAATGGTCTGCATGGTGTCGAGCACCGGGCGGATGACGGCTTCGAAGCGATCGTTCTTGCCCGCGATAACCCCCAGTGGCAGACCGATGACAAAGCTGAGCAGCACTGCAGAGACAACAATCGCCAGCGTTGTCATCGCCAGCCCCCAGGCGTTTGGCGCCAGGAACCCGAGTGCTGCCATCAGGACGCCCACCAGAATGGCGACGCGGCGTCCTGCTGCCTGCCAGGCAATCAGCACCAGAAGGAGCAGCATGATCGAGGGCGGCACGGCGTTGAGGGCCGTGTCGATGCCAACAATCATCTCGTTGAAAAAGCGTTTGACCGGCTGGATGACCTCGCGGTTGGCGATGGCCCAGCCCTTGACGCCGTCGGCGCTGTCGGCAATGCCCAGATCAACGGAGGAAAAGGGGTCGAGAATGTCGAACTGTTTGTCTTCTGCCATGGGTTTCACTCACTCTTGCCGGGCTGTGTCTGTTGCGTCGTTGTCGTTGCCCTGAATGCCGCGCAGCAGGGCGTTCTTGCTGACCACGCCAAGGGTCTTGCCGTCTGCCTTGACGATGACCGGGTGGTGGGTGGAGATGGACAGGTTGATCAGATCATCCAGCGAGTGATCCGGATGGGCTTCGGGCCAGTCGCTGTGATCAACAGGGCCGAACTCCTGCTCGTAGGCCTCGACCGGTTGCATGATCTTGCCGGCGGAGACCAGTTCCAGCTTGGAAATACCGGCCACGAAGTCGGCGACATAGTCGTCGACCGGGTTGGTCACGATGTCTTCCGGTGTGCCGACCTGGACCAGAACACCGTCCTTCATGATGGCGATGCGGTCCCCGATGCGGATGGCCTCGTCCAGATCGTGGGTGATGAAGAGGGTGGTCTTCTTCATCTCGGCGGACAGGGACATGAACTTGTCCTGCAGCTGGCGACGGATCAGCGGATCAAGAGCGGAGAAGGGTTCGTCCATCAGCAGGATCGAGGGATCGGCTGCAATGGCGCGGGCCAGTCCGACGCGCTGCTGCATACCGCCGGAAAGCTCGTCCGGGTATTTCTGGTCCCAGCCGTTGAGGTCCACGGCATCAATGGCGCGCATGGCGTTTTCGCGGCGCTCCTTCGCATCGTGTCCCCGCACTTCCTGGCTGAAGGACACGTTCTCCAGCACGGTGCGGTGCGGCATCAGGGCCATGTTCTGGAAAACCATGCCGATCTTTTCCGCACGCAGTTCGCGCAGTTCGCGGGCAGACAGCGCGTTGACGTCCTGGCCCTCGATGAAAAGCTGCCCGGATGTTGGTTCAATCAGACGGTTGATGTGACGGATCAGTGTGGATTTTCCCGATCCGGACAGCCCCATGATACAGAAAATCTCACCGCGATTGACGTCGAAGGTGGCATCCTGAACGCCCACCACGCAGTTGAAGCGATCCCGCACTTCCAGTTTGCCAAGTCCTTGTTCCCGGACGGCTTTCATTGCTTCATCGGCACGTGAACCAAAAATCTTCCAGAGATTTTTGCACGTGATCACGGCCTCTCCTGTTGGTCCTGTCATCAGGTCCTCCCTCATTCCGCATACTTTTCGTGTACTGCATGTTTGTCAAATTGTATACAAATTGTATTCTAGAGTCGCAAGAGGATTTCTTCACCACCCCGGGTGTGAGGCAGGAGGGCAGAGGAGGGAATTTTCTTCACGGAACAGGCAGGACTTTGAAATTACACGGAAAAGCCGCCGGCAGGAGGATTGGACAGGTGAGTCCTGTTGGGGGCAAAAAACAAAAAACGGCCCGGAAAACCGGACCGCTTTCTGTCGGAATTGCCCGCGGGGGGGGAAGGGGGCAACATCCGGATCGGGGCTTTGTTTCAGCCTTCCGATCTATGCGCGGGTCTTGTCTGCACCCGCGTCTGTCTCTTGTTGGGCGCTTTGGGCAGCAAGGCTTTTGCAGTGGCACTGAATGTCTTCAATTGAAGTCTTTTCAAGGCCGTAATCCCGCAGCATCCTTTCATTGAAGCTGCACAGCAATTCGAGTTCGTTATGCATTCTCTTCGCTCCCTTTTTCCGAAAGTGTCTACTAGTAAGTAGGTGGTTTGGCCGCGAGATCTTTTCAATGGTTTTTGTCTGAAAAAATACTGATGGATTGATGCTCCGGTGTATCGGAGTGAACCGGAGCGATCGGGAAATCCGATGATGCCCCGGAAACCAAAACGGAAACCAAAACGGAAATCAAAACAGGAACCAAAACAAAAAACGGCCCGGAAAACCGGACCGTTCTGCGCGTTTTTCGGTGTGCTTTCAGCGTGGCGGTTTGAGAGGGTCTCCGTCTCAACCGCCTCAACCGCCGGTAACGCTCATGTGGCGGGACACAGCGGGGCCGTGGTTGTTGCGGTCGATAATGAAATCGTGACCCTTGGGCTTGCGGCTGATCGCTTCAAGAATGGTGTTGCGCAGCTGCTCATCCCCTTCGCTGGAACGCAGGGCTGCGCGCAGATCGGCGTCCTCGTTCTGTCCCAGACACAGGAAGAACTGTCCGGTGCAGGTCATGCGAACACGGTTGCAGCTTTCACAGAAGTTG
Source organism: Carbonatibacter coralli (assembly GCF_039592655.1). Taxonomy (NCBI): domain Bacteria; kingdom Pseudomonadati; phylum Pseudomonadota; class Alphaproteobacteria; order Rhodospirillales; family Kiloniellaceae; genus Carbonatibacter; species Carbonatibacter coralli. The sequence continues at coordinate 156,851 of NZ_JBBUTJ010000002.1, read as the reverse complement.
TGGGTCATGGGGGTGATAAAGCCAAGGCGCTTGCCGGTTTCCTTCACCGTCAGATAGCGCGCAGGGCCGCCGGAGTTGTAGCTGCTTTCCTCAAGCGTCCAGTGTTCTTCCAGCAGGCGTCGCACTTCGGTCAGGGGCAGATACTGGTCCAGTCGGCTTTCATTGCCGATGTCGCCCATGGGCATCACCTCGATGAAGGTGAGATCAAAGCCCTCATCACCGGCCCAGGCCAGCATGGTGTTCAGTTCTTTGTCGTTGACGCCTTTCAGCGCAACGGCGTTGATCTTGACTTCCAGTCCGGCACGCTTGGCGGCCTGCAACCCTGTCAGAACCTGATCCAGATCGCCCCAGCGGGTGATGGCGCGGAAGAGGTCGCGGTTGAGTGTGTCGAGCGAGACATTGATGCGCTTCATCCCGGCGTCAACCAGCTGATCGGCATAGCGGTGAAGCTGGCTGCCGTTGGTGGTGACGGTCATTTCGCGCAGCTGTCCGCTTTCCAGATAGGGTGTCAGGCTGTTGAACAGCTTCATGATGTTCTTGCGCACCAGGGGCTCGCCACCGGTAAAGCGCAGCTTCTTGACGCCCAGGTCAATGAAGGTGGCGCAGACGCGTTCCAGCTCTTCAATCGACAGCAGGTCCTTTTTCGGCAGAAACTCCATGTCTTCTGCCATGCAATAGACACAGCGGAAATCACAGCGATCGGTCACGGAGACGCGCAGGTAATCGACACGGCGCCCGTAGGGATCAATCATCCCCGGATGCCCGGACTGGATTTCAGGTGCCTGAACGACTTGTGACTGGGTGAACAAACTCATCTCTAACGATCCTGTATGCCCTGAACGCGGCGATCTCGCCCCTTGGTGCGGCGGTTTTTGTTGCTGTTGATCGCAGTCATATCACGACAGAATTTTCCTGATCACCATGACATGGCTCAATCGCAGAGCAAAATCAACCAGCAAAGACAAAATACCTGATTGTTTCTGTCGATTAAAATCACGGATTGGTGTGGGGTGCAGATCCTGCGGGCATCATGCCAGAATGGTTTTTGTCCAAATGTCTGTGTTGAAAGGTCCGGGTGCAAATGGCTGGAGTCATTGCGATGCAGGTTTGCGGGGCAGAAGCTGGTATTTTCCGGCTGTTGAGCCGATTGCCCGAAGGGTCTGCCATATTCAAACAGTCAAGGAAGCGGGCGCTGTCCGGATCGGAAGAGCCGCTCTGATTGTCCGGTGAACAGCCCGGAAAGAAACTGGCTCCGGCCAGTACAGCACTGAAGAAAGGCTTTTTTCCGGACCAGGGCGGATTTATCCCTGAGCGGTCTGGTCGGGCGTGTGTTCCCGGTCCAAGGCTTCGTTTTGTTTCTTCCTGTCCTGGTCGTAATGCCACTTGATGGAGAAGAACATGCCCACGATGATCACAAGGATCTTGAGTGGAAAGAAAACCATGGGGAACCAGCTCATTGATTCTGACGTCATCGTATCTTTCCAGGCTGTTACATCATGGTTTCTGCAGAGACGAACTCTATCGTCAAATCGACGCATACAACATCTGCTATATTGTCGCAAGCCACATCGCTGCCGCGGCAATGGGGCTGTTCTACACACCTGTTCTGCTGGGCGGCGAGGCCGGGCACAGTTTATCCCTACACTTCCCGCGCCATTCCACTCACTGCCATTTCCGCGTTCAGCCACTCGACAAAGGCGCGGCTGGCCGGGGTGTCATCGTGGGAGGCCGGGGGCATGAGGAAATAGGCTTCGGACAGGCGGGGCCTGTGATCAAAGGGGGCGACCAGCTGTCCGCTGCTGATCAGATCATCGGTCAGGGCGTGGTGCCCCATGGAGAACCCTGCTCCGGCCAGCGCAGCGCTCAGCGAGATCACAAAGGTTGAACCCAGATTGATCTCGGCAGAGCGGGTGAAGGGCTTTTTCCGGCTGTCAAACCAGCTGCTCCAGCTTCCGGTGATGCCTGAACAGTCAAAGAGCCGGGCGCTGTCCAGATCGAAAGCGCCGCCCTGATAGTCCGGTGCGCAGACCGGAAAGAAGCGATCGTCGATCAGCTTCTGTGCGGAGGGAGAGATGCCCTTTTCCAGACCAAAGCGGATTTCGACAGCGGCAGAGCTGGCATTGCGTTCCGGGTCCCAGATCGGGGTGATGATGTTGAGCACCAGCCAGGGGTGTTTTTCATAGAGGCGCGGCAGGCGCGGGGTCAGCCAGTAGATTGAAAAGGCCATGTTGCATTGCAGGCGCAGGGTGCGACCCCGGTCTCCACCGACGAAGGCTTCCGTTCCGCGCGACAGCACGGCAAAGGCTTCCTGCACCACGGGCAGATAGTTTGCTCCGGCCTCTGTCAGGTCCAGCGCACGGGTTTTGCGGATAAAAAGATCGCGCCCCAGATAGCTTTCAAGATTCTGGATGTGCTGGGAGACCGCAGACTGCGTCAGTCCCAGCTCTTTCCCCGCGAGGGTGAAGGACAGGTGCCGCGCCGCAGAATCAAAGGCGCGCAGCCATGTCAGCGGCGGCAGGTTCGATTGGCTCATGGCTGTTGCTTTCCCTGTTTTGAGGTGTGCATCAGTTATGCATAAGTATGACTAATCTATTGGCACGAATTTTATTGTTGGTCAATTGGTCACAGGCCGGACTAACAATAGCCCAACGACTTCTGATCAGGGGAAGGTCTGCGCGCAGGAAAAACGGCGACAGACACACCCGGAAGCGGCCGGAAGACAAACCGGAAGCCGGATGAAACAGAGAACCACAAGAGTACGATCATGCTGACACAGAAACAGGACAACGTTTCAAACCTTTCCCGCCCCAACATTGATCACTGGCAGGAGCGCGTGGACATGGCTGCGGCCTTCCGCTGGACAGAGCGCCTGAACATGCACGAAGCGGTGGCCAACCACTTCTCGCTGGCGGTCAATGACGAGGGCACGCGCTTTTTGATGAACCCGAACCAGGTGCATTTCAGCCTGGTCCGTGCATCCGATCTTCTGGAGCTGGATGCCAATGATCCCGACACCATGGAGCGTCCCGGGGCGCCGGACCCCACAGCCTGGGGCCTGCATGGTTCCATTCACCGCCTGGTGCCGCACGCGCGCTGTGTGATGCACGTCCACTCCATCCATGCAACGGTTCTGGCGAGCCTTGCCGACAGCAACATGCTGCCGATCGACCAGAACACGGCGACCTTCTACAACCGCTATGTCATCGACGAGGAATTCGGAGGTCTGGCCTTCGAGGAAGAGGGCACACGCTGCGCCAGCATGCTGACCGATCCGAAAAAGAAGGTCATGATCATGGGCAACCACGGTGTGCTGGTGATCGGCAAGAACGTCGCGGATGCTTTCAACCGCCTCTATTATTTCGAGCGTGCGGCTGAAACCTACATCCGTGCCCTGCAGACCGGACAGAAACTGCGTGTTCTCTCTGATGAAATTGCAGAAAAGACAGCGCAGGAACTGGATGACTATCCGGGGCAGGCCGAACAGCACCTCGACCAGCTCAAGGCCGTTCTGGACAAGGAAAACAGCGACTACGCGTCCTGATCTGCGCTGTTCCCTGCTTTGAACGGGACTGACAGAGGTCGCCCGCAAGGCTTCCCCTGCGCCCGGCAGATCAAAAAGAAACAGGGGAGATAAATCCCCTTCAAAGACAAGAAAAAACGCAGGATCCGACCTGTGTGGCTGCCTGTGCAAGCAGGGGCAACCCTTCCCCCTTGCCTGTCGCAGCCGGAAATGAGGAGTTTCCCATGCCCGATTATGTTCCGACAAACGCGGCTTCGTCCGGCGTCAAGCTTGACAAGAAGACACTGAAAGCACTGGCCAGACGCTCTGACCGGCCGGGGCTGATCTATCTGGCGAAGTGGATTGTCTCGCTTTGCCTGACAGGAGCGCTGGTGCTTTATACCGAAGGCACGGCGTGGATCTGGCCTGCGATGTTCCTGCACGGTGTCCTCCTGACTGTCCCGGCCTATTCTGCCAGTCACGAGACTGCGCACGGCACGGCTTTCCGTTCGCGCTGGCTGAACGAGACGGTGCTGTGGGTAACCTCTTTCCTCTATATGGAGGAGCCGCTGCACCGCCGCTTTACCCACACCAACCACCACACCTTCACATGGCATGCGGGCAAGGACAGCCAGATGCCGTTTGACACTCCGATGGGACTAGCCGGCTGGCTGGCCGAGGTGACGGGCCTGGGGCTGGCGCGGTTCCACATGCTGGTGTTCTTCCAGCTGGCGACCAAACGCTACACAGACACCATGCGCATGTGCACACCGGAATCCGAGTTCCCGCGCATGACCCGCAACGCCCGTATCATGCTGCTGCTTTATGCCGTGATTGCTGCGGCACCTTTCTATGGCATCTGGTGGACGGTTTGGCTGCTGGTGATCCCGCGACTGCTGGGAGCACCTGTCATGCTGCTGTTCACACTGATCCAGCACGTCGAGCTGCAGGAAAACTCTCCCTCCATTCTGGAAAGCACCCGCAGCTTTTCCACCAACTGGCTGGCGCAGTTCCTTTACATGAACATGAACAACCACGTTGAACACCACCTCTATCCGCAGGTGCCGTTTTATGCGCTGGACGATCTGGCCGTGGCGGTCAGGGATCAGGTTCCGGAGCCGGATCGCGGTTTCTGGCGGGTCAACTGGGAGGTCATGGTTGTTGTCTTCCGCCGTTCCCTGGGCTGGTCCACCAAGGCGCCAACCATTCGTCAGGCTCCACACATGGTCACGGATGGCGGCCCGATCGAGTCCGTTTCCAAGCGCACCATGTAGGCGAAGGGAGGAGAGGATGAAAAACATCTATACCTATGGCGGTCATCCGGCCAGGCGCAACCTGACCGTCGCCGATCTGCAACAGGCGAAGGCCGGGGGGCGCAAGCTGACACAGGTCGATGCGGCCACGACAGAGGAAGCCCGCATGCTGGCCGGGATCGGCGTCGATGTGATCACCATTGCCGATCTGGATATCGAGGCTGTGCGTCTGGGCGCACCCGAAACCTTTGTCACCGGAAGCCAGACCATGGTGCAGTACGTCACCGAGGACGAAGCGTTGGCCGCAGCGATTGCCTGTGCGGAAAAGGGGGCTGATGCCATCTACACCCCGCGCGGTCTGAAGACTGTCGAGCGACTGGCGGGCGAGGGGCTGGCCGTGCAGGGGCATCTGGGGCTGGTGCCACGTCTTTCTACCCGTGTTGGAGGCTTGCGCACCATTGGCCGGACGGCAGAGGAGGCCCTGCAGCTGCTGGAAAGCTTCCGCCGTCTGGAGGAAGCGGGAGCCTATGCCTGTGAAATCGAATGCGTCGCGGTCGAGGCGCTGGAGATGATCCGTGATCACACCGGACTGGTGACCTATTCCATCGGGTCCGGTTCGGGCGGGGATGTGATCTTCTCCTTCCTCGTGGATATCGCGGGCGATGTGGAGAACCCGCCACGCCATGCAAAGGCCTGGGGCGATGTTCTGTCGCTGCGCAAGGCCATTCGCGCCGAGCAGGAGCAGGCCGTGACGGCTTTCCGGGCCGAGGTTGTTGCAGGGACCTTCCCCGATACAGCGCACACCGTGGGCATGAAACCGGGGGAAGCCGAACGCTTCCGCGAAAAGCTGGCGAACTGGAAATCGCCACACCTCTAGCACGCAGGATGAATGACCACCATCACCGCAACAGGAAAAAGAAACGGTGAGGTTACAAGGGAGATGAGCATTCAATGAACGATGCCACAGACTATTCAAAGGCCTTTGCTGCCAAACCCCAGCCGCTGACGCTGGAACAGGCGGCGATGATCACGCCGCCCATGCAGGCCATTGACACCGAGGGCATGATCGATGTGCCCCGCATGCGGCGCTATCGCCAGAACCGCCTGCGCGAACAGATTGTCAGACAGGGGCTGGATGCGATCATTCTGGTCGAGCCGCTGTCGATCCGCTATGCGACGGGCGTGCGCAACTGCACCCTGTTCCAGATGCACATTCAGGCGGGTTACCTCTTCATTCCGGCAGAGGGACCGGTTGTCTATTTCGACAGCGAACCCGGGCGGGAAACAGGCTCGACGCTGGAGACCATTGATGAAATCCGCGAGGACCTGCTACCGCTGTCCTATATGTTTGCCGGGCCGAACCACCGCGAAATGACGCAGATGTGGGCGAAGCAGATGGACGATCTGATCCGCCAGCACTGCGGCAGCGGGGCAAGGAAGATCGGCATTGAACGCGCGGGTTTCCACGCGGAACAGGCGCTGGTTGATCTGGGACACAGTGTATCCGATGTGGCACCGGTGCTGGCCATGGCCCGCAAGATCAAGTCGCCCGAGGAAATCCTCGCCATGAACATGACGCTGGCGGTGGCCGAGGACGGTATGACCCGCATGCGCAACGGCCTGAAAAACGGGGTGATGGAGCAGGAGCTCTGGGCGCTGATGTGGCAGGCGCTGATCGAAGGCGGCGGGGAATGGCTGGACTATCGCCTGCTGGCCTCCGGCGAGCGGACGAACCCCTGGCAGCAGGAGGCCTCGAGCCGCATGATCCGCGCCGGTGATCTGGTGGTCTTTGACTGCGGCATGGTGGGGCCTTTCTCCTACGGTGCCGATGTCAGTCGGGCCTATCGCTGTGGTCCCGGCAAGCCGAGCGACTACCAGCGCAGTCTCTACACCATGGCCTGGACAGAGGTGATGGAAAACACGCCGCTGATGAAGGCGGGGGCGAGCTTTTCCTCCATTGCGATGAACCGGCACATTCCGCCTGCGGGCTTCGGCGATCAGCCCTATCCCTGCATGGCACACGGGATCGGTATGGCGGACGAGTGGCCCGTGATCCTGCATTCCCCCGATCATCCCGAATTCTATGACGGAGAGCTGGAAGCCGGCATGGTCATGTGTGTGGAAAGCTACATCGGTGAAGTGGGCGGCCACGAAGGCGTCAAGCTGGAAGACCAGGTGCTGGTGACAGAAAGCGGCCCGATCACACTGAGCCGCTATCCCTTTGAAGAAGAACTGCTGATACGTTGAGGTAAGAAAAATGAGTGAATGGGTTCACGCCTGTGCAACGGATGATATCGACGAGGAAGATCTGATCCGCTGGAACCACAATGGCAAGGGCTATGCCCTCTACAACACCGAAAAGGGTTTTTATGCCACCGACATCATGTGCACGCATGAGGAGCAGTCGCTGGAAGACGGTCTGGTGATCGACTGCATCATCGAATGCCCCCTTCACGGCGGCCGCTTTGACATTATTACCGGCAAGGCCCTGTCCGAACCGGTCTATGTCGATCTGAAGACCTATCCCACCAAGGTCGAGGACGGGGAGCTCTTCGTTCAGGTGGGCTAGGGCGCCGGAGCGGACAGGCGAAACAGGGTCGAAAGACCTGTGACTTCCGAAAGCAGGTTGGCTCAAAACCCGCTTTCCACAAAGGCCGGGCGCAATTCCACAGAATATCCCGCGTCCGGCCTTTCCTGTTTTAACGCGTGCTTCAGGACAGATGAACCACGCCACTCACCGGAACCTGTGCAGAGGCAGGTTCCGGTTTTTTGTGAAGCGGTCGGCGTTATCCCTCTGAACCCACTATTTTCCGGGCTGTGTCCAGCAGGATCTGGGCGCCGGCGATGAGGGAGGCCTCTTCGGTGTGTTCCAGAGGATTGTGACTGATACCGGCGCGGCTCGGGACGAAGATCATCGCTGTCGGGCAGAGGCGTGACATCATCTGTGCATCATGCCCGGCACCGGATGTCATGCGGCGGCAGGACAGTTGTCGGGCCTTTGCGCTGTCTTCGATCATTGTAACAAGGCCTTCGTCAAAGACGACGGGTTCGAAACGGGCCAGCTGCTCGGTTCTGATGCGCACACCATCGCTTTTCTCCAGCTCCTGCAGGAAACTGTCGAGGTCCCTTTGACGGGTCTCCCAGACCGCTTTGTCAGGGTCCCGCAGATCGACGGTCAATTCGGCGAAATCGGGTATGACGTTAATGGCATTTGGGCCAAAGCGGATGGTGCCCACCGTTGCGACGCTGTTTGAACGGTCGGTCAGCTTCCTCAGAAAGGTGATGATCTTTGCAGCGGCCAGCCCGGCATCAACCCGCAGGTGTGTCGGGGTGGTCCCCGCATGGTTCGCAACGCCGGACAGGGTGATTTTCTGCCAGAAGATGCCCTGCAGGTTGGCGACGGCTCCCATGAGTTTGCCTTCTGCTTCCAGCACGGGCCCCTGTTCGATGTGCGCTTCCAGAAAGGCGGAGGGCACGATGCTGCCCGGTTCCATTGTGCCTGCATATCCAATGCGGGCAAGCTCCTCCCCGAGGACTGTGCCATCCGTTCCGACAGTGGCCAGGGCCTGATCCGCATCCAGACCCCCGGCATGGACCAGGGACCCCATCATGTCCGGAGCAAAGCGTACGCCTTCCTCGTTTGTAAAGGCGGCCACGACAATCGGGCGGTCGGGCTGCAGACCGGAGGCCCTGAGAGCTTCGATCACGGAGAGACCGGCCAGCACGCCGTAGCAGCCATCGAAGATCCCGGCATTGATGACGCTGTCGATATGACTGCCCATCATCAGAGGCGCAATGTCGCTTTCAACGTTCCAGATGCCGAAAATGTTGCCAATTCTGTCGATCTGCACCTCGAGCCCTGCGCCATGCAGCCATTCAACAAGCTGATCGCGTCCCTGCTTGTCCGCATCGGAGGCGGCGAGCCTTGTCAGGATGCCGTCCTTCCGGCCAAGGTCCCCGAGCAGCTTCAGTCTTTCGAGAAGGCTGTGACTGTCGATGTTAAGTGCAAGAGCCATTGTCCTGTCCTTTGTCCTGTGTGTCCGGGCATTCGGTCACGATGATGAGGGGCCTGAAGGCGGCGTTCGAAGAGCGGTTCCGGTCATGCTTCATCAGCGCTCCATATCCCGCAGCGCCGGAGGGCGTGGTGGGGAGGCCCAGTGCGCGCAGGGCTTCGGCTGCTGCGCTGCCCTCTTCTTCACTCAGGCTTTCATAGAGCACGTCACAGCTTTCCAGCGTGTGCCAGGCAACAATGGATGGTTCCTTGCAATCCAGACGCCCCATGTTGCTGTCCGGTCCGTCCGAACGGACGGGTTTTCCGGCTGTATGGCTGGCCTGCAGGCAGGTTGCAGCCTCGGGTTCGACGACAATGATGTCCGGCTGCACGGCCCAGTTTTCCCGGATCATGAAGGCGATGGCTGCGGCCAGCCCGCCAACACCGGCCTGCAGGAAGACATGCGTTGGCCAGTGGCCTGATGTCTCAAAGGCTTCGCGCAGCTCTTCGGCGATGACGGTGTATCCTTCCATGACATACTTGGGGATGTCCGTGTAGCCGGGCCAGGTGCCGTCAGCCAGCAGTGTCGCACCGGTCTGTTCGGCATCGCGGATGGCTTCGGTCACGCTGTCGTCATAGCTTGCGCCCTTGCGAACAACTTCGGCCCCCTGGGCTTCAAGCCGGGCCGAAAAGCTCTCCGGAACAGTCTGTGCCAGATAAATCCTGGCTTTTGCGCCAAAGGTCCTGGCTCCGGCGGCGACCCCCAGGCCGTGGTTTCCCGCACTTGCTGTTACAAAGGTGCGTTTTGCAGCAAAGGACAGAAAATCCTGATCCGCAAAGTGCTCGGGGGCAAGGCGGGTGTCGCTCTGTCCCGACCATTCCGAGAGCAGGAGCCGGGCAATGGCATAGGGACCACCCAGAGCCTTGAAGGCCCCCAGTCCCATCCGGTTGGTTTCGTTCTTGGCAAGGATCTCGAGGCCGGAGGGTGTTTTCAGGGTTTCAAGCGCTGTGCTGCTGTATCCCTCAAGGGTCCTGAAGTGCTGGACGGCCCGTTTGAAATCCGGTGAAAAGTTCAGGTCTGTGATTTTTGTCATGCAGAAAAAATAATGGAATTTGGCGATGTTTTTTTTCTTTTTTTTCCTGTTTGGCGATTTTATTTTTGTTTTTTGGGTGAAATCATGAGGATTTTGTATCGTGAGTGATAGTCTTGATGCTGCTGACATGCGTTTGCTTGAGCTGGTCCAGCAAAACAGTCGCACGAGTTTGGAAACGCTGTCTGAAGAGTGCAATCTCTCTGTCCCCTCCATACAGAGGCGTCTCAAAAAGCTGAGGGACACGGGTGTGATCCGGAAGGAAGTGGCTGTTGTAGCTCCGGAAAAGCTCGGCTATCTGATGACCTTTATCGTGTATGTCGAGCTGGAGCGCGAGGCTCTGCATCAGCTTGATTCCTTCCGAAAACGGGTGAAGTCCGATCCCCAGGTCCAGCAATGCTATTATGTGACGGGCGAAAGCGATTTCATTCTGATCTGCAACGCGCGCGACATGCAGGACTTTGAAGCGCTGACACACAGGCTGTTTTTTGAAAACTCCAATGTTCGCCGCTTCCGGACTTCGGTGGTGATGAATGTCACCAAGCTGGGACTGAGCGTGCCGTGTGATCTGCCCTGAGCCCTGTTGCAGAAGGGAAAGAGCGGTCTGTATCCGCCTTCCTGCAAACATCCCGTTGCATCCTTTTGCCTGACACCCCATTCTCTTGAAAACAGGCAGTTGGAGGAGAGGGGCATGGGACCGTTGGAAGGAAAGGTTGCGCTGATCACCGGGGCGTCTGCGCCGCAGGGGATCGGTCGTGCCATTGCGGAGCGTCTGGCGCAGGACGGTGCTGCAGTGGTGGTCACGGATCGCGAGGGGCTTTGCCGGATTGACGGGCAGGACCGCCGAACCCCCGATCTGCTGGATGAACTGGCGCGCGCTGTCGAAAGCAGGGGCGGGCGGGCGCTGGCGGTAAAGCTGGATGTGACACGGCCGGAGGAGATCGCAGCCTGTCTGGATCAGACACAGGCGGCCTTTGGTGCCGTTGATATTCTGGTCAACAATGCGGGATCGCTGGCTGGGTCCGACAATTTCCTCTCCACCACTCCCGGGCAATGGCAGGCAAGCTTCGAGGTCAATCTCCTTGGGCCCATGATGCTGACGCAGGCGGTTATTCCCCTGATGCAAAGGCAGGGCGGAGGCCGGATTGTCAACATCGGCTCCACCGGCAGTCTGGGGGCCGAAGCCGGCTTCGGGGCCTACACCACCATGAAGCACGGGCTGACGGGCCTCAGCAAAACCATCGCAGCCGAGTTCGGCGTTGATGGCATCCTCTGCAACACGGTCTGTCCGGGCTTTATTGCAACCGATATGCACAACGCAGCCAATCTCCGTCTGGCAGGGGAAAACAGCATCCCGGTCGAGGAGATGAAAAGGCGCCGCTACGCAAATGTCGCCTTGCGCGATGCGGGTCTGCCTGCAGATGTGGCCAATGCCGTTGCCTATCTCGCCGGCCCCCAGGCGAACTATGTCACCGGGATCAATCTCCCTGTCACTGGCGGCGTCCCCTGCGGGATATGAGGCGCGCCTGCATGTGTTCCTTTTGTTCTGCCTGTTGCGCTCTGCGGGATCAAACGCAAGGGGTCGGGGAAAATCATGAAAGGGTACAGGGAAGGGGAAAACAGCAAGGGCTAAACGCAAAAGAAAAGCCTGATTTCTCTGACTAGTCCTCTGCAAACAAATCCCTGATCCATTTTTTCAGTCCGCTGCGGTTTTTCAGATCGAGGACAAATTCCTGACCCTTGGGGACGGATTGCAGCAACCAGTCGTGGTTCTTGCGGCGGTCCTTCGGTGCGGGTGTCCAGAATTTCGGGTTGCCGTGATAGCTCAGGGGCGCAACAGGACCGTCCTGTCCGGGACGATGGAAACTGTGCGGGAGCTGCCAGAGCGAGCGCTTGCCGGTCGGGTTGGCCTGCTGTGTCGTGGCGGTGAGAGTGCGCGTTGCGTTGAGGGTGGGAAACAGTCCGCCACCGGGCAGCGGAGCGAACAGGGATGTGTCTTGATTTCCGGTTTCATCCGGTCCTCTGGGAGATGTGATCCAGCGCGGCAGCTGTTCTGCTGCGCGATAGAGGCTGTTGAGTTTCTGGTTCTGTATCAGGGCGTGTGGATGTTCGCGATAGCAGGGCCAGTCTTTCCGGAAGGCTTCTGTATGGGGGCCAATGGAAATCACTTCCTCCACCAGCAGCCAGCCGAAGAGAACATGGAGGTCGGGGGCGTTGCGCAGGGGGCGCAGATCCGCGTCATACTGGCGGAACCAGCCGAAGAAAAGGAAGAGGTCGCCGCGCCCGATACCCTGTTTGCGCAGGTGTCCCTCTGCCGATCCCGTTTGCCCGAAGGCCGGACGCCAGTTTTCAGCCCGCGGGCGGTCTGTCGTGTTCAGGTCGGGGTCCAGATGTGTGCGATCAGCCCCCGTCAGTCTGCCGCGCGTGGCCCGTTCCAGTCGCTGTGCGAGACTGTCATCAGGGACCGGGCACAGGCCGCCTGCGCTGTTGTCCTGCCCGATATCGCTGTAGCAGATCGGGCCATGGGGATCGGGGATGGAGAAGGGCAGCAGTGTGCCATCGGGCAGGATCGGGCTGGGCACACCGCCATATTGTGAGTCAAAGCCCTTGCGGCTGAGGATGATCTTCATGCTGTGGTTCCGGCCTGCCTGTGCCTTGCTTCTGTTTGCCCGACCCGGATTGATCCATGCGGTTTGATCCAGCGCGAGTTGCTCTGCTTTGGCCCGTTTCTGCGGATGCTCCGGGTCTTTTCAGCATTGTGCCTGATGCGGACGGAGGCTGAAGCCCTACTGAACCGCACCCAGCAGCATGTCGGCGAGCTTGTCCTCTTCCGCTGAACGAGGGCGGCGTACAGCGGTGATGCCCCGGGCTTCGAAGCTGTCTCCGTATTTCTGCAGCTGTTCGTCAATCACCCGTTCGGTCACGCTGTCGATCGGTTCAATGCAGACATCCATGGAATGGGCTGTGGCGTGCAGCACGTTCATGCCGCACATGGCAATGCCGACATGCCCGGGCCAGTAGATGATATCACCCCTGCGGATTTCGTTCACATCAACAGCTTCACCCAGGGTTGTTTCCTGCTGGCCGGCATCACGCAGGACCTCGATCCCGCAGGCCTGCATCGCCATTTGCACCAGTCCGGAACAGTCCAGTCCGACAGAGCTTTTGCCGCCCCAGAGATAGGGAATGGCAAAGAAGGTCAGCGCCACATCCAGCGGGTCTTCGCGCAGGCGATCCAGCGGGGAAAGGTGTGGTTTGAAAATCCAGCGGCCACAGGCGAGGCGGGCGAAACTGCCCTTTTCCTCCAGCACCTGTACGGCCGAGGTCAGATGCAGCACCTCTTCGCTGGGGGATTTCATGTCGGCACGGGCATAGAGGAAGGTGCGGATCACATCGACGCGGTGATTGGCGTCCCACCGACCCTCACTAAGCGTATCTGCGCGGACGTAACCGACATAGCGATCACGCTGGTTCTGAACCCAGCACCAGCCCAGGCGTTCCTCGAACACGCGGACTTCCTCGCCGTAAAGCAGCTCTGTGTCCAGGCCGGAGGCCTCATCGGGGGAGCGGTGCAGCGGGGCCTTGCCTGCCCTGACCATTGCGGGCCAGCCCTTGACGAAACTGTCGGCTTCAACCTGGCCCTTGAGCGTTTCATCGGCCAGATCACTGCGAAAGGCATGAAGGCGCGGATCTGGCGCCTCTGCTTTTGTTCGGGTCATTGGGCATCCCAACTGCTGAAAGTCTTTTACTTGTCCATAAGCCTATGCCTGTCCCCCAACCCTGACAACCCCGCCGGTGTGACTTTCATGTGGAGTCTGGGGAATGGGTGGTGCGAACGGAACATTCCTGGGCTATATGCGTGTATTTTTTCTTTTAAATTCAATATATTGTCAAAAAACCTGCTCTGTCGTGTCCAGGCGGGACAGGCGCGGTTTTCTGTCGCACTCTTGTCTGAACAAACAACAACAGGCTGTATCACAAGAGCGTACAGCAGCAGACAGGATGGCAGGTGAGAATGGCGACGCATGCTGTGGCGAGGCCGAAGGGGCAGGAAAACATTCTTCTCGGAGTGGCCTGTATCCTATTTGCTACGGCGGGCATGGCCTTCACAGATGCCCTGATCAAGTTCTTCAGTGCCAATCTGACCCTGTGGCAGGTTTTTGTGGTGCGCTCCGGCTTTGCTGTTCCCTGCCTGATCATGATTGCGCGCTGGAAGGGCAATGTGTTGATGCCGGAGTCCGTGTTCTGGACGCTGGTGCGCTCGGTCTTTCAGGTGCTGTCCTGGCTTGCCTTCTATGCAGCCCTGCCTGTGTTGAGCCTGTCCATTGCCGCTGTGGCTGTCTACACCAGCCCGATTATCACAACAGTCTTTGCCGCGATTTTCCTCAGGGAAGAGGTCTCGGCCCGGCAGTGGGTCGGGGTCTGTATCGGGTTTGCGGGTGTGATTGTGATCCTGCGCCCCTGGACCGGAGATTTCAACTGGGCCGTGCTGATGCCCTTTGCCAGCGCGATTTTCTATACGCTGACCGTGATGGTGACGCGCAGGAAGTGTCAGGATGAACGGGCCACCACGCTGACCCTGTGGTCACAGTATACCTTTATTGCCTTTGGTGTGGCGGGTGTTCTGACTGTAACACTTGCCGGTCTGGACCCGGCCACAGCCGAGAGCTATCCCTTCCTGCTGAACGGCTGGCCAGCAATGGCTCCGCAGGAGTGGGCCCTGTTGGGTAGCATGGGCCTGCTGGCTGCCCTGGCCTTTCTTGCAGCAGCGCGGGCCTATCAGGCGGCACCTCCACAGATCATTGCCACGATCGACAACTGCTATCTGATCTGGGCTGCTGTATGGGGCATTGTTTTCTTTGGTGACACACCCGGGAGCCTGACCCTTGCAGGGATCGCCCTGATCTTCGTCGCGGGTGGCCTTGTCGCAACCCGACCGCTGGGGGGCAAGAACTCCATCAGCCGCCGCTAGGATGCTGCCTGTTCAGCATTGGCAGACCTGCTTTTCTGGAAAAATCTTTGGACCTGCAGCAACAGGCGGGGCCTTCCCTCTGCCTTTCCCTTCAGAACGGGAGATGAAAGAGCCTGTTCTTTCCCGGGTTCTTTTTTCTTCATCAGGGGGGCTTTCCGAAAGGCGAAGGAAATCCCTTTTGTCGACGGCAGAACATTTTAACGGCTTTCGGAGAGTGTTTTCTTTTTGAAAACAATATTTTGCCAAAAAACATTCCCTGTCGTGTCCAGGCGAGACGGGTGCGATTTTCTGTCGCACAATTGTCTAAACAAATAACAACACGCTGCATCAAAAAGAATGCAGCTCTGGACAGGATGGCAGGTGAGCATGGCGACGAATGTTGTCTCGAGGCCGAACAGTCAGGAGCAGGTCCTGCTCGGGGTGGCCTGTATTCTCTTTGCAACGGCGGGTATGTCCCTGACCGATGCACTTATCAAGTACTTTAGCGCCAATATCACGGTGTGGCAGGTTTTCGTTCTGCGCTCTGCCTTTGCGCTTCCGTGTCTCTATCTGATTGCGCGCTGGAAGGGCAATGCCCTCATGCCGGTTTCCCTGTTCTGGACCCTGATGCGGTCCACCTTTCAGGTTGCTGGCTGGCTCTGTTTTTATGTCTCGCTTCCCCTGATGAGCCTCTCGGTTGCGGCTGTTGTGGTTTACACCACGCCGATCCTCACGGCGATCTTTGCCGCGCTGATCTTCAAGGAAGAAATCACCTCCCGCCAGTGGGTCGGGGTGGCGCTGGGCTTTGCCGGGGTTGTGGTGATCCTGCGCCCCTGGACCGGAGACGTGAACTGGGCTGTGCTGATGCCTTTCGTCTCGGCAATTTTCTACACCGTGACGGTTCTGGTGACGCGTCAGAAGTGCCGGGACGAGCGGGCCACCACACTGACCATCTGGTCCCAGATGACCTTCATCACCTTTGGTCTGGCCGGGGCGACAATTGTGGCCCTGCTGGATTTTGATCAGACGCTTGTTGCGGGTTACAGCTTCCTGCTGAACAGCTGGCCAAGCCTGTCCGCGCATGAATGGGGCG
Source organism: Carbonatibacter coralli (assembly GCF_039592655.1). Taxonomy (NCBI): domain Bacteria; kingdom Pseudomonadati; phylum Pseudomonadota; class Alphaproteobacteria; order Rhodospirillales; family Kiloniellaceae; genus Carbonatibacter; species Carbonatibacter coralli. The sequence continues at coordinate 140,973 of NZ_JBBUTJ010000002.1, read as the reverse complement.
TGCTGGTTGCCATGGGGTTGACAGCTTCTGTGCTCTTTATCGCTGCTGCGCGGGCCTACCAGATTGCGCCGCCACAGATTATCGGCACCATGGACAACAGCTATCTGGTCTGGGCGGCTCTGTGGAGTATCCTGCTCTTTGATGAAATCCCCGACAGCCTGACACTCTCCGGTATGGCGCTGATCTTTGTGGCGGGCGGACTGTCTGCGACCCGTCCCCTCGGGGGCAAGAGTGCAATCACGCGACGCTAGACTGTCGCGGGCTGTCTCTCTCTTTCACTCTGGTGCCTGATACCGGCTTTTCAGGGGAGGGGAAGTGGAATTCTGCGCCTTTATGAAGCCTGTTCCTGCCGGTTCTCTTCTGTTGGCAGCAGCAGGCTCACGCCAGTTGCAATGGCGATGAAGAGGGCGGAGATCAGCAGGCAGGCCTCAAGTCCCCAGAACATGTAAACCAGACCGGACAGCAGGGTCCCGGTCAGTCTTCCTGCGGCATTGGCCATGTAGTAAAAGCCCACAGAGAGTGTTACATCGCCGTGCTCGGCGTAACCCACGATCATGTAGGAGTGCAGGGAGGAATTCACGGCAAAGGCAACACCGTAGAGCAGCAACCCGCCGATCAGGATCACGTTTGCCATCGGCGTGTTCATGGGATCATCGCCGAGGATCAGCAGGCACAGTCCCATGGACAGCGGCAGCAGAAAGAGCGCGAGGCTCCAGAAGCGCAGGACATGAACTGCGCGGTAGATCGACTGCGCCTTTCCGCTCAGGCGCGGGGCGATGGCCTGGACAAATCCATAGCCGATGATCCAGAAGGCCATAAAGCCGCCGACTTCCCAGAAGCTCCACTCCAGAACGGTTTTCAGATAGAGTGGCAGTCCGACCACAAACCAGAGATCCCGGGATCCGAAGAGGAAGAAACGCGCCAGCGAGAGCAGATTGATCTCCCGGCTTTTGGAGAAGACGTCCCTGATCTTCACGCTGCTTTTGACGCTTCCCGGTGTGTCTTCGGGCTGAACCAGTACGGCGAGGAGAACCACGGCCAGACCTCCGGCCATGATCCAGAGTGCCGGGGCAAAGCCTGTGGTGCTGAGCAGCAGGCCGCCGAGGAAGAAGCCCAGCCCCTTGAGCGCGTTTTTGGAACCGGTCAGCAAGGCCACCCAGCGGAAGAGAACGCTGTCGGTGCTCTCCTCCGGATTGCTGGATCTGGCCACCAGCTTGACGCCGCTCTTGGCGCTCATCTTGGTGAGGTCCTTGGCGATCCCGGAGAGCGCCTGTGCGCCCATGATCCAGCCGATGGACAGGACGGGGGACCAGTCCGGCTGCAAGGCCGAGAGCAGCAGGAGAGCCACAATCTGAAGGGCAAGCCCGGACTGCAGGGTCATGCGCAGGCCAAAACGGGCTGCAAGCCAGCCTCCGCCAAGATTGGTGACCATGCCCATGGCCTCGTAGATCAGAAAGAGGAAGGCCAGATCAAGCGGGCTGTAGCCGCGTTCGTGGAAGTGCAGCAGCACCAGCATGCGCAGGGCGCCATCGGTCAGGGTAAAGCCCCAGTAGGCCGCAGTAAGAATGCCGTAGGCCCTGAGGCTGGAGGTCTGTTTTTCCCCGGAGGTACAGGAACCGGTTCCGTTGCCCTTCCGCTGATTGTCCCGGAGCTGTTCCCGGAAGCTCTCCCCGCTGTCCTTTTCAGGGAGCGCGTGTGCGCTTCCGTCCGGGTATTTGCGGGAGGATCTGCCGGACTCTTTACCGGAAGCTCTCCCGGAGTGTCCTTCTGTCTTCCGGGATGAGGGTTCACTGCTGCTCATCGTCTGTTCCTTCCGCGGGGCTTGTTACAGGCTTTCGCCCATCATGCGCGCGATATCGGCCATGCGGCAGACGTAGCCCCACTCGTTGTCATACCAGGCGTAGAGCTTGACCTGTGTGCCGTTGACAACCATGGTGCTGGGCGCATCCAGAATGGAAGAGCGGGGGTCATTGGTGAAGTCGGTGGAGACAAGCGGACGTGTCTCGTAACCGAGAATGCCCTTCAGTTCACCTGCTGCAGCCCCTGCAAAAAGGGCGTTGATCTCCTCGACAGTGGTTTCGCGTTCCATCTCGAACGCGCAATCCGTCAGCGAGGCGTTGAGCAGCGGGATCCGCACGGCGTGACCGTTCAGCTTGCCCTTGAGTTCCGGATAAATGAGCGTGATGGCTGTGGCGGAACCTGTTGTGGTCGGGATCAGCGCATTGAGACCGGATCGCGCACGGCGCAGGTCCTTGTGCGGCGCATCGACCATGACCTGTGTGTTGGTGACATCGTGGATGGTGGTCATGGAGCCGTGACGGATGCCGATGCTGTCCTGCAGGACCTTGACGACAGGGGCCAGACAGTTGGTGGTGCAGGAGGCTGCTGTGACGATGTTGTGTTCTGCAGCCCTGTAGAGATGGTGGTTCACGCCATAGACCAGATTGAGGGCAGAGCCATCCTTGATCGGGCAGGAGGCCAGAACCTTCCTGATCCCGCTGTCGAAATAGGGCTGCAGCGTCTCGCCGCTTTTGAACACACCGGAACATTCCAGCACCATATCCACACCCCGGCTGTCCCATGCAACGCCTTCAATTGTCCGTTCCTGTGTGAAGCTAATGCTGTGGCCATCCACACTGATGCTGTTGCCGGTAAAGGCAATGTCGTGATCCCAGTGACCGTGTACCGTGTCGAATTCCAGCAGGTGCGCTGCGACCTCTGCAGAGGCAGCAGGTTCATTGATGTGAACAATCTCGATGGACTCAACGTCCCAGATGGCGCGCAGCAGCAGTTTGCCCATGCGCCCGAAACCATTGATGCCGACTTTGATCCTTGTGCTCATCTTTCGATCTTTCCGAATAAGGGGAATTCTTTGGGTCAGTGTTTGAGAGAAAATGCCTTGTCAGCAGGCCGCCTTGGGCCATTGGCTGAAGCGGTATCTTCCTGAGGTTCGCAGCAGAGTTCAGGCTGGCCGCCACAACAGCGATCGGTCAGGAAGCCGACCAGAGCGTTCATCTGTGGCACCTGAGCCCGATAGATCTGCTGGCGTTGCTCCTTGCGCCGTTCGATCAGCCCCACACCACGCAGGGCATTGAGGTGATGTGTCATGGTCGAAGCCGGAAGCACCAGCTTTTCGGCCAGATCACCGGCACACAGCCCCGCAGGCTCGGCTTCCATCAGCAGGCGATAGGCCTCCAGCCGTTTTTCATGAGCCAGCGCTGCCAGCATCTCTGTTGCGATCTCCGTTTTCATATTTCCAGAATATTCGAAATGATTGGAGATTACAGTGAAGCTTTTGTGATGGTTTTGTTTCGAGCTTTGTCTTGTGGAACGAAGTCTCTAGAATTGTCATGCAATCCTTTCTGCCGAGGTGCTGATGCGTCGCTTTCTTTCTGTGCTGGGTGTGGTTCTGCCGTTTTTTTCCTCTGCCGCCTTTTCGGCGCCGCTGAAGGCCGGGCAGGAGGATTTTGTCAGCGCCAATATTCTGGGCATCTTCTATCACGAGCTGGGGCATGCGGTAATTGATGTGGAAGCGTTGCCGATTTTCGGGCAGGAGGAGATTGCAGCGGACGTCTTTGCAGTTTACGCGATTGACCATCTCTACGGGGAGGTGGCGGCCCGTGATATCATGGGGCATGTGCTGGCGGGTTTCCTCGCAGAGGTCCGCATGGAGCAGGAAGAGGAACGCGAGCTGGCATTCTGGGACGAACACGGCCTGACGCAGCAGCGCTATTACAACAGCCTGTGTCTTTTTTACGGAGCCGACCCCGAAAATCGCAGTGATATCTCTGTCGCCTTTGAGCTGCCACTGGAGCGCGAGGAAATCTGTCCCGACGAATTCGACAGCGCCCACAAAAGCTGGGGGTCGGTTCTGGAGCATCTGGGAACACGCGCTGACGGTTATGTTCTGAGCCTCGAGATTTCGGATCAGCTGAACAGGGATTTTCAGGCTGTGGATGTTCTTGGCTGGGAAGTGGAGCTGCTGAACCAGAGACTGCGCTTTTCCGAACCGGTGGTGGTTGCTGTCGAGCCCTGTGAGGAAGCCAACGCCTTCTACGATCCCGAGGGCAGGCGCATAACCTTCTGTGTGGAATACGAGGACGACCTGATTCATATGGCACGGGAAATGCGATAGTTTCGCAACTGCGACGTTGTGGGGTGTTTTGCTTTTGCAGCTTTTGCGCTAAATTTGACCAGTCAGGTCGGATACAGGAGGCAGTCATGGCAAGCAGTGCAGAACAGATCAGAGCCTGGAAGGGCCCTGCGCTCCTTTCCTACGGGTTTCGCCCCTTCTTTCTGGGCGGGGCTCTCTGGGCGGCCTTGTCGATGGTGCTGTGGATTGGTCTGCTGGCGGGCTGGTTTGAACTGCCAACGCGGTTTGATCCGGTTTCCTGGCATGCTCACGAGTTTCTCTTCGGCTATCTGGGTGCCATTGTCGCGGGCTTTTTGCTCACGGCTGTTCCCAACTGGACGGGACGTTTGCCTCTTGTGGGCTGGTCGCTTGCCGCTCTCTTCAGCCTCTGGATCGTGGGACGCGTGACCATTGCCCTGTCCGGTTTGAGTGCCCCGCTTTTGTCCGCAGCACTGGATTTGCTGATGCCTGTCACCCTGATGCTGGTTCTGGCCCGCGAGGTTGTCGCTGGCAGGAACTGGCGCAATGCCCCGGTGCTGCTTTTGCTTTCTGTCTTCATTGCCGGAAATGCCGTTTTCCACTGGGAGGTTGCCACAGGAGAATACGCTGCATCCGGTCTGGGAGTGCGGATCGGCCTCGGGGCGGCTGTGATGATGATTGCGCTGATCGGGGGACGGATCGTGCCGTCTTTTACCCACAACTGGCTGAAAAAGCAGGGGGAAACCCGCATGCCCGCATCCTTTGGCCTTTATGACAAGCTTGCACTGCTTGTTTTGCTGGGGGCTGTGGGCGCATGGATTGTCACACCTCATGGTCCCCTTGCGGCCTGGAGCCTGCTGCTGGCCGGTGTCCTCCATCTTGTCCGTCTGGCCCGCTGGAAAGGTTATCTGACTTTACCGGATGCCCTTGTCTGGGTGCTGCATGCGGGCTATGCAACAATTCCGCTGGGGGCGCTTGTGATTGCTGCGACCACCTTGCTGGATTTGCCCTTTTCTGCTGCCTCGTCCCAGCATCTGTGGATGGCCGGGGGGATTGGCCTGATGACCCTGGCTGTCATGACCCGTGCGACGCTGGGACATACGGGACATGAGCTGGTTGCAGACATTATCACCAGCCAGCTTTATCTTCTGGTGATTGTCTCTGTGCTTGCGCGTATTCTGGTGGATCTGGTGCCCGAATTCGGCATGGTGTTCTATCAGCTTTCAGGCCTGTGCTGGGTTGCGGCTTTCGGTGGCTTTGCGCTGTCCTATGGGCGCAAGCTGGTTTCGCCGCGCCGGAATTGAGCAAAACTGAGCATCCGCTATCCGTTCAGGGCTTCTGATTTTCAGGCTGTTGGCTCTTCCTGTCCCGGTTTGTCCTCGCTTCCCTGTGCTGAAACGGTTTGTCGCTTTTGCCAAGTGGCAGCTTCGTGCAGGCCTGTGCCGACAGGAAGAAAGAGAGAGGGAGATGGGTTACTGGCTGGCCATGATGTGGATGGCCTCGTCAATGCGACCGACCAGTTCCTGTGCTTCCTTGCCGCCATTTCTGTATTTTTTGCTGATGATAATGTAGACGTTGTTTTCTTCGCTGTAGGCCGGGGAGAGAATTTCCAGATCCTGCTCGATGCCCAGAAGCTTCTGGTGTTTCAGAATGGTTTCCCGCGGGATCAGGATACTGCCAAGACGTCCTTCCAGCAGCAGGCGCAGGTTCTGCTCGTCGTTGTAGGATTTCGAGACAATGCGGGCCTTGTCCTGTTTGCTGATTTCACCTGTAATCCAGTAACCGAGTGGCGAGCCGATGGGCTGGGGAAGCGCGCCAAGGTCCTTGCTGTCATCCCAGCCGTGCTCTGTTCCCTTGCGGATGACAGGGACGTGCCCGACCCGTCCGAGCGGGAAGGTGGTGAAGTGGGCAAAGGAAGCACGCTCCTCGTTGAAGGAGGCTGCATAGGAACCGTCCATCTCGCCTGCTTCGATCATCTTCAGGCAGCGTTTCCACGGGATTTTGTGCAGCTCCAGCCTTTCGGGGAGCTGCTCGAAAACCCGGATGGTCTTCTGGGTGTAGATGCCGTGTTCGGAAAAGCTCTCTCCGATCTGTGCGAAAGGCGCCCAGGCCCCTGAAGAGCAAAGGCGAACGGTCTCTTCCTCGGCTTTGGCAGAGACTGCCGAGGTGATCAGGAGGGTCAACAGGAAGAACGACGCAACAGATTTCACACAAAGGTTCCTGTTATAAGAACTGTAACTTTTACTTCACGCAGGGCTTTTTGGTTCACTGTTAATAGAGTGCGCACTAAAGACCGAGCTGTAAAGTTGTAAATTTAACCGAGTATGTCTTTGATTTCGCGCAATTTCTGTAACTTTTTTTGTGCCCGGTTCGCAACTTGCAATGACAAGTTGTCGAGTGTCATGGAACTTTGCGTGCAAGCCCGCCAGCTTTTATGACCTGTTGATCCCTGCCAGAGCCTTGTCAATACGCATGAGCAGATCAGCGGCACGGGCCGGATCATTTCTGTAGAGTTTGCTGAGGATCATGAAGACCTCGTTGCCTTCGCGATAGGGCGGGGAGAGGACCTCAATCGGGCAGTCTGCGCTTTTGGTGCTGAAAAATTCCTCAAGCGTTTCTGGGGTGAGGATAACACTGCCAAGCTTGCCTTCCAGCAGCAGGCGCAGGTTCTGCTCGTCGTCATAGGAGGTGGAGACCACCTGTCCCTTGCCCTCTTTCAGCAGGTCCCGCGTGACAGAATAGCCCAGAGGAGACCCGACAGGTTGCGGCAGGTCCTCCAGATCACGGTCTTCATCCCAGCTGTTTGAGACACCCTTGATGGTTACGGCAATATGGGTGACGCGCCCCAGTGAAACGGAAGGATAGAAGGCATAGTCTGCCCGTTCCTCATTGTAGGATGCGGAGTAGGCGGCATCCATTTCTCCGGTTTCCACCATTTTCAGGCAGCGTTTCCAGGGGGCTTCGTGCAGCTTCAGGTCTTCGTCAAGAGCCTCGAAAAGGGCAATGACCTTTTGCGTGTGCAACCCGTGTTCATCGGATTTTTCACCGATATTTGAAAAGGGAACCCAGGAACCGGAGGTGCAGACGTGAACCGTTTCGGCCAGGACAGAGGTTGAAAAAGACCCGGCCAGAAGAGACAGACAGAGAAACAGGGGGACACGCTTTTTCACAACAGGAATTCCAGTATCCGCGATCACAGGGAACGAATGTATCAATTATGCTGGCTGACGACTGATCATCTTTTGATTGAAAAGAGTGTGTCCTGTTGCAGTAAAAAAGGCAATCCAACTTGCATTGTCATTTTGAAGCTATCCTCTGTTCATGGATATTTTTTCGTTTTTAATTGAACAGAAGCATATTCCCGTAAGCCTTAAGAGCTTATTAACACAGAGGTATGTGATAATAGAAAAAGGCTTTTGGCTTCATAGGCTTAATTCTGTCGCGCGTACAGCATTTTCCCGGGGACATGAAAAAGGTCCTGTCTGGCAGGACAGGACCTTTTGAAGCGGTGTGACACAGGATCAGCCAAGCAGCAGGCTGTCGCTGTCCAGCTCTTCGCCACGGACCTTGCCGAACATTTCGATCAGGTCGGGGATGGTCATGTTCTTGCGATCCTCGCCCCTGACATCCAGAACAACAGCACCCTCGTGCAGCATCACGGTGCGGGTTCCGAACTGCAGGGCCTGCCCCATGGAGTGGGTGATCATCAGCGTGGTCAGACCTGATTCCTCGACGATTTCGCGGGTCAGGTCCAGAACGAAGGCCTGCATGCGCGGGTCAAGGGCGGCAGTATGCTCGTCCAGCAGAAGGATCTTGGTGGGCTGCAGGGTTGCCATGATCAGGCTTACGGCCTGACGCTGACCACCGGAGAGCAGACCCATCTTGTCTTCCAGGCGGTTTTCCAGCCCCAGACGCAGGCGGGACAGACGCTCGCGGAAGAGGTCCCGCTTGCCGGAGTTGATGGCAAGCCCCAGCGCGCGGGTGCGTCCCCGGGCGTGGGCGAGGGAGAGGTTTTCCTCGATGGTCAGGTTTTCACAGGTACCAGCCAGCGGGTCCTGAAAAACGCGGGCAACCAGTGCGGAACGCCGGGCGGCTTTCCAGCGGGTGACATCCTGGCTGTCGATGGTGATCCTGCCACTGTCGGCGATCAGTTCTCCTGTCAGGCAGTTCATGAGTGTGGACTTGCCCGCACCGTTGGAGCCGATCACGGTGACAAACTCGCCGTCGTTTACATCCAGATTGACGCCCTGAAGTGCCTTGTTCTCAATGGCTGTGCCCTTGTTGAAGGTAATGCGGAGGTCGGAAACGCTGATCATTTGGAGCCTCCTTTCGACAGCAGTCGCTTGAGCGGGTTTTTCGATCCGGGCAACACCAGTGCGGCTGTCACCAGAACAGCGGTGACAAGGTTCAGATCGGACGCCTGCAGGCCGATGGAATCAGCGTTCAGTGCGAAGGCAATGGCGATGCGATAGAGCACCGAGCCGATCAGGCAGGCAAAGACTGCCATCAGCATTCCGCGTGCCGGGAAGAGGGCTTCACCCGCAATCAGCGCGGCCAGCCCGACAACGATGGTGCCTGTGCCGATGGTGATGTCGGCAAAGCCGTTCATCTGGGCAAAGATCGCCCCGGCCAGCCCGACGAGGGCATTGGAAAGCGCCATGCCGACATAGGTGGTCCGGGCCGTGTTTATCCCCTGTGCGCGGGACATTTTCTGGTTTGCGCCTGTTGCGCGCATGGCCAGACCGTAATCCGAATTGAGGAAACGGGCGACCAGCAGGGCGACAATGATGGCGATGACGCCGGCCACCAGTGGCTTGAGGTAGATGGCGCGCAGACCCAGATCCTCAAAGGGGGTCAGGATGGTCGGCTCGGTGATGATCGCCACGTTCGGCCGCCCCATGATGCGCAGGTTGATCGAATAGAGCGCGATCATGGTCAGGATCGAGGCCAGCAGGTTCAGGATCTTGAAGCGCAGGTTCAAAAAGGCCGTAACCAGACCGGCCATCCCGCCTGCAAAGATCGCAGCAAAGGTCGCGAAATAGGGATCGTAGCCCGCAACGATCATGGTCGCGGCAACAGCAGCGCCCAGCGGAAAGCTGCCATCAACGGTCAGGTCGGGAAAGTCAAGGACGCGAAAGGAAAGGAAAATGGCCAGTGCAATCAGGCCAAAAATCAGGCCCAGTTCTATGGCTCCCAGAAATGCAACGATGTTCATGTTGTCGTGCTCTGACGTATTAGCGTGTGGACGATGGGGCTTTAATGGTCCGGAATGTTTTTGATTTTAACCGCAATAAATCCCCTGTTGCCTAGGGTCTATCGGAAGCATGGGGCAGCGTCAACCAGTGTAGCCCTCATAATGATAAAAGCCCTGCTGTTCAGAGGGCGGGATTGTGACAGACGGCTTCAATGTTGTGCCCGTCCGGATCAAGTACAAAGGCGCCGTAATAATCGGGATGGTAATGGGGCCTGAGACCCGGAGCACCATTGTCCTGTCCGCCAGCCAGAAGCGCTGCGGTGTAAAAGGCATCCACACTGGCACGATCGGAGGCCGTCAGGGCAATGTGCAGTTTGCCGGTTGTTGCCTCTTCCCCGGCCAGCCAGAACCAGGGGCGGTCATCGCCGTAGCCCGTGACTTTCACGCCTCCGGTCTGTTCCGGCGGGACCGTCCACAGGCGTGAGACACCAAGAGGCGCAAAGGCCTGATCGTAAAAGGCAACAGAGCGGGAAAAGTCACTGACGCCAAAGGTAATATGGTCAATCAAGCTGTTCTCCGGGGTGATGATGAAGCCGATAGAAAAAGGCCGGAGAAAATCCGGCCTTTCGTTCGGGAACCAGCGCGTTGCAGGTGTTACTGAATAACTTCCTGAGCGCTGTCGATCACGTCCTGAGACAGGCTCAGACCCATTTTCTCGGCCATTGCAGGATTGACGAACAGGTTGGTCTTGCTCACACCCTGGAAGGCAATGTCACCGGCGGACTTGCCGTTGAGGATTTCAACAACGATCTTTCCGGTCTGGCGGCCAACGTCATAGTAGTCGAAGCCCAGTGCGGCAACCGCGCCACGCTTGACGGAGTCTGTATCACCGGCGAAAACCGGGATCCGGTTGTCAACGCCGACTTTCGCAACAGCTTCAAAGGCGGAAATGATGGTGTTGTCTGTCGGGACGTAAATGGAATCAGCCTTGCCGATCAGGCTTTGTGCAGCCTGCAGAACCTCGGAAGACTTGGTTGCAGGAGCCTCGACAACAGCGATGCCCTTTTCGGCAGCGTGCTTTTTAACAAGGTCCAGCAGAACAACAGAGTTGGCTTCACCCGGATTGAAGGGAACGCCGATTGTCTTGGTGCTCGGGTTCAGTTGCAGAACCAGATCAACGTGCTTGCCAATCGGAGAGAGATCGGAAACCCCGGTGACGTTTGTGCCGGATGCTTCTGCAGAAGGAACCAGCTTCGCTGCAACAGGATCGGTCACAGCAGAGAATACAACGGGAATCTCCTTGGTCGCAGCAACAACAGCCTGTGCAGACGGTGTGGCGATCGGAACAATCACATTGGGAGCCTTGCCCACATAATCCCGTGCGATCTGTGCTGCAGTGCCCGGGTTGCCCTGTGCGGACTCATAGAGGAAGGTCAGGTTCTTGCCTTCGACAAAACCGGCTTCTGCCAGTTCGTCCTTGACGCCATCACGAACGGCATCCAGAGCAGGGTGCTCGACAATTGCGGTTGTTGCAACAGTCACATCGGCAGCAGAGGCTGCGCCGGACAGGCCAAGGCCGAGAGCCATTGCAGCAGCAGAGGCCATGATTTTGTGGGTGAGGGAGAGGGATTTCATGAACGTGAACTCCGTGTTGGTAACCGTAAACCTGCCTTCTTGCCGGGCAGGTTTCACATTTGCGTGATAAAAAAACATCATCCCCTATCCGGGCAAAAGATCAAGGGGAAAGAACGGCTTTTGTTTATCTGTGTGAAGAAGTTGCACGAAAGGGTCACCGGGGCCGGTTGTGTTTTTTTCCTGTCGCCGGCAAAGGGGACTGCGCGGGCGTTCACTTCGTGATAGGCTGTCGGCATGAACCTGACAAAAGAACAATTCATTCAGCTTGTTATTGCCCTGGAGCACCGCAACCTGACACTTGGACTGGTGCGCTCTGTCGATCTGGACGAGGGCGACGGGGAAGAGGCTGTCGAAATCCCGGAGGAGATCGCCAGCGAAATCGAAAGCTTCGAGGACCTGCAGCATTCGGTCTATGCCTCTGCCGAGCGCTATGGCCTGGCGGATCAGTTCACGCTTGATGAGGACACGGGACAGCTGATTGTTGCCCCGGACACGGAACTGGAGCAGGAGGTCTGGACCTCGATCGAGGAGATGGAACAGACGGTGGCCTATGAGCGTATTGTCCGTGAAAAGGCCATCGAATATTCCCACACCCTGCGTGAAGGGTCGTCACCGGAGAGCTTCGAGCCGGAAATCTTCTTTCCGAAGATCGAGGCCTTCAGTCGCAAGTACTGGAGCTATCTGAAGGAAAAGGGTCTGCTCGGCCTGATCCGCGATCTTTGATGTTCTGAAATGTAATCCCTGAAGAGCATATCTGAACAGGGCACAGGGCACAGATCCATATTCACAGTGTGATCATGCAGAAATCGGGGTGCCTTTCGTCGGCATCCGCCTTTTGACAGAGTGCCGGGAGTTTCTGTCTTGCTGCGTGCATCTTCAGAGCGTGAGCTCTGCCTGTCCTGTCTGGTGACGCTCTGTCTGTCGGTGCAGGGACTAGCGATGCAGGGCGTGGTATTCGCTGTCGAGAAAACGCTGTGCGGCTTCACTTTGCGGGGCAGAGAAGAACAGGTCCGCCGGGCTTTGTTCGCAGAGGCATCCTTCCGAGAAAAAGAGGATCTCGTCGCCCAGACGGCGAGCCTGCCGCATGTTGTGCGTGGAGAGGACAATCTTGGTGCCGCTGTCGTGAATGGTTTCAATCAGTTCTTCAATGCGCTCGGTGGCAGAGGGGTCCAGACTGGCCGTCGGCTCGTCCAGAAACAGCACCTGCGGGCGCAGGCTCCAGGCGCGGGCCAGAGCAAGGCGCTGTTGTTCTCCGCCGGAAAGGACGCGGGCCTGCCGGTCGCGCAGTGCGGTCAGCCCTGTGAGTTCCAGCACCTCATCGCGGCGTTCCCGGAGCGTGGCTTTGTCCAGTCCTGCCAGACCCAGCGCGTAATCCAGATTGGCGGCCACAGAGCGGCGCAGCATCACGGGGCGCTGGAAGACCATGGCATGGGCCTGTGCCGTCGGTGTGTCGGCCCACCGGATCGTTCCGCCTGTCGGGGTGATCAGACCGTGGGCGAGCCGCAAAAACAGCGACTTGCCGGCACCGTTGGGGCCAAGGACGAGCGTGCGCTTTCCGGCCTCCAGCCTGCAGCTGATCTCGCGCACCAGCGTTTTGCCCTCCTTTTCGTAGGAGAGACCCTCGATGCGCAGCGGCAGGATGCGGGGCTGTGTCCGGTTTGGGCTGGTGGGCCGGGGCGTTGGGGAAGGGCTGGTCACAGGTTGCCTTCCTTGACGCGGTCGCGCACGATGTAGGAGGTCGCGTTGATCATAAAGGACAGCAGGATCAGGATCATGCCCAGGGCCAGGGCGAGGCTCAGCTCCCCCCGTGAGGTTTCAAGGGCGATGGCGCTGGTCATCACGCGGGTCAGGTGATCGATGTTGCCGCCGACAATCATCACTGCGCCCACCTCGGCAGAGGCGCGGCCAAAACCCGCCAGCACCGCTGTGGTCAGGCGATAGCGCCCGTCATAAAGCAGGGTTGGAATGGCGCGGGCCGGTGAACATCCCAGCGATGTCAGCTGTTCGCGATATTCGCTCCAGAGGTCCTCGGCCGTCTGTCGGGACAGGGAGGCGACGATGGGGATGATCAGCAGGGTCTGGGCGATGATCATGGCCTCCGGCGTATAGAGCAGGCCAAGAGTTCCCAGCGGGCCGGAACGCGACAGCAGCAGATAGACCACCAGCCCCACGACAACAGGGGGCAGGCCCATCAGACCGGAGAGCAGCGCCATGACCAGCTTGCGCCCCGGAAAGGTCAGCGTCGCCAGCGCGGTCCCCAGTGGCAGGCCGACTGCTGTTGCAATGGCAACCGCCGAGAGGCTCACTGTCAGGCTCAGCCCCACGATCTCCGTCAGGTCGGGATCAAGGGAGATCACCAGCTCCAGAGCCAGCCAGAGGGCATGTGAAAAATCGTTCATCGGCAGGGACGACCAGATTGCACCGTTTTCAAGAGGGACTTTTGATCATGTCTCTACAGCCTGCAGCCCCCGAAGTGAAGCCTTTTTGCCAAAAGCCTCTCTCGCTCTCGCTATGGCCTTATCGGTTTTGCGGATGAGGGGGGATTATTTTTCTTTTTAAATTGTTTGATCAGAATGATTTTCTTCTTTAGGTTTTATTTTTGGTGCAGTTTAACAATACTTTGAAAAATTCTAAGGTGACAAATGCGCATTTTCCCTCCTGAAGTTAAAGTAGAAGAAAAAGAAGGTTTCACACCCGAGAAAGATATTTTTGGACGTAAAAATTTTGGTGAGAATCTGACTGATTTTTTAGCCAATATTGAAGATCCCATGGTTCTGGTTTTGGATGATCAATGGGGAAGTGGAAAGACGACTTTTATAAAAATGTGGGCAGGACATTTAAGAAACAAAGGTTTTCCTGTTGTTTATTTTGACGCTTTTGCAAATGATTACATTGATGATGCTTTTTCTGCTATTGCAGGTGAAGTTATTGGTTTAGCAGAAGAAAATAATGATGATGTGCAGGAAGCGAAAGAAAAACTTCTAGATTATTCTGTTAGTGCCTTAAAAGTCATAGCTGGGGGCGGCTTGAAATTGGGTGTTAAGGCAGCAACTCTTGGTGTGCTTGGAAGTGAGGAGTTAGAGGCATTTAGTAATATTTCTGCTGATATAGAAGCACAAGTTTCAGGTGCGGCTGATAAAGTCATAAGAAATACTTTGGAAAAGCAAGTTGAGCAGAAGCATGTTTTTGAAGAATTTCGTGAATCTTTAAAGGGTTTAATTTGGTCATTGCAAAGCAATCAAGAAAATAAAAAGCCTTTGGTTTTCATTATTGATGAGCTTGATCGTTGTAGGCCGGATTTTGCATTGCAGATTATAGAAAAAATAAAACACTTTTTTTCTATAGAAGGTATGCATTTTGTTTTGGTTACTCATCTAAGGCAACTTGAGAGTTCAGTGAAGTTTGCATATGGCGCAGAAGTAGATGCAACAAGGTATTTGCAAAAATTCTATCATTATAAATTATCATTTCCTGATAGTAATACTATGATTCAGGAAAGTTATATTGAACAATACGTGCGGCATATTTTTTCTGGTTTTCCATCCGACCATGAAAGGGGGAGTTATTCTCATGAACTAGCTCACACTGTTATTAGATTTGCAGAACTTAAGAATTTAAGTTTCAGAGAAATTGAAAGAATATGTACAAATATTGCAGTTGTATTAGCCTTTACTAGTGATGGATTTTTTAGAGTCCCTCCTATTATCGCTGGCTTATGTATCATGAAAAATATGAGGCCTGACCTTTTTGATAAAGCAAAAGCTGGAACCTTAACTTTTGCTGAGGTTAACGATTTTATGCAGTTTGATGATTGGGTGAAGTCTGGTTATGTATGTGGTGATTTTGATAAAGGGTGGTGGGAATATTTTTTATTAGAAGAGTTGCCAGAAGGTTCCAGAAATTGGCAAAATTATAACCGAGCTTTATTTAGGAACAATATAGATAGAAAAAGTGGAGTTGTTTTTTCTGCTCAAAAAATTGTCGATATTTTACAGAACAGATTGACGTGAGATCATGATATGAAGTCCCATCCCAAAAACCGGTCCGGAATATTCCCTGTAATCCGTTCCACCTGAGGGGCCCTGTCGATCAGTCCGGCGACCCATTCGCAGGTTCCGGTGGTAAGGGCATGGTTTGTCAGAATGACTTTATCGTCCGGGATTAAAACCCTGCTTTTAATCCTGCTGGTCCCTCTTCAAATAGATCTCTTCGTTTAAGCTGAAACTGCCTGTCAGAGCGAGGGGTTTCCGGGAGCTGAAGTCTGCGGGAGTGAATTCGTTGGAGGGTTTGTCTCCCTCTTGCAGGAGCCCCATGGCCTGGTAGCTTTCAGCGATCAGTTCAGAGCAAAAAAAGCTGGAGAGATCTTCTCCTTCTTCGTCGCCAAGAAAGGTGTTGTCCATCGCAGCGCGAACCAGTTCCAGTGCGTCTTTTTCGAATTTGCGCCCTTTTACGCTCTCGCGGAAAGCTGCGAGCCTGTCGATCTGTTCATCACTGATGCTTTTGTTCAGCTGCCGAATGGCTATTTTGCCTTTATAGCTTTGTACGCGCGAGCTGAGGGCAACCAGCTGGACGCCATTGGTGACAGTGCCACCTTCAATATCCTTGGCGTCTGATGGTGTGGTGGACTCCCACAGCAGCGCAAGGTTCCAGCGTTCGATTTTGATCACCATTCCGACATGAGACCACTGGCTTCTGGTGACAAAACGAATGGCTTTGGAAAAGAGGGACTCCCCTGCAAAGAGGACAATGTCTCCGGTCTTGAGCCCGGGGCGTAAATCATCATAAGTGGTCATTGGATGCCTCACAGTCTTTGCTGTTTCCATAAAGGGAGGGGGTCACTCGTTTTTGTTGATGAGAGGGGCGCGCAGTTTCTCCATGACCTGATGGAGTGCTTCCGAACCGCCGCCGATTAAACCGCCGGTGATAAAGACATCAACAATATTGAAGAGTTCGTTTTGCAGCGGGTCTCCGGAAGGCGTGTTGACCAGGATCTCTTCGAGAACTCTGGGGCCAACGAGCGAGATTAAAATGCCCAGGACAAGGCCGCTGATAAAGGCGATCTTCCTTGTTTTTGCTCTGTAAATTGTTATGGCAGTTGTCAGAATTCTAATCTGTCCCGTGCAGTAGGACAGGTCTGTTGCGGAGACATTTTCTGCTTCGCCGATGCCTTTGATATCAATCCATTGCTGTTTTGCACGTTCAAGTGTTGCGCGTTCCAGTCCCCGCCAGGCCTTTATGTAGACTTCCTGGGCCCTTTCGACAAACAGTGCAAGAATGATCAAAATGCCGAGAGTTTTCAGGGCTTCTTCAAAAGCATGATCTTTCAGACGGAAGTGTTCGAAATCCCTCAGGAAGACAAAGATCGCCGTAACAGCAACAATGGCGACCAGTATGCCTTTCATACTGTGATCGCTGGAGCGTGGCATGTTGATTTCTGTGCAAAGATCCCGAACGCCAACCAGTTCGGGAACGTTTTCTGCCAGCTTTCTGAGTGTTTCGTTCTGGAGTTTTTCCTGGTGAGACACAATTATCTTCCTTCGCGATATCCCGCTTTTGTCTGTTGAAGGGGCTGCGTCGTCTTTGCAGGGAAAGATTGCAGAGGAACTTTCAGGAACTCTAGGCGATTTTTACAGATTGAATTTCAACGATAGAGAATATTTAAAGGAATTTTTAACCATGACGTCAAGCCTCTTCTGCAACGCTCTGTGTTACAAGAAAAAATGGCACTGGAGCTTTGAAAGGGAGCGACAGGAAAGCTGATTTCCGCAAGTCTTTCTCCGGGTCGTCATAATGGTCTGTGCATCAGCCGTTCAAAAACCGGTCCAGAATATTCCCTGTAATCCGTTCCACCTGAGGGTCCCTGTCGATCAGTCCGGCGACCCATTCGCAGGTTCCGGCGGTGAGGACGGTTCCCTTTCCGCGTTTGAAGAGGGCGATCATGCCGGAGCCGCGTTTGTAGCGCTCGATCAGCTCTGGCGTGGCTGCTCCGTGGACGGCGCGGGCGGCGAACTCGGCGTCGGCTGAGCCAATGTAGGGTGTTGCGGTGCCATCCCTGTCGTTGCCGTGATCGGCTTCGTAGAGGGTGGCGAGGCCCAGGGCGAGAATTTCGAGGTTTTCCGGTGCGCCGTCGCTTCCGGTCGGCGCGGGCAGGCCGTCGCGGATGATGTGGTCCACGCCGTCGACCTCGTAACCGAAGAGGCGGGAGGGTGCGCCGAGCACATCGCCGTAATAGAGGTCTGCGCCCTCGAAAATCCAGTGTTCGGGGCGATAGATGGTGAAGCCTCCGGCTCCGCGCGGGGTGCAGCCTCCCCATCCGGCGTAGATGCCGCGTGTTCCGCTGAGGCCGAAGGTCTGTGCGCCGGGGCGGCCTGTCTCCAGCGCATCCCAGCAGGTGGTGGTCAGCTGTGGCTGGTCGCTGTTGCGCTGCGGGTCTTCCTCCCGCGCAATGTACTTGTAGCAAACCTGTGTGCGGCCTTCGTCCTCCAGCCTGATCTGCCACAGGAAGTTTCCGGCAAAGCGGGCGATATTGCCACCGCGTTCCACATAGCTGTCAATGCAGTCGCGCATCTCCCACGACCAGTATTCGCTGTGCCCGTTGAAGGTCAGGCAGCTGTAGCCCTCCACCAGTTCGGGCCGGTAGTGCAGGTCGGTCTCGGAGAGGAGGTCCACGGCATAGCCTGCTTCTTCCAGCCAGTGGAGATAGGCGCGGTCATAGCTGGCCCAGCCTGTCGAGGCGTACTTTTTGGAGTAGCCGTTTTCATAGGGCCACTCCAGATGGGGATAGCACAGGGGTGCTCCCATTTCAGGAGCCTCGCGCAAGGGGACGCGCGGGGCATCGGCCGGCAGCCTGACAAAGCCGCGGGCATAGGGACGCTGCAGACTGAGAACAGGGGAAAAGTGATCGCGGTTCGCCCCGGTGATGCCTTCGTAGTGATTGCTGCCGCCCCAGTCGTTGTAGGCCGTCCAGGTGCTGGTGGCGAGAACGAAGAGCAGGCGTCCCCTTTTGTCGGTCTTCTGAGCGGGACGCACGACAAGGATATGATCGTAGGACAGGGGCGTTCCGTCCGGTGCGGTGGCGCTCAGTTCCAGAACATAGGCTCCTGATGCCCAGTCCTCTCCAACGGGGATCTGCAGCGCAGCAGGCCAGTTGCACCCTTTGACAGAGCAGTCTTCGGGCGTTTCGTGGAAGTGCCCTTTCAGGCCGGACTGTTCAAACACGACCTCTTTTTTGAAGCCGTCCCGAAAGATCAAGAGATCACAGGTTTCCGCCGTTGTGCAAAGATGCAGGGTGATCGGGCGTCCGGGGGCATAGGACAGTGCATCCGTGTAGGCCCAGAGCTGCGGTACGGCGGGGTCGTTGCTGGCTTTCTGGTAATAGCAGTCGTGAACGGCATCGGGCTTTCCCGGGCGGCTGTACCCACCCCAAAGTGGCCCCTTGACCTTGCAGCTTTCAGGCGTCATGTCCTTGCCCTCCTGTTTTTCCAAATATTCAGGCAAAGGATCTGAGAGATCAAGAAGAGCTTTCAGGCCGTCGTGATGCTTCAGAATGGCAAAAAGCCCGGCTGGGAGACCGGGCTTTTTATGAAAAGGCTTTCACTGGCTTTGAGCGAGAACCGATCTCTCGACCGGGATCACCTTGCAGTTCTTTTTGTCTGACAATTCCAGCAAGCGTGCGTTTCGTGCTTCAAGTGCCAGGATTTCCTTTTTCTCGGCATTGTTGAGATTCAGAAGCATCAGTCCTGCAAGGCCCAGCAGCAGTTTGGGCGCATTGTTCCCGGATTGCCACTGACGCTCCTTTTGCAGGTCCAGCATTCTGTTGATGTTGGCTGAATACTGGCCTTCGATATGAATGCAGCTCAGTTTGTCATCAATGGATGTTGAAATTTCAACCGGGCGAGCGGCACGGCCGCCACAACCCGTCAGAATCATCAGTGGCAGGAGGATCAGGGCAATCCTGCTTCGGGTCATGAATTGATCTTGATCGAACGGATGGAAATGTTGTCCAGGGAAGAAAGCTGCTCGGGTGTTCTGTCCCGCTTGATCAGTTCGACAAGGAAGTGTCTGATATTTTCGCGAATGGAGCCTTCATTGGCGAGCCTGAGGCGTTGTACGGCGACAAAAGCATCTCCGACTGTCGCTGTGAAACTGTGATCAATGCTTTCATCGAAAACAACTTTTTGTTCCCGAATGTCAGTCAGAACATAGCGTACTTTGGAGGTGACGGTCATGTCGAAACCAATCAGTGGCTGATCCAGCTTGGTCAGGGTAACGACCAGTTCATAGCGTCCGTTTTCATTTGCAAGAAGAGCATGGGAGGCAAGTGCATCTCTCAGGGCACCTTCAAATTCGGCAGTGCCGACTTCGCTGGTCCACAGAGGATTTGTGTCTTCGCCTCCGGAAACTTCGCCAAGTTCAACGGCCTGTGCAAGCCGCGAGCTGTCGTCAATTAACGTTTCTTCTGTGACGTCCGGAATCATGGCCTGCTGCTGGGCCGGAGAGGCACAGGCAGACAGAGCCAGAAGGGCAAGCAGAGCGAGTGAGGTTTTTACATAACCAGCTGAAACATGACTCATCATTGTTCTCATTGTTTTTCATTAAAAGAAAACTCGTAAAAGAGAACAATGATGAGGTCAAATATAAACCACTGGATGTTAAGGCTTTTGCCCGGATCTGAGAATTGCGGCTCTCATTGTTGGGGGATGCTGTTGAAGATTGGGTTTCGCTGTTTGCTGTCTCATCGTTTTGTGCTTCGTGTTTCGCGGGGGAGGGGCTCTGCGGTTTGCTCCAGCCTTTGCAGAACCGTCTCAACGGAAGGAAGGTCACAGAGATGCCTGTGTTCCCCGATCCAGTCCAGAGCGTCCTGCAGATCGGAAAAGATGCCGCCGGGGATGCCAAAGACGGCTTCGACATTCATGTGTTTCATGGCCTCGAGGCTTTCCGGCGGGATGACGATCACCATGGCTTTGACAAGGCTTCTTATGTTCTGGTCAGCGCCGTCCCTCAGCCATTTTTTTGTGGCTCTGGCTGTTCCTTCTGCCTGTTCGAGTGAGAGAGGGTCGGCATAGAGCCGCAGGGTGACAAAGGGCTGATTGCGGGCAAACCAGCGGTTCCAGATTGCAAGCATTTCCAGATGCTGTGACAGGGACTGTGGCCCCTCCGCCAGTGTGGTGCAGAGGGGCCAGAGCGAGTGGTCGGACAGGAGTCTTGAGTTGGTCATCAGAACCGGACACCCATGCCGACGCGGAAGCTGCGGGGTTGTTGCAGAACGGCGGTGTCGGCTGCAGATGTCGCCCCGGGATAGCGGGTGACAGGACTGTCCGTATCCAGGATGTTGTTGACCTCTCCGAAGAACCGGATATTGCCGAGGGAGTAGCCAATTCTGGCATCGGCAACAACAAAGGGATCAACCTCGCCGCCGGATCTGTTGTTGATGTCGGTGAAGTAGCTTCCGGAATAGCGGGCCGACAGGCTGGCACTGAGATCATTCTGCTCCCACAGGACGCCTGCATTTGCGGAGACATTCGGTGCGAGAAAGAGCCGGTTGCCTTCAACGCCCGAGTTGGGGAAATCTTTGATTTTGGTCTGCAGAAGACCAACGTTACCAAAGAAACTCAAGCTGTTGCTGTATTGATAGGACGCGCCGAGTTCTGCGCCGTAGGTGATGACTTCATCGGCATTTCTGACCACAAAAAGCTCATCGCGGGAATCAAGGGGTGTCAGATCGAAAGGCAGCTGCATGTCACTGTACTGTGCAAAGAACAGGTTCTGGGTCAGGAGCAGCCTGTCATCCAGCAGGTTCTGACGACCATAGAGTTCGTAGTTCCAGACTGTTTCGGCATCGTACTCGTAATGAACAACGGGGAAGGGAACCGGGAAGCCGAAGGAAATTCCCCCGCCGCCGGCGTTGTAGCCTTTGGATATCTGGATGCCGTAGCTCTGGCTTGCGTCGGGTTGCCAGTTCAGGCGGGCTCTGGGAAGGAACTCCTCGAAGGTTTTGTCGCTGCTGATTGTGGCAACCGCGCCTGCTGCATCGCCGCCACTGCGTTTTCTGTCCTCGCGTTCATAGCGTCCGCCGACGGACAGTTCGACTGTGTCGCTCAGAGGAACGATGGTTTCTCCGTAGATTGCAAAGGTGTCTGTTTCGTCCCTGAAATTCTGATCGGAGACAAATTCGATGAATTCCTTTTGCCGGGACCGGAAATAGTGCGAGCCGATCAGAAACTCGAAGCCGTCATCCCCGGAAAAACGGAGGCGGGGGTCAAAATCCAGTTCGGTTGCATTGATTTCGGCATTCGAGGTGTTCGGGGCCACGGTTCGACTGAATTTGAAGTCTGAAACAGAGGCATCCATTTCAAAGCTCCAGTTTTCGTCCAGATCAACTTCAAAGCTGCTGCCCAGACTGGTGGTTCTGGGTTCGTGAACCGGTTGTTGCGGGAAGTTGGAGTTCCTGTCTTCAAAGGGGCGGACAACAATTTCGCCCTGTGGTGCCTTGTGGCTGTTGTGAGAGGCGGTGATCAGCAGTCTTGAGCCGTCCGCGATATCGGGATGGGCCAGGATTTTGCCCCGCAGATTGACGGAGCGAATGTCTCCGGGATTGCTGACGCCGGGGAAGGACTGGTAGCTGACGGCTGATTCCGCTGTCTGCAGATCGGCGGTGATGCGTGCAGCCAGAACGTTGTCGATCAGCGGCGCATTGACCATGCCGGAAAAACGGCGACCCTCGTGATCCCCCAGTTCGACCTGTGCCGCGCCGGAATATTTGAATTCCGGGTCCCTGGTCTTGACTGCAACGGTTCCGGCGATGGCATTGCGCCCGACCAGTGTGCTTTGCGGTCCGCGGAGAACCTGAACAGATTCCGCATCCCACAGGGATTGGTTGCCAAAGACGATTTCATTGAAGTTTGCTGAGCGGCCGTCGATGTTCAGTCCCAGTCGCGTCCGGCTTCCTGCAAAGAAGGCATTGGCGTTTTCTGCCGGGCCTGTGCCGTCAATACCGCGGATCGTTGCGGCCTTCGCTGCTCCGGTTGGCATGGTGACGTTGGTTGTGTTTTCCAGAATGTCCTGAACGCTGTTCAGCCCCGGACGTTTTTCCAGACTGTCTGCGTTGTAGACTTCAACGCTGGTTCCCGTGCGCATTCTGGTCTGACCGATGATTTCACCCGAGATAATAACGGGATCAAGGGTTTCCGTGGTGTCTTTGTCTTCGGCAAGTGAAGGCGTTGCGCAAAGCAACAGGAGCGACAGACCGGGGGCTCCATATCTCAGATTGTGAACGAACATAGTAGTAACCCAAAAAAACGAAATGGAATTGACGCCTTCAGTTGAGAAGTATTATCAATCTCAATTGAGGTCGTCACGAGGATCCTCAATTGAATGTTTTGCCGTCTACTCCATTCAGGACAGCACCAATCCGAAAGCGGCTTTATTGGGAAGAAACGGTTATGACAGATCACGTTCACTGGCAGGATGAACAGAACAGGTTCGAGGAACGCGTCGCAGAAAATGCTAGGGGAGGCTATGAAGTCCACTCTGATCGCGACGGGACTGTTTTGCTGGCTGTATCGGAGTTTGATGCCTTTGAAGGGGATTACGGGATTGGAACCCACTTGATGCTGGTGCAGGCGCTGGAACAGTCGGGGCCCTTTGTCCGGTACGGTGACTGGGGCAGGACCGAAGGCGTTCTCAGGCGGGGAACACAGACACTGGCCTTGCCGGAGACAAAATCGGAAGGCCGATCTGCCCGGACGAAACTGCTGGGTATTGCTGTGGCTCCGGAGCGGGTGAAGGCGACACTGCAGGATGAAAGGGGGCTTGAAGCCCTTTTGCCCGCCGCTTCGAGCCTGCACAATGATCCACTGGTAGAGGCTGTCATGATTGCCATGTGGCGGGATGCCCAGGCGCACGGTCTGTCCTCTGCCTTCTTCGATCATGGCCTGGATCTGATCCTGCGCCGCTTTGTCGAGGGCGGGAGTCCGCTGCCCGCGGAACCGGTTGCTGCCGGGCTTTCACCGGGGCAGTTGAGCAGGGCGCTTGAATTTATCGAAAGCCGTCTTGGAACGGACCTGTCCGTCAGGGAAATTGCAGAGGAAGCCGGGCGGGATGTTCGGGGGCTCACCAGGGCGTTCAAGGCCAGCACGGGTTATACGCCCTATGAATTCCTGACGATGCGGCGGATGGAACGCGCCAAGGTTCTGCTGGCAACCAGGCAGACGGTTATGGAGATTGCTCTGGATGTGGGGTATGCCAACCCGGCCAAGTTTGCTGCTGCCTTCAAACGCTTTTGCGGCTGTACACCGACAGAATGGCGCAGGCGGCTGTTGTGAGGGTGCTGCGGGTGGCAGCGCAGCTTTCCCGTCCGTTTGAATGAAAAAAGGGGACCTGTTCCTGCTGTCCTGCTGATCCTGTTGCACGTTTACATTATCCGTGATCTGGATGATCTGATTGCATCTTTGAAATTCTGTCGCAGGGCTGTTGCGTTGAAAAGGCTGGCCTTTCGCGGCTGTCGTGCTACATGAATGAGGAAGAGCTTTCATGGAAAACAGGCCAGAATGATGTCAGGAACACCGTCCCGCACCGACAGGAAACAGAGTGATCAGGAACCCAGACGTATCGGGGCGCGTGCGCGTCCGAAGCTGGACCCGGCACTGCTGGCAGACTATCAGCTGCTGCCCGATCCCGATCATCCGGCGCTGACCCGCGCGATGACGGCAGAGGATCAGGATGGCAATGCCATTGAAATCCCCGTGGTGGTCGAACGTCCCCTGACCCTTTTCCTGAATGGCCAGGAAATCGTGACCATGATGACCATCGGGGATTACCCGAACTATCTGGCGGTCGGGTATCTGCTGAACCAGAACATGCTGCGCGCTGATGATGTGATCACGGCAATCGAGGTCGATGAGGATCTGGAGCTTGTCGTGGTCCGCACAGAGCGGGAAACAAACTACGAGGAAAAGCTCAAGAAGAAGATCAAGACCTCCGGTTGCGCACAGGGCACGGTCTTTGGTGACATGATGGAAAAGTTCGAAACCATCAGATTGCCCGAGGCAGAGTTCCGGACCTCATGGTTCTATGATCTCAACCGCAAGATCAATGCAGCCCCAAGCCTCTATCTGAAGGCGGGTGCGATCCACGGCTGTGTGCTGTGCGAGGAAAACCGTCCGCTGGTTTATTTCGAGGACGTGGGGCGTCACAATGCTGTGGACAAGATTGCGGGCTATATCTTCCTCAAGGGGTTGGAGACAGCGGACAAGATATTCTTCACCACGGGGCGTCTGACCTCTGAAATGGTGATCAAGACTGTACAGATGGGAATTCCGATCCTGATTTCCCGCTCCGGCTTTACGGCCTGGGGAGTCGATCTGGCACGCGAAGCCGGTCTGACCCTGCTGGGGCGTGCCAAGGGCAAGCGCTTTGTCGTGCTCTCCGGTGCCGAGCGGATTGTGCGTGATGTGGACAGTGCCGCTGTTGAGGATGAAGATCCGAAACATCAGCGCGGTAGCAGGCGGGGGGAAGGCTGATGCCGGAGCTCTCGAAGGACCAGGTGCTTGGTTTTGTCCTGGCTGGCGGACTGGCGCGTCGTATGGGCGGGGGCGACAAGGGGCTGAAGAGGCTCAGGGGCCTCAAGGGACTGGAAGAGGTGACAATCCTTGACCATCTTCTGGAGCGTGCGCGCCCGCAGGTTGCGGAGCTGGCCCTCAACGCCAATGGTGATCCGGCGCGTTTTGAGGCTCTGGGCCTGCCTGTTGTGCCGGACAGTCTGTCCGGAAATCCCGGGCCGCTGGCCGGTGTCCTGGCCGGGCTGGACTGGGTGGCCGGGAACAGACCGGAGATCAGGGCCATTGTCACACTGCCCTGTGATGGCCCCTTTGTACCGACTGATCTGGTCGACGCTTTTCTGGTCGCTGTGCAGGAGAGGGATCACGCGCTGGCCGTGGCCTCTTCGCGGGGGCGCACCAATCCTGTGACCGCGCTCTGGCCCGTGGAGTTGCGTCACGATCTGCGCAAGGCTCTGGTCGATGAGGAACTGCGCAAGGTGGACCTCTGGACGGCCCGCCATGGTGTGGTCGAGGTACCGTTCCCCGATCAGGTGGTTGCGGGACAGTCCTTTGACCCCTTTTTCAATGCCAACAAGCCTGAAGATCTGGATCTTCTGTCCTGATCCTCCCGGAGGGCAGGATGTGGTATGGTTTTTCTGGCAGTGCTGGACTGCCGGACACAGTGGGGAGTGTAATTCATGGGGATCAGGAGAAACAGAATTGTTGCGGGGCTTGGGCTGACGCTGCTTTTCCTGCTGTCAGCCTGCAGTTCGGGTGATCAGCGCGATCCGATAGAAAACAGTCAGCCTCCTGCGGCACAGCCGGAGGCTCCGGCCACGCAATCAAACCCTCCAGCCCAGGGAACACTGGGTGCTGTTGTCCGGGACATTCAGTGGCGCAAGACGACAGTGAAACGTCTGGAAAGGGTGGATGAAACCTATTCGGTCGATTAAACTGTCGGCTTGGAGTGCGTGCAACAGGGCGGTAATGATATGAGTACGACAACCAGAGTTTACCTTTTCCTTTTCGTGCTGGCGATTGTCGGGAGCATTGGTTATTTCCTGTCCCGGCCACAGGAGGTCCAACAGGGCGACATTCCGAAGGATGCCAGTGGAAATACCCTGTCGCTGGAAGGCGTGAAGGATGACATCGAATGGCGCAGGGAAACCGGTGAGCGGCTTGAGGCCGTAACCGGTGATGGTGAGACAGGACAGTCCTCCGCAGACTGAAGAAACCTGCCCCGAAAGAATGATTTGAAGCCCGAACCAGAGGTTCGGGCTTTTTTATTGAAGTATATTTTTATCAGTAATAGCTATTTATAAATGTTTTATTTACAATTTATTTTTATTTTGTTGGAATTTAATTTCATGAGATAAGTAATTGTTTGATTTTTTATTGATTTATAGCTTGTTTTAAATGTTCTTCTGTTTTTTTTGTATTGAGGCAAGAGGTGTCTTGAAGGGGGCGGTGTGAAAAGTTGTTTCGGTTTGTGCGTCATGACAGCGGCATGGGTGGGGCTGGCAGGGGCCAGCGAACCGGCTGGGAACCATAAAGCGCCAGAAAACTATTTGAAGCAATACATGCAAAACAATGCCCGGGAGAATGTTCTGGTGCTGGATTACATGCAGCTCAATGATGTCATGGATGACATGGAGTGGCGTCAGGAGCTCGTAAACAGGTTGAAAGACATTACAGCACAGGAGGAAAGCGAGAGGGAATGAAATCGCTGCAGGGCACAAAAGGCCTGTTTTCCAGAGGGCAGATCTGTCCTGTTGCTATGCTGTTTCACCCTTTCCGGAAAGCTGCTGTGTTGTTGTCCGGAGTGTTTCTGCCAGAAGCTTGGCATCATTTTTCCGGGTAAAGCCCTTGCGCCAGGCCAGACCAAGAATGCGGAATCCCTTGGGATCATTGAGAGGACGCAGGGAGATATCCGCGCCCTGTAACAAACCGGAATGGCAGGCCAGTGCTGGAAGCAGGGAAATGCCGAGGCCTCCGGCAATCATGTGAACCAGTGTCAGCAGGCTGCTGGCCCGCAGGGCCTTCGGGTTGCGTTGACTGGCCGGTGTGCTCCCCAGTTGACAGGCTGCCATGGAATGCTCGCGCAGGCAGTGCCCTTCTTCCATGAGGATCAATGTTTCGGTCCAGCCTTCCGACTTGAAAAGCTCTTCCAGTTCAATGGCGCTCTCTCCGGCCAGCGGGTGGGAACGGGGACAGGCCAGCCAGAAGGGATCGCGTCCCAGCTCAATCCATTCCACGCCTTTGGTCTCGTAGGGAAAGGCCATCAGTGCGGCATCAATCTCGCCCGCGTTGAGCTTGTCCAGCAGACGCGCTGTTTCATCTTCCTGCAGGAAAAGCTGCAGATCCGGATAGTTCTGTCGCAACAGGGGCAGTGCGGAAGGGAGGAGGTAGGGCGCAATGGTCGGAATAACGCCCAGCCTGAACGGGCCGGACAGGGGCGTATTCTGATGCTGGGCCAGACGGGCAATGTCCTCGGCCTGATAGAGCAGGCTTCTGGAACGCTCGGCGATTTCCCTGCCCAGGGATGTCATGAAAACCGTTCGCTTGGTACGTTCCACCAGTTTTACGCCCAGCAGGTTTTCCAGCTCCTGAATGCCATTGCTCAGGGTTGACTGGGTGACAAAACAGGCTTCCGCGGCCTGACCAAAATGCTGGTGACGGTCCAGTTCAACCAGATAACGCAGCTGTTTGAGAGTGGGAAGATGCAGGGCAGAAGACATGACTGACGGGCCTATTAATCGAATGGCTGAATAACAGAAATAAAAAATATCCGTTGGATCGATTAATTGCAAGCAGGCATTCTGACAGGGTTGAAAGGCTGTAACGCGAGCAGGACTTTCGATGACTTTGTAATGGTTCCGGACCGGAAAACCGCTGTGCGCTTTGTGGTTTTCAAAGGAAGGCGGCAAGTCGTGTTGCGGTGTCTTCCGGGTCTCTCCATCAGTGTGCGGTGGCTGATTTCGTCCGCCAATGAAAGATGATGCCGCGCACTGATATAAGGGCTGCTCTCATCCCGTCCCCGAGAGTAGCCCTTTTTTATGCATCGCCCTGTTCTGGCAGGGCTTCGCCCCATTTGACGGCCCAGTCACCAAAAGGCTCCAGCAGGACAAAAAGCTCCTGTCCGGTCGGGGTGAGCTGATAGCCGTTTTCTCCCCTTTCGATCATGTTGCTTTCCCGCAGTTCCCTGAGCCGCCGGTTCAGGACCGTTGGCGATACAGATTCGCAGCGTTCCTGTAACAGGCGAAAGGTCATGGGCCCTGCAGAGAGCTGCCAGACAATTCCCAGAGCCCAGCTGCGCCCCAGCAGGTCAAAGAGCGCCATGATGGCCTTGCCGCTTCTGGAGCCGCGGACAGGAGAACCGGGACGGGGTGTTTTTGATGTCATGCGTTTCGTATCTTTTTTGTTGCTATCTTTTGTGTAGCAAATTAATGCTATTGAAAAAGTAGCAATCTTTTGAGAGGACGTCATGTTTCTTTTTCCGGTTCTGGCTGCTGTCGGTGCTTCCCTTGGCTGGGCGACAGGTATTGTTCTGGCCCAGAAGCCAGCCCGCCTGCTGGGGGCTTTCGAGTTCACCCGCGTTCAACTGATCACCTGTGGTGCAATCACGGCAGCGCTTTGTGCGGGACTGGGATACTGGAACAGTTTCGTCGGGGACCACTGGGGGGCCTTTGCGGTTTCGATCCTGTTCGGGATTGTTCTGGGCAATCTGGCCATGATCCAGTGTCTGCGTCTGGGAGGTCCCCGGCG
Source organism: Carbonatibacter coralli (assembly GCF_039592655.1). Classification (NCBI taxonomy): domain Bacteria; kingdom Pseudomonadati; phylum Pseudomonadota; class Alphaproteobacteria; order Rhodospirillales; family Kiloniellaceae; genus Carbonatibacter; species Carbonatibacter coralli. The sequence continues at coordinate 112,730 of NZ_JBBUTJ010000002.1, read as the reverse complement.
GACAGAACTGCTGCTGGCCCTGAAGGCGCCGCTGGTCGGAACGCTGGCCTTTTTCTGGCTCGGGGAACTGCCGGAGCTGTCTGATCTGGCAGGAGCTGCCATCACCCTGTCGGGTGTGGTGCTGGCGATCCTCCGGGGCGGGGATGAGGACGCGGACAGCGATCGCCTTGGTGGTTCGCTGGTTGTGGTGGTGCTGTTGGGGCTTTGTGCGGCCCTGTTCCAGGGGGTGGGCTTTCTGATCATGAAGCCGGTCATGCTGGCGGGGATGGAGCCTCTTGCTGTGACGGCGGTTCGCCTTCTGGGGGCGGCTCTGGTCATCTCCCTGATTGCGCTCTGGCCTCTGCCGGCTTTCCGTTCAGGGGCCGAGCTGGCTCCCGGGCTGCTGTTCCGTACGGTTTTGCCCGGTTTCATCGGCTATGTGGTGTCGTCTTCCCTGCTGCTCTACGCCATTGCCAGTTTCAATGCCGGTGTTGCAACGGTGCTTGGGGCGCTGTCTCCGGTTCTGGTCTTGCCGATCCTCTGGTTCAGGGATGGGCGCAGACCCCGCGCCTTCGCCTTGCTGGGTGCCTGCCTCTGTGTCGCGGGAACGGCGGTTATCGTGCTGGTTTGACCTGCTGTGCCCTGACTGTTTCAGGATTGGCAGCTGACCTTCAGGGTGTGCAAGCGACTGGCGGCATCGTTGCCCATGTCCATTTTCTGGAAGGGTTCGCTTTTGCCGTTGATCTTGTAATGGGTGTCGGCCTCTCCGATCAGCATACTTTCGCCGCGATGGGTCAAGTTATAATAATAGTGGGAGATGTTGGTGCGGACTGTAAAGTTGGCGCGTTCCCCCAGAAAGATATTGTCCTGGGTTTCGAGAACCCATTTTTTCCCCAGGGCATCGTAAGCGGCGATGCTGATCCGGATATGATCGGAACTCTGACAGTTGTTTTGAATGGCAATGGCCGTGACGAGAGGATCCTGTGGAGCCAGTGACACTGTCTGGAAACTTTCATGTTTCTGTCCGCTCAAAACAGCATTTATGGCACTGATGTACTTGCCAAAGGTCTTGACCAGATAGATATCCCTGTCCTGGCTTCTTGCAGGAGACAGCAGGCCGACAAAATGACTGCTCTGCCCGTTGTTCCCGGTTTCATGAACAGCCGTTCCCCTGCGATAGAAAGACTTTTCACAGTCTGTCCAGTAAACACCGCTGAAGGCAGGACGGGTGTACTCTGCCTGACAGGACCGCTCGAGCGGGGCATGGCGGACGAGAGCGCCGCCGTGTGTTGTGAAGCTGATTTCAGCATCTGCATGATCGCTGAAATCTGCAGAACTGAAACGATCCACCACAGGCTGGGCCGGGTATTTGTCACCAACCCATTCAAAGGTCTGAGGCTCCAGAAACTCGATCAGTGCGAGATCAGAGGGGAACATCTGTTCTGCGCGACCTTGTCCCTTCAGTTCATTGAGATAGTCGAGGCTAACGTGACCGGATGCAGCAACAAACCCGCGTTCATCCTGAAGGGATGTGCCCTTGTAATCGGCGTGGAACTCCATCATGCCGATCTGTTTGTCCTGATGGAGGCGCAGGAAGCAACTGGCTGCAGTCAGCACGTGCTTTCGGGAAACAACGGTACCTTCGCAGCGTTCCGCAAGCTTGCCATCGGTGCTGTAGACAAAGATAACTCCCGGTGTGGCGAGGCCTGTAACAGGGACCGTCATCAGGGCAAGGGCAAGCAGCAATGATTGGAGAGAACGGGACATGATCGGGTTTGATCCTCTGGTGGGTGCAGGATGAGGGCTGCCTTCGGGAAGGAACAGGTCAAAAGGACAAGTCTTCAGATCATAGCCTCACTGTGGAAAGTCTGCCATGACGAAATAAAAAGCCCCGCAACCGGATGGTGCGGGGCTTTTTGTCTGTGTAGCAGATGAGTGCGGATTACTTTTTCTCGCCGTCTTCTTCCTCTTCTATGCCTTCGAGCATGGCGTTGGAGACGACACCGGCGTTCTTGCGGATTGCGTGCTCGATCTCGGCGCTGATCGCATTGTTTTCCAGCAGGAACTTCTTCGCATTCTCGCGACCCTGACCAATGCGCTGACCGTTGTAGGAGAACCAGGCACCGGCCTTTTCGACGATGTTGGCCTGAACACCGAGGTCCAGAAGCTCGCCCATCTTGGAAATCCCTTCGCCATACATGATATCGAATTCAATCACGCGGAAGGGCGGTGCCATCTTGTTCTTGACGACCTTGACCTTGGTCTGGTTGCCGACCACGGTGTCCTTGTCCTTGATTGCGCCTGTGCGGCGGATATCCATGCGGATGGAGGAATAGAACTTCAGCGCGTTACCACCTGTTGTGGTTTCCGGGTTGCCGAACATCACGCCGATCTTCATGCGGATCTGGTTGATGAAGATCACAATGGTGCGGGACTTGGAAACGGAGCCTGTGATCTTGCGCAGGGCCTGAGACATCAGACGGGCCTGCAGGCCGGGCAGGGAATCGCCCATGTCGCCTTCCAGCTCGGCCTTTGGTGTCAGGGCTGCAACGGAGTCAACCACGAGCACATCAATCGCACCGGAACGCACCAGTGTGTCGGTGATTTCCAGAGCCTGCTCACCGGCATCCGGCTGGGAGACCAGCAATTCGTTGACGTCGACGCCCAGCTTGGCAGCATAGGCCGGGTCCAGCGCGTGTTCCGCGTCGACAAAGGCACAGGTGCCGCCGGACTTTTGCGCTTCTGCAATCACATGCAGAGCCAGCGTGGTTTTACCGGAACTTTCCGGGCCGTAGATTTCGATGATACGGCCGCGTGGCAGGCCGCCAATTCCCAGACCGATGTCCAGACCCAGTGATCCGGTCGAGACCACTTCGGTTTCAACGGTGCGGTCTTCGCCCAGCTTCATGATGGAGCCTTTTCCGAAGGCGCGTTCGATCTGCCCCAGGGCGGCTTCCAGTGCTTTCGTTTTGTCCACGGTATCCCTCTCAACCAGATGTAAAACGTTTTGTGCCATTGCTTTGCCTTCCTTATCCCATAGGGCCATCAACTCTGCAATGAAACAAATGTACCTCTTTTGTTCTCGTTGTCCAGAAAAAAGAACAAAATAAGAACTTTTGTTCTTTTCCGGTTCTGTCTGCTGCCTTGCCGGGGGCAGGGAAACGGTACTGTTCCGGGAAAGAGGGGGGGCAGAATCCCGCTGGATTAAGGGGAATTCAGAAAATCCGGACAGCAAAAAAGGCGACTGAAAAGCCGCCTTTTTCAGAAACACTGCTCAGGCAGTCATACGCCGCCCGGGAACTTGCCGTCATCAGCAGCAGCGCGTTCGGGGCTGCGGCCCTTGCGACGGCGGCCGCGACCGGTTGCGGACTCGGGTTTGATGCCCAGCGGGCCTGCGCTGTTTTGTTCCTGCGCGCCAAAGGAGATGTCGCCCAGTTTGGAGACGACTTCATCCAGCGATGGTTTCGCGCGTTTGTCATGGCTGTCGAGGGCCTTGCGCATCGCGTTCAGGATGGCAGGGGTGGTGCCGCAGCAGCCACCGATGATGCGCGCACCGGCATCTACAGCCATACGGGCGTATTCCGCCATCAGATCGGGCGTTCCGGAATAGACAATCTTGCCGTCCATGTACTCGGGGATGCCGCAGTTGCTCTTGACGATAATGACGTCGCTGTCTTCGGAGCCGTGACCCATGTTGAGCAGGGCAGCCACCATTTCCGCCGGACCGACACCGCAGTTGGAGCCATAGCCGTTCGGACGGACAGGCCAGTCGCGCGAACCGCTGGCGAGCTGTTCGGGTGTGATCCCCATCATGGTGCGGCCGTTCGTGTCAAAGGACAGGGTTGTGACAATCGGCAGACCCAGGTCCTTGACGGCTTCCACGGCGCAGCGCACTTCCTCTTCGGAAGACATGGTTTCGATCCAGAAGGCATCGACGCCACCATCCTTGAGTGCAATTGCCTGTTCGCGGAATGCGGCAACACAGTCCTCGAGTGACAGGGGGCCAAGCGGCTCGAGGATGTCACCGGTCGGGCCGATGGAGCCGCCCACTGCAACAGTGCGCTCAACCGAGTCTGCAACCTTGCAGGAGATTTCGGCTGCTGCCTTGTTCAGTTCGTAAACCTGCTTGTCGGCCTTGTGCAGCTTCAGGCGGTTGCGGGTGCCGCCAAAGGTGTTTGTCAGAATGATATCGGAGCCTGCATCGACAAAGGACTTCTGCAGATCATAGATCTTTTGCGGCTGCTCAAGGTTCCAAAGCTCTGGCGCATCACCGGTTTGCAGGCCGACCTCGAACAGGTTGGTGCCTGTTGCGCCATCTGCCAGAAGCCACTTTTTCGTGGCGAGGAGTTCTTCGTAACGGTTGGTCATGGGCTGACGTCGCTCTCTTGTCCAGGCTGCTTTTGCAGTGATCATACACTGTTTCTCAAAAACATGCGCCTATATAATGATATCTTTATGTTGCTTGTGACATTAGTGGGCTGCGACATTTTTGTCCAGTGCTTTGTTTCACATTTCCGACTCTTGTGATGCTGTCAGGCCGACAGGATTTATCGAAAATCCAAAGCTATTTTTAGGTGAATTTGAAGATATTTTTTGATTCATTTTTTTAAAAATGTATATGAAAAACAATGAGTTATAGAAAAAATTACTTTGCAATTGAAACAAGTTTCTGTAGGTTTCACCTCACCTGTTCGGCTCTTGTAGTCGTGCAAGGACGTTTGGCGTTCTGACGGGGCATCACCCCCAATGGTGTCACAGGCAATCAGGCGGTCAAGCGGAGGAGGATGCACCCCCAATGCATCCTCCTTTACCTCCCCTGAAGGGAACGATTTCCCCGCAGCAAAGAGCGCCGTGACACCCTGTGCCCCGCGGGTCCCCTGAAAGATGAAACAGGAGCCAAGCCTTTCAGAAAAAGGCGAAATCATGGCTTTTGCGTCCTCTTTTTGCTCCAGAAATATCCACCCTTTCTCACAACAGTTTTCTGTGTCTCCCGTGCAGTCTTGGCAGCGGTTCTTATCGCTACCAAGGAGAAACAAGCATGGCGAACCCCACAGACACGGAACAGCTTCAGCTGGAACTGATCAACCGGGCCAGACTGGACCCGCAGGCCGAGGCGGATCGGCTGGGTATTGGTCTCAATCAGGGACTGTCAGCCGGACGGATCACCCCGGACAGCAAGCAGCCACTGGCTTTCAACGAGCAGCTGATTGATGCTGCTCGTGGTCACACACGCTGGCAGCTGGATACCGACAACTTCAGTCACACGGGACAGGGGGGCAGCAATCCCGGCCAGCGCATCACGGCGGCGGGCTATCGCCACCGCGGCTGGGGCGAGAACATTGCCTTTCAAAGCAGCAGCCGTGCCCTGGATGAAGAGGCCACGGCAACGCGTCAGCACGAAGGGCTCTTCCGCAGTCCCGGTCACCGCACCAACCTGATGAGTGACAATTTTAACGAGATTGGTCTGGGGATCCAGCAGGACGGGTTCAGGGGCCTCAACGGACAGATCACCACCCAGAAGTTCGGCACACAGGGGGGCAACAGCTTCCTGACCGGTGTGGTCTATGAAGACAGGGACGGAGATGATTTCTATTCTGCAGGTGAGGGGCGCGGCGGAGTGAATGTCTCCGTGAGCGGACAGAACGGCCAGAATGCCAGCACCTCGACTTACAGCACCGGTGGCTATCAGCAGCAACTGGCCAATGGAAACTATAGCGTGCGCTATTCCGGCAGTGGTCTGGCGCGTGCCGTGGCTGTGGACCTTGCCATCCAGGGAGAGAACGCCAAGGTTGATCTGATCGGTGAGGATGAAATCGCAAGCTCTGTTTCCGTTACGGCACGTGAAGGCGTCAAAACCCTGTCCCTGCTGGGGCTGGATGACCTGAGTGCGACCGGGAATGCCGATGACAATGTGATCAACGGCAACAAGGGCAACAATGAACTGGCTGGAGGTGAAGGCAACGACACCCTGCGTGGCGGAGCCGGAAATGACACTCTGGATGGTGGTGCAGGGACAGACACGGCTGTCTTTGCCGGCAATGCAGCAGACTATCGCATCACAGCGACAGAGAGCGGCCACCGTGTGGAACACATCAACGGAGGCGAGGGCACAGACCTTTTGCGCAATGTCGAGCGCGTACAGTTTGCCGATCAGGTTGTGACACTGGGGGCAACGCCCGAACCGGAACCTACGCCCGAACCGGAGCCCACACCCGAACCGGAACCCACACCCGAACCGGAACCCACGCCCGAACCGGAACCCACGCCCGAGCCGGAGCCAACGCCCGAACCGGAGCCAACACCCGAGCCGGAGCCAACACCCGAGCCGGAGCCAACGCCCGAACCGGAACCCACGCCCGAGCCGGAACCCACACCCGAGCCGGAACCCACGCCCGAGCCGGAGCCAACGCCTGAGCCGGAACCAACACCTGAACCCGCTCCTCTCAATGCCATCAACGGGACTTTCCGGTCAGAGTTCCTGATCGGTACGGACGAAGGCGACCACATTCAGGGCTTCTCCGGCCGTGATCTGCTCTTTGGCGGGGATGGAAATGATGTTCTCGACGGTGGTCGTGGTTTTGATCTGCTGATCGGCGGTGAGGGCGATGACATCCTCATTGGTGGTTCAGGTTTCAACATGTTGCACGGTGGTAATGGTGCCGACACCTTTGTGCTGGAAGACGGCTGGGGCATGAACCGCATTCTGGACTTCAATGCCGAAGAGGGCGATGTGCTCAACATTGCCGATCTGCTGGATGGCCAAAGCGAAGACGTTGATCTGGACAATCTGCTCCAGATTGAAGGCAACGCATTGTATAAGGTCAATGATCAGGCCGCAGGCCACTGCGCGCCATCGCATGACCTGATCGCCGTTGGCGATTTCGGCGGTGCCTCGATCCAGGACCTCGTCAACAACGGGAATATCCAGACCGAGCAGGTCGAGTTCTGATCAGGTGAACATAATGACCTTTTCTGTTTATCAGAATGCTTTGACAGCATAGCTGATCTCAAAAGAAAAGGGCCGACTGATTTCTCAGCGGCCCTTTGTCTGTCCTGTCCCTTGTCTGGACTTGCCCTATTCGGCAGCCATGTCCAGAGGCTCGACGCGTGCGGCGCTGAACTTGAACTCGGGGATTTTGCCGAAGGGATCCAGCACCGGGTTGGTCAGCATGTTTGCCGCCGCTTCTGAGAAGCAGAACGGGATGAAGATCAGGCCTTCGGGAACCTCGCGGTCCTGACGGACCTTCAGGGCGACATCGCCGCGGCGTGTGAAGACCTTCACCCAGGAACCCGGCTTGAGGTTCATGCGGTTCATGTCGACGGAGTTGATGAAGACCACCGCTTCCGGCTCAAGGGCGTCGAGAACCTTGGAACGACGGGTCATCGCACCGGTGTGCCAGTGCTCCAGCAGACGACCTGTTGTGAGAACCAGCGGGAACTCGTCGTCCGGCAGTTCGTCCGGATCAATGACATTTGTCGGCACCAGCTTGCCGCGGCCGGACTGTGTCGGGAAGCCGTTGGCAAAGAGGATTTCCGTGCCCGGATGATCCGGTGCTTCACAGGGGTATGTGACCGCTTCCTCGTCCTCCAGGCGCTCCCATGTGATGTTTTTCAGCGACGGCATGACCTGTGCCATTTCGTTGAAGACATCGCTCGGGTGTTTGTAGTTCCAGTTTTCACCCATGCGCACGGCAATCTCCTGAATGAGATCCCAGTCCGGACGGGCTTCGCCCGGTGCCGGAACAACCGCGCGGCCGATCTGGACGGTCCGGTTGGTGTTGGTGAAGGTGCCATCCTTTTCAGCATGCGCTGTGGATGGCAGAACCACATCGGCATGCCATGCGGTTTCGGTCATGAAGATGTCCTGAACGACCAGGTGGTCGAGTTTGGACAGGGCTTCACGGGCGTGTTTCGCATCCGGGTCGGACATGGCAGGGTTTTCGCCCTGGATGTACATGCCGGTGATTTCACCGTTGTGAATGGCATCCATGATCTCCACGACAGTCAGGCCGCGTTTGGGATCAAGTTCCTTGCCCCAGAACTCTTCCATGCGGGATTTGATGTCGGAGTTTTCGACGGACTGGTAATCCGGATAAACCATCGGGATCAGACCGGCATCGGAGGCGCCCTGTACGTTGTTCTGACCACGCAGCGGGTGCAGACCTGTGCCCGGACGACCGATCTGGCCGGTGATCAGGGACAGGGTGATCAGGCTGCGCACGTTGTCTGTGCCGTGAACGTGCTGGGAGACACCCATGCCCCACAGGATCAGGGATGCCTTGGAGCTTGCGAAGTCACGGGCCACCTCGCGCAGGGTTTGCGCTTCGATGCCACAGATTTCCTCCATGTCCTCCGGCTTGAACTTGCTGATGTTGGACTTGATGTCCTCGAAGCCTTCGGTGTTCGCCTGGACATACTGTCTGTCGTAGAGGTTTTCCTCTATGATCGTGTAGATCATGGCGTTGATCATCGCCACGTCACGGCCCGGCTTGAACTGCAGGTGTTTCTCGGCGTATTTCACCAGGTTCTGTCCGCGGGGGTCCATCACGTAGAGGCGCTTGTTCGGGTCCTTGGCTGCGTTCTTGATATAGGACGCGGCAACAGGGTGGTTCCAGCCCGGACGTGCACCGATCACAACCATGACCTCTGCATCGTCAACCGCATTGAACGGTGCAGAGACCGCACCGGAGCCGACACCTTCCATCAGCGCTGCAACGGAAGAGGCGTGACACAGGCGGGTACAGTGGTCGACGTTGTTGCTGCCGAAGCCGGTCCGGACCAGTTTCTGGAACAGATAGGCTTCCTCGTTGGAGCCTTTCGCAGAACCGAAGCCGGCCAGAGCCTTTGGACCCTTGTTGTCACGGATGGACTTCAGGCCGTTTGCGGCAACTTCCAGAGCCTCTTCCCACGTCGCTTCGCGGAAGAACTGGCTGTAGTCGTTGTCGGGAACCTGCACATCCCAGCCGCGCGGAGCGTCTTCGCGACGGATCAGCGGCTTTGTCAGGCGGTTCGGGTTGTGGATGTAGTCGTAACCGAAGCGGCCTTTGACGCAGAGACGCTTTTCGTTCGCAGGACCGTCGGCACCATCAATCTTGATGATCTTGTTGTCCTTGACGTGGACTTCTGTCTGACAGCCAACACCGCAGAACGGGCAGACCGATGTGATGATCTCGTCCGCGTATTCTGTGCGGCGCAGGTCTTCGTTCAGCAGGTTCTTTTCCATCAGGGCGCCGGTCGGGCAGGCCTGGACACATTCGCCACAGGCCACACAGGTGGACTCGCCCATGTCTGTGTCAAAGTCAAAGATAATGCTGGAGCGGGAGCCGCGATAGGCCATGCCGATCACGTCGTTCACCTGGACTTCGCGGCAGGCGCGAACGCAGAGATTACAGTTGATGCAGGCATCAAGGTTGACGGCAATGGCCGAGTGGCTCATGTCCGGTGCCGGACGTCCGTGAGCCGGGAAGCGGCTTTCGGTCACGCCGATGTCGGAAGCCCAGTGCCAGAACTTGCTTTCTTCCTCGTGGGTTTCCTCTCTCTCCGGCTGATCGGCAACCAGCAGCTCAAAGACCATGTTACGCGCACGTTTGGCGCGTTCGGTTGCCGTGTTGACCTTCATGCCTTCTGCAGGAACGCGGATACAGGAGGCAGCGAGTGTGCGCTCGCCTTCGATCTCCACCATACAGGCGCGGCAGTTCCCGTCCGGGCGATAGCCGGGCTCGGGCTGGTAGCAAAGGTGCGGGATTTCAGTGCCCAGACGCTCTGCCACATCCCAGATGCTTTCACCCGGGGCTGCGGTGACCTCTTCCCCGTTGAGGACGAAATTAACGGGTTTGTCGTTGTGCATAACCATTGTTTTTCTCTCCTGTTTTCGGGGTTCTTATAGTTCGTCAGAGAAGTGTTTCATGGCGCTCAGAAGCGGGTTCGGAGCTGCCTGACCCAGACCACAGATGGAGGCATCCATCATGACGGTCGACAGTTCCTTCAGCAGGTCCTGATCCCAGGTTTCCTGCTCGATCAGCTTGACGGCCTTTTCGGTTCCCACGCGGCAGGGTGTACACTGACCGCAGCTTTCATCCTCGAAGAAACGCATCAGGTTTGTGACAACGTCACGGATTTTGTCCTGGTCGGACAGAACCACAACAGCGGCAGAACCGATGAAGCAGCCGTATTCGTGCAGGGTATCGAAGTCGAGCGGGATATCGCCAAGGCTTGCCGGCAGGATACCGCCGGAAGGACCGCCTGGCAGATAGGCCTTGAATTCCTGGCCGTCGATCATGCCGCCACAGTATTCCTCGATCAGTTCCTTGATGGTGATACCGGCAGGAGCCAGCTTCACACCGGGGTTCTTCACGCGGCCGGATACGGAGAAAGAACGCAGACCCTTGCGACCGTTGCGGCCGTGTGATGTGAACCACTCCGGACCCTTTTCGATCAGGTCGCGCACCCAGTAGACGGTTTCGACGTTGTTGGTCACTGTCGGCAGACCGAACAGACCAACCTGCGTCGGGAAGGGAGGTTTGTGACGCGGCAGGCCGCGCTTGCCTTCAATGGACTCGATCATCGCGGACTCTTCACCGCAGATGTAGGCACCGGCACCACGGCGCACATCAACACGAACACCGTTATTCAGACCTTCGGCGTAGAGCTTGTCGATCTCCTTTTTCAGGATTTCGATCACGGCGGGGTATTCGTCACGGATATAGATGTAGCTGGCGTCAACCTCGCCACACCAGGCACCGATCAGCATGCCTTCTAGGAAACGGTGCGGATCGCTTTCCAGATAGGTACGGTCCTTGAAGGTACCGGGCTCGCCCTCATCGCCGTTGATTGCCATCAGGCGCGGCTTTGGCTGCTGGCGGATAATGCCCCACTTCATGCCGGTCGGGAAGCCCGCGCCCCCCAGACCGCGAAGGCCGGAATCCTTGAGCAGGTCAACGATCTGGTCGGGAGTGTACTTGCCGGCGTAGCAGTCACGCAGTGTCTGGTAACCGCCTTCTGCCACATAGTCTTCATAGGACTTGTAGTCGGGCAGGTGGGCGTGAGTGTCGTTGTCTTCAGCGGTCTTGATCAGCGCTTCGGCCGTCGCATTGACAATGTGGTTGTGACCGACCTCGGCAACAGGCGCACATTCGCAGCGACCCATGCAGGGTGCGCGAACAACGCGGACGTTGTCGCCTTTCAGGCGCTGTGTCTCGGCCAGCAGTTCCTGGGCACCGGCCAGTTCGCAGGACAGGCTGTCACACACGCGAATGGTGATTTCCTCGGGCTCTGCCTCGCCATCCAGAACGATGTCGAAGTGAGCGTAGAAGGAGGCAACCTCGTAAACCTCTGCCATCGGGAGGCGCATTTCATTGGCCAGAGCCTGCATGTGGCCTGCCTTCAGACAGCCATAGGTGTCCTGAACCAGATGCAGGTGCTCGATCAGCAGATCGCGCTGGCGGGAACGTGTGCCGAGCAGCTCGGCAATTTCCTTTTCCGCCTCGATCTCCAGATTGCGGCCCTTCGCAAAAAGCGCTGGCTTCCGGCGGCCGGAGCCCGGATGGATGGTACGTTTAACGGGCGCGTCGTTCGCCGGGACAGCAGACTGCGACATAACTCATTTCTCCAATTTCTTTGCGAGAGGCTCTTGCTGGCCTTTACGCTTTGTCCTGAAAGCCTGATACGGGATCCGGCAGATCAGGAACTGATCATTTCTTCAGAATGCATTTGCTCTGACTTTGCATAGAGTATGCACCAGTTTCCGTGTCCTTTTGAAGCACCTCCGGGCAAAGCACCATTCGCATTGAGCTATGCTGTAATAGGCAAAAGCTATTGCGAATGGATCGCAATGATAGGAAAATCCGAACAGGAAGACTTCCGGTGGTACGGAGATACTTCAAAATATTGCAAAAAAATGCAGTTTGCCGTGAAAATTCCCTGTATTGTTAACTCTTTCCAGAGAACTTTCATGTTCTATTGTGCCGAAGTAAACGGGCCATTCAGGTATTTTCTGCAGCCAAATAGGCGCTGATATCGCAGGCAGGGGTCCGAAAATCAGGAATACCTAAAGAGATTGAATATGGGAACAGTCGTAGATTTTCGTGTGATGGAGCTGCTGGCTTCAAGGCTTTGTCATGACCTCGTGGGGCCAATCGGTGCTGTCAGCAACGGTCTGGAACTGATGGCCGATGATTCGATGGGAATGCAGGATGAGGCACTGGAACTGGCCAGCCGTTCGGCCCGCCAGTCCGGTCATGCCTTGCAGTTTTACCGTCTGGCCTATGGTATGGCAGGCAACCGTGTCGGGGGGGACTTCGGTGCCCTGCGTGAACTGATTCTCAATTATGTTTCCCATTCCAAGGCACAGTTTGCCTGGTCTGTTGATGCCATTCCCGATGGTCTGCCGGACGAGGCGGGCAAGCTGTTGCTCAATCTGGTGGAGCTGGCTGTTGAGTCCCTGCCGCGTGGCGGGAAGATCACAGCGCATATCGGGTCCAGCGATGTCGGGCTGTTCCTTGCGGTAACGGCTGCAGGAGATCGCGCCGGGCTGCGGGATGATCTGCGGATCGCCATGGATGATCATGTCGAGGTTGAGGACCTGTCCCCGCGCAACGTGCACGGGTTCTTCACGCGTCAGCTGGCCAAACGCATGGGAACAGACCTGCTGCTGAACGAGGCCGTGGATGATCACATCCAGTTCATTGTGGCCTTCCCGCTGGCGAAGGAAGACGAGCTGGAAGAGGCTGCAGAGGGATAACCTGTCGGTTTTTCCGTCCGGATTCTTTCTAAAAGGCATCACAACAGGTGGTGCCTTTTTTGCTTTATGAAAAATGATTGTTCATTGTTTTGTTTTTGATATCAGGATGTTGTTTGCCTTTTTGGATGAGTTCCATTCGGCGTCATACGGTTGTAATGAATACCCGACCAGAAGAATCGGATATGTGAAACCCTTTTTCGCTTGAAAAAAGTGCGAATGATTTGCATTTTATCTTCCGAGTTGAGAGCGCTTCTTAGTATCAGGAGGGCTCAGGCAGAGTCCCGATTTCCCGGGGATTTTGTCCCTTTTTCAATTTCCGGAACGATTCCAAGGAGTTTTCCCGATGAAAGCACTTTTGATGGCAACAGCTGCCGTTATGGGTTTCAGCGCTTTTGCTGCCCAGGCTGAAGAAGTGGTGAATGTTTACTCTTCCCGTCACTATCAGACCGACCAGGCGCTGTATGACGATTTCACCAAGGCGACAGGCATCAAGGTCAACCTGATTGAAGGCAAGGGCCCTGCACTGGTTGAGCGTATCAAAAGTGAAGGTGAAAACAGCCCGGCTGACGTTCTGATCACCGTTGATGCGGGCAACCTGTGGCGCGCCGAGCAACAGGGTGTGTTCCAGGCTGTATCTTCTGATGAGCTGGAAAGCCGTATCCCTGCAAACCTGCGCCATGAAGATGGCAAGTGGTTCGGCCTGTCCACACGCGCCCGTGCAATCTTCTACGACAAAGCCAAGGTCAAGGAAGGCGAGATCACAAGCTATGAGGATCTGGCTGATCCGAAATGGGCTGGTAAGGTCTGCATCCGCAAGTCTTCCAACATCTACAACCAGTCTCTGCTGGCGTCCATCGTCGAGCACAAGGGCGAAGCTGCTGCTGAAGAGTGGGCGAAAGGCGTTGTTGCAAACTTTGCCCGTCAACCTGTCAGCGGTGACACAAACCAGCTGCGCGGCATTGGTTCCGGCGAGTGTGTTGTTGCTGTTTCCAACAGCTACTACTTTGCGCGTCTGATCAAGAAGCCAAAGGATTCCGACAAGGGTCTGGCCGAAAAACTCGGTATCGTGTTCCCGAACCAGAATGATCGCGGCACACACGTGAACATTTCAGGTGCAGGTGTGACTGCTCACGCTCCGCATCGCGAGAACGCGGTCAAGTTCATCGAGTATCTGGCGAGCGATTCCGCTCAGCGCTACTTTGCTGATGGCAACAATGAATACCCTGTTGTGGAAGGTGTTGCGCCAAACTCCACCATCAAGTCCTGGGGTGACTTCAAGGTCGATACCATCAACGTAAACGCTTACGGTGAAAACCAGCCGACAGCGCAAAAGATCTTTGATCGCGTTGGCTGGAAATAATCCGGACACCCCGGCCTGAGAATATTTTGCAGGCTCAGGAAAGGTCGCGCCATTGGCGCGGCCTTTTTTGTTTTCAGAAACAGGTGCCGTTGATTTCTGCCCATCTTTGCCTGAGGCTGTCGCCCTGTCCGGTGAAGCTGTCTTCCAGCACGGCGCTGGACAGAACGCGGTCGGCGCGAAAATGGCGGAAGTCCTCCCGCAGTTCGCACCAGGCCGCGATGACCACGGTTTCGGCGTAATAGATCAGGGCAAGGGGACGAATGGTCCGCTCTGAGAATTCCTGCTCCACATTGCGGTAGTGCAGGCAGACCTTGTGCTCCTGCCTGATGGCCTCGCGAAGGGCGGAGAGATCGATGTGACAGGGAGGCTCTGCGCCCCAGCTTGTGGAGAAGAGAGTTTCACTGATCTTTGTTGCCTCGCACAGCTTCGATGCCGCGCGCAGGGCGGCCTTTTCCAGGCTTTTGTCTCCTGTGCGTGCGATCATGCTCAGACCGACTGAAATGGCTTCGGCTTCTTCAATGTCGAAGTTGATCGGTGGCAGGTCATAGCCCTTGCGCATGATATAGCCGACACCGGCCTCCCCCTCTATGGGGATGCGCATGGACTGCAGGGAGGCAATGTCGCGATAGACCGTTCGCTTTGTGACTTCCAGCTGCTCTGCCAGATCCTGTGCTGTCAGTGGTTTCGAGGCACTGCGAAGCGACTGAATGATTTCGAACATCCGTGACGAGCGCATGGCTTCCCCTTTCTGCTGTCTCCCGGTCTTTTTACCACAGACTGCTGACAGATACATGTCAGCAGTCTGTTGTTATCCCTGTTTCACGACACAGGCAGTAATTCTGGAATGGGGAGGGTCATCATCATGATCAGAGCAGGAAATCAGGTCCGTTCGGACTATCGTCTGGGGCTGTTGTTCATCACGCTGTCCACTCTGGCCTGGAGTACGGCGGGGCTGTTTACCCGTTTCATTGAGCTGGACACAGCAACAATGCTGGTCTGGCGTGGCCTTTTCGGAGGGGTTGGCATTCTGGCCGTTGCCTTCTTTTTACAGGGGCGAAAGCTGTTCCGGGATCTGTTGCATCTCGGCTGGGCAGGGTGGGGCTTTGCGCTTATTTCTGCGGGCGGGATGCTCTGTTATATCAATGCCTTGCGTATCACGACGGTGGCTCATGTCGCCATTATCTATGCAACAGCGCCCTTTGTGGCTGCGGCGCTGGCCTGGCTGGTGTTGAAAGAACGCCCCGCCAGCAGCGCGCTCAAGGCCAGTCTTGTCTCGCTCGCGGGGATCGGGATCATGGTCGGGCTTGGCGTGGAAGGTGATCTGTTCGGGGATCTTCTGGCCTTTGGCATGACCCTGTCGCTGGCCTTTATGATGGTGATCTCGCGACGGTTCCGTTCCCTTCCGGTCGTGGCAGCGTCCGGTTTGTCTTCGCTGATCAGCGGGCTGGTGGCTGTCCCCTTTGCGGAGAGCCTTGCTGTTTCCTCCTTTGAACTGGGGCAGCTTGCGCTTTTCGGGCTGGTCAACTCGGCTGTTGGATTGCTGTTCTTTACGCTTGGTGCAAAGCTTTTGCCTGCCATTGAAACGGCGCTGATCGGTGCGCTGGATGCGCCGTTGGCCCCGATCTGGGTGTGGCTGGTCTTTGCCGAGACACTGGGGCAGGCAACACTGTATGGCGGGGCGATTGTTCTGGTGGCGGTCTTTGCCCATCTGGTCGTGCAGAACCGCAAACCGGGCAGGCGCGGGGAAACGGGGGCCTGTTAGCCCCCGCGTGGTTTTGCCTCAATAGAAGACAAAGGCTGTGTAGCCTGCAATGATTGCCATCGAGAAAATGACTGTGACAAAGGCGATCAGCAGCTTTGTTGTAAAGAGCGAGCGCAACAGGATCACCTCTGTCAGACTGGCACCGGCACTGCCGATAATCAGTGCAAGGATCGTCCCGGCACTGACACCCTTGAGCATCAGGGCATCGGCCAGCGGAATCACAGCGGTTGCACGAATGTAAAGCGGGACACCGATAATCGCAGCAACGGGGATGGCAAGGGGATTGTCAGCTCCGGCAAATCGTTCCAGCAGACCGGTCGGCATGTAGCCATAGATCGCGCTGCCGATGGAAATGCCCAGCAGCAGATAGGGCAGCACACCAACGTAGTCCTTCCAGACCTCACGCCACAGGGCAAGGTACTGTTCGCTTTTTGATTGCGGAGCAGGGCTGCTGCCTCCACAGTCGTTCTGTGAACTGCTCCCGCCGGAGCAGGTGTTTTCAGTCGGCAATCCGCAAGAGTTGTCCGCAGTTCCACAGGCTGTTGCCGTGGCAGGTTCCTCGCTGCTGCGGATAAAGCGGTTGAACTTTAACCGATGCAACAGCCAGCCGGAACCAAGGGAAACCAGCAGTGCGGCCAGAACGTAGATCGCTGTCAACCTGAAGCCGAAACTGGCCGTCAGAAGCACCACCACAACCGGGTTCAGAAGCGGAGAGGTGAAGAGAAACACCATCATGGGACCAAAACCTGCGCCAGCCTTGATCAGTCCCTTGAGCATCGGAATGGTGGAGCAGCTGCAAAAGGGTGTGATGGACCCGAGTGCGGCAGCGAAGAAGTAGCCTCTGCGTCTGCCGGAACTGAGCAGGCGTTCAATCGTCGATGCAGGAATGTGGCGTTGCAGAATGCCGACAAGATAACTGATCCCCAGAAAGAGGACAGAAAGCTCCACGGCGAGAAAGGCAAACATGCCCAGTGTGTCTTGTAGCTGTTCAGGCATCTCTGATAATCCATATTTCTAGTTTTATCGAATTAATGATAGAATGCTCTTTTTTGAGAGGCAGTCAATCAATAATTCGACTTTCATGGAAATAATTAGCTGTATTGCTTTTATATCAAGCACTCACTAGGCTTTTGGAGCTGTCGAAATACGGGATGAGACTCTGATGGAACACGAAACTGCTGCAGCCAGTCTGGCCGAGCTGGGCAACACACACCGCCTTGCTGTCTACCGCTTTCTGGTCAAGGCCGGACACGGGGGATCGAGTGTTGGTGATATTCAAAAAGCTATTGGCATTCCGGCCTCGACACTGTCTCACCATCTGTCACGCATGGCAAAGGTCGGCCTGATCCGGCAGGAAAAGAAAAGCCGCACGATTTTCTGCATTCCGGAATATCAGCATCTGTTCAGTCTGATTGATTTTCTGAAAGAGGAATGCTGTTCCGGCGAACCCTGCTAGACCGGCCAGAGAGCTTTGTGGGCTTCTGTGAACAGATCCTTGATATCTTGTCCGTGTGGTGATCGTCGTCCGCACGGGATTTGCTGATGGCTGTGTGCCCGGCGTTTCCTTGCTTTAAGTCTCCCGATCAGCCTGTCTTTTACAGGAAACGGCAAGGGATTGTGAAGCGTCGGATTGTGGGACAGTCCTTTGTGAGTGCAAAGAAAAAGGCCACGTCCCTGTGCGTGGCCTTTTGTGTGTCGGAAGAGGGATATCAGGCTGTCTGTTTCAGCAGGGCTTCGCGGTAGGCCACGATATCCTCGATGGTCAGCACAGGGAGATTGTGCCTGATGCCGAACTCGACAATTTCCGGCAGACGGGCCATGGAGCCGTCAATATTGGTGACTTCGCAGAGCACACCGGCGGGCGTGAGGTCTGCGAGCATCGCCAGATCGATGGTGGCTTCGGTGTGTCCACGACGTGTCAGAGTGCCACCTGTTCGCGCACGCAGGGGGAAGACATGACCCGGGCGGGCCAGATCGTCGGGGCCGCTTTGCGGATCAATGGCTGTGCGGATGGTGGTGATGCGATCGGCGGCGGAAACGCCGGTGGTCACACCGCGCTTTGCCTCGATGGTCACGGTAAAGCCGGTGCCCATGCTGGAGCTGTTGTCCTGCACCATCTGGGGCAGTTCCAGCTCGGCAACACGCTCCTCGCTCAGGCAGAGGCAGACGATGCCGCTGCATTCGCGGATCATGAAGGCCATCTGCTCAACGCTCATGGTTTCTGCCGGATAGATCAGATCGCCCTCGTTTTCACGATCGGCGTCATCCATCACCAGAACACCCTTGCCGTTGCGAAAGGCCTCGATGGCGCGTTCAACACGTTCTGCTGCTGAACCGAAGCGGGCCAGCAGTTCCTCACCTGTCGGGGTGTGGTCATTTGCAACTGTGTGGTCAGTATCAATCTGATTCATGGGTTCTCATCCCTAAAAGACTTTGTGGGTGAACCGGAATCAGGGCTCTTCGAAAGACTATGAACCCGAAGATATCCTGTGGATACCTGCAAGGCGCACAGCAAAGTGCCAGCAGTATCACGCACGGCCCAAGGGGCATGCGCAAGGCGGCTGGCAACCTATCCTCTTCCATCCGGACTGTAACCGTCGGCTCTGGAATCTGACCAGATCTGCTGACCCTCCGGCACAAAAGGCCAGAGGCGCTCGCGGGCTTTCCTGAAAAGGACTACCGCCGGTCGGGAGTTTCACCCTGCCCTGAGAACAAGCTCTGTTTTGTCGGATCCAGACGACCCGACCTGCCCAGAATAAAAAGGCCGCATTGTCCTTGCAAGACAAATACGGCCTCTTTTTCGGCTGTGAGCGACAGATTGGTCGCTGTTTACTTCATGGCCTCCGGACCTGAAGGCCGCGGTTCAACATAGCCGTCGGCAAAGATTTCAGCTTCGAAAGCCCGCAGACGCTTGTAGACAGAGATCAGCTCGACAATGGTGCTCCAGGAGCGAACGAGGAACTGGAAGGAGCTTTCCACGCGACCAAAGGCCCGAACGATCTGTTGCATGACACCCAGAGTGATGGCACCGGACACAATGGTCGGGGCAAGGGCGATGTAGGGCACGAGGACTCCGAACTGCAGATAGGACCATTTGGCGACGTCGAAGTACATGTAGTGGAAGAAAAGACGGAAGTAGTTTTTCCGCACGTTCATAAAGAGTTCCTGAACGGTTGGCGGTGAGGCGCGGTCCTCGTGATCTTCGCCGTAAACCAGCTCCTTGCGATAGGCTGCTTCCACCTTCTGGTTGTTGAATTCCAGCCCGGGCAGCTTGATTCCGACTGCTGCAAGAACGGCTGTGCCGAACAGGGCAAATATGATGGCCACATAGACCAGTGCATGATCAACCTCGCCCAGAACGGGGACTTCCTTGATCTGTTTGGACAGTTCCCAGAGGATCGGAAGAAAGGCAAAGAGTGTCATGACGGAATCAAGCAGATTGCTGCCGAGGGATTCCATAATGGCCGCGAAGCGCTTGGTGTCTTCCTGTACGCGCTGGCTGGCTCCTTCAATATGACGCAGGCGATGCCAGTAGGACATGTAGTAGTTGTTCATGGCCTGACGCCAGCGGAAAACCCAGTGTTTTGTGAAGAACCCCAGCATCACAGCGATGATGATGTAGATCCCGGCAATCTTTCCGAAGGTCCAGAGGAAGTCATAGAATTCCTCCATTGTGATGGCATTGGGTTCGCCGAGTGCTTTTTGAACAAGATCATAAAAACCGCCAAACCACTCGTTAATCTGGACATCGACCTGAACCTGATACCAGGTTCCGCCGATGATAATCATCATGCCAAGCCAGGCCCACCAGAACCATTCACGGGAAAGAAAAAAGGATCGAAACATTTCGAAAGTCACTCGTTTTTTTATGAGAGGGCGCCCGGAAGGGGACGGCCAGAGATATCGCAGTCTTTCACAGACATGGGGTCGGGAACAATAAATTTTGCTTCATAACCTGCTCCGCGAATTTCAAATGGCTGTGAAGGGGCTCAGGCTGGGGCACAAAAGTGGCAGCTTTGCGGAAGGCTTTGACGCTGTTTGCAGTTTTTGCAGCAGGTGTCACTCTGTTGCTGCTGCCTTATTGCTGGCTGTCCAGTTTGCGCGCAGCCAGCCTGTCGACCAGCCAGTGCAGGGTTACGGACATAAAGGCCAGAACAATCAGGCTGGCAAACATCAGATCGATTTTTACCCGGCCATTGGCGAGCAGCATCAGGTAACCCAGTCCGCTTGATGCTCCGACCCATTCGCCGATCACAGCCCCGATTGGCGCATAGACGGCCGCCAGCCTCAGGCCTGACCCCAGTGAGGGCAGGGCGGCAGGGATGCGCACGCGTGTCAGGATGGTCCAGCGGCTCGCTCCCATGATCCGGGCCTGATCCAGATAACCCCGCGGTGTGTTGACCAGCCCGTCAAAGAAGGCAGAGGTCACCGGGAAATAGATGATCAGCAGGGCCACCGCGATTTTCGAGGCCATGCCATAGCCCAGCCAGAGCGTGAAGATTGGGGCCAGTGCAAAGACGGGAATGGCCTGCGAGAAAACCAGCACAGGTCGCATGATGGCCCGGGCGGTGGGTGAGTGGGCCAGCTGCAGGGCTGTCATGATGCCGAAAAGCGTGCCGACCAGCATGCCCAGAAGAACCTCGGCAAGCGTGGTCAGGGCGTGTTCTCCGATCAGGGCTGCGTTGTTGTAAAGCGCCTGGGCAACCCGCCAGGGGGAGGGGAGAATAAAATGCGGCAAGCCTGTCAGCCGGACAAGGAGATCCCAGAACGTTACAACCAGAACAATGACAAGCCCGATGCGCGCCCAGCCCGGCAGGCGGAGAACCCAGGGCAGCTTTGCTGGAGAGGCCGGATGGTTCATGCGCTTGCCTCCTCTGGCGTGTTGCCCATCAGGAGACGATAGAGCTGCCCCTGACAGGTCAGGGTTTCGGGATCGTCCAGTGGGCGAACGGGCGGGCAGGCCGGTGCCGGAACGCTTTGCAGGCCGTCACGGGTCAGAAGGTTGATCTCCTGTCCCAGTCGTGCCGCTTCTGCCGGATCGTGTGTCACCAGCAGGACTGTGCGGCCCTCCAGCAGTTCAACAGCAAGCTCCTGCATCCCTGCGCGGGTTTTTGCATCCAGTGCAGAGAAGGGCTCATCCAGCAGAACCACGGGGCGATCCTCCATCAGGGTTCGGGCAAGGGAGACCCGTTGTCTCTGTCCGCCCGAAAGCTGGTGGGGCTTGCGTTTTTCATAGCCGCCCAGACCGACGCGATCAAGAATTTGCAGGGCACGGCTGTGATCGGCCGGTTCATGACGCAGGCTGGCTCCCAGACAGACATTGTCCAGCACAGTGCGCCAGGGAAACAGCAGGTCGGCCTGGGTCATGTAGGCAATGCGACCATTCAGGGGGGCGCTGTCGGAACAGGTGATGGAGCCGTCAAAGATGACATGGGCTTCCAGTCCGGCCAGCAGGCGCAGAATGGTGGTTTTGCCGACACCGGAAGACCCCAGCAGACAGGACCATTGTCCGGCGGGGAGCGTCAGTTCCAGAGGTGGAAAGAGCAAGCCTTCCCCTGTCGAGGCGCTGCCTTTGATTGTCACGCTGAAGGCTGGTGTCATTGCGGCTTTGTCCGGGTTCTCTGCAAGGGAAATGAACTGTGTTCTTTCTAGGCGTTCAGAGGCAATTTGACCAGCTTTTTCAGATGGTTTCGCTGTTACGGACTGCTGAAAGACAAGGGTTTCAGCTGAAATCCGTGACGACTGTCACACCGGAAAGACCAAACTGGTCCATACCGGTCAGGGCAGGGATGGACTCTGCAAGGGAAATCCGTTCGCCAATCAGTTTTTCCGGGGCGAGCTTTCCGGACTGAATCATGTTCAGCATGGCGTCGTAGCGATGGGCCTGCATGCCGTGGCTGCCGATGATTTCCAGTTCAAGACCGATAACACGGTCCATCGGGAGGGCTGTGTTGGCGTGATCGGCGAGCAGCAGCCCGACCTGGATGTGCCTGCCCAGACGTCTGAGGCATTTGACCGAGTTCACACAGGTCACGGGATGCCCCAGTGCATCCAGAGAGACATGCGCACCGCCTTTGCTGATCTCGAGGATTGCCTCGGCGACATCAGGGGTTTTGCTGGCATTGATAGTCCAGCCTGCCCCGACAGAGCGGGCGAGTTCCAGCTTGTCTTCGGCAATATCCACGGCAATGACGCTGGCGCCGATGGCATTGGCAATCATGATGGCAGACAGTCCCACGCCGCCACAGCCGTGAACGGCAACCCACTGTCCTGCCGAGACCCTGCCCTGGTCCACAACAGCGCGAAACGATGTGACAAAGCGACAGCCGAGACTGGCCGCCGTCGCAAAATCCAGTGTTTCGGGCAGGTGAACCAGATTGACGTCAGCATTGTGAAGCGCGACATATTCTGCGAAGGACCCCCAGTGGGTAAAACCGGGCTGGGTCTGGGTTGCGCAGACCTGGTGATTGCCGGAATGGCAGTCGGGGCAGCTTCCACAGGCGCTGATAAAAGGGACGGTGACGCGATCGCCAACGTTGAAGCCCCTGGTGTCGCGGCCGACTTCCTGAACGATGCCTGCAAACTCGTGGCCGGGGACATGGGGCAGTTCGATGGAGGAATCATGCCCCATCCAGCCGTGCCAGTCGCTCCGGCAAACACCGGTGGCCTCGACTTTAATGATCACGCCTTCGGGGGACAGCTCCGGATCTGGAACAGTTCTGATGTCCGGCTTGCCAGTGAAGGTTTCGTATACAACGGCTTTCATTCTTCTGTTCCCCTGTTTGGTTGTTGCAGCAAAGACGGGCTCTGCTTTCAATCATACAGCTTTTTACCGGAAAGAGCCTTGCCGGAATGGGTTGCTGCTCTTGAATTTGAGCAATAGTCTTCTTTTGAAAGACAAATAATGAGGGGATTCTTCTAATGTCAAAACTGGATCAGGTGGATCTTGGCATTCTGACACGCTTGCAGGACAACGGGCGGGAGACCAATGCCAGACTTGCAAGCGCACTTTCTCTCAGCGAAACACCCTGTTGGCGGCGGCTCAAGAGGCTGGAGGAAGAAGGTTATATCGAGGGTTATCAGGCCAGTTTGAACCGCAGAAAGCTTGGACTGGGGGTTATGGCCTTTGTCCAGATCAGCTGTTTGAAACACGATCAGGACACCACCGGTGAACTGGAGCGCCTGATCCGCAACTCGGACAATATCCTGTCCTGTCACAACACAACGGGGAGTGCCGATTTCCTGCTGCAGGTGGTGGCAAGGGATCTGGATGATTACAGCCGTTTTGTGGATCAGGTCCTCAGGAAGCTGCCGGGAATTTCCGATATTTCGTCCAATCTGTCTCTTCGGGAACTGAAGTCTTCTTCCCGCCTGCCGCTGTCACTGGTGGACACGGACAGGGGGTAGGAGCGTTCACAGCCTTTTCCCTTCCGGTTCGCAGGCGCTTTGCACAGATACCTTGCACAGACACTGTGAGGCTGGGGCCAGTCAGTCCCTGTCGGTCTCGCCAGCGTTTTGAAAGAGTTCGGCATAGAGATCGGAAAGCTCGATCCCGTTGTTTTCGGCAATGGCTGTGATGTCTGCATTCTGGAAATTGTCCAGCGCACACTGCCTCAGGCGTTCGAGCCAGACCGCGTGTTTGTCGCCATCACGATCATTGTCCCTGTTCCCGTAGGCGAGCAGGGCATTGTGGGCCGTTTTGGCCAGCTGGAGCTGGATTTTCTGGTTGTCCGGCCATTGCTCCGCCAGTTCGACCACGGGAATACCCCACGTCTCCAGGGCATTGTGCTGACCGGCGTTGCCATAGGTGCTGGTGGCATTGACCGCAGCCATGGCAAGTTCAAGCTGCATCTGTGGTTCGTCCGGCCATTCCCGGGCCAGTGTCTTGATGCGATCCCCCCAGTCTTCCAGCGCGTCAAACTGGCCGGAATCGCCATAGGCGTTGATGGCGTTGGCTGCGGTTCTGGCATGCCTGAGCTGGATTTGCCGATCCTGTGGCCATTGTTCTGCCAGCGCTTTCATGCGGTTGCCCCAGTTTTCCATGGCCTCGAACTGACCGAGGTTGCCATAGGTGCTGGTGGCATTGACCGCAGCCATGGCCAACCTGAGCTGAATGGCGGGATCATCAGGCCACTTTTCAGCCAGTTCCTCCATGCGGGCACACCATTCCTCAAGTGTGTCCAGCTGATTGGCTTCCCCATAATCGTGAATGGCATTGACGGCCCCGCGGGCCAGCTGGAGCTGAATGGGCTGGTCTTCCGGCCATTGCTCCGCCAGTTCCTCCATCTGCTGGCTCCAGTCCTCCAGCCCGTCGAACTGGCTGGCGGTGCCATAGTGACCCATGGCGTTGACAGCCGCGATGGCCAGTTCGTGCTGGATGTCCTGATCCTCGGGCCACTTGCGAGCCAGCTCCTTGATGGCGTTGCCCCATTCCTCCATCGCCTCGAACTGGCCCATGGTGCCGTAGGTGCTGGTGGCGTTGACCGTTGCCATGGCAAGCTCATGCTGGATCTGCTGGTCTTCGGGCAGGTTTCTGGCCAGTTCACTGATGTGTTTGCCCCATTCCTCCATGGCTTCGAACTGCCCCAGAGTGCCATAGTGGAGCATGGCACTGACTGCGGCTTCGGCACGCTTGAGGGAGATGGACTGGTCAAAGGGCCTGCTGTCGGCGTAGTGCTGGATGCGTGCGAGCGCCTCCTGGATTTCTGTCACATCCGAACTGTCCTGTGCGACCACCATCAGGTCATTTTCGAACTGTTCATGCAGCCAGGCACAGAATTCGGGGCAGGCGCTTTTGAACACGCTCCACAACTGGGCGAGCTTTTCCCTGTGTTCCGGCAACAGCAGGAGCTTGCTCTTGCTCAGATTGCTCAGACGTTTGAAAAAGGCGTCCGGGTTTGCACGCGCGGCCTTCTTGGCTGTTTTCTTCCAGTTTCCGGCCAGATCAATCCAGTTCAGGACAGCCTGATTGGCCAGGTGATCCGGTGACTGCGGAGGAACAAACCCCTTCTGATCATCCGCTTTTCCCTTTCCGTTCAGTTCTGCTCCGGTCAGGAAACTCTGTGCGGCTCTGCCAAATATGTCGGAAAGCTTGCCTCCGGCTGCCGGTCCGCTCAACGCGGCAAAGGCAAGCAGATCCTCCTGTGTTTCAGGTTTGCTCTCCGTGTCCTTTTCGAGGGTGGGCGCAGGCGGCTTTTCAGGAGCTTCTTTCGGTTTTGACACTCTGTCCTGCTTTTTGTCCTTGCCGGGTTTGCTGTCCGGCAGGGCAATTGCTGCAGGAGCTTTTCCCGGTTTTGGATCTGCCTTGCGATCTTCCCTGTTGTTGCCGGGCGGAGGGCTGTCCGGTGCGGCAGGAGAATTGATTTTCTCCCGGTTCAGGGACTTTTCCGAGTAGAGCGCATCGGGAAACCTGGACCACATGTAAAGGATTGCCAGCAAAAACAATGTAATGGCGACCAGGAAAATCAGGGTTGGAGAGAAGAGGGATCTCTCGGCACTGCCGTCATCACTGCCAAAAAAGTCATTGATAAAGGCGAAGACAACAGCGGTGTTCTGCCCCAGAGACTCCATAAAACCCGGCAGGAAACCGGGCAGAAGATCCCGTTTCTGAAAGACGACTGTAACCAGCGTGATCACGATGAGAAGGAGGATGACTCCCAGATTGCTCTTTGATTTCATGCTGATTGACTTTACCTGATACTTTATTTTTATGCAGAGACTCTAACCCGGCCTGTGAGCTTAGTTCACTCTCCTTAAGAATTGGTATCCAGCGGAAAGGTCCTGCGGTTTTTGTGCGGGCCTTCCGGACCTTGGCCCGATGCTGAAAGCAGGACATGAAAAAACGGGGAAAGAGCACCTGGCTCCTTCCCCGTTGAAACAGCTTGTTTTTCGGGATTTTCCTAGGGGTTCAAACCCATTTCCCAGAAGCCGACCTCCAGTTCGGTGGCCTTGTCAAAACGCCTGCTCAGGGCCGTCCATCGCGGGGCCTTGAGATAGTCTTTTCCGAGTCTGTTCAGAACAGCGCTGTCCAGAAGTGCACCGACGGCCTGACAGGCATCCTGATATTCCGGACCGGAATAGGTGTCGATCCACTCCTGATAGGCATCAGAGCTTCCGGTTTCCTTGAGGCGCAGGCCGATCTCGCCATAGCCGAGAACGCAGGAGGCAAGGGCTGCCATCAGGTCCAGAAAATCACCGCTGTATCCGGCTTCCAGCACATAGCGTGTGTAGGCCAGATTGGCTGTGGCTTCAGAGGTTGCCATGATGTCGGTTTCACTGATGCCTTCGCGTGCACAGGTTTCGATATGGAGCTGAAGCTCTTCGTTGACCAGCGCATTGACAGTTCCGGCTGCGATCTTCATTTCCTCCAGCGTTTCTGACTTGGCAGCGGCCAGAGCCCAGGCGCGGGAGAAATGGATCAGGAAGATATAATCCTGCTTCAGGTAGTGCAGAAAGGCTGCGCGTGGAAGGGTGCCGTCGCGCATCCCCTCCACGAAGGCGTGGTGCGTGTAGTCTGTCCAGACCGAACCGCAAGCCTTGCGCCAGTGCCCGAAAACCGTGCCGTAGTCGGGTTGGTTAGCCATCTGTGGACACCTCGACAGCCAGCTTTTCGATTGGCGTGATGTTTTTGGTCAGGCCGGACTCTTTCAGGAAGATCTCGAAGTCTTCATAGCGGCCCTTGTCAAAGGCAGCCGGACGGAGGGCAAAGCGGGGGAGGGTATCAACCCATGCCTTTGAATTCAGTTCGTCCTGCAGTTCCTTGGAGGTGCCGGAGAAGATTTCCCAGCTTTCCTGCGGGTGGTTCACGATGAAACGTGTTGCCTTTTCAATGGCACGCAGGAAGGCTGCAACAGCGTCCCTGTCCATTGTTTCCGGGTTTGCGATGTAGATCAGTTCGTCATAGGTTGGAACGCCTTCTTCCTCGACATAGAAGCAACGGCCTTCAACGCCGTCGATTTCCATCTGGTTCAGCTCGAAGTTCCGGAAGGCACCGATAACGGCATCCACCTGACCGGACATGACAGACGGGGAGAGAGACCAGTTCACATTGACCAGTTCCACATCATCCACGGAAACGCCGTGGTTGGAGAGAATGGCGTGCAGGACGGCCGTTTCAACACCGGAAACGGAGAAGCCGATTTTCTTGCCCTTGAGGTCCGCCACGGACTGGATCGGACCATCCTTGAGGGTCAGCAGGCAGTTCAGCGGTGTTGCAACGAGGGTTCCCACCCACTTGAGCGGGAGACCTTCCTGAACCTGCAGGTGCAGATCAGGCTGGTAGGACACAGCCAGATCAGCCTTGCCGGCAGCGACCAGCTTTGGCGGATCGGCAGGATCAGCCGGAGGAACGATTTCAATTTCCAGTCCCTCGTCGGCAAAGTAGCCCTTTTCCTGGGCAACGATGATCGGGCCGTGGTCCGGATTGATAAACCAGTCGAGGATCAGGGTCTGTTTTTTGAGGTCTTCTGCCGCCTGGGCCGAGAAAGCCAGTGCAGAGAAGGCTGCACCGAGGAGGAGTTTCTTCATGGAGAGCATGATGAGAGTTTCCTTGTTATCGCTTTTGTTGTGTTCTTGTGTGTTGAAAGGATCAGGGACGCGTGACATCCAGCCACTGGCGCACGCGTTCTTCGGGGTTCTCGTTGAGGGTGATGTCGGTCACGGCAGAGACGATGTCTGCACCGGCCGTCAGGGCTCCTGACGCGCGTTCGACGGTCATCCCGCCGATGGCAACCAGCGGTGTGTCGCCAACGCGTTTCTTCCATTCCGTGATGCGCTCCACGCCTTGTGGTGCCCACTTCATGGCTTTGAGAATGGTATGATAGACCGGCCCAAGGGCCAGATATTCCGGCTTGCAGTCGAGGGCGCGATCCAGTTCGTCGTGATCGTGTGTGCTCAGGCCCAGTCGCAGCCCCGCGGCGCGAATGGCGTCCAGATCAGCATCATCCAGATCTTCCTGTCCCAGATGAATAAAGTCGCAACCTTCCTCGATTGCCAGTTGCCAGTAATCGTTGACGATCAGGGTCGTTCCGTGTTGCGCGCAGAGCGTTTTTGCACGGCGGATTTCCTCGCGCAGGACCTCGGTCGGTTTGTCCTTGATGCGGAGCTGAACCAGTTTGATGCCGACAGGCAGCAGGCGTTCCAGCCAGTCTGCACTGTCAAAGATCGGATAGAAAGGATCCAGCCATTCCGGTCTGTTCTGATGCGTGCTCATGAGAGGAATGCCTTTCCGATCACAGGAGTTGAGGGGCTGGCCATATCGCGGGGTTCCATCGGATCGGCTTCTGCTGCCAGCAGTCCGGCCCGGACGGCCAGGGCAAAGGCCTCTGCCATTGCGGCTGGATCACCAGCCTTTGCGACTGCTGTGTTCAGCAGGATGGCATCGTAGCCCAGCTCCATCGCCGTTGCTGCATGGGAGGGAACGCCCAGCCCGGCATCAATAACGAGGGGAATGTCCGGGAAGGCTGCCCGCATGGCGCGCAGGCCATAGAGATTGTTCAGGCCCAGTCCGGAACCGATGGGCGCGCCCCAGGGCATCAGGACTTCACAGCCGGCCTTCAGCAGTTTTTCGGCAACAATCAGGTCTTCCGTGCAGTAGGGGAAAACCTCGAAACCATCTTCGCAGAGGATTTTTGCGGTTTCCACAAGCCCGAAAACATCCGGTTGCAGACTGTCGCTGTGCCCGATGACTTCCAGCTTGATCCATTTGGTGTCGAACACCTCGCGGGCCATGTGGGCTGTTGTGACTGCTTCCTTGACGCTGTAGCATCCGGCAGTGTTGGGAAGCACCTTGCAGCCCAGTGACTGGATCAGTTGCCAGAAATCCTGTCCGGCACCGGACACGCCGTTTTCACGGCGCAGGGAAACGGTGGCGACAGACGCTTTTGAACGGGTGAAGGCATCAGCCAGCACTGATGGTGACGGATAAAGCGCCGTGCCCAGCATAAGGGGTGTTTCAAGGGGCACACCATAGAAGGCTTTCCTGTCGAAGTTCATGACGGCCTATCCTCCGCTCATGGGGGCAACGACTTCCAGACGATCCCCGTCCCTGAGGGTGATGGTCTGGCGTTCGGAAATGGGGACGAAGTTCTCGTTCACAGCTGTGGCAAAGCGGCCTTCGATATACCCCAGTTCCCTGAGGGCTTCGTTGAGCTGCGGGTTGGCGATGGTTGTTTCCTCGCCATTGTGGTGGATGATCATGTCTTTTCCTTTCGGAAGAAACTGCTGTCTTCAGGTTCATGGCCCTTCAGCAGCCAGTCGGCAGCAAGCTCTGCCAGAACGGGCGCCATCAGATAGCCGTGACGGTAGAGACCGTTGATGAAAAGATCCTGTCCGCGCAGGATCACACGTGGGCGGTTGTCGGCAAAGGCCGGGCGCACATCCACGCCGATTTCAAGGATTTCCGCCTCTCCGAAGGCGGGGTGCAGGGCATAGGCAGCAGAGAGCATCTCCAGCATGGAGCGCGCCGTAATGCGCTGGCGGTCGCTGCTTTCGATCATGGTTGCGCCCAGCATGTAGGTGCCGTCTTCGCCTTCGCGCGGGACGATATAGAGCGGCACGCGGGGATGCAGCAGTCGCACAGGGCGGTTCAGTCTGATATCCGGGCAGCGGATCACCAGCATTTCGCCCTTAACGCCGCGGAGGTCTGTGATGACATCACGGGCATGAAGACCACGGCAATCAATGACAGCGCCGCTTTCACGGACATCGGAAGGTGACTGGATGCTCACACCCTGTTCCTGCAGACGGTTGCTCAGGTGGAGCAGGGCCTTGCGGGGGTCAAGATGGCTTTCCTGCTCAAAGAAGAGCCCGCCGGAGAAGCGCCCGGCCAGATCGGGTTCCAGACTGTCGATTTCATCGCCGGAAACAGCGCGATGGTTTTCTGTCCGTCTTGCAAAACGGCGCAACTCGCTTTGGTCGCGATCCAGAGCAAGAACAAGCGTGCCTTTGTGGTGGACAGCGCCTGTTGATTTTTCCCACCAGCCGATTGCCTTGCGTCCGGCCCGAACAATGCAGTCCTCGGCTGTCTCCCCCTCGCAGTCGGGTGCGAGCATTCCACCGGCCCACCACGAGCAGCCGTGTTCATCGGGAAGGCCCTGCGGATCCAGCAGGGTCACCTCGGCATCCCGAGCTTTTAGCTCGGTGGCCAGACAAAGGCCTGCGACACCCGCGCCGCGAATGGTGAAGCCGTTCTTGCTCACGCTGCGCCGCCTTTCCGGTCATCGTTCCAGAACTCGTGGAAATGATGAACGGGTCCGTGGCCCGTGCCGATGGTCAGGCTGTCCGCTCTGACGATGGCTTCGTGCAGCCAGCTGTGTGCCGTTTTGACCGCTTCCAGTGTCGGTTTTCCCTTTGCCAGTTCCGCAGCGATGGATGCCGAGAGGCTGCAGCCAGTGCCGTGGGTGTTCTTGGTGTCGATCCGGTCGACCTCCAGAACCAGTGGTTCTGCGTCGCGGGTGATGAGGACATCGCGGCAGATCGGCCCCCTGGCGTGGCCGCCTTTCATCAGGATGGCTGCGGGGCCCTTGTCCAGCAGCTGTTTGCCCTGTTCGACGGCATCCAGCAGGTCATAGGCCGGATCGGTGCCCAGCAGGCGCGCGGCTTCGGGAAGGTTCGGTGTCAGCAGGGTGGCGCGCGGAAGCAGAAGTTCGCTCAGCGTATCCACAGAATCATCCTGCAGCAGGGCATCCCCGGATTTGGCAATCATCACGGGATCAAGGACGACAGGGCCATGATAGTCTTTCAGGGCCTCCACAACTGTTTTGATCACGCCTGAATCCGCCAGCATGCCGATCTTGATGGCGTGGGGGTGGATGTCATCAAGGACAGCCTTGATCTGGGCCGCGACAACAGGCAGGTCAATTGCCTGTATTGCTGTAACAGCCAGAGTGTTCTGTGCCGTGATGGCTGTGATGGCCGAGGTTCCGAAGACACCACGCGCGCTGAAACTTTTCAGATCGGCCTGAATACCTGCGCCGCCGCCGGAATCAGAGCCGGCAATGGTCAGCGCCACTGGGGTGTGGTCAAACGGAGAAACAATATGGTTCTGTCCAGCCGACATCGGAAAACTCCCGGTTAACTCGTGCGATCCGGGAGCAGGCTTGCGGGTGGAGTGCGGGAGGAGCTGGCGTTTGCTTTTTTTTGGGGCTGTGATGCCCTGAACGCCTGAGAGCTGTCTTCCGTTCCCTCCGCCGGTACAATCCGGATCAGGTTCGGTGGGTTGACAGATACTTCTGTCTCTCAGCTCCCGGTCAGAGCACCCCAACGGAAATGTAATGAGGTCAAGCTAGGATCAGAGCGGCTCTTCTGCAAGAAAAAAATATGCGAAAGCCTTCATCTGCGCTGTCCGGCATCAGTTTGGCTCCACGCTTTGGTCAGACTGGTTCTGTTTCTGTAAGTCAGGCGTGTATTTCCCCTTGCATTGTTCTCCCGTGCGCTGTTCCCGCCAGAGGATGTAAAGACCACTGCCGACAATCAGCAGAACTCCCGGAAAGAGGCGTTCAAGAGGGGTTTCGTCAAAGAAAATCCATCCCAGTGTGAAGGAAAAGGGAATGGCAAAATACTCGAAGGGGGACAGGCTGCTGGGTTCCGCCAGCCGATAGGCCGCGATCAGGAAATAGGCCGCCAGCCCTCCTGCAAGACCAATGGCGCCGAGCCACAGCCAGTCTTCCGGATTGAGGATCGGGACAAAACTGTCCAGAACCAGCAGCATGATGACAAAACACACGAGAGACCCGGCATTGCCGTAAAGGTTCATCAGGGCGGTCGGGACGCTGTTGTCAAAGCGCTGTGCCGAGACACTGATCGAGCCAAATCCCAGTGCTGCGAGCAGGGGAAGGAGGGCATACCAGCTGAAATCCGGTGCTGTCGGTTGCATGACCAGCAGGACACCGGCAAAACCTGTGATCACGGCCAGCCATCGTATCAGACCGACCCGGTGCCCGAGAAGGGGAATGGACAGGGCTGTTACAAATAGCGGCCCGGAGAACAGTATGGTTGTGGCCGTGGCAAACTCCAGATGGGCGATGCCCAGATACATGCACAGCTGTGCGAAGGCAGCGACAACACCGCGGATCAGTCCCAGCTTCCATTGTCTGATCACCAGAGGTTTGCCTGCTTCTGCCCATTTCCGGGAGAAGAACAGGATAATCCCTGTCGGGATCAATCCGAAGAGATTGCGAAAAAAGGCCAGTTGCTCTGTCGGGTAGCGTGCGCTGAGGTGCTTGATAATGGCGCTCATCACATCATAGAGCATGATGGCGACAAGAATTGTCGCCGCCGCAGCCACGAAGGATGTGGAGCTGTCGTGCCTGTTCATGAGGAGACCTTGTGCGGGAGTCTGTGGGGCAGAGCAGTATTATTCGGCTTTTCGCGCCTCCTGACAAGGCATGGAGAGTTGTCGTGGAAACTGCCCTGCGTGTCAGGCCTCAGTCTTTGGGAACAAGGCGCAGGAGGCGGCCCTTGCTGGAATCCGTCAGAAGCCAGAGCGCTCCGTCCGGTCCCTGGCGGACATCGCGAATGCGTCCGTACTGCTTTTCCAGATAGATTTGCTCTCCGATAATTTCGTCACCGTCAAGATTGAGACGGATCAGCTTCTGATCCTTCAGCGCGCCAACAAAGAGGCTGCCTTTCCATTGCGGGAAAAGGTCTCCGTGATAAAAGCTCAGGCCAGAGGGGGCGATGGACGGGTCCCAGTAATAGCGGGGCTGTTCCAGCCCTTCCTTGTGGGTGCCTTCGCCGATGGGCAGGTAGGAATAGTGTCGGCCATAGGAAATGACCGGCCAGCCATAGTTCCTGCCGGCTTCGGGTTTGTTGATCTCATCCCCGCCACGCGCACCGTGTTCGACGGTCCAGAGTTCACCTGTTTCGGGGTGCAGGGCTGCACCCTGCGGGTTGCGGTGCCCGATGGACCAGATTTCCGGTTGATAGCCGTCCTGCCCGACAAAGGGATTGTCTTCCGGCACCGAACCGTCGAGATTCAGGCGCAGGATCGATCCGGCGTGATCGTTCGGATCCTGCGCGCGGTCACGGTCTGCGCGATCACCAACGGTCATGAAAAGGGTGCCATCGCCACGCATCACCAGTCTCGAGCCAAAGTGACGGCCGGAATCCGTTGGTCTGTTTATGGTGAAGAGGTTGGTCCAGTCTGTGATTGCCTGTCCGGTTCTGTCCAGAACCGCGGTTGCCAGAGCCGTGCCGCTTTCACCATTGGAAAAGGGGCGGGAATAGCTGAAGTACAGGCGCTGATCGCGTGCAAAGTCCGGAGACAGGGCAATGTCCAGCAAGCCGCCCTGTCCATCGGGAGCAACCGGGGCCACACCGTCCAGTCTGTTTACGGTACCATCCGGTGAAACCAGCGCCAGTGTGCCATTGCGCTCTGTGACTAGCATGTCTCCATCCGGCAGGAATGCCAGACCCCATGGGCGTTTCAGCTCTGTTGTCAGGACCTGAACATCAAAGTCCTGAGCTTGTGTCTGGGGAGGGGACTGCAGCAGCGTGAAAGCCATCATGCCAAGGCCCAGCAGGCCGGAGCCGGCAAATGACAGAAAGCGTTTCCTTATGGAGGCGGGGCTGTGTGTCTGTATCATGGCTTTGGCGCTTTCAGGGCTGGGGATGTCTGTCCGGTCCGGCACGTGCTGGTCCCGGTAGGAGGATCAGGGAAAGAAAGACAAGGCAGAACAGGCACAATCCGGAGATCAGCCAGACTGCACCCGTTGTTGCAGGGGGCTGATGCGCTGTTTTCTGTTTCATGACGGGCCTCTTCTGTTCATTTGCAGATGAGCACGCGATCTTTGTTCTTCAAGTTTTTATGCTTGTCCCTGCGTCCGAAAATGATCATCTGCCCTTGTCTTTTGCGAGGCAGGCTTTAACTATGGTTTGGGGACTTACCGAATTCCAAGACAGGATCGTCGAATGCTTGTTGTTGTATCGCCAGCGAAAAAACTGGATGAAAGCCTGAAAACCCGTGGTTTGCCTGTAACGCAGCCGGATTTTATTCCGGAAACACAGGAACTTCTGGAGGTTGCGCAGGAGCTGACCCGTCCGGATCTCAAGCGTCTGATGGGGATCAGTGATGCGCTGGCCGAACTGAACTATGAGCGCTATCGCGCCTTTGATTTCCCCTTTGCCGAACACAATGCCTCTGCTGCGGCCTTCATGTTCCGCGGCGACACCTACACAGGGCTTGATGCAGACAGCCTTTCGGATGAGGAACTGCTTTATGCGCAGGGACACTTGCGTATTCTCTCCGGCCTTTACGGTATTCTGCGTCCGCTTGATCTGATGCAGCCCTATCGTCTGGAAATGGGAACCAGGCTGTCCAATCCCGTGGGCGAGGACCTCTATGATTACTGGGGCACCAGACTTGCCGATCATCTGAGCGCGGACCTTGAGGGGCACGCTGCACAGGTTGTGATCAACTGTGCCTCGAACGAGTACTTCAAGGCTGCAAATGAAAAGGCCATCAGAGGGACTGTTATCACACCTGTTTTCAAGGAGGAAAAGGACGGGATTGCCAAGATCGTCAGTTTCTCTGCCAAGCGTGCGCGGGGCATGATGGCGCGTTACATCATTCAGAACCGCATCGAGCAGCCGGAAGATATCAGGGCCTTTACCGAGGGCGGGTATAAATTCCAGCCGGAGCAGTCTGATCAGACAACCTACATCTTCACCCGCCCGAAAGCCTAGACTGCGGCGAAGCCGGGTCTGTTGTGCCGCCTGGTTGTCCGGTTTGAAAAGCGAACACGAACAAAAGCCATCCGGAAGTCCGGGTGGCTTTTCCTTTGGAATGAACCTGAAGCGTTAACAGGCTAACGCTGATGAAAAAAGGCATTAACACCAATTAGTGCAAATACTGCTCTGACTGTGATTCGGAAAAGACATTGGCTTTGTCCTCTTCCTGTTTTCTGATGTCATGGACTTCCTGACAAATCAAAGCGAACGCCTTGTCCGGGCCAAGCTTCTCAAGGTGAAACTCAACAATACCCTTATATGCTTGTTCGCTGATCTGGAAGGTTTCGTGCGTGATGTTCACACGGGCCAGACGATCAATCAGATTGAGCGTGTCATTATCAATCATGATCCATTCCAACTGCAACTCTTGAGGGTTTGTTCTTGTTCTTGATGTTCCCAGAGTAGCAAACAATATGATTAATAGAAAGTTAATTTTTCAAAACATCTTCATTTGATGAGAGTAAAATCAGTTGCTTATTGGTTAACATATCGCCTTCAGGGGAATGGTTATGCGGAAATTCAATTATTCGTATTGTGCTCTGGTCCTTTGTTTTCAAGGCTCAAAGAAAAAAGCCTTCCCGAAAATGGAAAGGCTTTTTCATCATTACATTGTACTATGCCGCTAGGCATTTTTTCTTATCCGCGACGGCGTCGGCGGCGTCTTCCGCCTTCTTCTCCGCCCTCGGCAGGCTCTGCGACACGTTTTTCGGGGAGCTTCACAACAGTCTCCAGATTCGGGAAGCTCTCGACAGTGTTGGGCAGGCCCATGGCATTGATGAAGTGCTCCTGGAATTTCGGTTCAACCGCTGTTTCGATCTTTTCGACCCGCTGGATGACGCCTTCAATTTCAGCGCGCGCCTTTTTGTTCAGAAGGGCCATGCGGGCACCGGTGCCCGCCGCGTTACCGGCTGATTTGACGCGTTCGAGGTTACAGTCCGGGATCAGCCCCAGAACCATCGCATACTTGACGTCGATGTGAGAGCCAAAGGCCCCGGCAAGCTGGATGCGGTCGACCTGTTCGATCTCCATCTTTTCCATCAGCAGTTTCACACCGGCATAGAGTGCGGCCTTTGCCAGCTGAATGGCGCGGACGTCATTCTGCGTCACGGTCACAGAGGGTTCGCCCTCGACCCCGTCATGGATGAGGTAGGAGAAGGTCTTGCCGTTTGGAATGATGCGTTCGGATTTGGCTGCCAGTGAGCCGTCGATGGTGCCGTCTGTCAGGATAATGCCGGCAAGGAACATCTCGGCGACAGCTTCGATGATACCGGAACCACAGATACCGGTAACGCCAGTGCTTTTGATGTCATCCCCGAAGCCGTCCTCGTCGGACCATTTTTCGGATCCGATCACACGGAAGCGGGGCTGGAGTGTTTCCGGATCAATCCGCAGGCGCTCAATGGCACCCGGTGCAGCGCGCTGACCGGATGAAATCTGGGCACCTTCAAAGGCCGGTCCGGTCGGGGAGGAGCAGGCCAGCAGGCGCTCCTTGTTGCCGAGGACGATCTCGGCGTTGGTTCCCACGTCACACAGCAGGCTGATTTCATCCAGCATGTGCGGACCTTCGGAGAGGATCACACCCGCTGTATCCGCGCCAACGTGACCGGCGATGCAGGGCAGAATGTAGACGCGACCGTCTGTGGCGATGTCCAGATTGACGTCGCGGGCATAGAGGTCGAGACCGGAGTTCAGGGTCAGGGCAAAGGGAGCGCCACCCAGTTCTGTCGGATCAATACCAAGGAAGAGGTGGTGCATGACCGGGTTGCCGACAAAGGTCGCACTGAGGATATCGGAGCGCTCGATGCCCGCTTCCTCTGCAATGGACCCAAAGAGCTCGTTCATGGAATCCTGAACGGCTGCTGTCATGTCCTTGTCGCCACCGGGGTTCATCATGACGTAGGACACGCGGCTCATCAGGTCTTCACCGAAGCGGATCTGCGGGTTCATGATACCGGAGGAAACGGTGACTTCCCCGGTGCTGAGGTCACAGAGGTGTGCAGCAACGGTTGTTGAGCCGAGGTCGACAGCAACGCCGTAAACCTTTTCCTTCAGACCCGGCCAGATGGAGATGATCTTGCGGTCGTGTTCGGAGAGGGCAACAGTAACCTGCCAGTTGCCCTTGCGCAGGGCGACCTGCAGGCCCTGCAGCGTGCGCAGGTCACAGCTGACATCCCTGATATCCCACTGGGCTTCCAGTGCTTCCTGAATGCGTTCCCAGTCGCCCTTCGGGTTGTGCATATCGGGTTCTTCAACCTCGATAAAGTAGGTGCGGATGGGGGGATCGATCTCGATGTCGCGCACATCGGCGCGCTTGCGGACGACCTGTTTGTGAACCTGGCTTTCCGGAGGAACATCGACCACGAGATCGCCTTCGATCTGTGCCTGGCAGGACAGACGTAGTCCGGCTTTGATGCCTTTTTTCTCTGCGTAGCGGTCTTCTACCTTTGTGACGTCGCTGAGGTGTTCCGGGGACGATGTGATCTTGTGCTTTGCAAATTCGCCGTCACCCGGCTGAACCTTGCATCGACCACAAATTCCGCGACCACCGCAAACGGAGTCAATGTCGACACCCAAACTGCGCGCGGCAGTGAGGACAGGGGTGCCGATCGGGAAATGGCCCCGACGGCCGGAAGGTGTAAATACGATCAGGGCCTCTTTGGTCATGGTCTCTGCTCCTGGAAATCTCTCTTTTTATTGTTGAAATTTGGGGCCGACGGAAAGCGGTGTAAAGCTCTTTTGTCCGGGTTTCTTGTACGTCCTTGCACTTTTTTGGATGTGTGGTGTTCAGATCAAGAAGAGCTTTGCCATTCCTTAGCCCGGCTAAGCCGTCGAGAGAAAGGCAGCGGTTGCAGGAAAGCAGATATTCTGCCCGTGGGCAATCCTGTTTTCACCAGAGGAAAAGAGAGAACAGGAGCTGTTGCCTTGCTCGATTGTCGCATCAAATGACTCGGGTATTTGCCCGTTAAAAAACCGCTTTGGAAAGAGCTGGATCCGCAGCGGTTTTCAGGGGAAGGCAGAGCAGGCCGGAAAAGGGAGGGCGACCTGCTCTGTTCAAGCCCGATTTAGGCGCGACGACGACGGCGACGGCCTTCACCAGCTGCTGCACCTTCAGGAGCAGGCTCGCGATATTTCTTGATCCACTTCAGGCAATCCTGATCCTTGTTCAGCAGAACGTCGGACGCCAGGACACCAGCCATGTCTTCGGCGTGCAGCGGGTTCATGATTGCAGAGGTCATGCCGGCAGCAGCAGCCATGGACAGGAAGTGCGCGTTGATGCCGTGACGGAAGGGCAGGCCGAAGGAGATGTTGGAAGCGCCACAGGTTGTGTTCACGCCCAGCTCGTTCTTCAGGCGGTGCAGCAGGGCAAAAACCTGCTTGCCGGCTGTGCCCATCGCACCGATCGGCATAACCAGCGGATCAACGACAACGCGGTCGCGGCTGATGCCGTGGTCTTCGGCACGCTCAACGATTTTCTTGGCAACCTCGTAACGAACGTTCGGGTCCTGGGAGATACCGGTTTCGTCGTTGGAGATCGCAACAACAGAAGCGTCGTACTTTTTCACCAGAGGCAGAACGCGCTCCAGGGACTCGTCTTCACCGGTTACGGAGTTCACCAGCGCGCGGCCCTTGTAAACAGCCAGACCGGCTTCCAGAGCGTCGATGATGGAGGAGTCGATTGCCAGTGGCAGGTCTGTGATGCCCTGAACCAGCTGAATCACTTCAGCGAGGATTTTTGGCTCGTCGGCCAGAGGAATACCGGCGTTCACGTCCAGCATTGTTGCGCCGGCTTCGATCTGTGCGATCGCGTCGGCTTCAACGCGGCTGTAGTCACCGGCCGCCATTTCTTCAGCCAGTTTCTTGCGGCCTGTCGGGTTGATACGCTCGCCGATGATGCAGAACGGCTCGTCAAAACCGATAGCGATTTCTTTTCTGTCGGAAGACACAATTGTACGTGTCATTGGATTTTCTCCTCTGTTCAGGCCGAAACCCGAGATCAACAACCAGCTGCGACGGAACGTCGCTTGTCTGTAAAACTGGACGCTATACTGCATACCTGTCGCATATGAGGAAAGCTTGAATACGACATGGAATGTGCATTTTGCGCTTTCTTTACAATAAAGTTTCACAGCCTTCGGGGCGCATTATAAAAACGCAGAAGGCCTATCCGCTTTTTTTATAGGGGTATACGGCTCTATCCCTTGGACATCAGACCTTAGAGCTTTTTTCCTATGCTGCAGAATTCTACGCGTTTGAACCCTGTTCCGATGTCACTTTTTTGTGCGTGAAAATCATATAACATTTTCTTTATGTCGCGCCAATAAAAAACAAAAAACCTGCTGTCAAGCCGGTAATCTGTCGCTTTCAGACTGTTCTGAAAGGGTAATTCTGAAGCTTTGTGAAGAGCTGTTACTGTAATCGTTTGTTATTATATCAGAGTGCTTTTGTAATCGTTCCGGGATGCGCCTGTGTTTACGGTGTGTTTCCTGAAGTGGGGGGGGAGACGGTGAGGAAACAGCCGTTTTTATCAGTAAACTGAAACACAAAGCGTCCTCAGCCTATGCTTTTTTCTCCATACAGACTGCTTTTCAGTGATCCTGTCATATTGTTACTGCTGTGTCATCAGCTCTTCACGTCGCTGGCGAGCAGGGGGCTGGACTTAACACTGGTTTGGATTGCTCTGCAAAATGGTGCTTCGTACAGCGAAGTTGGATTTCTGGTTTTCTTCAGATTTTTACCATACGCATTTTTTGGATTACTCGGAGGGTGGTTCAGTGATCGCTATGACAGGAAAAAAATCATTATCCTGTCTGATCTTCTCCGGGGAGGAGTTCTGTTTGGTCTGGTTGTGCTGGTTTGGGCTGATTTTCATGTTGCCATAGTCTTGTCAGGAGGTGCGTTCCTGTTAACGACTTTGGGGACGATCTTTCAACCCGCATACCGTGGCATTTTACAACGGCTTGTCAGGCGGGATGATATTGCACCTGCAAATTCCATTTTGCACAGCTGTCATGAAGTGTGCGGGATGGTTGCTCCTGTACTGTTTGGTTTGGCGCTCAGTGTTTTTCCTGAAGCTATTGTTCTTGGCATGAGCGGTGTCCTTTTTCTTGTCGCCTCTTTTGTTGGTGTTTTCCTGAAAGTCCAATCGGGATCAAGGCTGAAAGAAATAGAATGGCCGTCAATAGCGAGAGATTACAGGGGACTTTGGCGAAAGCTGGGAACATCTTACAGGAACATCCGTGTTGCAATTGTTCTCAATGCCTTGTCTGTCCTTGGGGTCGGAGGTCTGCTTGGAATAGGCCTTCCTGTCTTTTTCGATGAAAGTAGTCAACTTGATGTAAGGGCTCTGGGTTTGTTTATGGGGGGTATTGCGTTGGGCACGCTTCCTGGAGCTTTCTTCGCAGGAACTTTATCCTCTCGTCATCACAGTTGTTTCATGT
This sequence comes from Carbonatibacter coralli, assembly GCF_039592655.1. Lineage (NCBI taxonomy): Bacteria > Pseudomonadati > Pseudomonadota > Alphaproteobacteria > Rhodospirillales > Kiloniellaceae > Carbonatibacter > Carbonatibacter coralli. The sequence continues at coordinate 72,723 of NZ_JBBUTJ010000002.1, read as the reverse complement.
ATTTGGGTTGGCTTTTCTACGGCGTACTTATTGCGTTGACTGTCACGATGACGAATATTTTCTTTCTGATCGTATTGGGAAGTTTACTGGGCTTTTCCGGTGCGGTTGCTGATGTCCTTTTCATCACTGTCATACAGAGGGCAGTCCCTGAGAAAGATGTTTCGAAGGCCTTTGCAATTTTCTCCTTTCTTGCGAATTCAGGGGAGGCAATTTCCGGGCTTCTGGTGGCATGGATTGTAGGCGTTGTTTCAGTGAAAGCGGCATTTGTCTTTGGTGGAGCTATTGTCCTGATGGCGTCTTTGTCCGGTTTGCTTTTGGAAAAGCGAATGAAAAAGGAGCTGAATCTTGATCCCTGATGTTTATTACAGAAAGTTGGAGGTGCTGTTTCAGCAAGGCCGGTTGGTAATATGCTGATTGTCCGTGGTGCGAATAAGATCAAACTGTGTTACCGGTGAAGAGGCAAAACCACATATTTTCCGTAGATACTTCTGTCGCTATCAAAAACAAAAACCCCCGCCGTTGGGCAGGGGTTCTGTCGTTTTCAGGCTATTGGCTTGAAGTGCTTAGCCGATTTCGCGGTTGACCTTGAAGCCCTTGCCCTTTGGATCCATGGTGAAGTCACCATCGACAACGGCGTAGGACCACTGTGCAGACTTTTTCATGCCGCCCAGCGGATACATGTGGACTTTCTTGATGCCGCAGTTCGGATCTGTGGCGGCGTAGTTCGCCAGATCCATCACCAGCTGGTCCGGTGCGTTGACAGTCATCAGCTTGGCGATGTTTTTCGCCTGACGTGTCAGAACGCGCATGGACGGGCCGACACCACAGGCTTTTGCGTGTGCGATCAGTGTCTTGATGGTTGCAAGGCCGGGAACACCGATGTGGATCGGCAGGGTGTTGCCTTCGGCGTTGATGCGTTTGTCCCATGCGATTACAGGCTCTGCCTCAAAGCAGAACTGTGTGGCAATGTAAACGTAGGCGTCTGTTTTTTCAGCGAAGCTGTTTTTCCAGGTGAGAGCCTGTTTCAGACCCTCGTCACTGATGTCCGGGCTGCCTTCGGGGTGACCGGCAACACCGATGGTCTTGATGCCGTGCTTGTCGAACAGGCCGGTTTCCAGCAGCTGCATGGAGTCCGAGAAATCACCGACAGGATTGTCGACTGCGCCACCCAGGGCAACGACGTGATCAACGCCGACTTCGTCCTGAAGACGCTTCAGGTTGTCTTCAAAGAAGGACAGGGAAGGGATGGAGCGCGCTGCGAAGTGTGGCATCGGGTCGAAGCCTTCTTCTTTCAGACGCTTGGCTGTCGCGATGGTGTCAGCAAAATCGGAACCCGGCAGGAAGGTCACTGCGATCTTGCAGCCCGGACGCAGGTGAACGCGGTAGTCCGGAGTCTTCGCAGCAGAACCTGGTGTGGTTTCGATTGTGAAATCGCTCATGAAGTCGATGATGCGCTGCTTCACGATCTGTGGATCAAAATCTGACATTGTATAACGCCTCTTGTATTCGGGCAGTGTCCTGCCCTGTCTTCTCTCTGTTCGGGGAGGGGCGTACCTGTTGTAATCCGGTGCGAACCGCCTGCTTTGGGCATTTTCTGCGAAAGCCTTGGCAGGTGGCCGGAGTGTCACAGGGACGACCTGTAGCAGGGATGACAGGATGGCTTAGACGAGGCCGCCGTTTGCCACCAGTTCATCCAGTCTTTCGTTTGTGTATTCCTTTTCGATGGACGCGGCTGCTTCATCTGCGACAGCTTCGAGATCATCTCCGCACTCTTGCGGCTCTCCCTTGCGCCATTCGGCAAGGTAGGAATCAGTGTCGCGCAGCTTGGCTTTCATCGCTGCACGGTCAATGGCCTTTTCGAAACGCTCGTCCAGAATGCGTTTTGCGTTTTTGCGACCTGCCTTCACAGTGACCTGTGCCGGAATGTCACGCCAGTAGGTGATGGTCAGTTTTGCCATGATCAGGGTTCTCCTATTCAAAATCGATGTTGTTATTGTTCTGAAATTCTGGGCATGAAGGACTCCAGTTCGCCATAACCGGTATAACGGTACTCGTAGCTGAGACCCAGCCGTTCTGCTGCTTTTTCGGCCAGTTCCTGCAGTTGCGGATTTTCGGTCTGGGCCAGATAAACCAGCTTTTTGTAATGCCCGAAATAAAGAGGCATGAGTTCGGGATGTTCTTCCAGTCCCATGCCCTTCATGATCAGTGTTTCAAAGTGACGGGCCAGATAGTCTGTGAGAAAGAAGCTGCCCAGCTCCTGCTCGTGCAGGTCTGCAAAGGCCTCCAGTCCTGTAAAGAAGGCATAGCAGTGATCGCCGTCAAGGCGCTCAACCCCTTCCCTTGCAAGGACCTGATCCAGTTCGCCACCCGTGCCGCAATCACCATAGAGAACCTTGATGGTGCCATAGTTGTCGGCCCGTGCTTCATTGATACGCTCCTGGACACCGAAAGGGATCTTTTCCGGTCTGTTGTGCCAGATGGCGGGAAGGCAGGAGACATCGAAATTCTCCCAGTTGTGCAGCTTCTTGAGTGCAACAACCTCGCGGGCCAGAGCACCGCAGGCAATCAGGAGCGTGCGCCGGGAATTGTCTTTTGAACTGTCGGAGGAAAGGCTGGCAATCTGGTCGGGTGCCAGCTCGTTGCCCTGGTCTTTCAGGCTGCCTGTCTGTTCCGCGGCCTTGCTCAATTCGGCATGAACACTTGCTGCAGAGATTTCTTCGGAGCGCTGTTTCTGTTTGCGACGACGACGCGGCGTGTCTCCGCTTGGGGTAGCCTGTGCCGTTTCGCGTTCCTCGGCCGTTGGCCTGCGTCTTGTGTGACGTCCACGGACACTGTTCGTCCGGGAGGCAGGTTTGGCAGAGGCGTCAGGCAAAATAAAATCCCGCCGTTCTTCCTTGTCCGAGCCTGTTTCATCAGAGCGAGAAAACTGTGGCAGGACAGAAAAACGGCGGGACATGGCCTTGGACTTTCAGCTTGGATCAGGCAGCGTTGTGCTTGCGCTTGATCATTTCCTTGGCTGTTTCAACGGCAACCGCTGCATCACGGCAGTAGGCATCAGCGCCGATTGCTTCACCAAAGGCTTCGTTCAAAGGAGCACCACCAACGAGGACGATGTAATCATCGCGGAGACCTTGCTCTTTCAGAGTGTCGATCACGACCTTCATGTAAGGCATTGTGGTGGTGAGCAGAGCAGACATGCCGAGGATGTCGGGCTGGTGCTCTTCGAGGGCTTCCAGATAGGTTTCAACAGGGATGTTGATACCGATATCGATGACATCGAAGCCTGCGCCTTCCATCATCATGGAAACGAGGTTCTTGCCGATATCGTGGATGTCGCCCTTGACGGTACCGATCACCATCTTGCCGAGTTTCGGAGCACCGGTCGCAGCCAGCAGAGGACGCAGGATCGCCATGCCGCCTTTCATCGCGCCCGCAGCCAGCAGAACCTCGGGAACGAAGAGGATGCCGTCACGGAAGTCGACGCCAACGATGCGCATGCCTTCAACCAGGGCTTCTGTCAGAACCCGGTATGGCTCCCAGCCACGCCCGAGAAGGATGTTAACGCCTTCTTCAACTTCTTCTTTCAGACCGTCATAGAGGTCGTCGTGCATCTGTTGGACAAGCTCGTCGTCGTCCAGGGAGTTCAGGTCAAGATCATCTTCATCAGACATCGCGTTTACTTCTCTCTTTTTTATGCTGTTTCTGGGGGCAGGTCTCAGTGGGACGCTGAAGACCGGAAACAGCCGGAAAAACAGAACAAAGGACACACCTTGAAGCGAGGCCCTGACAGGCAGGGATGCAAAAAATCAGGCCGTCTTTGCGAAATCATCCTCCCGGGCAATGCGCTGAGACGAATCTCTTTGCAAGGTCTCTCTCCCGATCAATGACATTTCGAATTCTATGTCGCATAGATGTCATCTGTCATGTCCTGAAAGCGACTTTTTTTTCTCTGGGCGCGCAAGTCATGATTTTTCACTGCTGAAAGTGCGGGTTTCACGTAAAAAAATATCACAAAACATTCTCGTTACTTCGCGGTTGAATCGGGCGAATCTTGTTTAAAAGGCTTCGGGTTTTTTACGATTTGATAAGGGATGTTTGTTTTATTGCTATGGAAAGACATTTTGCGCGTGGAAGACCGGATTCCCGGCTGTCCCCTGTAACAGACTGAAATGGGGAACCGGGCGCGGTGATGCTATGGTGTTTTCTGCGGTTTTGCAGGCCCTGTGGCAGGTTTTACATGGGTACTTGATGAGTGTTCCGGTTTGTTTGCGCCTTTGCTGTTGCACAGAGAAGCGATCCGGATGAAGCCGTGTCGTGGAGAGCGGATGAAGAACTGGCGTTCAGATGAGGAAGAGATCGGGGCGAAGTCTGCCGATCACGGCAGCGGCCTTGTGCGCAAGCGCAATGTCCAGATCAATCTTCTGTTGCTCATTCTCTCCGTTGTCATGATCTCCCTCTGGGTGGAAACCACCTATACAGAGGTTTCCAGCGAGGTTGAACAGCGCACAGTACGCAGTCTCAACCAGTCCATTGTTCCGATGAACATGTTCTTCCGTTCCGTGCTGCAGCGTTCCGATACCATTGCGGATCGTCTCAGGGAGGAGGCGCAGCGTGTTACGGCTCCCGGTGCTGTGCTGCCGATGTTGCCGCAGGTTAATCCTTCCAGAACCGACTACCATGTTCTCTTGCAGGACAATGGCGAACCGGTGCCGGGATGGCGCAAGATTGTCATGCCGCCGGAAGAGGTTGTTCAGGATATGATCCACCAGGTCAGACATGGCCGGAGTCTTGCGCTTTCCCTTCCCTATGATGATTTCGGGTCCCGTTTTGCCTCTGTCCTGCGCGAAATTCATCTGGACGATCGCCCGGGCTATTTCCTGGTCCAGACCTTCTCTGTCGAAAGACTGCGTGAAATCTGGAATGCCATGCAACTGCCCTACGAGCACTCGGTCTCGCTCCAGCTCGATACGGGGCAACTCTGGCTGGAAAAGAACTTCAACAGGGAGCTTCCGGGCACAAGGGTTCCCTATGACCTGACCGATATCATCCGGAACAACGAGTTTGCAGAACACACGGATTATGACGGGATGGAGCGACTGATTACGGCGCGTCCCCTTCAGCATATGAATCTGCGACTGGTGATCGGTGTGCCGGCGCAGGAAAAGCAGATGATCTGGGAGAACCGGTATCTTGTGTCTGTTTTCTTTGCCATTGGTGCCTGTGCGATTGTGATGACGGTGATGGGGCTGGGGGCCAGCTCCGTCAATCGCGAGATCACAAAGAGGGAAGAGGCTGTCATCGCCATGCAGGACAGTCAGCGCCGCCTTCAGGATATTGCTGATGCCGCATCGGACTGGTTCTGGGAGCTGGACAGTGATTTCCGCTTTGTCTACCTCTCGAGCCGACTGGTTGAGGTTAGCGGACTTGAGCCGGATGATTACATCGGCCAGACCCTGACATCCTTCAAGGAAGGCTATATCAGTGATGATCTGGATCGCACCCTGAAATCGCGTTTGCCCTTCCGTGATGTGGTCTTTGAAGTGCGCAACCGTCAGGGGTCCATTCGTGTGTTGCGCCTGAGCGGTCAGCCCGTCTTTACGCAGCACGGGATCTTCAGCGGCTATCGCGGTGTGGGAACCGATGTGACGGCAGAGCGTGAGGCGGCCAAGGTTCTGGAGGCGGCACAGTCCCGTCTGTTCCGGGCTTTCGAGAGCTTTACAGGAGGGATTTCCCTCTACAATGCCGATGATGTTCTGGTGTCCTTCAACAGGCGTTTTGCGGAGCTGTTCTTCCCGACAATGGGTTATCGCCTGCGTCCGGGTATGACCTTTGAGGAGGTGCTGAACCTCTATATTCTCGAAGCGCAGGACCCGCGGGCCAGTCGCTACAACAGGCTGTTCAAAACCTACATGCTGAGGCATCGCGGGCGGATGAACCAGGAAATCCGGATGCCGGACAATGTCTGGCTCAGTATCACGGATCACAAGACGCCTGAGGGTGATCTCTTTACAGTCTATACCGATATCACCGACTACAAGCGCAGGGAGAAAGCCCTGCTGGATCTGTCCCAGGAAAACCAGCGTCTTGCTGCGGCTGTCTCTGCAACAGATTCCGGTGTCTTTATTGCGGATATGGGGCAGCCGGGAAGTCCGGTTGTCTACCAGAACCCGGCCTTTACGCGCCTGACAGGCTATCGCCCGGGCGAGGTGCAGGGTTTCCACAATCGCTTCCTGCTGAGTGACGAGACGATCAATGGTGTGGCAGAGCAGCGCTTCCAGCAGGTTCTGGGAGGCAGCGATCACGTGACTGTTGACATGCTGACTGCGCGCAAGGACGGCTCGTCTTTCTGGACACACCTGAACCTGTCCCGCGTCGGGCGACATCGCGGGCAGGGGCGTTATCTCGTCGGTATTCTCTATGACATCACAGAGAACAAGAATGTGGAGCGGGAACTGACCGAGCTTAAGGAATCTGCAGAGATTGCCAGCCGCTCCAAGTCGGAATTCCTCGCCATGATGAGCCACGAGCTTCGTACGCCGCTGAACGCGATCCTCGGTTTCTCCGAAATTATTTCCGAGCAGATGTTCGGAGAGGTCGGGGATGACCGCTATGTGTCCTATTCGCGTGATATCCATTCCTCGGGCAAGCATTTGCTGGATCTGATCAATGACATTCTGGACCTGTCCAAGGCGGAAGCCGGAAAGATTGATCTCTTTATCGAGGAACTGGACGTTGTTTCGATCCTGGAGCGTTGCTGTTCCATGCTGCGCGGGCGTGCCAATGAAAACAGCCTGACACTGACGCTGGAGAGTTCAGTAGATCAGCCGGGGCTGGTGGCTGATGAGCGACGCCTGAAACAGGTTCTGATCAATCTGATTTCCAATGCGGTGAAGTTTACGCCGGAAGGAGGATCGATCACGGTTTCTGCCCGGCAGACGGAAAGGGGCTTTGAGCTGGCGGTGGCTGATACGGGTATCGGTATTGCCGAGGACGATATGGAAAAGGCCATGATCCCCTTCGGACAGGTTGATTCAAGCCTGGCGCGCCGTCATGAAGGGACGGGGCTGGGCCTTCCCCTTTCCAAAAGGCTTGTCGAGTTGCACGGGGCTGAGTTCGAACTGGAGTCCAAACTGGGCAAGGGCACGACTGCACGGATTGTCTTCCCGATTTCTGCCCTGGTCAATCGCGCGGCCTGATCGCGTTGTCCTTTGTGCTTTTGTTCTTTTCTTTGAGATCCGGCCTTGTTCGGGCAGGGCATGCTGCCGGACAAAACAAAACCACCGCTGACAGGTGAAGGTCTGCGGTGGTTTTTGTTTCCGGTCAAAAGAGCGCCAAATGAGTATGAGTGGGGTTGGACGGCCCCGGTGGACAAAGCACGCTTTTGACATGACAATCAGATATAAGATAAACAATGGACGTTTTCTTCGTTTATCAGATCCTGATTTCAAAATAACGATGTGCAGGGCCTGTGGCAAATAGGCTCTCGTGTTTTATTTATAAGATAGGCTTATATTATGCTGCCGTTGCGTGCTCTGCAGTTTTTCGAGGTGGTTTCCAGAACAGGCTCCCTGTCCAGGGCATCCGAGGAACTGGGGGTGTCCCAGCCTGCTGTGAGCCAGCAGCTTCGTCAACTTGAAGAATGGCTCAAGGTGACGCTCTTTACGCGGACGCGGCATGGCGTGTCCCTGACAGATGAAGGTCGTGCGCTTGCCGAAGGGCTGGGGGAGGGGTTCTCGCTGATCAGGCGCTCTGTGGAACGGGTGCGCGGGCGGCAGACTGTGACGCTTGCTGTCTTGAGCACCTTTGCCCAGCGATGGCTTATTCCCCGTCTGTATGATCTCCAGCAGAGCGAGCCGGAGATTGATCTGCGCCTGATCACGGTGTCATCGCTTGAAGATCTGCGCGGCGGTTCTGTGGATCTTCTGATTGAAACGGGTTTGTCCGAACGGCTGGGTCAGGCGGGAGAAGAGGTTTTTCCGCTTTTTGACAATGCCGCCTTTCCCGTGGCTGCGCCGGGGCTTCTGAAAAGCAAGCCTGTGCCTCACCCGGATGATCTGGCACGGCATTACTGGTTGCAGGTCGAGGGTGCCCCGAGGCGGGATGACTGGTCCCGCTGGCTTGCTGCTGCCGGGTTGAAAGGGCTGGAGCCAAGAGGTTGGCTTTATTTTGAAACCTCCAATCAGGCGCTGGAGGCTGCAATCAGCGGAGCGGGGGTTGCAATGGGGCATACGCCCTTTGTGCTGGATGCCTTGCGCCAGGGTATCCTCAGTGCCCCTCTGTCCCATTCAATTGACGAGGAAACGGCCTGTTGCCTGGTGTGCCGTCCGCGCGCACTGGAGCGTGAGCAGGTCAGGCGCTTCAAACGCTGGATACTGGGGCGTGCCGCAAGCGAAAGCGCATAAAAACAGGCCCGCGGAGTGATCAGCGGGCCTGTAAGTCTTGCGATGTTTGCTTGTCTGCTGTGATCAGCTGACGAAAGCCTTTTCCACGACGTATTCGCCGGGCTTGCTGTTCGCGCCTTCATTGAGGCCGGACTCTTCACAGAGCTCTGCGCAGCTGTTCAGCATGGCCATGGAACCGCAGATCATCACGCGATCTGTTTCAGGGTTCAGTGGCGGCGTGCCGAGGTCTTCGCAGATCTTGCCGGAGCGGAACAGGGCAGTGATGCGACCCATGCGCGGGAATTCCTCGCGGGTCAGTGATGTGTAGTGCTTCAGCTTGCCTGCAACCATTTCGCCAAGGAACTCGTCGTTAACGGTTTCCTCGACAATTTTCTCACCATAGGTCAGTTCGCTGCGATAGCGGCAGGTGTGGATCAGAACCACTTCCTCGAACTTCTCGTAGGTTTCCGGATCGCGGATCACGGATGCGAAGGGGGCAAGGCCTGTGCCTGTGGACATCAGGTAAAGACGCTTGCCTGGAATCAGGGCGTCGAGGACCAGAGTGCCTGTCGGCTTTTTGCCCAGCAGAACCTGATCACCAATCTGCAGGTGCTGCAGACGGGATGTCAGAGGGCCATCGGGAACCTTGATGGAATAGAACTCCAGGGTTTCGTCCCAGGCCGGGCTGGCGATGGAATAGGCGCGCAGCAGTGGCTTGCCGTCAACCATCAGGCCGATCATGATAAATTCACCTGTGCGGAAGCGGAAGCTGTCCGGGCGTGTGATGCGGAAAGAGAAAAGAGTGTCGTTGTAGTGTTGAACGGACAGAACCTTTTCGCCGGTTACGGACTTTGGCAAAGGTTTCTCTTCCGGGGCCGCGGCCTCCTGGGCCAGTGCTTGAACAGCCATTTCGTTGACTCCATCGCTTGTCATGTCTGCGCGTACAATCCTGACGTATCTGTTGGCGCCGGATTTGCGCCGCCGGTTTTCTGCCCGGCTTTTCGTCTTGCAATCTCTTCCAAAGGCTGTCTCATCCCCTTTCAGTGTACCAGACTTTCGGGGTGACGGGTTGCTTTTGGACTGCGTCGCCTTTTCCTATCACAGCTCGGACAGGGAGCGCGACACCTTTTCACAAGATGTAGCATCCTTTTTTCTGCAATCAAGCTAATTATGCTTTTTTTCATGTAAAAAGAAAGTGTTCAATTTTTATTATTTAATTTCAGTATCTTAAAATAACTTTATTTTTGTGTTTAAAAATAGAAAGTATTCTTTTCTGCAATCGATCTTGAAAGCTGCGACAAAAAAGCGTTCTATCCGGCCATGCAAAACAAGGAAGAATTGCCGTTCTGGCAACAAAAAACACTTCAGGAGATGACAGACACAGAGTGGGAAAGCCTCTGTGATGGCTGTGGAAAGTGCTGTCTGGTCAAGTTGCAGGATCCGGATACGGACGAGATTGTGGATACGGACGTATCCTGCAAGCTGCTGGATCTGGGAACCTGCCAGTGCAGCAACTATCCGCAAAGGCACAAATACGTCCCGGACTGTATCAAGCTGACGGCTGACAATATTGAAGAACTCAACTTCATGCCGCCGACCTGTGCCTACCGTCTGTTGCTCGAGGGGGAGGATCTTCCCTGGTGGCACCCGCTGGTTAGCGGTGATCCCGAACTGGTGCATGCCGTTGGAGTGTCCTGTCTGGATCGTATCGTGCCGGAGACAGAGGTGGAAGATGCCGATCTGGAGGACCATATCGTGGAGTGGCCCCAGGATCCCAGTCCGCCCCGCCCCTGGATCAGATATGGTGACAGCTAGTCTCTTTGCCGGTTTTGTCAGCCTTGCCTTTACCGGTTTGTTTGTCCGCCTGTCTGCCGGTTTACGGGTTTCTGGAAAACCTGAGCAGGGCTGCGCCGAAGAGCGTGATCATGGTTGAAAGCACCTTGGTCAGGTTCAGCTTTTCCCTGAGGACAAAGACGCCGATCAGCAGGGCAAAGACAATGCTTGTTTCCCGCAGGGCTGTCACCAGGGCAATCGGGGCCTGTGTGAAAGACCAGACAACCAGTGCGTAGGCGCAGAATGAAGCGCTGCCGCCCAGTGCGAAAACCCTGAAATTGTCTTTCAGAATGCTTTTCAGGGAGCAACTGCGATGCGCACAGGCCAGAAGAGCAAAGCCGAAGCCGTTGAAAATGGCAAGCCAGCAGAAAAATCCGAGGGCTGTCCCGGCCAGTCTTGCGCCGATGCCATCCACCAGCGAGTAGGCGGCGATAAAGCATCCTGTGACCAGGGCGAGCAGGGCTGCCTTGCTGTTCTGGGTTCCATCAGCCTGCCGCACAAGACAAAGACTCAGGATGCCGGCTGCGATGATCAGAATGGCGATCAGTTGAACCGTTCCAAGCGTGATGCCCAGAAAGAGGATTGATACCGTTGCGACGATCAGCGGAGCCGAGCCGCGGGCGACTGGGTAAACCTGGGTGAGGTCTCCCACCCTGTAGGAGAAAAGGAGAAAGAGCTGATACCCCATATGCAACAGGGCGCCGGCGAGAAGGTAGGGCAGGCTCTCCGGCGCAGGGAGAGGGACAAAGGGCAGAAGAGCGACAGCAATGGGGACATGCCCCAGGACAACAGCGGCCATGGTGCTGAATTTGTTTCCGCTTCCCTTGACCAGGGCATTCCAGAGTGCGTGCAGGAAAGCGGCAAGCAGGATGGAGAGAAAAACTGTCAGTGTCATGATCGGCCCTCGCTGTGCTCTGGTGTCTGTCACAAGAAGCCGGTCACCTTCCCGGTCGGATCAGGGCGTCTCTTCATCGAGTTTGTGGCGTTGCAGGATTTCTGTAAAGGTGCCATCGCTTTTCATGGCGGCAATTTCGCTGTCGAGGATCCGGACAAGTTGGGCGTGGTCCGGGTGAAGCCTTGAAACGCCAATGTGCATCGGGGTGATTTGAAGGGGCTTCTGCTGGAAACAGAAATCCTTGAGCGGCAGGTGCTGGTCCTTGATCAGGTATTTCAGAACTGTTTCATCACCGATAACGGCATCAACCCGGTTGTCTGCAAGCTTTTTGACATTCTGGCTCTGCTCCAGAACCTCCTGTTTGTGGTGACGGTTGTCGTTCATGAACAGGGCCGGATAGGCGCTGTTCTTGAGTGTGCCGACACGCAATCCCACAAGACTGTCCAGGTTTCGCGGAACAAGCCCGCTGTCTTTGCGGCTGACCAGAACAAGCTTGTTGAAATGGTACGGGGAAGACATGCTGAAAACGGCTTCGCGTTTGGGGCTGTGCCACATGTTTGGCAGAACATGGACGACCCCTTTTTCGGCCTCTGAAAGCAGGCGTCCCCAGGGGGCAACACGTTTTTTGACAGTGTAGCCGGCACGCTTCAGGGCTGTTGAGGCGACCTCGATACCAAAACCCTGGTTGGGAAGGTCCGGACCGGCAAAGGGAGGCCAGTTGTCCAGCCCCAGTATGACAAGTTTGTTCGCGTCTTCTGCCGGTTTCGATGTTTCCCGGGCATGGCCCGGAGAGAAGAGGGATGCGCTCAGCGCAGCACAAAGCAGCGTCAGAAGAAATGCTCTTCTGGCATGCGGTTTCTCTGCTGCAGGTTTCGGATGCAACACATTGATCTGAAACATCTTTGCCAAACTGGAAGCCCCTGTTGAAACCGCACGTTGAATTCGGCGGCAAATTTATAGTCGCGGAAACATAATAGATTCAATTTGAAATTTCAATTTGTAATGACAACTTGGTGCATCGTTTCGCTTTTTTTCTTCTTCTTTTGTATGCAGGAATTTTCTGTGGCAATCTTGCTGAGACGATTACAACCAGTTTGATCTGTTGCTTTCGGGAGAGGAAAGCCGGTGTTTTTACAGCTCAAGCGGGAATAATGAAAGACTTGGAATGTCAGGAAAAAGCGGATCATTTTTGCTGCCTTCAAAGCAGCCGACATGGGATGAGTTGTCATCGGCTCTTTCCCCTTTCGGTCTGTGCCTGAGAGGTGGTGTATCGCTGGAGAGCCTGACCGCGAAAGAAAAGGATGAGCTGGGGCTTGACCCGCAGTCCCTTTCTCTCCTGACGGACGAAGAACGCCTTGATTTCCGTTCACTGGTTCTGGTTGGCAATGGCGGGAGGCATTTCCTCTGGGAGGCCTTTCAGGACGGTCTGCGTGATAATCCGGCCCTGAAGGAAAGCCCCGATCCGCTGGATGACTGGACACGATCCGTACTTGTGCCTCTGACGTCATGGTTGGGGGGCGCCTTTTCCCATCCGTCTGACGGTCCTCCCTACATGCCCTTTCTGCGCTGGGCCCGCGCCTTCAGTCCTCAGGGCGAGAGACTGAGTGTTTCGCCCATGGGATGGACGCTGCATCCGCGTTGGGGGTCATGGCAGGCCTATCGCGGGGTTCTTTTCCTGCCCTTTGTGCCGGAAGGGATGCCGGATTGTCCGAAGAACAGGGAGCAGGAGGGCGAGATTTGTCTGAGGTGTGAAACCAGGCCCTGCCTTCAGGCCTGTCCTGTGAACGCCTTTGACTGGAAACAGTCGGAGGATGGTTCGATCAGTGGTTTGCTGGACATACCGCGCTGCAAGAGCTTTCTTGTCAGCCCGGAAGGTCAGCAGGGGGACTGTGTGCAATCCGGCTGTCTGCCCCGACGGGTCTGTCCCTATGCCAGTGAAGAGGCCCAGCCTCATGAACAGTCACGCTTTCATCTTCAGTCATTTCTGGGGGCGCACTGAGCGGAGGTGCGGCTGTCAGTCGCCCGGTCAAGTTCGTCTGTGACAAAGCTCAGGCTGTGTTGTGTCTTGAGTGCCATGACCGTTCCGTCGCCGGACATCTTTGCCAGCTCGCAGTCTATCTCTTTCATCAATTCCGGACTGCCGGGAGCTTTCCGGCTCAGGGCCATGTGCATCGGCGTCATGCTGATGGATCTATCGGGTATGAAAAAACGATCTTCACGAACCGCGAGCCTGCGAAGAATGAAGCGGGCAACACTCTCGTCGATTATCGTGACGTCGATACGGCCATTGACCAGCTTTTGCAGGTTTGCCGTGTCGTTGGGGGCGAACTCCTTTTGGATCCCGGGATCGTCGAGCAGTTTGTCCGGATATTCAAAACCCTGAACAAGTCCGACGCGCAGCCCCTGAAGATGGTCAGGTGAAGCTGGTGCCGGTGTCAGGCCTGCCCTGCTTATGATCTTGAGCTTGTTGTGGAGGATCGGAGCCGAAAAGACAAAGTGCTTGTCCCGCTCGGGTGTACGCCAGATATCGGAAACAAGATGAATGGTGCCGTTGCGTCCTTCCGTCAGGACACGTTCCCAGGGGGCAAAACGGATTTTATAGGCGTATCCAAGGCGATCAAGCGCTGTGGTGAGCAGGTGGGTGGAGTAGCCGTTTTGCAGCAGGTCCTTTCCTGCAAAGGGAGGCGATTCATCCACGCCGATGACCAGAACGTCAGCCGGTTCGCGTGCATGCGCAGGAAGGCATGGCCAGAGGCTGCCTGACAGAAGGATTGCTGCGGCAATCAGCTTTCGAAATTGCGAGTTGCCTGTCCATTGCAGGAAGAATGGAAGACTCTGTGAAAGCAAACGCATGAAGTGCTTTTCTTTTCCCCGACATCAAAACAAGTCCGCAAGGCTATCACAAAACAGGTTTTTTGCGAAGAAAGGGCATGGTTGTCAGAGTGGGCTGCAAACCGAGGGGGATTGCGCTTTGCCTTCAGCCTTCGTTTTCAGAAGGGCAGCGAAAGCGGGCATAGGTGTTAAAGGCCCGGTTGTAATCGTCGGTGATAAAAGCCAGATTGTGCTGTGCCTTGAGTGTTGTAACTGTTCCGTCGTTGAACATCTTTGCCAGCTCACAGTTGATCTGTCTCATGAGTTCCATGCCGTTCGGGGTCTTCCGGCTCAGCGCAATATGGAGGGGAGAGAGATCAATGGAGGCATCGGGGATGTAGTATTGATCCTCGCTGGCTTCCAGCTTGCCCAGAATGGAGCGGGCCACGATTTCGTCACCAATGGTCACATCAATGCGGCCGTTGATCAGTTTCAGCAGGTTCGAACGGTTGTCGGGGGCGAGTTCTCTGGCAAGATTCTGGTTTTCGACCAGCTCATCGGGATACTGAAAGCCCTGAACAAGTCCGATGCGCAGGCCGTTCAGATCATCCAGAAGCTGTGCCTTGGGTTTCAGGCCGGAGCGATTGATGATCTTGAGTTTGTTGTTCAGGACCGGAATGGAGAAAATGTAATGTTTTTTACGCTCGCGTGATTGCCACATATCCGGGATGAGATGAACCGAACCGTTGCGTCCTTCTGTTGTGATGCGCTCCCACGGGGCAAAGCGGATCTTGTAGGGATGTCCCAGACGCTCCAGAACCGTTGTCAGCAGATGGGTGGCGTAGCCGCCCTGCAGCATTGTCTTGCCTGTAAAGGGCTGCCATTCATCAACGCCGATGACAATGGGAGTGGGGAATTCTGTCTGCTCTTCGGCGGAAACGGATGTAAAAAAGCCTATGCTGCCCAAAAGGATAACCATCAGAGCAGTCAGTCGGTGAAACCATCTGTTGTGTCGTCCTTGCGGGACGCCACGAAGGTGCTGCGAAAGCAAACGCATGAAGTGCTTTTCTTTTAATCTTCTTCAATAGTCTGGCGAGCCTGAACCCTTAACATAGCACAAAAGGCAGGTTCGCTCATTATGTTAGGTTTTTTACATTTGGCTGCGTGGTGATGGCAAGCTTTAGTCTTCTGTAAAAAAAGATTCATCCCGAAGGGGATTTTTTAACGTTTTTTGCACGTTTTTAACGTTTTAGCCCAACTGGACAGGTTTTTCAAATGAGGTGATTTGATATTCGGAATATTATGGGCTGATCCACGTGTCCATTCTTGATGACCTTGTGACGCTGATAGGCTATCCCAGTGGCAGGCCATAGAGTAGGGTCCAGATGAATTTTTCAGCGCGCATTGCGCCTTTCCCGATGCATGAAAGCTGATTAATCCGTTTCCAATTTTGTATCGACGGGCTGAATGGTCAGCCGGTCAAACCAGGAGGTCAAAAGGCACCATGCCTAAGAGTGATATTGAAATCGCCCGCGAAGCTACGATGCAGCCGATCACAGACGTGGCTGCGAAAGTTGGCATTCCAGCTGACGCGCTGCTTCAGTACGGCCCAACAAAAGCGAAACTGTCCTTCGACTTCATCAACTCCGTTCAGGATCGTGAAGACGGCAAGCTGGTTCTCGTAACCGCGATCAACCCGACACCTGCAGGTGAGGGAAAGACCACAACAACTGTTGGTCTGGGTGACGGCCTGAACCGTATCGGCAAGAAAGCCATCATGGCACTGCGTGAGCCTTCTCTGGGCCCATGTTTCGGTGTCAAGGGTGGCGCTGCCGGTGGTGGTTACGCCCAGGTTGTTCCAATGGAAGACATCAACCTGCACTTCACAGGTGACTTCCACGCGATTGGCGTTGCACACAACCTGCTGGCTGCTCTGCTTGACAACCACATCTACTGGGGTAACGAGCTGGGTATTGATTCCCGTCGTGTTCAGTTCCGCCGCGTTGTTGACATGAACGACCGCGCGCTGCGTACAATCACCAACTCCCTTGGTGGTGTGAGCAACGGCTTCCCGCGTCAGGACGGCTTCGACATCGTTGTGGCTTCCGAGATCATGGCGATCTTCTGTCTGGCAACTGACCTGAACGACCTGACAGAGCGTCTGGGTAAAATGGTTGTTGCCTACACCCGTTCCAAAGAGCCGATCTATGCACGTGACCTGCAGGCTCCAGGTGCGATGGCGGTTCTGCTGAAAGATGCGATTTCCCCGAACCTCGTACAGACACTGGAAAACAACCCTGCGTTCATCCACGGTGGTCCTTTCGCGAACATCGCGCACGGCTGTAACTCTGTTATTGCAACCAAGACAGCTCTGAAACTGGCTGACTACGTTGTAACAGAAGCCGGCTTCGGTGCGGACCTGGGTGCAGAGAAATTCTTCGACATCAAGTGCCGCAAGGCTGGTCTGAAGCCATCTGCGGTTGTGATTGTTGCAACTGTTCGTGCGCTGAAGATGCACGGTGGTGTTGCCAAGGCTGATCTGGGTTCTGAAAACGTTGAAGCTGTGACCAAGGGTTCGGAGAACCTGGCGCGTCACATTGCAAACGTGAAGAAGTTCGGTGTTCCTGCTGTTGTTGCAATCAACCAGTTCATCACTGACACAGACGCTGAAATCGACGCTGTTCGCGCTGCGTGTGAAGCTCTGGGTGCGAAAGCAATCCTGGCGAGCCACTGGGCGAACGGTGGTGCCGGTACTGAAGAGCTGGCGAAGCACGTTGTCGAGCTGGTTGAGTCCGGTTCTGCAGACTTCAAACCTCTGTACCCTGATGAAATGCCACTGGTTCAGAAGATTGAAACCATTGCGACCGAAATCTACGGTGCTGCAGGTATCTCCATGGATGCTGCCGTTGAAAAGCAACTCGAAGAGCTGCAAAAAGACTACGGTCATCTGCCAATCTGTATGGCGAAGACACAGTACTCCTTCTCTACAGATCCTTCTGCAATGGGCGCGCCTTCCGGTCACACTGTACCGGTTCGCGAAGTTCGCCTCTCTGCAGGTGCAGGCTTCCTGGTTGTTGTAACTGGTGCGATCATGACCATGCCTGGTCTGCCACGCGTACCGGCTGCGAACAAAATCTTCCTCAACGACGAAGGCCAGATCGAAGGTCTGTTCTAATCGTCCGGAAGCGATCCGCTACATGGGAAAGGGCACCTGTTTCAGGTGCCCTTTTTCTTTTGTATGAAGGAGTTGGCAGGTTGTGCAGAAGGGCAAAATTGCACAAAAGACTGGTCAGACGCGCCAGACTGTGATTCACTGTTTTGCAGGTGATGGACAAAAAGCGGATTGCTCCCCCTGTACAAGAATCCGTGTGATGACAGGAGTAGCCCTATGGCATTAGGTGGTCGCAAGCCTTCGCAGAAATGGGACAGCCGGTATATCCGCCTCGCCCGAGAGGTTGCCAGCTGGTCCAAGGATCGCTCGACACAGGTCGGTGCTGTAATCATTCTGGCGGATGGAACGCCGGGTCCCTACGGTTTTAACGGTTTTCCCTCTCAGGTGAATGATGACATCGACGGGCGGCATGGCCGTCCGGTCAAATACGACTGGACCGAACACGCCGAGCGCAATGCAATCTACCATGCCGCGCGTGTGGGGATTTCGCTGTCAGGGGGATCTGTCTATGTCACACACTTTCCCTGTCCCGATTGTTGCCGTGCCATTATCCAGTCCGGTATCAAAGCCATTATTGTCGATGGCCTGAGCAAGCAGGACAGGGATTTCACAACGCGCTGGGAAATTGCCAAGACACAAACGGAAATGCTCGACGAGGCCGGCGTGGCCTGGCGTTTTGTCGACGTTGTCGAGGATATTTCCTGAATTGTCGACAGAGTGTGTCACTGGGAGTTGATCGGATGGGGCGGAATAAAACGAGCCGCTCTTTCAGGGATTTGTCGTGCTGTTCCTGTCTTTTGGGAGTGGTGTTGTATGGCATTGCAGGAGTGTTTTGATGGATATTTTTCTTTTGATCGCCTTTGTGACGACAACACTTCTCTTTGTTGCTGTTCCCGGGCCTTCAGTCGCCTTTGTCTCTGCGCAGGCCGTCCGCTATGGCCCAAAGGCCGCAACAGTCGCTGTTGCCGGTGATGCCTTGGGAACGGTTGTTCATATTACTGTTGCTGCCTGGGGATTGACGACACTGATTTCAATTTCTGAAACTGTTCTGCCTTTTTTGCAGATTGTGGGGGGATTGTTTATCATTTACATGGGCATCCAGGCCTTTGGAGCCGCTCGCAGTTCCGGTGATTATTCTGCCGTTGCCAATCACAAAACCTCTTTCTGGGCAGGTTTTTTCGCATGCGTCACCAATCCCAAAGCCATTGTTTTCTTTGTCGCTCTTTTTCCCGGATTTGTTACGCCAGAGCATAGCATCCTGCTCCAAAGTCTGGTTTACGGTATAATCTTTCTGGTGCTGGATGCGCTCTCTATTTTCGGGTATGCCCTGTTGGCCATGTACGCAGCACAAAGGGTTTCAGCCCGATGGCTAAATGCGGAAGTGTTCAGTGGACTGGGACTGCTGGGGGTTGGCCTTGGTATGGTCGTAAAGGGGGTTCGCGAAATACCCTCAGACTGAATGAGCCATTGAGGTTTAAGCCCCGATTGCGCTGTCGTGGAAAGCTAGTCCTCACTCTTTTCCCACAGGCGCAAGGCCCACATCAGACCGATGATCGAGCCTTTGACGTTTGGCATGATCAGGAGAGTCAGCAGCAGCGTCAGGGTTGGCCAGAGGGCCATCTGGGTCCAGAGGCCCAGCGGATCATTCCGTTCAAAGAAAAAGATCATGGGAACAATAATGTGCCCGACAATGGTAATGGTGACATAGGGCGGGAAGTCTTCTGCCTTGATCTTTTCCAGATTTTCGTGGCAGTTGCTGCAAACCGGATTGACGGAAAGATAGCCCGAGAAAACCCGTGACTGTCCGCAACTGGGACACTTTTTCATCGCACCTTTAAGCATCGCATTGAAAACAGACCGTTTTTCCTGAGTAATGTCAGGAGAGTTCGGAGTGATTGCCTGTTGGTCTTCATGTCCATGCATGGTGAAACTCTTGCTCAATTGGTCCAAATGTATTTTTATTTCTTCCTTGTATTTAAGAATTAAATGAAAGAAATTGAAAGAAATAAATTTTGATTGCAGCGCGGCCTTTTGAAGCAAGGTTTCGATTTCGGAAAAAGGGATTGGAATTTCCGGCTCCAACAACGGATGGTTAGCCCAAGCCCAAGCCCAAGCCCAAGCCCAAGCCCAAGCCCAAGCCCAAGCCCAAGCCCAAGCCCAAGCCCAAGCCCAAGCCTAAACCATTAATCACAAGCCACTCACCACAAGCTTCGGTTTTATCGGGGCATACGAAAAAAGCCCCGGTCTGTTTTATCCGGAGCTTTCGTCTGTTGTGTCTGATTGTATCCTGTCAGGCTTTCTTGCAGGCCAGAGCCTTGTGCAGGGCCGTCGGGGAGATGGTGCAGCCTTGCAGGTTCGCACGCCAGAGATCGACCCCGTCAAGCTGGGCGCCTGTCAGGTCGGCCCCGCGCAGATCGGAATCACTGAGATCGGCATTGCGCAGATCGGCGTTTTTCAGGTTGGCATTCTGGAGGCTGGCGCGCACCAGATTGGCGGAGCTGAGATCAGACTTTGTCAGGTCTGTGTCGCTCAGATCTGTGCCAGGCAGGTCGGCATTGCGCAGGTTCGCACCCGGCATGGAGATACCGCTGAGGTTCAGGTTGGCAAGGTTTGCGCGTTCGCCTGTTTCAGGGTCGCTGAGCCATTCGTGGTGGGAGGCAAGAACGCGCAGCAGTTCGCGGGCCTTGGCGGATTTTGCTGCAGCCCTGGCTTCGTCCTCCGAGCTTTTGTCCAGAATTTCCGTGTTGGATGGCAGTTTGGACAGCAGATACTTTACACGCAGCTGGCGCTTTGCATCGTCAATGCTGTTGGCTTCCAGTTCGCCGGATTCCATACGCCCGAAAGCTTCAGGCTGGATTTGATAGACAAAGGTTTTCAGGCTCATTGGATGGACGTCCCCTATAGTCTGCAACAGTTATAGACATCCCCTGATGACAACCTCTGGAGGCGACAGCCGGGGAGCTTTGGTGGGATGGAGAGCTTTTCCTTTCTGACGGGGCACGCCCTGGGCTGTTGCCCTTGAAGGCGCACGAGGCTTTGGAAAAGAGAGTGGCTTCCCATCTGTTCGAAAGTATTGTTCCAAAAAAAGGAAAGCACTTCCAGCCTTTATATATATAATTTCAATAAAATTTTATATAAATGCCGATCAGTTAAAGCATTCATGAAAAAATGGAAAAACAAAAAAATATTTATTGTGGCTATTGCTGCTTGACCTGTCCGTTTTTCGGGGATTCGTCACGAGTGTGAAAAAAACAGGTCAGCAAACTGTGACAAATTGTTCGGAATTGATGACGTCTTGTTAACGAGATTGTCCAAGAATGCCTGTGAAAAAAACACCGGATGAAAAAAATCAACAGGACGATTCTCGCAAATGACGAAGGCATCAACAACAGCCAAAAAGCTTCAGGCACATGCGCGCAGGCTGAAGCTGGAGGTCCAGGGGAAAACAGGAACCCCGCAACCGGAACAGGCCTTTTGGGGTGAAAGGGACTGGGCCCATTTGAGGGTGGATGTTGTCGATGACAGCTCGACTGTCCGCTCCATGCTTGTCCTGATGCTGAAATCTGTCGGTATTGAACAGGTCCGTGCCTTTTCCTGCGTTGATGACGCCTGGGAGGCTGCTCTTGAGAAGCGCCCGCATGTGGTGCTGTGCGATTACAATATGTCACCGCATTGCGGAGATATCCTGTTGCAGCGTTTCAGGCAGAGCACCAATGGCCTCTATCGGAATGTTGTTTTCCTGATGATGAGCGGTGATCCTGTCATGAGCAGGGAAATGCTGACGGATTGCCTGCCTGTCGAGCTGTCCAATGACAACCGTCAGGGGGTGTCCTTTGATCTGGGCATTGATGACTTTTTGCCAAAACCCCTTGAGCGTCAGTTCATCCGTCCACGCTTTGAGCAGGCTTGTTTGCGTCGCCGCGGAGAAGACTTCAGGCCTGTGTGAACCCGGGTTTCCGGACTGCTTTGTCAGAATCGGACGGGGATGTTGTCTGAAAAAATGCTCTTCCTTCGGGAAGTCATGATCTGAATCATATAAAATTTTATCGAATTGCATCAGAAGGGCTTGAAAAGGGGATCGGTTAAGACCTTGTATACCTTCTGTGTGGTTACATGAATGTCCCGCGAAAGTCGGTGTGCGCTTCAGGACACTGAAAGCGGGGCAATGTTGAACAATAAGATGGACCGGAGTCCGCGCTCTTGAAACCGAGCAGATACATCGTGCACAACAGAATGCCGGTCGGGTTCGAACACCCCAACCTGCAGCGCCTGATCAACAGGCGTGTGTTTTCGCGCTATCTTGTGTCGTCCCGGCAGTCTGTCCTGTTGTCATCTCATTGCGGCAGTCATGAAGGCCGCCTGATTGATCTTTCCGAAAACGGTGCACGCCTGGCCTTGCAGGCCAGAAAGCTCTCGCTTTCCGAAGGGATGGAGATTGCCCTCAAGCACGAGACCTGTCCGGAGATGCGGGGAATTGTCCGCTGGGGCAGTGACGGCCAGCTGGGGGTCGAACTGGGCTCTGGTGTCTGTCGCCTGATGCACCAGCTGCAACTGATCTGAAGCAATCAGAAAAATCCGACAAGCCAATGGGTGATCAGGATGACTGCGAGGGCTGTGGCCTTGTAGCCAACTGTGATGAGCGAGAACCTTGCTGATTTGGCCTGAAAGAGATTGGTGTAGAAAATTCCCAGCAACAAAACGGCAGCCACAAGGATCAAAGCCTCTGTCTGTTGGGCCAGCAGGGACAGCAGGCAGGACAGCAAGAGCAGATAAAGCACCATGACGCCCATGGCTCTTTTGGGATCGCCACCCTTTTCAAGGGGATCGTATCCAAGCTCTTCTTTCCAGGGATTGAGGAAAAGGGCCGGGCTGAACCAGAGACCTCCTGTCATGAAGGCTGCCAGAGCACCAAGAACGACAGCAAGCCAGTCTGTTTCCGCGATCATTTCTGCTTCCTCCCTTTAAAAGGGGCTTCAGGGTGTACTCCGAAGCCCCGCAAGAGGTTCATTCTACTCTGATGGCGGGATCAGAACCAGTTTTCCGGCATGGGCTTTGGACAGGAAAGCTTCCTGTGCCTTGTGAATGTCTGAAAGGGGCCAGCTTCCGGAGACGAAAGGTTTGATTTCGCTTTTCTCGATATAGCGGATCAGGTTCTCGAAAACTTCCCGTGGCTGATAGGTTGAGCCAAAGAGGGTCAGGTCCTTCAGATAGAGCGTGCGGACATCAAGCTCGACCAGTGGTCCGGCGATGGCACCGGAGGCCACATAACGTCCCCCGCGAACCAGAACGTCCAGAAGCTCCGGCCATTTGGGGCCGGCGACCAGATCGACAACGACATCAACAGACTCCTTGCCAAGAATCTCGACCAGATCAGCGTTGCGGTCGACAGTCTGGTCAGCGCCCAGCTCCGTCAGAAGATCGGCCTTGGCGGGGGCTGTCTGGGCTATCACATGGGCTCCGCGACGCTTGGCCAGCTGGATTGCGGCGGAACCGACGCCGCCGGAAGCGCCGGTGATCAGAACCCTTTCCGCACCAACTCCGGCACGGTGAAGCATGCCCTCCGCAGTGGAATAGGCGCAGGGGATGGAGGCCAGCTCGACGTCACTCCAGTCACAGTTGACCGGCAGGGTGTGTTCTGACGGAGCTGTTGTGTACTGGGCAAAACCGCCGTCGCGTTCCGAGCCGAAGGTGATGCAGTTGAAATTGTCATCGATGGGCATCATGGTGCGCACCAGAACACGCTCACCGATGCGGGCACTGTCAACGCCTTCACCGACAGCAACAACTGTTCCACTGACGTCGGCTCCCTGAATACGCGGGAACTGAAGGGGAGTCCCGGACCAGCTGGCATCATCATTCTCGGCTGACTCGAAACCCCGGGCGCCACCGGAGTTGGTGTCTCCTGTGACAGCCTTGGAGTACCAGCCGATCCGGGTGTTGATGTCTGTGTTGTTGATCCCTGCTGCAGTGACGCGGATCAGCACTTCGCCTGCTGCGGGAGTGGGTACGGTAACGTCGGTGCGGTACTCCAGCTTTTCGAGGCCACCGTGTCCGGTGAGCAAAACGGCTGTCATGGTTGCGGGGATCTTGAAATCACTCATGGGGACAATCCTTGTGATGGAAAGAGGGATAGGGTTCCGGATTTTGCGGGAAAACATGCCTTGTGGTTTCGGGGCTGTCGGTGGCCGGGCTTTTTGCAGGAGGAAAGCTCCGGTTCCGGCTTCAGAAACCGGTTGTTTGAACTCAGGCGTTTTCTGCTGCAAAGGACAGAGCCAAACGCTCCGCTGTTCTGAAGCTTTCCTCTGCCCCATGAAGGGGAGCTGAGGCGGTGGCTCCCTCGATCAGCAGGGACAGGGCTTCTGTCAGTTCGGGCAGGCGATCCCTGTGAACATGGGCGGAGAGGCGGCGGGTGATAATCGCCATGATCCGGGACTTGTGTGCCCGGACATAGTCCATGATCGGACCGTTGATCCGGCCGTATTCGTGCTGGGCCTGAATGTAGATACAGCCGCGGGGGGAGTAGTGTTGCGCCCAGTGGAGTGAAGCCCGGAAAAAGCCGCTGATCATGCTGTTGCGATCCCCGGCCGGAAAGGTTTCGCAGAGGTCGCAATAACGTTCATCCCGTGCTTTCAGAACTGCGAGAACCAGGGCGTCCTTGTTGTTGAAATGTTTGTAGAGCGTGCGTGGCGTCGTTCCCGCAGCCTCGACAATGGCGTCGATACCCGTTGCATGAAAGCCCTGTTCGTAAAAGAGGCGCTCTGCAGCGACCAGAATGTCATCCTGCTTGCTCATGGTGCATGATCCGGCTGTATAGTGATCGTTATACCGGATCGTAAACGCAAGCAGGATCGGGATGCAAGTCAAAAAGTACAGTGATCGTTATACCGGATTTTGCAAAGTTCTTTTTTGCAGGAAAAGCCTGCGTTTGCGGGTGCAAGGTGGCTTTCGGCGCGCATTGGAATCGGTGTGATCTTCCGGAAGCCGGGGATCACCAGTTGATCGCTGTCCGGTCCCGGAAGAAGCCTCCGGTGGGGCCGGTGTAGTCCAGTGTTGCCAGCCAGAGTGCTGTGTCGGCACCTTCCTGTGCCGAGCGCGGAGCCCACATGCCGCCCATGCGTGTGCGCACCCAGCCGGGGCACATGGCGTTGACCTTTACGGAATGGGGGAGATTGCGCGCAGTGGCGACAGTCAGGGCGTTCAGTGCTGCCTTTGCAACACCATAGGCACCGGGGCCGGACACCCCGTCAGAGAAGGCGCCCCAGCCGGAGGAGACATTGACAACGCGACCATACCCCGATGAGACCATCGAGGGAACGATGTGATGCATCAGCATGAAGGGACCTTCGACCATAACCGACATGGAGCGCTTGAACCCGTTGACGTCATGGAGGATATCACCTTCGCCCAGAACACCGGCATTGTTGACCAGAATGTCGACATTCCCGATCCGGGGCAGAGCCTTTTCAAGGGATGCAGGATTTGCAACATCCAGTTCCACGATATCGACCTGCGCGCCAATCTTTCCGGCAGCGATTTCACCTGCTGCGAGATCCCGCACGCCCAGCAGGACGTCGTGTCCCATGGTGGCCAACCCTTCTGCAATGGCAAAACCAATTCCGCGGTTACCGCCTGTAACCAGTGCACGCCGTTTCATTGTTACTCTCCCTGATCTGGCATGGAATGAGAGGGGTGGCCCATCCGGGTTTCTCTGTTCGGGTTCACTTTTTGGACTTTTCTGCAGCACGGGCCTGTGCAAGGGCGGGCAGTGTTCCGTTTCCGCTCTGGAATTTGTAATGGAAAACCAGTCCGCTCAGAATCCAGCCCGTTTCTGTTTTCTTCAGTCCGATGTCGTAACTGCCATAAACGGTCCAGAGTTCGCCGCCTTCTGCCTCTGCAATGAAGTGTGTTGCCGTGACATAGACGCGGGCTTTGGCCGTATCGCCGGTGATCTCCAGAACCATCGGGGAAAGCTGGTGGTGTGTGTGATCAAAGCCTGGGAGAAACTGCGACCAGCCATTCAGGATGTCTGCAGGGTTCAGATCGGCTGCCGGACCCGCACCAAAGCTGGAATAGTCCAGATGAAAGGGCGTGCTCATCAGGGACTCTGTTGTTGCGCGCTGGTTGTTGTCAGAGGATTCAAAGAAACCCTGAACGGCATTGATGATTTCGTAAGAGGCTGTCATGTCTGATTCTCCGGAAAGGGTGTGGCTGCTGTCAGCTGTTTGGGAGGCCAGGGCAAAGGAGGTCGCACCGCTCAGGCCGAGCCCGGTCGCGGCCAGGGCACCGGCCTTGCAGAACGCACGTCTGTTCATCGGTTTTTTCTCTGTCATGATTTGTCCCGATTGGCATGTGATGGGTTGAGAGAGCCTGTCGCAAACCTCTCCATAGAGGGGAGATATCGTGAAAAGTGTTGAGGCGGGCTCTTGTTCGCGGGGCTTATGCGGTGAAAAATTCCGCAACGGCGTCTGCGGATGCTGCGACGACATCCTTGCGATCATAGAAATCGAACTGTGTGACATCATCGCCGAGCCAGACTTTTTCGATCGGAGCAGAGGTCCGGTTCTCGTAGGCTTCAACCCCTGCTGGCAGTGCGATAGAGGCAGAGCCGACAAAAAGAAGGGGTTTGTTCAGTCTTTCTGCGGATGCCAGACCGTTGTAGGTCAGCCAGGGTTTCCAGCTGAGCGCGGAGAATTTGTTGTCATATTCAGGGATCAGGCCGCGATCTTGCTCGGTGTAGTAGGGGGCCTGATACATCACGCTGTTTTCGTCTGAGGCACTTGCTGCCAGCAGGGTTGTCCCTGCAGCAGTGTCTGCTTCGGATGCGGCAATCAGACCGGCCACACTGTCTTCTCCGCCGTAGATGGCTGCTGCAATCTGCTGGTCATGGAGCCATGGGGCAACCAGCGCGACCCTTTGCAGATCACTGCTCAGTGATGCGACGTCTGCCATGTAGCCGGATGAAGCGCAAATGCCCAGACCATGGATGCGTTTGTGGTCAATTTCTTCCAGGGAGGTCAGGAAATTTGTTGCGGCAATGATATCCCGCGTTTTCACAGCAGGGTCCTCGACGTAGCGGGGGGAGCCTTCGCTTTCACCCCAGCCCGAGAAATCAAAGGCGAGGGCCGCAAAGCCCCGGGCGGCCAGTTCGCGGGCATAGGTGCCGGGCATCTGTTCCTTCACGGTTGTCCATGCACCTGTCACGATCACTGCAGGCAGGGGAGCTTCAGACTCTTCCGGTGTGAAGAGCATCCCCTGCAGTGTTGCGCCGTTGCTGAAAAAACTGACCGGGCGGGATACCGTGCCTTTGCGTTCGGGAGTGTTCTGAAGGGAGATGTGTTTTTCGCTCATGTCGGGAGCTCCTGATGCCGGGTTGAATGCGATAACAGGAATATGGGTTGATTGCTTCCATCTGTTAATTGCCTGCTTTTCCACTTCTTTGATGAATGGTATCTAATAATAAATCATCAAAAGGGATTGGAAGCGGGATGCGTTTACCGTTGGCGACACTGGAAGTCTTTGATGCGATTGTCAGGCATGGCAGCCTGCGTGCTGCTGCGCATTCACTGGGGGTCAAACCGTCAACGGTGAGCCATCAGCTCAAGGCGCTTGAGGAGCGTCTGGGAACGGCCCTGTTCATTCGAACGACGCGCTCTGTAAGCCTGACGGAAGCCGGGCGGGCCTTGAAGCGCGGTGCCCAGCCTGCCTTTGATCAGCTGTCCGATGCTCTGGAAAGTGCCAGAACCACAGGACATGCTGCACGGGGAACCCTGAAGCTCACCATGTCGGACTCAGCCTACAACCAGTTGATCGGGCCAGCGATCAAGTCCTTCAGTCAGCGCTATCCAGAGATTGAAATTGAACTGACGGTTTCGGAAGGCATGATTGATCTGCTGGAGCAGGGCCTGCATGCCGGTTTTCGCCTGGGGGACAAGATTGCGCAGAATATGGTTGCTGTGCGTCTGACCGGCCCTCAACGGCTTCTGGTGACGGCCAGTCCCGAATATCTGGAAAAACGGGGCAGGCCTGAAAAGCCTGAAGACCTTCTGGATCACAACTGCATCCGCTATCGCTTCCAGACCTCGCGGCAGATCGCGCCCTGGAATTTCAAGGGAGCGGAAGGGGACTATTCCGTGGAAGTCGGCGGCAATCTGATTGTCAATACACTCATGACCGCGATTGATTTGACAAAACAGGGACTGGGGCTGCTCTATACCTTTCAGGATGACTGTCTGGAAGAACTGGACAGAGGGCAGCTGGTTTCCGTGCTGGACGAGCACCTTTCGCTGCTGCCCGGCCTCTATATCTATTTCCCGAGGGAGTACCGGTCCATGATGCCCTTGAGGCTCTTTATCGACCACCTGCGCGACAGGGGTGCCAATCGTTTAGTCTGAACAGGGATCAGTGGGTCTTGCGTGCATCAGCCTGAGCCATGCGTTTTTCCATACGTCGCACGAGCCATGAGGCCGCAAGGATCAGCAGCATGTATTCCAGTACGAGGATGGAATAGATTTCAAGTGCACGGTACTCGACAACATTCAGTTCGTTGGCGCGGCGTGTCAGTTCTGTCAGGCCGATGATTGAGGCCAGGGAGGACATCTTCAGCATGTAGACAAACTGGTTGCCAAGCGGAGGCAGGATGACGCGCAGGGCCTGGGGCAGAACGACCTTGTACATTTTTTGCAAATAGGTCAGGCCCAGACTTTCGGCCGCTTCGTGCTGTCCCTTGGAAATCGACTGGATGCCGGCGCGGAAAATCTCGGCCTGAAAGGCGGAATCACAGAGAGCCAGGGCGAGAACAGCAGCCCAGAAAACCCCCAGCTCAAAACCCAGCAGGATTGGAAGGCCGTAATAGGTCCACAGGATCATCACCAGAACCGGAATGGATCGGAAAACCTCGACATAAACGCGGTTGACGGAACGCAGAACCCTGTTTTCCGTAATTCCGGGCAGGGCCACCATCAGACCGACAGCCATGGAGATGGCGATGGCGATCAGGGAGACCTGAACCGTGTTGCTGATGCCGCTGATCAGGAATTTCAGGTTGTTCAGGCCTGTTTTCGTGGTCGGATCAACCACGTACCAGCCCCAGTTGTAGTCCTGGCTGCATCCTCCCAGAAGGAGCGCTGCAAGGGCGAGCAGAGACAGGCGCAGGCCATGGCGGAAGGTCAGGCTGGAAAGGGGAGAGGCTGTTGTTTTGCTGATCAATGGCAAAGCGGCGGGGGAAGTCATTCAGGGGCCTTCGTCTCTTTCAGTCTTTTGAGAGGCAAGACAACAGGTACGTGGCTTGCTGGCGAACGGTTTTCTTTTCCTGACACAGCAATGCCCTGAAAAACCCGAAAGAAAGGCTAGCAGTTTTGAGAACGATGTCAAAGTCTGCGTGCTGTCTTTCGCAAGTCTTACAAGGCATTATTACAAAAGACACTTCATTTTTCCGTGTTCGGCCCCCATCTGACAGGACAGAGCTGTTCGCGGCTTTGTGGCTTTTGTGCTTTGACGCTATAATGGACAGAAACAGAGACAGCAGAAAAGGACCTGCCCCATGCCTTCCGTCGAACTGATCATTCTGGCCCTTGGTCTTGCCTGGGCCAGCGGTATCAATGTCTATGCGGCGCTGGCCCTGCTGGGGGTTCTGAACGTTACAGGCTACTATGATCTGCCGCCCGGACTGGATGGTCTGGGAAGTCCTGTCATTCTTTTCTTTGCCGTTTTGCTCTATATCGTGGAGTTTGTGGCGGACAAGATCCCTGTTGTCGACAGTATCTGGGACGCCCTGCACAGCTTTATCCGCATTCCGGCCGGAGCCTTTCTGGCAGCTGCAGCTCTTTCCGGAGCGGGGGTTGAGGCACAGGTGATTGCCTTTCTGCTGGGGGGCGGCCTTGCTGCCGTAACGCATACCCTGAAGACGGGAACGCGTGCTGTTGTCAACACGTCGCCGGAACCTTTTACAAACTTCGGCCTGTCCATTTTTGAGGATGGACTGGTGATCGGTGGTGTACTTCTGGCCATTGTCAGTCCCCTGGCTTTTGCGATGGCCTTTGCGCTCTTTCTGGTTTTTGCCATCTGGATGCTGCCAAGGATCTTTCGAGCTGTCGGATCAATTTTCTCTTTCCTGACAGGCGGGCGCAAAACGGTTCGGCGGAATCAGGCCGATGCAACAGATGCCTCCTTTGAGGAGGACCTGATGCTGGCATCTGAAAAACCGGCCCTTGAAAAGGGCAAGGATTAGGACTTTTGCTCTGCAGAGTGGGCAAGTCCGATTGTGACCGGGTCATTCTTTCCCCCTGCAGCCGGGTCATGTCTTCCGGTTTATCTTTTTGTTTTGTCCGTCTTTTTTTGAAAAGCGCGGATTTCCTGAACATATGAAGAAAAATTAAAACTGGCTCGGGTTTTGCTTTGGCCGTGGTCCATCCAAACGGGGGATTGACACATGACCATCCAAAATCTGAATTCCACGCAACTTTATCAACTGAATTCGCTTTCCAGCCAGACAGCCAAAACGAACGCTCCTTCCTTGCAGGGCGTAGCGGGACAAGGCAATCAGGGCTTTGGTCCGGCCGTTGAAATCGAGCTTTCCGAAGAGGCTCTCAACTTCCTGCAGAACGGGGGAGGCTTTGAACTGAACCTGACACCGGAGCAGGAGAAAAAGCTGGAAGAACTGGAAAGACAGATCAGCAAGATCTTTGATGCGGCCGGAGATAAACCGCTGACCCGGGAGCAACTCGGGGAACTGGAAAAGATCGAGCAGCAGTTCGCCTCTGTCCTTGGTCTTGATGCCGACAGTTTCGACCTGAACGCCGGATTGTCTCCGGAAGATGCAAAGGCCCTGGATCAACTTTACAAGCAGATCGACAAGATCTTCGAGCAGGCCGGTGACAAACCGCTGACAGCTGAACAGGAAAAGAAACTGGATGAGCTTTTTGCCAGAGTTGACAAGCTCTTTGCCCCTCTGGAGCAGGAACCGCTGACAGCCGAGCAGGAAAAGAAGCTCGACAGGCTTTTTACCCGGATTGATGATATCTTCAAGAAAGCCGGTGACAGGGACCTGAACGAAGCACAGCAACAGAAACTCAAGGAACTGGAAACAGCCGTTGAGCGTGTGCTGAACACCCCCCGGCAGCAGGGACCTCTGAAGGTTGGCTAGTTGAATCTGTCTGTGTTTCTTCTGAAAGAAAGGGCCGCTCCGGGATTGAGGCGGCCCTTTTGGGGTGGAGAGGTCAGCGAAGCGGGTGAAGCCGCCAGACATTTTCCCTGGCAGCACACTTGCCTTTCAGGCCGCCTTCAACCTCTGTCGAGGAGAGCTGATCCAGCAGATAGTGCTTCTCATAATGGGCGAGAACCTCTTCGTTGGGAACGGCAAAGGGCGGACCGGGCATTTCTGTCTGGTCATAGTGGTAACAGATCATCAGCTGGGGGGCTGTGTCTGTCAGGGCCATGAGGTGTTCGCTGTAGTTCCTGCGTAGTTCAGCAGGAAGAGCCACAAGAGCTGCGCGATCATAGACGGCATCAACCCTGCCCAGCTGTTCTTTTGTCAGGGCAAAGATATCCCCGCAAAAGACGGTCAGGTCTCCGGATGAATAGCGGACAAGCTCTGCTTGCTCTGTGATCTCCGGTGTCAGGGCCAGGTCCCTGAACAGCTGTTCGATGGCCAGCCCGGACAGCTCGGCGCCCGTAACCCGATAGCCCTGTGACAGGAGCCAGCCGATATCCCGTGTCTTGCCGCAGAGCGGGACGAAGATATGGGATTTTGCCGGAGTGATCGAAGCGATCTGCTTCTGAAGGTGCCTGTTGATGGTCTCCATGTGGAAGGCAATGTTGTTGTCTTCCCAGCGCTGGTGCCAGAACTCTGCGTCCATGGTTTTCTGTTCCTTGCTCTTTTTGAAGAGGATAACGGATATCACTGGAGAATCATATTGATCCCGAGGGCGGTGATATAAAGACCCAAACCGAAAATTGAATGGGTTGTGAGGCTTTTGATACGGGCCTTCATCGGTGAGGGTGTTGCGCAAGCTGCGATACCGAAGCCGAAGGCGGGCTGCATGATGAAAAAGGGAAAGACAACTGTTGCCAGGCCAACCAGCAGGGCCGACAGCAGATCAGGCTGTTCCATCCAGCCGCTTCCCCGGAACAGGAGGAGCAAAAAGCCGAAGGCGATACCGCTTGCAAAATGGAACAGCCAGCCTGTGAGCCGTTCCCCCTGTCTGGGAGAGGCCCGGGCAATATGCGGATGGGTGAAGTGTCCGTCCGTCATGTGGATAAGCCACCGTCCGACAAGGGCATAATCAAGCGATTGAATCCTGAAGGTCTGTTTCAGGAAGAGCCCCCAGAGATCCATCAGGACTGTTGCGCCCAGACCGGTCAGGGCAAAAAGGAAAAGGGTCTTGTCATCGAGAAGCATGGCGGAGCCTTGATTG
Source organism: Carbonatibacter coralli (assembly GCF_039592655.1). Lineage (NCBI taxonomy): Bacteria > Pseudomonadati > Pseudomonadota > Alphaproteobacteria > Rhodospirillales > Kiloniellaceae > Carbonatibacter > Carbonatibacter coralli. The sequence continues at coordinate 41,220 of NZ_JBBUTJ010000002.1, read as the reverse complement.
TTCGGAGAATGATGATCTGTTGTTTCGAACCTTGCTCTCTTTCGAAACCGGAAAAAAGATTGAATTTTTCAAAGATAAATTCCAATAATGGAATAATGTTGGATGATATTGCCCTCTTTGTTCATATTGTGCAGCAGAACGGTCTGTCGGGTGCCGCGACCAGACTGTCCCTGCCTGCTGCGACTGTCACGCGTCGTTTGCAGAGACTGGAAGAGCAACTGGGTGTAAAACTCCTGCATCGCTCTGCCCGTCAGTGTGTCCTGACACAGGAGGGAGCGGTCTATTACGAGAACTATGCCGATCTTGTGGAGCAGTTCGAGGCGGCAGAGGAGCGCCTCAGCCGGGATCGGGAGAGTCTTGCTGGTCGTTTGAAGGTTCTGGCACCGACCAATTTTTCCCACGGTTTTCTGGAGCCCATGTGGATGGGCTTTATGAGAGACTACCCCGAAATCCAGCTGGAGCTGGTTTTGAGCAATCAGAAGGAAAGCCTGATCGGGCAGAAGGCAGATCTGGCCCTGCGGGTCGGTCCACAGAGTGACAATGCGCTCTATCAGCTGAAACTGGGGGAAATCGAGACCGTGATGGTGGCATCACCGGCCTATCTGGAAGAGGCCGCAGGGCTGGACAGTCCACAGGACCTTCGTCAGCACAGGATCATCGGGACCACGCTTCGCAACAGGTGGACACTTTATGGCAGGCAGACAGGCGCGGTGCAGGAACTCTATCCGCGGTACTGCTGTATTCTTAATGACACGGCCTTTATGAAATACGCGGCGCTGGACGGGCAGGGGATTGCCCTTCTGCCCTGCACCGAAGTCCGGCATGAACTGGACAGCGGGCGTCTTCAGAGAGTCCTGCCCGAGTGGAACGGAGCGTCCAGGGAGCTCTTTGCCGTCTGGCCCGGTGGACGCCTGCTGAGCAAAAAGGCAAAGGCCTTGAAGGATTACATGCTTCGCTTTGTCAAAAGGGAACTGTCCGGCTGAACCCTGTGGGATTCAGTACCGGATCGGGAGCGTGTAAAGAGAGCATTCTGTCTCGTGTGCGGTTTTAAAGAGGGCTTAGCAGCCAGACATTTTCCTGCGCACTGGTCTTGCTGTTCAGCCCGCCGTCAACCGGGGTGCTGGCGATTTTTTCGACCGTGTAGGTGCTGGTGTAGTGGGTGAGCACTTCCTCGTCATTGATCGCGAAGGGCGGACCATCCATCAGCTCCTGCTCGTAATCATAGCAGATCATCAGTTGCGGGGCTGTTCCCGTCAGTTCCTGCAGGTGCTCGCTGTAGGCTTCACGGATTTCCTCCGGCAGTGCGGCCAGTGCTGCACGATCATAGATGGCGTCGACCTTGCCCAGTTGCGCGGGTGTCAGGGCGAAGATGTCCCCGCCATAGATCTCCAGACCTTCGGTGTAGTAGTGGCGCATGGCCCCTGCATCCCTGTGATCCGGTACGATTTCTATATCCTGCAACAGCCTGGTGATGGCCCGGTCGGAAAGTTCTGCTCCGACGACATAGTACCCTTCGGACAGCAGCCAGCCGATGTCGAGAGTGCTGCCACAAAGCGGGACAAAAACTCGTGCGCCGGGCTTGAGGCCCAGACGATGAAAGTTCTGTTTCAACTGGGCTGTAATGTCATCCATGCTGAACGGCAGCTTGCCGTCGCGCCATTTCTGGTGCCAAAACTCTGCGTCCATGGTCCTGTTCTCTTTTTCTGTTTTTACTATAGAGCAAGTGTTGCAGATATGAGGATAAATTTAAGTTAACGCACGGAAGGCGACTGTCAGGAGTTTGTTCTGTCATTGTTTCTCATGTTCAGGACCTTTCTGCTCCGAAAGCCGGCGCTCCGCTTTTCGATTCTGGGTTTTTGAGGGTTTGCGGCTGCAGGAAAGCTTGATTGTGGGCACGAAAAGCCATTGAAACCATTGCTTTTTCCGGAGCTTTGACGGCTTTGTAAAAAAAATGCTGAAAAAGCGTTTTTTGCTCTTGCCCTCCTTTGGGGAATGCACTAATTTCCGCTCCAGACAGCGAGGGCGACCTTGCTGATCCGCTGAAAAGGTTTGCCTCTATAGCTCAACTGGTAGAGCACCTGATTTGTAATCAGGGGGTTCCGGGTTCAAGTCCTGGTGGGGGCACCATTTCAACAAAGAGCCGCTCTTCGGAGCGGCTTTTTTGTTGCCCTGTGCAAGAGGTCAGGAGGCTTTGTGTCAGGAGGCTTCAAGATGGAGCGTTGTTTTGTTTCCCGGAGAGAATTTGCTGAAAAAACAGGATTCTTTCACAGGTTTTTTCCAGTCGTTTCATTTTTTTATCGGCCCTGCTTCTTCGTTAACAGTTGAAAAGCCATCCCTATCTGAAAATTGTCATATAGGGATGTGAACATAAGGCGAACATCCCGGTTTTTCAGGGAAAAAATTCTGCTAGAATAAGTCCTTAGGGGTGAAGAGGTTCCAGTCAGGAGCCTTTGTGGACGATCGCCTGAGAGAGTTATGGGCATGCTTTTTACGACACTGAACGATCTTGAGGGGTGCGGGCTCTGTGAAGAGCGATGGAGGAGATTGCTGAAGAGCCTGGGGAAAGAGGTGGGAGACGGAGAACCGTTGGCCTACAGTCATATTCTGGAGAGCAATGGTATTGATGATGCGCTTTGGTGTCTGATGGCCCTTCCCGGCATTTACAACGACCCTGTCCGGCTTCTGGCCTGCGAGTTTGCAGAGCAGGCCCTGCCTTATGTTCCCGAGGGCGAGTTGCGTCCAAAGGAAGCGGTGATGACAGCGCGTCTCTATGCGCAGGGCAGGATCAGTGCGGAGGCTTTGGAGGTTGCCAATATCGGGGCGGAGTTTGCGTCCCAGACATCGCTTTGTATCGCCGCACGCTTTGCATCCATGTCTGCCGCCTGGGCTGCTGCAGGAGTTATGGCTTCCACGGGGCGTGCGATTGCCAGTTTTTCGGCCCTGTCCGCGTCATGGACTGCTGCAAAGGCTGCGGCCTGGGTGGCTGAACGCGATGCTGCGTGGCTGGGTGTGGATGCGGGGGAGATGCTGAAATCTGCCGGACCGGTTGCAGCCGCAGCAGCCCGTCGCAAACAAAAGGAGATTTTCAAGGGCTGGCTGAACGAAATGGGGTGAAGGTGCGAAACCGCGAGCCGGATGGGGCTTGCGGTTTTTCTTTGGGGAAAGTGCTTTTTTGCTCTTGCCCTCTTTTGGCGAATGTTCTAGTTTCCGCCCCAGACAGCAGGGGTGACCTTGCTGATCTGCTGAAAAGGTCTGCCTCTATAGCTCAACTGGTAGAGCACCTGATTTGTAATCAGGGGGTTCCGGGTTCAAGTCCTGGTGGGGGCACCATTTCAACAAAGAGCCGCTCTTCGGAGCGGCTTTTTTGTTTTCGGAAGCTGTGGAAAAGCCCGCTGTAACCGCTGCCGGGCTTTGGCGGTTGGGAATTTTCCCAGCCTGAACTGTTTCCAGTGCTGCTGTCGGCTTTGTGCTATGTCATTTCGAACAGGCTGTGTCTGTATTACGCTGTGTCTGTATTACAAGGGACAGGATCGAAGTGACGGTGTCGGAGGGGGATGACATCGGGCAAGGCAATGGAGCACAGAGCATGCAACCGACGAAATCCTATGCAGCCTACAATGACAGGGATGATCTGAAGCCCTATCAGTTCAACCGCCGCGAGGTGGGGCCGAAAGACGTACAGATTGATATTCTCTTTTGCGGGGTCTGTCACAGTGACATCCATGTGGTTCGAAACGACTGGGGTTTTTCAAGCTATCCCCTTGTGCCGGGGCACGAGATTGTCGGGCGTGTCAGAGCCCTTGGCTGTGATGTGACGTCCCTTTCGATTGGTGAACTGGTCGGCGTTGGCTGCATGGTTGATTCCTGTCGCGAGTGTTCTGCGTGCAAGGAGGATCTGGAGCAGCATTGTGAAAAGGGCATGCTGATGACCTATGGCAGTCCTGATCCCCATGAGGCAGACAGAATTACCCAGGGAGGCTATTCCACCCGGATTGTTGTCGACAGGGATTTTGTGGTGAAGGTTCCTGAGAGCCTTGATGTCAAAGCCGTTGCGCCGCTTCTCTGTGCGGGTATCACCACCTATTCCCCCTTGCGCCAGTGGAAGGTGAAACCCGGCGACAGGGTTGGCGTGATCGGTTTGGGAGGCCTCGGCCATATGGGGGTAAAACTTGCTGTGGCCATGGGGGCGGACGTTATCATGATCACAAGTTCTGCAGAGAAGGGCGAGGACGCCAGACGTCTGGGGGCAAGTGATGTGCTGGTTTCCACAGACGAGGACGCTATGGCCCGTCATGCAAACAGTTTTGATCTTTTGCTTGATACGATCCCCGTGGCCCACAGGATGGATCCCTATGTCAGGCTCCTCAAGTTTGGCAAGGCCATGGTTGTTGTCGGAATTACGCCAGCTGAAATCAACACCGGTGTTCTGTCCTTTGGTCGCAGGATCATTACCGGTTCGCTGATTGGCGGAATCAGGGAAACACAGGAAATGCTGGATTTCTGCGCAGAGCACAATGTTGTTTCGGATGTTGAACTGATTGCCATGCAGGACATCAACACAGCTTACGAGCGGATGATGCGTGCCGATGTCAAATACAGGTTTGTGATTGATATGCAGTCCCTCAAGGAGGATTGAGGTTCTCAACCTGTACGGCTTTTTCGTGTCCGTCAGACCGAAAGCCGCTCTTCGGAGCGGCTTTTTTGTTGATGGCAGAATCCTGATTTGCCCTTTTCGGGGGCTTGTTCGGGATCTGGTTTAAAAAAACGAATTTTCCTTTTTTCTCCAAGGCTTTGAAAACAAAATTCCATCTTGATATTCGCATATAGTGACAAGAACATAATGTGAACAATCCTGTTTTGAGAGACCGGTTTCCATGTTAAAAAGCCGGGGTGCAGCGCAGGCAGAAATTTGATGAAACAATGAAGCACCGTATCCATTTGTTGCATGGCGTGTGTGATGGAAAGCCGGGATATGCTTTACACAACCCTCCGGGATGTCAGGAAAACTGGTTTCTGTGACAGGAGGCTGAAGAGGCTTCTGAAACATCTGGGCAAGACCGGTCCGGATGATGAACCCCTGTCCTTTGAAGTCATTCTGCAGAGCAATGGTATTGATGATGCTCTCTGGTGTCTGGCGGTTCTGCCCAAACACTACAACGAAAACGTCCGCCTGCTGGCCTGTGACTTCGCCCATGAGGTGCTGAACTTTGTGCCTGACGGAGAGGAACGGCCAAAGAAGGCGATCGAGACGGCGCGGCTTTTTGCCAGAGGGCTGGCCCGGCAACAGGATTTGCGCGAAGCCAATCTGGGGGCCAAGACTGCTGCATTGCTGGCTTCAAGAGAGGCGGCGAGCTTTGCAGCTTGGGCCGCGGCCAATGCCTCTGCGGAGGCCGGGCGCTTTACCGCGAGCTTTGTTGCCCTGACGGCGACCTGGACCGTGGCACGCTTTGCAACCTGGGCCGCGCTTCGTGACGGAGAGTGGCTTGCCGATCCAAATAAGGAACAGATTGACGAAGCCCGCCTGCATGCGGCCTCGGCTGAAAAGGAAAAGCAAACCCGCATTTTCCTCAACTGGCTGGTCCAGCAGAGCTGAGAGCCTGTCTGTTCCTATCCTGAACCCTCATAGAGCTCACTCCCGACACCCAGATAGCCGTCCCATGCGAACCAGTAGGCGATGTGGCCGGGAACGCGGGGGAGCGTTTCTCCGTTGGGGCCGATGAGATTGTCTTCGGTGATCTGCCACAGACCGCCGGGGCTCTGCAGACTGTTGTCCTTTTCTGTATCAAACTGCTCCTCGCCACGTTGATAGGCACGGACAGTCCGGGTTTCGGCGTCGCCGATCAGAACGATGTTTGTGTTGCCGATCCGGTCATTGATGACGCGACTGTCATTCCTGAAAACCTCGACAGGCCAGGCTTTGGCCGCGCCGAATTCGCGAATGCCGAAAATGAACTCCTTGCGTTTGACCTGTGTCTCGTCCCTGACAATTGTGGGGAACATCAACTCGGGACTGGCGAAATATTCGCGGTAGACAAAGCCTGAATCATAGTTGCGGAAATGCCCTGTATTGAGGGAAAGGATTTTGGTTTGGGGATGCCTTTCCTTCCACTTTTTCCACGAGGTAATGGTCACGGGCCGGATTTTCAACTGAAGACCGGAATGGGCCAGCGGGCCAACCACGGGTTCGCCTGTAAACTGGTTCCACAATGTGTTGGTTTCCCGGTCAAACATCAGCTTGTTGGAGCGGTAGAGAAAACCGGAAGAACCAAAGACAAAGGGTTCTGCACGATCATCCGGCTGTGTTTCAAACAGGATCCCCGCCCCGCAGAGTGTGCAGTAGGCCAGCGCGACCGGTACTCCGCCAATGACTTCATTAAACATCTCGTGCCAGCCCATGATGCGCAGGGGATAGGCGCGGACATCACCGTTGATCTCCACACCAAAGACCAGATCACTGTCGAGCATGTAGGTCTCGTCATCAGCATCGATCAGTCCGGGGTTGTCGAGGGAGGGAATGCCGTCCACCCGAACGCCGCCCCAGGTGATTTCCTCCAGACGAATGCGCATCTGTTCGCGGGCTGTCACTTCGGGATCAAAGAACTGCAGAAAGCGGTCATCAATGCTGGAGAAAAAGCGCAGCTTGATGGCGCGATAGCTTTCGTGGGGAATGACTTCCGGATGGGCTTCCTGCCACAGCATGGCGTCACGCCAGGTGTTCATCTGCTCTCCGGTGAGGCGATAGAGGGCGTCGGCCACATCGACATGGGCGCCCCCGATGCGCATGAAGAGAACCAGTGTGGGCACCAGATCAAGGCCGCCGCGTTCCACGATCCTGTTCAGGGCTTCCCTGCGCTGTTGGGGGGAGCCGATCAGGGCTGTCAGGGAAAGCACCTCAATGGAGCGGTCTTCAATGGCCTGATCTTCGGGCAGGGGAGCAAACTGAGCCCTGGCTGATGCTGGCAGCAGTGCCAGAGAGGCCGAAGCTGTCAGCAGGAAAACCAGCGCAAGAATGTGCGGGAAGCGGGTGAGGAACTCGTTCACGGATGACCTCCTTGTCCGGGGAAACGCAACTGTCAGGAAGTGTAAGGGAAAAGGAGGGGAGCGGAAGACCTCTCACATCAATGTGTTTGGAGTTGATCGGGCAATGTTGGAACCAGTCAGATTTGACATTGCATTGCTGTGGTTTCAGGCGCAGGGTTATGACGAAAGCCCTTGTCCGAAAAGGAATGATAAAAATGACGGCTTTGAACAGGGAAGAGCAGGCTTTCTGGGAAGCCTGTCTGCACAGCAACAGGAATGTTGCACAGGATGTGCATGTTTTTGCGTCAATGCCCGGAAACGAAGCGATTGCAGATGAACTGATCGCACTCTATCTGTCGGGCATAAAGACAGCCGGGAGCGCACTGGTTGCCGATTATGAAAAGGCAGGGGAGCCTTTGCCGCGCGTCGGCGATTACTGGATCATGCTGGATGCCGGCAAGAAACCTGTCTGTGTTGCAAGGGTCACGCAGGTTCTGATCAAACGCTTCTGTGATGTTGGAGAGGACATTGCCCGGGCCGAGGGAGAAGGCGATCTGTCGCTGGAGTTCTGGCGCGAAGGGCATCGCCGATTTTTTGAACCTCTGCTGAAAGAGCTGGAGATCGGAGACCTCAATCAGGCTCTGCTGGCCATCGATTTCGTTGAAGTGGTTTACAGACGGTGAGAGAGACGGGGGCCTCGTGTAGAGGCTGAATTTCCCGAAAGGCGAAAGAGACGATTTTTTCCTGGAAAGACAGGTCTGCTGTTAACGATTGCATGTCCGGTCTCTCCGGAGGTTGAAAATGGATTCCGATTCCTTTCAGATTCGCTTTCGATCCGGTTTCCTGCAGGGGAATTTTTTTCTGAAACCCTTGGAGAGCAAGACTCTGGGAAATTAACCCTGTCTTTTTAAGGTTTTCAATCCATTGCGCGTCTTTTGATAAAATTAAGGGCAATTTTTGCTTGAATTATATGATAAATCGTTAAAATTTTTACGCGAAAAGGACTTGATTTTAATTTTTTGTTAACCCATTAAGCCGCCAGCTGTTTGGTTGGAGGGCTTGAGGTATGGATGTTTCAACTGCCCTGTGTGTTGCCTTCTTTGTTTTGTGTGGTGTGTGTTTGATTGTTCCACTGGTGGATTACTTTTACCTGAGGAAAAAGAGAGCCTTGTCCGCGAATAAAACGAACATTGATATGGATACAGCCGTTTATGCGCGCTACCAGAAAGCTGTGATCGCCCTTTTGCTGGTTGCGATCGGGTTGGGTGTGTGGCGCCTTGTTTCCCTGACAAGCGGGCTGTAGATCGCACTCTCTGATGGAAACAGTCCTGTTGTTTTTTCAGGCCACTTTTTCTGTTCTCCGTTTGATACAGCAGTGCAAAAGCTTGCCCGACAGGTTTTATCAAGGCCTGTTTTCCGGGATTGAGAGAGTATCCCGGCAGGTTTCAGGCTGTTGCCTGCAAGCTGTCAGACAAAAGGAAAGGGCCGCTGTGAGCGGCCCTTTCCGGTTCGTCGGAAAACTGTTCCCGATTGCTGTTATCCCCGTGTGGAGACGCGATAGAGACTGCGCATTTCACCGCGATCAGTGTAGGTGCCGCGCAGGTGACGTTCGCCGCTTTCTGCTGTGAAGGCTTCGCGGCCATGCAGGATGCGGTGGTTGTCAAAGACAATGCATTCACCGGCATTCAGGCGGAACCGCATGACGTATTTCGGGTTTTGCAGGGCCTTGCCAAAGCGGAAGAACGCCGGGTAGTAGCTGTCGAGGAACTTCTGGTCCAGATCGATGACATCCAGCAGGTGCTGGCTGTAGCTGAGGCCGGAAACAGCACCGTGTTCATCCAGTTCGATCACGCGCTGGATGGCGCGCATGTCGTGATCATCGTGCTCCTTGAAGAAGGGGATGTCGACTTCGGAAAGGATTTTGAAATCCTCGGGATTGCTGATGCGAAAATCCTCTGCAGCAGCAGCGCCGTCCATGAAAATGCTGTAGCCCCCGTCAACAGAGTTTCTGCGGCAGTGCAGGTATTGAACCCCCGGTGCCAGCTCTTCGGCCGGAACGTCGGTGTGCAGTTCCAGGGCCTTGGCGGTATAGGCGAGGTTGATCGGGTTGATGTGCAGCTTCACTTCAAAGCTGGGGCCAAAGAAAGTCGGGCGCGGCGTTCCGGCAAGGCCGGCTGTATCCAACAGGGCCGCGTCTGTGTCGGGCATGTCAGTGATGATGGCCACACCTTCTTCGAGCATGGCCTTTGCCCATTTTGCACGGGTTTCCTTGCTGGCAACCAGTTCCGGCTGGCTGAAGCGGGCCATCTTGTCATAGTGGTCACCGAGCCACAGCACACGTTTCAGGTCTGCCGGATCATGGCGTTTCTCGCCGCGACCATAAGGGGCGAGATAATCCAGATCAAAACGGGTGACGTGGCTGCCGTTGTTCCAGATGATGACCAGTTCCTGCCCTTCGATTGTGGCCTTTTCCGGTGTTGGAGCTTCCGGTTCTGCCAGAATGTCAAAGGTCCGCTCACGGGTTTGCGCATCAAAGGATGAAGGGCAGTTGTCCCGCAGCCAGAAGTAATTAAAATAAGATGTGGTGCCGCCCGGGAACGTCAGATTCAGACCGTTCGCGCCAAGTTCAACATTTGTTTTTACTGTATCCAGCATAAGAGTTCTCCGAAATCGCGAGGGAAATATTTGCCCCTTTGATTGCAGAATAAAACTTGTTTTGACGGAAAGAAAAGGTGATAAAGACTGAAGATAAAATAATCAAATGGTTATCTTGTGCGCAAATTGCCTCCTCTTCGTCTGCTTTCTGTTTTTGAAACGGTACACCTTGCCGGAAGTGTCAAGGAGGCAGCTAAGCAGCTCAATGTTTCCCAGCCTGCCGTCAGTCAATCCCTGCGTCAGCTGGAAGAGCACGTGGGAACAGCTCTCTATGATCGTTCCACCCGTCCTGCACGCCTGACCCGGGCAGGCGAGATCCTCCAGCGAGCGGTTTCCGACAATCTCAGGCGCCTGTCAGAGGCAATGAACGAGATCAATCGCCTCAAGCAGCGATCCCGCCAGACCGTGACGCTGTCCTGCACGATCGGGGTTGCAACCTACTGGCTGATGCCCCGGTTGCCGGATTTCTACCGGCTTTATCCCGATATCACGGTCAATGTTGTGACCACCCAGGAAACGCTGCCCCTGCTGGGCTCATCCATGGACATTGCCCTGCGTTTCGGGCGGGGAAACTGGGATGACGGTCTGAGCTATTTCCTGTTTCGTGAAGAGGTACAGCCTGTGTGTGCCCCCGCACTGGCAGAGGAAATCGGTTACGGCAAAAAGGGGCTGGAGCACGTCCCGCTGATCCACGTCGATTATGATGACCCCAACTGGGTCAACTGGTCGGACTATCTGCGTTACAGTTCGCTGGAAAACCTGATCGACAACAAGGCCATTGTGTTTACAAACTATGTCCAGGCCCGTCAGACCGTGGTGTCCGGTGCAGGCATCATGCTGGGGTGGGAGTCCATCACCGGAGGGGCTGTGAGCAACGGTATGCTGGTCAAACTGGACCTGCCCGTCATTCATGCGGGCAGTGACTATTACGTGACGGTCAATCCGGCTTCGGCGGATGCACCGGAGGTCAAGGCCGCTCTGGACTGGCTCTTTTCCCAGAAAGCGGGCCAGTTCTGAGGAATGGTCAAAGCATCAGCTTGTAGAGATAGGCCAGAATGCAGTAGCTGCCAATGCCGACAATGGCCATAAGGGGAAAGGCCAGCAGCATGAGTGTTCTGGTCAGATTTTTTTCGGCTTCTTCTACTGTGTATGCGTCTTCGTTGAAGTCATCTTGTGTCATGATCCTTCTCCTGTCCTTATGGTAGTATCTTTTTGTTTCAATACACGCGCATTGATCTGGATCAGTCTCGTTGCAGCTAAAAAAAGCCCCGCGGATTTGCGGGGCTTCGAGTTGGAGAGATGTAGGCCGGGCTGTTTTCAGTCAGCCAGTGCGGTGCCGATATCCGGCAGCTTGTGGGCGATGCCCTTGTGGCAGTCGATACAGGTCTTTTCCCCGGTAAAGAGGAAAGACTGGTGCGCATCGGCTGCCCTTTTGCTCTGGCGGGTGATGTCCATGGAATCAGGCTGGTGACAGTTTCTGCATTCCAGGGAGTCATTGGCCTTGAAGCGGGACCATTCGTGCTGGGCCAGTTCCAGACGTTTGGCTTCAAACTTCTCCGGTGTGTCGATGGTCCCGAAGATCTTGCCATAGACTTCCTTGGAGGCCTGGATCTTGCGTGCAACCTTGTCGGTCCAGTTGTGGGGGACGTGACAGTCCGGGCAGGTGGCCCGGACGCCGGAGCGGTTTGAATAGTGGATTGTGGTCTGCAGTTCCTCGTAAACGGTGTTTCTCATCTCGTGGCAGGAGATGCAGAAGCTTTCCGTGTTGGTGACTTCCAGGGCGGTGTTGAAGCCACCCCAGAACATCACGCCTGCCAGGAAGCCGCAAATGGTCAGAAAGCCCAGGCTGTAATGCACGGAAGGTGTCCGTATAACGTGCCAGAATTTCTTGAAGAGATTTTTCATTGTGACCTCCCGCGGTTATTCGCTTCCGCTTTTCAAAACACTGTCGACGTCCTTGAAAGTGTTCTGGATCAGCGGCGGGGTATCATCCTGTGAAACGTGACACTGCGTGCAGAAGTATCGGCGCGGAGAAACGGTCGCGAGGAACTGGCCATCCCGGTCGGCAAAGTGTGTGACAGAGATCATCGGAGCCTGTGATTCCCCGACGGCTGTGCGGCTGTGACAGGTCATGCACTTGTTGGCATTCAGGTCGATCTGATAGCCGTCAATCTTGTGGGGAATGACAGGCGGCTGGTCCGGATAGTTCCGGACCTGGCGCTTGTCGCTGTTGACCACCTTGTTGATCGCCGGTGCGTCGGGGGTTTCGACCAGAGGTCCGCCGCGCAGGTTGGCGATGTTGTGGGGATCGCTGATTGTGACATCCTGTGCCAAAGCAGATGCGCAGAAAGTCATCAGGCCAAGAGCCACAGCGGCTGTTGCTGCTTTCAAGGGTGTGTAACGGTTGGACATGGTACACCTCATACTGCTTCGATTTTGACCGCACATTTCTTGAAGTCGGTCTGTTTGGAAATCGGGTCTGTTGCATCCAGAGTGACCTTGTTGATCAACTGGCTGGCATCAAAGAAGGGAACAAAGACCAGGCCTTTCGGTGGTTTGTTGCGTCCTCTGGTTTCCACGCGGGTCAGAATGGACCCCCGGCGGGAGGAGATGCGGATTTCCGAACCGCGGCGCAGGCCCTTTGCCTTCGCGTCTTCGGGGTGCATGTAGCACAGGGCGTTCGGAACAGCCTTGTAGAGCTCGGGAACGCGCTGTGTCATGGAGCCGGTGTGCCAGTGTTCGATCACACGGCCTGTACAGAGCCAGAAGTCGTACTCCGCGTCCGGAACTTCCGCCGCCGGTTCGAATGGCAGGGCAAAGATACGGGCCTTGCCGTCCTTGTGGCCGTAGAACTCGAAACCGTTTCCTTCCTTCACGTAAGGGTCGGAGCCTTCGCGGAAACGCCACTGGGTTTCCTTGCCATCCACAACAGGCCAGCGCAGGCCGCGCTCCCTGTGATAGGTGTCGAAGTCTGCAAGATCGTGTGCGTGACCACGGCCAAAGGAGGCGTATTCCTCGAACAGGCCTTTCTGGATGTAGAAGCCGAAGTCTTCCGCCTCGTGGTTGGCGTAACCGTCCTCGATATCGGAGAGCGGGTATTTTGTGATGTCGTCGTGGGCATAGAGCACTTCATAGAGGGTTTTGCCACGGTGCTCCGGTTTCCTGGCCAGCAGTTCTTCGGGCCAGACGTCCTCGACCTTGAAGCGTTTGGAGAATTCAACTGTCTGCCACAGGTCGGATTTGGCCTCACCCGGTGCACTGACCAGCTGGTGCCAGAACTGGGTCCGGCGTTCTGCGTTGCCGTAGGCGCCTTCCTTTTCGACCCACATTGCGGTTGGCAGAACCAGATCCGCTGCCTGCGCGGTGACGGTCGGGTAGGGGTCGGATACGACGATGAAGTTGTCCGGATTGCGATAGCCGGGGAGGATTTCCTCCATGATGTTCGGGCCGGCCTGCAGGTTGTTGGTGACCTGTATCCAGTAGGCGTTCAGTTCACCGTCTTTCAGCTTCCGGCACTGCAGAACAGCGTGGTAGCCGGGTTTGCCGGGGATGGTGCCTTCCGGAAGGTTCCAGATTTTCTCTGCAATGGCACGGTGTTCGGGGTTCTTGACCACCATGTCGGCAGGCAGGCGGTGTGCAAAGGTTCCCACTTCACGGGCTGTGCCGCAGGCAGAGGGCTGACCGGTCAGGGAGAAGGGGCCGTTGCCCGGCTGGGAAATCTTGCCGGTGAGCAGGTGAAGGTTGTAGATCAGCTGGTTGCACCAGACACCACGTGTGTGCTGGTTTGCACCCATGGTCCACAGGGACATGACCTTCTTGTCAGGATCGGCATAGATCTCGGCCATTTCCTGCAGACGGTTCAGGGGAACGCCGGAGGCTTCGGCAGCGTCTTCGAGTGTGTAGTCGGAGACAAACTCTGCGTATTCCTCAAAGGAGATTTCCTTGGAGCCGCCAGCCTTGTCCGCGTTGGTTGCCGCCTTTTGCAGGGGGTGCTCCGGACGCAGGCCATAGCCGATGTCCTGGTTGCCCAGGCGGAAGTTGATGTGCTTGCTGACGAAATCCCTGTTTACCTTGCCGTTCTGGATGATGTAGTTGGCAAGGGCATTGGCGATGATCAGGTCTGTCTGCGGAACGAAGACCATCGGGATGTCTGCCAGATCAAAGCTGCGGTGTTCATAGGTGGACAGAACGCCGACCTTCACATGCGGTGCGGAAAGACGACGGTCCGTCAGGCGGGTCCAGAGCACCGGGTGCATCTCGGCCATGTTGGAGCCCCAGAGGAAGAAGGCATCCGCGTTTTCAAAGTCGTCATAGCAGCCCATGGGTTCGTCAATGCCGAAGGTACGGATAAAGGCGCCCACGGCAGAGGCCATGCAGTGGCGGGCGTTGGGATCGATGTTGTTGGAACGGAAACCGGCCTTGTACAGCTTGGAGGCCGCATAGCCTTCCCAGACGGTCCACTGGCCGGAGCCGAACATGCCGACGGCAGTCGGCCCCTTTTCCTTGAGAACCTTCTTGAACTTTTCGGCCATGACATCGAAGGCCTCGTCCCAGGAAACCGGCTCGAACTGGCCGTTCTTGTCATAAACGCCGTTGGTTTTGCGCAGCAGAGGCTGCGTGAGGCGGTCCTCTCCATACATGATCTTGGACAGGAAGTAACCCTTGACGCAGTTCAGGCCGCGGTTGACCTCGGCTTTTGCATCGCCATGTGTTGCGACCACGCGGTCGTTTTTGGTGGCCACCATGATGGAGCAGCCCGTACCGCAGAAACGGCAGGGAGCCTTGGACCATTTCAGGCTGGTTTTGTCTGCTTCCGTAATCAGGTTGGAAGCTTCGGCAGGAATGGTCAGTCCTGCGGCTGTGGCGGCAGCAGCGGCTGCCTGGGCCTTGATCATCTCTCGACGTGTAAGTTTCATCATTTTGCGATCTCCCGCGTGATGACGTTGCTATTGTTGTTGGTGTTGAAGGGGTGACGCATCGCACTGCGGCTGAATGGTCAGAATTTCATCCAGATCGCTGCTTTCGCTCTGATGGAAAATCAGATTGGCGGTGACCACGCCTTCCAGTGACTGAAGCTGTGAAAGCAGATCGGCCAGCGCGCCTTCGCTTTTTGCTTCTGCGACCAGAATGATCTTGTGGTCCTGCGTCGGGCCTTCGAAGTCTGGCTGGACTTCCAGATTGGGAAAGTCCTGGAGTTTCTTCTTTATGCTTTCCTTCTGTTGCGGTGTTGTGCTCAGAACCAGACTGGCAATGTGCCATTCGTCGTGATCTCTTTGAGCGGCGATGATTTGTTCGGCATTACGCATGGGCGTGTGGTTCCCTTGATGATGCGGCGCTGTCCTGTTGGGGATGGCGCGGTGCTGGCTTCTCTGACAGGAGGATGGCGCTGTTTGCGCAAGTGGTCAGACAGGCGCCACAGCCGTTGCAAAGCTCTGTGTCCACGCTGACGGCTCCGACCGGGCGGATGCGCAGATCAAACTGCAGGGCGCGCGGTTCACAGATATCTGTGCAGAGACGACAGTCGATGGCGGCTTTCAACAGGCAGGCATCGTTGATGGTGGCAACAAGTGACCAGGGGGCCTTGTCTGTCTGGTAAATCCCTTCTTCGGGGCAGGCTTCGGCACAGGCTTCGCAAAAGGTGCATTCCTCAATTCCCGGCTTCAGGCCGGCCTTGCCGGATCCGTTTTGCGCGGTGAGATAGAGGATGGATTGCGGGCAGGCGCGTACGCATTCACCGCAACCGCTGCAGTCCCTGGCAATGCGCTCTGATGTCGTCCAGGGGGGCAGGAAATCCGGCAGGGGTTTTGCCCATCCTCCCCGAAAGAAAGCGCGTCTGGAGAGTTGCTTTTCCATGGCCTTTGCCTTTGACAGTTCAGACTGTCGGCGGGCCAAAGATGATTTGGCTCATCCAGATCAGAAAGCCATAACCACCAATGCCGATCACGGCCAGAAGCGGGAAAAGAATAAGGGCCAGAAAGATCACAGCTGTTCGTTCGCTGCTTTTTGATCTGACTTCTTCCATTTCAAAATCGTATTGAGACATCTTAACTCTCCTGATGTCCTTGTTCTCCTGATGTATGAAAACTTCTAACGCACAATTTCCTTGTGGGCATTGATGTGGATCAGTGCTGTTTCTTCACACAAAAAAAGCCCCGCAGAACTGCGGGGCTTCGCATTGGCCGTTGGGGTGACGATTGTGTTTCGTTTCAGTGAAGGTCTTCAATCGCCCGGGCAGCCCGTCTTCCGGACATGAGTGCTCCGTGAGTGGTGCTGTGATAGGCAAAAATCGTGTGTTCCCCGGCCATGAACAGTCTGTTCCCGACGGGGGTGGCAAAGACATCGAACTGTCCGGTCGATCCTCCTTTCTGGGGGTAGGAATAGGCTCCGAGGAAATGCGGATATTCTGACCAGTGTGTTGTCAGGACAGCCTCCGGGCTGGTGACGGCCTTTCCCCAGACGGTTTCGAGAACAGCAAGGGCATCTGCTGTCATTTCATCTCTTGTCATGGAATCGGCGAGAGGGGCATATTTCCCGAAAGAGAGGCCGAGCAGAATGTTTTCGTCACTGAAGGTGCGGTAATTAAGCCAGTAGGGCCAGCGGCCCCCGGGTTCTGTCTGGATGCCGAAATACTGTGTGGATGGATCCCAGAACGGTTCCCTGAATTTCAGGGCAATTTTGGTGACAGAGCCAAAACCCAGCTCGGCAATGGCTTGCTGCATCTCTTGCGGGAGTCGGGGTTCAAAGGTGATGGTGTCGGCTTTGAGGACCCCCAGTGGTGCCGTGCAGATGGCGTAGTCTGCTGAAAGAGTGTCAACGGTGATACCCCGGTCATTCCAGGAAACACGGGAGACGGGACTGTTCAGCCGGATGTCCAGTCCCCGGGCCAGTGGAGCAAGGATGCTGTCATAGCCTTCTGTCAGGATCACATCTTCTCCCTCGAAGACTTCGTCTGCGTGACTGTTTGCTGCGGAAACGTCCTCGGCGGCTGCACCAATGTCGAATTCTGTGTAGGCGGTCAGCATCCAGCGCCCCAGCGGAGTGTTTGCAATATCAGGGGCATGATCCCTGACGGCCTCGATCAGGCTGTGATCACTCTGGCTGTTGAGGTGAAAATAGAGTGCCTTCTGGAGTTGATTGTACAGGTCATCAAGCTGTTCATATCCTTCTGCTTCCAGAGGAGCCCCGTTCTGCTTGAAAATTTCCAGGCTGTCATCATCCGTGACAAAGGTCGGGGTTCCGGTTTCCCTGACCAGTTGCTGGATGGGGTTTTCCGATGAAGGTCCATGTATCCAGCCTGCGCCATATTCAAAGGGCGCACCAAGGGAATGATCTGTTCTGATACGGCCCCCAATGGAATGCCCGGCTTCCAGAACTATGACCTCGGCTCCGCTGGCTTTCAACTGCTGTGCTGCGCCCAAACCTGCAATGCCCGCACCGATAACCACGACCCTGGTTCCTGAAAGAGCCTGTGCCTTTTGTCCGAAAGCGAGTGATGTCAGAAAAGCCGATATCATGATTTTCAGGGCGCTGCGTCGGGTCGTGGTCATTTGTCTGAACCTTGTTGTTCCTTATCGGGGAATTGCCTGCCGGTTGAAAGGGCATGGTGTTCTAAGGAAAGGGAGGTGTTTTTTGTGAGGGAATACTGTTAACAGATATCGGATCCCTGCTCCAGACTGACAGTCGCGCCTGTCTTGAAAGACCGGGCAGAGAAAAAAAGCCCCGCGGATTTGCGGGGCTTCGAGTTGAGGAAATAAGAGAGCACAACCTCCTAGAGGCCGAGTGCTTCCTCAGGTGTGACGTACTCCAGATCGTGGGCTTCAGCCACAGGAGCACAGGTCACCTTGCCAAAGGCTGTGTTCAGGCCTTCGCGCAGATGCTTGTCATCTGCAACGGCCTGTTTGTAGCCCTTGTTCGCCAATGCAATTGCATAGGGCAGTGTGGCGTTGTTCAGCGCGATGGTCGAGGTGCGCGCGACAGCACCCGGCATGTTGGCCACGCAGTAGTGGACGATGCCGTCAACGTCATAGGTCGGGTCCTGGTGTGTGGTGGCTTTGGAGGTTTCAAAGCAGCCACCCTGGTCAATGGCAATGTCGACCAGTACGGAACCGGGGCGCATTTTGTTGATCAGTTCACGGGTCACCAGCTTCGGTGCGGAGGCTCCGGGAACCAGAACGGCACCGATGACCAGATCAGCATCGGAAACGTATTTCTCGATGGCTTCCTGTGTGGAGTAGATGGCTTTCATCTTGTTGCCATAGAGAGTGTTCAGTTCGTCCAGACGTTTGGTGGAGCGGTCAAGAACAGTGACCTCTGCTTCCAGACCCATGGCCATGCGCGCGGCATGTGTGCCGGAAACACCGCCCCCGATAATCACAACCTTGCCCGGTGCAACACCCGGAACGCCACCGAGCAGGACACCGGCTCCGCCGTGCGCCTTGTGCAGGGCGTTTGCGCCAACGTGAACGGAAATACGGCCGGCAACCTCGGACATGGGGCGCAGCAGGGGCAGACCGCCGTTGTTGTCTGTGACCGTCTCGTAGGCAATGGCCACGCAGCCGGATTTCAGCAGGCCGTGTGTTTGTGGCGCGTCGGGTGCAAGGTGCAGATAGGTAAAGAGCAACTGGCCTTCGCGCAGTTGTGTGTATTCGCTTTCCTGTGGTTCCTTCACCTTCACGATCATGTCGGCAGAGGCGAAGATTTCGGAAGGTGTCGCAGCAATGCTGGCACCAACAGCCTTGTAGTCCGCGTCGGAAAAACCGATGCCGGCACCCGCATTGGTCTCGACAACCACCTGGTGACCGTGGTGGATCAGTTCGCGTACGGAAGACGGGATCAGACCCACGCGATATTCGTGGTTTTTGATTTCTTTTGGAACACCAATCAGCATTTCTTTGGTCCTGATGTTATCAAGTGAACCCGGGGCTGGAGGGCAACCGCCGG
The DNA here is from genome assembly GCF_039592655.1 of Carbonatibacter coralli. Taxonomy (NCBI): domain Bacteria; kingdom Pseudomonadati; phylum Pseudomonadota; class Alphaproteobacteria; order Rhodospirillales; family Kiloniellaceae; genus Carbonatibacter; species Carbonatibacter coralli. The sequence goes on along the minus strand of NZ_JBBUTJ010000002.1, from coordinate 22,605 downwards.
GCTGGATTTGAGTTGAGTCTGCCCATGCTGCCCCCGAGAGGGAGCAGCCGGACAGAAGTGAAATCTGGTTTTGATCAACCCTGGTTTTGATCTACCAGTGGCACAGGAAGAAAAGCTGTCCTGAGCCCCGAAAGGAGGCTTAGTCGAGTTCGTTCAGGACACCCTGGAGTGTCTCGACCATCTGATCGATTTCGGCCTCGGAAATAATAAAGGGCGGTGACAGGGCAATGACATCGCCGGAGACGCGGATCAGAAGACCCTTGTCGATACATTTGCGGAAGACTTCATAGGCACGCGCGCCCGGAGCTCCCGGACGGCTTTCCAGCTCAATGGCACCGACGAGACCCATGTTCCGGATATCGATCACGTGTTTGGTGCCCTTCAGGCTGTGGACCGCCTCTTCAAGTTTCGGGGAAAGGGCCTTTGCACGTTCAAAAAGTCCTTCCTCCAGATAGAGGTCCAGAGTTGCCATCGCAGCAGCAGCAGCAACCGGGTGTGCAGAGTAGGTGTAGCCGTGGAACAGCTCGATGGAGCTGCTGTCATCCTTGTTTGCCGCATCAATGAAGGCATCATAGATGCCGCCACGACAGATGACGGCAGACATTGGAATGGTCCCGCTGGTCAGGCCCTTCGCACAGGTGATCATGTCCGGCTTCACGCCAAAGGTCTTGGTGGCAAAGCTCTCGCCAGTTCGACCGAAACCGGTGATCACCTCATCAAAGATCAGCAGGATGCCGTATTTGTCACAGATGGCGCGCAGGCGTTCCAGATAACCCTTTGGCGGAACGAGGACACCAGTGGAGCCGGCCATGGGCTCAACGATGACGGCAGCAATTGTGGAAGGATCGTGCAGGGCGCAGATGCGTTCCAGATCATCGGCGAGGTGTGCACCCCACTCGGGCTGACCCTTGCTGAAGGCATTGTGTTCCGGATTGTGGGTGTGGCAGAGGTGATCCACACCTGTGAGCATGGAACCAAAGACATTGCGGTTCTTGACCATGCCGCCGACGGAGATGCCGCCGAAGCCGACACCGTGATAGCCGCGCTCACGACCGATCAGGCGGGTGCGGTGGCCTTCGCCTCTGGCACGGTGATAGGCGAGGGCAATCTTCAGGGCTGTATCAGCGGCCTCGGAACCGGAGTTGGCAAAGAAAACCTGCTCGAAGCCGTCCAGCATACCGGTGATGCGGTTGGCGAGCTCAAAGGCAATCGGGTTGCCGACCTGGAAAGGCGGGGCGTAATCCAGCGTGCTGATGGCTTTTGTGACAGCTTCTGTGATGCGTGGCTGGCAGTGACCGACGTTACAGCACCACAGGCCAGAGGAGCCATCCATGACCTTGCGGCCATCTGTTGTGGTGTAATACATGCCTTGGGCAGAGGAAAACAGTACCGGATCGCTTTTGAAATGGCGGTTGTAGGTAAAGGGCATCCAGTGCGAATCAAGGTTGTTCGGTGTGGTTTGCAGAACTTGATCAAGGCTCTCGCTAATGGGCTTCATGAAGACCTCCTGTTCAGGGACTTTTTGTTGTTATTCGTTCATGTCATGCATGCTGTTTCGAGAGTTGAATTGGCGGCCGCCTCAGGAACTCTCAAAAAAGACACTATCTGATAATTAAAATTGACGGAAGGGGCTTTTCTCTGGCACTCGGACGCGCAAAATGTTTAGTCTGTTAAGTATTCTAAACGCCTCTTTTGACTTTCTACTGATTGCAAGAGCTTTGGTGTTTACAGAACAGTGAATCTTTTTTGGATTTTTTCGACTTTTTTTGAGGAAACCCGACGTTATGAGCCATGAGAATCTGCCCGTAATGGAGCTGGAAGAGGACGATTTTGACCTGGGGGCGCGCCTCAAGGCGCTCCGTTTCATGGCGGGATTGTCCCAGCGGGAACTTGCAAAGAGGGCCGGGGTCTCCAATGCCGTGATCTCGCTGATCGAGCAAAACAAGAGCAGCCCTTCTGTCGGCGTTCTCAAAAAGGTTCTGGCAGGGATACCGGTTTCGGTCTCGGATTTCTTTTCGGAAGAGCTGGTGACGCGCGAAAAGGTATTCTTCCGTTCCGAGGAGCTGACAGAGATCGGGTCCGGGCAGATTTCCTACAAGCAGCTCGGGAAGGATCTCAGGGGCAAGGAGTTGCAGATTCTGCACGAGCATCTCCAGCCCGGTGCGGATACCGGTGAGACACTCCTGCGCCATGAATCAGTCGAGGCCGGTGTTGTGATCCGGGGCTCGATCGAGGTGACTGTCGGGGACCAGCGCAAGGTGCTTCACGCGGGCGATGCCTTCTATTTCGACAGCCGTATTCCGCACCGCTGGCGCAATGTTGGCGAGGACGTCGTGGAAATTGTCTCCGCCACCACTCCACCAAGTTTCTGAGGGAACCACGCAAATGTGATGGGAGGCTCCTTGCCGGGCGGGGTATAAATTCCTGTCTGACACGAAAACCGGATGGGTTTGTTCGAGGGGGAGAAATGAAACTGTTACGTCTGTATCTTTTGGCGCTGGCTGCCGCGTGGTCTCTTGCCGTAGTTCCTGCGCATGCAGATCAGGGCTATCCCGGTGACGGGATGGTCGTGCTTGAAACGGAAAAGACTTTCAAACAGCTGGTTGAGGATCTGCGTGCTTCCATCAGGGCGGAGAACATGCTGCTGGTCACGCGGGCCAGTGCGAGTGCCGGAGCGCGCGGGCGCGGTATTACCATTCCGGGCAACATGGTTGTTGGCGTGTTCCGCAATGACTATGCGTTGCGCATGCTGGAGGCATCTGTGCCTGCGGGGATCGAAGCTCCTGTCCGCTTCTATCTGACAGAGGAGGCGGATGGCACTGCAACGCTGACCTATCGCAAGCCCTCTGCTGTTTTTGCGCCCTATGGGTCCGAACAGCTGGATGTCATGGCCAGGGAGCTGGACATTGTTTTCAGTGACATTGCCAGAGGGGCTGTCCGATAGGCTCTGCAGGCTGACGGGATGCAAAAAAAGGCCGGGGTGTTTCCCGGCCTTTTTTCTGTCACGGACCAAACTGATTATGTATCGGCACCGCGTGCTGTTTCATAAAGGGCAACGGCGGCTGCGGCAGAGACGTTCAGGACGCTGAAGACTTCGGATGTTGGCAGCTTGACCAGCATGTCACAGTGTTCGCGGGTCAGACGGCGCAGGCCGGAGCCTTCCGCGCCCATGATCAGGGCGATCTTGCCGTGCGCGGGGAGGGCGTCCGAAAGGTTCTTTTCGCCTTCACCAGCCAGGCCATAGACCCAGAAACCGGCGCGCTTGAGTTGCTCGATACCGCGTACAAGGTTCGGGACGCCAACATAGGGAACGACCTCCAGCGCGCCGGAGGCTGTCTTGGCCAGTGTTCCTGTTGGCGGGGCGGCCTTGCGGTCTGTAGTGATCACGGCGCGCGCATTGAAAGCGGCAGCAGAACGCAGGATCGCGCCGACGTTGTGGGGATCGGTAACCTGGTCAAGGACGAGCACGACTGTGCGGCCTTCCCCGTCATCACCAGCCTTGTTGCGGGCACGGTCTTCCAGTTCGATCTCGCTGACGACATCTTCCAGATAGGTTTCCTCCAGCGGAGAGACGAGGGCTGCGATTCCCTGGTGAACGACACCTTCGGGCAGCAGGGCCGAGATGTCATCACGGCTCATGCGCTCCATGCCGGGCAGGTCCAGCTCGGAATATTCCAGCACCATGTTGATGGTGTCCTCGTGGTGGCTGGCCGCTTCGTCTGTAATGATGATGCGCTGGATAATCCGCTTCGGGTTCTGCATGGCAGACAGAACAGCATGCACGCCAAAGAGCCAGTGTTCGCGATTGGCTGAACCTTCCGAACGTCCGGAGCGATTCTTGTTGCCGGATTTTTTAAAACGCTTGGGGCGGGCCATGCCTGCTCCTCCTTGTTGCCGTCTTTAAAAGAGGACGCCTTTGAAAGATTAGCAGATTCTCCTGCGATTCCCTGAGCGATTCTCTTTCGTGTTGATCTCTTGAGGCTCTCTTTACTCCTGCTGAAACGATGGAAAAACCTTATTTCTTGAAAAAAAACAGGATTCGGATAAATTTTCTCTTCTCAGGGCGTTGACAGCGCGGAAAAAATGTCGATATTGGCGAACAGCGTCGCAGGGCGGAAGGCCAGCGGGGCTGACAAACAGATCGAAATTCTTTCTGCTTTATCAGTCTCTTAGTTAATCGCACTGTAACGTTTTGCTCTGCGGACCTCGATGGAGGGATGCCCGAGTGGCTAAAGGGGGCGGACTGTAAATCCGCTGGCTATGCCTACGTTGGTTCGAATCCAACTCCCTCCACCATCCGCTGCAGCAAGAAGGTTGATGCAACGGGGTTATCGAAATTTCGCGGCAACGTTAGTGCGGGTGTAGCTTAGTGGTAAAGCCCTAGCCTTCCAAGCTAGTTATGCGGGTTCGATTCCCGCCACCCGCTCCATAATTCGTAAGGCTCGCAATTGTCTGGTTGCGGGCTTTTTTTGTTTATTAGGCTCCAGGTGATCTGGCGGCAGAGTTGTCTGCCGAAGCTGTAAGAGGCGATCATGGCTAAGGAAAAGTTTGAGCGGACGAAACCGCACTGTAACGTAGGCACCATTGGTCACGTTGACCACGGTAAGACAACACTGACTGCAGCTATCACGAAGGTGCTGGCTGAGACCCAGGGTAAGGAAGGCACGAAGTTCGAGGACATCGACAAGGCGCCTGAAGAGCGTGCACGTGGTATCACGATTTCCACAGCTCACGTTGAGTACGAGACAGACAACCGTCACTATGCTCACGTTGACTGTCCTGGTCACGCTGACTACGTGAAGAACATGATCACCGGTGCAGCCCAGATGGATGGTGCGATTCTGGTTGTGAACGCGGCTGATGGCCCCATGCCACAGACCCGTGAGCACATCCTGCTTGCACGTCAGGTTGGTGTTCCTGCTCTGGTTGTTTTCCTGAACAAGGTTGACCAGGTTGATGACGAAGAGCTGCTCGAGCTGGTTGAAATGGAAATCCGCGAGCTGCTGTCCGACTACGACTTCCCTGGCGACGATATTCCGATTGTAGCGGGTTCTGCCCTTGCTGCGATGGAAGGCCGTGATGCGAACATCGGTTCCGAGAAGATCCTCGAGCTGATGGCTGCTGTTGACGAGTACATCCCGACACCGGATCGTCCTGTTGACCAGGACTTCCTGATGCCGATCGAGGACGTGTTCTCCATTTCCGGTCGCGGTACAGTTGTGACCGGCCGTGTTGAGACCGGTATCGTGAAGGTTGGTGAGGAAATCGAGATCGTTGGTATCCGTGACACTCAGAAAACCACCTGTACAGGTGTTGAAATGTTCCGCAAGCTTCTGGACCAGGGCCAGGCTGGCGACAACATCGGTGCTCTTCTGCGTGGTGTTGGCCGTGAAGACGTTGAGCGTGGTCAGGTTCTGGCGAAGCCGGGTTCCATCACACCGCACACACACTTCTCTGCTGAGTGCTACATCCTGACGAAGGAAGAGGGTGGTCGTCACACACCATTCTTCGGCAACTACCGTCCACAGTTCTACTTCCGTACCACAGACGTAACCGGTGTTGTTACTCTGGAAGAAGGCACTGAAATGGTCATGCCTGGCGACAACGTGAAGATCAACGTTGAGCTGATCGCTCCGATCGCCATGGACAAGGGTCTACGTTTCGCGATCCGTGAAGGTGGTCGTACTGTTGGTGCCGGCGTCGTTGGCGACATCAGCAAGTAATCGATGAGGTGAGGCCTGTCTCAGTGACGGGCCTCATTGCCTGATTTGAGAAAAGAATCCCAAAAAGTTATTCTTTCTTGAAATTAGGCATTGCCTGCGGGTTGGGGGTTTGCTAATAACCCCTCGTCCACAGGGAAAGCGGACGAAAAAAAGAAAGCAAAAACAATTGCCTCTCTTTTTCAGTCGCTGAACTCTGCACTGGAGGAGAATAGCTCAATTGGTAGAGCACCGGTCTCCAAAACCGGGGGTTGTGGGTTCGAGTCCCTCTTCTCCTGCCAAACGCGGCCCAGCAGTTTTGCTGGGCTTTGTTTTATCCGGACGGCATCAAATTTCGCCCTTTGCCTGACAAGGGGCTTTGCAGGGTGGTGCGCTGGCGATATAGTCTGTTCCGAAATCGAATGGTAGGGACCACCGGCTGCGCGGCATCTGGCGTCCGCTTAGATAGAATTGAAGGCGAAGAATGGCAAAAACCAATCCAGGTCAGTTTGTGCGGGAAGTCCGTCAGGAGCTGGCAAAGGTAACATGGCCCACACGCAAGGAAACCCTCGTGACAACAGCGATGGTTTTCGTGATGGTTACATTTATTGCAACGTTCTTCTTCCTCGTCGACCAGCTGCTGTCTGTCGGGGTCGAAGCTATTCTTGGTCTGGGAGCCTGATATCATGTCCAAAATGCGCTGGTATGTGATCAACGTACACTCCGGTTTCGAGAAGAAGGTCGCTGAATCCATTCGCGAACAGGCTGCCAAAAAAGGCATGGAAGAAGCCTTTGAGGAAATCCTGGTTCCAACCGAAGAGGTTGTCGAGGTCCGCGGTGGCAAGAAGATCAACAGCGAACGCAAGTTCTTCCCGGGTTATGTTCTGGTCCGTATGCAGATGACAGACGACACCTGGCACCTTGTGAAGGATACGCCGAAGGTTACGGACTTCCTTGGCGGGCAGGGGCGTCCTCTGCCGATTTCCCAGAGAGAGGCTGACCGTATTCTCCAGCAGGTTCAGGAAGGCGTCGAGCGTCCGAAGGCTGCTGTGACCTTTGAGGTCGGCGAGACTGTTCGTGTCAGCGATGGGCCCTTTGCCTCTTTCAATGGTGTTGTTGAAGAGGTTGACGAGGTTCACAGCCGCCTGAAGGTGGCGGTCTCCATCTTTGGCCGTTCCACACCGGTCGAGCTGGAATACGCCCAGGTCGAGAAACAGTAAGGACTCTTTTTCGAGTCCTTCGCATATTTCTCTTGCTTTTTTCTGTGAGCGGTCGCATTGTGCGGCCGCTCGCTGCTTGCGGGCTTTTTGCGCGTGCGTGAAAGGTCCTGCAGTTCGAGCCGGGATTTTCCCGTCTTTCTTCTGCGGTAGGTCTGCCATGGCCAGACCGCAGCCCAACTTTTTTAAAGGGTATACAAATGGCAAAGAAAATTGAGGGCTACATCAAGCTCGAAATTCCTGCCGGTGCTGCGAACCCGTCGCCACCTGTAGGTCCTGCGCTGGGTCAGCGCGGTCTGAACATCATGGAATTCTGTAAGGCGTTCAACGCCGCGACACAGGAAATGGAAAAGAACACTCCGATTCCTGTTGTTATTACAGCCTATTCCGACCGTTCCTTCACATTCGTAACCAAGACACCTCCTGCGTCTTACTTCCTGAAGAAAGCTGCAAAGCTTCCAAAGGGCAGCCAGACACCAGGTAAGGGTTTCGTTGGTTCTGTGACAATGGACCAGGTTCGTGAGATCGCGGAATCCAAAATGGCTGACCTCAACGCCTATGACGTTGACGCTGCTGCACAAATGATTGCGGGCACTGCTCGCTCCATGGGTCTGGAAGTGAAAGGTTAAGCGTTATGGCGAAAAAATCTAAGCGCATGACTGGGGCTTACGCGGAAATCGACCGCAACGCTCTGTACTCCGTTGATGAAGCTGTGAAGATGGTAAAGGATCGTGCAAGCGCCAAGTTTGACGAGACTTTCGAAATCTCCATGAACCTCGGTGTTGACCCGCGTCACGCTGACCAGATCGTTCGTGGCGTTGTGGCTCTGCCACACGGCACAGGCAAGACTGTCCGCGTTGCTGTTTTTGCTCGCGATGCGAAAGCTGAAGAAGCGAAAGCTGCCGGTGCGGATGTTGTTGGTGCTGAAGACCTGATGGAATCCATCCAGGGCGGCAACCTCGATTTCGATCGTGTGATTGCTACTCCTGACATGATGGCTGTTGTCGGTCGTCTCGGCAAGGTTCTGGGTCCACGTGGCCTGATGCCAAACCCGAAACTCGGTACTGTTACTCCTGACGTCAAGGGCGCCATCGAGGCTGTCAAGGCTGGTCAGGTTGAATTCCGTGCCGAAAAGGCCGGTATCGTTCACGCCGGTATCGGCAAGCTGTCTTTCGAGGAAGGCAAACTGCTGGACAACGTGAAGGCTTTCGTTGATGCAATCAACAAGGCGAAGCCAACCGGCGCCAAAGGCACTTACGTCAAGCGTATCGCTCTGTCCTCTACAATGGGCCCGGGCGTGAAACTTGATGTTTCTTCCTTTTCTGCAGAATAAGGACTGTACTCGGTTCCTGTTTTGTTGTAAGAGACCTCCGGCGGACGATTCGTCGTCCGCCGTTGTCGCACCTGTTGGCTTTTGATTTTCATAATCTTTTGTCGGGGTGCAAACCTGTCCAAGACTGTTGGTGTTTCGGTCTGGATTTTCCGGATTGAGGCTTAATTCTTTTCAAGAGCCATCATAGACGGGAAGACTTGAGTTTTTTGATACCCGCGAGGGTAATCGGGCTTGAACTTTCCTATCAGGACAGGCGAACCGAACTTTCAGGTGTTTTTCGGAAGATCTGTAAGTTCTCGTGCTAACTTGATCCGACCTCCTTGGTTCGGGTCCAGCTGAGCGGAGTTTTCCGTGGATCGTACACAAAAAGAACAGCTGGTCGCGCAACTCAAAGAGACTTTTGAGGCATCCGGTCTGGTTGTTGTAACCCAACAAACCGGCCTGACTGTTTCCGAGGTTTCCGAGCTGCGTCGTAACGCCAAACAATCTGGCGCCGGCTTTAAAGTGGCGAAAAACCGGTTGGCTAAAATTGCTCTCGAAGGCACGAAGTTTGAGGCACTGGCACCGTACTTCAAGGGACCAACAGCGATTGCGTCCTCCGAAGATCCTATTGCGGCTGCAAAAGTGTGCGTCGAGTTCGCCAAAGAAAACGAAAAGCTGTCCATCGTTGGTGGTGTGATGGGTGATCAGGTTCTTGATGCAAACAGCATCAAGGCACTTGCTTCCCTTCCGTCTCTCGACGAACTGCGCGGCAAGATCGTCGGCGTGCTCCAGGCACCAGCTACAAAACTTGCTGGTGTTACTCAGGCTCCTGCTGGCCAACTGGCTCGCGTTTTCGCGGCCTATGGCAAGGGCTAAGCTGACTAGTCGTCTTATATATACAAACGTTCAAGCCTAGGAGATAAAATCATGGCTGATCTCGATAAACTGGTAGAAGAGCTGTCCAAGCTCACTGTTCTTGAAGCTGCTGAACTGGCTTCCAAACTGGAAGACCACTGGGGTGTTTCCGCTGCTGCTCCTGTTGCTGTTGCTGCCGTTGCTGGTGGTGACGCCGGTGCTGCCGGTGGCGCTGAGCAAACTGAATTTGACGTGATCCTGGCTTCTGCCGGTGAAAAGAAAATCAACGTCATCAAAGAAGTTCGCGGCATCACAGGTCTCGGCCTGAAAGAAGCCAAGGAACTGGTTGAAGGCGCTCCAAAGCCTGTCAAGGAAGGTGCTTCCAAAGACGAGGCTGAAGAGATCAAGAAGAAGCTGGAAGAAGCTGGCGCTACCGTTGAGCTCAAGTAATCTTGCTTGGGCCGCGTAAGCGGACTTTTGGAAACCCGGCCGGGGAACATCTTCGTGTGTTCGCCGCGCCGGGGTTCTGCGCCTTTGCAGGGTGGCGTTAAAAAGCCTGCAGGACAGGGGCTGGTTTCCAGGTTCTGTCTGAAGACCGAATAGCCCGTTTGTCACCGGTTTGTGGCGCAGTTTTTTTTGACGCACAACGGAAGACCTGCGGGATTTTATCAGATATAGTTTGGTGTTTTTGACATCAAACCCCAGAGGACGAGGACGTTACTGACATGGCGAGATCGTTTACGGGACGCAAGCGCATTCGCAAGGACTTCGGTCGCATTGCAGAAGTAGCCAGCATGCCCAACCTGATCGAGGTCCAGAAGGCTTCTTATGACCAGTTCCTCCAGGTCGGCCTTGATGCCGCCCAGAGAGCGACAGCTGGTTTGCAGGAAACTTTCGAATCTGTTTTCCCGATCAAGGATTTCTCGGATAGATCCGAGCTGCAATTCCTGCGCTACGAACTGGAAACACCAAAATTTGACGTAGAAGAATGCCAGCAACGTGGCATCACCTACGCCGCGCCCCTGAAAGTTACTCTTCGCCTGGTTGTCTGGGATGTTGACGAGGACACCGGTGCCCGCTCCATCCGCGATATCAAGGAACAGGACGTCTACATGGGCGACCTGCCCCTGATGACAAAGCACGGTACCTTCGTCGTGAACGGCACAGAGCGTGTGATCGTCTCTCAGATGCACCGTAGCCCGGGTGTCTTCTTTGACCACGACCGTGGCAAGACACATTCTTCCGGCAAATTCCTTTTTGCTTCACGCGTGATCCCTTACCGTGGTTCCTGGCTGGACTTCGAGTTCGATGCCAAGGATCTGCTGTATGTGCGTATCGACCGTCGCCGCAAGCTGCCTGCAACAACCCTGTTGCTGGCGCTCGATGATGCGGAGACCGCTGCCAAGCGCGCCGAGCTGGCTGGGAACGGCCAGAAGCTCGATCCGCAGGTTGGCACAGGCATGTCCAGTGAAGCGCTGCTGAACTACTTCTACGACACCATCCGCTACAAGAAATCCGGCAAGGGCTGGAAGAAGCCTTTCGACGGCGAGCGGATGAAAAACCAGAAGCTGATCACCAACCTGGTGGATGCGAAGTCTGGTGATGTTGTTGCTGAAGCCGGTTCCAAACTGACACCGCGCAAGATCCGCCAGCTGACTGAAGCCGGTCTTGCGGAAGTCTTCGTGGAAGCGGAAGAGGTGGTCGGGTCCTACATTGCGAACGACCTGATCAACGAAAGCACAGGCGAAGTTCTGTGTGAAGCCGGTGACGAGATCACTGAAGCGCTGCTGGCACAGATGCTGGAAGCGGGTCAGAAGGAAATCGTGATCCTCGGTATCGACCACGCAAACGTTGGTCCTTACCTGCGCAACACTCTGAACCTCGACAAGAACACAAACCGCGAAGAAGCTCTGATCGACATCTATCGCGTGATGCGTCCTGGTGAGCCGCCGACCCTTGAAGCGGCTGAAGCCATGTTCCAGGGTCTGTTCTTTGACTCCGAGCGCTATGACCTCTCTGCTGTTGGTCGCGTGAAGATGAATGCGCGCCTGAACGTTGAGGCGGATGACCAACTGCGCGTTCTGCGTCGTGAGGACATCCTCGAAATCGTTCGTCTTCTCTGCGACATGAAAGACGGTCGTGGCGAGATCGATGATATCGATCACCTTGGCAACCGTCGTGTTCGCTCTGTTGGCGAACTGATGGAAAACCAGTTCCGTGTTGGCCTGCTGCGTATGGAACGTGCGATCAAGGAGCGTATGGGATCTGTCGAGATCGACACTGTCATGCCGCATGACCTGATCAATGCGAAGCCTGTTGCTGCTGCTGTGCGCGAGTTCTTCGGTTCTTCCCAGCTGTCACAGTTCATGGACCAGACCAACCCGCTGTCGGAAATCACGCACAAGCGTCGTCTTTCCGCTCTCGGCCCTGGTGGTCTGACACGTGAGCGTGCGGGCTTCGAGGTTCGTGACGTTCACCCGACACACTATGGTCGTATCTGTCCGATTGAAACACCCGAGGGTCCGAACATCGGTCTGATCAACTCTCTGGCGACTTACGCGCGCGTCAACCCTTACGGCTTCATCGAAAGCCCGTATCGCAAGGTTGTCGATGGGATCGTAAGTGACGAGGTTGTTTACCTCAGCGCGATCGAGGAAGGCCGTTACACCGTGGCGGAAGCCAACGCTGCTCTGGATAGCGAGGGTCGCTTCCAGGAGGAGCTGGTTCCCTGTCGTCAGAACGGGGACTACGTTGTTGTCCGCCGTGAAGATATCCACCTTATCGACGTGTCTCCGAAACAGCTCGTGTCCGTTGCGGCAGCGCTCATTCCGTTCCTCGAGAACGATGACGCGAACCGCGCGCTGATGGGTTCGAACATGCAACGTCAGGCCGTTCCGCTTCTGAAAGCGGATGCACCTTACGTTGGTACCGGTATGGAGCACCGCGTTGCGAAGGACTCCGGTGTTGCGATCTCTGCCCGTCGTGGCGGTATCGTTGACCAGGTTGATGCAACGCGTGTCGTGATCCGTGTTTCTGATGATATCAAGACCGGTGAGGGTGCTGTTGACATCTACAACCTGCTGAAGTTCCAGCGTTCCAACCAGAACACCTGCATCAACCAGCGTCCGCTGGTGAAGGTGGGTGACCGCGTTGCACGTGGCGATATCATTGCTGATGGTCCTTCCACAGATCTGGGTGATCTTGCTCTGGGTCGTAACGTTCTCGTGGCCTTCATGCCTTGGAACGGTTACAACTTCGAGGATTCCATCCTGATTTCCGAGCGTATCGTTCGCGATGACGTCTTCACCTCGATCCACATCGAGGAATTCGAAGTCATGGCGCGTGACACCAAACTGGGTCAGGAAGAGATCACACGTGATATCCCGAACGTTGGTGAAGATGCCCTGCGCAACCTCGATGAAGCCGGTATGGTTTACATCGGTGCGGAAGTTCACCCGGGCGACATCCTGGTCGGCAAGGTGACACCGAAGGGCGAAAGCCCGATGACACCGGAAGAAAAGCTTCTGCGTGCGATCTTTGGTGAGAAGGCGTCTGACGTTCGTGACACATCCCTGCGTTTGCCTCCGGGTGTTGCGGGTACTGTTGTCGATGTTCGCGTCTTCTCCCGCCGTGGTGTTGAAAAGGACGAGCGTGAGCTTGCGATCGAGCGTCTGGAAATCGAACACCTTGCGAAAGACCGTGATGACGAGCGCGCTATTCTGGAGCGTTCCTTCTATGACCGCCTGCAATTCCTGATCTCCGGTCAGGTTGCTGTTTCCGGTCCGAAGGGCATGACAACAGGTGGCAAGATCAATGATGCTCTGCTGAGCGACTTCACCAGGGGTCAGTGGCGCCAGATCGCTGTCAAGGACGAAGGTGTTCAAACAGAAATCGAAGCGCTGAACAAGCAATTCGATGAGTCTATCGAAGAGCTGACAAAGCGCTTTGAAGACAAGGTCGACAAGCTGCAGCGCGGTGACGAACTGCTTCCCGGCGTGATGAAAATGGTCAAGGTCTTCGTTGCTGTGAAGCGCAAGCTGCAGCCGGGTGACAAGATGGCCGGTCGTCACGGAAACAAGGGTGTGATCTCCCGTATCATGCCTCTGGAAGACATGCCGTACACCGAAGACGGTACGCCGGTTGATATCGTTCTGAACCCGCTGGGTGTTCCGTCGCGTATGAACGTTGGTCAGATCCTTGAAACCCACCTGGGTTGGGCCTGCCGCGGTCTGGGCAACCAGATCGGTGATCTGGTGATGGATGCCCGCCGTGACGGCAACTACGAGCCTCTGCGCTCCAAGCTGCTGGATGTCTATGGTGAGGAAATCTACAACGAGGATGTTGTGGACATGTCCGAAGCCGAGATCGACGAGCTGGGTTACAACCTGCGCAACGGTGTTCCGATCGCAACGCCTGTCTTCGACGGTGCGCGCGAGCAGGACATCTGTGACATGCTGGAAAAAGCCGGTCTGGACCGCTCCGGTCAGGTTCGCCTGATCGATGGCCGTACCGGTGAGTACTTCGACCGCAATGTGACAGTGGGCTATATCTACATGCTCAAGCTGCACCACCTGGTCGACGACAAGATCCACGCGCGTTCCATTGGACCATACTCTCTCGTAACGCAGCAGCCGTTGGGTGGTAAGGCCCAGTTCGGTGGCCAGCGCTTCGGTGAGATGGAGGTCTGGGCCCTTGAAGCGTATGGCGCGGCCTATACACTTCAGGAGATGCTGACTGTTAAATCCGACGACGTTTCCGGTCGTACCAAGGTTTACGAGGCGATCGTCAAAGGTGATGAGAACTTCGAAGCGGGTATTCCGGAATCCTTCAACGTCCTGGTCAAGGAACTGCGTTCCCTCGGCCTGAACGTCGAGCTGGAGTCCAGCGAGTAACGGAACCTGAAAGGGGCGGGGGCCTTGCCCCCACCTTCACAGTCGGATTTTTAAAAGCAATCATTCTAGTCGGGAGATACCGATGTCCAACGAGTTGATGAACCTTTCAGGCCAGCCTACCGGCCCACAAAGCTTCGATCAGATTCGCATTTCCATTGCGAGCCCGGAGCGTATTCGGTCCTGGTCTTTCGGTGAAATCAAGAAACCGGAAACCATCAACTACCGTACCTTCAAGCCTGAGCGCGACGGCCTGTTCTGCGCCCGTATCTTCGGTCCTATCAAGGACTACGAGTGCTTGTGTGGTAAATACAAACGCATGAAGTACCGCGGCATCGTCTGCGAAAAGTGTGGTGTTGAAGTCACGCTTTCCAACGTCCGCCGCGAGCGCATGGGCCATATCGAGCTTGCAAGCCCGGTTGCCCACATCTGGTTCCTCAAGTCCCTGCCAAGCCGTATCGGTCTGCTGGCAGACATGACCCTGAAGGATCTGGAGAAGGTACTGTACTTCGAAAACTTCGTGGTGGTCGAGCCTGGCCTGACCCCGATGAAGCAACACCAGCTTCTGACCGAAGAAGAATACATGGATGCCCAGGATGAATACGGTGAGGATGCCTTCACTGCGAAAATCGGTGCGGAAGCGCTGAAAGACATCCTGTCCTCCATCGATCTGGAAGAAGAGCGCGACAACATCCGTTACGAGCTGAAGGAGACCAACTCCGAAGCCAAGCGCAAGAAATACGTCAAGCGTCTGAAGCTGATCGAAGCCTTCCTTGAATCCGGTGCGCGTCCGGAGTGGATGATCCTGGATGTTGTTCCTGTGATCCCGCCGGAACTGCGTCCTCTGGTTCCGCTGGATGGCGGCCGTTTTGCAACCTCCGACCTCAACGATCTCTATCGTCGTGTGATCAACCGTAACAACCGTCTGAAGCGTCTGATCGAACTGCGTGCTCCTGACATCATCGTCCGGAACGAGAAGCGTATGTTGCAGGAATCTGTTGACGCGCTGTTCGACAATGGTCGTCGCGGTCGTGTCATCACCGGTGCGAACAAGCGTCCGCTGAAGTCCCTGTCCGACATGCTCAAGGGCAAGCAGGGACGTTTCCGTCAGAACCTTCTTGGTAAGCGTGTTGACTATTCCGGTCGTTCCGTGATCGTGGTTGGCCCGGAGCTGAAGCTGCATCAGTGTGGTCTTCCCAAGAAGATGGCTCTGGAGCTGTTCAAGCCGTTCATCTACTCCAAGCTGGAACTTTACGGCATGGCCTCTACCATCAAGGCTGCGAAGCGCATGGTGGAAAAGGAACGTCCCGAGGTCTGGGATATTCTTGAAGAGGTGATCCGCGAGCACCCGGTTCTGCTGAACCGTGCGCCGACGCTGCACCGTCTTGGTATCCAGGCTTTCGAGCCCACACTGATCGAGGGTAAGGCGATCCAGCTGCACCCGCTGGTCTGTACTGCGTTTAACGCGGACTTTGATGGTGACCAGATGGCGGTTCACGTGCCGCTGTCTCTGGAAGCACAGCTTGAAGCCCGTGTTCTGATGATGTCCACAAACAACATCCTGTCACCGGCGAACGGCAAGCCGATTATCGTTCCGTCCCAGGATATCGTTCTGGGGATCTACTATCTGTCCATGGCAGATGAAGGTGCCAAGGGTGAGGGCATGGCCTTTGCCGACATGGACGAGATGGAGCACGCGATGAACGCGGGTGCTGTTTCCCTCCATGCAAAGATCAAGGCGCGTTATCACACTGTTGATGAAGATAACAATCCGGTAACCAGGATCGTTGAATCCACACCGGGTCGCATGCTTCTGGCTCAGCTGCTGCCAAGGCACCCGAAGATTTCCTTCGAACTGCTGAACCGCATTCTGACCAAGCGTGAAGTGTCCGAACTGATCGACGTTGTTTATCGTCACTGTGGTCAGAAAGAGACTGTGATCTTCTGTGACCGCATCATGAAGCTCGGTTTCACACATGCCTGTAAGGCCGGTATCTCCTTCGGTAAGGATGATATGCAGATCCCCGAGGCAAAAGCCGGCTTGATCGAGCAGGCCCAGGAGCAGGTCAAGGAGTTTGAACAGCAGTACCTTGATGGTCTGATCACCCGTGGTGAGAAGTACAACAAGGTGGTTGACGTTTGGGCCCAGTGTAACGACCGCGTGACAGAAGAGATGATGAAAGTCATCGGTGCCGGTCAGGGGCGTGACATTAACGCCGTTTACATGATGGCTCACTCCGGTGCGCGTGGTTCCACCGCCCAGATCCGTCAGCTGGCGGGTATGCGTGGTCTGATGGCGAAACCGTCCGGCGAGATTATCGAAACGCCGATTATCTCGAACTTCAAGGAAGGTCTGACCGTACTTGAGTACTTCAACTCCACCCACGGTGCCCGTAAGGGTCTTGCGGATACGGCGTTGAAGACTGCGAACTCCGGTTACCTGACACGCCGTCTGGTTGACGTTGCCCAGGACTGCATCATCACCGAGGAAGACTGCGGTACGGAAAAAGGCCTGAACATCGCTGCTGTTATCGACGGCGGTGAGGTGATTGCCTCCCTGTCCGAGCGTCTGCTGGGTCGTGTCCCTCATGAGGACATTGTTGACCAGGCATCCGGTGAAGTGATTGTCAAGGCTGGCGAGATCATCGTCGAGCGCGATCTGGACAAGCTGGAACGTGCAGGTCTGGACTCCATTCTGGTCCGCTCTCCGCTGACCTGTGAGGCCAAGACCGGTATCTGTTCCAAGTGTTATGGTCGTGACCTGGCTCGTGGTACACCTGTCAACATGGGTGAGGCCGTTGGTGTCATCGCTGCCCAGTCCATTGGTGAGCCTGGTACACAGCTGACCATGCGGACCTTCCACATCGGTGGTGCGGCGCAGGGTGGTTCCGAACAGTCTACTGTCGAGGCTCCACTGGACGGTACGATCTCCATCAAGAACCGCAACGTGGTTGTGAACTCCGAAGGTGTTCCGATTGCGATGAGCCGTAATCTCGAGATCGTTGTCCGTGACGAGAACAATCGCGAGCGTGCGCGTCACCGCATTCCTTACGGTTCCAAAATCCTCGTTGACGAGGGCGGAGCCTGCAAGAAAGGCCAGAAACTGGCCGAGTGGGATCCCTACACTGTTCCGATCATCACCGAGCGTGAGGGGGTTGCGAACTTCGTTGACCTCGTCGATGGCGTTTCCATGCGTGAAGTGACCGATGAGACAACAGGTATTGCAAGCCGTCAGGTGATTGACTGGAAACAGCAGCCGAAGGGCAGCGATCTGAAGCCTCGCATCACTCTGCGTGATGACGCCGGTGAAGTGATCACTCTCGAAAACGGCATGGAAGCCCGTTACTTCATGTCTGTTGGTGCGATCCTTTCCGTCCAGAACGGTGACAAGGTTCGAGCTGGTGATGTTCTGGCGCGTATTCCGCGTGAAGGGTCCAAGACCCGTGACATTACCGGTGGTCTGCCGCGTGTTGCCGAGCTGTTCGAGGCGCGCAAGCCAAAAGACTATGCGGTTATCGCCGAGCGTTCCGGCCGTATCGAGTTCGGCAAGGATTACAAGACCAAGCGCCGTATCGTGATCCGTCCGGATGAAGAGGGTGTCGAGCCGGCTGAATACCTGGTTCCTAAAGGCAAGCACATCTCCGTTCAGGAAGGTGACTTCATCGAGCGTGGTGATCTGCTGATCGAAGGCTCCCGCGTGCCGCACGATATCCTGGATGTTCTGGGTGTCGAGGCTCTGGCTGACTACCTCATCAACGAGATCCAGGGTGTCTATCGTCTGCAGGGTGTGAAGATCAACGACAAGCATATTGAAGTTGTGATCCGCCAGATGCTGCAGAAGATCGAAATCATGGATCCGGGCGACACCACCTTCCTGGTTGGTGAAAGTGCTGATCGTGAGGAGTTCTACGAAGAGAACGAAAAGGCTATCCGCCACGGTGGCCGCGTTGCACAGGGCCGTCCGGTTCTGCACGGTATCACCAAGGCATCCCTGCAGACCCGTTCCTTCATCTCTGCTGCATCGTTCCAGGAGACAACACGTGTCCTGACAGAGGCTGCGACACACGGCAAGGCTGATACACTGATCGGTCTGAAAGAGAACGTGATCGTTGGTCGTCTGATCCCTGCGGGTACCGGTGCTGTGATGAAGCGCATGAAGCATCTGGCCCAGTCCCGTGACGAGGCTCTGTCTGCTGCGGCTGATGCTGCTGCAATCGATGCGATTGACGCGATCGACACAAGCGCGGATGAGGTTCCTGCCGGCGAGTAATCGTCCCGGCAAGACTTCAGGCAAAACAGAAAAAGCCGGAGCATCTGCTCCGGCTTTTTGCGTGCCGGCCTGTTTCCGGACAGGGTGAGGCAGGAAGGGGAGGGCGAATCATCTGTTCCGATCACGTTCCCTGTTGTATGACGTCCCCGGGAAAACACAGTTCCCCTGTCTGAATGGGGCGAATTTCGTTCGGGACTCTTGCAAAATCCGGACAAAAAAGTCCGGATCTGGTCCGAAAGGACTTTTTTCCTGTCTGAAAGCCCTTCTTTTGCGTGGCTTTGCATTAAATTTACGTTGCAGGCTTGACGTCTGAAAAACACCCTCATAGTATGCGCCCAAATTTCTGGATGATCGCCCGCGTTCCGTGGGGGATTCTGTTTGCCTGCTTGCAGGTGTGCTGATATCAGAAGTTTCCACTTTTAAAGAACCTTTCCCAGTGCCCGTTAAGGCTACGGTCAAGACGGGTTCGAAACACAATGGCTATAGGATATCCTGATGCCCACAATTAACCAATTGATCCGCAAGCCTCGTCGTGCGACAGCTGCGCGGAACAACGTTCCAGCCCTCGAGGGCTGCCCTCAGAAGCGTGGTGTTTGTACACGCGTATACACAACAACACCTAAGAAGCCGAACTCGGCTCTTCGTAAGGTGGCACGTGTTCGTCTCACAAACGGCTACGAAGTGACATCCTACATCGGTGGTGAAGGTCACAACCTGCAAGAGCACTCTGTCGTGATGATCCGCGGCGGTCGTGTAAAAGACTTGCCGGGTGTTCGTTACCACACCATTCGCGGTACTCTGGATACCCAGGGTGTTAAAGATCGTCGTCAACGTCGTTCGCACTATGGTGCGAAGCGTCCTAAGTAAGGGAGAGCATAGAACATGTCTCGCCGCCATAGAGCTGAAAAACGCGATGTCCTGCCAGATCCGAAGTTTGGTGACGTCGTTCTGAGTAAATTCATGAACGTGCTGATGTACGACGGCAAAAAAGCTATCGCAGAACGTATCGTATACGGTGCCCTGGATCGCATCCAGTCCCGCAACGCTGACGTTCAGCCAGTTGAGCTGTTCCACTCTGCACTGGACAATGTAAAACCTGATCTGGAAGTTCGCTCCCGCCGTGTTGGTGGTGCCACCTACCAGGTTCCTGTTGAAGTTCGCGCTGATCGTGCGCAAGCTCTGGCCATCCGCTGGCTGATCGGTGCTGCACGCAAGCGTTCTGAAACCACCATGATTGACCGTCTGGCCAACGAGCTGAATGACGCGGCAAACAACCGTGGTGCTGCGGTCAAAAAGCGTGAGGACACTCACCGCATGGCCGAAGCCAACAAGGCTTTCTCTCACTACCGCTGGTAATCTCCCTGAAAGGTCTGCGTTATGTCTCGTACGACACCGCTTGATCGTTATCGCAACATCGGCATCATGGCTCACATCGATGCCGGTAAGACGACAACAACCGAGCGTATTCTCTTCTATACTGGTGTATCTCACAAGATTGGTGAGGTTCACGATGGTGCTGCTACTATGGACTGGATGGAGCAGGAGCAGGAGCGTGGTATTACCATCACCTCTGCTGCGACAACCTGTTTCTGGGGTGAGAACCGCATCAACATCATTGACACACCCGGTCACGTTGACTTCACCATTGAAGTCGAGCGTTCCCTGCGTGTTCTCGATGGTGCGGTAGCAGTATTCGACTCTGTTTCCGGTGTTGAGCCACAGTCCGAAACTGTATGGCGTCAGGCTGACAAATACGGCGTTCCGCGCATGTGTTTTGTCAACAAGATGGACCGTATGGGTGCTGACTTCTTCCGTTGTGTTGACATGTTCGTCAAGCGTCTGGATGCGAACCCGCTGGTTCTGCAAATTCCGATTGGCGCTGAAGCGGAATACAAAGGTGTTGTCGACCTGCTGAAAATGAAGGCGATCGTCTGGAACGACGAGAGCATGGGCGCCAACTACGACGAGGAAGAGATTCCTGCAGATCTGGTTGATCAGGCGAACGAATATCGTGAAAAGCTGATCGAAATGGCTGTCGAGCAGGACGAAGCAGCCATGGAAGCCTATCTGGAAGGTGACGAGCCTGATGTGGACACGCTGAAAGCGCTGATCCGCAAGGGTACAATCAACCTGTCCTTCGTTCCGGTTCTGAACGGTACAGCCTTCAAGAACAAGGGTGTTCAGCCTCTGCTGGATGCTGTTGTCGATTTCATGCCTTCTCCGCTGGACATCGAAGACGTCCAGGGCGTGAAGCCTGATTCCGAAGAAGAAGACAGCCGTGCGACATCTGATGATGCACCTGCTTCTGCGCTGGCGTTCAAGATCATGACTGACCCGTTCGTTGGTTCCCTGACCTTCGTGCGTGTTTATTCAGGTGTTCTGCAAACCGGTACATCCATCACCAACTCTGTCAAAGGCAAGAAAGAGCGTATCGGCCGCATGCTGCAGATGCACTCCAACAGTCGTGAGGACATCAAGGAAGCGCGCGCTGGTGACATCGTTGCGATTGCCGGTCTGAAAGACACAACAACAGGTGATACTCTCTGTGACAACCTCAAGCCGATCATTCTGGAGCGCATGGAGTTCCCGGATCCGGTTATCGAGGTTGCTGTTGAGCCGAAAACAAAGGCCGACCAGGAGAAAATGGGTGTTGCCCTGAACCGTCTGGCTGCAGAAGATCCGTCTTTCCGTGTGTCTTCTGATGGTGAAAGCGGTCAAACTGTGATCAAGGGTATGGGTGAGCTTCACCTCGACATCATCGTTGATCGCATGCGTCGTGAGTTCAAGGTTGATGCGAACGTTGGTGCGCCTCAGGTTGCGTACCGCGAGACCATTACCCAGCCGACCGAAATCGACTACACGCACAAGAAACAGTCCGGTGGTTCCGGTCAGTTCGCGCGTATCAAGCTTCAGTTCGAGCCTCTACAACCAGGTGAAGGCTTCCAGTTCGAAAGCAAGATCGTTGGTGGTTCGGTTCCGCGTGAATACATTCCAGGTGTTGAAAAAGGTCTGACGCAGTCCAACGATAACGGTGTTATCGCTGGCTTCCCGATGATCGATTACAAAGCCACTCTGGTTGATGGTGCCAGCCACGACGTTGACTCCTCCGTTCTGGCCTTCGAAATCGCTGCCAAAGGCGCTTTCCGCGAAGGTATTGCGAAGGGCTCTCCGGTTCTGCTGGAGCCGGTCATGAAAGTTGAAGTTGTTACTCCTGAAGAATACATGGGTGACATCATCGGCGATCTGAACTCCCGTCGTGGTCAAGTTCAGGGCATGGATGCTCGCGGTATCGCGCAAGTTATCAATGCCATGGTTCCACTGGCGAACATGTTTGGTTATGTGAACACCCTGCGTTCCATGTCTCAGGGCCGTGCACAGTACTCAATGGTCTTTGATCACTACGAGCAGGTACCGAAAGCGGTGGCTGACGAAGTGGTCTCCAAACTGGCCTAACTCGATAATTGATTACCATAAGGTGCCCGGGGTGTGCCCCGGGTTCCTGAAAACAGAAGGAGCTTTAGCTTATGGCTAAGGAAAAGTTTGAGCGGACGAAACCGCACTGTAACGTAGGCACCATTGGTCACGTTGACCACGGTAAGACAACACTGACTGCAGCTATCACGAAGGTGCTGGCTGAGACTCAGGGTAAGGAAGGCACGAAGTTCGAGGACATCGACAAGGCGCCTGAAGAGCGTGCACGTGGTATCACGATTTCCACAGCTCACGTTGAGTACGAGACAGACAACCGTCACTATGCTCACGTTGACTGTCCTGGTCACGCTGACTACGTGAAGAACATGATCACCGGTGCAGCCCAGATGGATGGTGCGATTCTGGTTGTGAACGCGGCTGATGGCCCCATGCCACAGACCCGTGAGCACATCCTGCTTGCACGTCAGGTTGGTGTTCCTGCTCTGGTTGTTTTCCTGAACAAGGTTGACCAGGTTGATGACGAAGAGCTGCTCGAGCTGGTTGAAATGGAAATCCGCGAGCTGCTGTCCGACTACGACTTCCCTGGCGACGATATTCCGATTGTAGCGGGTTCTGCCCTTGCTGCGATGGAAGGCCGTGATGCGAACATCGGTTCCGAGAAGATCCTCGAGCTGATGGCTGCTGTTGACGAGTACATCCCGACACCGGATCGTCCTGTTGACCAGGACTTCCTGATGCCGATCGAGGACGTGTTCTCCATTTCCGGTCGCGGTACAGTTGTGACCGGCCGTGTTGAGACCGGTATCGTGAAGGTTGGTGAGGAAATCGAGATCGTTGGTATCCGTGACACTCAGAAAACCACCTGTACAGGTGTTGAAATGTTCCGCAAGCTTCTGGACCAGGGCCAGGCTGGCGACAACATCGGTGC